>CBDHDN010000041.1:0-69229 GCA_965261585.1 Alphaproteobacteria bacterium
GCGGCACTTGTGGCGGCGCGTGCGTAGGTAGAAGCGCCGCACAGCGCGGCGTAGTGGTTCGATGCTGGAACCTTGTTCGCCCGGCAGCACCAAGTGTCAGCGACGCGCCCGGGCCACCTGAAGGCCCCGGCAGCTGCGTCTTTGCGTTGCAGGTATATTATTTTTTATTTTCCGAGAACTGTAGCGCACCCGGTTCCTTGGACACAAGTTTGTCTCACGCGGCGGGCCTGATTGAGATCGCGGCGTGCCACGCCTGACGAGCTTGAGCGGGGCTCAGGTAGCCGTTCTTTTCGACGATCCACTGGGCATTGTAGAGTTCGACGAAGTCGCGGACGGCGTCCCGCAGCTCCGCGATGTTGCGGTAGATGCGACCATGGATGATCTGTTCCTTCAGCGTGCGATTGAACCGCTCGGCGACGCCGTTGGTCTGGGGCTCGGCGACGAAGGCGTAGGACGGCTGGATGCCCCAGAACTTGATCTGGTTGGTGAAGTGGTCCGACAGATACTGGGAGCCGTGATCCATCCGCAAGGCCAGCCCCCGAGCCGCGCCGGCCGCGGTCGAGCCATACAGCCCGGCAAGCCCCATGGAGATCGGCTGCAGGGCGGCGAAGCGGTCGCCGCGCTTGCAGACATGCCAGCCGACACACTCGGCGTTCCAATGCTCGACGGCGGTGAAGATCCAGCCCCAGCCGTCGTCCACCGTGAACACCCGAACGCCATCGGTGCCCCACATGAGGTTCGGGGCATGAGTGATGATCTCACCGTCATGGGGATTGCCGCCACGGCGGCGGCAGCGATGGGGCGAGAGCAGATTGTTCTCGCGCATCAGGCGGAGCACCCGCTTGCGGGCAACCCGGATGTCGCGACAGACCCGAAGCCGAGCCCAGACCTTGCGGTAGCCCTCGCCCTCCCAGGGCGATGCCTCCAGGTCGGCTTCGATCGCCACCAGCAGCGCCTGGTCCGAGATCGCGGGCTTCGGTCCCCGACGCTTTGCCGGCGGCTGCTCGGCGTGCTGGCCGGAGGTCATGGCGTAGAACGAGGAGCGGGCCATGCCCCAGGCGGCGCAGACCCGCCGCAGGCCGTAGGCCAGACCCGTGCCGGGCGAGGTGGCGGCACTCATCGCCGCGACCTCCGCCGCCCCAAAGGGCCGAAGGTCTCCGTCTTGGCCTCCAGCAGTTCCACCTGCATGGTCAACTCTCCGATCCGCTTCATGGCGCTATCCAGTTCCGCGTGCACCGGATCGCCCTTGCGTTGCTTGAGCGAGGCGTCGATCCCGCCGATCGCTTTCTCACGCCACTGCTCGAGCCGGAAGATCTCTACGCCCAACTGGCGCGACAGAAGTTGCACCGGCTCGTCACGCAAAAGCCGCAGAACGACCTCACGCTTGCGCACCACCGTCCATCGCTGGCCAAGTCCCAGCAGGCCTGCCGGCAAAGCCTGGCCTGGGGAAAACGTGGACGAGCCAAGCTCGCCCGACAGGCCCATCAACAGCAACTTTCTTCTCAAAATTATCGGTCATGTTCCGGTCCTCCTTGGACACTTCGATTAAGCCAATTCTGTGTCCAAGGAAATCGGGTCCAACTCATTATTTTTTTATTTTCCGAGAACTAATATTAGTCCGGCGTGATTTTCGGCAAGTCTAGGCTAAATTTCGACGACTATTAGCCGCCTCTTCATTCCATGATCCTAGAGTTATTTACTGGACGGCCCGCAAACCGGCTCGCCCAGACGGTTGCGCTCAGCAGCGACCGCAACGTGAGATTTCCAGCCGCGAGGTCACTGACAACACCAGGTTCCGGAACTAGTCGCGGGGATACGATGCAAGGATCGTCAATCAACCGCGTGGCCCGTTCGTTGCGGCGCCTTCGCTTGGATACGGGCAGCGGCAACGGCGGCATCACGGATCGCTGGCGCAGCGGGACCGTGGCCACCGAAATGGCGTTCTTGGTGCCGATCCTCGTGATGTTCATCGCCTCGGCGATTCAGTTCGGGGCGCTGTTCTTTCTCCAGAACAAGATGACCGATGCGGCCCGTGCGGCGGCCCGCGCCCTGGCGCTGGGCGACGTTTCGGCGTCGGAGGCGCAGCAGGTCGCGCTCGACCGTTTGGCCGGATGGGCGATGAGTTTCACCGTCCAGACCCAGGAGCCGGACCCCAGCAATCCCGCCGATCACGACGTCACCGTCGAAGTCACCGTACCCATGTCACAGGCAACACTGGTCGATATCCTCGACTTGTTTGGCGCCGGTGACATGACGGCGTCGGTGACGATGCGCAGGGAATGACGCATGCCACCGTGCGATGGGACAAAGCAACCGCGCCGGGTTTCCAGGGCCTTGGGCAAGAGATTTGCCCAAGACCAACGGGGAGCGGTGTTGCTGATATTCGCACTGGTCCTGTTCATGCTTGCCGGCTTTGGCGCGCTCGCCCTCGACACGGCCTATCTCTACGCCCGCCAAAACAAGCTTCAGACGACCGCCGACGCCGGCGCACTGGCGCGGCCAGTCAACTGCCGGATGTCGCCGAGACCACGGCGGTCGCGTTCGAGTTCGTGGCGAAGAGCATGCCGGTCGCCAGCTACGGCGACGTTCTGGTCAATGCCGACGTCGTCGTGGGCACCTGGGATGCCGCGGCGCGGACGTTCGAGCCGGGCGGCGAATCGCCGGACGCCGTCAGAGTGGCAACCCGGTCGGCCGACGCGAACGGCAACCCGGCGGCTGCCTTTTTCGCCCAAGTCTTCGGCCATCGCAGCGTCGACGTGAGCGCCTCCTCCGTCGCCGGAATCGGCAAGCCGTTTTGCCTGTTGGCCCTCGCACCGGACGGCGAGGGAATCCGGGTCGATTCCAACTCCAACATCACTCTCAATGGCTGCTCGATCCAGGTCAACTCGGACGACTCGCTGGCGTTATCGACCTTCTCGAACGCAACCATCACCGCCGATTCCATGTGCGTGAACGGCTACTACAGCGGCGCACCCAGCAGCTATTCGCCGCTCCCCGATACCGGCTGTCCAGTCAAGCCGGATCTTCTGGCTGATTTACTGCCGCCGTCGTCTGCCGGCTGCGACTTCAACGACACCGTGCTCGATGGAAACGACTCCCACACGCTTTCGCCCGGTATCTATTGCGGTGGCCTTAGGGGTCGCAGCAACGTGACGATCACCTTGCTGCCGGGCATCTACATCATCAAGGACGGGCCACTCGATCTGGACAGCAACGTATCGATGAGCGGAACCGATGTGGGGTTTTACCTTACCGGCGCGGAAGCGACGGTCGACTTCGACAGCAATACCCAGGTGAACCTGGCGGCTCCGACCTCCGGGCTGATGGAAGGGATCATATTTTTCGAGGATCGCGAGTCGCCGCTCGGACGAATTCATCAGTTCGACAGCAACACCAACCAGCAATATGAGGGAACCCTCTATTTTCCGAGGGGTACCATCGATTTGGACAGCAACAGCTCAGGCGTCGGCACCGTCGACTTTACCGCGATCATCGCCGATCGCTTCCTGCTGGACTCGAACTCGACGCTCTATCTAAACGGAAATTTCGACGCCAGCAACGTGCCGGCCAGGTGCGAGCTCACCGGGCGCTGCGTGACGTTGCTGCAGTAGATGCGCTAACCGTCGCCGCACTGGGCGACCACAGCGGCCATTCCTTCCTCGCTGACCCAACACGTAAGAACCGGTTACTCGTAGCCCCGCAAAAACTGCGGGGCTGAACTGCGCAAACGTCCCTGGTTCGGCCGCACCGGCGTGCTTAGGTAGTGCGCGTGACAGTCTAGCCTCAGGTACCCCTGAAGATGTCTCTTGTCGCCGCCTCGCCGGGGCCCGCCTCGCCGGGGCCCGCCTCGGCCACCGCCCGCATTGTCCCCGCCGCCGCAGCCGCCACAGCCACTACCAACCGGGCGCGCGGCATCGTCTTCGCGGCGCTGGCGATCTCGCTGTTCGCGATCATGAATGCGCTGGTCAAGTGGCTGGCCGCCGACTACCCGGTGCCGCAGTTGCTGTTCTTCCGCAGCCTGTTCGCGTTCGTGCCGATCACGATCTTCCTGGCGCGCGCCGGCGGGCCGCGCCTGCTGCGCACCAGCCACCCCGGCCTGCACGTTCTGCGTGGCGTCATCGGCGTCGGCGCGACGCTGGCGTTCTTCCATGCCTTCGCCGTGCTGCCGCTGGCCGAGGCGACGTCGATCGGCTTCGCAATTCCGCTGTTCGTCACCATGTTGTCGGTGCCGATGCTGGGCGAGCAGGTCGGCTGGCGCCGGACGATCGCGGTCCTCGTCGGCCTCGTCGGCGTCCTCGTCGTTCTGCGGCCGGGCGCCGCGGCGTTCGAGCCGGCGGCGGCCATCGCGCTCGCCGGCGCCTTTGGCGCCGCGGCGACGATGCTGCTGAGCCGGCGGATGAGCCGGACCGACCACAGCGCCGGCATCGCCTTTCATTTCTCGCTGATCACCGTGGTGGCCAGCGGACTGATGCTGCCGTTCTTCTGGGTCACGCCATCGCTCGTCGATTTGGCGCTGTTCGTCTGCGTCGGGCTGATCGGCGGGGCTGCGCTGATCCTGATCACCGAGGCCTATGCGCGGACGCCGGCCGCCGTCGTCGCGCCGTTCGAATACGGGCACATCCTGTGGGCGACGGGCCTGGGCCTGTTCGTCTGGGGCACGATCCCGGGCTGGAACGTCGCGCTGGGCGCCGCCATCGTCATCGCCAGCGGCCTCTACATCCTGCACCGCGAGACGACGCTGGGCGTGGCCAAGGGTGCCCCGGCGAAAATGCACCCGCGCACCTGAGCGGCGTCCGAGGCGAACAGTCCGCGCCGCGCCATACCATCCTTGACCTTCCATCGGCTGAAGGCTCTATGCTCCCTGACAGTCAGCGGCTGCGCTGGGCGGCGGATTCGTCGGTGCCCCATGGCCGAAACATTGCCGGGTTGCCGAACATGAAGCGCCCCCGCCTGATCTTCCTCGTGCTGTTGATGGCGGGTGCCGTCAACTCGCCGGCGTCAGCCGGTTTTCATGGGGCCCGCGCCATCGGCCTTGACCTCGGTGCGGCGGCTGTTCCTGACGGAGCGGGTACGAATACGGCTCAGCTTGCGCCGCCCCGGGGCGAGATCATGACGCCGCGGCCCGATATGGCACCGCCATCCGGCGTGGTTGGCGGCATGAGCCCGCCGGCGGGCCGATTGATGCTCGCGCTCCGCTACATGCGGATGCGGATGGACGGCAACCGCGATGGCACATCCGACGTCGGCACGGCCGCGGTACTGGTGCGATTTCCCGTGACGCCCGTGAGGATGGACGTCGACGCGGCCGTCCTGGGAGCAGCCTATGGAGTGACCGACAAACTGTTCGTCGCCACGGCCCTGCCCTATCTGCACAAGGAAATGGATCACAGAACGCGCGCCGGTGGATCGTTTACCACCCGCTCCGGCGGCCTTGGCGACGCCCGCGTCATGCTCGGCGTCACCGCCTTTGCGGCCGGTCGGCACACGTTGCGGATCACCGGCGGCATCCGCCTGCCAACCGGGTCAATCGACGAACGGGACGACACGCCCGCGGGGACAGATCAGCTGTTGCCATACCCAATGCAAAACGGGTCCGGCACCGTCGACTTCCTGCCAGCCGCGACCTACTCCGGCCGGGCGGCCGACTATTCCTGGGGCCTTCAGGGGCGCGCGGCGGTTCGCCTCGGCACGAACGATCGAAGCTATCGACTCGGCAACGCCTATCAGGCAACCGTGTGGGGCGCACGCAAATGGACCGGGTCGTTGAGCTCGTCCTTGCGGGTCATCGGCGAAACGCAGGAAAACATCGACGGCGCGGATCCGCGGCTCAACCCGCTGCAGGTCCCGACCGCCGATCCGAAACTGCGTAGCGGTGAGCGCGTCAGTATCGGCATCGGCGTCAACCTCGTCATACCGTCGGGGGCGCTGCGGGGCGTCGGCCTCTCGGCCGAGGGCATATTGCCGGTGTTTCAGGACTTGGACGGTCCGCAGTTGGAGCGCGACTACGCGATCGTCCTTGGCCTTCGCAAGGCCTTCTGATCCAGCGATCAGCGAACGCAATAAGCAAATCGTCGGCGCTGGGCGCCGCCATCGTCATCGCCAGCGGCCGCTACATCCTGCATCGCGAGACGACGCTGGGCGTGGCCAAGGGCGGCCCGGCGAAGATGCAGCCGCGCACCTGAGCGGAACCGGGCGGCGGCCCGGCCCCTGGCTATTCGGACACGGCGGCGACGGCCCGCGACAGGTTCTCTCGATACACGCCGCTGGCCGGCTCGATGGCCAGCGCCCGCTGCCACAACGCCGCCGCGCGATCGGCGCGACCGAGCGCCAATTGGATCGACGCGGCGGTGTCCAGCACTTTCGGATCCCGCCTGTCCACGGCGAGCGCCCGCTCGGCATACCTGGCCGCGCCGGTCGCGTCGCCCATTGTCATCCGCAACCAGGCGATGTTGTTGAGAACGAAGACGTTGTCCGGTGCCCGCGCCTCAAGGGTCCGCAAAGCCGTCAGGGCATCTTCGACTCGCCGTTGACCGATGTAGCGGTTCGATAGAACGAAGCGCACGGGATCGTCATTGGGCGCCTCGGCGAGCCAAGCCTCCAGCGTTTCGATCGACGCTTGCGCCAGCCCGGCGGCATGCTGGGCGTCGGCCAGAGCGACAGCCAGGTTGGACCACGGCGCCTGGTCCGCCGCGCGGGCGAGAAGCGACACCGCGTCGGCATGGCGGCCCTGGCGCAGCGCGTCGTAGCCATCGACCTCAGAGACAAATGGATGATCGGGCGCCGCCCCACGCAGCCTGGTCACCAGGGCAGCGACCCCGGCTCCGTCGCCATCGGCCAGCAGCAACCGGCCGAGCTCGAGCGACGCCCGTTCGTGGCCGGGATCGGCGGCCAGCGCAGCCCGCAGTCGAGCGCGCCTGAGCACCCGATTGCCGGCAAGTTCGTAGGCCCTGGCGAGCCCATACTGGGCCGGCGCAGAGCGTGGCAGCGCGGCGGCGAGCGGGCGCAGAACGTCGATGGCGCCCCGGGTGCGGCCAACGGCAAGCCGGCCGCGGCCGACGACATCGAGCAAGGCCAGATTACCGCCGTGATCGGCCAGGCGGTCTTCCGTCACCGCCAGCGCCTGCCGCGGTGTGCCGCGCAGCAGATAGAGCCGCGCCAAGGCGATGCGAGGGGCCAACGCAGCGGGCGCGACGGCGACCAGCTGTTCAAACCGGACCTCGGCGGCGGCCGCGTCGTTCGCACCGAGTTCGAGCTCGGCCAGCGAAAGCAGCAGATCGACATCGTGAGGCGCCGCGGCGAGGGCCGCTTCGAGGTGCGTGCGCGCGGTGTCGGTATCACTGCCGACAAGCAAGCTGGCGAGCAGCCGGGCGGCCGGGCGGCCGGGCCGTTTGTCGGATCGATCGACAAGGCTTCGCGGAGTTGGCGGCGCGCGGCTTGCGGCTGTCCGGTGCGCAAGGACGCGTATCCGGCAAGCATGTGACCCGTCGCGCTGCCCGGAGCATGCTCGATGAGCCGGTTCGCGCTGGCCAGCGCAGCGGTGTGGTCGTTTGCCTGGAGGTGCGGTCGTTTGCCTGGAGGTGCGCCATCGCCAACGCTGCATGGGCGCTGGCGTATGTCGGGTCGGTGCCGAGCGCCGCCTCGATGTCGTGCATGCCTTCCTCGACACGGCCGCGCGCCGCCTGGACGGCGCCAAGCCGGACTCGCAAGTCGGCGCGGTCGGGCTGCAGTGCGGCAAGGCGCCTGTAGTAGCTCTCGCCAAGCAGCAGATCGCCGGCGCCAATCGCGGCATCGCCGATCACGCCGATCAAGGCGGTGTCGTCGACATTCAGACCGTCGAGCGGCCGCAGAACCGCCAGCGCCGCGTCCGCCTGACCGACCCGAAGCAGCGCCTGACCCAGCAGCCGCCGCGCCGTGCGGTGCCCAGGATCAGCAGCAACGACGTCGTCGAGATAGAGCACGGCGGTTTCGTAGTCCCGCGGTGCCACGGCCGTGGCGCCGCGCAGAAGCTTGGTGGGCAGATGCCCCGGCGCGCCGACAAGTGCAACATCCGCGTGCCTGGCGGCGGTCGGGTAGCCGCCCAACAGGTAGGCCGCGAGTCCGCGCAGATAGTTCGCGTTGGGATCCGCCGGCAGCTGCGCCAACCGCGGCTCGATCTCGGCAATCGCACGTTCGAGGTTGCCGCCGAGGATTTCCACCAATGCCAGCCCGAGGCGCGCGGACACGTTGCCCGGCTCGATCTGCAGCAATGCCCGATAGGCCGTCGTGGCCTTGCCATAGTTGCTGAGCCCTTGCTGCAGCTCGGCCTGCAGGGCCAAGACGCGCGGCGCGCCCGGCGTGCGCGCCGCGGCCGCGGTCAGGCGGGCCTCCGCCGTCGCCAGGTCACCGCTGTCAATTGCCAGGCGGGCCAGGCCGACCAGGGCCGCGACGTTCGCCGGGTCTGCCCGCAATGCATGCCAGAACGCAGCCCGGCTGCCGGCGATGTCGCCAATGCCCGCGAGGGCACGGCCGCGCAGGGCATAGACCAGCGGCCGGTCGTCGGCCAGCATCGGATCGTCGGGATGAAACGTGCCGAGCAGACGCTCATATTCGGCCAGCCGCAGCCACGCCTCGCCAAGCGGCGCAACCAGCCTGAACCGCTCGATGCCGTTCCGCTCGGCGCGCTGGAGCTCCTTTGCGGCGTCCGCGGCAGCATTCGCCTCCAGATAGGCCGCGCCCAGGCGCAGCCGCGCCTCGCCGTGCTTGGGCGCCGTCGTGACGGCGCCCTTCAGCGCGGCGATCCGCGTGGCGTGGTCGCCCTTGGCGGCCATTTGCGCGGCCATGTCGAGATAGTCCTGGACCAGCTCGGCGCGGGCCAGCTCGGCCCCGGCGTGCCAGCGCAGCGCGCTCTCGAGCGCCCCGATACTGCGGTGCAGGTCGTCGGCCGCGCGGAAGCCGGCGGCCTGGTCGACGAAGACCGCGGCGAGCAACGCGCGCGCGGGCTGATTGCCGGGCGCTTGCCGCACGGCGTTGCGAAGTTCGATGAGCGCCGATTCGACATCCCCCTGGGCGCGGAACGCCGCCGCGCGGTCGATCAACGTCGTCGTATCCACGGCGCGGCCGCAACCGGCGATCGCGACGGCCGCGAACAAGCCGAAGAGCAATAGGCGGCGCCGCCGCGCCAAGCCGGATCGCTTCATTGGCGGTGACCCCTGGGGTTGTCTGGATCGGTGCAAGCGACGGCTGGCGTCGTCGTGGTCAGGTCACGCCCGCCTGCGCCGGCGCGCCATGGCGCCAAGACCGGCCAGACCGAAGCCGAACAGGGCCAGCGTCGCGGGTTCTGGAACCACCGGCGGCGGCGCCTCCGCGGCGCCGACGCCGCAGCGGTTCCAGCGGACATCGTTGAACGTCACGGTCGAGCTGACAAACTGGGCGCAGCCCTGGCCGTTGTTGATGTTGATCTCGGTCGTGCCCTGGTCGCTGACGGTCAGCGTCGGGTCGCCGCCGATATTGACCAGATCCCACAGACCGATCCCGTTGAGTATGACGTTGTTGCCGTTGAAGACCTCGTCGCTGCTGTTGTAGCCGTCGGATCCCTTGTAGAAGATAGCGCCCAGGTCACGCGGCGCGTCGCTGGCCGAACCGCCGCCGATGCCGCCGTCGCCGTCGCCCAGCACGATGCTGGAATCGCTCATGAGCATGTTGGTGTCGCCGAGGATCAGGAAGACCGCGAAAACGTCGTCGTCGCCCTGCAGGATCCAGTCGGAGTTGTTGATCTCGAAATCGCTGTTTCCCCCGTCGATGTTGATGTCGATAACGGCGATTCCGTCGTCGTTCGAGTCGATTGCGTTGAGGTCGGTGACACGAGGTCCAACACCGTCGATGCTGTTCTCGTACTCGATGTTGCTCGTGAGCGTGGTTTCCGCCGTCAGGCCGTCGATGAAGGCCTTCCAGTCGATGAGTTCGTTCTTCAAGTTGGTCGGATTGAACGCCGACACGCCGACCACCGGCATGGCGCCGAACGGCGTCGTCTGCTGGTCCTGAAACCAGAGCGTATTGCTTACGCTTTGATCGCAGGGCGCTGTCGCACAATGCACGCCGAGGTCGGCATAGACGTCGATGTCGGACATGCTGAAGCGACCGGTACCGCTGGTCACGGCGACGTTGCCGCTCCAGTCGATACCCTCGAAGACAGGCGCAGCCGGCGGCGGCGTGGCGTTCGCGCTACCTCCGCCCGCGGCCCAACGGGCCGCGAAGACGTCGTGCGTATTGGGGTCGGACGAGGACAGGAACTCCTGGTTCGCACCAAGTTCGTTGGAGCTGTTCACGTTGACGGCGTCGCCGTTCGTCTGGCTCTTCATGCCGACGATCAGGTATTTGCGGATTTCCTCGCTATCGGGAAAGAGCTCGGCGTTGGCCTGTCCGGCGGCGCTCAAGGCCAGCAGCGACGTTGCTGCCAACAGGAAGAGCTTACGTCCGGATCGGCGTCGTCCGTTCGTTCGCGCTACAACGTTCACTCTACCCCCCTCGGAGATCGTGCATGACGCCGAGGAGCCAGTTTCCGTGGCTTGTTACATGCAAGCGACATGCCAGTGGCGGCCCATCCAGGCTTTGCAAATGATTTCAAGCGGCTGGCTCGCCGGCCGGCCGGGGGGCGCGTGGCAACTGTAAGAAACACAGACATGGGCTTGGGGACGAATCCGGTGGTTGGGCGCCGCTGGCGGACGCCCAGGCTCGTTGATGACAGTCTGATTGTGTAAGGAATCCCGACAGATTGGATCTAGTCGGCGGCAGCCGTGACGGCCGGCCCGACAGCCAGCGGATAGCGCGCCTCCGGCGTGTAGACGGCGCCGTCCTTGCCGAGCATGCTGGAGAACAGCGTGAAGTGCTCGACCGTGAAGGGGCCGAGCCGCAGGGCACCGAGGTCGGCGAGGATCGGCGCAAGGCGATCGGCCGGCGTGGCCCTGAGCCGCGCCAGGGTCACATGCGGGTGGAACTTGCGGCCCTCCGGCGCCAGGCCCGTGCGCACCAGCGCGCTCTCGATCTTGGCCTGCAGCTGCGCGAGCGCCGACGACGCTCCGACACCGATCCACAGCACGGCCGCGCGGCCGCCGCGAGCCGAAATGCCCGACGCCGGCGAGGCATAGCTGGAAGGGGCCGGCGCCGCGACGCGCAACAGCGCATCGTCGATGTCCGCCGCCACATCGTGATCGACCTCGCCGATGAAGCGCAGCGTCAGGTGTACGGCATCGCCGTCGAGCCAACGGGCGCCGGCCAGGTTATAGGAAATGCGGGCCAGCCGGTCGCGCACCTGCTCGGGCAATTCAACGGCTACGAACAGGCGGATCATGGCCGGCGCACTCCCCAGGGCCCGTGCTCCAGCCGACGCTAGAGCAGCAGCGTCAAGACGCCTGTATAGCTGTAAAGCCGGTCGTGGGAAATCTTCACCACTGCCGAAAAAGCCGGACCAGCGGCAGGTCGCCCAGGGCCTCGCGAATGATTGCGCAGCTCGACCGAGCCCGGGCCGAACTGGTTGGGCCCGCGGGCGACGCAGCTGTGATAGACGGCCGCGCTCGCCGCCTCGCCGGCGCGCCGGGCGACGCGCGTCACCATCTCGCGCAGGTCGGTGATGGCGCTTTCGGGGTCGCGGCGCACGAACATCACCTGGTCGCCGGGCGCGAAGGCGCCGCTGATCGCAAGCCACCCCTTGGCCGGATCGATGCCGATCAGGTTGCGCACGAGGTAGTCGCCGGTGTCGCTGCCGGCGACCGGCACGGCGGCGTGCACATAGCCGCCGAGGCACGACAGGTCGCGCGCCAGGACCTCGCCGATGTCCTGCTTCAGTACATCCAGCGCCGGCCGCTCGTCGAGGCTGGTGATGACGTGCTCGGCCGCCTTGGTAACTCGATGGGGCGGGCCAAGCGGCGAGCAGCCCTGGGTCAGGCCCGCGGCCACGGTGAAGTCCGCGGCGAACAGTACGCCCGAGACGCCGCCGCCGGTGACCCCATCGGCGATCTGACCACCGCCGTCGGGGCCGCCACTCGTGAGTCCGCCAACGAAGAAGCAGCCGGTTGCCTGGGCCAGTGCCGGCACGATGGACACGACCCTGGCGTTAGCCGGGTCACCATGGACGATGCCGAAGCGTGGCGCGCGTGCCGCCAACCAGTCGCCGATGGCGTCGACCGTGTCGTCCGGGGCGTCGACGACGGTGGGCAAAATGCGGAAGTCGTCGGCCGGCAGGTCGGCGATCAGCACACTGAGCGCCGGCTCGCCGAATGCTTCGATGCCGGTGGCGCAGACGCCGCCGCCGACGGCACCGGCCCAGTGGGGCACGCCCGTCGAATCGCGCAGGAACGTAAGGATGCTGGGCAGGTCGTCCGCCAGCTCCGCCGTCGCGTAGAGCAGGCCGAGCGTGCCGCCGCCGTTGCGCCCACCCAGATCATCGAGGCAGCTATTGGTCAGCTGGGACCAATCTCCAGCGGCCCCGGCGGCGGCCCCAGCAGCGGCAAAGGCGTGGCGATAGCGCGTCATGGACCTGCATCATCATCGGCAAGGGCGCGGACGACGTAGGGTGTTATGCCCTCGACGATAACACGCACGCCACGTGGATTGGGGTGGATGCCGTCGGCCTGGTTGAGCGCCGGCCGGGCCGCCACGCCGGCGAGGAAGAACGGATAGAAGACGACGCCATGGGCCTCGGCCAGGGCCGGGAACGCGTCCTTGAATTCGGCGCCGTACTGCGGCCCCAGGTTCGGCGGCGCGAACATGCCCGTCAACAGCGCCTTGATGCCGCGCGCGGCCAGCCGGCCGAGGATGTCGTCGAGGTTCGCCTTGGTCGCCCGCGGGTCGAGGCCGCGCAACCCGTCGTTGGCGCCGAGCTCGACGATCACCAGGTCGGGCACCAGGCCGGGCGCGTCGGGCAGCACCCAGTCGAGGCGGGCGCGGCCGCCCGCGGTCGTGTCGCCGGACACGCCGGCGTTGATCACCCGCGCGGCGATGCCAGAGGTCGCCAGCGCCGCCTCGAGCTGGTGCGGAAAGGCGTCCGCCTCGGCCACGCCGAAGCCCGCCGTCAGGCTATCGCCGAGGGCGACGATGACGACCGGCTCCGCGGCCGCCGCGGGCGTCGTCGCCGGCGCCGCCGCCAGGGCGACGAGGCCGAGCAGCAGCACCGCCACGGCCGCCAAACCATTGAACGCCGCCCCATTGTCGCCATATGCCCTGGTTGGCGTCGTGTCGCGGCGACGCCGCCAGGGAGGGAGGCTCGGCCGGGGCCGCATGAATTCCGATCGGACGAACATCGCCGAGCCCATCGTGCTGTTGCAGGACGTGCACCTTCATTTGGCCAGTGCCGGCGGCGAGGTCAACATTCTGCGCGGGCTTGACCTGACGGTCGGCAGCGGCGAGACGGTCGGCGTCGTCGGCCCGTCGGGTTCCGGCAAGTCGACCATGATGATGGTGATCGCCGGCCTGGAGCGCGCGACCAGCGGCGTCGTGCGCGTCGCCGGCCGCGACGTCGGCGGGCTCGACGAGGACGCTCTCGCCCTGTTTCGGCGCGAGTCCATCGGCATCGTCTTCCAGGCGTTCCACCTGGTGCCGGCGATGAACGCGCTGGAGAACGTCGCCGTGCCGCTGGAGTTCGCCGGCCGCAGGGACGCCTTCGACCGCGCGGCCGAGGGCCTGGAAGCGGTCGGCCTGGGCCACCGGCTGCAGCACTATCCGGCGCAGCTGTCGGGCGGCGAGCAGCAGCGCGTCGCCCTTGCCCGCGCCTTCGTGATGCGGCCGCGGCTGCTGTTGGCCGACGAGCCGACGGGCAATTTGGACGGCGACACCGGCGCCATCGTCATCGACGTCCTGTTCACGTTGCAGCGACAGCACGGCTCGACGCTCGTGCTGATCACCCACGACGACGCCGTCGCCGGGCGCTGTGACCGGGTCGTCCGCCTGTCCGACGGCCGCATCGTCAACGGCGCCGTCGACCCCGGCGCGCGCACCGTCGTGGCGGCCGGGGCCGACCCATGACGGCGGGCGCCACCGGCGACTGGCGCCTGGCGTTCAAACTGGCGCGGCGTGAGCTGCGCGGCGGCATCCGCGGGTTTCGCATCTTCCTGGCATCGCTGACGCTGGGTGTCGCCGCGATCGCGGCGGTCGGATCCGTCTCGCAGTCGATCCTGAAGGGGCTGGAGGAAGACGCGCAGGCGATCCTGGGCGGCGACATTGCGCTGCGCCAGATCCACCAGCCGATCACCGACGATCAGCGCGCTTACCTGGCCGCCGCCGGGCCGACCTCGGGCATCGCCGACTTGCGCGCGATGGCACGCGTCGGCAGCGACGACGCGGCCCGGCGTAGCCTCGTCGAGCTGCGTGCCGCCGATGCGGCCTATCCGCTGTACGGCGCGCTGGAGACCGAGCCGACGCTGTCGCGCGAGGCCCTGCTGGGTCAACGCAATGGGCGCTGGGGTGCGGCCGTGGAGCCCAACCTGCTGGAGCGGCTGGGCATCGCGGTCGGCGACGTCATCCGCGTCGGCGACACCGAGTTGGACGTGCGGGCCATCATCGGCCACGAGCCCGACCGCGTCGGCGGCGCCGCGCGCTTTTTCGTGCTGGGGCCGCGCGTGCTGATCAGCGACTCCGCGCTGCCGGACACCGGGCTCATCCAACCGGGCAGCCTGATCTACTACCACTACCGCGTACGGCTGCCGGCGGACGTCGAACCGGGCGCCTGGGCCCGCGACCTCGTGGCCGCGTTTCCGGCGGCGGCGTGGCGGGTGCGCACGCTGGACGACGCCGCGCCGCGGCTGCAGCGCATGGTCGAGCGCACGACGCTATTCATGACCCTGGTCGGGCTGACGGCGCTGCTCGTCGGCGGCGTCGGCGTCGCCAACGCGGTGCGCGCCTACCTGGACGGCAAGGCCGGCGTCATCGCCACGCTGAAATGCCTGGGCGCACCGTCGCGGCTGATTTTCAAGATCTATCTGCTGCAGATCTTGATGTTGGCGCTCGTCGGCATCGCTGCCGGCGTCGCGCTCGGCGCGCTCGCGCCGCTGGCGTTTGCCGGCGCGGTCGCCAGCGTGCTGCCGATCGCGGCGCGGATCGGCGTGTTTCCCGCACCCTTGGCGCTGGCCGCCCTGTTCGGTTTGCTGACGGCGCTGGTATTCTCGATCTGGCCGGTGGCGCGGGCCGGCCAGATCCCCGCGGCGAGCCTGTTCCGCAACCTGGTCGCGCCGGCCGCGGCGTGGCCGCCGCGGCGCTATATCGCGGCGACGATCATCGTCGGCGGCGTGCTGGCGGGGCTGGCCGTGGCGACGTCGTTGGACCGCTTCCTGGCCCTGTAGTTCGTCATCGCCGCGGGTATCGCGCTCGGCGCGTTCCGCCTGTTCGGCGCCGGCGTCATGGCGTGCGCGCGGCGGGTACACGGCGTGCGCCATCCGGAGCTGCGGCTCGCGCTGGCGAACCTGCACCGGCCCGGCGCGCCGACCGCGGGCGTCGTCCTGTCGCTCGGCCTCGGCCTCACGGTCCTGGTGACGGTCGCGCTGATCGAGGGCAATCTGCGCCGCCAGTTCATCGAGGACCTGCCGGAAGACGCGCCGGCGTTCTTTTTCATCGACATCCAGGCCGCCAGATCGACGGCTTCCAGACGATCGCCGCAGCGACGCCGGGCATCGAGCGGGTCGTGGCGGTGCCGATGCTGCGCGGCCGCATCACCGCGATCAACGGACAGCCGGCGCGCGAGGCCGACGTGGCGCCGGAGTCGCGCTGGGTGCTGCGCGGCGACCGCGGCGTCACCTGGTCGGCAGCGCCGCCGCAGAGCAGCACGGTTGTCGACGGCACATGGTGGCCGGCCGACTACGGCGGCGCGCCGCGGATCAGCTTCGATGCCGAGACGGCGCGCGGCTTCGGCGTCGGTCTCGGCGATACCCTGACCGTCAACGTGCTGGGCCGCGAGATCGAGGGCACGATCGCAAATTTGCGCGACATCGACTGGCAGACCCTGGGCATCAACTTCGTCATGATCTTTTCGCCCGGCACCCTGGAAGGTGCGCCGCGTACCCATATCGCCACGGTCTATGGCGCGCCCGAGGCCGAGGGCCCGCTGGAGCGCGACGTGACGAACGCGTTCGCCAACGTGAGCGCGATCCGCGTGCGCGATACCCTGGAGACGATCAACACGATCATCGAGGATATCGGCGCGGCGGTGCGGCTCACCGCGTCGCTGACCGTGGTCGCCGGCACCCTCGTGCTGGCCGGCGCCATCGCGGCCGGCCACCGGCGGCGCGTCTATGACGCGGTCGTGCTGAAGGTCCTCGGCGCGACGCGACGCAACATGCTGACGGCGTTCGTCCTGGAGTATGGCCTGTTGGGCCTGGCGACGGCACTGATCGCCGCGGTGCTGGGCTCGCTCGCCGCCTGGGCAGTCCTCCGCTGGATCATGGAAGTGGACTGGACGTTCATTCCCGATGCGGTGATCATCGCGACCCTCGGCAGTCTGTCGGTGACACTCGCCTTCGGTTTCGCCGGAACTTGGCGCGCGCTGGGGCAGAAGGCCGCGCCGCTGCTGCGCAACGAGTAGCGGCGGTGGCGGTGCCCGGGCACCGCTGAGTAAGTTGAGCAGGGGAGATTGAACGTGCCGGGCATCGCGGCGGCAACGCGCAACAACACCGTCGGCCACCTGGCCGGCGGCGGCGCGCTCGTCGTGTTGCTGGGCCTCGGCGTCGGCTACGATCTGCCGGCGGTGGCCGTCAGCGCGGCCTGCTATGCCGTTCTCGTGGCGTTGCTGTTGACCGGGCCGCACCGGCCGCCGACCGATCGCTTCGGGATTGCCAACCAGGCGACGCTGGCGCGCGCGATCCTTGTCTGCGCGATCGGCGGCGTGGTGGCGCTGGGGCCGACCGGTGCTGCCCAGGCGTGGGCCGTTGCGGCCGTCGCCCTGGCCGCGGCGGCGCTGGACGGGGTCGACGGCTGGCTGGCGCGGCGCTACGGGGCGTCCGCGTTCGGCGCGCGCTTCGATATGGAGACCGATGCGCTGTTCGTGCTGATCCTTGCCCTGCTGGTCTGGCAGTTCGGCAAGACCGGCGCATGGGTCCTGGCCGCCGGCGCGATGCGCTATGCCTTCGGCGCCGCCGGCCTGCTCTGGCCGGCACTGCGGCGGCCGCTGCCGGCGAGCCGACGGCGGCAGGCGATATGTGTGATCCAGACGCTGGCGTTGGTCGTCTGCCTGGCGCCGGCGGTCGCGCCGGGCGTGGCGGCGCCGATCGCCGGCGTGGCGCTGGCGGCGCTGGCCGGCTCGTTCCTAACCGATATCCTGCGCCAGCTGAGCGCGGCCCGTCTGGAGGTGAAGTATGAGAGTTGAGGCGTTGGTTCGCCACGGTCTGATCGCAGCCCTGGTGATGACAAGCTTGGCCGCCGCGCCGGCACAGGCCGAACCGGAGGCCTATGAGATCGACCCCGAGCATTTTTCGGTCGCGTTCATGGTCAGCCATCTGGGCTTCCAGAACCAGATCGGCATGTTCCTCAAGGCATCGGGCTCGTTCACGTTCGTCGAGGCGGCGCAGGCGGTCAGCGACCTGCGGATCGAGATCAATTCCGGCAGTGTTTTCACCAACCACAAGCGTCGCGACCGGCACCTGCGCAGCCCGGATTTCCTCAATGCCCGGGAGTTTCCGAAAATTGTTTTCGTCGGCACCAGCGCCGAGAAGCTGACCGACACGACCGGCCGGATCCACGGCGAGCTCGAGCTGTTGGGCCAGAAACGGCCGATCACGGTCGATATCGAGCTCAACCAGGTCGCGGTCTACCCGTTCGGCCACAAGAAGAAGACGATCGGCATGTCGGCACGGACCAGCTTTCGCCGCAGCGAGTTCGCCATGACCTACGGCACCGACGCGCTGGTCGGCGACGAGGTCCAGCTGATGTTCGAGTTCGAGGCGCTGAAACAGTGATCCATGAGCCGCCAGCCCGCCCCTAAAACGTGCGTGAACGGCCCGCTGCAGCCGGCCCTATTGTGTCGAGAACATTCTGAGTTGACCGGTTTATGTACCATATGAGTTGACCGCTTCTGTTGCGGTTTCTGGCCCTGTGGGGAAGTGGTCGGTCGCGGAGCGGCTGTCCACTTGTCCACAGGGCGCCGGTCGGTCGCGTCGAAGCGGGTCACGCGGCCTCGCGGGTTTGGCTGTCGATCGGTTGGCCATCGGCGTGGTATCGCGCCAGACATCGCGGTCCATGGAAGACGGCCATTGTGCCGTCGGGGTATTCGTGGACGCGGACCCTGGCCTTGACGTAATGGCGGCGGTGGCGGCCGGCGGGGATCTGAAGTGCCAGGCGCTTGTAGCGCACCGTGTTGTCGTTTGAGACGGTGCGTTCCTCGTGGATGCACAGGATGTCGTCGAGCGCGCCGGTGAAGGGGACGAAGGCGGTGCCCTGGTCCTCGGCCGGGGTCGCGAAGCGGGCGTTGTGTTGTGGCAGGAAGACCTCCTTGAGGAAGCGGTTGGCCTCGACCATGTCGGTGATGCCGGCGAGCCTGAGTTCCTGGGGCAGGCGCTTCTGCAAGGTGCCGAACATGCGCTCCGAGCGCCCCCTTGCCTCGGGCGAGTAGGCCGGGATCAACTCGATGCCGAGCTGCGCCAGGGCGCGGCCGACCTGGGTCGGGGTGTCCTTGTCCACCTTGCCGCCGGCCTCGGGCGTGTTCCAGTAGTGGCTGGCGCGGTCGGCGTAGAGCGAGCAGAACAGGCCCTTGGCCCGGATCGCCTCGGACACCCCCTGGAAGCTCGACATGGTGCCCTCTTCGGCGACGAAGAAGGCCGAGTAGATATCGCTGGTCGCATCGTCCATGGTGACGATCAGGTCCCACCCTCGACCGGGGACCCACTCGTGGCTCGAGCCGTCCTGGTGCAACATCATGCCGGGCAGGGCACGGCGCGGCCGCTTGCGCCGGTGCGCCCCACGCCTGGGCGCCGCGCGCTGCGCCCATGGGCTTGCAAGCTCAGCCGCAGCCAGTTGTAGCTGCGCTTGAAGCCGTGATCGGCCACCAGCTTCTCGTGGAAGTGCTTGGCCGTGAAGTCCCAGTAGCGGGTGTCGAACAACTCCAGCACCCGCGCCACCTCGTCCACCGGCGCGCGCCGCGCCGAGAGGCGGCCCAGGCGGCGGTCGTAGAGACCGTCGGCTCCCTCCGCCTCGTAGCGGTCGCGCCAGCGCCGGAAGGTGCGCTCCGAGACACCCAGAACCTCCGCCGCCTCCGCCTGGCTCAGTAGAGTCGGGGGCTGGCGCGCCAGCTTTAAGGGTCCGGTGGCGGTTCCGTCGCTTTCGCTCCGGGCCTCAGTCCGGCTCCCGTGGCCACGTTTCCAGTCCCCCGCTCATCAAACCGGACGTGCGGATCTCTCGCATCCGGCTTTCGGACGAGATCATACCTTCGCACTCGGAAGGCCTATCGTCTGCCGCGTGAGACGCGTGAGGCCATATTCATCGTATAGCCGGGCGTCCGGGAAATGCACGAATTTCCCGAACCGCGTCTTGTGCTTTCGACAGAGCCACTGACGGAGCCGCCTGACCGCGTGTTGGTTGACCGCGCTATAAGCTGGGCTGACCTGACCAAGACAGAAGTAGTTCGCCCACCCGACGATGGTCCGGTTCAGGCGTTCCACCACCATTTCCGACGGCAGCAGCTGGTAGCGTGGCGTGGTGATATCGCTGATCGTGCGGCAAATGCTCTGGACGCTCGCTTTGCTGGGTCGGGTTCCAGTGTAGGTCCCCTCCCCGGTCGGGCGGTAGTTGCGTCCGATGCGGTAGCCCAGAAACTCCAATGGCCCCTCCGGGCACCGCAAGCATCGGGTCTTCCGTTCGTTGACCGGCAGCTTCAGACCCTCCATGAGCCGCTCGACCGCCGTCAGCATTTCCGCCGCCGGGGCCTTGCCGAGCACGCAAAGGTCGTCCGCGTAGTTCACGATTTCCGAACGGAAGCGCCGGGCATAGCCCAGCACCTTCCAACCCAGTATGAAGCGCCGCATATAGAGGTTGCTGAGCAGCGGCGAGATCGGCGCCCCTTGCGGGGTTCCTTTCCGCTCCCTGCGCGCCCGGTTCGTGCGGCTGGTGCCGCCCTTGCCGTCGTCCTCCTCCACCGGCATCTCCAGCCACGCCTTGATGAGTCCGAGCATCCGCCCGTCGCTGATGCGCCGGGCGAGGCTTTTCATCAATTCGGCGTGCGGAATTTCGCCGAAGTAGTTGGACAAATCGCAATCAACCACCTCGTTGTGCCCCCTGTACAGGAGACGATGAACGCGTTGTACCGCGTCGAGGGCGCTCCGCTCCGGCCTGTAGGCGTACTGCTCCGGTTGCAACTCGGCTTCGAACATCGGTGTCAGCACGAGCATGGCCGATGTCTGCGCCACTCGGTCCCGTATGCAGGGAATGCCCAATGGCCGGAACTTGCCGGGCTGTTTCTTCGGGATCAGAACCTGTCGCACCGGCTTCGGTGTGTAGGTGGCATCCCTCAGTTCCCGCGCCAGTTCCCCGAGCCAGCGGTCCACGCCGTACGCCTTGATGTCCGCGAAGTTCTCTCCGTCCACCCCGGCAGCGCCGCCATTGCGGCGAACCTGCCTCCAGGCTTCCATCAAGAAGTCCTCGCGCCACACCTTGTCAATCAGCGAATGGAACCGCCGTCCGGGTTCTTCCTTAGCTTTCGCATGTAACACGGTCTGGAATTTCCGAACCTTTTCTGACCCTGTTAGGCTCTCGCCAGTGGTCACGTCTTGCTTCCTTTCCGTATTGCTCTCGAACCAGGGCTCCTTTCCTCCGCCGGCATTACCCGGCCTCCGCGGTACTACGAGCCCATCCGCCACCCTGCCGGCCCGGCCTGCCCCTCACGGGGTTCCGGTTGGTGAGTGCACACCACCGACAGGGCTTCCCGTGTTGCTCCCATCCTCCTGCTCCATGCGTGCAGCCACCATTACCCCGGCGGAGCCGGCCGGTGCGCGTGTCGTTCTCTTCCCGGCCGGTGGCAGCCTTCCCCGAGTAGCTGACGGGTCGGCTTCCGCATTCCAAGTTTCGAGGCCTGCTCGGTGTTCACTCGCGTTGCGGCCCGCATGGTCGCTGAACCGCCCAGGGCGGTCCGTTTCTCGGAGTGCTTCAAACGATGTCGTTACCTCCATCATTCGCTCTGATTGCTACCGGCTGGAACGACAGTTGCCGGGCGGGATTTTCACCCGCTGAAGGATGGTGCCTTTCCACGGCACACAGCCACCCCGATGGGTGCGCCCGTAAACCTCCTCGAACTTCATCAATCTCAGTCCCTGTACCTGCTCCGTCCGACGCATCGCCTCCCTCCATGGCTTGGAGGCGTTCTAAAACCGGACAGATCATCTGGTACATAAACCGGACATATCGCGTGTTACCGACACCGGGCCGCCACCTCTGTTGTCGGCAGGGATGATCCATGCTAGCCAGACAGCCCCGCCTGTCGGCCATCGCCGTCTTCACTACGAACGAGGAGCCCCGACAATGTCCGACGACAAGCCGGCTACGCCGGACACGGCGGCGCCGTCACCGGCCGACCAGTCCGACGCGGGCACGCCCCAGGGCGGCACGCCCGAGGCCGGTACGCCCGAGGCCGGCAAGCCGCCACCGCTGACCGTCGGCGCGCAGTATGTCAAGGATCTCTCGTTCGAGAACCCGCGGGCGCCGGCGAGCCTGATACAGGTAAATCAGGAGAAGCTAAACATCGGCGTCGCGGTCAACGTAGTGGTGCAGAACCTCAAGGACAATGTGCACGAGGTCGTCCTGGCGCTGCGCGGCGAAGCGAAGCAGGGCGAGGAGGCTCTGTTCCTGGCCGAGGTCCACTATGCCGGGCTCTTCACCGTCGGCGACGTACCGAAGGAATACGTGGCGCCGCTGCTCTACATCGAAGCACCGCGCATGCTGTTTCCGTTTGCCCGTGCCATTATCGCCGACAACGTGCGCGACGGCGGCTTCCCACCGTTGATGATGCAGCCGATCGACTTCGTGGCGCTCTACCAGCAACGCGTCGCCCAGCAGCAAAGCCAAGCCGACAAGCCCGCCGAACAAGCGGCGGCGGCTGGCAACGGACCGAAAAGTGGAGACGGCGCCGCGGACGGCGGCTCGGCTGCGTTCAAGTTCGAGCTGTAGCGCTCGCCAAGCGAGCGAGCCTCAGCGCAACCAGATCGGGTTGTTCAGCTGCGCCACCAGCGCGGCGTGGGCGACGAGTTCCGCCTCCGTCGCGGCATGGGGCCGCGGCTCACGGCGTTGGCGCGCAGCGGCCACCGGCGCCACCACGGCCGTCGCGGCGGTAAGCGCCAGGTCGGGCTGACGACCGCCCATCAGCTCCAGATAGACGTCCGCCAGCAACTCGGCATCAAGCAGCGCGCCGTGCTTGGTGCGCGCGGACACGTCGATCTCGAACCGTCGGCACAGCGCATCCAGGCTTACCTGGGCGCCGGGGAACCGCCGCCGCGCCACGGTAACCGTGTCGATCGTCCGCCCCCGCGGCAACGTCGCCATGCCGACCCGCGTCAGCTCGGCATTCAAGAACCCGAGGTCGAACGACGCGTTGTGGGCGACGATCGGCGCCACACCGAGAAACTCCAGCAACGCACCGGCAGCCTCCGCGAAGACCGGCTGTTCGGCCAGAAATGCGCCGCTGGTGCCGTGAATCGCGAACGCCTCTTCCGGCATATCGCGTTCCGGATTGACGTATCGGTGAAACGACCGGCCGGTGCGCACATGGTTGTGCAACTCGACGCAACCGATCTCGACGATCCGATGGCCGGAGCCGGGATTGAGGCCCGTGGTTTCAGTATCGAGAACGACTTCGCGCATGGCCAACTGAACTGGCGACAAGCCCGCGGCGGCCCCGCAACGAGCGGACAATTCGGGACAGTACCCGCAAAGTATAGTGTTTTCCCAGGCCGGTAACCACAACATAGTCCGCCCTGCGCCGCTTTTCCGCGTCCGGAACCTGCCGCGCCAGGATCGCCGCCAGCCGCGCCCGCGTCATGCCGGGTCGCCGTAACACGCGCTGTGTCTGCACCAGCGCGGACGTCGTCACCACGAGGACCGCATCGACGCGGGCCGCCCCACCGGTCTCGAACAGCAGGGGTATATCCAACGCCACCAGCGGGCTTCGCCAACGCGCGTGACGCCGCAGGAACGCCGTCGCCGAAGCGCCGACCATGGGATGCAGAATCGCCTCAAGCCGGCGCAGCTTCGCCGCATCCGCGAACACGATCCCCCCCAGCCGCGCGCGATCGATGGCTCCGTCGACCAGCACACTCGGAAAGGCGTCGGCAACTGGCGCAACCGCGGCGCCGCCAGCGCCCAACAAGCGATAAACCACCGCATCGGCTTCATGCACCGGCACGCCGAGCCGCCGGAGCATGGCAGCCGCCGCCGTCTTGCCCATGCCGATGGACCCGGTCAGACCAAGGACGAACATCCGGCTTCGGACCTTATGACAAAACCAGATCGCGCAGCTCCGGCGTCACGTCTGGCATGACGCCGAACCAAGCCGCGAATGCCGGCCGCGCCTGATGCAACAGCATGCCCAGGCCGTCCACACAACGATTGCCGCGCCGGCGTGCGGCCGCCAGCAGCGGCGTTTCGAGCGGTGCATAGACGACGTCGTAGACGACCGCCGCCTGCGGCAACGCCGCCAGCTCGATATCGAGCGGCGGCTGTCCGGTCATGCCGAGCGTCGTCGTATTCACCAGCAAGTCGGCGCCGGACAGCGCGTCCGACCGATTGTCCCAGGACACGGCCCGCAGGGTCCCGGCATCGTCGCGTCGAAGGTCCTCGACTAGGTGTTCGGCGCGCGCGGTCGTGCGATTGGCGAGCCGGAGCTCGCCCACGCCGGCTTCCATCAGCGCCACGCAAACCGCCCGTGCCGCGCCGCCGGCACCCAGCACGATGGCGACGGACTGATCGCCCGTCCACGCAGGCACGCTCGCGCGGAGCTGCTCGATGAAGCCGGTCGCGTCCGTGTTCCGTCCCGACAGCCGACCGTCAGCCTGGACCAGGATCGTATTCACCGCACCGATCCGCCGCGCATGGTCATCGACGCTGTCGAGGATTTCGAGCGCCGCCTCCTTGTGCGGCACCGTAAGATTGACACCGACAAAGCCGAGCTTCGGCAGTGCCCGCAGCGCATCGGCAAGATCCGCCGGGGCGACCGCCATGGGCACGTAGGCGCCGTCGATCCCATGCACCTGCAACCAGTAGCCGTGGATCGCCGGCGACCGCGAATGAGCAATCGGCCAGCCGAAGATGCCGGCGACCTTGGCCGCGCCGCTGATGCTCACTGGGGCACCACGTCGTGCTGGCGCAGGAAGTCCAGCAACTGCAGGAGCGGCAGGCCGAGGATGGCGAAGAAGTCGCCGCGGATCTGTGCGAACAGCTGGGCCCCCAGCCCTTCCAGCTCGTAGGCGCCGACGGTATCGCAGACGCGCTCGCCCGCAGCGGCCAAGTAGCGATCGAGGAACCCGTCGCTGAACCCCCGCATGTCCATCTCGGCAATCGAGTTGTAGTGCCACAGCCGCTCGGCACGGCGGACGACGCAGACGGTACCCAACAGCCGATGCAACCGGCCACGCAAGGCGAGCAGATGTGCCCTTGCTTCGGCCAGGCCGCGCGGCTTGTCGAACAGACGGCCGTCGCATTCCAGTATTTGATCGGCGCCGATGACAAGCGCATCGGGATAGCGTTGGGCGACCTGTTTAGCTTTCAGCTCAGCCAGAGTGTCGGCGACCATGAAGGGCAGTGCCCCTTCGCCCTGCAGGGCGCGCTTGACGCTGGCCTCGTCGATCTGCGCCGGTTCGACCCGATGCGGCACGCCCGCCGCTGCCAGGACCGCTGCCCGCGAGCGGCTTGCCGAAGCCAGGATGACCCGTGGCGCCGCGTGGCCGCCGAGCTCAACCATGCCCAACGGCAGCCGGCTCATCGTCGCCTTGATCACCGCCATTGTGGGCCCGCAGCAACTGCACGATCGCCGCCGCCGTTTCCTCGATCGACCGACCGCTGACATCGATGGTGGACCAGCCCCGCCGCGCAAAATATCGGCGCGCGTCATTGATCTCGGCCCGCACCTCGTCGGGATCGACGTAGGCCGTCTCGGACCCCTGGTTGAGGCTCAACAGGCGGGCCCGGCGAATCTCGACCAAGCGCTTGGCATCCTTGGTCAGCCCGACGACGAGGCACCGGAGATCTTGCTCCAACACTGCGGGCAACGGCAGCCTCCGCACGAACGGGACATTGGCCGTCTTGATTCCGCGATTGGCAAGATAGAGGCTGGTCGGTGTCTTCGACGTGCGCGACACGCCAACGAGAATCACGTCGGCGTTGCCGATGTCCTCCGACAGCTGCCCGTCATCGTGGGCCAACGACCAATCCATCGCTTCGATGCGACGGAAATATTCCGCGTACATCGCATGCTGTCGACCGGGCAGATGACTGGGCTGAGCACCCAGATAGCCGCCGACAGCCGCAATGACCGGATCGAGCACAGAAATACACGGCACCTTCAGCCGTCGGCAACCCTCCATCAACTGATCCCACAGATCATCGTTGACCAGCGTGAACATGACGAGGCCACGGTGCTCGGCAATATCCTCCAGCACCTGTTCCATCGCCCGCGGCGTCCGCGCGAGCGGCCACAGATGCTCGGCCGTCTCGATGCCTTCGAACTGGACCATGCAGGCCCGTGCCACCTGACGAATGGTCTCACCCGTAGAGTCCGACACACAGTGAAGGTGCAATTTCCGCATAAGTATGGTGGATCTCTTGTTCGCTCAGTGAGGATAACCGGCACCCCAAGCGCCGCCCGCTGAAAACACTACCATTGCGCGGCTAGCGCTACAGCGACAACCTCGCTGTGGACGGTTGTTTCAACTCCCACTAGCAACCGCCGGGACATCGGCCAAGGCCCACGAGCAATACCCGACTCTCACACCTTTCACAGTGCGATAATCACCGCTGGCGGCCAGGCAATACGGTTCGATCGTCCACAGGTCAAGCCCATCGGAACGAACGGACCACTCCACCACCGGATCGAATCAGGGATAGACGAATAATCCCCGATACCCCCAACACAACAACCCCTACCGTCTCTTTCTTTAATAAATACAAACTGATAATGAGGACGCGATCTGATCCCGAACCGATTGCCACGCGCTTGCCGAAATCATCGAAACCAGACACGTCCGACAAGCCACTGCTGCGTGCGCTGACCGGCCGATCCGTTGACCGCCCACCGATCTGGCTGATGCGGCAGGCCGGCCGCTATCTCCCTGAGTATCGAGCGATCCGCAAGCGGGTCGGTGGCATTCTCGAGCTCTGCTATACGCCGGAGTTGGCGACGGAGGTAACGCTGCAGCCGGTCGAGCGTTTCGGTGTCGATGCAGCGATCCTGTTCTCCGATATTCTCGTCATCCCGCACGGCCTGGGCCAGGACGTTGCCTTTCATGAAGGCGAAGGACCGGTATTGGCGGCAATCCGCGGCGAGGCGGATTTGACAGGCCTATCGACGGCGCGGCTGAAGGACCATTTGGCACCGGTCTACGAGGCGGTGCGGCAAATCCGAGCGCAGCTGCCGGCGTCAGTTGCGTTAATCGGCTTTGCCGGCGCACCCTGGACGGTTGCGACCTACATGGTGGAAGGTGGGACCAGCCGCGACTTCGCGACCATCAAGCACTGGGCGTTCTCGGCTCCGGCGGCGTTCGAGCGCCTCATCGACCTTCTGGTCGATGCGACCGCCACGCACCTGATCGCGCAGGTCGACGCCGGCGCGGAGGTTGTCCAGTTGTTCGATACCTGGGCAAGCGCACTGCCCCCGCCAGCCCTCGCGCGCTGGTCCATCGCCCCGACCCGAGAGATAGTACGGCGGCTGCGCGCGCAACATCCCACTGTTCCAATCATCGGCTTTCCGCGCGGTATCGGCGTTTCATACCCGCGTTATATCGAAGAGACCGGGGTCGACGCGGTTGGCCTGGACGCCGGCGTTCCATTGGCCTGGGCAGCCGAAACCCTGCAGACCCGCGTGGGCGTCCAAGGAAATCTCGACCCGATTCTGCTGCTGTCCGGCGGTGCGGCGATGCACACAGCCACGCAGGAAATACTTGCCGCGCTCGGCGGTGGGCGTTTCGTATTCAATCTCGGCCATGGCGTCGTGCCGAGCACGCCGCCCGAGCATGTTGGCGAGCTGGTCGATCTGGTTCACGCGTTTCACGGCTAACGGCCCATGCGCACCGCGGTGGTCCTGTTCAATCTCGGCGGTCCCGATGGGCCGACAGCCGTGCGGCCGTTCCTCTTCAATCTGTTCAACGATCCCGCCATCATCAGCGCGCCGATGCCGATCCGACGGCTCCTGGCAACGCTGATCTCGCGACGGCGCGCCCGGGTGGCACGGCAGATTTATGCCAAGATAGGCGGGGCTTCGCCGCTGCTCAAAAACACCGAGGCGCAGGCCCGGGCAATCGAGGAGGCCCTGACGGACACGGACCTTAGCGAGGTGCGCTGTTTCATCGCGATGCGTTATTGGCATCCGTTCAGCGATGCCGCAGCAGCAGCAGTGAAAGACTTTGCGCCGACCAGGATCGTGCTGCTGCCGCTCTATCCCCAGTTCTCGACAACGACGACCGGATCGTCGCTGGGCGCGTGGCGGCGCGCCGCGGCGGCGGTCGGCCTGAACGTGGAGACCCATTCGATCTGCTGCTATCCGATCCAGCCAGGCTTCGTGACGGCACTTGCCGACGCGGTTCGACCCATGCTGCAGGCGGACGACCGGCAACGGCGCCCGCGGCTCCTGTTCTCTGCACACGGCCTGCCCAAGCAGATCGTCGACAAGGGCGATCCCTATCAATGGCAGGTCGAGCAGACCGCTGCTGCCGTCGTCGAGACCCTCGCCATCGATGGCCTGGACTGGGTCGTCTGCTACCAGAGCCGCGTCGGGCCACTGGAATGGATCGGTCCGTCGACGGATGCAGAGGTCGAGCGCGCCGGGGCCGACGGCGCTGCCGTTGTCGTCGCACCGATTGCCTTCGTCTCCGAGCATTCGGAAACGCTTGTCGAGCTCGACATCGAGTATCGCGACTTGGCGCTGCGGCACGGCTTGCCGGCTTATCACCGCGTGCCGACGGTCGATACGGCGGCGACGTTCATCGCCGGGCTGGCGGGCGTCGTTCGTGGCGCGGTCGCGACCGATGACGGACCCTGCAGCGCGACCGGCGACCGCCTGTGCCCGCACGATTGGGTGTGCTGCCCATGTTCGGCGAGCCTCAACTGAAGGGACATGCTCGGTGTTGACGACCCTGTTCCCCTGGATCAAATCGCTGCACGTGATCAGCGTGATCGCCTGGATGGCCGGATTGCTCTATCTGCCGCGGCTGTTTGTGTATCACTGCGACGCCGAGCCCGGCTCGCAACAGTCGGAGACGTTCAAGGTCATGGAGCGGCGCTTGCTGCGGGCCATCATGGACCCGGCGATGATCGCCACCTTTGTCTTCGGCGGCATCATCGTCGGCACCCCGGGCGTCGTCGATTTCTCATCCGGCTGGATCTGGGTGAAGCTGGCGGCGGTGGCGATGCTAACCTACATGCACCATATCTATTCGCGCTGGTGGAAAGACTTCGCCGCCGATCGCAACACCCGGCCGCAGAAGACCTACAGAATCGCCAATGAAGTGCCGGCGGCCCTGATGGTCGTCATTGTCATAATGGTCGTGGCCAAACCGTTCTAGTGCACCGACTCAGTCAGAGCCGTCACAGTGGAAACCTGATTCTGAATACAAAACAACGGGTTGCTCCAGCGCACGGTGAATCATTTGTCTGGATCGGTGCACTAGGTTGACTTCCGTACCGGCAGCGACTAGATGCTAACGAGAACACTTCGAGACCTACACACTTCCGCAATACTTCCAGCCTTCGCTCAGGACACCCGGCGCCGGTCTCCGGCCTAACAAGACAACTCCAAGCAAATCATCCTGAACGGGGACCAGGCGGTCCGGCGAAATCTCTTTTAGAGGGCAGGCTTGCCATGGATCTGCAAGAGCTGAAATTCAAGACGCCGGCGGAGTTGCTATCCTTCGCCGAGGAGCTCGAGATCGAGAACGCGAGCAACCTACGCACGCAGGACATGATGTTTGCGATCCTCAAGGCATTGGCCGAAAAGGAAGTTTCGATCTATGGCGGTGGTGTTTTGGAAGTCCTGCAGGACGGCTTCGGCTTCCTGCGGTCACCGCAGTCAAACTACCTGCCGGGCCCGGACGACATTTATGTGTCACCCAGCCAGGTCCGCCGCTTTGCGCTGCGGACGGGCGACTCAGTGGATGGCGAGATTCGGGCGCCAAAGGAGGGGGAGCGCTATTTCGCGCTGTTGAAGGTCAATGCCATCAATTTCGACCAGGTAGAGAACGTCCGCCACCGCATCAATTTCGACAACCTGACACCGCTCTATCCCGATGAGAAGCTGACCCTCGAGATCGAGGATCCGACGATCAAGGACCCGACGCTGCGGGTCATCGACCTGGTGGCGCCCCTCGGCAAGGGCCAGCGGGCTCTGCTGGTGTCACCGCCGCGCACCGGCAAGACGGTGATGATGCAGAACATCGCCAAGGCGATCATGGCCAATCACCCCGACGTCTACCTGATCGTGCTGCTGATCGACGAGCGGCCCGAGGAGGTGACCGACATGGCCCGCACGGTCAAGGGCGAGGTCATCAGCTCGACCTTTGACGAGCCGGCCTCGCGCCACGTGCAGGTCGCCGAGATGGTCATCGCCAAGGCGAAGCGCCTCGTCGAACACAAGCGCGACGTCGTCATCCTGCTCGATTCGGTCACGCGTCTTGCGCGCGCCTACAACACCGTTGTGCCGTCGAGCGGCAAGGTGCTTACCGGCGGCGTCGACGCCAACGCGCTGCAGCGCCCGAAGCGCTTCTTCGGTGCCGCCCGCAACATTGAGGAAGGCGGCTCGCTGACGATCATTTCCACGGCGCTGGTCGAGACCGGCAGCCGCATGGACGAGGTCATCTTCGAGGAGTTCAAGGGCACCGGCAACTCGGAGATCATCCTCGACCGAAAGCTGGCCGACAAGCGCACGTTCCCGTCAATCGACATCACCCGCTCCGGCACCCGCAAGGAGGAGCTGTTGGTCGACAAGGCGGCGCTATCGAAGATGTGGATGCTGCGCCGCATCCTGTTGCCCATGGGTGTCACCGACGCGATGGAGTTCCTGCTCAGCAAGCTCAAGGTCACGAAGAACAACAGCGACTTCTTCGATTCAATGAACCAGTAGGAGCGCACGACCGGTATCGGTCCACGGCTATGGACGGCTCGCGGCTCACCGCGCTCGAGGACTACACCCGCGGCGCAGGTGCCCACTACGGTACCGAGGACCTCGCCGTTTTTCTCTACGCCCTGGCCAAGATGCAACCGGCCTTGGCGTCACCACATTCTGGCTTGCCCGCGCGTTGCAGGAGAACGGTGACGGCGCGATCCTGACCGTCGACGACGGCAGCCACTGGGCCAGCCTGTCGACCCTGCCGGCCGTGCAGGCATTCAACGGCGATGGCCTTGCCTACCAGGCGTTTCTCGAGCACATGGCAGGCCGCTTCGGCGTCGCCAAGCTCATCCGCTTCCTGAACACGAGCGTGCCGCCGTTCCCGTCCGTCGAGCGCGAGCTCGACCTCCTGTTCAGCGACTACCGCCACGACGCCAACGGCGTCTCCACGCTGCTGCAGCACTATCTGCCGATGATGGCCGATGTCTCGTCGATCTTCATCGATTCGGCCTCGACCTATCACCACAGCTATTTGCTGCTCGAACGGCTGGTCGAGCTGTTCAATCGCTGCGTCGTGCCGCACGAGTTCGTGCGGGGCCTGAGCGCCGACAAGGCCGCTGCGCTGCGCGCCAAGGTCGTGAACAAGCGCTTCACCCTGGTCCACCTGACCGAGGTCAAGGACCGCGACCAGAACAGCACCGCCTGGCTCAAGATCGAGCCGCTGAACATTCTGCCCCACCCGGCGACGCGGATGCGGTGATCAGGCCGTTTAGGGCAGCAGCACCGTCGAGCCTGTCGTCTTGCGGCCCTCCAGATCGGCATGCGCCTTGGCGGCTTCCGCCAGCGGATAGGTCTGCCGCACCTCGATCTTGACCACGCCCGACTGCACGACGTCGAACAGGTCGCCCGCCGTGGCTTCGAGCTCCTCGCGCGTCGCCGTGTAGTCCATCAAGGTCGGGCGGGTCAGGTACAACGAGCCCTTGGCCGACAGAATCCCCGGCGCGAACGGCGGCACGGCGCCCGACGCGTTGCCGAACGAAACCAGCGTGCCGCGCCGTGCCAGGCAGTCGAGCGAGCCGTCCCAGGTGTCCTTGCCGACGCTGTCATAGACGACCGGCACGCCCTTGCCGTCGGTGATCTCCTGCACCCGCTCGACGAAGTTCTCCTGGCTGTAGTTGACCGTGTGGTGACAGCCATGGGCCTTGGCCAGCGCGGCTTTCTCGGCGCTGCCGACGGTGCCGATGACCATTACGCCGAGGTGGTTGAGCCATTGGCAGGCGATCAGCCCGACGCCACCGGCCGCGGCATGCCACAGGACCGTCATGCCGGGCTCGACCCGGAACGTCTCGCGGATCAGATAGCGCACCGTCATGCCCTGCAGCATCATGCCGGCCGCCTGCACATCGTCGATGCCGTCCGGCAGCTTCACCAGCGGTTTCGTCGGCATCACGCGCGCCTCTGCATAGGCGCCGACGGGACCTCCTGCATAGGCTACGCGGTCGCCGGCGGCGAGGCCGGCGACGCCCTCGCCCACCGCCTCGACGACACCGGCGCCTTCCAGGCCAATGCCCGACGGCAACGCGATCGGGTAGAGGCCGGTGCGGTGGTAGGTATCGATGAAGTTGAGACCCACCGCAATGTGCCGCAGGCGCACCTCGCCCGGATCCGGCGCGCCGACCTCGACGTCCGCCCAGCGCAGCACCTCCGGCCCGCCATGCTCATGAATGCGGATTGCCTTGACCATGCCTGTCACTCCCGTCTCAGCCGAGCTGGCTGGCAAAGAAATCGCGCGAGCGCTGGTTCGCGATATCGGCCGCGCCCTTGTCGTAGTGCTGGCCGCCGATGCGGGCGAACGCGTGGTCCATGCCCGGATAGCTGTGCAGGGCCACGTGCGGGTTCCCGTCCAACGCCGCCTTGATCTTCGCCTGGGCGTCCTTGGGGCAGAACTGATCTTCCTCGGCGACGTGCATCATGAGCGGCTTTGCGATGCGCTCCGCTTCGTCGAGCGCGGCCTCGATGGCCACCCCGTAATAGCCGACGCTGCAGGCGGCGTCGGAACGCGTCGCCATCAGGTAGGCGAGCTTGCCCCCCAGGCAATAGCCAATCGTGCCGACCTTGCCGTTGCAACCATCGACCATGCGCAGGACGCGGAGCGAGGCCACCAGGTCGTCGACGCCCGTGGCTTCGTCGAAGCCTTGGTAGAGCTCGAAGGCGCGCGCCCATTCCTGCTCCGACTGGTCGGTCAGCTGGATGCCGGGCTCCTGCCGCCAGAACAGATCAGGGCACAGCGCGAAATAGCCCTGCCCGGCCAAGCCATCGCAGATATCGCGCATGACCTTGTTGACGCCGAAGATCTCCTGAATGACCAAAATGCCGGCACCGGTCCCGGCCGCCGAGCTTGCCTGATAGGCCGAAAAACTGCCGCCATCTTTCGCCTGGATGGTGATGTCAGCCATCGTGTTCGTTCCCTCCCGAACCCGTACCGCGGGCATTGGGCCGTGCTTTCTGTGATGGTACGCGTATCCGCCGCGGCCGCCGCGGGCCGGTCGCCAGTGACCGGCCGCCAGCCTAGAGGGGAAGCATGACGCCTTCAAGGCCGAGCAGGTAGCGCTTGGTGGCCGGGCCGTCACCGCCGGAATAGCCGCCGAGACGACCGTCGCCGGCGACGACCCGGTGGCATGGCACGATGATCGGAATCGGATTGGTGCCGCACGCGTTGCCAATGGCCCGCGGGCTCGACCCCACGGTCGCGGCGAGCCCGCCATAACTCGCCGTCTCGCCAGCCGGAATGTCGATCATGGCCTGCCAGACACGCTGCTGGAATTCGGTGCCCGCCGGCGCGAGTGGCAGATCGAAGACGGTCGCGAGGCCTGCGAAATAGAGTTCGAGCTGGTCGCGCGCCGCCGTGAGAAGCGGCGTGCGTCTTGCGTCTGCGACAGCGGCGGCCGCGGCCCACGCGACGGCAACGATTTGGCCGTCGTGGTCCGACAGGACCAGCGGCCCGACCGGGCTCTCCATTGCGATCTGCGGCATGGTCAGCGTGCCCGCAAGGCGGCGGCCAGCGCCGTCGGCTCGGTGACCGGTGCGGAGCACACTGGCCCGCGGCACAGATAAGCGGTTGCCTGCCCATCGACCTGGCCCTTGCCGGCCGCCGGGTGGCCCTGGGGCAAGACCTCGGCCGGCGCGACGACCAAGAGCGCACGCACCGGCAGGGTGGCCGCGTTGATCGTCGCCAACAGGGCCTTCGTGTCGGCGGTGGCGCGGCCACCGACAACGACGATCTGGAAGGCATCCTGCAGCAACGCGGCGCCGACGAGCAACGTGGCGAATGGCAGCGGATGTCGCTGGACCTCGCCGGCGAAGGCGGTGGCGATTGCCTCGGCGCGAGCGCGGTAGCGATCTTCGCCGGTGAGCAGGTAGAGGCGCGCCAGCACCTCGACCAGTGTGCCGTTGCCCGCCGGCACCGCATTGTCCGCGGCACTCTTGGTCCGTGTGATCAGATCCCGCGCATCGTCGGCCGTGAAGAAATAGCCGCCGTGGGTATCGTCCCAGTAGTGACGGTCGAGCGTTGCAACCCAGGCCTCGCCCTGCCGCACCAGCGCCCCGTCCCCCGTCGCCTCGTGCAGGTCGAGCGCGGCGCGGGCCATGTTGGCGTAGTCATCGAGCGTGCCCGCGTTCTTGAGCAGGCCGGCTCGCCAGACATGCATCAGCCGGCCGTCGGTCTGCATGGCCTCGACGACGAAGGCGTAGGCGCGCCGGGCCACCGTCAGCCACGCTGGCCGGTCGAACGCCTGGCTCGCCCGCGCCAGGGCGGCGATCATCTGGCCGTTCCAGTCGGCCAGCACCTTATCGTCCAGGCCCGGCGGCACGCGCCGCTCGCGCGCTTGCAGCAGGGTCCCGCGTGACCGCGCTAACCCGGCCTCCGCGGCTGAGTCGCCAAACGCCGGCGCGTGGCTGCGGTTGAGGATCGTCGTGCCTTCCCAGTTGCCGCCGTCACGCACGTCGTAGGCCGCCTTGAACGCCGCCGCATCGGCGCCGAGCAACGCGTCGATCTCCTGCGGCGTCCAGACGTAGTACTTGCCCTCGACGCCCTCGCTGTCGGCATCGAGGGTTGCCGAGAAGGCGCCGCTATCGGCGTTGACCATGTCGCGCAATACCCAGTCGACCGTTTCGGCAACACGCTGCGCGTGGAGCGCGCCCGCCGTCTCCTGCCAGGCCAGGGTGTAGAGCTCGACCAGCTGCGCGTTGTCGTAGAGCATCTTCTCGAAGTGCGGCACCAGCCACAATTCGTCGACCGAGTAACGAGCAAAGCCGCCGCCGAGGTGGTCGTAGATGCCGCCTTGCGCCATCTTGTCGAGCGACAGCACCACGGCGTCGTGCGCCGCCGCCGCCGCCCCGGTCTGGGTGTGGGCCAGCCACAGCAGCCTGAGCAGCGACGGTTGCGGAAACTTCGGGGCCCCGCGCAGGCCGCCATGCTCCGGATCGAAGTTGCCGGCAAGTTTCTCGGCGATCGCGCCGATTTCGGCGAGTGTTGCAATGCCGGCCTGCTGTGGTCGCGACAGCCGCGTCAATGCGTCACGCAAAGCGCTCACGTTCTGGGTGATCTTGTCCGACTCGCTGCGATAGATCCGGGCAACCTGGCGCAGCACGTCGGGGAAGCCCGCGCGGCCGAACCGCGCCGCCGGCGGGAAGTAGGTGCCGCCCCAGAACGGCTCGCCGGCCGGCGTGCAGAACATCGTCAGCGGCCAGCCGCCATGCTCGCCCATCAGCGCCAGCGCGGACTGATAGATCGCATCCAAATCCGGGCGCTCTTCGCGATCCACCTTGATGTTGACGAACAGCTCGTTCATCAGCGCGGCGATGGCCGCGTCCTCGAAACTCTCGTGCGCCATGACGTGGCACCAGTGACAGGCGGCATAGCCGATCGACAGCATGATCGGCTTGTCCTGTCCCAGGGCCTGTGCCAACGCCGCCTCCCCCCAGGGCAGCCATGCGACGGGATTGCCGGCGTGTTGCAGCAAATAGGGGCTCGTCTCCTTGCCCAGTTGGTTGGCCCCCATCGCGTCGTCCCTATTGCGTGATTGCACCGGGCCAGCCACTGACCTAAGTCTTGACCGACGAGGGTGCCAATGTAGGTTGGCCTCGCGGCGAGGGAAAGCGGATGAAAGTTTCCATCGACATCGACTGCACACCCGACGAGGCGCGCGCGTTCTTCGGACTGCCCGAGCTGAAGCCGATGCAGGATGCACTGATGGCGCAACTTCAGGAGCGCCTGCGGCAGGGGCTCGACGCGGGCGACCTCGAGACCCTGTTGAAGACCTGGCTGCCCGCCGGGGTCAAGGATTGGGGCAATATGCAGAAGACGTTTTGGGCACAGTTCACCGGTGCGACCGGCAAACCGGAAGCCGGGAGCGAGGAGGACACGTAGCCGCCGGTCGTTTCGGGGCTGCGACGATCGTTTCGATGGCGTTCCAGCGGCCACACGATCCGATTCGGTTACGAAACGAGATCCCACCCGGTCGATTCGCATACGCAACGATGTCCGACAGTATCTATGCCCTGGCCAGCGGTCGTGGTGCCGCCGGGATCGCGGTCATCCGCGTCTCCGGCCCGGCGGCAGGACCGGCCCTGAGCGCGCTCGCCGGCACCCGGCCGACGCCGCGGCGTGCCACGCTGGCGCGGCTGCGTTCGCCCGACGGCGGCGGCGCCCTGGACACCGGGCTGGTGCTTTGGTTCCCGGCGCCGGCCAGCGCCACCGGCGAGGACGTGGCCGAGTTCCACGTGCATGGCGGCCGCGCCGTCATCGACGGCGTCCTGTCCGCGCTGGCGGTGCGTCCCGACCTGCGCCTTGCCGAGCCCGGCGAGTTCACCCGCCGCGCTTTCGAGAACGATAAGCTCGACCTGACGGCCGCCGAGGGCGTGGCCGACCTCGTGGCGGCCCAGACGGAGGCCCAGCGGCACCAGGCGCTGCGCCAACTCGATGGCGAGCTTGGCCGGCTCTACGAGAGCTGGCGATCGCGCTTGCTGCACCTGTTGGCTCATGCCGAGGCCTACATCGATTTCCCCGACGAGGATCTGCCCGCCGCCGCGGCGCCGTTGGACTTGCGCGGGCTGAGCGACGAGATGCGCCGTCATCTCAACGACCGGCACCGCGGCGAGCGTTTGCGCGACGGCCTGCAGGTGGCGATCGTCGGTGCGCCGAACGTCGGCAAGTCCAGCCTGATGAACCGGCTGGCGCGGCGTGATGTGGCAATCGTCTCGGCGACCGCCGGAACGACGCGCGACGTGATCGAAGTCCAGCTGGACTTGGGCGGCTATCCCGTCGTCATCGCCGACACGGCCGGTCTGCGCGAAGCCTCCGGCGACGTCGAAAGCGAAGGCGTCCGCCGCGCCTTCGCCCGCGCCGGGGCCGCCGACCTGCGCCTCGCCGTGTTCGACGCAACGCGGTGGCCCGAGACCGATCCGGCGACCACCGCGCTGGTCGATGCCGATACGCTGGTCGTTCTGAACAAGTGTGATCTGACGCCGCCACCGCCGGAGCCGCGGCTGAACGGTGCCCACGCCACGGCATTGTCGGCGCAAACCGGGGCCGGCGTGGACACGCTGCTGTCGGCGCTCGCGCGCGAGGCCGCCACGCGGCTCGAACTCGTGGGTGTACCGAGCTTGACCCGAACCCGTCATCGCGAAGCTTTGACGGACAGCCTGGCGGCGCTCGATCGGAGCGGCGCCGCCACGTTGCCGGAGCTCGCCGTCGAGGATCTGCGGCTGGCCGTGCGGGCGCTGGGGCGGATCACCGGCCGGGTCGACGTCGAAGACCTGCTCGACGTTATTTTTCGCGACTTTTGCATCGGCAAGTAGCCGCGGGCGCCCGCGGTTGATGGGACGGACTGCGTAGCCATGAATACTTCAAGGGCGTTTGATGTGATTGTCGTCGGCGGTGGCCATGCCGGCTGCGAGGCGGCCGCCGCCGCGGCCCGCCTGGGTGCCCGTACCCTGCTCGTCACTCAGCGCCTCGACACGATCGGCGAGATGTCCTGCAACCCGGCGATCGGCGGCCTGGGCAAAGGGCACCTCGTGCGGGAGATCGATGCCCTCGACGGCGTCATGGGTCGCGCCATCGACGCTGCAGGCATCCAGTTCCGCATGCTCAATCGCCGCAAGGGTGCCGCGGTGCGTGGACCGCGCGCCCAAGCGGATCGGCGCCTTTACAAGCAGGCGATGCAGCGCTTGCTGGCGGCACAGGATGGTCTGACTCTGCGTGCCGCCGGCGTCGAGGATCTATCATGCGACGCCGCCGGCCGGGTCGCCGGCGTGGTGCTGGCCGACGGCGAGGTCGTGCCGGCGGGCCGGGTCGTCCTGACGACCGGCACGTTTCTGCGGGGCCTCATCCACATCGGCGAAAAGCGCATCGCGGCCGGCCGTGTCGGCGAAGCGCCGGCGGTCGCCATGGCCGAGACCCTGGCGCGTTTTGGCTTTCCGCTGGGGCGCCTGAAGACAGGCACCCCGCCACGCCTCGACGGTCGCACGATCGACTGGCCGCGGTTGCAGCGTCAGCCAGGCGACGTGCCGCCGTCGCCGTTCTCGTTTCTGACCGCCAGGATCGTGACGCCGCAGATCGACTGCCACATCACCTATACGACACCGCGAACGCACGAGTTGATCCGCGAGAATCTCCAACGCTCGCCGATGTACGCCGGGACGATCACGAGCACCGGGCCGCGCTACTGCCCATCGATCGAGGACAAGGTCGTGCGCTTCGCCGATCGGGAGCGCCACCAGATCTTCCTCGAGCCCGAGGGGCTCGACGACGATACGATCTATCCCAACGGCATCTCCACGGCCCTGCCGGAGAGCGTGCAGTTGGCGATGCTCAAGACCATCCCCGGCCTCGAAGCGGCGGTTTCCCGGCGCCCGGGCTATGCGATAGAGTACGACTTCGTCGACCCGCGCGACCTGGAAGCGACACTCGAGAACCGCCGCATCCGCGGCCTCTACCTGGCCGGCCAGATCAATGGGACAACGGGGTACGAGGAAGCCGCCGCCCAGGGCCTGATGGCCGGCCTGAACGCGGCGCTTGCGGCCGCCGGCAGCGAGCCCCTCGTGTTCGACCGGGCGACCGCCTATATCGGCGTGCTGATTGATGATCTGATCACGCACGGCGTCGACGAGCCATACCGCATGTTCACCTCGCGCGCCGAGTACCGGCTGACGCTGCGCGCCGACAATGCCGACCAGCGCCTCACGCCGGCGGGCGTGAGCGTCGGCTGTGTCGGTACCGAACGGGCGGCGGCCTTCGCGGGCAAGCTCGGTGCGTTGACCGCGGCGCGCGCGCTGGCGGGTCGGTTGCATGCAACCCCCGACGCCCTCTTGCGGCATGGGATGCGGGTGAATCGCGATGGCGTTCGCCGACGCGCCGTGGATCTGCTTGCCTACCCGGATGTGGATATGGCGCGGCTTTGCACGGTCTGGCCGGAGCTGGCCGGAATGGACCAGGTGATCGCGGAGCAGCTTGAGATCGAGGCCTGCTACACCGGATACCTGGATCGCCAAAACGGGGATATCCGGGCGTTTCGGCGGGACGAAGGCCTCATGCTGCCACGGGATCTGCCCTACGACACGATTGACGGGCTCTCGAATGAGGTTCGCGAGAAACTGTCTCGCGGTCGCCCGGCCACCCTTGGACAGGCGGCGCGGATCGCCGGTGTCACGCCCGCCGGGCTGACGACGTTGCTGCGTTACGTGCGCCGGGAACGAAGCGCGCCACGGCGCGCCGCGGCCGAGTGATTCACGTGAAACAAAGCGTCAATCCTGCGCCGACGGGGCCGGTACCGATGACGCCCGACGGGTTCAGGTCCGCCACCGGCGTTTCACGTGAAACCCTCGCCCGACTTGAAGCCTACGCCGACCTGCTCCGCCGCTGGCAGCGTGCCGTCAATCTCGTCGGGACCAGTACCCTGCCCGATCTGTGGCGCCGCCACATGTTCGATTCGGCTCAGCTGCATGACCACCTGCCGGCGGCTGCGAAGACGCTGATCGACATCGGCACTGGTGCGGGCTTCCCGGGAATGGTTCTGGCTATCATGGGCGGCCCGCGGGTACACCTCGTCGAATCCGACCAACGCAAAGCGGCCTTCCTGCGGGAAGCGGCCCGCGTGACCGGCGCTGCTGTTGACGTTCACGCCCTGCGGATCGAGGCCATGGCAAGCCTCGGCGCCGATGTTGTAACGGCCCGCGCGGTGGCGCCGCTGTCGGTCCTGATCGGGCATGCCGCCGGGCAGATCGGGCCGGATGGGATCTGTCTCTTTTTGAAAGGCCGACAGGTCGATCAGGAATTGACCGACTCAGCAAAAATCTGGCATATGCACGTCGATCGCCTGCCGAGTCTCTCGGATCCTTCCGGCACGATCCTGCGGATAGGAGCCATCACCAGTGTCAGATAGCCGGGACCCCGGATCGGTGCTCGCGCGGGCTCCATCGGCCAAGACGCGGCTGATCGCGGTAGCGAACCAGAAGGGCGGCGTCGGTAAGACGACCACCGCGATCAATCTGGCGACAGCGCTGGCGGCGTGCGACGAGCGGGTCCTGATCGTCGACCTCGATCCCCAGGGCAACGCAAGCACGGGCTTCGGCATCGATCGGTCGGCGCGCCACGCCGGCTCCTATCAGGTGCTGATCGACGGCATTCCCCTCGCCGGCGCCGTCATCCCGACCCTCGTTCCAGGCTTGTCCATCGTTCCCGCGTCGGTAGAACTCGTCGGCGCGGAGCTGGAGCTCGTCGACGCCGTTCGGCGTGAGTACCGGCTGCGCGACGGTTTGTGTGGCCAGGTCGACACGTTCGACTACGTGCTCATCGACTGCCCACCGGCGCTCGGACTGCTGACCCTGAATGCCCTGGTCGCGGCCGAAACCGTCCTGGTCCCGCTGCAATGCGAGTTTTTCGCGCTCGAGGGCCTGAGCCACCTCATGCGCACCATCGACCGCGTCGGGACCGGTCTGAACGCCGGCCTGGCCATTGAGGGGCTGGTCCTCACGATGTATGACCGGCGTAACAAACTGTGCCGCATCGTCGAGCAGGATGTTCGAGACTATTTTGGCGATAAGGTCTATCGGACCGTCATCCCACGCAACGTGCGCGTCTCCGAGGCGCCGTCCCATGGCAAACCGGTACTGCTCTATGACATGGCGTGCCAGGGCGCGCAGGCTTACATCCGGCTGGCGGCAGAGGTGTTGCGCCGTAACCGCCAGCCCACACCGGCGTTGGCTGCAGAATGACCGAAGATTCGAAGGATCGGCTCGGCCGTGGGTTATCGGCCCTGCTCGGCGACGACGCCGAAGACTACATGGAGCTCGACGAGGCGCGGGCCTACAGGTCGGTACCGGTCGAGCATCTGACGCCCGGGCGCTATCAGCCGCGGCAGCGCTTTGACGAAGCGGACATGGACGCCCTTGTCGGGTCGATCCGGGAAAAGGGCATATTACAACCTATAGTTGTGCGACGACGTGCTGACGCGGTCGATCGGTATGAGATTGTCGCTGGTGAGCGGCGCTGGCGCGCCGCGCAGCAGGTGAGTCTGCACGAAGTCCCGATCATTATCCGAGACCTGACGGACTGCGACGCGTTGGAGATCGCGCTCGTTGAGAACCTGCAGCGGGAGAGCCTGACCGCTGTCGAGGAGGCGACGGCCTATCAGCGTTTGATGGAGGAGTTCTCGCACACCCAGGAAGCCCTGGCCAAGGCCGTCGGCAAGAGTCGCAGTCACATCGCCAACACCCTGCGCCTGCTGAACCTGCCGGGCACGGTCATGGCGATGCTGGACGCCGGCCAACTGTCGGCCGGCCACGCCCGGGCGCTGATCAACGCCGAAGATCCCGTTGCGCTGGCGGAACAAATCGTCGCCAAGGGCCTCAACGTTCGCCAGGCCGAGGCACTGGCGCAAAGCGCCAAGCCGAATACGGCGCGACGGAAGCGGAACGAACCCAAGGACAGCGACACGCTTGCTCTCGAGCGCGATCTGTCGAACCTGCTGGGCCTCAAGGTCTCTATCAAATTTTGCAATGGCGGCGGTTCCCTGACGATCGCCTACCAGACCCTCGAGCAGCTCGACGATGTGCTGCAGCGCCTCAACCAAGGCGGCCCGGTCAACCGCGACGATGACGATAGCGATGACGCGGCGGATGCCGATTATTCCGAGCGCGAAACGTTCTCGCCGATTGGCGAAACCGGGTCGGTCGACATTCCAGCGGTTCCCCTGGAGAGAGAGTCCTAACTGACTGGGTCAGGTGCTCATTGGGTGGTGCTGGGAGTGGCGATGCCGATTACAGGGCCACTCCGTTCAATCGTAGCTGACCCGGCGAACCAGCAGGTCTGACCCCAAGCAGACTCGAGCCGCCTTCCGTTCATACTGCACGTCAGTAGCGGCAGCATCCGCCACTCTGAATCATCCCATCAGAAATAGCCGAGCCCGCCGTTCCCATAAACCGTGCTGGGACGGATACTACAACTGGCGCGAAATGCGAGAGACGGCGCGGGTGGTGGCCCCCGTTGCAATGTTGATGCGACGACCGAGAAGCTGGGAACGAGTCTATTGAACCGAACAGAACGACGCGCGGCCGCAAGAATGCGAGAACGGGGCGCCGGTGAGACCCGTAGGTCGGCACCGGCGGATACCAAGCTTGAAGCGGCGATATTACACCACCAGGCCGGACGGCTGGCCGAAGCCAAGCGGCTGTATTCGGATATTCTTTCCCGAGACCCCAAGCACGTGGTGGCCCTGCACCTGCTCGGCGTCATCGCGTACCAACAGGGGGGCACGCGTCAGGCGATCGAGCTGATCGGCAAGGCGATTGCCTGGCGGCCCGACTACGCCGAGGCGCACAACAACCTGGGCAATGCGCTTGCGGACCAAGGCAAGCTGAATGAGGCGGCGGCCGCCTACCGCAAGGCCCTGGAACTGAAGCCCGACTACGCCGAGGCGCACTACAACCTAGGCAATGCGCTCACGGGCCTTGGCAAGCTGGACGAGGCAGCGGCCGCTTACCGCAAGGCCCTGGAGCTAAAACCCGACTACGTCGAGGCGCATAACAACCTGGGCAATGTGCTCACGAACCAAGGGAAGCCGGATGAGGCGGTGGCCGCTCACCGCAAGGCCCTGGAGCTGAAGCCCGACGCCGAGGCGCACAACAACCTGGGCAACGCGCTCACGGACCAAGGTAAGCTAGACGAGGCAGTGGCCGCTTACCGCAAGGCCCTAGAGCTGAAGCCCGACTACGCCGAGGCGCACAGCAACCTGGGCCTTGCGCTCACGGACCAAGGCAAGCTGGCCGAGGCAGTGGCCGCTTGCCGCAAGGCCCTGGAGCTGAAGCCCGACTACGCCGAGTCGTACAACAACCTGGGCAATGCGTTCAGGCTACCGCAAGGCCCTGGAGCTAAAACCCGACTACGTCGAGGCGCATAACAACCTGGGCAATGTGCTCACGAACCAAGGCAAGCCGGATGAGGCGGTGGCCGCTCACCGCAAGGGCCCTGGAGCTGAAGCCCGACGCCGAGGCGCACAACAACCTGGGCAACGCGCTCACGGACCAAGGTAAGCTAGACGAGGCAGTGGCCGCTTACCGCAAGGCCCTAGAGCTGAAGCCCGACTACGCCGAGGCGCACAACAATCTGGGCCTTGCGCTTATGAATCAAGGCAAGCTGGACGAGGCGGTGACCGCCTACCGCAAGGCCCTGGAGCTGGAGCCCGACCACGCCAACGCGCACAACAACCTCCTTCTCTGCATGAATTACGATGCGCAAACTTCACAACATGAGATCCTCGCTGGGACGACGTTCATGCGGTGCCGCGCGCCGCGGACGAACGTTCGCATCCCGCCGACCGCAATGCCGAGCGCCGGCTGCGTGTCGGCTATGTGTCTCCCGACTTCCGCAGGCACTCGGTAAGTCACTTCCTGGACCCAGTTATCGCGGGGCATGACCGTCGTTCGTTCGAGGTGTTTTGTTACGCGGAAGTCGTGAAGCCCGATGACGAAACAGCTCGTTTTCGCAGCCTTTCGGACGGTTGGTGTTCGACAGTTGGAATGACCGACTCATTAGTCGCCGCGCGCATCCGCGAGGACGGTATCGACATCTTGGTCGACCTTGCCGGGCACACAGGGAAAAATCGCCTGCTTGTGTTCGCGGAACGGCCGGCACCGGTGCAGGTTACGTGGCTCGGCTATCCGAACACGACGGGGCTGTCGGCCATGGATTACCGGCTGACCGACGCGATCGCCGATCCAGAAGGCGACGCCGACGCCCTGCACACCGAAACCTTGGTGCGCCTGCCAAACGGGTTTCTTTGCTTTGCACCGGTGGCCGACGCACCGGAAATTGGCGGAACTCCGGCTCTGACCACCGGCCGCGTCAGGTTTGGTTCGTTCAATAATCTCGCGAAGGTCACGCCGGACGTTGTGGAGACTTGGGCGCGTATTCTCCATCGTATCCCGAAGTCTGATTTGGTGATCAAGAACCGGTCGCTCGCCGACGAGGAAACTCGCGAGCGATATCTAGAGATGTTTGGTGCGCACGGCATCGACCCCGGACGGGTCGAGTCGTGCTCTTGGATCGCATCGAGGACTGGGCATCTCGGGGCGTACAACCAAGTCGACATCGGGCTCGACCCGTTCCCACACAACGGCACGACGACGACCTGCGAGGCCCTGTGGATGGGCGTGCCGGTGATCAAGCTGCGCGGTGATCGTCACTCGGGCCGCGTCGGGGCAAGTATCCTCACGCAGGTCAGCCTTGCGGGCCTCGTCGCGGAGACAACGGCCGTCTATGTCGAGCAGGCTGTGGCGCTTGCAAGCGACCTCGACCGACTTTCGGCGCTACGGAGTGACTTGCGAAGGCGGATGCAGATATCGCCGCTGTGCGATCCCGAAGGGTTCACCCGCGATGTCGAGACCGCCTATCGCGAGATGTGGCGTCGGGTGTGCACCTGAAGTCGGGGGACTGTCGCGACATAGCAATTCCACTTGTCTCGGCGATTGGGCTCGATTTCTGGGACGGCACACTGGCCAAAGTCCATATGGCGATGGCTCGCCGGTCCGCTTTCGGGGCTCGCGAACGAACGAAGGCTAGCCTGGAAGATTCACGAAAGGCACCGCCGAACTCCCAATATGCGTTATGATTCAATTGCCTAAATCGGATCAAACGCAGGAGCCCGGCGGTGACGAATTGTACCCCTGAGACGGTGCTGTTTCCAGTCCGCCGCAAGCGGCGTGTCGGTAACACGCGATATGTCCGGTTTATGTACCAGATGATCTGTCCGGTTTTAGAACGCCTCCAAGCCATGGAGGGAGGCGATGCGTCGGACGGAGCAGGTACAGGGACTGAGATTGATGAAGTTCGAGGAGGTTTACGGGCGCACCCATCGGGGTGGCTTGAGCCAGGCGGAGGCGGCGGAGGTTCTGGGTGTCTCGGAGCGCACCTTCCGGCGCTGGCGCGACCGCTACGAGGCGGAGGGAGCCGACGGTCTCTACGACCGCCGCCTGGGCCGCCTCTCGGCGCGGCGCGCGCCGGTGGACGAGGTGGCGCGGGTGCTGGAGTTGTTCGACACCCGCTACTGGGACTTCACGGCCAAGCACTTCCACGAGAAGCTGGTGGCCGATCACGGCTTCAAGCGCAGCTACAACTGGCTGCGGCTGAGCTTGCAAGCCCATGGGCGCAGGCGCGCGGCGCCCAGGCGTGGGGCGCACCGGCGCAAGCGGCCGCGCCGTGCCCTGCCCGGCATGATGTTGCACCAGGACGACCTTTGCTCGAGCCACGAGTGGGTCCCCGGTCGAGGGTGGGACCTGATCGTCACCATGGACGATGCGACCAGCGATATCTACTCGGCCTTCTTCGTCGCCGAAGAGGGCACCATGTCGAGCTTCCAGGGGGTGTCCGAGGCGATCCGGGCCAAGGGCCTGTTCTGCTCGCTCTACGCCGACCGCGCCAGCCACTACTGGAACACGCCCGAGGCCGGCGGCAAGGTGGACAAGGACACCCCGACCCAGGTCGGCCGCGCCCTGGCGCAGCTCGGCATCGAGTTGATCCCGGCCTACTCGCCCGAGGCAAGGGGGCGCTCGGAGCGCATGTTCGGCACCTTGCAGAAGCGCCTGCCCCAGGAACTCAGGCTCTCCGGCATCACCGACATGGTCGAGGCCAACCGCTTCCTCAAGGAGGTCTTCCTGCCACAACACAACGCCCGCTTCGCGACCCCGGCCGAGGACCAGGGCACCGCCTTCGTCCCCTTCACCGGCGCGCTCGACGACATCCTGTGCATCCACGAGGAACGCACCGTCTCAAACGACAACACGGTGCGCTACAAGCGCCTGGCACTTCAGATCCCCGCCGGCCGCCACCGCCGCCATTACGTCAAGGCCAGGGTCCGCGTCCACGAATACCCCGACGGCACAATGGCCGTCTTCCATGGACCGCGATGTCTGGCGCGATACCACGCCGATGGCCAACCGATCGACAGCCAAACCCGCGAGGCCGCGTGACCCGCTTCGACGCGACCGACCGACGCCCTGTGGACAAGTGGACAGCCGCTCCGCGACCGACCACTTCCCCACAGGGCCAGCAACCGCAACAGAAGCGGTCAACTCATATGGTACATAAACCGGTCAACTCAGAATGTTCTCAACAGTCTGCCGCAAGCGGCGGATCGAGGCGGCGTTTGACGGCGGCGATGTGACGAGCAACGGCGGCGTGCTGCTGTTACGCCAGGCGGACCGGCGGTTGGGTCTGACGGCGGCGGTGGCGCGTCGGCTCGGCGACAGGCGCCAGCGCGGCAAGGTCAGGCATCGCTTCGTCGACATGCTGCGCCAGCGGGTGTTCGCGATCGCGCTGGGCTATGAGGATCTGAACGATCACACCGAGCTGCGCCACGATGTGGCGGTGCAGACGGCGACGGGGCAGGACCGGGCGCTGGCCAGCGCGCCGACGCTGTGCCGCTTCGAGAACCAGGCCGAGGCGAGCTGGGCGTGGGCGATCCACGAGGTCCTGGCGGATGCCTTCATCGCCGCGCATGGTGATCCGCCAGCCGAGATCGTGCTCGACTTCGATGCCACGGACGACCCGGTTCACGGCCATCAAGAAGGCCGGTTCTTCCATGGCTACTACGACCACTACTGCTTCCTGCCGCTTTACGTGTTCGCCGGCGATCATCTGCTGGCGGCCTACCTGCGACGCTCGGACATCGACCCGGCGAAGCATGCCGGTGCAGTGCTGAAGCTGCTGGTGCGGCGGCTGCGCCTGGCCTGGCCCGCCGTGCGCATCATCGTGCGGGCGGACTCCGGCTTCTGCCGCTGGCGCATGCTGTCGTGGTGCGAGCGTCACGGCGTCGACTACATCATCGGCCTGGCCAGGAACAAGCGGCTGGAGGCGCTGGCGGCGCCCGTGATGGCCCAGGCGCGCGCACTGTTCGCCACGACCGGCGACAAGCAACGGCACTTCGCCGAACTCCGCTATGGCGCCGGGACGTGGAACCGCGAGCGGCGCGTCATCGCGCGCCTCGAACACACCGCCCGCGGCGCCAACCCGCGCTTCGTGGTGACCAGCCTCGCCGGTGACGGCATGGCGCTCTACGACATGCTCTACTGTGCCCGCGGCGACATGGAGAACCGCATCAAGGAGCAGTTCGAGCTGTTCTCTGACCGCACCTCGGCCCATCGCTGGTGGCCGAACCAGTTCCGCCTGCTCCTGGCCAGTCTCGCCTACGTGCTGATGACGGCGATCCGGCGCTTCGGCCTCGCCGGCACCGAGGCCGCCCGCGCCCAGGTTGGCACGATCCTCCTGCGCTTGCTCAAGATCGGCGCCGTCGTCATCCGCAACACCCGTCGGGTCCGCTTCCTGCTCTTCTCGGCCTGTCCCGATCAGGCCCTGTTCACACTGGTCGCCACCAGGCTCGAACCAGGATAGCGGCCGCCCCTTCGGTCCCTTACACGATCCCAATGCCGTGCCGCGGCAACCAGTAAACGCGACCGCTCGCCGCCACCGAACACCGTAATGCTTCGCTCCTGCACCGCGGCCATGAACCCCGGTCAAAACCCGTCCCGATTCGCCTCATTCGAGACAGATGACCGGCCCAACAGGACACAATCATTCGCATCATGAAATATCCGGGCTAGTACCGGCTATCGCTGGCGGCGGAGTCGTGATTCAAAGGATGGATGAACATCCAGGACGCGACTCCGATCATATTGACGGAGGAGGAGCGGGCGGTGCTTGAGAGCATGGTCCGATCTCCGAAGACGGAACAGGGCGTGAGCGAGCGCGCCCGCATGGTGTTGTTGGCGGCGGACGGCCGCTTGACGCGCTCCATTGCGGCGGCGCTTGGCACCTGGCCGGGGCGGGTCAGCCGCTGGCGCACGCGCTTCGCGGCGGAACGGCTGGCCGGGCTGTCGGATCGAGCGCGGCCGGGGGCGACGCCGATCTACACGGCCGAGACGGGCCGGCGCATCCTGGCGCAGTTGGACGAGCCGCCGCCCGCCGGCTTCGCTCGCTGGACGGCGCCACTGCTGGCCCGGGCGCTGGGCGATGTGTCGGACCAGTACATCTGGCGCTTCCTGCGCCGGCAAAAGATCGACCTGGCCGGCCGTAAATCCTGGTGCCAGAGCAACGATCCCGAGTTCGTCCCCAAGGCGGCCGAGATCGTCGGCCTCTACTTGCACCCGCCGGAGGACGCCATCGTGCTGGCGGTCGACGAGAAGCCGCACATCCAGGCGCTGGAGCGCGCCCAGGGCTATCTGAAGCTGCCGAACGGGCGCGCCCTGATCGGCCATGGCCACACCTATAAGCGACACGGCACGACGACGCTGTTTGCCGCTCTCAACGTCGCCAGCGGCGAGGTTCAGGCCGGACACTACGAACGGCGGCGCCGCCGTGAGTTCCTCGACTTCATGAACCGCGTGGTGGCCGCCTATCCCGACCGCGAGATCCATGTCGTTCTCGACAACCTGAACACCCACAAGCCCAAGCGCGACCGCTGGCTCAAGGCGCATCCCCATGTCCACTTCCACTTCACGCCCAACTACGCCAGCTGGCTCAACCAGATCGAGATCTGGTTCTCGATCCTCAGCCGCGCCGCCCTGCACGGCGCCAGCTTCACTTCGCCCCGACAACTCAGGGACGCCATCGATGCCTTCATCCACGCCCACAACAAGACCGCCAAGCCTTTCCGTTGGGTCAGCACCAACATCCATCAGAAGAGGCTCAAACCACGTCATCGCGATTTGTGATTCCCGGTACTAGTCGTCGTCGTTATCGTCACCATCGCCGCCACCGCGGCTCCGGCGCAGGGCATCGCGACCACAGCGCGGGCGCCCGTGTCCGCACGGTGACGGTCGCGTCCGCGCATTGGCGCTCCGGTCGAGCTGCAGGATCGTCGGGACCGTGTAGATCACAGTCGCGGGCGATACCCAACTTTGCCAGAGCGATGCGGCGCGTCAGGCAATCCGTGTCGAGTCCGTCGCCCGGCGGCGCCGTGACTTCGGCCTTGTCATCACGATGAAGAAACGAAGGATCGGACATGGCGGCAACCGCTCGCTAGTGCACCGACTCAGTCAGAGTCGTCACAGTGGAAACCTGATTCTGAATATAAAACAACGGGTTGCTCCAGCGCACGGCGAATCATTTGTCTGGATCGGTGCACTAGCTGGTGTTCGTGCACCAGGCACAGTGGCCCAGCCATAGGAGCATAGGCTAGAATTCTTAACATTCATGACGACCGCCGCCGAACCCGCCGCCACCACGGCACAGCACCAGACCCGCGACGTGACCCGTGGCGTCTGCCGGGCCTTCGCCGAGCTCGGCTACGCAACACTGACGGAATTCGTGCTCGCCAACGGCCGGCGGGCCGACGTAATGGCCCTCGACCGCAGCGGCAGCACCGTGATTGTCGAGGTCAAGGTGACAGTGCCCGATTTCCTGAGCGACCAGAAATGGCCGGACTACCGGGACTACTGCGACCGGCTGTATTTCGCCGTCCCGAACGACTTCCCGCGCGAGATCCTGCCGGCCGGCTGCGGCGTGCTGGTCGCCGACGCCTATGGCGCCGAGACGTTTGTCGAGCCGCCGACACACGCACTCCACGGCAGCCGCCGGCGCGTCCTGCTGCTGCGTTTCGCCCGCACGGCCGCAATCCGGCTGTTAACCCATACCGACCCTCGCATTGGGACGCGACCTCTGGCATAATGTCTTGGATAAACAGGGAATTTCGGCAGTATGCGGTCGATTGCGTTGGTATTTGTCGCTGTGGGATTAGCTGGCTGTGCGACGATCAGCGCACCGAACAACGGGCCCATCGCCGCACGCGCTCAGGCCTTCATCGATGAGCAGCGCGCGATCGATCAGCGTGATTGTGCGGCCCAGCATAGCGGTGCGGGCGTGGCCTACCAGGCCTGCATGCAGGCCAAGTCCATCGACCGCCGGGTGATGCTGGAGGAGATGCTGGAGCAGTTCGAAAACCGGCGCACGGCCCTGGCCGAGCAATGCCATGACCCGGTCCCCGGCGGGCCGGCGGTCTGTTACGACATTTAGGGCGGGACCGGCCCCGTTCTACCTGCCAATGCGGGCGACGGTCGCCGCCGTCGAGAATCCCCGCTCCAGCCGCGCCAACAGCACGCGCCCGCCATATGACTGGACAAAATCGGCGCCGACCACCTGGTCCAGCCGGTAATCCTCGCCCTTGACCAGGACGTCCGGCCGCACGGCCGCAATCAGCTCGGCCGGCGTGTCCTCGCCGAACGTCACCACCGCCGCGACCGTCTCCAACGAGGATAGCACCCGGGCCCGCGCCGCCTCGTCCTGTACCGGTCGCGTCGGCCCCTTCAGTCGTCGCACCGATTGATCGCTGTTGATGGCGACGACCAGCCGATCACAGGCCGCCCTGGCCTGTTCGAGCAGCGACACGTGGCCGGGATGCACCAGATCGAAGCAGCCGTTGGCGATGCCGATGCGCAACCCGCGCGCCCCGCCAATGGCCGATCCGCTCCAACAACGCCGGCCGCGACAGGATCTTGCCGGAGCCGCCGCTTCCATCGCCGCGCAGGACGGCTCGCAACTCGTCGCTCAACACGGCGCCAGTGCCGATCTTGGCAACGACGATGCCGGCGGCGAGGTTCGCCAGCTGCGCCGCGTCGGCCAGGCCGAGCCCGACCGCCAGCCCGAGCGCCAGCGTCGCCACAACCGTATCGCCGGCGCCCGAAACGTCATAGACCTCGAGCGCGACGGCCGGCAGCTGCAGCGGCTCTTGCCCCTCGCGTACCAATGTCATGCCTTCGGCACCGCGGGTGACGAGGACCGCGCCGACACCGCACGCGGTGACCACACGATTGGCCGCGACGGCGACTGCGTCGTCGTCACCGACCGGCAGGCGCGTCGCCAGTTGCAGCTCGCGCCGGTTGGGCGTCAGCACCGTGGCCCCGGCGTAGCAGGAATAATCGTCACCCTTCGGATCGACGACAACCGGGCTTTCCACCGCCCGCGCCGCGGTCAGTACCGCTGCCAGAACGTCATCGGTCAGGACGCCCTTGCCGTAATCCGAGAGTACCAGCGCCCCGGCCGCCGGTACGGCCGCGCAGGCGCGCTGCCTCAGCGCCATGCGCACGACCTCGGGCAAGGCGACCGCGTCCTCGGCATCGGCGCGCAACAGCTGCTGACTGCCGGCGATGAACCGGGTCTTGACGGTTGTCGTTCGCGAGGCGTCGCGCAGCAGCTCGGCCTGCACCCGGGGCTCCGCGTCCAGCAGCGCCGCGACCTCCTGCCCGGCCGCGTCCTCGCCGACGGCGGCCACCAGGCGTGGGTGTGCGCCGAGGGTAGCCAGGTTGCGGATGACGTTGCCGGCACCGCCGAGCATCGCCGATTGCCGGCCGACATGCAGCACCGGGATGGGCGCTTCCGGCGAGATCCGCTCGACGGCGCCATAGACATAGCGGTCGAGCATGACGTCGCCGACGCACAGGACGGTGGCCTCGGCGAAGCCGTCCAGGCTGCGCAACAGGGCGCTCTGCTCGGTCATGCCGGTCGGTTGGCGCGTTGTTCCACCCTATTTGGCTAATGCATCGCCCGCGCCGATGCAAGCGCCGTGCGCCGTTGCTCGACACGCTTCCGCAGCGCCGATTCGAAGCGGCGCAGCACCACCTCGCGGTCCCAGTCGGCCTCGGCGCACCGCCGTGCCGCCAGACCCAAGACCCGCCGCTGCGCCGGATCGTCGGCCAGCTCGCGGATCGCGGCCGCCATCGCGGCCCCATCGCCCGGCGCCACGGCAAGGCCACAGCCGCCGACGGCGCGCTCGATCTCGGTGCCAGGGTCCGCCGCCGCGATGACCGGCCGCCCGCTCGCCAACATGCCGCCGAGCTTGGACGGCATGACCAAATCCGCGGCCTCGGCCCGCTGTGGCAGCAGGTGCATGTCGGCCATGCCCAGGAGCGCGTTCAGCCGCGCCGGCGGCTGCAGTGGGATCAGGCGAACATTGCGGCGCCCCGCCGCGGCGTCGACGAGGGCCGCCCGCCCCGCGCCGTCGCCACACAGGACGAGCACGATGTCGGTCCGGCCGCGAAGCCGGTCGGCGGCGTCGATCAGCGTCTCCAGACCCTGCTTGGCGCCCAGATTGCCGCTGTAGAGCGCGACAACCGCGTCGCCGCCGATGCCCAGCTCGGCGCGCAGCGGGCCGCCACCGGCCACTGGCGTGATCGCCTGGGGCGTGATCGCCTGGGGCGTGATCGCCTGGGGCGTGATCGCCTGGGTATCGACCCAGTTCGGGAAGAACACGGTCGCCGCCGCGGCGACGCCCTTGTCGGCCAGGTGCGCCTGCATGTTGCGCGACACGGTGGAGACCGCATCGAAGCGGCCCATCATCCAGGCCTCGCCGCGCGCGGCCACGGCCGACAGGGACGCCGGCAGGAGACCCAGCCTGGCCGCCGCCTCGATCTCGAAATCCTGCACGTGCAGCCAGGCGACGGCGCCGCCGAGCCGCGCCGTCAGCCAGCCCCCGGGCAGCGACAACGCGGTCGGCTCGGCGGTCAGCACGGCGTCGGGACGCCACGTCGCAGCCTCGAACAGCACGACCGGCAGGCTCGACAGCGCGAACGACGCCAGATGGGCGACCCGCCGGCCGCCGCTCTGCCGTCGCGGGACATAGAGTGGACAGCGCCGGACGTCGCAACCGTCGCGCCTCTCCCACCGCCAGCGCCGGCCCGAATAGCCGTCGCCAACGCGCCATTGCGGATAGTAGGGCGGCGCCGTGACGATGCGGACGGCATGTCCGCGCGCCGCCAGCCAGGCACACATCTCACCGGTAAAACGCCCGATGCCGGTCAGCTCCGGTGCATGGTTCAGGCCGTAGATGAGGAGTTTCAACGGCCCCGTGCCTCACGCACGCGCGGCGCGCACGACCAGGCAATCGCCGCGGCCGAGACGGTTGGCAAGCCACAGGTCGGGAAACAGCAAGCCGCGGACGATCACCATGAGCATCGAGATCAGGATCGGGTCGCGCAGCGCTCGGCGCCGGTCTTCGTCCGTCCGCACGATCGCCGCGATCATCGACTGGGCGACCCACAACGCCGGCGTCGCCTGCGCCTCGCGAACGACCTGGAAGCCGTTGGTGCGCAGCATCCGCGTCAAGGTGGCATTCGTGAAATGCACGATATGGAACGGCACGTGCCAGTTGATCCAGGCGCGGCCAAACAGCCGCCGCAGCACGCTGTCGGCATTGGGGCAGCTGATCCACAGGGCACCGCCGGGCCGCAGGATGCGGTGCACGTGGCCCAGCATGTCCGCCGGGTCGAGCGCGTGTTCGAGCACGTTGGACAGCACGACCACGTCATAGACACCGGCCGGCCGGAAGTCGGCGATATCGGCGCCGTGCACGACAAAGCCGCGGGCGCGCGCCTGCGCCGCCGCGACCGGGTTCGGCTCCAGCCCTTCCGCCGCGAACCCGTTGCGCCGGTAGCGCACGAGGCCGCGGCCCTCGTTGCAGCCGACGTCCAACAGCCGCGGGGCCGCCGCCGCAGTACCCGCCTGCACCGTGTGAAACGAGATGTCGCCATCGACGGCCAGCCACCAGCGATACAGGCGCCATGTCATCAGCCGCTCGCGCAGGCGCACATAAGGTGACGACGCGCGCGAGCCGCCGAAGTTGTAGTGGCGTGCGTAGAGCGCCTGCAGCGCATCGGGCGCCGGCCGCGGCTGCGTCTGTTCGAGCGCGCAGTCGCGGCACCGGGCGATCTCGAACGTGCCGGGCACGCCGAAACGCGTGTCGGTGACGCCGCCGAGCCTGAGCCCGACGGGCCCGCCACAGTCCAGACAGCACGGCGCCGTCATTGTGCCAACAAGTCCCGGTACTTCGTCGCCATCGGCGACGTCGGGTCGCGCAGCTCCTTGAGCTTCAGGCCGATCTGATACTCGTGAAAGGCGCGGATCAGGCAATAGCGCAGGCCGATGCGGCCATCGAGGAAGCCGCGTTTCCAGCCATACATGTAGGCGAAGACGACCAGTGCCCGCGCCGGTAGATAGCGGTACGCGAAGTTCTTCAACGCCCGGCGCCGCGACGGACCGGGGCCGAACAGCCGGCCCGCGATCACGTCCTCCGCTGGCCGGGTCAGCATGCGGTGTATCTCGACCGCCTCGAGGCTCGTGTAGTGGTTGTGACGCTCGAAGTAGCGCTCGATACCCTTGTAGTCATGGTGGACCAGGTGGTGGTCGAGGAACGCGGTCGCCCCGTCCACCACCATGTGTTCGTGGACGCAGCGATTCTCGTAGCGTGCGACGCCGCGCCGAAACAACCGCAGCTGCCAGTCCGGATACATCCCGGCGCGCCGGATCCATTTGCCCTGGAACAAATTCTGGCGGGCGATGTAGTAGCCAGCGGCCGGCGGCGCCGCCAACACCTGGCGGATCTCGTCGGCGAGCCCGGGCGGCACGCGCTCGTCGGCGTCGATGATGAGGATCCAGTCGTGGGCGAAATCAATGTTGTCGAGCGCCCAATTCTTGTGACGTGAGAACACGTCGAAGTCGCGCTCGACAATGCGTGCGCCGGTGGCCTTGGCGATCGCGCACGTGGCGTCTTTGGAGCCCGAATCGAAAACGATGCGCTCACCCGCAAAGGCAACGCTGGCCAGGCGATCGGCGATGTTGCGCTCCTCGTCCCGCGTCGGAATCAGGACCGACAGCGGTGCCGGCGCGCCCGTTTCCATCACGCGGCCTCGGCCAGCGCTTCACCGGCGGCGATCGCGGCATAGACGCCCTCCAGCTGCTCGGCGACACCGGCCCAGTCGTAGCGCGCACGCACCAGCTGCTGGCCGGCGGCGCCCTTGGCCTTGCCCAACGCCGGCTCCGCCAGCAGCCGCTCGATCGCCTCGGCAAACGGCTCGACCGCCGGGCGCGCGACGGCGCCGGCGCCGGCGGCCGCGACCTCGGGCCAGATGTTGACCCGGTCGGATATCACCACCGGCAGGCCGCAAACCATGGCCTCGACGACGGCGATGCCGAAGTTCTCGCTGAACGACGGCAGCACGAACAGCGCCACGTCGGCCAGTGCGGCCAGCTTTTCGTCGCCGGTCAGCATGCCGGCGAACGACGCGCGGTCGGCAACGCCGTAGTCGTGCAGCCAGGCTTCGATTTGGCCGCGCATGCCGTCGTCGGGGCCGGCGAGCACCAGCCAGACGTCGTCGCGCCGCGCTGCCGCCGCGGCGAACGCGCCGACGACGATCTCCAGGCCCTTCTTGAAATTCAGCCGGCCGAAAAAGAGGACGATTTGGCGCGCGCCGATCTCCGGATGCGCCGCCCGGAAGCGGCCGTGCGGCAGCGGCGCATAGTCCGCGGGTGCGATGCCGACGGGCACAACGACACCGGGCCGGCCATGGCTCGCCGGCTGCGCCAACTGCTGTTCGCCCGCCGTCGTGAAATGCAGCGCGGCGGCGTCGCGCGTGACCCGGTCCTGGTACCACAGCGAGACCGCGCGCTTGCGCAGCCGGTGCCGGCGGCGGATGTAGGGGTCGAGCGTGCCATGGGGGCGCAACAGATATGGCACCCGGTGGCGCGCGCACAGCCGGTGCACGGCCCAGTCGTGATACAGGTAGAGCGAATGCAGATGGACCACATCGACGCCAGGCACGGCCCTGGCGAGCGCCCGGCCGAGGCCCGGCGAGCGAGCCCAGCGGCGCGGCCAATCGGCCTGGTGATAGTGGATCGCGAGACCGTCCGGCCCGCTGACGTGCCCGTCACCAACGACGGGCACGTCGATATCGGTCGTGTGGATTGCCACATCGTGGCCACGCCGGGCCACCGCGCGCGCCATGCCGAGGCACGCTTGCGTCGGCCCGCCATGTTCAGGGGCGAGCGAGGCGATGACGTGCAGGATCTTCATGCACGGCGGAGCCAACGACGCCGCTCGTCGGCGGCGCGCGCCTGGAATTCCTCGGCCCGCGCGGCGACGGCCGGTGGCAGACAAAGGAACCGGGTCGCCCCGTCGAGGCCGGCCTTGGGATCGTCGGCGTTCACCAGCTCATAGCCGACGTCGCTGAGGCGCCGCATCGGCGCTGCGTCAACGCCGGCGACGCATTCGATGGCGACAATCGGGGCGACCTGGTTGACCAGTCGTTCGGCGCCGGCCAGCACGCGCTCCTCTGCGCCGGCGACGGTGATCTTCACCAAATCCGGCGCGCCGCGCGCTTCCAGCTCGTGGTCCAGGGTCGTCGTCGGCACCAGGATACGCCGGCCCGCCGCGCCGAGGCCGCTCTCGATACGATGGCCACCCATGCGCACCAGCCGGTTGTCGATGAACTCGGCCTGACCGACCTCCGCACTGGCGGCGCGCTCGACCAGCTCGACGCGGTTGAGCCCGGCGTTCGCGATCGTGCAGCGCAACAGCATTGTCGTGCCGGGATCCGGCTCGAACAGCACGGCCTTCAGCCGCGTGTCGACCGTCGCCAGCAGCCACGTGTGGAAGCCGATGCTGGCGCCAACGTCCCAGAACGCGCGGGGCCGGAACAGTTTCTGCACGGCCAGGAACGCCGCCGCGAGTCCCGGGTCGAGGACGCGGCTGTCGATGATGTAGGGCAGATGCTGGACGCGGCGCAGCTGGACCGGAAAGTCGACCCCGTGGAGCCGCGCCGCGACGGGCCGGTCCATCCACGGCATGACCCAGCGGGCAAATGGCGGCCATTTGCGCAGGCGGTGCAGCGGGTGGACCCACCCGGGCGCGCCGGCCTGTAGTTGCACGGCCATTCTCGTTACCTCCTCGTGCCGTCGTTCACGGCAGGCTCAATTGCGGTGGGCCGAACAGGGTGTCGCTCAGCCGGTGCCAGGCGCCCACCGGGTCGGCCAGCCAGCGCCGCAGCCAAGCGGCCTGCCGGCGCACCGTGTCGGTGCGACGCCGGTCGCGGGCCATGACAAGGCGGAAGTAGCGTTCCTGTTCGGCCGCATGGGCGGGTGCCAGCCGTCCGCTGCCGGTGATCGAATCAGCGTGCAATGTGAACAGCGACCAGTACTCGTGCACCAGCCGGATCTGGGCCCCGCCGAGCGCCATGCGCAGCACCAGTTCCCCATCCCAGCTGACCCGGTTCTCGGTGTTGAAGCCGCCGGCCGCCGCGAACGCCGTCCGGCGAAAGAACGTCGACTGCTGCATGACCGTGGCCACGCCCAGGGCGTAGCGGCGCGCATCGAACGGTGCCGAGCGGAGGCGCCGCACGACCCGGCCGTCGCCGTCGATAATGTAGCCATGGCCGATCACGACGTCGGCCGCCGGCATCGCCTCGAAGGCGCGAACGGCGGCGCTGACGGCGCCCGGCAACAGCGCGTCGTCGGCGTTCAGATAGGCGAAGACGTCGCCCGTGGCGGCGGCAAAGCCCTTGTTCAGTCCGTCGGCCGGGCCACCGTCCGGCTCGGCGATGACCCTGGCCAGGCGGTCGCGATAGCGATCGATGATCGCCCGGCTGCCGTCGGTCGAGCCCGGATCGACGACGATGTACTCGATGTCGCCGTGGTCTTGGGCCAACACCGAATCGAGGGCCCGCGCCAGAAAGGCGGCCTGGTTGAACGACAACGTGATAATCGAGACCTTCATCGTCAGCGCCTCGCCCGATGGCCCGGCGCCGCCGCCGCGTGACGCCCCGGTGCCGGGCCTTGCCGGTAGCCGCCGCGGCCGCTCGCCCGGCGGCGGCGCGACGGCATGCGGGCGGTGCGGCCCGAGGCGCGCATGGCGTCCCAGGCGAACATCATCACGACCAGGAAGAACGGCACGATAATCCGGCGGTCGGCGCCGTAGGGCGAGAACAGCGTGTCCCACAGCACCAGGATGCCGACAAAGGCGACCAGTGGCGTCAGCGGCTCGCGCACGACGTAGAGGTTCGACAGCGCGCGCACGACGAGCCACAAGACCCACAGCCAGAAGATCGCGCCGACGATGCCCGCTTCGACCCAGGCGCCGAACAGGTGGCTGTGGGTCGGTATCCGGTCGCTTTCCGCGGCCGTATAGCTGATCTCGTAGCCATAGCTCTCGAGGTCCAGCAGCAGCCCGGAGTAGTAGGGGTTGCGCGCCCATGAGCCGCGGCCGAGCCATGGGCTGTCGAGAATGGCACGGCTGGAGGCATAGATTTCCGTCCACCCGCCGAGCAGGATGCCGAACGCACCCAGCGCCTGCTGCTCGTAGCGTTGGCGCGCGTCCTCGCCCAACATGCCCTGGGAAGCGACGAACTGGTAGCCGCTCAGCACCGCGCTGGCACCGACCAGCCCGAGTCCCAGGAACAGGACGGTCCGCCCCAGCGAGAAGCCCACGGGATTGCGCCTGTGGCGGCCGATGACCGCCTGCAACAGCACATACATGGCCGCCAACAGGGTGACGGCGCCCAGGCTGCGGCTGCCCAGATAAATGCCGACCAGGCCGATCAGCGCCATCAGCAGGGCCGGGCCCAACCAGCTGCGGCGCACCCACCTGCTCTGCGCCGCCAGGGTCGCCAGGATCGTCATCGGCACCCCGACACCGAACTTCCACGGCTGGTCCAGCGCGAACTCCGACGGCACAATGGCGAACGTCAGCAGCCCGCCCAGGGCGACACCGGCGGCGAACATGTTGATCTGACGCCGCCGCCCATAGAGCAGCATGAACAGGGTCATGAAGTTCGTCACGGTGAGCCCGATCTTGGCCCAGCCGCGGGCATAGTTGGCGAACTCGGAACCACGGGTCACGTCGGTGACGATCTGCGCCGCCAGCCACAGCAGGCCCAGGGCGATCATCGTCCGCGCGACCGGCGTCGCCAGCATCCGCCCGCGGGTCATCAACAGGAACGGCAGCAGCGCCAGCAACAGCAATTCCGGCAGGAACAGCCGCCCGACCAGGGAGAACTCCACCCAGATGAAGAGCGGGATGCCGAGGGCGGCCAGATCGAGCGCAAGCACGGTCGCCCGCGCCGGCATCCGCCGGGCAGGGGCATAGCGAGCCGCCGGAGCGCTCCATCCCTCGCCGCCGGCGGGTTGTGCGACTACCGTCAAGACTGTACCAACCCGCGAAAATCAGGCGGCGATCATACGCCGGCTCAGGTTAACGCCCCGTGGCCTGCCCTTCGGCTGCCCCGGCGGCTGCCCTGGCGGCCACCCCGGGAGCGACGAGGGCGCGGTAGAGCCGCATCAGCCCGGCGCCATAGTCGGCCTCGCGATAGTCCCGCTTGATCACGGCGGCATTGCGCCGTCCGCATTCCGCCAATGCGGTGCGCTGCCCGGCTGCCTGACGCAGCGCCGCCGCCAACGCCGCCGGGTCGCCGGGCGGGATCTCCCGGCCCGCGGCGCCGCGGCCCACGATCGAGCCGGCGTTCGCCGTCGTGATGACGTAGCAGCCGGCCGCCGGCGCCTCGAACACGACCCGCGCCGAGCCCTCGGCCCGCGTCGGAAAGACCAAGATCTCGGCCGCCGTCATGCGCTCGGCCAGCGCGTCGCGGCTGACGGTGCCGCGCACATCGACCCGTCGATCGCTCAGAAAGGCGGCCTGGGCGGCACCAGCCGCGGGATCGATCCCGCCAGTTACGGTAGGAATGCGCATTGCTGCGCACCCCCCGCGCAGATCCGGACGTGGTCGTTGAACCATCCGGCTCCTACCTCGGGTGCTTGACGGCGAACCGCTGGTCCGGCCATGGGTGGCGGATGGAGGCGCGTGGCCACAGGATTTCGGTCATGCGCTCCAGTCGCTTCCAACTAAATCGGGCTCGCTGGGACCGGCGGCGTAGCGCCCGCATCCACCGGCGTTGCAGCCTGCGGAGGAACGCACGGATGAACCGGCCTGACCCTGGGACGGCAAAGTAGTTGAGCCAGCCATTGCAGACTCTCCCCAGCCACCTACCAACTTCCCAGATGTCGTGGTGCCAGCGCTTGCGAAGCACCTCGTCGATGCGCGCCAGGGTCCTGTTGACCCGTTTGGCAACCGGTTTGCGACCAAGCCGAAAGCGTCCTCTCAGGGTCGTCGTGCAATAGTGCGTGAGGCCCAGAAAGTCGAAAGTCTCCGGCTTGCCCACCCCGCGCTGGCGCCGGTTCAAATCCGCGAACCGGCCAAACTCCACGAGGCGGGTCTTGTCCTGGTGGAGGCTGAGACCGAACCGGGCCAGCCTCTCCCGAACGTCGCGGAGGTACCGCTCCGCATCCCGCTTGTGTTGGAACCCGACAACGATATCGTCAGCGTAACGGACGATGATCGCTTCGCCATCCGGGACGTTCGGGCGCCATTTCTTGTGGAACCACACGTCGAGCACGTAATGCAGGAACACGTTCGCCAAGACGGGGGAGACTATTGCCCCCTGCGGCGTGCCCATACCCGTATCTGCCCATGACCCACTCTCTATGACGCCGGCGTTCAGCCATTTCCGGATCAGACGGATGACCCGCCTGTCTCCGATGCGGTGCTCTAGGAACGTGATCAACCAATCCCGCGGGATCGTGTCGAAGTACGCCCGGAGGTCTGCATCGACTATCCAGCTGACCTTGCGCCGTTCTATCCCGAAGGCCAGGGCATCGAGCGCATCGTGCGCCCCCCGCCCCGGTCGGAACCCGTAGCTGAAGCCAAGAAACACCACCTCGTAGATCGGTGTCAGGATCACATCCACAACCGCCTTCTGGACGACCTTGTCCTCCAGCGCCGCGATCCCGAGCGGTCGTGTCCCCCCGTCCGGCTTGGGTACCTCTACCCGCCGAACCGGTGGCGCCCGGTACGCTCCCCCTCTGTGCAGGCGCCGGTGCAGGTCGAGCAGGCGCTCATCCAGACCCTCGCCGTACATGTCCCACGTAACGCCGTCGACACCGGCTGCTGCGTCCTTCTTCAATGCGAAGTAGGCCGCACCGAGCGCGTCCGGCGTAATGTGGTGGAAGAGCGCAGTGAGACGTTCCTTCGGGTTTCTCTCTGCAGCTTTCCGTATCCGGGCCGCCGCCTGTGGCACGCTTACCCGACACTGGGTTCGGCGCGTGCTTTGGCAATCCGGATTCCCCTTGGTTGAGGCCCTTTCCTCCGGCGACTCCGCAGAAGCTCGCGCTCCCTTGTTCGCCGCCCTCACAGGTCGTACGGCCTCATCCGACTTCTTCAAACCGTTCATCATAGGCTTCGGTTTTCTCCATTCCCTACGCGGCCCCTTTACGACAACCGGGGCAGTTTGAAGACCTCCCAGGGTCCCAACAGAAGGCGTGCGAACGTGCATGGGTTCTCTGACACCGCGAGGCTCGCCGACATCTCACCAAAACGACGCCTGCAATATTGCCTTCGACCGATCTGAAAGCCTCGGCACCCCGGACCATCGCTTTTACGGTGCTCAATAGCCCTGCCCATCCATGCCGCTACCGACGCTTCGCCTGCCCCCTCACGGGAGCCAACGCACGGCTCGCGGAGAAACGTGGTTCGGTTACTCCTTCGTTCCGGGGGACTTGCACCCCCTACCTTCTGCCAGTTCGCCTGGCGCACCAGCTCCCAGCGCGCCAACTCGTGTGCGCCCCAGCCTTCACGCTTGGCGAAGTCGCCGCGGAAGACGTTGGCGAGCTGCATCATGGACTCAGTGCCGCGCTCCGGCCCGAGGCTGTTCTTCACGATGGGGAACTGCTTGAAGACGATGTCGGTAGCGGCCACCGGATCGACGTGGCCGAACTCCAGCCCCATCGCCCAGCCGCGCAGATAATCTTCAAGCAGCTTGTGGCGCTCGGGATCCTCGACGTCAGCGCGGCGTACGACGGACGAGTTGGCCGGGAAGTTGGAGTGGTCGACGCAGAGCCAGTACTCGAATTCCAGCCCCTTACCCTGCCAGTCGGCGCGCAGGCCCTCCCAGGCCAGCGCCGCATCGCCCTGACCGCCGGCGAGCGCCGTGCCCCAAGCCGGCCAGCCGGCCTCGAGATACTTGATGCTCTTGGGGTCGACGCCGGCGGCGGCGAACATCGGGTCGGTGATGGCCTGCCAGGCGGCGCTGCCGAGCAGCACGGTCTTGCCTGCCATCTCCTTCAGGTCGGTCACGCCCTCGCCCGGGCGGAACGCGAAGTCGAACACGTCGACGGCGCCCATGTTCCACACCGACACCAGGTCGAGGCCGTTCTCGATGGCGAAGGAGAAGACGCCGGGCGACGGGAAGCCCATGTCGGCCCGGCCCAGATCGACGAACTTCACGGTCGCCGTACCGTCGGACGGCCCAGGCTGGAGCTCGGTCTCGATGTCGCCGAAATAGCCGAACTCGCGCGCGATCCAATATGGGTAGTCCTCCAGCACCTCGACCGTGCCGCGCGGCGAAATCCACACGAACGGACCGCGCTGCGCCAGCGCCCGCCGCGCCGTGACGCCTAGGGCGACGGCCGAGACCCTGCCTGCCGCCGTGACCTGCAGGAAATAGTGAGTCGGACCCGATTTCCTTGGACACAGAATTGGCTTAATCGAAGTGTCCAAGGAGGACCGGAACATGACCGATAATTTTGAGAAGAAAGTTGCTGTTGATGGGCCTGTGGTAAATGCGGGCGAGCTTGGCTCGTCCACGTTTTCCCCAGGCCAGGCTTTGCCGGCAGGCCCGCTGGGACTTGGCCAGCGATGGACGGTGGCGCGCAAGCGTGAGGTCGTTCTGCGGCTTTTGCGTGACGAGCCGGTGCAACTTCTGTCGCGCCAGTTGGGCGTAGAGATCTTCCGGCTCGAGCAGTGGCGTGAGAAAGCGATCGGCGGGATCGACGCCTCGCTCAAGCAACGCAAGGGCGATCCGGTGCAGGCGGAACTGGATAGCGCCATGAAGCGGATCGGAGAGTTGACCATGCAGGTGGAACTGCTGGAGGCCAAGACGGAGACCTTCGGCCCTTTGGGGCGGCGGAGGTCGCGGCGATGAGTGCCGCCACCTCGCCCGGCACGGGTCTGGCCTACGGCCTGCGGCGGGTCTGCGCCGCCTGGGGCATGGCCCGCTCCTCGTTCTACGCCATGACCTCCGGCCAGCACGCCGAGCAGCCGCCGGCAAAGCGTCGGGGACCGAAGCCCGCGATCTCGGACCAGGCGCTGCTGGTGGCGATCGAAGCCGACCTGGAGGCATCGCCCTGGGCTACCGCAAGGTCTGGGCTCGGCTTCGGGTCTGTCGCGACATCCGGGTTGCCCGCAAGCGGGTGCTCCGCCTGATGCGCGAGAACAATCTGCTCTCGCCCCATCGCTGCCGCCGCCGTAGCGGCAATCCCCATGACGGTGAGATCATCACTCATGCCCCGAACCTCACGTGGGGCACCGATGGCGTTCGGGTGTTCACGGTGGACGACGGCTGGGGCTGGATCTTCACCGCCGTCGAGCATTGGAACGCCGAGTGTGTCGGCTGGCATGTCTGCAAGCGCGGCGACCGCTTCGCCGCCCTGCAGCCGATCTCCATGGGGCTTGCCGGGCTGTATGGCTCGACCGCGGCCGGCGCGGCTCGGGGGCTGGCCTTGCGGATGGATCACGGCTCCCAGTATCTGTCGGACCACTTCACCAACCAGATCAAGTTCTGGGGCATCCAGCCGTCCTACGCCTTCGTCGCCGAGCCCCAGACCAACGGCGTCGCCGAGCGGTTCAATCGCACGCTGAAGGAACAGATCATCCATGGTCGCATCTACCGCAACATCGCGGAGCTGCGGGACGCCGTCCGCGACTTCGTCGAACTCTACAATGCCCAGTGGATCGTCGAAAAGAACGGCTACCTGAGCCCCGCTCAAGCTCGTCAGGCGTGGCACGCCGCGATCTCAATCAGGCCCGCCGCGTGAGACAAACTTGTGTCCAAGGAACCGGGTGCGCTACACCTGCAGGAAATAGCGCCGGCTGAGTTGTTGCTTGATCATCGTTACCTCCCGTGTTCGGATTCTCGGATTGCGTTGAGCTTCAGGTCTCCCAACTCGCCCACTTCTTCCCGATCAGGAAGAAGATGACGTAGATCAGAATGCCCATGACCGCGAGAACGATGACGACCGCGAAGAACTGCGGCATCTGAATCATCGATGAGAACGTCGTCAGGCGGTTGCCGAGGCCGAAGCCACCGCCAACCATTTCGGCGCCGACGGCTGTCAGCAGGCCGAAGATGGCGCCGATCATCAGCCCGGTGATGATCATCGGCAGGGCCATCGGGAAACGGATCTTCATGAAGGTCTGAAACGTGGTGGCGCCGAACGAGCGGGCCAGTGCGATCTTCGCCAGATCGACGCGGCGGAAGCCGGTTGCCGAGTTGATCATCACCATTGGTCCGGAGGCGAGCGCCACCGCGATAATGCGCGGCTCATAGCCGAAGCCGAAGTTCAGGATCAGCAGCGGTACGAGCGCCAGCATCGGCGTCGTCACCAGCAGCAGGATGTAGGGCGCGATGATCTTTTCGGCGAATGGGAACTGGGTGATGATGGCCGCCAGGACGAGGCCGACCGAGGCGCCGACGCTATAGCCCGCCGTCAGTTCGATCAGCGTGTCGACCAGATGGGGCCCGATGAAGCCGAAGTCGGTGACCAGCGCGACGGCGATCTGGCTGGGTGTCGGCAGCACGTAGTGCGGCACCTCGAAAATCCGCAGCAGCAGTTCGATGCCGCCGACGATGATGACGGCAACGGCCACGATCGTGCCGATCTCCGACGCGGTGCGCGCTCCGCTGCCGCCGCGAAATGCCGACAGGTTCGTGATGCCGACGCTTTGGTCGCCGCTGCCGCCGGGCTTGTTGAAGGTCGGAATCTGGTCCTTCAGTTGCGTATCCACCATGCGCTTATGTGACTCCCGCCTGTTCGATTCCCTTGGGCCTCAGGCCGCACGGCCGGGCGCACCCGATACCCTGGGCGAGGCCTTGTGCTGAATCTGCGCCTTGATCTCGTTGACCAAGTCGAAGAACCGCGGCTGCGTCGTGATGTCGAGGGAGCGCGGCCGCTCGAAGTCGATCTCGTAGACCGTCTGCAGGCGGCCCGGCCGCGCCGACATGACAAACACGCCGTCGGACAAAAATACCGCCTCGGCGATGTTGTGGGTGATGAAGACGATCGTCTTCTTGGTCTCGAGCCAGATCTCTTCCAGGAGCAGGTTCATGTCGTCGCGGGTAAATGCGTCGAGCGCGCCGAACGGCTCATCCATCAACAGGACCGACGGGTCGAACGACAGCGCACGCACGATCGCGGCCCGCTGCTGCATGCCGCCCGAGAGCTCGCGCGGGTACTTGTTCTGGAAGCCGGCAAGGCCGACGCGGTCGAGCAGATGGTCGATCCAGGCTTGGTCCGGGGGCTGCCCCTTGATCTCGAACGGCAGCAGGATGTTGCGCGCGAGCGTGCGCCACGGCAGCAGGTTCGCCTCCTGAAACACCATGCCGATCTGCGGGTGCGGCCGCATGATGGCCTTGTCATCGAGCAGGACTTGGCCGTCGGTCAAGTCATGCAGGCCGGCCATCGACCACAGCAATGTCGTCTTACCGCAACCGCTGGGGCCGAGGACGCAGGCGAACTCGCCTTCCTTGACGTCCATGGAGTAGGCGTCGAGCGCGTGCAGCGGGCCCGACTTCGTCGCGTAGTACTTGGTCGCGTTCTGGACGACCAGCTTGACGGGCCGGCTCATGCCGCGAGGATCGCGGCGGATCGCGGCGCCCGCGCACCCAAAACCAGTGGCCAGACCTTGCCGACGATCGCCACGACGCCGATCCTCCTCCCTAATTCGTTCGATCTAGCGTCGAACGTTGCATTACCGATGATGCATCCTAGCGGATCGAGTCTCCTACGTCGCCAGACGCATTTCAATGCTCGCGCCGGGGCTGGTATGTTGCCACGGTCGTTGCGCAAATAGGGGAGGAGGCCATGTACCGGGCGATGTACGCCTATGCCTGGGACCTGGCGGGGGACACGAACGGCATCGTCGACCGGCTGGTCGGGTGCGGGCTGAACACCGTCACCCTGGCCGGCAGCTATCATGCCGGCAAGTTCATCCGCCCCCAGGGCCGGCACGGCAAGGTCTTTTTCCCCGAAGACGGCACGGTCTGTTTCAAGGCCGATCCGGCGCGCTATGGCGCGCTGCGGCCGCGCGTGAATACGCTGACGCAACAGACCGACGTGCTGCGGACGATCTGCGATGCCGGTACCGTCTCCGCCAACGCCTGGCTGGTGCTCGCGCACAACACGCGGCTCGGCATGGCGCACCCGGACGCCACCGTGAAGAACGCCTTCGGAGACTCCTACGCCTACAGCCTGTGCCCGGCCAACCCGGACGTGCGCGCCTACGCCGTCGCACTGTGCCGCGACGTCACGGCGTCCTATCCCGTGACTGGGTTGTCGCTGGAGACCCCGGGTTACCTGCCGTTCCAGCACGGCTATCACCACGAGTTCGCGGTGATGCGCCAGTAATGCCTGGTTCGACGCGCTGATGGGCCTGTGTTTCTGTGACCATTGCCGGGCCGGCGCGGCGCAGGCCGGCATCGACGCCGACGGATTGCGCGCCCGGGTGCGTAACGACATCGAGGACTATCTCGCTCGAGACTTCGACCTCGCCGACGATATGGCGGTGGCGCTGTGGCTCGCCGACACGGTGGTTGACGGCGAGCTGGCGGCGTATCTGAGGGCGTGCCGACGCGACGGTCGCGGTGATCCCGTCGGCGGCGCGGCCGAGCGGCGGCGCCTGGTACGAGGGCAGCGACCTCAAGGCACTGGCCCGGGCCGCCGGCATCGTCGAGGCCTGCTTCTATGAGCCGGACGTCGAGCGCATCAAGGGCGATGCGTGGGACGTGCGCCGCCGCATGGCCGGTGCCGGCCAACTGCGCGGCATCCTGCGGCCGGGGTGGCCCGATCTGGCCGACGGCGGCCAAGTGATGGCGGCCGTGGCGACCCTCCATGACGCCGGCGTCGAAGACATCGCCTTCTACAACTTTGGCCACCTGCGGCCGGCGAGCCTCGACTGGGTCGCCGCGGCGCTGGCGGCGATCGGCGGCTGAGGCATGCCCGACTTCACCGGCAAGGTTGCGATGATCACCGGCGCCGACGGCGGTATCGGCCGGGTGCTGTGCCGCCATCTGGCGGGGCGCGGGGCGGCCATCGCCGCCGTCGACAAACGCGCCTCGGTGACGGATTTCGTCGCCGAACTGGCAGCCGACGGCGTGCCGGCCCGCGCGGCGGTCGTCGATGTCACGGACGCCGACGGGGTGCGCGCCGCCATCGGCGAAATCGAGGCGGCGCTGGGGCCGGTCGACGTGCTGGTCAACAATGCCGGTTTCGCCGAGCGTGAGAGCCTCGAGAAGACGACGGCCGAGACCTGGCGCATAGACATCGAGGGCAATCTCAACGGCGCCTATCATTGCACCGCGGCGGTGCTGCCGCAGATGGCGGCGCACCACGCCGGCGCCATCGTCAACATCAGCTCGGTCAACGGGCTGACGAGCCTGGGCCATCCGGCATACAGCGCCGCCAAGGCCGGGCTCATCAGCTACACCAAAGCGGTGGCCATGGAGTATGGCCGCCTCGGCATCCGCGCCACCGCGATTTGCCCCGGCACGGTGCGCACGCCGATCTGGGCGAGCCGGGTCGCGCGCCGACCGGAGGTCTTCGAACGGCTCGTCAAGTGGTACCCCTTGGGCCGCATCGCCGAGCCGGAAGACATCGCCAAGGCCGTCGCGTTCCTGGCTTCGGACGACGCGGCGGCGATCACCGGCGCCGTCCTCAACGTCGATTGCGGCCTGACGGCCGGCAATATCGTGATGACCCGAGAACTCACATTGGAGCCGTATTAGTGTTCGCAATCGTAACGACGCGCCTGGCCTCGCCCTTCGACAGGCTCAGGGTGAGGCCCTCGTGTTGCGGCTGTCGTGGCTCCAACATTGCAAACCGACGAGCCTACGGTGAGGCCCTCATGCCGAGCTTCCTCATCCCGAGCTTGCCGAGGGACGAAGCACGAGGGCCGATCGCTCGGCAACCCAGCGTTCTTTCAAAACGGACACGAGAGATATGGAAACCTATGATTGGCTGCTGCGCGGCGGCGAGGTGATCGACGGTACCGGCGCCGATCGCCGCGCCGCCGAGGTCGCGATCCGCGGCGATCGCATCGTCGCGGTGGGCCCGCCGGGCGCGTTCGCCGAGGCCCCGGCCACGCGTACGCTCGACGTCACGGGACGCATCGTGTGTCCGGGCTTCATCGACACCCACACCCATGACGACAACGCCGTCCTGACGAACCCGGCGATGACGCCGAAGGTGAGCCAGGGCGTGACCACGGTGATCGCCGGGAATTGCGGCATCAGCCTGTCGCCGATCGCGTTCGACGGGCCGCCGGTGCCGCCGCTCAACCTGTTGGGCGACAACGAGCACTTCCGCTTCTCCTCGACGGCGGCCTATGCCGCCGCGGTCGAGGAGAAGCGGCCGGGTGTCAACGTCGCGGCACTGATCGGCCACAGCACGCTGCGGCTCGCGGTCATGGACGACGTGCGCGAGGCGGCGACGATGTCCGAGATCGACGCCATGCGCGCGCTGTTGGCCGAGGGCCTGACGGCCGGCGCCATCGGCTTCAGCACCGGACTCTACTACAAGCCCGCCGCCGCCGCCGATATGGACGAGATCGTTGCGCTGGCCGAGCCGCTGGCCGATGCCGGCGGCGTCTATGCGACCCACATGCGCAACGAGCACGATCATGTCGTCGAGTCCCTGGAGGAGACGTTCGCGACGGCGCTGAAGGCCAACGTGTCGGTCGTGGTCTCGCACCATAAATGCGCCGGCCGCAAGAACTGGGGCCGCAGCCGCGAGACCCTGGCAGTCATCGACGAAGCGCGTGGGCGGCAGCGGATCGGCCTGGACGCCTATCCCTACGCCGCCGGCTCCACCGTGCTGGACCCGGACTGGGTCAACGAGGACATCCGCACCATGATCAGCTGGTCGACGCCGCATCCGGAGATGAACGGGCGTGACCTGGCCGACGTCGCCGGGGACTGGGGCGTCAGCCAGCGCGATGCGGCCGAGCGGCTGGCGCCCGCCGGCGGCATCTTTTTCCAGACCTCCGAGGAGGATGTGCAACGCATCCTGGCCTACCCGCCGACCATGATCGGCTCCGACGGCCTGCCCCGCGACGCCCACCCGCACCCGCGGCTGTGGGGCACGTTTCCGCGGGTGCTCGGCCACTATGCCCGCGACCTCGGCCTGTTCCCGCTGGAGCTGGCGGTGCACAAGATGACGGGCAAGTCGGCGGCGACCTTTGGGCTGACCGACCGCGGGGTCATCCGTGAAGGCGCCTACGCCGACGCCGTCGTCTTCGATCCGGCGACGATCATAGACAAGGCGACCTTCGAGGACCCGTGCCAGCCAGCCGCCGGCATCGACTACGTCTTCGTCAACGGCCGCCTGAGCTGGGACTCCGGCGAGCAGACCGGCGCCGGCGCCGGGCGGTTTCTCGCCCGGGCCTGAGCAACAGGGAGGGAACGATGGACAAGGTCCGCATCGGCGTCATCTGCCTGGGCTGGTTCGGCGAGATCCACTGCGATGCGATCTCAGCCGTGCCGACACTGGAGCTCGCGGCGTTGTGCACGCGCACC
>CBDHDN010000042.1:0-8719 GCA_965261585.1 Alphaproteobacteria bacterium
ATGACCGAAATCCTGTGGCCACGCGCCTCCATCCGCCACCCATGGCCGGACCAGCGGTTCGCCGTCAAGCACCCGAGGTAGGAGCCGGATGGTTCAACGACCACGTCCGGATCTGCGCGGGGGGTGCGCAGCAATGCGCATTCCTACCGTAACTCATGGGACGCTGAGGACGCGGTGATCCGCCGATGCGACGCCGCCACCGCGGACCTCGGCGTCCAGGTGCAGGTGCGCAATCAGGCCCGCGTGCATCTCTGGTATCCGCACAAGCACGGCGTTCCCTGCCCGCCGCTCGTGTCATCGCGCGCGGCGATCGACACGTTTCTCAGCCGGTCGTCGTGCTTCGGGATTCGCGCCGCCACCGACGGCGCTCTCGATGTCTATGCCCCGTTCGGTTTACGACGATGTGTTCGCCATGGTCGTGCGGCCCAACCCGGTGCGCCGGCGGCCGTCGGTCTACCACGAGAAGGCTGGCAGCAGGCGTGGCCGGAGCTGACGGTGCTGCCCCGCCAAGGAAAGAACGTCGGCCAATGGCTAGGACCGAGGCGCTGAGCGGACATCCGGGTGTGGGCGTATGCTTTTTCCATGGGGCTGAATTCGCGAAAGCGGACTTGCCCCCCGCCTACACCGTCGAGTTCAGCGTCGTTGCCGGCCAGTGGGCCGGCGGCAGGGCCTGCCGCGCCAGGGCGGCGATGCGGGCGCGCCTGAGCGCCGCGTCGGCGACGGAGCCGGCGACGAACGCCGCGAGCGGCGCCGCCGGCGCCAGGCGGTCGCGCACCCAGCCCAGCACCTCGGGCTGGTGCGCCGTCGCGAGCGCACGGCCGGTGGCGCTGACGGCGGCCAGCGCCCACGGCGGCACCGTGCCAGTCGAGGTGGCCGCGCGTGTTGACGTAGGCGTAGGCCGTGGTCAAGCGCCCGCCCTCGGCCAGTGTCACGTCAATGCCGTCGAGCCTGGCGAAGGCGTAGTTGCCGTGGGGCAGCTCGGTTGCGTGCATGTGCGCCACTTGGTCGCGTGCGAGCCAGGTGACGGCGATGCCGACCCGTGTGCCGGGCACGTGGCGCAGCGCCGCTGGCACCGCGCCATAGCTCGCCAGGTGCGCCGAATAGACGACGTCGTGGTCGCCCAGCACGGCCCGCTGCACGGCGACCGGCGCGTCCGCCGCCGCGAACTTGCGGCGCAGCTGTTCGGGCGACTGGTTCGAGCCGTAGGCCAGCACCGGCACCCGCCCGGCGGTCGCGGCCGCGCTGAACGGCTGCTCTTGGCCGCCGGCCAGCACGAACGACCGTGTCGCGATCGTGTAGGGGTAGTCGAGCGCCCGCGCCAGGCGCGCGGCAGCTGCGTCCACGGCGTCAGCGTCCACGGCGCAAGGACTTGTTTTCAGAGGAGACTGAGTCGTCGATCGCCCGGCTCTCATACTTCGACAAGCTCAGCATGAGGGCCTCACCCTGAGCTTGTCGAAGGGTGGCGTCAGTCTCGTTCGATGCGGAAGCGGACATGGCCGTCGTCGGCTGTCGCCCAGGCCTTGCCCCGCCAGGCTTCCAACGCCGCGTCGTAGGTGGACGAACGGGCCGAGCCGTTCCTCGGCCACGCCGCCCACGGTCTGCCGGAAATTGGTGTCGGTGTAGGTACCGCCGACGACCCAGTACTCGACCGATCCGTCGCGCTCGAGGTGATAGCGGACGTGGGGCGTCGTCGACCGACTTCTGCGCCAGGCCGGCCCACACCCGGCGCGCCGCCTCGCTGCTGGCGAACGGGCCGATGCGCTGCTCGGTCGTGCCGTCGGCGAGCGTCGTGAACGTCGTGTCGGTGTATTCGCCGCCGACGATCCAGTGCTGGTCGCCGGCCGGCGGCGCGCCGCCTTCGATATGCGCGCGCAGCCGCGCCGCGGTGGCATCGAGCACAGCCCGCTCCGGCCACCGGGATTGGCCGAAATTGATCCGCACCGCGTCGCCGGCAGCGGCGCGGGAAGACGTGCAGATGGACGTGAAAGACCTTCTGCCCCGCGATCGGATGATCGGCCAGGTACAGGTTCGTGCCGTCGCACGGCAGGCCGCTGGCCTCGAGCGCCGGCTCGATGCGCTGCGCCGTCTTGAACAGGTGCGCCCCGATCGCCGTCGAGCTCGCGCAGATAGGCGACATGACGCTTGGTCGCGACGATGCAGTGGCCTTCATTGATCGGCTGGAAGTCGAGGAAGGCGACGACGTGCTTGTCCTCATAGACGACGCTGGCCGGTGCCTTGCCGGCGATGATGTCGCAGAAGACGCAGTGTATCGGCATGCCGACCCCTCGCCTTGCCCGCGTCGAGCCCCCATCGGTCGCATAGCAGATGCGCGGTGCTAAGTCACCCGACGCCGTCGCGCCAAGCCGCGCCTTGACAGCCGGCCGGGCCGAGCGCTCTAACCGCGCCATGCCGTACGCCTCGCTGCGCGACTTCATCGACCGCCTGGAAGGCGCCGGACAGCTCGTCCGCGTGGCTCATCCGGTGTCGACGGTGCTCGAGATGACCGAGATCCAGACCCGGCTGCTGGCCGCCGGCGGCCCCGCCGTGTTGTTCGAGAACGTCGTCGACGCCGCCGGCCGTGCGGCGGAGATGCCGGTCCTCGTCAACCTGTTCGGCACGATCCAGCGCGTCGCCTGGGGCATGGACCGCGAGCCGGCGGAGCTGCGCGCGATCGGCGAGACCCTGGCCTTCCTGCGTCAGCCGGAGCCGCCGGGCGGCCTGCGCGAGGCCTGGGAGGCCTTGCCTCTGCTCAAGACCATGCTCGCCATGCGGCCGAAGACCGTGGCCTCGGCGCCGTGTCAGGAGGTCGTCCTGACCGGGGCCGACGTCGACCTCGGCCGGCTGCCGGTGCAGACCTGCTGGCCCGACGAGCCGGCGCCGCTGATTACCTGGCCGCTGGTCGTCACCCAAGGACCCAACCCGGCCGGCGATAAGACCGACGCCTTCAACCTCGGCATCTACCGCATGCAGGTGACCGGCCGCGACACGACGCTGATGCGCTGGCTCAAGCACCGCGGCGGCGCCCAGCACCACGCCCGCTGGAAGCAGGCACGCGCCGAGCCGCTGCCGGCCGCCGCCGTCATCGGCGCCGACCCCGGCACGATCATTGCCGCGGTGACGCCGGTGCCCGACACGGTGAGCGAGTACCAGTTCGCCGGCCTGCTGCGCGGCCGCCGGGTCGAGCTCGTCGACTGCAAGACGGTGCCGCTCAAGGTGCCGGCCCAGGCCGAGATCGTCGTCGAAGGCCACGTCGCCCTCGACGAGACGGCCGACGAGGGCCCCTACGGCGACCACACCGGCTACTACAACGCCATCGAGCAATTTCCGGTGTTCCGCGTCAGCGCCATCACGATGCGGCGGCAGCCGATCTATCTGTCGACGTTCACCGGCCGGCCACCGGACGAGCCGAGCATCCTCGGCGAGGCGCTGAACGAGGTCTTCGTGCCGCTGCTGCAGCAGCAGTTTCCGGAGATCGCCGACTTCTGGCTGCCGCCCGAGGGCTGCTCCTACCGCATCGCCGTCGTCGCCATCCGCAAGGCCTACCCCGGCCACGCCAAGCGCGTGATGATGGCCGTGTGGTCCTACCTGCGCCAGTTCATGTACACCAAATGGGTGATAGTCGTGGACGACGACATCGACGCCCGCGACTGGAAGGACGTGATGTGGGCCGTCGCCACACGCATGGATCCGGTGCGCGACATCACGCTCGTCGAGAACACGCCGATCGACTATCTCGACTTCGCCGCGCCGGCCTCGGGCCTCGGCGGCAAGATCGGCCTCGACGCCACGACCAAGTGGCCGCCCGAGACGACACGGCCATGGGGCCGCCCACTGCGCATGCGCGACGACGTCGTCGCCCGGGTCACCCAAATGTGGGACCAGCTGGGGCTGCCCGGCGACGGCCGGCCGATCTGGAAGGGGCACTGACTCAGTTTGAAATCTGAGGGGCTTGACACCCGGTCGCGGTAACCGGGGCAAAAGGCCGGGCAGGTGAGGCTCGGGTGCGGTGAGTCTGATCCACCACATATGGGGCAATTGTTGAGCCGCGCCACAAGATAGCGATATCGTGTGCGTCATTGTTGTGATTCGATCCGGTTATGACCGAATCGCCTCCGGATATCGACGAGCTTGATATCACCTCCCTGAAGGCGTTGGTTTTGGAACTTCTTGAAGATCAGGCGGCTTTGCGTGCCGAGAACGCGGTGTTGCGTGAAGAGATCCGCCGCCTTAAAGGCCTTTCCGGGCCGCCGGATATCAAGCCCAGCAGCATGGATGGAGAAGCCCGGTCTCGGGGCAAGGCGGGTCGGGCGGCCAACAAGGCGCGGCGTCGGGCCAAGAAAGGCCGGGTTGCGATCGATGAGAGGCGCGTGGTCGCGGCCGAGGCACCGGCGGGTTCGCGCTTCAAGGGTTATGAGGATTATCTGGTTCAGGATCTGGTCTGCCGGCCGTACAATGTTCTGTTGCGCCGCGAGCGCTGGCTGACCCCGGAGGGTGCTTATGTGGTGGCGCCCTTGCCGGCGGGGACGCGGGGTCATTTCGGCGCCGAGCTTCGCCGCTTCGTGTTGGCCCAATACCACGGGGCCCAAACCAGCGTGGAACGTTTGACGAGACTATTGCGTGATCTCGGCGTTGATATCTCCAAGCGCCAGATCATGCGGCTCTTGAACCAGGGCCAGGAAGATTTCGTCGCCGAGAGCCAGGCGGTCTTGCGCGCCGGCCTGGAAGGCGCACCCTGGATCAGCGTGGACGACACCGGCGCCCGGCATGGCGATCGCAACGGGGTGACGACGCAGATCGGCAATGATGCGTTCGCCTGGTTTGGCACGACCTTTTCCAAGAGCCGTCTGAACTTCCTGGAGCTGCTGCAGGCCGGGCATGGGGACTATGTACTCAACGCGGCGGCCTTTGCCTACATGCATAAGCGCAATCTGGCCGGCCCGGTGATTGCCCGCTTGGCCGAAGCGCCCGGCAACGGGTGTAAATCCCGGCGCTTTGCCAGTGAAGGGGCCTGGATGGCCCACCTGGAGCAGCTTGGCATTACCGCCCTGAACGTCCATCCCGAGCCGGTGCGGATCGCCACCGAAGGCGCTTTGTGGGGCGCCATCCAGGCGCACGGACTGCTGGCCGACACCGTGATCCTCAGCGACGACGCCGGTCAGTTCAATGTCGGCCGGCATGCCTTGTGCTGGGTTCACGCCGAGCGGTTGATCCACAAGCTGGATGCCTTCACCGATCACCAGCGGCGGGAAAAGGAACGCATACAAGCCCGACTCTGGTCGCTCTACGCCGCTCTGAAAGCCTATCGCCGAAAGCCAAGCAAAAGGCTCGGCGGGCAACTGGCGCGCCGCTTCGATGCGCTCTTCACCAGTAAAACCGGCTTCATCACCCTGGATCGGCTGCTGGCGCGTATCCACGCCAACAGGCTCGAATTGCTGGTCGTCCTCGACCGCCCGGAGGTGCCGCTCAATACCAATGGCTCGGAAAACGACATCCGCGCCATGGTCACCCGGCGAAAACTCTCCGCCGGCACCCGCTCGCAATCCGGCAAGCAGGCCCGCGACACCTTCATCGGGCTGATGAAGACCTGCCGAAAGCTCGGGATCTCATATTGGCATTATCTCGGCGACCGTCTCCAGGTCCCGAACGCAACACCGGTGCCATCTCTACCCGGCCTCGTCAGACAACGATGCATGGAAATGGCCTAGCCGCCCGGTCTTTTGCCCCGGTTACCCATCTGTCAGCTAAACCCCTGAACGGGAGGACAAAAATGAGACCTAACTCCAAGTTGAAAATCGTCTGTGCGGGTGCCGTTGCGGCGATCGCGATGAGCCTTGCCGGGGCGCCCGCTGCGGCCCAGGGCAAGGGCTCGATGCATGTCGCGTTCGGTGACATACCGGGCCCCGACATGGCGAACTTCATGGTCGCGGTGGCGCGCGCGGAAGCGCGCGGCGTCGAGGTCAAGGTCAGCTTCCTGCAGTCCGAGGACATTGCTGCCCAGGCGATTGTCGGCGGCCAGGCCGACATCGGTGTCGGCACGCCGTACGCTCTGATCCAAAAGGTCAAGGCGCCGATCCGCATGTTCTATCAACTGTCGCAGCTGCGCTTCTATCCGGTCGTCAACAACGAGTTCTACAAGACGTGGACGGATCTGGACGGCGCCGATATCGCCGTGCATGGTCGCGGCTCCGGCACCGAAGCCATCATGAACCGCATGGCTATGGAGAACGGCATTACCTACAAGTCGGTCAGCTACGTGCCGGGCTCGTCGGTGCGTGCCGGTGCTCTGCTGCAGGGCCGCTTGAAGGTGACGATCGTCGACTTCGAACGGCGGCGCCTGCTCGAACGTGAGGCGCCGGACAAGTGGTCTTGCTTCGGTTTAGTGGAGAGCTGATTGCTCACTCTCGGCCCGCCATCTCGAAGTGGACCGGGCTCTGGTAGCCGAGCGTCGAGTGGCGGCGGATCGGATTGTAGAACCCGTCGATGTATCTGGCCACCGCGTTCTCGGCCTGGCTGCGGGTCTGTCAGGAGACCGGCCAGATCAGTTCGGACTTGATGGTCTTGAAGAACGTCTCGACCACAGCGTTGTCGTAGCAGTTGCCCTTTCCACTCATCGAGATCAGCAAGCCATGTTTTCTCAGCACCGCCTGATAGTCGATTGAGCAATACTGGCTGCCGCGGTCGGAATGATGGATCAGACCACTGGGTGGGTGTCGCGTGACAAGCGCCATACGCAGGGCACGCAGCGCCAAATCCTTCTTCAGCCTATCGCTGACAGCCCAGCCGACGACACGCCGTGAGAAGAGGTCGATGAGCACGGCGAGATAGAGGCCATCCCTCGGCGGTCAAGATGTAGGAGATGTCGGCGCCTCCATTTCTGGTCTGGCGCCTCTGCCGCGAAGTCCTGGTCCAGCAGATTGGGCGCGACCGGCCAGGCGTGCGTACTGTCCGTGGTTCGTTTGAAACGACGCTTCTGGCGCGCGGCCAGGCCGTTCTCGCGCATCAGGCGGGCTGTCCGGCGGCGTCCTATGGACAGACCCTCATCCACAAGATCACGGTGCATGCGCGGGCTGCCGTAGGTTCGGTTCGATAACTCGAAGGCGATGCGAATATGAGCCAGATAGATCATATCGTCCCGCTGACGCTGACTGGCAGGCCGCCCTTTCCATGAAAAGAACCCGCTCTCGCTAACATCCAGAACCCGGCACATCGTCCTCACGGGAAATTCGGCCTTCTCGGCATCAATGAGCGCGAACCTCATCGACTTCCCTCCTTCGCGAAGAAGGCCGCGGCTTTTTTTAGAATGTCACGCTCCTGCCGGAGAACCGCATTCTCTTTGCGCAGCCGCTTCAACTCGGCCTGCAGGTCGTCCCGGATCTCTGGCGGCATCTCTTCACCGCGATATTGACCGATCCAGCGTGTCAGCGATGACAGCCCGACCCCAAGGTCCTCCGCGATCTCTGTCCGCGGCCGGCCACTACTCAGCACTAGTACCGGGAATCACAAATCGCGATGACGTGGTTTGAGCCTCTTCTGATGGATGTTGGTGCTGACCCAACGGAAAGGCTTGGCGGTCTTGTTGTGGGCGTGGATGAAGGCATCGATGGCGTCCCTGAGTTGTCGGGGCGAAGTGAAGCTGGCGCCGTGCAGGGCGGCGCGGCTGAGGATCGAGAACCAGATCTCGATCTGGTTGAGCCAGCTGGCGTAGTTGGGCGTGAAGTGGAAGTGGACATGGGGGATGCGCCTTGAGCCAGCGGTCGCGCTTGGGCTTGTGGGTGTTCAGGTTGTCGAGAACGACATGGATCTCGCGGTCGGGATAGGCGGCCACCAAGCGGTTCATGAAGTCGAGGAACTCACGGCGGCGCCGCCGTTCGTAGTGTCCGGCCTGAACCTCGCCGCTGGCGACGTTGAGAGCGGCAAACAGCGTCGTCGTGCCGTGTCGCTTATAGGTGTGGCCATGGCCGATCAGGGCGCGCCCGTTCGGCAGCTTCAGATAGCCCTGGGCGCGCTCCAGCGCCTGGATGTGCGGCTTCTCGTCGACCGCCAGCACGATGGCGTCCTCCGGCGGGTGCAAGTAGAGGCCGACGATCTCGGCCCGCCTTGGGGACGAACTCGGGATCGTTGCTCTGGCACCAGGATTTACGGCCGGCCAGGTCGATCTTTTGCCGGCGCAGGAAGCGCCAGATGTACTGGTCCGACACATCGCCCAGCGCCCGGGCCAGCAGTGGCGCCGTCCAGCGAGCGAAGCCGGCGGGCGGCGGCTCGTCCAACTGCGCCAGGATGCGCCGGCCCGTCTCGGCCGTGTAGATCGGCGTCGCCCCCGGCCGCGCTCGATCCGACAGCCCGGCCAGCCGTTCCGCCGCGAAGCGCGTGCGCCAGCGGCTGACCCGCCCCGGCCAGGTGCCAAGCGCCGCCGCAATGGAGCGCGTCGAGCGGCCGTCCCGCCGCCAACAACACCATGCGGGCGCGCTCGCTCACGCCCTGTTCCGTCTTCGGAGATCGGACCATGCTCTCAAGCACCGCCCGCTCCTCCTCCGTCAATATGATCGGAGTCCGCGTCCTGGATGTTCATCCATCCTTTGAATCACGACTCCGCCGCCAGCGATAGCCGGTACTAGGCGCACCGCCTCGCGCTTGAACTCCGTATCCGTGCGGCGAAACCAGACACAATCAGGATCCGCTAACCAACCGGGAATGGGCGATCATACCATCGCGGCTCCAT
>CBDHDN010000043.1:0-123197 GCA_965261585.1 Alphaproteobacteria bacterium
GGCGCCAGGTTGACGAGCCAGAACGGGAACACCGGGATGAGCCGCAGGAACAGCAGATAGTTGAACGCGTTCTCCTGAAACCCCGCCTCCATCTTGGCGAGGAACGGCCCGGCCCGCTCACGCAGCAGCGCGCCAAGCGTAGTCTTGGCGACGATGAACAGCGCCGTCGCTCCCACGGTCGCGGCAAAGACGACGTATGTGCCGGCGAGCACCGTACCGAACAGAAAGCCGCCGGTCAGGGTCATGACGGCGCCGGACGGTGGGAAGGCGACGATCGCCACGGCGTAGACGACGACGTATGTGGCGGCGGCGAGCACCGTGTTGGCGCCGACCCAGCCCTGCAACTCGGCCCGGTGCGTGCGCAGCGCATCCACGGTCAAGTATCGGTTCAGGCCGAGCGCGAAGAACACGACGATACCGACGACCAGCACGGCGAGCGGCCACAACCGTCTGGCCAGCGGCCGGCCGACTGCGGCCCCATTGCTTCGCACATCCATCATGTCGGAATCTTGATGCCCATCCGCCAGACAACGTGGGACCGCCGCAAAGCCCCGGCCACTCACCAATGCGTGAAGCGCGCCCCCGGCCGAGGCGCCTTTCGCCACATTGACTCAACCTAGGCCACCCCGTATACAGCCCGACTGCTTTTCGTTGATCCCGCGAAGCATGGAGCCACAACGTGAAGAGAACCTTTCAGCCAAGTGTGCTGGTTCGCAAGCGTCGCCACGGCTTTCGTGCCCGTATGAAGACCGTCGGCGGTCGCCGCGTCCTGGCGCGGCGCCGGGCGAAGGGTCGCAAGCGGCTGACGGCGTAGCTGGCACCGCGCGGCGAGCACCAGGTATGGTCGATGGCCCAGACCCTGGAGCGACTTAAGAAACGGCCAGAGTTCTTGCGCGTTGCCGCCGGCCGCCGCAAATGGGCGACGCCAAGCGTCGTCTTGCAGGTGGCCGTGCGTCGGCATGAACCGGACGACGCGGTCCCGGCCGACGGTATCCGGGTCGGCGGCGTTCATGCCGACGGCATTCGTGTTGGCTATACGGCGAGTCGCAAGGTCGGTGGCGCCGTGGCGCGCAACCGGGCCCGGCGGCGTTTGCGTGCCGCGGCGGCGACGGTGTTGCCGCAGCACGCGGCGAGCGGAGCGGATTATGTGATGATTGCGAGAGCGGGTACCCTCAAGCGACCGTTCGCAGGGTTGGTCGGCGACCTTGAAGAGGCGCTGCGGCGCCTCCAAATGTGGCAGGCCGCGCCGCCAGGCGAGGATCCCGAGACGACGTCCGGAAGGCGCTCATGAGTCGCGCTGGCCAGTTCGCATCGATCCTGATCGGGGCGCTGATTCGCTGTTATCAGTTGTTCCTGTCGCCGGTGCTGGGCACCAACTGCCGCTACGAGCCAAGCTGCTCGCACTACACGCACGAGTCGGTGCAACAGCACGGGCCGGTGCGCGGCCTGTGGCTTGGCACCAGGCGCATTCTGCGCTGCCATCCGTGGGGCGGCGCCGGCTATGACCCGGTGCCGGAGCCGGAGCCCGCGGCGGCACGCCGCCGGGCCGGCTGCCGCTGACGGCCGCACCGATGGACCAGAAGAACCTCATCCTCGCGATCGTGGTCTCGTTGATCATCCTGTTGGGCTGGCAGTTCTTCATCGCCGCGCCGCAGCAGGAGGAGGCGCGCCAGGCGACGCTGCTGCGCCAGCAGCAGGAGTCGGCAGCGCAGGCGCCGGGCCCCGACGGGCTGCCGTTGCCGCGCCAGGGGCCGGGCGTGACCTTTGCGCCCGATCGTGACGCCGTCGTCGAACAGTCGGTCCGCGTGCCCATCGAGACGCCGTCGCTGCGCGGTTCCATCAACCTCATCGGTGCCCGGCTGGACGACCTGACCCTGGTTCGCTTCCGCGACACCATCGAGCCGGACAGCCCGCTCGTGACGTTGCTGTCGCCGGTCGGCGCGACCGATCCGTACTTCGCCGAGTTCGGCTGGGTCGACGGCACCGGCAACGCCTATGGCGGCGGCACGACGCCGTGGCAGACCAGCGAGGCGGCGCTGCACAACGGCGATCCGCTGATCCTGCAGTGGCGCGACGAGACGGGTCTGACGTTCACCCGCACGATCGCGGTCGACGAGAACTACATGTTCACGATCACCCAGCGGGTCGAGAACGACAGCGACCGGCCGGTGCGCCTGCACCCGTTCGGCCGCGTCACGCGCATCAACACGCCGGACACGCTGGGCTTCTATATCCTGCACGAGGGGCCGATCGGCGTCTTCAACTCGACGCTGGACGAGGTCGACTACGACGACCTGCAAGACGATGGCCCGGTCACCAAACAGACCGTGGGCGGCTGGATCGGCATCACCGACAAGTACTGGCTGGCCGCCCTGGTGCCGGACCAGGGCGAAACGTTCGATACGCGTTTCATCCATACCTTGAACGACGGCGTCGACCGCTACCAGGCCGACTATCTGGGCCGCGAATACGTCGTCGAGCGGGGTGCCACGGTGACGGTGACGAACCGCCTGTTCGCCGGCGCCAAGCAGATCCAGCTGCTCGACCACTACGCCGAGACGCTGGGCATCGACCGCTTCGACTTCGCCATCGACTTCGGCTGGTTCTTCTTCCTGACCAAGCCGTTGATGATGGGCCTGATCTGGATCGGCCACCGCGTCGGTAATTTCGGCATCGCCATCCTGCTGCTTACCGTCGCGGTCAAGGCGGTATTCTTCCCGCTTGCCAACAAGTCCTACAGGTCGATGAGCCGGATGAAGGCGCTGCAGCCGAAGATGCAGGAGCTGCGCGCGAAGTATTCCGAGGACAAGCAGCTGATGCAGAAGGAGCTGATGGCGCTGTACAAGCGCGAGAAGGTCAACCCGGTCTCCGGCTGCCTGCCCGTGGTCATCCAGATCCCGGTGTTCTTCGCGCTTTACAAGGTGCTGTTCGTGTCGATCGAGATGCGCCAGGCGCCGTTCTTCGGCTGGATCCAGGATCTGTCGGTGCAGGACCCGACGACGGTGTTCAACCTGTTCGGGTTGATCCCGTTCGACCCGCCGAGCTTCCTCGCGCTCGGCGCCTGGCCGCTGATCATGGGCCTGTCGATGTTCCTGCAGCAGAAGCTGAACCCGCAGCCGGCCGACCCGATGCAGGCGAAGATCTTCCTGATGATGCCGGTGATGTTCACGATCTTCCTGGCCAGATTCCCGGCCGGCCTGGTGATCTACTGGTCCTGGAACAACATCCTGTCGATCGCCCAACAGTACGCCATCATGCGGCGCGCCGGCGTGACGATCAGCGGCAAGCGCACCGCCTGATCCCGTTGATATGGAGACCGCGGAGGCGCTCGCGTTCGGCCGCTGGCTGTTCGCCCAGGAGTGCCGGTTCCTGTACGGCGTCGCGACCCTGTCGGCGCTGCCCGAGCCGGGCCTGCCGGAGGTCGCGGTGGCCGGCCGCTCGAACGTCGGCAAGTCGAGCCTGATCAACGCCCTGACCGGGCGCCGCACGCTCGCCCGTACGAGCACGACGCCGGGCCGCACCCAGCAGCTCAACTTCTTCTCGCTGGGCGGCCGGCTGCTGCTCGTCGACCTGCCGGGCTATGGCTACGCGCGGGTATCGAAGCGCGCCGTCGCCGATTGGACGGCGCTGGTCGAGGACTATCTGAAGGGCCGGCCGACGCTGCGCCGGCTGTGCCTGCTGATCGACGCGCGCCGCGGCATCAAAGACGCCGACGCGACCCTCATGGACATGCTGGACGCCACCGCCGTCGGCTACCGCATCGTGCTGACCAAGACGGACCAGCTGAGCGCGCCGGCGATCGCAGCGCTGCACGACGAGGTCGCCACGGCGCTGACCAAGCGGCCGGCGGCGGTACCGACGCCACTCGCCACCAGCGCGCGCAGCGGCGCCGGCATCGCCGAGCTGCGCGGCGAGCTTGCCGCCTTGGCGGGCGCCTAGCGTTTCCGTTATGGTCCCGGCCGGGCGTGGCACCGGGCACGCTGCCACGATCAGGATCGGGGCCATCAGGAGGGGCCCATCACCATGAGCGAGGGCTGGCAGGGGTCGACCAAGGAGCTGCTGGCGAAGGCCGGCGTGCTGTCCGAAGCGCTGCCGTTCATGCGGCGCTATGCCGGCAAGACGTTCGTCATCAAATATGGCGGCCATGCCATGGGCGACGCGGCACTGGCGTCGTCGTTCGCGAGCGACGTCGCGCTGTTGAAGCAGGTCGGCATCAACCCGCTGGTCGTGCATGGCGGCGGCCCGCAGATCGGCGCCCTGCTCGACCGCTTGAAGATCAAGAGCGAGTTCGTCGACGGCCTGCGCGTGACCGACCGCGACACGGTCGACATCGTCGAGATGGTCTTGTCGGGCTCGATCAACAAGTCCATCGTCCAGGCCATCAACGCCGCCGGCGGCCGGGCCGTCGGGCTGTCGGGCAAGGATGGCGGGCTGGTGCGCGCCCGCAAGCTGCGACGCACCCGCGCCGACCCGGACTCCAACATCGAGAAGATCCTCGACCTCGGCTTTGTCGGCGAGCCGACCGAGATCGACCCCTATGTGCTGGAGGCGCTGTCGCGCTCCGACATCATCCCGGTGATCGCGCCGATCGGTGTCGGCACGAGGGGCGAGACGTTCAACATAAATGCCGACACGGTGGCCGGCGCCATTGCCGGCGCGATCGACGCAACACGCCTGTTGATGCTGACCGACGTCGCCGGGGTGCTCGAAGGCACGGGCGAGGTGATTGCCGACATGTCGGCCGACGAGGCACGGGCCTACATTGACAACGGCACGATCGGCGGCGGCATGATCCCGAAGGTGGAGACCTGCATCAAGGCGATCCGCGAGGGCGTCGGCGCCACGGTCATCATGGACGGCCGCACCGAGCACGCGCTGTTGCTGGAGATCTTCACCGGCCACGGCGTCGGCACCGCGATCTGGGACAAGCGTCCGGACGGATAAGGCGGCGGCGCCGGCATCCTTCGACAGGCTCAGGATGAGGGCTTAGGGCAATGCCGCGCAGGCGCACCGCCGGTGCCCCCCACGCCTCACCCTGAGCTGTCGAAGGGCGTATCCCGGGAGCCGCCACCCGGGCCACCGCGCAGCGCCCGCATCCTTCAACAAGCTCAGGATGAGGGCTTACGGGCAGTGCCGAGCAACGCCTCGCGAACGCCTCACCCTGAGCCTGTCGAAGGGTGGCCGCAGGGGCAGCGACGGCGCCCCGCGCGTCAGGCCATCTCGGTGATGAATTCGAGCTGCCATTCGAGCTCGTCGGCGGCGAGCGGGTAGCGGCTGGCGCCGGCACCGATGACGGCAGCGGGGGCGACGCCCGCGAGCTGTTGCTGCAGGCGGGTCGCCAGGCCGATGCTGAGGCCGGCCTGCCAGGCGAGCGCCAGCATGCTCTTGGCGTCGTGCATGCCAATGACACGCGAGACGACGGTCGCCGGCACCTTGGCCAGCGCGGCGATGGCGGCAATGACCAACGGGCGCTCGCCGGCCCTGAGCGCGTCGGCGACGGCGGCCTCGTCGAGCTTGCCCGCGGCCAGCAGGGCCTGCACGCGCTCGCCCGCGCTTGTCCGCTCGCACTTGGCCCAATCGGGATCGAACTTGCCGTCGCCCAATGCCGCGCCGGCGGGCCCGTCGGCCTCTCCCACATCGTCCTCGCCCACGTCGTCTTCGGACGACTCGGTCGTGAGACGGCGGTCGCCGATCTCGGCCACCGCCTTGACCATCTGGGCGTCGAGGTCGGCGCGGTTCTGCAGCTCGTGCAGCAGCGGGTGGGCGACGAAGCGGGCGAGCCGTATGGCGGCGCCGACGGGCAGCCGCGGCCGGCGCACCAGCGGCGCGTGCCAGGGCGGCACGTCGACGGCGCCCTCGATGATGCGGTCGAGCGTCTCCTCGCGCACCTGGGCACTGTCGTTGCCGAGCAGGTCGGCGACGGCCGCCACGTCGCCGGCCGCGGCGATGGCGTCAGCAACGTCGCCGCTGACCGCATCGCGGTGGGAGATCGCCCGGAGCGCACCTTGCACCGTGGTCGAACGGATGATCGCCAGGAGATCGGCGTCGGTCAGCACCGGCGAGTAGCGCAACACCGGGCCGCAGACCGCGAGCTCGTCGTCGCGGGCCAGGATGCTGATGACCCCGGCGGGCGCGTTGGCCTGGTCCTGCAGCGCCTCGGCCACGAGCTGGCGCACGCGCACGACCTGGTCGCGCGCCAGCACCTCGAGCGCCTGAACGGTCAACTTGTAGAGGTTGCCGCGGATATGCGGCATCAGCTCCGGCGTCAGGCGGGCGATCTTGGCCGCCAGCTCCTCGCGCACCGCCGCGTCCGCGTCGCGCGCCAGCACCAAATCGGCGTGACGCGGCGCGCCGTCGTTGACGGCGATCTCGCGCCGCACCTCGGCCACCGGATCCTCGGCCAGGAAATAGAGGATTTCCGGCCGCACATCGCCGCGCGCGGCCAGCGCACGGCGCTCCTTGACATCGCCGTCGCTGGCCAGACGCTTGGCGTCCGCATAGCTGATGCGCGCCGGCAACACGCTGGTCGTGCGCTCGCTCATGGCGTCAAGGCCGGGGTCTTGTCGGACACGGGGCACGCGGCGGCCGGCGCCATGGCATAGCGGTTCTTACCGGCGTGCTTGGCCTGATACATGGCGGCGTCGGCACGCTGCAGGACGGCCTCGGCCGCCTCGTCGCCGGCCGGCTCGAACCCGGCGATGCCAATCGACATACCGAGCGGCGAGGCCTCACAAGGCGCATTCTCGGCCAACGCGCCGAGCCGCGCCAACAGCTCGCTTGCGCGCTGACAGGCGCCGACCGCATCGACGCCGCTGAGCCACAGCGCGAACTCGTCGCCGCCGAGGCGCGCCGCCAGATCGTAGGTTCGGCAGCACGCGCGCAGGAGATCGGCGACGGCGCACAGCAGCGCGTCGCCGCGCTGATGGCCGTAGCGGTCGTTGATCGGCTTGAAGTTGTCGAGGTCGATATAGAGCAGCACGCCGGGTTGCCGTTCGCGCCGCGCCCGGTCGAGCGCGCCTTCGAGCTCGGCCTCGCAGGCGCGCCGATTGAGCAGGCCGGTCAGGCCGTCGGTGCGCGACAGCCGTTCAAGCTCGCGCTGGTCGGCGATCTGGCGCAGCGCGATGCCGAGCGGCGCGGCGACGGCGTCGAGCAGCGCGCCTTCATCGTCGCTCCACGCCGTACCGTCGCCGTCGCGTACGATGGCGACGGCCCCGTTGGCGACGCCGCGATAGGAGGTCGGCCGGGCCAGCACCCGGCAGCCGTCGACACTTCCGTCGAGCCTTTCCTCGACACCGGCCAGCGCGGCCGCAACCGCGACGCTGCGCGGCTCGTCGAACCAGTCGCCGTGGCGGGCGGCGAGCACGAGCGCCGCCTCCGGCCCGGTTCGGAATACGCCGGCCGCCGTCGACGTCGCCCGGCCGAGCGCCGTCGCCGCGGCGTCGAGCATGGCAGCGGGGCGCACCTCCTCACGGATCTGGCGGACGATGTAGGCGACGACCTGTTCACGGTTGCGGACGCGCGCCAGCTCGGCATCGCGCAGCCGCTCGGCCGAGCGCCGTCGCCGCGGCGTCGAGCATGGCAGCGGGGCGCACCTCCTCACGGATCTGGCGGACGATGTAGGCGACGACCTGTTCACGGTTGCGGACGCGCGCCAGCTCGGCATCGCGCAGCCGCTCGGCCGTCACGTCGTGGCACAGGCCGCGGGCCCCGCACCAAGTGCCGGTCTGGTCGAACACGGGCTTGGCCGAGGCCAGCAGGCAGGCCTCGCGGCCCGCCGCGTCGCGCACCCAGATCTGCGCTTGATGGCAGCGTTCGCGCGCCTCGAAGACAACGCTGTCGCCGGCCTCGCCGCCGACCAGGAGAGACCGCGGCCGCATGCCGACGAGCTCGTCCGCCGGATAGCCAAGCGCGCCCTGGGGCGAGACGAAGACGAAGGCACCATCGGCGCCGGTCTCCCAGGCGAAGTCGCTCGAGATCTCGACCAGATCGCGGTAGCGCTGGCGCGAGTCGACGAGGGCGAGCCGCATGTTCGTGTCGAGCGTTGCATCGCGCAGCAGCGCCAACACCTGGTCACGGCCGTCCGGCAGGACGGCGGCCTCGAGCCATTTCTTGCCGCCGCCGCCGGCCACCTCGACCCGTTCAACGAGCGCTTCCCCGGTGCCGAGCACCGTTGCGGCGAGGCGCGCCAGGGCGCGCCGCAGGACCGGCTTGCGGCCGCTCTCGAGCAACTGGCCGAGCGCCCGGCCGGCCGCATTGGCGCCGCGTACGGCGCCGCCGCGCGACAGCGCCAGGGCCGGAGCAGGATGTGCCGCCAGCGCCGCCGCCGAGGCGGCCAGCGCCGGGATCTCCGTCGTCAAATCGGTATCAGCCGGCGCAGCAGGCATGGTGGCACCAGGATCGGACGTTCGTGGCGTGGGCTCGCCCCGGCGAGGATGTAGCGGCCAATCCTTAACGCCGCATTGCGCTGGTCTGGCCAGACGCGTCATCGTGCGAGGCGAACGCGACCGGGGCCGGCGCCTCGAAGTTGCTGATGTGGATGCTGGGACGGCCGAACAGGTAGCCCTGGCCATACACGATTCCGCAGCCGAGCACGAGCGCGGCCTGCTGCTCGTCCTCGATCATCTCGGCAATCGTCACGATACCGAGGTCGCGGCACAGTCCGGCCATGGCCCTCAGCAGCGCCTTGCCGCGGCGGCTTTCCATGGCATTGCGCACGTACTGGCCGTCGATCTTGACGACGTCGACGTCAAGCGCGCCGAGGTACTGGAAAGCCGCCGCGCCGGCGCCGAAATCGTCCAGGCAGACGAGGTGCCCGGCGCCGCGCAGGCCCTGGATCACCTGATTCGTGCGGGCCAAGTCGCCTATCTTGGCAGTTTCGGTGACTTCGAAGACCACGTTGCTGCGCTGCGTGGCATTTTCGGCCAGCAGATCGAGCAGCGAGCCGACGAACGACGGCGTGCTGAGCGACCGGCCGGACAGATTGACGGCGACGACGTATTTGTAGCCGATCTGATTGGCCTTCGCGAGCCAGCGCAGCACGCTGCCCACCATGGCGAGGTCGAAATCGCAGATGACGCCGACTTCCTCGGCAAACGCGATGAACTGGTCCTGCGGCCCGCCGATACGCGCGGGATCGAGCCTGACCAGCGCTTCGAAATGGTGCACCTTGCGGGTCGCGAGATCGCAGATCGGCTGAAACGCGATCTGGAAGTCGTTCTCGGCGATCACGCGCTTGGTCTGCTCGATGCGCTGCACGGTCTCTTCGGCGAGGCCGCTGAGGCTCTGCGACAGCGACTTGATCGTGAACGTATCGTCGGCCTCGTCGCAATAGCGGTTGAGCGCGTGTAGCAGCGCCCGCGCCGTGTCCTTCTCCGACAGGCCGGCCGCATCGACCTCGATCGTCGAGTGGCCGATCCTGATGCCAACGCCGTCGGGATCCAGCTTCGTCGCAAAGGCCTCGATCTCGTCGCCGACCGCGGCGACGTCGACGTCGAGGCGGTGCAGCACGCCGTAACGCGATTCGTCGAGCTCGCCGGCCGTGTCGCCGCCGAGCGACCTGGCCCGCAGCTGGGCGCCGATCGTGGCCGCGAGCTCGGCTTGCGCTTCGGCGTCGAGGCGTGCGCGCAGGGCCTTGATCTCGCCGAGATTGAACAGTGTCAGCTGGCAGTCTTCGCCGGCCGCCGCCGCGTCCTTGGCCGCCTTGCCGGCGACCTCGGCGAACGAGCCCTTGGTCAGGACGCCGGTGTCGGACGAACGTTCCGCGTTACTGGTGTCGGGAAGGGAGATCAGCGGCGCCATGCGCAGCGACAGGAAGCTGTGTTCGCTGAGATCCTTGATGTGATAGCCGCTGAGATTGAGCACTGGCGTCGGCCCCTGGGGCCCGGCGAAGCGCACGGCGACATTGTCCAGCCGATCACCCGACTGGATGTTCGTCAACAACGTTTCAAGGGTCTTGCGGTGCTCGACGGCGGCCAAATCGGCAAGTCGCCTGCCGCGCAGCTTGTCCGGCGACAGCCCGGTGATGACCGTCGTGGCACCGGCCGCAAAGACGATCCGGCCGCCCTGGTCGAGCTCAAACAGGACGTCTGCATTGCAGAAGGCCAGGGCAACGAAACGGTCGCGCTCGCGCCGCAGGACCCCGAGCCGACCCGCCGGGATCGCGCCGTTGGGCTTGCCGCCGCTTTGCTGTCGGCCAAGACCCATAGCAACCTACTTGGGGGGGCAACACGGGAGGATCCTACCGAACCGGTAGGTACCCTTTTGCCGGTCGCTAAGCCTAATCGCGCCGCATTAAAGAACGATGGATGTCCCCCGCCTGGGGCTGGACTCCGCCCCGCCGACACTCCACCATTAAAAACAGGATGTTAACGGATCGGGATAAGCTGCGGCACAGAGGCGTCTGGATCTTCGATCTGGACCACACGCTGTATCCGCCGCGGCCGGGGCTCGGCGGGCAGCTGACGGATCGGTTCGGCCGTTTCGTCTGGGACACGCTGGAGATCGACGCGATCACGGCCCGCCTGGCGAAACACAACCCGTCCGCGGCCACGAGTACGCGCTTGAAACGTTTCATTGCCCGCCACGGCGTCGGCTTTCAAAAACTGTTCGCCGACGGCCACAGCATCGACTACGCCGCCCTGCGGAAGCAGCCGCGGCTGGCCGATGCGCTGGCCCGCTTGCCCGGCCGCAAGATCGTATTCACGAACGCCTCGGCCCGTCATGCCGAGGCGGTACTCGACCGTTTGGGGCTGGATAAGGCGTTCGACGCCGTGTTCGACGCCGCCGCCGCCGGCTACTTGCCGAAGCCAGAGCCGCGCACCTACACCACGTTGCTGCAGCGCCACGCGATCGACCCGACCGACGCCGTCATGGTCGAGGATATCCCGCGCAACCTGGAGCCGGCCGCGGCGCTGGGCATGACCACGGTGTGGGCGCGGCCGCGCCATCTGCCCCGCGTTAGCATTGATGCGGCCCATGTACACCACGTGACGGACGACCTGACGGGCTGGCTCGAAGGGGTCGCCGGGGCCCGGTCGATTGCCCTCGTTCCGGCGCGCCGGGCCGCGGTTGACAGCCTGGCGGCCAGGCGCCATGTTCGCGCCTGATCGACGCCGCCGCTACCCCAGGTTCGCTTCATGTCTCGCTCTGACCTGCAAGCCGCGATCGAGAGCGTCTGGGAAGAGCGCGACACGATCACCCCACAATCGTCGGGTTCGATGCGCGGCGCCGTTGCCACGGCGCTCGACCTGCTGGACAGCGGCAAGGCCCGGGTCGCCGAGCGGACCGGTGACGGCTGGCAGGTCAACGAGTGGCTGAAGAAGGCGGTGCTGCTGTCGTTCCGGCTGAACGACATGGTCGAGATCCCGGGCGGGCCTGGCCAACGGACCAACTGGTGGGACAAGGTACCGTCGAAGTTCGCCGACTGGGGCGCCAACCGGTTCCGCGACGCCGGCTTTCGCGCCGTGCCGAGTTGCGTGGTCCGCCATTCCGCGTATATCGCACCGGGCGTGATCTTGATGCCGAGCTTCGTCAACCTGGGCGCCTATGTCGACAGCGGCACCATGATCGACACCTGGGCGACCGTCGGCTCCTGCGCCCAGATCGGCAAGAACGTCCATCTCTCGGGCGGCGCCGGCATCGGCGGCGTTCTTGAGCCGTTGCAGGCGAGCCCGGTGATCATCGAGGACAACTGCTTCATCGGCGCCCGCTCCGAGGTCGCCGAGGGCGTCATCGTCGAGACCGGCGCCGTCCTGTCGATGGGCGTCTATATCGGCGCCTCGACGAAGATCGTCGAGCGCGACACCGGCGTCGTCCATAGCGGCCGCGTGCCCGCCTACTCTGTCGTCGTACCGGGCACCCTGCCGGGCCGGCCGCTGGCCGACGGAACGCCCGGCCCCGGCCTCTACTGCGCCGTCATCGTCAAGCAGGTCGACGCGCAGACGCGGTCCAAGACTTCCATCAACGAACTGCTGCGCCATTGACAAGTGACGCCGCGCCCACGGCACCAGCGGCCGGCGGCGTCGACGCCATCGCGCTTGCGCGCGCGCTGATCCGCTGTCCGAGCGTGACCCCGGCGGACGCCGGCGCGCTCGATACCCTGCAGGCGGCGCTCGAGAGCATCGGCCTCCTCTGTCGCCGCCGGACCTTTTCCGAGGCCGGCACGCCCGACGTCGACAACCTGTACGCCCGGCTGGGCACCGCCGCGCCCAACTTCTGCTTCGCCGGCCACACCGACGTCGTGCCCATCGGCGACCGCGCCGCCTGGTCGCACGACCCGTTCGCCGCGCGGATCGTCGACGGCCGGCTGTTTGGCCGCGGCGCCGCCGACATGAAGGGGGCGATCGCCGCCTTCACGGCCGCGGTTGCGCGTTATCTCGCGACCGACGGGCCACCGCCCGGCTCGATCAGCCTGCTGATCACCGGCGACGAGGAGGCGGCGGCGATCAACGGCACGGCCAAGATGCTGCGCTGGCTGGCCGACGAGGGCGAGGTGCTGGACGCCTGCATCGTCGGCGAGCCGACGAACCCGGCGCGACTTGGCGAGATGATCAAGATCGGCCGCCGTGGCAGCATGAGCGGCTGGCTGACGGTGGACGGCGTGCAGGGCCACACCGCCTACCCGCACCTGGCCGACAACCCGCTACACCGGCTGACGGCCATGCTGGCGGCGCTGCTGGCCGAGCCGCTGGACGACGGCTCGGCGCACTTCGAGGCGTCGACCTTGCAGATCACGAGCGTCGACGTCGGCAACCCGGCGACGAACGTGATCCCGGCCCAGGCGCGCGCCGCCTTCAACATCCGCTTCAACGACCACCACACATCGGCCAGCCTGACGGCGTGGCTGCACGCGAAGCTGGCTGCCGGCGGTACCTACGATCTGCGCCTGCATGTCAGCGGCGAGAGCTTCCTGTGCCCGCCGGGACGGCTGAGCGCCATCGTTGCCGGCGCGGCACACCGCGAGCTCGGCGTCGAGCCGCAGCTCGGCACGACCGGCGGCACGTCGGACGCCCGCTTCATCAAGGACTATTGCCCGGTCGCCGAGTTCGGCCTGGTCGGCCAGACCATGCACAAGGTCGACGAGCATGTCGCCACCGCCGACATCGAGGCGCTGACGCGGGTCTACCTGGCCGTCCTGCGCGACTATTTCGCCGCGGCGCCGTGATCACCGCGCGCGACCTCGCCTACGGGCTGTACGGGGCGTGGCGCCTGGCCCATTTCGACCGCTCCGGCATGCAGTATTTCGAGACCACGGTGGAGGCGTTCTGGAAATCGTTTTTCGCCTCCGTCCTGGTGCTGCCGGCGTTCGCCATCCTGCACGTGCTGACGATCGTCACCATTCCGGCGGCGGCACCGTCGGCCGGACCGTTGCGTGTCATCGTCGTCTTCGCCATCGTCTATGTCATCAGCTGGGTGGCGTTTCCGCTGGTGATGGCCAAGCTGGCCGAGCTGCTCGACCGGCGCGACCGCTTCATCCCGTACATCGTCGCCCGCAACTGGGCGACGATCATCGAGGTCGGCATAGTGCTGCCGGTAACGACGCTCGCGGCCATCAACAGCGGCGAGGGCGCAAACCCGACGATGCAGGGCGTCAGCCAGCTTTTGCAGCTGGCGGCAACGGTGGCCGTGCTCGTCTATGGCTGGTTCATTACCCGCGCGGCGCTGGACATCCCCGGGCTCGCCGCCGCCGGCATCGTCGCCCTGGACGTCACGCTGATCGTTCTGATCAACCGCGTCGGCGACGCCATGGTGGGGAGTTTCTAGGCCCGCGGACCCCAACCGCCGCGCCAGCCGCCTACGCGAGCGGCGGGTGCGGCGGCGCCGACGGCCACGGATAGGCGAAGCCGAGCAGTTGGCGCAGCAGCGGGCTCGCGGCGTCCAGGAACTGCTGATCGAGGCCGCTCAACATGTCCTCGACCGGCTTCACGAACTTTGGCAGGAACTCGATCAGGATGCCGATCCGGCCCTCCTCGGAGTTGTTCGGCATGGCGCAATGCCAGGCGGCGCCGAAGAACAGGATCACGTCGCCGGGATCGCCGACCATCTGCTCGTAATCCTCGAAGAAGCCGTCGGCGGCGTCCGGATAGTGCAGCGACGTCTGCGATCCCGGCCGGAACGCAGTCGCGCCGGACTGCGCGGTGAACGGGTCGATCACGATGGTCGCCTGGGCGTTGAGCGGGAACGACGCATTGATGCGCGCAGGGAAGCTCTGGTTTCGATAATAATCCCAATAGGGATAGTCGATATGAGGCTCCTGTCCGCGAAATCCGGGCATCGTTCGCGACGCGCAGATCGACCCCATGACGAAGTCGGAACCCAGGAACGCCTGCATGGCGGCCACGATCGACGGGTGCTGGACCATGTCGGCGAACACCTGGTCCTTGGCGAGCAGGTTCCAGACCCGACGCTGCAGCTTGGCGTCCTCGTCATCCTTGTTGAAGTGCGACCCGGTGAACGTGTGATCGCTGGTCTCGCGCAGGATGACGTCCCGCGCCGCCTTGACCTGGGCCTCGCTGAACAGCCGTGGCAGGCGGACGGCGCCGCTGCCGTCCAGCAGCTCCGCCACCACCTCTGACGGATCGAATGCATCAGCAGCGATGATCTTCACAGCAACTCCCGCTCACAGCCCCCGCGGTGCCGGTCTAGACCGTCTCGAACGGCTGCTCCTTGACCGCATCGGCGAGGCCGTACAGCGCTTCATTGATTTCGTCCCAGCTGTTCAGCTGTTTCATGGTGCATAGCCAGCGTTGGACGTTGGGATAGGCCGCGAAGTCGCAGCGGACGACCTCGCCCAGCGTCAGCAGGCTTATTCCGAAGTAGTCGGCGATCGTGATTCGGTCGCCGCAGAGGTAGCGCTTGTCCAGTCCGAGCCAATGGTCGTCGAGGATCCGCAGCCATCCTTGCGCCCGCTCTTTGCCCCAGGCAATCGTGGCCTTCTGAACCGCCTCGCCTTCCCTTGCCTGGTGCGGGAAGATCTGTGGGTAGACCATGCCGTAGCCGAAGTCGCGATAGAAGTTCGTGTTGAACCAGTCCATCATCTCGTTGACTTTGGCCCGTTGCTTGAGGTCTTTCGGATACGCGGGGGAATCCACCTTGTCGGCGAGATATTTCAGGATTGCCGAGCTCTCCGTGAGGCGCAGGTCGCCATCGTCAAGGACCGGGACCAAGCGGTTCGGGTTGATTGACACGTATGGCTCCTGGTGATGCTCGCCGGTCATCAGATCGACCAGCTGCTCCTCGACATCGATCCCGCTCTCGGCGATGAACAGCCGCACCGGCCGGCTCGTCATCGACACGGGATGCATGTAGAGCTTCATGGCTTTCCTCCTGGTAATCCAGATCGCCCGCAAGCCGGCCGCGCACGCCATTGCTCGCGCCCGTGGCGGCTATATATATACTTCAGTTTGGCGGGTCCCTCGCCCCGTCACGGAAGCGGTTGGGACACCCTCCAGCGACACCGTGTATCGGCTGTGGCCGCTGAGAGTTCCTACGTCAGCTGCCGCACCCGGGCCGTAAATCTCTCCAATTGCTCTCGAATGCCGGTTGGCCACTCCGAGATCAGGTGGGCAAAGCCGTCGAGATCCTGTGCGAACAGTGAACGGGAGGCTTCCTCGAAACCCGGTTCGTTGCCGGCGATGTCCCACATGAAGCGGTGGGCCGCATCGATCGCCCTGCGAGCCTGCTCCTGGCCGGTGTTCGCTTGCCGCGCCGTGTCGACCAGTCTGCGCAAACTCGCCGACGCGCCGCCTCGTTGTTCGGCGAGCCAACTCCAGTGTCGTGGCAGGAGCGACACTTCGCGCGAGACGACCCCGAGCTTGGGCCGCCCCGGCCCCGGTCGCTTGTCCGGTTTGTGCCGGTCCTGCGCGACCATGGGATGAGCGGCAAGCTTCGCCACGACCTCCGCATCGCTGCCCGCGAAATCGACATCCACCACGTGGCCGGTCTCATCGTCGAACAGCGCAATTCGCTCATCCTCGCCGCGGTCGAGCCGAGCCTTGCTGCGCAGTACGACGTCGGCCAGGGTGCCTCTGGCAATGACGCCGGTTCCGGCAAAGGCAACAAACATCTTCGATTCGGCGTTCATCCGTTGTCTCCTGCCCGCACCCTGCGCCCGGGAAAACACGATTATTACCCGGGTAAAACAAGAAGTCACTATTACCCGGGTAATATAATAGGACCGTCTGCTCTGCTCTGCGCTGAGCGGCGCGGCAATTGCCGAGTGACGCCGCGCTACCCGCCCGGCGGTCGCAGCCAGGCGTAGGCGGCCAGCGCGACGGCGGTGCACGCGCCCAGCACGCCGGCCATCGGCCAGGCCGTGCCGTCGTGCAGCAGGCCGACGGCGAGCGCGCCCAGGGCGCCGCCGCCCATCTGCCACAGGCCCAGCATCGCCGCGGCCAGGCCGTGGCGGCCGCGGCTGGCGGCCAGGGCGCGCACCGGCGCCGTCGCGAACACGAGGCCGAGGCCGGCGCCGAAGATCGATATGGCGACGGTGATCGACGCCGGCCCCTCGACGAGCCAGACCGCGGCCGGCATGGCGGCCGCGCCGAGGACGCAGAGCGCCAGGCCGGCCTTCAGGATGCGCTCGACCGGCACCCTCGCGGCGATCCGGTTGGCGACGAAACTGCCAACGACATAGGCGGCGACGAGGACGGCCTGGAACAGGCCGTAGCGCTCGATGGCGACACCGTAGCGGTCGATAAACAGGAACGGCGCCTCGGTGAGGAACGCCCACAGGCCGGCGTACACGGCGCCGCTGACGATCGCGTAGGCGATGTAGTCGCGCTGGACCAGCAGCCCGCCATAGCCGCGCGCGAGGCGCCTGGCGTCGAGCGCCCGGCCGTCGCGCTCCGGCAGCGTCTCGTAGAGAAAGCGCCAACCAAGCCCGGCGACGAGCGTCACCAGCGCGGCGAGCAGCAGGAAGTTGGCCTGCCAGCCGAGCCAGACATGGACGTAGCCGCCGATGATCGGCCCGACGGCCGGCGCCGCGGCGACGGCGACGCCATAGGCGCCGAGCAGCTTGACCGCGTCGGCCTCGTCATAGAGGTCGCGGATGACGGCCAGCGCGATGACCGATTCGGCGCCCGCGGCGGCACCCTGCAGGATGCGCGCGCCGATCAGCCCGCCGATCGACCAGGCCGCGGCGGCGGCCAGGCTGGTCAAGACGAACCCGATCATGCCGGCGAGGAACACCGGCCGCCGCCCGAAGCGGTCGATCAGCGGGCCGTAGATAAGCTGCGCCAGGGCGAACGCCGCCAGGTTGAGGCTCATGGTCAGCTGCACGGTCGAGGCGTCGGTCGTGAAATAGGCCGGCAGCGACGGTAGGCTGGGGATGTAGAGGTCGGTCGACAGGATGCTGGCACTGGTCGCGGCGATCAGCACCGCCGGAATGATCAGCGGCACGCGGGCCCGTGCGGCCGGTCGCGGCGTCGCCGGGCGCGGCGCGGCGGTCATGGGTAGCGCACGTGCGTGAGATAGAGGCCGTCCGGCGGCGCCGTCGGCCCGCCGGCCCGCCGATCGCACGCCGCGAGCGCCGCGGCGACGTCCGCCCCCGTCCATTTGCCCGCGCCGACGAGCTTCAGGGTGCCGACGAAGTTGCGCACCTGATGGTGCAGGAACGAGCGCGCCTCGGCGACCACGCGAACCTCGTCGTCCGCGCGTGTCACAGTGAGCCGGTCGAGCGACTTCAGCGGCGACTTGGCCTGGCATTCGCTGGCGCGGAACGTCGAAAAGTCGTGGGCGCCGACCAGCACCTGCGCCGCCGCGTCCATTGCCGCCGCGTCGAGCGGCACGCCGACGCGCCAGGCCCGCCCGGCGTCGAGCGCCAGCGGCGCCCGGCGGTTGACGATGCGATAGAGGTAGCTGCGCCCGATCGCCGAGAACCGCGCGTGGAATTCGGCGTCGACGACCGCCGCCGCGACGATCGCGATCGGCGCCGGTCGCACGTGGTGGTTGAGCGCATCGGCCATGGTGTCGCCGGTGAACGCGCGCTCGATGTCGAAGTGAGCGACCTGACCGGTCGCGTGCACGCCGGCGTCGGTGCGCCCGGCGCCGACGACCGTCGCGCGTCCGCCGCACAGCGCGTGGACGGCGTCCTCGAGCGCGGCCTGCACCGACCGCCCGTTCGCCTGGCGCTGCCAACCGACGAAGGGCCGGCCATCATATTCCAGGGTGAGGCGGTAGCGCGGCATGGCCCTATAGAGCACAGCCGGCGGCAAGGGGCCATGATCGGCGGGGAGCCAAGGGCCGTAGGGCCAGGCCGGTTGGCGCGTTTTGCCAGGGCGAAGTTCGACCCCATGCGAGCTAAGCGAGCAACCCGGTTTGACCAAAAGCGAAGCCGCCGCAGAACCGCTTTGGACTGGGTGTTCGCCGTTACCACGTGCGTGTCATTGCCCTGCCAGGTGGCCAGGAACGGAACCGGCGAGACGCTGACGATCAGTTTGAAATCGTGGTTGTGAGCGCGGACGATGTCGAAGAGGCGCTGTATGTTGTCAATGTTCTCCTCCACCGACAACACACGCGGTCGCAAAAGGGGTCTGAAATTGCCCGCCTGCGGATTGCGGGAAATGACCGACCGGTCCGGTATATATTCCCAGCATTCGTTGAGGCCTAGTGTCACCACGAAATATTCCGAGCGCAAGAAAGCTTGCCTCGTCGCCTCTATATGCTTTGGATAATTGGCCTCATACGCGTCCACACTGTGAAAGAGGACGCCTTCCCGGTATGGGTCGCTGTATAACTGTAGCGCACCCGGTTCCTTGGACACAAGTTTGTCTCACGCGGCGGGCCTGATTGAGATCGCGGCGTGCCACGCCTGACGAGCTTGAGCGGGGCTCAGGTAGCTGTTCTTTTCGACGATCCACTGGGCATTGTAGAGTTCGACGAAGTCGCGGACGGCGTCCCGCAGCTCCGCGATGTTGCGGTAGATGCGACCATGGATGATCTGTTCCTTCAGCGTGCGATTGAACCGCTCGGCGACGCCGTTGGTCTGGGGCTCGGCGACGAAGGCGTAGGACGGCTGGATGCCCCAGAACTTGATCTGGTTGGTGAAGTGGTCCGACAGATACTGGGAGCCGTGATCCATCCGCAAGGCCAGCCCCCGAGCCGCGCCGGCCGCGGTCGAGCCATACAGCCCGGCAAGCCCCATGGAGATCGGCTGCAGGGCGGCGAAGCGGTCGCCGCGCTTGCAGACATGCCAGCCGACACACTCGGCGTTCCAATGCTCGACGGCGGTGAAGATCCAGCCCCAGCCGTCGTCCACCGTGAACACCCGAACGCCATCGGTGCCCCACATGAGGTTCGGGGCATGAGTGATGATCTCACCGTCATGGGGATTGCCGCCACGGCGGCGGCAGCGATGGGGCGAGAGCAGATTGTTCTCGCGCATCAGGCGGAGCACCCGCTTGCGGGCAACCCGGATGTCGCGACAGACCCGAAGCCGAGCCCAGACCTTGCGGTAGCCCTCGCCCTCCCAGGGCGATGCCTCCAGGTCGGCTTCGATCGCCACCAGCAGCGCCTGGTCCGAGATCGCGGGCTTCGGTCCCCGACGCTTTGCCGGCGGCTGCTCGGCGTGCTGGCCGGAGGTCATGGCGTAGAACGAGGAGCGGGCCATGCCCCAGGCGGCGCAGACCCGCCGCAGGCCGTAGGCCAGACCCGTGCCGGGCGAGGTGGCGGCACTCATCGCCGCGACCTCCGCCGCCCCAAAGGGCCGAAGGTCTCCGTCTTGGCCTCCAGCAGTTCCACCTGCATGGTCAACTCTCCGATCCGCTTCATGGCGCTATCCAGTTCCGCCTGCACCGGATCGCCCTTGCGTTGCTTGAGCGAGGCGTCGATCCCGCCGATCGCTTTCTCACGCCACTGCTCGAGCCGGAAGATCTCTACGCCCAACTGGCGCGACAGAAGTTGCACCGGCTCGTCACGCAAAAGCCGCAGAACGACCTCACGCTTGCGCGCCACCGTCCATCGCTGGCCAAGTCCCAGCGGGCCTGCCGGCAAAGCCTGGCCTGGGGAAAACGTGGACGAGCCAAGCTCGCCCGCATTTACCACAGGCCCATCAACAGTAACTTTCTTCTCAAAATTATCGGTCATGTTCCGGTCCTCCTTGGACACTTCGATTAAGCCAATTCTGTGTCCAAGGAAATCGGGTCCGACTCAGGTCGCTGTATAATGTTATGCTCTCTCCATCAGGTTGACTTACGACAAATGGGACAACTATTCGCGGCAACTCGCGTTCACAAAACGCCTTCTCGGCGATTTGACAAAAGCTCGGCGTGTTAAAGAGAAGGCTCCAATTGGCTGAGGATCGCGGCGGATCTCCAAATTTCGCGTCGGCAATAACTACACCGTCACCCGGCACGATTTCGAGCTCAGTCACAATATAGTTGAAACCGCGCGCCTGCAGGTTGGTTTAGTGTAAGGCTGCGCGTTTGAGTGACGTGTTTTGTGGGTACGGGGGCTGTAGATGCGTTCCAGAGTCCAGTGACGGGGTGCCGGTGACGAGCGGCGCGTGATCGAGGCAGGCCGGCGGGAGCGGCGGCCGTCGGTGCTGGTGGATCGGACGTGTCGGGTTGGCGGCTATGCCGGTTTGAGGCGGGCCAGCACGGCGAGGTTGTGGGCGACGACGGCGGCCCAGACGTAGGACTTGAAGTGTTCGAGCCCCTTCCAGGTGCAGCGGCCCAGACCGTAGGCGCGCTTGAGGCATGAGATGGCGGCCTCGATGCCGGCGCGGAAGTTGCGCAGTCGGCGGTAGACCCAGCGGCTCTTGACCATGTCGGTGATGGCAAGGCCGCATTTCTTGTGGAAGGCGACGTCCTCGACGCCCTTGTTCTTGGCGGCGGCGAGGTTGCCGGTGCTGGCGCAGCCGCCGTCGGCGGCGAGTTGCCTGGGCGGCCGGCCGTAGATCGCGATCTGGCGGTCGACCATGGGTACGAAGCGCTCGGCATCGGCCGGGTTGCCCTGCTCGACGACGATGTCGAGGATGAGACCGCTGGCGCCGCTGGCCAGGTTGAGCTTGTGGCCGTAGGAGACCTGGCGGCGGCTCTTGACGATGATGTCGCTATGGGGCTCGAACAGACTGACGAGCTTGTCGGCGGCCGGCACCTTCTCGCCATGCAAGACACGGCGCTCGGTCTGGTCGATGATGCGTTCGATCAGCGGCACGAAGTGTTCGGCCTCGGCGCGCCAGGCCGCGGCCACCGGCGCGGGATCGTCGGCCAGCCGCGCCATGGCGTCGTGCAGATAGGCGAGCGTCGCGCGGGTCTTGGCGAGCAGCTCGCGGTACAGCCGCTGCCGGTTGTTGCCACGACTGTACTCGATGGCGCGGGCGCGCTTCTTGGCCAGGCGCGTGTGGTCGCGCCAGGGCCAGGCGGGTAGCACGACGTCGGCTTGACGCAACAGCCGCACCATGACCCGCACGGCATCCCACAACAGGCTGGAGTCGGTGGGCGCATGGATGGCGGTCTCGGCGACCGTGCTGTCGAACCGGACCTTGGCGCCGCTCTCCAGCTTGGCCGTCGCGGCGCGCGCCAGCAGCATCCGGTTGAGGCACTCGAAGGTGGCGGCGGCGATGGCGCCGATGGCGCTGTGCAGCGCCGACTTCTTCGGCGACCAGCCGAACGGCAGTCGAGCGAACGCGCGCAGCGATGCCGAATCCGACAGCAGAAAGGCCAGCTCCTCGTAGCTCAGCTGGAAGTACTGCTTGAGCAGCGCGCAGCGCAACGCCGCATCGGCGCTCAGCCCGTGGCGCCCGGTCTGCCTGACCCGACCGATGCCGAGGTCTGCGGCGACCAGGCGCACCACCGCGGCCTCGCCGTCGAGCCAGGCGGACATCGCCGCGAGTTCACGACCGATCTCGTGCGGCGAAAACAGATCGAATATACTGCCCTGGACGGTGCGCTCTTCGCGCATGGTCACCTCCGGCGGTTTGGTGTTTGCCTTTGGGTACAGTGGCTTGTTCCCAACAGCATAGCCGAAACCGCCGGAGCCTGGCTCCGAAAATAGACGATTCACTCAGTTATTTCAGTGTATTAGCGTTTCCGGATGGGCACTAGCTAGCCTAGTGCCCATCCATAAACGACTAGATTTAGTGTAAGGCTGCGCGCTTGAGCGACGTGTTTTGTGGGTACGGGGGCTGTAGATGCGTTCCAGAGTCCAGTGACGGGGTGCCGGTGACGAGCGGCGCGTGATCGAGGCAGGCCGGCGGGATCGGCGGCCGTCGGTGCTGGTGGATCGGACGTGTCGGTGTAGCGCACCCGGTTCCTCGGACACAAGTTTGTCTCACGCGGCGGGCCTGATTGAGATCGCGGCGTGCCACGCCTGACGAGCTTGAGCGGGGCTCAGGTAGCCGTTCTTTTCGACGATCCACTGGGCATTGTAGAGTTCGACGAAGTCGCGGACGGCGTCCCGCAGCTCCGCGATGTTGCGGTAGATGCGACCATGGATGATCTGTTCCTTCAGCGTGCGATTGAACCGCTCGGCGACGCCGTTGGTCTGGGGCTCGGCGACGAAGGCGTAGGACGGCTGGATGCCCCAGAACTTGATCTGGTTGGTGAAGTGGTCCGACAGATACTGGGAGCCGTGATCCATCCGCAAGGCCAGCCCCCGAGCCGCGCCGGCCGCGGTCGAGCCATACAGCCCGGCAAGCCCCATGGAGATCGGCTGCAGGGCGGCGAAGCGGTCGCCGCGCTTGCAGACATGCCAGCCGACACACTCGGCGTTCCAATGCTCGACGGCGGTGAAGATCCAGCCCCAGCCGTCGTCCACCGTGAACACCCGAACGCCATCGGTGCCCCACATGAGGTTCGGGGCATGAGTGATGATCTCACCGTCATGGGGATTGCCGCCACGGCGGCGGCAGCGATGGGGCGAGAGCAGATCGTTCTCGCGCATCAGGCGGAGCACCCGCTTGCGGGCAACCCGGATGTCGCGACAGACCCGAAGCCGAGCCCAGACCTTGCGGTAGCCCTCGCCCTCCCAGGGCGATGCCTCCAGGTCGGCTTCGATCGCCACCAGCAGCGCCTGGTCCGAGATCGCGGGCTTCGGTCCCCGACGCTTTGCCGGCGGCTGCTCGGCGTGCTGGCCGGAGGTCATGGCGTAGAACGAGGAGCGGGCCATGCCCCAGGCGGCGCAGACCCGCCGCAGGCCGTAGGCCAGACCCGTGCCGGGCGAGGTGGCGGCACTCATCGCCGCGACCTCCGCCGCCCCAAAGGGCCGAAGGTCTCCGTCTTGGCCTCCAGCAGTTCCACCTGCATGGTCAACTCTCCGATCCGCTTCATGGCGCTATCCAGTTCCGCCTGCACCGGATCGCCCTTGCGTTGCTTGAGCGAGGCGTCGATCCCGCCGATCGCTTTCTCACGCCACTGCTCGAGCCGGAAGATCTCTACGCCCAACTGGCGCGACAGAAGTTGCACCGGCTCGTCACGCAAAAGCCGCAGAACGACCTCACGCTTGCGCGCCACCGTCCATCGCTGGCCAAGTCCCAGCGGGCCTGCCGGCAAAGCCTGGCCTGGGGAAAACGTGGACGAGCCAAGCTCGCCCGCATTTACCACAGGCCCATCAACAGCAACTTTCTTCTCAAAATTATCGGTCATGTTCCGGTCCTCCTTGGACACTTCGATTAAGCCAATTCTGTGTCCAAGGAAATCGGGTCCGACTCAATCGGACGTGTCGGGTTGGCGGCTATGCCGGTTTGAGGCGGGCCAGCACGGCGAGGTTGTGGGCGACGACGGCGGCCCAGACGTAGGACTTGAAGTGTTCGAGCCCCTTCCAGGTGCAGCGGCCCAGACCGTAGGCGCGCTTGAGGCATGAGATGGCGGCCTCGATGCCGGCGCGGAAGTTGCGCAGTCGGCGGTAGACCCAGCGGCTCTTGACCATGTCGGTGATGGCAAGGCCGCATTTCTTGTGGAAGGCGACGTCCTCGACGCCCTTGTTCTTGGCGGCGGCGAGGTTGCCGGTGCTTGCGCTGAGTCGGACCCGATTTCCTTGGACACAGAATTGGCTTAATCGAAGTGTCCAAGGAGGACCGGAACATGACCGATAATTTTGAGAAGAAAGTTGCTGTTGATGGGCCTGTGGTAAATGCGGGCGAGCTTGGCTCGTCCACGTTTTCCCCAGGCCAGGCTTTGCCGGCAGGCCCGCTGGGACTTGGCCAGCGATGGACGGTGGCGCGCAAGCGTGAAGTTGTTCTGCGGCTTTTGCGTGATGAGCCGGTGCAACTTCTGTCGCGCCAGTTGGGCGTAGAGATCTTCCGGCTCGAGCAGTGGCGTGAGAAAGCGATCGGCGGGATCGACGCCTCGCTCAAGCAACGCAAGGGCGATCCGGTGCAGGCGGAACTGGATAGCGCCATGAAGCGGATCGGAGAGTTGACCATGCAGGTGGAACTGCTGGAGGCCAAGACGGAGACCTTCGGCCCTTTGGGGCGGCGGAGGTCGCGGCGATGAGTGCCGCCACCTCGCCCGGCACGGGTCTGGCCTACGGCCTGCGGCGGGTCTGCGCCGCCTGGGGCATGGCCCGCTCCTCGTTCTACGCCATGACCTCCGGCCAGCACGCCGAGCAGCCGCCGGCAAAGCGTCGGGGACCGAAGCCCGCGATCTCGGACCAGGCGCTGCTGGTGGCGATCGAAGCCGACCTGGAGGCATCGCCCTGGGAGGGCGAGGGCTACCGCAAGGTCTGGGCTCGGCTTCGGGTCTGTCGCGACATCCGGGTTGCCCGCAAGCGGGTGCTCCGCCTGATGCGCGAGAACGATCTGCTCTCGCCCCATCGCTGCCGCCGCCGTGGCGGCAATCCCCATGACGGTGAGATCATCACTCATGCCCCGAACCTCATGTGGGGCACCGATGGCGTTCGGGTGTTCACGGTGGACGACGGCTGGGGCTGGATCTTCACCGCCGTCGAGCATTGGAACGCCGAGTGTGTCGGCTGGCATGTCTGCAAGCGCGGCGACCGCTTCGCCGCCCTGCAGCCGATCTCCATGGGGCTTGCCGGGCTGTATGGCTCGACCGCGGCCGGCGCGGCTCGGGGGCTGGCCTTGCGGATGGATCACGGCTCCCAGTATCTGTCGGACCACTTCACCAACCAGATCAAGTTCTGGGGCATCCAGCCGTCCTACGCCTTCGTCGCCGAGCCCCAGACCAACGGCGTCGCCGAGCGGTTCAATCGCACGCTGAAGGAACAGATCATCCATGGTCGCATCTACCGCAACATCGCGGAGCTGCGGGACGCCGTCCGCGACTTCGTCGAACTCTACAATGCCCAGTGGATCGTCGAAAAGAACGGCTACCTGAGCTCCGCTCAAGCTCGTCAGGCGTGGCACGCCGCGATCTCAATCAGGCCCGCCGCGTGAGACAAACTTGTGTCCAAGGAACCGGGTGCGCTACAGCCGGTGCTGGCGCAGCCGCCGTCGGCGGCGAGTTGCCTGGGCGGCCGGCCGTAGATCGCGATCTGGCGGTCGACCATGGGTACGAAGCGCTCGGCATCGGCCGGGTTGCCCTGCTCGACGACGATGTCGAGGATGAGACCGCTGGCGCCGCTGGCCAGGTTGAGCTTGTGGCCGTAGGAGACCTGGCGGCGGCTCTTGACGATGATGTCGCTATGGGGCTCGAACAGACTGACGAGCTTGTCGGCGGCCGGCACCTTCTCGCCATGCAAGACACGGCGCTCGGTCTGGTCGATGATGCGTTCGATCAGCGGCACGAAGTGTTCGGCCTCGGTGCGCCAGGCCGCGGCCACCGGCGCGGGATCGTCGGCCAGCCGCGCCATGGCGTCGTGCAGATAGGCGAGCGTCGCGCGGGTCTTGGCGAGCAGCTCGCGGTACAGCCGCTGCCGGTTGTTGCCACGACTGTACTCGATGGCGCGGGCGCGCTTCTTGGCCAGGCGCGTGTGGTCGCGCCAGGGCAAGGCGGGCAGCACGACGTCGGCTTGACGCAACAGCCGCACCATGACCCGCACGGCATCCCACAACAGGCTGGAGTCGGTGGGCGCATGGATGGCGGTCTCGGCGACCGTGCTGTCGAACCGGACCTTGGCGCCGCTCTCCAGCTTGGCCGTCGCGGCGCGCGCCAGCAGCATCCGGTTGAGGCACTCGAAGGTGGCGGCGGCGATGGCGCCGATGGCGCTGTGCAGCGCCGACTTCTTCGGCGACCAGCCGAACGGCAGTCGAGCGAACGCGCGCAGCGATGCCGAATCCGACAGCAGAAAGGCCAGCTCCTCGTAGCTCAGCTGGAAGTACTGCTTGAGCAGCGCGCAGCGCAACGCCGCATCGGCGCTCAGCCCGTGGCGCCCGGTCTGCCTGACCCGACCGATGCCGAGGTCTGCGGCGACCAGGCGCACCACCGCGGCCTCGCCGTCGAGCCAGGCGGACATCGCCGCGAGTTCACGACCGATCTCGTGCGGCGAAAACAGATCGAATATACTGCCCTGGACGGTGCGCTCTTCGCGCATGGTCACCTCCGGCGGTTTGGTGTTTGCCTTTGGGTACAGTGGCTTGTTCCCAACAGCATAGCCGAAACCGCCGGAGCCTGGCTCCGAAAATAGACGATTCACTCAGTTATTTCAGTGTTTTAGCGTTTCCGGATGGGCACTAGTCTAGGTCAGGCGGGTCCCGGGCAGTACCGGCTGGCCGCGCAGAAACTTGTCCGCCGCCATCGGCGCCTTGCCCGCCCGTTGCAGGTTCAGCAGGCGGAGCGCGCCGTCGCCGCAGGCAACCGCCAGGGCGGCGTCGACGATCGTGCCGGGCGCCGCGCCGTCCGCCCCGTCGACGGCCTCGGCCGCCAGGACCTTTAGGCGCTGGCCGCCTAGTTCGCACCAGGCGCCCGGCCATGGGGTAAACGCCCGGACCTGCCGTGCCAGCGCCGCGGCCGTGCGGGTCCAGTCGAGGCGCCCCTCGGCGCGCGACAGCTTCGCGGCGTAGGTGGCACCCGCGGGTTGCGGCAACGCGGTCAAGCGTCCTTCCGCAAGCCCGGCCAGGGCCTCGACGATCAGCGCCGCGCCGAGTGCGGCGAGCGTATCGTGCAGCGTGCCGCCGGTTGCGTCGCCCGTGATCGGCACGGCGCGGGTCAGCAGGATCGGCCCGTTGTCGAGCCCGGCGTCCATCTGCATGATCGTAATGCCGGTCGTATCGTCGCCGGCCAGGATGGCGCGCTGGATCGGCGCGGCGCCGCGCCAGCGCGGCAGCAGCGAGGCGTGGATGTTGAGGCAGCCGAGCCGCGGCGCCGCCAGCACGGCCGGCGGCAGGATCAGGCCGTAGGCGACGACGACGCCGGCGTCGAGGTCGAGCGCGGCGAAGTCCGTTACCGTGCCGCCATCGAGGCGCGCCGGCGTATGCACGGACCAGCCGTGGCCCGCGGCACTACGCTGCACCGGCGACGGCCGCGGCTTGAGCCCACGGCCGCTCGGGCGCGGCGGCTGGGCATAGACCCGCACGATCGTGTGGCCGGCCTCCGCCAGCGCCGCCAGCGCCGGCACCGCGAAATCGGGCGTGCCGAAGAAGGCTAGGCGCATGGTGTGCTCGCTGTCGCACTTAGCGCGGGGCCCGTGAGACACCCTTCGACAAGCTCAGGGTGAGGCGTCGTTGGGACGGGGACCTCATGCTGAGATTGTCCACGCAGGAGGGCCTCCGCCCACGAACACCTCACCCTGAGCCTGTCGAAGGGTGTGGCGGTGAGTAGCCGCGGAAGGTCTTGGCCCGCGCCTCCATCATGCCTCATCGCACTCGGCAAGCCGGCCCGACCGCGCTGGGGCCACGGCTATTCAGCGGCGGCCTTCACGTCCTGGCGCTTCGTCTTCCGCATCTTGCGCAGGATGATGCCGCGGCGCAGGACCGAGATGTGGTCGACGAACAGGATGCCGTCCAGGTGGTCGTATTCGTGCTGGATGCAGGTCGCGAGCAGGCCCTCGGCCGCGACCTCGCGGATCTCGTTCTCGTGGTCGAGGTAGCGCACGCGGATGCGCTCGGCCCGCTCCACCTCGGCGTACTGCTCGGGGAAGCTGAGGCAGCCCTCCTCATAGAGCGCGCGCTCGTCTGACAGCGTAATGATTTCCGGATTGGCCATGCGCAGGGACTTCTGCTCCGCGCCGTCGCGCACCGCATCGACGACGATGATGCGCCGGTGGTCGCCGACCTGGGGCGCCGACAGGCCGACGCCGGGCGCGGCGTACATCGTCTCCAGCATATCGTCCATCAGCCGGCGCACGGCGTCGTCGACCCGCTCGACCGGCTTGCAGACGATTTTCAGCCGCGCGTCCGGCGCAAGGATGATCGGCAGCCTGGCCATGGCAGCGTAGGTATGGGCTGGCGCCGGGGCCGTCAAGGGCGCACCGGCGCGCCTGGAAATGGTAGAATCGCGGCCGCGACTCGGGGGGCGGAAAGGGGGGGGGGGTGCATCCATGCAGACAGCGCTGCTGGCAATCGTGGCCGCCGCGGCCGTCGTCATCGCCGCCGCCGTGGTCCGGCGGCTGCTGCGCAGCGAGCGCGGCCAGGCTGGCGAGTTGGCCGGCGAGCTGGCCGGGCGGCTGAGCCAGCTGACCGAGGCCAGCGCCGCCGCCCAGGCGCAGCTGGCCGAGCGCCTGCAGGCGCAGGAGCGGGCACTTGCCCGCAGCCTGGACGAGCGCCTCGGCGACGTCACGAAGCGGGTCAACGAGGCGCTCGACAAGGCCAGCACCCAGCAGCGCTCGACCCTGGACGATTTGAAGGAGCGGCTGGTCAAGATCGACGTGGCCCAGCGCAACATCACCGAGCTGTCGAGCCAGGTTGTCGGCCTGCAGGACATCCTGGCCAACAAGCAGGCGCGCGGCGCGTTCGGCGAGATCCAGCTGCGCGACCTCGTCGAGGCGGTGCTGCCGCCGTCGGCCTATGCCTTCCAGGTGACCCTGACGAACAACAAGCGGGTCGACTGCCTGCTGCACCTGCCGCTGCCGCCGGGGCCGATCTGCATCGACGCCAAGTTTCCGCTGGAGTCCTACCGCGCGCTGATCGCAGCGCGCGACGAGGCGGCGACGAAGGAGGCGACGCGCCTGTTCGCGGCCGACGTGCTGCGCCACGTGCGCGACATCGCCGAGAAATACATCATCGCCGGTGAGACGGCCGAGGCGGCACTGATGTTCCTGCCCTCGGAGGCGGTCTATGCGGAGCTGCACGCGCGCTTTCCCGATGTCGTCGAGAAGTCCTTCCGGGCGCACGTCTTCATCGTCTCGCCGACGACGCTGTGGGCGACGCTCAACACCGTGCGCGCGGTGATGAAGGACGTGCGCATGCGCGAGGCCGCCGGCCACATTCAGACCGAAGTGCACCACCTGCTGGACGACGTGGTCCGCCTCGACAAGCGGGTCTACAACCTGCAGCGCCACTTTCAGACGGCCGAGACCGACATGCGCGAGATCCGCATTACGACCGAGAAGATCACCAAACGCAGCGGCCGCATCGAGGACCTGCAGCTCGACGACGTGCCCCACGAGCCCGAGGTGACAGCGTTCCCGGCACCCGCCGCCCGCGCCATCGGGCGCGAGTAGGGCGAGGGGCCTCACCGTCCGAACCTCGGCGGCGGCGGTGCCAAGGCTCGGCGGGACCCGGCGCGGGTGACGCCCCACAGGCCCGCTAGCGCATGGTGCCGATGGACATGCGCATCAGGTAGCGCTGGGCGAACAGGAACAGGAACAGGCTGGGCATCATGTAGAACAGGGCGACGGCGGGCGCGTTGCCGGTGAAGAACAGATAAAGGCTCATCGTCCAGCTCGTATTGCGGATCAGGAAGGTGAGCACGAAGATGTACTCCTCCCAACCGCGGATGAAGGCGAACACCGCGACCACGGCGATCCCCGGCACGACCTGCGGCAGCACGATGCGCACGAACGCCTGGCGCCGCGAGGCGCCGTCGACGATGGCGCTCATCTCGATCTCCCACGGCACGGCGTCGAAGAATCCCTTCATGATGAAGATCGCGAACGGCAGCTCGAACGCCACGAGCACGAAGACCACGCCGACCAGGCGGTCGATCAGCCCGGCGTACGCCGCCATCAGGAACAGCGGGATGAGCAGCGTCATCACCGGGAACGCGTGCAGCGTCAACAGCGCGCCGAACATCAACCGGCGTCCGGGGAACCGGAAGCGCGACAGGTAGTAGCCGGCGAGCGAGGAGATGGCGACGACCAGCACCGTCTCGGTCCCCGCCAGATAGAGCGAGTTCGCGAATGCGCCCCACACCGACGGGGCGGTGGCGAACGGCGGCTCGATGAGGAAGCGGAAGTTGCGGAGATGCAGGTCGGACCCGATCAGCACAGCCAGCGCGACGACCGCCGCCAGCGTGATGACCAAATAGCCGATAACGGCATCGCGCCGGCCCTTTGCACGCGCCGGCCACAGCCAGATCGCCGCGGCGACGCCCGTGAGCACGGCCGTCGTGCGCCATAGGACCACAGGGTCGCCCGACGAGAACGACCGCGTCACGAGCCAGACATAGGGGATCAGCAGGGGCACCGAGACGGCCACGAGAAAGCCGTAGAGCGCCGCCGTCTTGCCCCGCCGGCGCCGCCGCCCGCGCGCGGCCAGGCGTTCCCAGCCGGCGGCGGTGGTCATGGCCCGGCGGCTCCTCCGAATCCGAGAGCAAGACAGCCCATTGACCCCGGATCAAGTCCGACGCTTCGAGACCTCTGTGTCTCTGTGCCTCTGTGGTTCGGACTTCGCCAGCGATGGTCGTGCATGGCCGCTGGCTAGCGCCGTTCGATGCGGACGCGGTAGCTGAGCTCGGAGGTGCCGGCGGCGGGGACGGCAACCTGCCATTTCGGCTGGAACGCCGATTCCGCGAAATGGGGCTGGCTCTCGTCGAGGATACGCCAGTTGCCGGCCATGGTCTCGACGACGTCGACAGTGACGGCAGCGGCACCGGCGTTGCGCAGGACGATGCGTTGCGCCGACTCGATGATCACGCCGCGCTGGCCCTCCCGCCGGAAGTCGTCGACAAAGCGGCGCGCCGTCACATCGAACGCGCGGCCGTAGTCGAGCACCGCCGCTTCGCCCACCGGCAGCGCCGCCATGGCCGCGGCGCCGAGGAACTCGGTGCGGCCCCGCGGCCCCGGCCCGTAGACACGTACCGCGCCGGCCGGCAGCAGCGTGCCGACATCCGCCCAATTCGTGAGCGTCAGCCGGACCGCGACCGCGACCGGCTGCGACAGCCCGCGCGTGCCCAGGAACGGCGCCCCGTCGAGCCGATAGGTTCGCGTCGCCGGCAGGGTCAGGCGGTCGACCAGGGCGAGCCGCTGCGTCTGGCCGGGCATCAGGGAGACCGGGCGCGCCAGCTCGAACAGCTGGTAGGCATCGACGGCGCCAGGGGCCGGCGCTGCCGTCGCCGCCCCGAACGCCCGCACCTGCGCGCGATCCCCCGCAGCGGCCGGACCGAGTCGAACTGCACCTGCCCGGCCAGCAGCGTCACCGCGGCGTCGGGGAACGCAACGGCGGTGTCGTTGCGCACGTTGGCCCAGCCGTGCAGCTGCGCCACCTCGGCCGCGTCATCCAGGACCACGACATAGTCGGCGCGCCAGCCGAGCCCATGGGTCAGATAGGTGAGCTCGACCGTGCGGCTGCCCGACCCGGGCACCGTCACGTCCGCCGACACGACGGGCTCGCTCCGCAACCGGGCCGGCACGTCGTCGAACACCAGGCGCCCCGGAATGCCGGCCCCCGGAACGCCGGTCTCGATACGGTCGCCGACGCGCAGCACGACGCCCGCGGTCGCGGCCAGCACCTCGGCCACCTCGACACGCTCCTCACCGGTCTCGGGGTTCTCGCGGGTCAGCCGCACCGTCCCGCCGACCGCGGCGCGCAACAGGCTCTCCGGCGTCAACAGCTCGCCATCGTGGACCATGGCGTGCACGTCCAGCGGCTGCCCGTCCAGCGCCACCAGCTCTAACGTGTCGACGATCAGCGATTCGCTGACCCCGGCGAACAGCATGCGCACATCGCCGGCGGCCAGGGCAGCCGTGCGTCGGTCGCGCACGAAAGCCAGCGCCTGCTGGTAGACGGTGATCGACAGACCCGATTGCGTGGCCGGCGTAGCGTCCTGGGCACCGGCGGGGCTCGCCACCGCGCCGATTGCCACGAGCCATGCCAGCGACAAGCGCGTCCGCAATCCGGTCATGGCCGATACTCCTGTCATATTGGCCGGCGCGCCTTCAGCGCCGCCGTCAGCGTGCCGTCATCGAGATAGTCGAGCTCGCCGCCCACCGGCACCCCGTGCGCAAGCCGCGAGACGGCGACGTCCAGGCCCTCCAGACGCTCGGTGATGTAGTGGGCCGTGGTCTGGCCGGCGACGGTGGCGTTGGTCGCCAGGATGACCTCGCCGACCCCAGCCTCGCCGGCCCGGGCGACGAGCCGGCCGATGTTCAGATCCTCGGGCCCGACGCCGTCGAGCGCCGACAGCGTGCCGCCCAGCACGTGGTAGACACCGCGATAGGCGCCCGTGCGCTCCAGCGCCCACAGATCGGCGACGTCCTCGACGACACAGATCGTCGCGCGCTGGCGGCGCTCGTCGCGACAGATCGAGCACGGGTCGGCCGTGTCCAGGCTGCCGCAGACGCCGCAGGTCGTGATCGCCTCGGCCGCCCGCGTCAGCGCCGTCGTCAGCGGCTGCATCAGCTGCGCCTTGCGCTTCAGCAGGTGCAGGACGGCGCGCCGCGCCGAGCGCGGGCCGAGGCCGGGCAGCCTGGCCAGCTGTTCGATCAACCGCTCGATCTCGGGCGCGGACATGGCGGGTGCGTCGGCGGGAAGGCGCTGGGCTAAGGGTGAACCACAGAGGCACACAGGCACAGCGAGCCATCGGGCGCGTTGCCGCGCCCGTACCCCTCACCCTGAGCCTGTCGAAGGGTCTCGTGGAGTGTCGCGCCGAGCGGAGGGGCACCCGTGGCAATCATGCTTCGACAAGCTCAGCATGAGGATCTTTTCGGGGCTTCCGGGCGCGGGGCAGCAACATCAGAACGGCAGCTTGAAGCCGGGGGGCAGTTGCAGGCCGCCGGTCACGTTCTGCATCTCCTCGGCAACGCGGGCATCGACGCGGGACTTGGCGTCGGCGTGGGCGGCGACGATCAGGTCTTCGAGCATCTCGGGCTCGGCCGGGTCGATCAGCGTCGGGTCGACCTTGAGGCGCTTGAGCACGCCCTTGCCGTTCAGGGTCACGGTGACCATACCGCCGCCGGCAACGCCGTCGATCTCGACCTGGGCGACCTTCTCCTGCATCTCGGCCATCTTTTCCTGCATGGCCTGGGCCTGTTTCATCAGTTGGCCAAGGTTCTTCATCGGTCATCCCCTAAGTAGTCGTCGTCATCAACGTCGTCATCGCTCGGGTCCGCCGCCGGCGCCGCAGCGACGGGCAGCGGCCGCACCTGCTCGATCCGGGCACCGGGGAACGCCGCCAGCACCGCCTGCACGACCGGGTCCTGCGCGGCCGCGGTGGTGCGCGACGCCACGGCGGCGCGGTCCTGTTCCGCCAATGTGGGCGCGCCGGGCCGCTCGGCCACGCTGACCGTCCAGTGGCTGCCGCACCACTCTCGCAGGCGCCGCAGCACCTGGCCGCTGAGATCGCGCGGCGCCGCCTCGGTCACGCGGATCTCCAGCCGCCCGGGCTCGAACGCGACGAGGTGCACGTTGGTGTAGAGGTGATTGCGCAGCTGCGCTTCCCGGCGCGTGCCGAACAGCGCCACGAGGGCACGGAAGTCCTCGGGATCGGGCGCCAATGCCGCTTCCGCGCGCACCGCCGGCACGGCAGCGGCCTGCGGCGGCACCTCCAGTGGCGCCGGCTCAGCGACAGCCCGCGGCGGCGCCGCGCCACCGCCAACCGCGAGCGCCGGGCGCGGCGGCGCGGTCTCGACCGGCGCAGTCTCGACTGGCTCCGTCTCGGCCGCCGCGGCGGGCCGATCGGCCGCTTCGCCGGCGTCGGTCAGGCGCCTGATCAGCTCGCCGGGCGGCGGCAGCGTGCTGGCATAGGCCAGCCGCACCAGCACCATCTCCACGGCCGATAATGCGATCGGCGCCGCTTGGACCTCGCTCAGGCCCTTGAGCAGCAGCTGCCAGGCCCGCGTCAGCACCGGCACGGACAGCCGCTCGGCCATCTCGCTGGCGCGCCTGGCCTCGACCTCGGAGATCGCCTCGGCGGCATCGGCGGCGGGCGCGATCTTGCGCCGCGTCAGCGCGTGCACCAGCTCGGTCAGGTCCTGCAGCACGACCAGCGGCTCGGCCCCGGCCGCGTAGAGCGCCGACAGCTGTGCGAGCGCCGCCCCAACGTCGCCGGCCATCACCACGTCCAGCAGGTCGTAGATCTGGGTCGCGTCGGCGAGGCCGAGCATCGCCCGCACCTGATCCGCCGTGATCGTGCCGGTACCGTGGGCGATCGCCTGGTCGAGCAGCGACTGGCCGTCGCGCACCGAACCGTCGGCGGCGCGCACGAGGAGGCGCAGCGCCTCGGGCTCCGGCACAGCGCCCTCGGCCGCGGCGATCCCGGCCAGGTTCTCAGCCAGCGCCGCCTCGCCGACGCGGCGCAAATCGAAGCGCTGACAGCGCGACAGTACGGTCAGCGGCACCTTGCGGACCTCGGTCGTCGCGAAGATGAACTTGGCGTGCTCCGGCGGCTCCTCCAGCGTCTTCAGCAGCGCGTTGAAGGCGTTGCGCGAGAGCATGTGCACTTCGTCGATGATGTAGACCTTGTAGCGCGCGGCGACCGGCCGGTAGCGCACACCGTCGAGGATCTCACGAATGTCGTCGACGCCGGTGCGGCTGGCGGCGTCCATCTCCATCACGTCGACATGGCGGTCATGGGCGATGTCGACGCAGTTGCGGCAGACGCCGCACGGGCTGACCGTCGGCCCGCCGGCGCCGTCGGGCCCGCTGCAGTTCAGACCCTTGGCGATGATGCGCGCGGTCGTCGTCTTGCCGATGCCGCGCACACCGGTCAGGATGAACGCATGGGCGACGCGGCCGGTCGCGAACGCGTTCGTCAGCGTGCGCACCATGGCGTCCTGGCCGATCAGCTGGTCGAACGTCATCGGCCGGTACTTGCGCGCGAACACGCGGTAGTCGGCGCCGCCTGCCGCCGGCTCGGCAGCAGCGGGCGCCGCCGCGTCGCCACCGAGGAAGCTGGCCTGGTTGGGATCGTCGATGGTCGGACTGCCGGCGCCGGGATCGACCTCGGGCACGGCCACATCGTCGTCGGGACGCTCGCTCATCGCTACCATGGTCCTCGGGTCGAGTAGGAGACCGGTTGAATGCGACCCGAGCAGAACTCGTTACGGCTGCTTCCTTCCGGATCTGACCGGGTTGGCGAGACGCCCGTCCGCCCGGCCTCCCGCTCGCACTATATCAGATCGCTCGGCGCGAGGAACAACGGGCGCACACTCCGCACCCGCCGCATGCCGGCATTTGCGCCGAGGCTGGGCGATGTGACAATTTGGCCGCCATGATGATCGTCAACTACTACGCCGGCACCCAGCTGGACCGGGTCGCCCACCGCCGCGAGGACCAGGACTGGCTGGCCGAACGCCTGGCCGACGCAGGCACGCGGCTGGTCCCGGTATGGCGCGAGCACAACCTGATCGCCCTGTCCGAGGGCGCCGACGGAACGGCGCTGGTCACGCTTGCGGCGACGGTGCTTGACACGCTGGGCGCGGCCGAGCCGATGCTGCTGGGCCTCGCCAACGGCGCGGCCTATTTCGCGATCGACGTGAGCCACATCGAGGCACCCGACGACCACCCGGCGCTCGAAGGGCCCGGGCGGTTCGAGGACCTGCGCCGCATCGGCCCGGTCGTCGGCCGCGACGACGGCGGCATCATGGCCTATGCCCGCGGCCTCGCCTACTGGCACGCGCGCCACCGCTTCTGCGGCGTCTGCGGCGCCCCGACGACGAGCCAGTCGGCCGGCCATGCCCGCGTCTGCAGCCGCGCCGGCTGCGCCGCGACGCATTTTCCGCGCACCGACCCGGCGGTCATCGTGCTCGTGCATGACGGCGGCGAGCGGGCGATCCTCGGCCGCTCCGGCCGTTTCCTGGAGGGCATGCATTCGGTGCTCGCCGGCTTCCTGGAACCCGGCGAGAGCCTGGAGGACACGGTCGCCCGCGAGATCTACGAGGAGGTCGGCGTGCGCCTCACCGACATCCGCTATCACTCGTCGCAGCCGTGGCCGTTCCCGGCCTCGCTGATGGTCGGCTTCACCGCCCGGGCGACGACGTTCGATCTGACGGTCGACCCCAACGAGCTCGAGCACGCCGCCTGGTACACCCGCGACGAGTTGCGCGCCTCGCCCGAGGACACGACGTTCCGCCTGCCGCGCCGTGATTCGATCGCCCGCCGCCTGGTCGACGACTGGGTGCGCCTGGCGTAGCAGCCCTGCACTATGTCCGGGCAAGCCGCTATCGTCTTGGCCGGCTCAGCAAACGATAGTATTCACCATAAGATTACAGTATAATCCCCAACGCTGCGTAGCCGTATTACTTCAAATGTGTATCTATTTGCAGACGCGTCGGGAGAGCCCGTTAAGATGGACAGGCGCCACATTGCGTTCTTTTCAGTGTTCTGCGCGCTCGCCCTCGTCACATGGAGCAGTGCAACTGCGCAGTTCGCGACGGACATGTCGGACTGTCGACGGCTCGGCGCGGTGCCAGAGGTCGATAGCGGGCAACTCGGCCCCGGAGACGGCGAACTCGAGGATCCGCTTGCCGCTTCGCTGGCCTGTCGAAGAGCCATCCAATCTGAGCCCGACAACATCGCGGCGCATTTCCTCCTTGGCCGTGCGCTGCTTCACTTGGAAGACGGCGAAGCGCTTCATCACCTCACCCTAGCCGCTGACGCCGGATTCGTGTCGGCAGACTTGTACCTGGGCTACATTTTCGAGACCGGCTTCTTTGGCAAACGCGACTGGAAGCAATCGTTTGACCACTACCTGCCCGCGGCGACCGCGGGGAACTTGCCGGCGCAGGCAATGGTCGGTTTCTACTACTTCCAGGGCTATGGCGTTGACCACGATGCGTACTTCGGCCTGCTCTGGCTACGTCGCGCAGCGGACGCTGGAAATCTTGATGCCAAGGCTTTCCTCGGCATGAAAACGATCGACGGAGAGGTCGGTTACGCGCTTGGTCAGCGGTCTAGCCAGCAAACGATGGAGGAGGCAGCTCAAATGCTGCTAGTGCACCGACTCAGTCAGAGCCGTCACAGTGGAAACCTGATTCTGAATACAAAACAACGGGTTGCTCCAGCGCACGGTGAATCATTTGTCTGGATCGGTGCACTAGACGCCGCGGAGGCGGGCCATGCTGGCGCGCAACTAGCGCGGGGGACCTTCCTGCAGAACGATTTCCACACGCCATATTTTGTCGATACCAAGCCTGAAGCAGCGGTGCATTGGCTGCTCCAAGCCGTCGACGAGTTTCCAGTAGCACGGGCAGAACTCGGACTGATCTACATAAGGGGCGAGATCGTTCCAAAGAACGTCCAACTTGGCCTGCACTACCTCTGTCAGGCCGAGGAAGTCGGGCGGACATTCTACGAGCAGTACGTGCTTGATGAATCGCCCGACTTGGGCGAGTTCTCCTGCGATCCGAGCTAGCCACGCTCGCTGCTCATTTTCGGTCTCGTTCGAACGACTGTTGCCGAGAGCCCTGCCATGCACCAAGAAGCTAGTGCACCGACTCAGTCAGAGCCGTCACCGTGGAAATCTGATTCCGAATACAAAACAACGGGTTGCTCCAGCGCACGGTGAATCATTTGTCTGGATCTGTGCACTAGCGTCTCGGCACCCGATCCGCTCACGGAGGAGACGCGCCGATGACTGATCGACGAGGACACCGGCCTGATCGATCGTGTGGCGCTCGTCGCCTGGGCGGACGCACAGAAGACTGGGCTAAACGAGCCGTAGCCGCGCGCCGCGCGGCCTATTTGCTGCGGAACGGCGCGGCGGGGAAGGCGCCGAGGATGCGCATTCTGGAGGTGAAGTATTCGAGCTCCTCGAGCGCGCGGGCGACCGGGAGCTGGGCCGGGTGGCCTTCGATCTCGGCGTAGAACTGGGCGACGGTGAAACTGGCGTCGGTGATGTAGCTTTCCAGCTTCGTGATGTTGACGCCGTTCGTGGCGAAGCCGCCGAGCGCCTTGTAGAGCGCCGCCGGCACGCTGCGCAGCTGGAAGAACAGGGCGACCATGCAGGGGCCGGCCTGGGGGTCGGGATCGGTGCGGCTGCGCGACATGACGACAAAGCGGGTCGTGTTGCCGATGCGATCCTCGAAGCGCGTGCGCAGGATCTCGAGCCCATGGATATCGGCCGCCAGGCCGGAGCTGAGCGCCGCGATCGTCGCGTCGCCACGCTCCGCCACCTCGCGCGCGGCACCGGCGGTGTCGGCGCGGGTCACCGGCTTGAGGCCGAGATGGCGGATCTGCTCGCGGCACTGGGCGAGCGCTTGGGCGTGGCTGTGCACCTCTTTCAGGTCTTCCAGGCGCGCGCCCTTCGGCGCCATCAGCTGGTGATGCACCGGCTGATAGTGCTCGGCGATGATGTAGAGGTTCGATTCGGGCAACAGGTGATGGATGTCGGCGACGCGACCGCCGAGCGAATTCTCGATCGGGATCATCGCCAGCCGCGCGCGGCCGTCCTGCACCGCCGCAAAGGCGTCGTCGAAGCTCTCGCACGCCAGCGCCGTCAACTCGGCGAACGCCTCGCGACAGGCCAAATGCGAGTACGCGCCGGGTGAGCCCTGAAAGGCGATCGTGGTCGCCGGGTCGCTGTCGGCTTCGGTCGGTTGGGCCATGGCGACTACAATCGGCTGCTGCCGCTTGGCGGCTCCAGCAGCTCGCGCGCCCAAGCGAGGTCGGCCGGAGTATCGACACCGAGCGGAACGGTGTCAACGAGCGCCACGTCGATGCGCATGCCGGCCTCGAGCGCGCGCAGCTGCTCCAGCCGTTCGCGTACCTCGAGCGGGCCGCGCGGCAAGGTCACGAACCGGTCGAGCGCGGCGCGGCGGAATGCATAGAGGCCGATGTGATGATAATGGGGACCCTGGCCGCCGGGCGCGATCACGCGCGTGAAATAGAGGCCGCGGCCGGCCCGTGCGCCGTCGGGCAGCGACACCACCGCCTTGACGACGCTGGGATCCGTCAGCTCCGCCGGCTCACGGATCACCGCGGCCAGCGTGCCGATATCGACGGTGTCTTCGTCGAGCACGGCGAACGCGGCGCGGATCGCCGCCGGCTCGATCGTCGGCAGGTCGCCCTGCAAATTGATGACGCAATCGAAGCGGCCCTCGGGATCGAACGCCAGCAGGGCGGCGTGGGCGCGGTCCGAGCCCGACGGCAGCGCCGGGTCGGTCATCACCACGGTGCCGCCGGCGGCCTCGACAGCGGTGGCGATCGCGCCGTCGCCGCAGGCGACGATGACGGGGCCGAGATCGGCCTCCAGCCCGCGCCGCAGGCAGTGCACGATCATCGGCGCGCCATGGATGTCGGCGAGCGGCTTGTCCGGCAGCCGCGTCGCCGCCAGCCGCGCCGGAATGACGATGATCGGTCGTTGCGGTGCCGCCATCCCGGGCCCCCATTGTGCGCCGCTCGTCCGTGCGACGGATCGCCGTTTCGCCCCGTCACGGGGTCAAGATATACGCCTGAAAGAACGAGCGAAACCGGCGTTTCGGGCCGGTCGCGCAGGGCCTTGTCGGCATGGACAGGGACGGCGGATGCCGTTAAGTTCCCGCCGCGTTCGATACCTGGTTGAGCAGCGTTTGAGCCGCGGGGGCGAGCATTTCGACCATGGACAACATGAAGATCGCCGGCGCGGTCCTGGTCGCCTTGCTGGTGGCCGTAGGGCTCGGCCAACTCGGCAACGCCGTGTTCAGCACCCATGGCGACGACCACGCCGTGCGCGGCTACACCGTCGCGGCGCTCGATGACGGCGGCGGCGAGGTCGCGGCGGTGGCGGCAGAAGAGGCTGTGTTGGCGCCGGTTTCGCCGTTGCTGGCGGCCGCCGACACCGGCGCCGGCGAGCGGCTGTTCCGGCGCTGTACGGCCTGTCACAGCGTCGACAAGGGCGGCCCCAACAAGATAGGCCCGAACCTGTGGGGCATCCTCGGCCGCGAGCCCGGCACCCATGACGGCTTCGCCTATTCCGCGGCGCTACAGGCGCTGGCCGCGACGTGGGACTACGAGGCGCTGAACGGTTTCGTCGCCAGCCCGAAGGACTTTGCGCCCGGCACCAAGATGATCTTCACCGGCCTGGCCAAGGCGTCGGACCGGGCCAACCTGATCGCCTTCCTGCGCGGCCAGTCCGACGCGCCACTGCCCCTGCCCGGCCAATAGGGACCGCCGGCCGACCCGCTTTTGCGATGCCCCTAAAAGCCCAGGACCAGGACCACGGCCCAGGACCAAGACATGACCGCAATCTGTGACGCGGCGTTCGTCGAGTTGGCCGAGGCCCTGGCCAACGCGTCGGGTCCGATCGTCCGCCACTATTTCCGCGCGCCCGTCGAGATCATGGGCAAGCCCGACAACAGCCTGGTGACCCGCGCCGACCGCGAGGCCGAGACGGCAATGCGCGCGCTGATCGAGGCCCGCTTCCCGGCGCACGGGATCCGCGGCGAGGAATTCGGCGCGACCCGCGACGACGCCGAATATGTCTGGGTGTTGGACCCGATCGACGGCACCCATGCCTTCATCGGCGGCCTGCCGCTGTTCGGAACGCTGATCGCGCTCGCCCGTCACGGCACGCCGATCCTTGGCGTCGTCGACCACCCGGCGACCCGTGAGCGCTGGCTCGGCGCCATCGGCCGGCCGACGACGATGAACGGACGGCAAGTGGCGGTGCGCCCCTGCCCCGATCTGGCAACCGCGACGCTGTACGCGACGACGCCGGAGCAGTTCGACGGCGCCGATGCGGCGGCATTCCGGCGCATCGCCGACCGGGTTCGGCTGCGGCGCTATGGCACTGACTGCTACGCCTACGCCATGGTCGCCAGCGGCTACGGCGACTTGGTCGTCGAGGCCGGGTTGAAGACCCACGACTTCATGGCCACGGCCGCGGTGGTCGTCGGCGCCGGCGGGGTCATGACCGACTGGCAAGGCGCCGATCTGACCCTGGCGTCCGACGGCCGGGTCGTGGCCTGCGGCGATCGCACCGCCCACGCACAGGCACTGGCCTTGCTGAGCGGGATCGAAGGGGGAGTAGGAAGCGTCACCATGCCCCATGATGTCAGGATCACGATCTCTTGCCCCGACCGCGTCGGACTGCTGGCGGCGATCGCGGCGCGGTTGTTCGATTTGGGCAGCAATCTGGGCGACACCAGCTTTGCCGTGCTGGGCGAGAGCGCCGAGTTCACCGGGGTCTGCGAGCTGCCGGACGCGGTCAGCGCCGGCGAGACCCAGGCCATTCTGGAGGGCCAGCCGGAGCTGGCCGGCGCGCGCATCGCCGTAACGCCGTTCGAGCTGCCGCCGGTGCACGGCCCGCGCGGCCAGGCGACCCATACCCTCGAGGTCCGCGGCGCCGACCGCCCCGGCCTGATCGCCCGCATGAGCGAGGCGTTTGCCGACTACGACGCCAATATCGTCCGCATGGAGTCCGAGCGCGGCGGCGCTGGCGGCACCGATTATGTCGTGCGGTTCGCGGTCTCGGTGCCCGCCGCGCGCGCGGCCGCCTGTCTGGCGACGCTGATGAACACGGCGCAGAGCCTGGGCCTAGCCTACGACCATCAGACACTGTCGCCGGGCGAACACACAGGCGCGTGAACTGGGGCCGCCGGGGCTTGATACCCGATGTCCCCCGCCCCCATCTTCGTTACAGTCCTGTTAACCATTTTCGTTCAAGTCCCGTTAACCAAAGTTGCCGTCCCGCTAACGAAAACAGGGGTAAGCCGATGACCCGCATCGCTGTTGCCGCCGCAATCGCCGGCGCCACGCTGCTGCTGGCGACGCCGGCCCTGGCCGCCGGCACGAACGGCCCGGCCCACGCCCTGGCGATGCACGGCCAGCCGAAATACGGCCCTGATTTCACGCACTTCGATTACGTCAATCCGAACGCGCCGAAGGGCGGCACGGTGATACGCGACGCCACCGGCACCTACGACAGCCTGAACCCGTTCATCATCAGCGGCGCGCCGGCGACCGGGCTTGGCCTGATCTACGAATCGCTGACGACGGGGTCGGCTGACGAGGCGTTCACCCAGTACTGCCTGCTGTGCGAAACCATGACCGTGCCGGACGATCGGTCGTGGATCGAGTTCACGCTGCGCGAGGACGCGCGCTGGCACGACGGCACGCCGGTCTCGGTCGACGACGTGATCTTCTCGTTCAACGTCCTGCGCGAGCAGGGCGCACCGTTCTATCGCTTCTACTACAACGATGTCGCCGAGGCCGTGCAGACCGGGCCGCGCAGCGTGCGCTTCGACTTCGGCAACGGCACGAATTTGGAACTGCCGCTGATCATGGGCCAGCTCACGGTGCTGCCGAAGCACTATTGGGAGACGCGCGACTTCGCCAAGACCACCCTGGAGCCGCCGCTCGGCAGCGGCCCCTACCGGATCGCCGACGTCGACCCCGGGCGCTCGATCACCTATCAACGCGTCGACGATTATTGGGGCAAGAACCACCCGGTGAATGTCGGCTTCCACAACTTCGACATCATGCGGTACGACTATTTTCGCGACCGGACCGTCGCGCGCGAGGCCTTCAAGGGCGGCGACATCGACCTGTGGGTCGAGAACACGGCCAAGGCGTGGGCGACGGCGTTCGACGTGGCCGCCGTGCGCGAGGGCTTGATCCGCAAGGAAGATATCGCCCACGAGCGGGTCGCCGGCATGCAGGGTTTTGTGTTCAACATGCGCCGGCCGTTTTTCGCCGACCGACGGGTGCGCCAGGCTCTGGGCTACGCCTTCGATTTCGAATGGAGCAACACCAATCTGTTCAACGGCGCCTATACGCGCACGCGCAGCTTCTTCGACAACTCCGAGCTTGGCGCGAGCGGCTTGCTGGCCGACGCCGGCGCCGAGGAGCGGGCGCTGCTGGAGAAATACCGCGACCGGCTGCCGCAGGACCTCTTTACGCAAGCGTTCAAGCCGCCGCAGACCGACGGCTCGGGCACCCGCGGCCTACGCCCAAACCTGCGCACGGCGCGCAAGATCCTGAGCGAGGCCGGCTGGGTCGTGCGCGACGGCAAGCTGGTCGATGAGCGCACGGGCAAGCCGTTCACCTTCGAGATTCTAATCGTCAGCCCGGCGTTCGAGCGCATCGCCCTGCCCTACACGCGCAACCTGGAGCGCCTCGGCATCGAGGCCAACGTGCGGCTCGTCGATGCCTCGCAGTACCAGAACCGGCTCGACAGCTATGATTTTCGACATGGTCGTCGGCTCATGGGGCCAGTCCGAATCGCCGGGCAACGAGCAGCGCGGCTACTGGGGCAGCGAGGCAGCGACGCGCGACGGCACCCGTAACCTGGCCGGCATTCAGGACCCGGTCGTCGACGAGCTGGTCGAGGCGGTGATCGCCGCACCAGACCGCGACAGCCTGGTGCAGCGGACCCGGGCCCTCGACCGCGTGCTGCAATGGGGTCACTATGTGATTCCGCAATGGCACATCCCGCACGACCGCATCGCCTTCTGGGACAAGTTCGGGCCGGCCCGACGTGACGCCGACACGCGGCACGCAGATCCCCGCCTGGTGGATCGAGGAGGATCGGGCGCAGAAACCTGGGCTCGCGGCGATCGTCCAGCAGCACGAACTGACACGCTTTTCGGTGCAGCCGACCCGGCACCGAGCGCTCTAACCGAGCCACCGCCCGCCATGCTCGCCTATATCATCCGCCGTCTGTTGCTGATCATCCCGACGCTGTTCGGGATCATGATCATCAACTTCGCGATCGTGCAGACCGCGCCGGGCGGTCCGGTCGAGCAGATCCTGGCTAAGCTGTCGGGCAACCTGGTCGACGCGACGGCCCGCATCGGCGGCGGCGACCAGGGCGAGACGACGGTCGATCAGCTGGAGCAGCAACGCTTCGACGACGCCGGCGGCACCAGCGCCTACCGCGGCGCGCGCGGCCTCGACCCGGAGATCATCGCGGAGATCGAGCGCATGGTCGGCTTCGACAAGCCGATCCACGTGCGCTTCTTCAAGATGATGGGGAACTACATCACGTTCGATTTCGGCGACAGCTTCTTCCGCGACCGCGGCGTCGTCGATCTTGTTCTCGAGAAACTGCCGGTCTCGATCACGATCGGCATCTGGACGACGCTGTTCACCTATTTGATCGCCATACCCCTGGGCATCGCCAAGGCGGTGCGCGACGGCTCGAAATTCGACATCTGGACCAGCGCCGTCGTCATCGTCGGCAACGCGATCCCGTCGTTCCTGTTCGCCATCCTGCTGATCGTGCTGTTCGCCGGCGGCACCTATGTCGACTGGTTCCCGCTGCGTGGACTGACGTCAGAGAACTGGGAGGAGCTCAGCTTCTTCGGCAAGATCGCCGACTACCTGTGGCACATCACGCTGCCGGTCCTGGCGTTGGTCATCGGCGGCTATGCCGCCCTGACGATGCTGACCAAGAACTCGTTCCTCGACCAGATCAATCAGCAATATGTGCTGACGGCGCGCGCCAAGGGGCTGGAGCAGCGCCGCATTCTCTATGGCCACGTGTTCCGCAACGCCATGCTGATCGTCATCGCCGGCTTCCCGGCCGCGTTCATCGGCATCCTGTTTACCGGCTCGATGCTGATCGAGATCATCTTCTCGCTCGACGGCCTTGGCCTCCTGGGCTTCGAGGCCGCGATCAACCGCGACTACCCGGTGCTGTTCGGCACGCTCTATTTCTTCTCGCTGCTCGGCCTGCTGCTCCACCTGATCGGCGACATCACCTATACCGTGGTTGATCCCCGCATCGACTTCGCGGCGCGCGAGGTCTAGATGGTCGCCGTCCTCGACATCGCACCGCCGCGCGAACGCGTCCTCGGCTTGGCGCTGACGCCGGTCACCCGACGCCGGCTGGCGAATTTCTGTGCCAACCGCCGGGGCTATTGGTCGCTGTGGATTTTCCTGGCGATCTTCGTGTTGTCGTTGTTCGCCGAGTTCATCGCCAACGACAAGCCGCTGCTCGTCCGCTTCGACGGCCATTTCTACGCCCCCATCTTCACGGCCTATCCGGAGACCGCCTACGGCGGTGAGTTCGAGACGGAGGCCGACTACACCGACCCGTTCGTGGTTGAGCTGATCGAGGAACAGGGCTGGCTGATCTGGCCCTTGATCCCCTACAGCTTCGACACGCCAGCAACCGGTCTGCCAATGCCGGCGCCATCGCCGCCAACGGCGCAGAACTGGCTCGGCACCGACGATCAGGCACGCGACGTCGTCGCCCGGCTGATCTATGGATTCCGGATTTCCGTCCTGTTCGGCTTGGTGCTGACGGTGTTCAGCAGCGTCGTCGGCGTCGCCGCCGGCGCCGTGCAGGGCTATTTCGGCGGCTGGGTCGACCTGGTTTTCCAGCGCTTCATCGAGATCTGGTCGTCGATGCCGACGCTGTTCCTGCTGATCATCCTGGCCTCGGTCATCGAGCCCAGCTTCTGGTCCCTGCTGGGCCTGTTGCTGCTGTTTAGCTGGATGGCGTTGGTCGGCGTCGTCCGCGCCGAGTTCCTGCGCGCCCGCAACTTCGACTATGTCAGGGCGGCGCGCGCCCTCGGCGTCGGCGACGCCGCGATCATGGCCCGCCACGTGCTGCCCAACGCCATGGTCGCGACCATGACGTTCCTACCCTTCATTACAGCCGGCTCCATAACCGTGCTGACGAGCCTCGACTTCATCGGCTTCGGGCTGCCGCCGGGCTCGGCCTCGCTCGGCGAGATGCTGAAGCAGGGCAAGAACAACCTGCAGGCGCCGTGGCTTGGCTTTACCGCGTTCTTCGTCATTGCCATCATGCTGAGCCTGATGATCTTCATCGGCGAAGCGGTCCGCGACGCCTTCGACCCGCGCAAGCAGGTCGCGGCGGACATGCCAGCGACATGAGCGCCCCCAAGACATGAGCAAGCCCACCAACGGCAAGGCCCCCAACGGCGAAGCCCCCAACGGCAAAAGCGGGCACCTGCTGCAGGTGCGCGACCTGGCGGTGGAGTTCTCGACGCCGGGCGGGCTCATCCAGGCGGTACGCGGCGTCACGTTCGAGATCGGCCGCGGCAAGACGCTGGCGCTTGTCGGCAAATCCGGCTCCGGCAAGTCGGTGACGGCGCTGTCGGTCCTGCAGTTGCTGCCCTATCCGGTGGCCCGGCATCCCGCCGGCAGCGTCAAATTCGCCGACGTCGAGATGATCGGCGCGCCCGACGAGACGCTGCGCACGATCCGCGGCAACCGCGTCGCGATGATCTTTCAGGAGCCGATGACCTCGCTCAACCCGCTGCACACGGTGGAGAAGCAGGTCAACGAGGTGCTGTTCATCCACAAGGGCCTCAACCGGATCGCCGCGCGGGCGCGCACGCTGGAGCTCTTGCAGCTGGTCGGCCTGGCCGAGGCGGAGCGGCGGCTGGGCGCCTTTCCGCACGAGCTGTCGGGCGGCCAGCGCCAGCGCGTGATGATCGCCATGGCGCTGGCCAACGAGCCCGACCTGTTGATCGCCGACGAGCCGACGACGGCGCTGGACGTGACGATCCAGGCGCAGATCCTGAAGCTGTTGAAGGAGCTGCAGCAGCGCTTCGGCATGGCGATCCTGTTCATCACCCACGACCTCTCCATCGTGCGCAAGATGGCCGACGAGGTGTGTGTGATGAGCGGGGGCGAGATCGTCGAGCAGGGCCCGGTCGCGCGCATCTTCGATACGCCGTCCCACCCCTACACGCGCCACCTCCTGGAGTCCGAGCCCAAGGGCACGCCGCACGATGTCGACCCGCGCGCGCCGGCGGTGATGAAGACCGCCGATCTGAAGGTCTGGTTCCCGATCAAGGCCGGCGTGCTGCGCCGCACGATCGACCATGTGCGCGCCGTCGACGGCATCACAGTCGAGGTCCGCGAGGGCCAGACCGTCGGCGTCGTCGGCGAATCCGGCTCCGGCAAGACGACGCTTGGCCTGGCGCTGTTGCGCCTGATCTCGTCGGACGGGCCGATTGAGTTCGACGGCCACGTCATCCAGGGCCTCAGATCGAAGTCGCTGCGGCCGCTCCGGCGCGAGATGCAGGTCGTCTTCCAGGACCCCTACGGCAGCCTGAGCCCGCGCATGTCGATCAGCCAGATCATCGAGGAGGGGCTGAAGGTCCATCACATCGGCGCCACCGCCGAAGAGCGCGACCAGCTGATCATCCAGGCCATGGAGGAGGTCGGCCTCGACCCGGCGAGCCGCAACCGCTACCCGCACGAGTTCTCCGGCGGCCAGCGTCAGCGCGTCGCGATCGCCCGCGCCATGGTGCTGAAGCCGCGCTTCGTCGTGCTCGACGAGCCGACCTCGGCGCTCGACCGTTCGGTGCAGGCGCAGATCATCGACCTGCTGCGCGACCTGCAGGCCCGGCACAAGCTCGCCTACCTGTTCATCAGCCACGATTTGAAGGTGGTGCGCGCGATCTCCGACCAAGTCATCGTCATGCAGGCCGGCAAGGTCGTCGAGCAGGGCGCCGCCGTGCAGATCTTCGACGCGCCGCGCGAGGACTACACCAAGGCGCTGATGGCCGCGGCCTTCGATCTGGAGGCGGTCGAGACCGGGATCGTCGCGACCTAGGCCCGACGGCAAGCGGGCCGCAGCCCAAATTGAACCACAGAGACACAGAGGCACAGAGCAGGATGATGGCTCGCCCGACGGTCATGGCCGGGCTTGACCCGGCCATCCAGGAGGCCGCGCGAGCCCTGGATGCCCGGATCAAGTCCAGGCATGACGCTTCCAAGGGAACGGCTTGCCCTCCTCTGTGCCTCTGTGCCTCTGTGGTTCAGGCTGTTGGCCCGGGCGGCATCTGAGATGGCGCTGTTGTTTTCTTCCGCCATGGACCCGGCGGACTGGTGGACAGCTGAGCTGGCGCGGCGCGTCGACGACCTGGAGGTGCGCGTGTGGCCCGATGTCGGCGACGTCGCCGACATCGAGTTCGCGCTGGTCTGGCAGCCGCGGGCGGGCGACCTCAGGCGCTATCCCAATCTGCGGGCGATCTTTTCGCTGGGCGCCGGCGTCGACCACCTGTTGGGCGATCCGAGCCAGCTGCCGCCCGGCGTGCCGATCGCCCGGGTCGTCGATCCCCTGCTGACCGCCGGCATGACCGAGTTCGTACTGTTGCACGTGCTGCGCTACCACCGGTGCTGGCCCGAATACATGGCGCAGGCGGTCGACCATGTCTGGCGGCCGCACCGCCAGTACACCACGAGCGACCGCACGATCGGCATCATGGGGCTGGGCGTGCTTGGCCGGGCCGCGGCGGACGCATTGACCGGCCTCGGCTTCACGGTCGTCGGCTGGAGCCGATCGCCGAAGAACCTGCCCGGCCTCACCACATTCCATGGCGACGACGGCCTGATGCCCTTTCTTGGGCGTGCCCAGATCCTGATCTGCATGCTGCCGCTGACGCCGGCCACTGCCGGCATCCTCAAAGCGGGCACGTTCGCGGCACTGCCCGAGGGCGCGGTGCTGATCAACCTTGCCCGCGGCGCCCACCTGGTCGAGGCGGACCTGATCCCGGCGCTCGACAGCGGCCGCCTGTCGGCCGCGGCGCTGGACGTGTTCCGCACCGAGCCGCTGCCGCCCGCCCATCCGTTCTGGGCCCATCCGGCGATCACCGTGACGCCCCACGTCGCGACCCTGTCCGACCCGCGCAGCGTCGCCGACCTGGTGGTCGCGAATATCCGCCGCATCCGCGCCGGCGAGCCGCCGGCCAACGCCGTCGACCCGGCGGTCGGGTACTAGAGTGGCAGCGGCTACACGACTTCCTTGACGATCGCCGACCAGGCCAGCGCGCTGAGGCCGACGATGAGGGCGATACCGATCTGCCAGTCGAGCAGGACGAGATAGGCCTTCATCGCCCAGTGCGCATGAAAGCAGCCGGAATCGAAACGCCGGATGCTGGGCACGAGCGTATTGCCCTGCACGTCGGGCACGACGCAGATGGCGCCCTGGATGAGCAGCGCGACGATGGCGAGCGCCGCGAGGGCCGTCAACGAACCACACACCGTCAGACCGAGTCTCTGAGGTGGCCCCGGAAATTCGGACAGGTCGTTAAGGTGTATTCCACTGTCTGACGGAGGAATACAGATGAGCAGCAAGCGACGGAGATTTTCAGGGGAGCTGAAGACGAAGGTGGCGCTGGAGGCGCTTCGGGGCGAGCGGACGCTGCAGGAGATCGCCTCGCAGCACCAGGTCCATCCGAATCAGGTGGGCGCCTGGAAGCGCCAGGCGATCGAGGGTCTGGTCGAGGTGTTCTCGAAGGGCGCCGAGCGGCGGGTCCGGGACCATGAGAGCGAGGTCCGCGATCTTCACGCCAAGATCGGGGAGTTGATCGTGGAGCGGGATTTTTTATCGCGCGGGTCCGGTCGATGAGCCGGGCGGAGCGGCGCGCGATGGTTGTGCGCGACCACCCGGCGTTGAGCCTGAGCCGGCAATGCCGCCTGCTGTCGGTCGGACGTTCCTCGCTCTACTACGAGCCGACGGGGGAGAGCGCCGAGACGCTCGCACTGATGCGGCGGATCGACGAGCTCTTCCTGAAGTATCCGTTTTACGGCGCCCGTCGGATGGCACTTCACCTGCGCCGCGAGGGCGTGCGTATGGGGGGCGCCGGGCCGGGCGGCTGATGAGCCTGATGGGGCTTCAGGCGATCTATCGGGCGCCGCGTACCAGCGATCCGCACCCCGAGCACCGGGTCTACCCATATCTGCTGCGGGGCCTGGCGATCGAGCGGGCGAACCATGTCTGGTGCGCCGATATCACCTATATCCCGGTGCAGCGCGGCTTCCTTTACCTGGTGGCGATCATGGACTGGGCGAGCCGGTACGTCCTGGCCTGGCGGCTGTCGAACACGCTGGACGCGAGCTTCTGCACAGACGCTCTAGAAGAGGTCCTGGCCCGGCATGGCGCGCCGGAGATATTCAACACCGACCAGGGCAGCCAGTTCACCAGCTTCGCCTTCACCGGGCGCCTGCAGGCGGCCGGCATCCGGATCTCGATGGATGGCAGGGGCCGGTGCATGGACAATATCTTCATCGAGCGGCTGTGGCGCTCGCTCAAATACGAGGCGATCTATCTCCACGAGATCGCCGACGGCTTCTCCGCCCGGCGCCTGATCCGTGATTGGGTCCGCTTTTACAACCTTGAGAGGCCGCACTTGGCGCTGGACGGGCGGACCCCGGCCGAGGCATATCGCGGCGAGCCGCCTGTGGATATGGTGGACAAGCCGCTCCGCGCCTTGCCCACATCCCCACAGGCGCAACAGCAGCAGCAGGAAGATCGCATGAAAGGGATTCTGGCGGCTTGAGAAACAACCGGAATACACCTTAACTCAGCCGCCAGGCTGTCCGAATAGGCGAGGCCACCTCACCCCCGGACGCCTTTCTCTTGTGTCTCTGTGTCTAAGTGGTTCAACCCTCCTCGATACCCAAGGTTCTAGGTCCACCAGACGTCGAGCGGACTGAAGCTCTTGGCGGCCTCGCGGGCGGCGGGGTTGTCCTCGACGAGGGGGCGGTAGGCCATGTCGACAATCAGGATGTGGTGGGTCAGCCAGCGCTTCAGGTAGTTGAGGAGCTCTCGATCGATGCTGTCGGCCCCCGTGCCGGCCTCCCCCGTGCCGGTCTCCGCCGTGCCGGCCTGGGCCGTGCACGCGCCCCCCGTTGCGGCATCGAGGCGCCATAGCGCGTCAGGGCGACCAAGGCCTGCCTGCTGACGGCGGCCGAGCCCTTGCTGCCAACATTGGCATCGAGGCGGTTGATGATGTCGATCAGGCCCCGGTGGTCGGCGTCCAGCTCGGGCACACCGACGCTCATTCGTGTCCGCCAACGCATGAGCGCCATGGCGCGATCTCGCGTAGTTGGTCCGAGTCGCATGGTGGCACGGCGGCGCGCCGGCGCCGTTGATCCAGGTCAAGCCGGGCGCGGCGGACGGCCCGTTAGCGGCGCTACGTCGCCGGTGCTTCGCCGGCGGCGCGGCGGATCAGCTCGCCAAACTCGGACAGGAAGACCGAGCCGGCGACGGTGCAGGTCAGCAGGATCGAGCGGCGATCGTCGACGTCGGTCTTGCGGCGCAACAGGTCCAGCGCCGCCAGCCGGTCGACGGCGCGCGTGATCGCCGGTTTCGAGGCGCCCAGGTCCCGCGCCATGCCGCGCACCGTGTGCGGCGGCGACGTCAGATAGACCGTCAGCAGCAGGGCGATCTGACGCGCGCTCAGGTCGGGGGCGTCACGGCGCACCGATTCGACGGTCGCGCGCCGCCACAGCTGCAGCGCCTGCATCGATGAGAGGCTCATGGGGCGACCCGGTCGTTACGCAACCGGATCAATCTAGCTCTTTACGCAGCGAAGGCAAGGCTGAACCACAGAGGCACAGAGTGAAAGGATAAGGGCGGGTTCGAGCGGAACGGCCAATGGTTTCCGGATCACGTCCACGGCTTCCCCATCGTTCTTCTCGTTTCCTCTGTGTCTCTGTGCCTCTGTGGTTCAACCGAGCATCAGTTGCGCAAACGCCTCCACAACGGCCGAAGTTAGCCCGCCTTGCGGCGCTTCTTGGCCGGGCCGGCGCCCGCGCGCTCGGCAATCACCGCGTAGGCGGCGCGCAGCGCCATGGCCTCGCCGCCCTCGGGCCGGCCGGGGCGGCTGCGCTCGTTCCACGCCATCAGGTCCAAATGCGCCCATGACAGCCCGGCATCGACGAACGATTCGAGGAACAGCGCCGCCGTGATGGCGCCGCCATAGCCGCCGGTGCCGATGTTGTTGAGGTCGGCCACCGTGCTGTCGAGCTGCTTGCGGTAGGGCGCATGCAGCGGCAGCCGCCACAGCGGGTCGGCCGTCGCCGCGGCGGCGCGGGCGAAGGCCGCCGCCAGCGCATCGTCGTTCGTGAACAGCGCCGGCACCTCGGCGCCGAGCGCGACACGGGCGGCGCCGGTCAGCGTCGCGAAGTCGACGAGCAGGTCGGGCGCCTCGCGGCTTGCCTCGGCCAGGCAGTCGGCGAGCACGAGCCGGCCCTCGGCGTCGGTGTTGCCGATCTCGACGGTCAGGCCCTTGCGCGTGTTGATAACGTCGAGCGGCCGGTAGGCGTTGCCGGCAACGGCGTTCTCGACGGCGGCGATGAGCACGCGCAGGCGCACCGGCAGCCCCGCCGCCATGATCATCGACGCCAGGCCCAGCGCGTGGGCGGCGCCGCCCATGTCCTTCTTCATCAGCTTCATGGCGCCGGCGGGCTTCAGGTCGAGGCCGCCGGTATCGAAGCAGACGCCCTTGCCGACGAGCGTCACCCGGGGACCGTCGCCGGTGCCCCAGCGCAGGTCGATCAGCCGCGGCGCGTCGTCCGACGCCCGCCCGACGGCGTAGATCGCCGGATAGTTCGCCGCCACGAGCTTGTCGCCGGCCGTCACCTGGACCCGTGCGCCGTGTTGTCGCGCCAGCGCGCGCGCCGCGGCGGCAAGCTCCGACGGGCCCATGTCGTCGGCCGGCGTCGTGATCAAATCGCGCACCAGCGCCGTCGCCGTGGCCGTGCGCTCGACATGCCCGCGGTCGGCGTGCACCGGCCACACCAGCACCGGCCCGGCCGGACCCGGCTTGCGATAGCGCGTGAAGGCATAGCCGGCGAGCGCCCAGCCGAGCGCCGCGTCGTTCGCCTGGGCGGTATCCAGAGTACCCGACAGCACGTAGCTGCCGCCCGGCAAAGCAGCGGCGAGGCCGCTCCACGTCCACGGCCCCTGCGTCCAGTCCGGCACGAACACGGCACCGGCGACGCCACCGTCGGCGCCCGGCATGAGGGCGCTCCGGCCGGCCTTGCCGGCATAGCCCGTGTCCTTCAGCCAGCGCCGCACCGGCGCCGGCTGCGCCTTCAGCCAGCCGGCATAGTCCGCGGCGGCGGCGACGGCAACGACAACGGTGTCGCGCTTGGCGCGCACGATCAGATTGTGCGGCACGTGGGTGCCCCCGATTTGCAACGGCCGGCACCTTGCATGAGATCGCCGGGACCGGCAATGCCGCTACACGACGGCGGCTCAACGGCGGCGGAAGCGCAGCTTCGTGACGTCGGCGCCTTCGCGCTTGAGATAGTCGAGGATGCCCTTGCCGCGTTCGTCCTTGAACGTGTCCTGCAGGACCGTCGCGGTGGCCATGCGATCGACGCGGAAGGCACGGAAGTCGACGCGCAGCTCGCACCAGGCGAGCAGCAGCCACACCGGGCCGTAGAACGCGAGGCCGAGCGGCCGCACGACACGCTCGCTCCGCCGGCCTTGCTCGTCGGCGTAGTGGAGGTGGACCTTGGTGCGGGCGCGCACGGCGCGGCGCAGCGCCGCCAGATCGGCCGAGAACGGCATCCGCATGCGCGACGGCGGCGCGAACAGCGCGGTGTCCAGAAGCTCGCGCCGCAGCCGGTCCGGCAGCACCGCCTCGACCTTGTCGAGCGCCCGCTCGGCCGCCGCGGCAAGCGCCGGATCGCCCCAGCTGGAGATGATCTGGGCGCCGAGCACGATCGCCTCGATTTCCTCGACCTCGAACATCAGGGGCGGCAGGTCGTAGCCGCTGCGCAACAGGTATCCGACACCGGGCTCTCCTTCGATCGGCACGCCGGAGCCGACGAGGTCGGCGACGTCACGGTAGACCGTCCGCACAGAGACCTCCAACGCCTCGGCGATCATCTGCGCCGTCGTCACGCCACGCTGGCCGCGCAGCAACTGGATCAGCCGAAACAAACGGTCCGCGCGCCGCATGGCTCCCCCGTCTTCCAGGTGTGCCCGCCGAGGCAGACTCACCCGATCGGCCAACACCCTAGTCCAAGGCTACTGACACCATGCTGTCAGTAGCATGGTGCTATCCAAAGTCAGCAATGACAAACGCCAGTGAGGAGCATGATGAAACCGACGGGTCTCTATCCGATGATCGCCACCGAGATGCTGGCCGAGAGCCGCGACTTCTATGTCGGCCTCGGTTTCGCGGTCGCCTATGACGGCGACTGGTATGTCCACATGGCGTGGCCGACCAACCCGACGCTGCAGATCGGCTTCATCACGGCGGGCCACCCGAGCCAGGCGCCGATCTACCGGACGCGGCTCAGCGGCGGCGGCGTGTTCCTCGGGCTCGAGGTCGACGACGTCGACGACGTCTACCGCGACTTGACGAGCCGCGGCCACGCCATCACGGTGACGCTCAAGGACGGGCCCTGGGGCCAGCGCCATTTCGGCATCGCCGACCCCAACGGCATCCCGATCGACATCTACACGACGATCCCGCCGTCCGGCGAGTTCGCGCCGACCGAACCGGCAAAGGCCGAGCCGGCCCTGGCGGGCGCCTGACGCGACCACCCACAGCGAGGACAGGGCATGAGAATGGACATCGAATACCGCCTGATCGCGGCACAAGAGCTGCGCGAGCCCCGGGCGTTCCGCGAGGCGCTGGGTTATTGGCCGACCACCGGCGCCGAGGGCCTCGACGCCGAGCTGGCGCGGCACAGCCCCGGCCGTCGCATGCTCTCGCACGCCGTCGCCTGCGGCGCCCTTGCCGTGGTGCTGCTGTTGGCCATGGCGGGCTCCAGCCTGGGCCAGTCGGCGAAACCCGAGCCATCGCCGATCTCGGCCGAATTTCCCTACGAGAGCCGTTTCGTCGACGTGCTGGGCGCGCGCATGCACTACATCGAGCAAGGCGCCGGCGACCCGATCCTGTTCCTGCACGGCAACCCGACGTCGAGCTATCTGTGGCGCAACGTCATACCGTTCGTCGCGCCCATGGGCCGCGTCATCGCCGTCGACAACATCGGCTTCGGAAAGTCGGACAAGCCCGACCTGGACTACACGTTCCAGACCCATGCCCACTATATCGACGGCTTCATCGAAGCGCTCGACCTGCGGAACCTGACCCTGGTCGTGCACGACTGGGGGTCCGCGCTGGGGCTCTACTACGCCACGCGCAACGAGGCCAACGTCAAGGCGGTGGCCTTCATGGAGGCGGTGATCCCGCCGGCGTTCCCGATGAAGAGCTACGCCGATTTCGGACCGATGGAGGAAACCTTCCGCGCCTTCCGCACGCCGGGCCAGGGCGAGCAGATCGTGATCGACGAGAACATGTTCATCGAGCAGCTGCTGCCGGGCCTCGTCGTGCGCCAACTGTCGGCGGCCGAGATGGATGCCTACCGGGCGCCATTCCTCGATCCAAAGAGCCGCCTGCCGATTCTGGTGTGGCCGCGCGAGATCCCGGTCGCCGGCGAGCCCGCCCGCAACGTCGCGGTGGTCGAGGCGATCGGTGCCTGGCTCGCGAGCACACCGACGCCGAAGCTGCTGCAATATGCCTCACCCGGCGCAATCATCTCGCCCGAGACCGCGGCGTGGGTCGCCGCCAACGTGCCGAACGTCGAGACCCAGTACATCGGCCGCGGCCTGCACTTCATCCAGGAAGACAATCCCGAGGCCATCGGCCGCGGCATCGCCGACTGGTACCGCCGGCTGCCCAACTAGTCCCAACAAGCCAACAGGAGACAGACGATGAGCGGTGCATTCCAGACCCACGCCGCCTTCAGCTGGAACGAACTGAGGACCGGCGACGTCGCTGCGGCCAAGGCGTTCTACCGCGACGTCATCGGCTGGACGATGGAGGAAATGGACACCCCCAACGGGCCGTACACGGTGCTGAAGGCGGGCGACCAGCCGGTCGGCGGCATCATGGCCAACCCGGCCGCGGGCACGCCGGCGCACTGGCACAGCTATGTCACGGTCGACGACGTCGACAAGCGCGTCGACAAGGCACAGAGCGCCGGCGCCAAGGTAGTCACGCCGGCGATGGACGCGCCCGGCGTCGGCCGCATGGCCGCCGTGCAGGACCCGACCGGCGCCGTCGTCAGCTTCATCACCTACGAGCGCAAGGACTAGAGCCCCCCGCCCGGCGCCACACAAGCCGGGCCGGAAAGCCCCTCTCCCGCCGGCAGTCCCGCCGGGAGGGGGGCTTTTTCCGTTGGGCGGCCCGTCGGCGCGGCAGATGCCCCTGGCCAAGGGCCGACGGCGATGGCACTTTCCGGCGCAACCAAGCGCGATCCGGTGAGCCGTTCGGCATGTCTGGCGCCCCCGCCACCAGCCCCGCCCATCCCGGCGCCGCAGCGACGCCGCGCTGGGTGCTGTTCCTGACGTTCCTGCGCCTCGGCCTGACGTCGTTCGGCGGGCCGATCGCCCACCTCGGCTACTACCGCGCCGAGTTCGTCGAGCGCCGCCGCTGGCTCGACGAAGCGGCGTTCACCAATCTGGTGGCGCTGTGCCAGTTCCTGCCCGGCCCGTCGTCGACCCAGCTCGGCTTCGCCGTCGGCGTGTCGCGCGGCGGGCTCGTCGGCGGCGTGCTCGCCTGGATCGGCTTCACGACGCCGTCCGCCGTGGCCCTGGTCGCGTTCGCCCTCGGCGTCGCCGGCGCGGCCCAGGGCAGCGGCTGGCTCCAGGGCCTGAAGATCGTCGCCGTCGCCGTCGTCGCCCAGGCCGTCTGGACGATGGCGCGCCGCCTGTGCCCCGACACCAGGCGGGCGACGCTCGCCGTCGCCGCGGCGATCGCCGTCTTGGTGGCGCCGGGCGTGGCGACCCAGATCGGCGTCCTGGTCGGCGGCGCCGTGGTCGGCTTGGCCGTGCTGCGGCGGCTGGCCGAGACCGACGCGCCGACCGCGCTGGCGGTGCCGATCGGTCGCGCCACGGCGCTGGCGGCGCTGGCCACGTTCGCCACGCTGTTGATCGGCCTGCCGATCGTTGCGCGCGCGCTCGGCGGCGGGCCAGCCGGTGACACCCTCGCCCTGGCCGACGCGTTCTACCGCGCCGGCGCCCTGGTCTTCGGCGGCGGCCATGTCGTGCTGCCACTGCTGCAGGCCGAAGTCGTGCCGCCGGGCTGGGTGACGCCCGACGCCTTCGTCGCCGGCTATGGCGCGGCCCAGGCCGTGCCGGGACCGCTGTTCGCCTTCGCCGCCTATCTGGGCGCGACGGCGGCGGTCGACGTGCCGGTCGTGCCGGCGGCGCTGATCGCGCTGGTCGCGATCTTCCTGCCGGGGCTCCTGCTGGTTGTCGGCGTGCTGCCGTTCTGGGGCTGGCTGACCGCCCGGCGCGGCGCCCGGTCGGCGCTGTTGGGCGTCAACGCGGCCGTCGTCGGCATCCTCGGCGCGGCGTTCTACGACCCGATCTGGGCCGGCACGATCGGTGGCGTCGCCGATTTGGCGCTGGCGCTCGTCGCCTTCGTGCTGCTGCAGATTTGGCGGCTGCCGGTGTGGAGCGTCGTCATCCTGACAGCGGCCGGCGGGGCGCTGATCGCGGCGATTTAGCCAGACTTTCCAGGCCCTCCCGATCGACGGCGGCCTCGGCCAGCAGCCAGTCGCGGAAGGCGGCGACTTTGGCCCGCTGCGCCGTCACCTTGGGGCAGACGATGTAGTAGGCATAGGCCACCGACAGCACCGGCTCGAACGGCCGCACCAGGCGGCCGGCCAGCAGGTCGCTGGCGACCAGGATCGTGCGGCCGAGTGCTACGCCCTGACCGGCGACTGCGGCATCGATCGCCAGGCTCGCCTGGTTGAACACCGGGCCCTGGGACAGGTCGACGGACCCGACGCCGGCGGCGTCCAGCCACTTCACCCAGTCGCGCCGGTCGTCCAGATGCAACAGCGCATGGTGGCGCAGATCGTCGGGCCGGCGCAGGGCATGCCTGCCGCGCATCAGCCCCGGACTGCACACCGGGAACAGCGCCTCGTGCGCCAGCAGAGTGACATGGAGCTCGGGCCAGTGCCCTTCGCCGTGCCGCACGGCGAGGTCGATATCCTCGCGCGCGAAGTCGGTGTGGCGCATGGCGGCGCTGATCCGCAGGTCGATCGCCGGGTGCGCCTCCAAGAACCGGCCGACCCGATGGACGAGCCATTTTGCCGCAAAGTTGGGCGAGACGCTGACGGTCAGCACGCCGCCATCGTCGCGCGCCCGCAGCTGGGCAAAGCCGGCGGCGAGTCCGTCGAAGGCATCGCGCACGAACGGCACGCAGGCCTGGCCGGCCGCGGACAACGTCAGCCCATGGCGCTGGCGGTTGAGCAGCCGCACCCCGAGCTCCGCCTCCAACGCCTTCACCTGGTGGCTGACGGCGCCTTGGGTGACGTTCAGCTCATCCGCCGCGCGGGTGAAGCTGAGGTGGCGGGCCACCGCCTCGAAGGCGCGCAGGGCAGTCAGCGACGGCAGGGTACGGGCCATTCAGGTATGAATATTATTCATGTCAATATGAGAAAGCATGCTTTGCTCAGGGACCATATCACCGCCAATATGGCAATGAACTGAACGATATGGCAAGTCCTGAATCTGAACAGATGTGGAGACAGTCATGAACGCAAATACGCATCAAACCGGAACCGGCTTCGGCGCCGAGCGGCCGCTCGTCGGCCTATGGGCCGGCGCTGCACGCGCTCTATCGGTGCCCAGCGTGTGGCGCCAGCGTGCCGAGCAGCGACGGCAGCTCGCCGAGCTTAACGATCACCTGCTGCGGGACATCGGTATCAGCCGCGGCGTCGCGGCGCGCGAGGCGCGGAAGCCGTTCTGGCGGCGCTAGCGGCCATGCGTCTCAGACTGTACAAGGACGCCCCAAGCGACCGGGCGCTTGGGGGCGGCCGGCCGCGTGACTGGCCGGCCACAGCCGACGGACGCGCCGATGACCGACTACACCGCCTTCATTGCCGGCCTGCCGAAGGCAGAGCTGCACGTCCACATCGAGGGCACGTTAGAGCCCGAAATGATGTTCGCGATCGCCCGGCGCAACGGCGTCACCCTGCCCTACCCGACCGTCGACGCATTGCGCGCGGCGTACGCATTCAACAACCTGCAGGACTTCCTCGACATCTACTACCTCGGCGCGGCGGCGCTCGAGGCCGAGCAGGACTTCCATGACCTGACCTGGGCCTATCTGGAACGGGCCCGCGCCCAGGCGGTGCTGCACACCGAGATCTTCTTCGACCCGCAGGCCCATACCGCCCGCGGCGTGCCGTTCGCCACGGTGATCGACGGCATCCACCGCGCGCTGACCGACGCGCACACGAAGCTGGGCCTGTCGTCGCGCCTGATCCTGTGCTTCCTGCGCCACCTCGACGAGGCCGACGCCGAAGCGACGCTGGACGCGGCGCTGCCCTATCGCGACCGCATCGTCGCCGTCGGACTGGATTCGTCCGAACTCGGCCATCCGCCGAGCAAGTTCGCCCGTGTCTTCGCGCGCGCCCGCGACGCCGGTTTCCGCGCCGTCGCCCATGCCGGCGAGGAGGGACCGCCCGACTACGTGCGCGACACCATCGACCTGCTGAAGGTCGACCGTATCGACCACGGCAACCGGGCGCTCGAGGATCCGGCGCTGGTCGAGCGCCTGGCCGCGCTGCGGCTGCCGCTGACGGTCTGTCCGCTGTCCAACCTGAAGCTCGGCGGTGTCGCGACGATGACGGCGCACCCGCTGCGCCGCATGCTCGACGCCGGCCTCGTTGCGACGGTCAATTCCGACGACCCGGCCTACTTCGGCGGCTACGTCAACGAGAACTACGCCGCCGTGCAGACCGCACTGGGCCTCGGCCGCGACGACCTGGCGACGCTCGCCCGCAACAGCTTCACCGCCGCCTTCCTGCCCGATGCCGCGAAGGCGGCGCTGATCGCCCAACTCGACACCTATCTGGCGACAGCCTGGGACAGACGCGCGCCCTAAGGCCGCGGGCGCCGCGAGCAGCAGCGGGCGCCACCGACAGCAATCCTTCGCTTCGCCCCGTCGATAGCACATTGAATTGACCGGCTTTGGTGGCACATGAAATGACCGCTTCAGTTGCTGTTGTTGGGCCTGAGGTGTGGTGGGAACGCCGCAGACGTTATTCACAAATCCATAGGCCGGCGCGCGTCGAAACGGATCACGCGGCCATCCCTTGTGACGCGATGAGGCATCCGCGGCGTCCCGCGCGCTAAGGTAGCGCTGCCGGGTTGTCGGATTCGGTGACGCTCGTTCGTCGTGCCTAGAGACGGTATCGCTGCAAAGTGGCGCCCCGACACGAACCGATCCGCAAGGGAGCAGCCGATGACGTTCCAGAGTTTTCCGCGCGAGACGCTGACATTTCTGCGTGATCTGCGCGGGAACAACAACAAGGTGTGGTTTCACGGCCACGCCGCCGACTATCAGGCCTATTACGTCGCGCCGGCGAAGGCGTTCGTCGTAGCGGCGGGCGCGCCGTTGAAACCGTTCGCGCCGCAGATCAATGCCGAGCACCGCATTCCCGGCTCGATCTTCCGCGTCAACCGCGACATCCGCTTCTCGAAGGACAAGACGCCCTACAAGGACCACCTGGACTTCTGGTTCTGGGAGGGCGAGCGCAAACGGGCGGTGTCGGGATTCTTCGTCCGCGTCACCGCGGACTATGTCGGCATCGGCGCCGGCTGCCACGGGTTCGACAGCGACCGGCTGCGGGGCTTTCGCGCCGCCGTCGCCGACGCGCCCGCCGGCACCGCCCTGGCCAAGACGGCGGCGAAGCTGAAAGGCGCGGGCTATGCCATCGGCGGCGAGCACTACAAGCGCCAGCCGAAGGGCGTGGAAGCGCCGCCCGCGGCGGCACTGTTCCTGCTGCACCGGGCGCTGTTCGTGCACACCGACGCGCCCGCCGCCGTGGCGACGACCGACGGCGCCATGCTGGAGACCTGCGTCGGCCACTGGCGCACGCTCACACCGACGCGCCCGCCGCCGTGGCGACGACCGACGGCGCCATGCTGGAGACCTGCGTCGGCCACTGGCGCACGCTCGCACCGCTGCACCGCTGGCTCATCGACAACGTGCAGAACGCGTAGCGGCGCGCCGCTTACGCGTTCCTCACCGAACGCGATATGCGGGACGCCTCACGAAATAGGGCGCAGGTTGCCCTCCGAGCCATTCGCGGGCTCGACCCATTGCTGCCCGGTTTAGATAGTGATCTCGCGGCAGTGCGGGCCAAGCCCCCGCAACGACGACTCGAGAGCGCGCGGGCCAGCCGCGTTGGACTTAGCCCTGGCGCCACGTGGCGCTGGATTTGCACTTGCGGCAGACGCGTTCACCAGCCCAATGGCTGGTGAAATGCTCAGCGCAGATGAGGCACTGTCTGGACTTGACCTCCTGGTCGGCTTCCGCGTCCTGCTCCTCGTGCTCGTACCCGATCCGCATCGTGACACCATCCCATCCTTCGCACAGCATATCATCATGCACACGAACTCACGCCCGCCGCGACGACAGCCCCCGACTTCGCTTTCGCATGCGATCCGCACAAGCCAGTGCTTTTGCCAGCACAATTCATCTGCCGCTCGGACAAAGCGGCACGCCGAAACGGATGCATGTAGATAGATAAGACATTTCTGTTGAAAATTCCAGCACTTGGCGTCGCGGACCGCGCGCGCTCAAGTTTCCGTGACGACGCCGGCCCGCCGGGCGTGGATGGCGCGGACGGTCGCGAGCGTGTCGGCGTCCGCGGCCCGCTTGTCGGTGCGGTAGCGTTTGACGCGCGCGAAGCGCAACGCCATGCCCGACGGATAGTGCGGGCTGGTCTGGATCTCGTTGAACGCCACTTCGACGACCAGCTCCGGCCTGACTTGGACGACGCGGCGGTCGCCGGCGATCGCCAGCGTCTGCAGGTGCCCGGTCTGCCACTCGAGCATGGCGTCGGTCATGCCCTTGAACGTCTTGCCGAGCATGGCGAAGCCGCCGCCGTCCGGATCGCGCGCGCCGAGATGCAGGTTCGACAGCCAGCCGCGGCGCCGCCCGTGCCCCCATTCGGCGGCCAGCACGACGAGGTCGAGGGTCTCCACCGGTTTGACCTTGAGCCAGTCGCGGCCGCCGCCGCCGGCAGCGTAGACGGCATCGAGCGCCTTGGCCATGACGCCCTCGTGCCCCGCCGCCATGGCCATGTCGAGAAACACCTGGGCGGCGCCGGCATGGTCGGTCTCGATGCGCGGGATGATCAGCGCGTCGGGCAATATCGACGCCAGCGCCGCGAAACGCGCCGTCGCCGCCTCGCCGACGAGGTCGCGGCCATCGAGCGATAGGCAGTCGAAGAAGTACGGCGTCAGCGGCAGCTCCGTCCGCATGGCGGCGACGTCGAGCTTGCGGCCGAACCGCCGCATCATCACCTGAAACGGCCGCGGCCTGCCATCCGGCCAGAGCGCCAGCACCTCGCCGTCGAGGATGGCCTCGTTGACCGGCAGGGCGGCGACGGTTTCGACGAGCTCCGGCACCGATGCGGTGACGTCGTTGAGCCGCCGCGAGTAGACCGCGACGTCGCGGCCGCGCTTGTGGACCTGCACGCGGGCACCATCGAGCTTGAACTCGATCGCGGCCACCGCGAGGCGGCCGAGCGCCTCGGCGATGTCGGCCGCCGGTTGGGCCAGCATCGGCTTCACCGGCCGGAACAGCTGGATGCCGAAGCGATCGAGCCCCGCCGCGCCCGCGGCGAGCGCGACACCGGCCACCGCGGGCACATCGCCGGCGACCATGACGGCGTGGCGCAGCCGCGCCAGCGGCACGTCGGCGGCACGGGCCACGGCCTCGACGACCAGACCCTCTTCGGCGCCCTGGCGCAGTTCGCCGATCAGCAGCCGCACGAGGAAGTCCTGCTCCGCCGGCGTTGCCTTGGCAAGCAGTGCCGACAGCAGGCGCCGGCGCTCGGCGGCCGAACCCTTGCCCTTGGTTGCGCCGATGCGTGTGAGCGCCGCGTCGACCGCGGCGACGGTGAGCGTCGGCATCGCCGCCGCCGTGCCTGGCCTGGCATCGCGCAGGGCGGCATGGCCGATGCCGAGGCGCGGCCGGCCGGGGTCGCCCGAGAGATAGGCGACGACGAGCGGCACCGCCGCCGCCGACGCCGCGCCGATACAATCGGCGAGGTGGCCCGTTTTCTCGCGCCTGCCGCTCGCCGCGGCGACGCGCCGCGAGGTCTCGACAACGGCGTCGAGGCGCATGGCCGTACCACTCATGCCACCACTGTTCCTCACGGCCGCCCTGGCCGCAACAGATTAGGCGCCCGCCTTGGCACGGGAGATGCCCGGCCGTCATACTTCGGCAAGTTCGCCATGAGGGCCTCACCCCTGAGCCTGCCGAAGGGGAGCTCGTCAAGGGGCGAGGCCCCATCTTGGCCACGCGAAAATTAGGGGGAGCCATGGCAGACCGTTTCGGCCCGCGCGGCGTGTTCGCGATCATGATCCCGCTGCAGAACGCCAACATGCAGCCGGAATACGAGGCCATGCGGCCACCCGGCGTCAGCAACCAGATCTACCGTTTCGATCTGTCGGTCCCCGACAAGATCGCGGCGGCTGTCCTGGAGTCCTTGCCCGGCGCGTTGCTGTGCCGGCCCGACATGATCATCTGCGGCAACTCGCTGGAGATGCGCCACTGGTCCGTCGAACGGCAGGCGCGCTACCGCGACGAGGTCGCCGCGGCGGTCGACGGCACGCCGGTGGTCACGGCGACCGACGCCTGCGAGGCGGCCTTGCGCACCCTGGGCGCGCGGCGCATCGCCGTCGTGTCGCCGATGTCGGAGGCCCTCTCCAAGAGTGCCCAGGGCTACTACGAAGCGCTCGGCTTCGCGGTGCCCTACGCGACGTGGCTGGAGGTCGACAAGCCGGAGCACATCATCGACGTGACGCCCGACCAGATACGGGCCGCGATCGCCCGCGTCGACCACAGCGACGTCGACACGTTCCTGCATGTCGGCGGCGCGCTGGGTATCACCGGCATGATCCAGGAGCTCGAGCAGACGCTCGGCCGGCCGATCGTAGCGGTCAACGCGGCGACCTATTGGTACGCCCTGCGCCGCCACGGCATCGCCGACCCGCTCATCGGTTTCGGCACACTGGCGCAGCAGACGGCGATCGGCGCCTGATCAGCCCGGCTGCGCCGGCCGGAACGTGACCGGCGGGCCGTTGCCGTCGGTCCAGCGCATCGCGCCGTCCCTGATCTCGCAGCGATACAGCACTTCCGGCGTGCCGACCGCGTCGTAGTCGCCCGGCGCCACTGTCAAGACGCGGATCCGGCCGTCGGCCACGACACGCCACAATATGGGCTCGCCGAACGCACGGACGAACGGCGTGTCGGCGGGACCGGCCAAGTCGATGAAATTGCCCCCACCGGCCTGTCCCAGACGAAACGTCCAGGAGTAGCCATCCCCGTCGATCCAGGCGCCGGCGACCTGATCCGCGTCGCAGGCGTGCGCCGCATCCGAGGCCACCAGGAACACCGCGACGAGCCATTTCGCAACCATGAACTACGGCGCCGCCTCGCCGCCCGGCACAGGCACGAGAAAATCGAAATCGACGCCGCGGTCGGCCTGCATCGCGTGGTCGAGGTAGAGCTTGAGGTAGCCGCGCTCGGCGCCCGGTGGACGCGGCGGCGGCGCCCAGGCGGCGGGCGTCGACGTCGAGCGTGGTGCGATCGCCGGTCCGGACGAGCGCCAGCGGGCCGCCGGCGGCGGCCTCGGGCGTCACGTGCAGGACGATGGCGCCGAACCCCGTGCCGCTCATGCGCGCGTCGGAGATGCGTAGCATGTCCTTGACGCCGGCGGCGGCGAGCGTCTTCGGGATCGGGATATAGCCGGCCTCGGGCATGCCCGGCGCGCCGATCGGACCGGCGTTGCGCAGCACGAGCACGTCGTCGGCCGCGACGTCGAGCGCCGCATCGTCGATGTGCGCGGCCATGTCGGCCACGGACTCGAAGACGACGGCGCGGCCGGCGTGCGACATCAGCGCCGCCGACGCCGCGGACTGTTTGATGACGGCGCCGGCGGGCGCCAGGCTCCCGCGCAGGACGGGCCAAGCCGCCGGCGGGATAGAGCGGATCGCCGCGCAGCCGCACGACCGACTGCGGCCACGGCGCCGGCGCGGCGTCCAGGTTCTCCCCCAGGGTCTTGCCGGTGATGGTCAGGCAGTCGAGGTCGAGGAGCGGGCGCAGCTCGCGCAGCACCGCGGCGAGACCGCCGGCCTTCTCCAGATCCTCCATGTAGTGCTGGCCCGACGGCTTGAGGTCGACGAGGACCGGCGTCTCGCGGCCCATGCGGTCGAGCGCGTCGAGGTCGACGGCAATGCCGAGGCGGCCGGCCACCGCCGTCATGTGGACGAGGCTGTTGGTCGAGCCGCCGATCGCCATCAGGATACGGAAGGCGTTGGCGAAGGCCCGCGGCGTCATGATGCGGTCCGGGGTCAACCCCGCGGCCGCCATGGCGACGGCGCGGGCGCCCGCGGCCTCACCATGGCGCAGGCGGTCGGCGGCGACGGCGGGGATCGCCGCACCGCCCGGCAGCATCATGCCGAGCGCCTCGGTCATGCAGGCCATCGTGCTGGCCGTGCCCATCACCATGCAGGTGCCGGCGGTCGGCGCGAGCTGGCCGCCGACGGCGTCGATCTCCGCCGCGTCGAGTTCGCCGGCCCGATGCATTGCCCAGAAGCGGCGGCAGTCCGTACAGGCGCCGAGGCGCTCACCGCGGTGGCTGCCGGTCATCATCGGCCCGGTGACGACCTGGATCGCCGGCACGCCGGCGCTCGCCGCGGCCATCAGCTGGGCCGGCACGGTCTTGTCGCAGCCGCCGACCAGCACGACGGCGTCCATCGGCTGGGCGCGGATCAGCTCCTCCGTGTCCATCGCCATCAGGTTGCGCAGGAACATCGACGTCGGGTGGGCGAAGGATTCGTGGATCGAGATCGTCGGGAACGCGACCGGCAGGCCGCCGGCCAGCATGACGCCGCGGCTGATCGCCGCGATCAGCTCCGGCACCGTGCGGTGGCAGGCGTTGTAGCCGCTGACCGTGTCGGTGATGCCGACGATCGGGCGGTCGAGGGCGTCGTCGGAATAGCCCATGGCCTTGATGAACGCCTTGCGCAGGTAGAGCGAGAACGCATCGTCGCCGTACGCGGTGAGGCCCTTGCGCAGGCCGGTCTCGGGGCGGTCTTTCGTCATACGACAGTCAAGCTCGTCAACACGCGGGGTCCGTGATCCACTACATTACCCCGTCCCCAGCGATGTTCGAGCACGATCACGATGCAGCCGCAGCGCCAGGCCGATCATGATGAGAAGAGCCGGATCCTGCGCGAGGTCTTCGGCTTCGACGCGTTCCGGCCGGGCCAGGAGGCGGTCGTCGACGCGCTGCTGGCCGGCGGTCATGTGCTGACGGTCATGCCGACGGGATCGGGCAAGTCGCTGTGCTATCAGATCCCGGCGCTGGTGCTCGGCGGCCTGACCGTCGTCGTCTCGCCGCTCGTCGCACTGATGCGAGATCAGGTGGCGGCGCTGCGGCTCGCCGGCGTCGCCGCCGACACGATCAACTCCTCGCACGACCGCGCCGACAACGTCTCCGCCTGGCGCCGCGTCGCCGCCGGCGAGACGCGCCTCGTCTACATGGCGCCGGAGCGCCTGATGACGGCACCGATGCTGGCGGCGCTGGCGAAGCTGCCGGTGCGGCTGATCGCCATCGACGAGGCGCATTGCATCTCCCAATGGGGCCCGTCCTTCCGGCCGGAGTACGAGGACCTGGCGCGCCTGCCCGCGATGTTTCCCGGCGTGCCGGTTGCCGCGCTGACGGCGACGGCCGACGACGTGACGCGCCGCGACATCGCCCAGCAGCTATTCGCCGGCCGCGCCGAGACGTTCGTGCTCGGCTTCGACCGGCCGAACATCGCCCTGGCCGTCGAGCCGAAGCGTGGGCCGACCCAGCAGCTGCTGGCGTTCGTCGGCCGGCACCGCGGCGCCAGCGGCATCGTCTATTGCCTGTCGCGTCGCAAGACCGAGGAAACCGCGGCCCTGCTCGTCGACAAAGGCGTCCGCGCCCTGCCCTATCACGCCGGCATGGACGCGGCGGTGCGCGAGGCCCACCAGAACACGTTCATGACCGAGCCGGCAGTCGTCATCGTCGCGACGATCGCGTTCGGCATGGGCATCGACAAGCCCGACATCCGCTTCGTCCTGCATGCCGACCTGCCGGGCAGCATCGATGCCTATTATCAGGAGATCGGCCGCGCCGGCCGCGACGGCGAACCGGCCGAGGCGCGCATGCTCTACGGCCTCGGCGACATTCGCATGCGCCGCGTGTTCATCGACGACGAAGACGCCGGGCCGGAACGCAAGCGGCGCGAGCACAAGCGTCTCGACGCGCTGATCGGCTATTGTGAGACACCGGTCTGCCGCCGCCGCGTGCTGCTCGACTATTTCGGCGAGACGATCGAGCCCTGTGGCAACTGCGACGTCTGCCTCGACCCGGTGGAGATGATCGAAGGGACGGAAGCGGGCCAACAGATCCTCTCCGCCGTCCACCGCACGGGCGAGCGCTTCGGCGCGGCGCACATCATCGACGTGCTGCGCGGCACGGCGACGGAAAAGGTGGCCAACGCCGGGCACGACCGCCTGCCGACGTTCGGCATCGGCGCGGCACGCAAGAAGGAGGAGTGGCGCTCGCTGATCCGCCAGCTCGTCGCCGCCGGGTTCTTGAACCTGGACATCCAGGGTTATGGCGGCCTCAAGCTGACCGAGGACGGCCGTGCCCTCTTGCGCGGCGACGCCACGTTCCAATACCGCCGCGACACGCTGCAACCTGCCGGCAGGGCCCGCAAGGCCAAGCCGCCGGCCCCGTCCGCCGACCTGGGCGACGCTCAGGCCGCCCTGCTCGCCGCGCTCAAGGCGCTGCGCCTGCAGCTTGCCCTGGAGCGCTCGGTGCCGGCCTACGTCATCTTCGCCGACAGATCGCTCGTCGAAATGGCTCAACAGGCGCCACGCAACGAGGTCGAATTCGCAACGATCCACGGCGTCGGCGACGCCAAGCTGCGCGACTTCGCCGCACCGTTCCTGGCGGCGATTGCGGGGGCCGATGTGGTCCCGTGAAATCCGCCAGCGACCCATCTGATGTCATGCCCGGACTCGATCCGGGCATGCAGGCGCGGCACGGAGATCCTGGATGGCCGGGTCAGGCCCGGCCATGACAGCTTGGGAGACCAATATCCCGTCCGTTCTCACTGTTGAGCCGACGGTCGCCACTCACGCCGGCACCGACTTGGCGAGCCAGTCGATGGCGGCTTGCACGCCGCCGCGGCCGTGGGCGATATCGAGCGCGGCCAGCGCGATCTCGACGGCGCCGAGGGTGCCGAGCAGCATCGGCGCGTTGACGTGGCCCATGTGGGCGATGCGAAACGCCTTGCCGCCCAGGCCGCCGATGCCGGGGCTCAGCACCACGCCGCACTTCTGCTCGGTGTAGCGGAGGATCGCGGCGGGGTCGACGCCGTCGGCGACGCGCACAACCGTCAGCGAGTCGGCGCGTGCCACCGGGGCGGTGATGTTGAAGTCGAGGACGCCGCCCTCGGCCCACACGGCGACGGCCCGCCGCGCCGCTTCGGCCAGGAGGGCATGGCGCCGCAGCACGTTGTCCAGCCCTTCCTCGAACAGCATGTCGATCGCCTGGCGCAGGCCGAACAGCATGTGTTCCGGCGGCGTGCCGCAGTATTTCTGGTAGTGCTCCTCGCCCTCACGCGCCGTCCAGTCCCAATAGCGCGTGCGCAGGCCGGCCTCACGATGGGCCGCGATGGCTTTCTCTCCGGCGGCGACGAAGCTGAGGCCCGGCGGCGTCATCAGGCCCTTCTGGGAGCCGGTGACGGCGACGTCGACGCCCCATTCGTCCATCTCGAACGGCATCGTCGCCAGCGAGGCGATCGTATCGCCCATCAGCAGCGCACCGTGGCCGGCCGCGTCCATTGCCTGGCGGATCGCCGGGATGTCGTTGACGACGCCCGACGCCGTGTCGACCTGTACGGCGAGGATCGCCTTGATCTCGCCGGCCGTGTCGTCGCGCAGCCGCGCCGTCAGCGCCGCCGGGTCGACCGGCAGCCGCCAATCCCCGGGCAGCACCTCGGTCGCGACCCCCATCGCCGCCGCCATCTCGCCCCAGCCGGTGGAGAAGCGGCCGCTTTCCAGCGCCAGCACCTTGTCGCCGGCGGACAGCACGTTGGCGATCGCCGCCTCCCAGGCGCCGTGGCCGTTGGCGGCGTAGATGTAGGTCCGGCCCGCGGTCTTGAACAGCGTGCGCAAATCGTCGAGGCAGCTCGTCGTGATGTCGACGAGGGCGCCGGAATAGATCTCGATGGCCGGCCGGTGCATGGCGTTGAGCACGGCGTCGGGCACGGTGGTCGGGCCGGGGATGGACAGGAACTCGCGACCGTTGCGAACGGACATTGGCTTCATGGCTCCAAGGATTGCTGGTGCAGTGTTCCCCGATCCTTTCCGCGCGATCGCCCGTTGTCCAGCCCCAAACGAGGACCGTCGTGCCGTGCCCGGCCAGGGACGTTGCGCCGTCGTTGCAAGGGCAGAACCACAGAGGTACAGAGACACAGAGAAAGAAAACCACGCCAGCGACCCGCGAACGGCGTGCGGTCGCTCTATTTCACGCGGCCGACGCTCGCCCCCTATTGCGTCGAGCGCGGCGATCTGGTTGCCTCGGCGGCGCGGGGGGTTCGAGATGGTGGCCAAGGATGCCCTCAAGATCGAGATCAGACGGCGCTATGTCCTCGACGACACCGTCGAGGCGCATGGCGATCGCGCGGGCGGTCGCACGACCGGATTCTCGGTGCTGTTGCCAAAGGGAGCGAAAAAGATGAACCACAGAGACACAGAGGCACAGAGGGGCAGCAAGACTATTGTCGGCCCCTCTGTGTCCCGGTGCCTCTGCGGTTTCCTTTTCGCCGCCAGACCACGCGACCCACGGTGCACAGAATGAGCCAGTTCTATCAGCCCGACCTTGGCGCCAACCCGGACGACCCGTTCGCCCGTGACGCCGGCGGCAAGCTGGTGCGGCGCGGCTTCTGGTTGGACATGGGCGACCGCTCCCTGGTCCTCGCCATGACCATCGGCATCGGCGCCAACCTGGCGAACGAGGACAAGCGGGCCCACCTGCACGACCTCGGCCGCGCACACCTGATCGACCAGGTCTGCGTGCAGGAGATCCTGCCGCCGGAGGCCTAGCCGGTTCGGCATTGCAGACGGCCGTTTCACCCCCCACCCTAGCCCTCCCCCCTTGTTGGCCCCTTGTGGGTGAGGGTCGGGGTGGGGGGTGAGACACCGATCTGGGAGGCCGGGGACAAGGTCATGACGCAGGACCCACCGCGCCTGGCCGTCTTCACGTTCGGGGTGTTCCGGACCCCGGCCAATGACCCTGAGAACCAGGGATTTCATGACCGCAACGACCGCGTGCTGCGCATCGCCGAGTTGTGCGACGGGTTCATCGCCCGCTCCGGCTACGACGACGAACCGGGACCGGCCTCCTGGGGCGCCTACGTATTGCCGCGGTTCTATGTCGAACGTGGCGACGGCTGGACGCCGGCGACACTGTCGCTGTGGCGGGATCTGGAGTCCCTTGCCGCGTTCGCCTACGCCGGCATCCATGCCGAGGCCATGAGCCACGGCCACGAATGGTTCCAACGGGGCGACTGGCCGACGCACGCCGCCTGGTGGATCGCGGCCGACCGGACGCCGAACTGGGCCGATGCAGCGGCGCGCCACCAGCACCTGCACGACCATGGGCCGCGCGCCCATGCCTTCGACCTGGCCCACCCCTTCGCACCCGACGGGACCGCGACGAAGATCGACCGTGCGGTCGTCGAGACGAAGGCCCTGCGCAACGTCGCCGCCGGGGCCGGCGTCTGACACGCGCCGGCGCGACTACAGGCCACCCAGCCAGAGCCGGGTCACGCGACGGCTGGGCCGGTGAACGCGCGCGCCGCCGCCACCAGCCAGTCGTAGGCGTAGCGCACGACGCTGCGCGAGACGTCGACGTCGAACAACGCCTCGGCGCGCCGGTACGGCAGGACGCCGGCCTCGAAGGCGTGGTCATAGAGCGCCGCCGATTCCGGCCGCAGGTAGTTGGAGCGGATGATGGTCGTGTTGCGGCCGGTGTTGCCGCCGCCGATCCAGCCCTTATCGACGACCGCGACGTTCGTGATGCCGTGCTCGGCCGCCAGATAGTAGGCCATCGCCAGGCCATGCCCGCCGCCGCTAACGACGACGTCATAGCCGGCGCGCGGCGCCGCCTTGCGCCACGCCACGGGGCACTTGCTATGGCCGCTCAGCGCATGCCGCGCCAGCGAGAAGAACGAATAGCCCCGGGGCCTGGTCGCCACGTGCCCCCCATGCCACGCGCTCGGCGGATTATGCGTCGATCGGCGGGTGCCGCACAATGTCGGCGGCGGCGGGCGGCCTCCCCCGGCGGGCCGATTGCGGCCCGATCCCGAGATCCCGATCAAGTCGCCCTCGCCGAGGGCGCCGACGAGGGTGCCTCGCGGCATCTTCGTTTCGGCGGAAGCGCCGTGGGGCTCGGCCCCTTGACCGCGTCACCACCCACGACCGAGCATGCGGGTGTCTTGCATGGAACAGTCGTGGCGCATGAAAATCCTGTTCGTTCATCAGAATTTCCCTGGCCAGTACCTGCACTTGGCACGGTCCTTCGCCGACCAGCCGGAGCATCAGGTCCTGGCCATCGGCAAGAAGCAGAACCTGGGCCGCCTGCGCCATCCGCGGGTGCTTGAAATCGGCTACGACGAGCCCGACGGCGCCGGTCAGGAGACGCACCACTACCTGCGCCAGCTCGAGGCCGCGGTCCGCCAGGGACAGAATGCCGTGCGGGTCGCCCAGAGCCTGCGCCGGAGCGGCTTCGAGCCGGATATCGTCTGCTGCCATCCCGGCTGGGGCGAGGGCCTGTATCTGCGCGATATCTGGCCGCGGGCGCCGCTGCTCTACTTTTTCGAGTTCTACTATCACGCCGCCGGCTACGACACCGGTTTCGATCCGGAGTTTCCGATCTCGCTGGACACGGTCTGCCGAACGCGCACTCGCCGCCTCGGACACCCCCTGGAAGCTCGACATGGTGCCCTCTTCGGCGACGAAGAAGGCCGAGTAGATATCGCTGGTCGCATCGTCCATGGTGACGATCAGGTCCCACCATCGACCGGGGACCCACTCGTGGCTCGAGCCGTCCTGGTGCAACATCATGCCGGGCAGGGCACGGCGCGGCCGCTTGCGCCGGTGCGCCCCACGCCTGGGCGCCGCGCGCCTGCGCCCATGGGCTTGCAAGCTCAGCCGCAGCCAGTTGTAGCTGCGCTTGAAGCCGTGATCGGCCACCAGCTTCTCGTGGAAGTGCTTGGCCGTGAAGTCCCAGTAGCGGGTGTCGAACAACTCCAGCACCCGCGCCACCTCGTCCACCGGCGCGCGCCGCGCCGAGAGGCGGCCCAGGCGGCGGTCGTAGAGACCGTCGGCTCCCTCCGCCTCGTAGCGGTCGCGCCAGCGCCGGAAGGTGCGCTCCGAGACACCCAGAACCTCCGCCGCCTCCGCCTGGCTCAAGCCACCCCGATGGGTGCGCCCGTAAACCTCCTCGAACTTCATCAATCTCAGTCCCTGTACCTGCTCCGTCCGACGCATCGCCTCCCTCCATGGCTTGGAGGCGTTCTAAAACCGGACAGATCATCTGGTACATAAACCGGACATATCGCGTGTTACCGACAGGCGGTGCCCCGGGGCTGGACTCGGCGCCGCGTTTCGGCTTGGCTGACGCGACATTGCCGACCGGGGAGAACAGCATGCAGTATGAAAGACTCGGCCGCAGCGGCCTGCACGTGTCGCGGCTTTGCCTCGGCACCATGACGTTCGGCGGCCGCACCGACAAGGCGGACGCCACGGCCATCGTCGCGGCGGCGCGCGAGGCCGGGGTGAACTTCATCGACACCGCCGACGTCTACAACGACGGCGAGACCGAGCGTATCAGCGGCGAGGCCATTCGCGCCGATCGCGACGATTGGGTGCTGGCGACGAAGGTCGCGAACCCCATGGGGGCCGGTGCCAATGCGCGCGGGCTCGGCCGCAAGTGGCTCATGAGGGCCTGCGACGACAGCCTGCGCCGCCTCGGCACCGACTACATCGACGTCTACTACCTGCACAAGGAGGACGCCGGCACGCCGCTCGCCGAGATCGCCATGGCGCTCGGCCAGCTCATCGCCGCCGGCAAGATCCGCTATTTCGGCGTCAGCAACTTCCGCGCCTGGCGCGTGGCCGAGCTGTGCCGGACCTGCGACGCGCTGGGCCTGCCGCGCCCGATCGTCAGCCAGCCCTATTACAACGCCCTCAACCGGACCCCGGAGGTCGAGCACCTGCCGGCCTGCGACCACTACGGCCTCGGCGTCGTGCCCTACAGCCCGCTGGCCCGCGGCGTGCTGACCGCCAAGTACACGCCCGACGCGCCGGCGCCGGCGGACACCCGCGTCGCCGTCGCCGACAAGCGCATCATGGAGACGGAGTGGCGGCCGGAATCCCTGGCGATCGCCCAGCAGATCGCCGCCCACGCCGAACGTAAGGGCGCGACGGCCGGCGCGTTCGCCCTCGCCTGGCTGCTCAACAACGCGTTCGTCACATCGGTCATCGCCGGCCCACGCACGCTCGACCAGTGGCAGGCCTATCACGCCGGGCTGGACTATCCCTTCACGGCCGAGGACGAAGCGTTCCTGGAGGCGCTGGTTGTCACCGGCCACCCCTCGACCCCCGGCTTCAACGACCCCGCCTACCCGATCGAGGGCCGCGTCCCGCGCACCGGGCCGGCCCCGGCCTAACCCGCGACCACGGGTAACCGGCGTCACCGACGGCGATACCCCGTGCGCCCCTTGCAACGCCAAGCGGCCTTCGCTACACCGGCGGGCGCGCCCACGAGGCGTCGCGGAGGGGTGGCCGAGTGGCTGAAGGCGCACGCTTGGAAAGCGTGTATACGGGCAACCGTATCGTGGGTTCGAATCCCACCCCCTCCGCCACTATCGCTTTCCAGATGTTCCCGTAGAAGTCACTAATCACCTGAAAACAAGTGGCTTTTTGTTGCCATATTGTGTTGCCTGTGCTCGCATGATGCCGTACATTCCCGCTTAGAATGATGGGCAAATTGATGGGCAAGGACCATGACGGCACTCACGGCGGCAAAGGTGAAGGCGCTCACCAAACCGGGCATGCACCACGACGGCAGGGGCCTGTATCTAAGGGTCGCGCCAGGCGGCTCGAAAAGCTGGATGCTTCGGGCAACGATTGACGGGCGCCGTCGCGACATAGGGCTGGGCGGGTATCCGGCCGTGTCGCTCGCCAAAGCTCGCCAGTTCGCGAACGCGCACCGGCTCGCAGTTGCGGAAGGGCGCGATCCGCTGGCCGAGAAACGCCGGGCGGCAACACCGACCTTCGCTGAGGCTGCGGTCAAGGTGCATGAGGCGAACTTGCCCCGGTGGAAAAACGGCAAGCACACCGACCAATGGATCAACACCCTTCGGACCTACGCCTTCCCGACCATCGGCAAGATGTCCCTCGACCGGATCACGCGCCGCGACGTGCTGGCTGTGCTCACGCCGATATGGACCACCAAGCCGGAGACCGCTCGGCGTGTCCGGCAGCGTATCCGCACCGTACTCAAGTGGGGGATGGCGCATGAGATTGTCGAGCACAACGCGGCAGGCGAAGGTATCGACGGCGCGTTGCCAGCAATGCGCCGGTTCAGGGCGCACCATCGCGCCCTGCCCCATGCCGAGGTACCGGCCGCGCTCGAAACTATAGACGCCTCCACCGCCGGCATGGCCGCGAAGCTCTGCCTGCGCTTCCTGATCCTGACTGCCGCCCGCTCTGGCGAGGCGCGTGGCGCAACATGGTCCGAGCTGGACCTCGACAACCGCCTATGGACCATCCCGGCCGAGCGGATGAAAGGCGGCGCGGAACACCGCGTTCCGCTCTCCGATGCGGCCTTGGCCGTGCTGCATGAAGCCCTGCCATTGTGCGGCGATGACGGGCTGGTCTTCCCGTCGCCTCGTAGGCGCGGCTCCCCGCTCTCCGACATGGCGTTGACAGAATGCTTGCGCAGGGTCGGGCTCGCCGACTCGGCGACAACGCACGGCTTCCGGTCTACCTTCCGAGACTGGGCAGCCGAGAGCACTAACGCGCCCCATGCCGTCATGGAGCGAGCCCTGGCGCATGCGGTCGTGGATGCGGTCGAAGCGGCCTATGCCCGGAGCGACCTTTTGGAGCGTCGGCGCGCGCTGATGGCCGAATGGGGCCGCTTCGTGACCGGAACCGCCGGCGCCGAGGTGGTGCAATTCCATGGATGAGGCCGAATTCCAAAGGCGCGTTGCGTACACGTATTCAGCCTTCCTATCTCAGCACCAACATCAGTTTGGGGAGACGCCAGCGGAGACCCGCGCCCGCATTTTTCGCAAGGTGCTGCCCAAGCGCGGACGTGACGATTTTCTCCGCGACCTGATTGCCGAGTCCGTCAATATCAAGTTGGCGTGGGACTCGGTGAAGCTGATTGCCGAAGACCTGCTGCGGGATGGGGAGCAGCTTCCCGACGCGCTCGCGGAATGGGTCGCGGACGTGCTGGCCGACATTGCCAAGCCGAGGAAAGACAGGCGCCGACCGCGCCCGACCAAGGGCGGTTCGCCGGAGACCAACCACTATTGGGTCATTTGCGGGGCCATTCAATACATCGGCACGCTCTACAACCTGCCACCAACACGAAATGGCGGCGGACCAGGGGAATGCTGCGCTGAAGGTGGATCGGCTTGCGATATTGTTGGGCGTGCCGTCTTCGGGAAGCACTTGCAAGCCTACAAAAACGCCGAGCGGATTTGGGGAAAGCGCGACCCGCTCCTGTCCTACACGACGCGCCGAGAAAGCTAGGACGACGCGCGCGGGAATTCTTGGCATCCTTCGGGCAGATTGATCACGGAGGACAAGATGACCGACGCCGACCTGCTACTCCGGCGCGAGCAAGTCGAGCAACGAACGGGCCTCGCGAGGACTACCATCTACAGGAAAATGCGCGAGGGTTCGTTTCCTGAACCCCTCCAGGTTGGCGCTCGCGCAGTGCGCTGGCCGGCGTCGGAAATAGATGCCTGGTTAGCCAGCCGTCCACGCGCGAGCGGGGAGGCAGCGGCCGTTTGAACAAAAAACGGCGGCCCCTGGGGCCGCCGCCGTTGCGTATGACGCTTCCGCGCCACAAGCCGAATTGAACGAGCGGCATTGTAGCGCGGTGCACCCGGGGCGCAACGGCAAGATCGCGGGACCGGGGAGGGACTCTCACACCGCGAGCCGAGGCTAAACCGCTGGAGGAGACCGGGTAACAACCGGGATTTGATCGGCGGTGGCGGAGACCGGCGAGAGCGCCAGCGGCCAGTTGGCGAAGTGCTCCGAGGCTGCGAGCGATGGCAGGGCCACAAGGCCGCTGCGCAGCCCGCCCAAGCGATGGCCTGGCTCCGGTTGGCACGCTGGCGAAAAGCCCAACTCTCGGCGGTGTCGCATTTGTCGCACCGCCGAGGGAAAGGGACCGTTGCGCCCGCACTCCGACCCTCACCAACTGGCATGCCATGGACGAAGTAACGCCACGACAGAAACGAACGGTTGCGGCACTGATCGCCAGGACAGCACGGCCCGTCACCTTCGACGAAGCGAGCCGGTTGATCGGCGACCTGAAGCGTGAAGCGCATTCGTTCCCTGAGGTGGTCGCAAAGATCATTGAGGCTGATCATGGTGGCGACGTTGAACGACTCGGGCGATTGTTGGCAGACACAAAGCGCCGCATGAAGCACGGGGATTGGCTAGTGACGCTTCGGCAGCTAGGTATTCACCCGCGTCGGGCACAGCGGCTGATGGAGAAGGCGAAGGGGATCAAGCGATGAGCGATGAGAAGACGGAATACGTCTTTACGATCAAGGGCGAAAATTTGTGGGAGGATTCAACAACGGAAATCATCGAAATGGCGGAATGGGCATCGAGAGTGAAGCCTTGCAAGATTGAGGTCGCCACAAGAGATGGCGCAATTATCGCCACGATGCAGATCGAAGCTGACCAGACAATGGAGAGAATTCACGAACGCATTTCCTTCATAGTCTCAGAAAATGAGCGCCGGATGCGCTGATGGCACCGCGCCCCCGCCTAGCGGGGCGCGTGATCGCGGTGGGGGGTCATCCATGCATGCAGTTATGAGTCATGGCCCTCGGTGACCAGATAGTCCGGGCCCTCCGGCAGCGGGTGAGGGTCCTGCCGTTTCACGCCGACTGGATCAAGGCCACCTTCGCCGACGACATCCAGATATCTGCGATGAGTTGTCCAAGAGGTTCCGCAAAAAGCTGGTGCGTTGGCCACCTTGCCGCCCTGGGTCTGCGTCCAGGCTCTCCGCTGTTCCAGCCGGGGATCGAGACGCTGGTGGTCAGCGCCAGCCTGGAGCAAAGCCGGATCATCCTCGGCTTCGTCCGCGAGGCGCTGGACGACGTCTTCGACGACTACCGTTGGCTGGATTCCGGCCAGCGGCTTGCGGTGACGCACAAGGCGAGCGGGACGAAACTGAGGGTGCTGTCGAGCAGCGGAAAACGGGCGATGGGCTTGTCGCAGTTCTCGACGATCTTTGCCGACGAACCGGGATCGTGGGAAGCCCGGGGCGGCGCGTTGATGTTCGATGCGCTCCGCCAGTCCCTCGGCAAACGCCCTGGTCAGCGCCTGGCGATGATCGGCACCCGTGCGCCGGCAGAGGATGGTTCATGGTGGCCTTCCCTGCTTGATGGCGAGTCGGGGCCGGGCACGCATGTAACCGTGCTCACCGCTCCCGAGGGCGAGCCCTGGGATCACTGGAACACGATCCGCCGGGTGAACCCTCTCGTGATGAACAACGAGAGCCTGCGGATGACGATTTTGCGTGAACGCGACGATGCCCGGCGCGATGAGAGTCAGCGCCCGGCCTTCGAGGCTTACCGCCTCAATCGGCAGGTCGACGTCTACCGAGATATGCTGGTCTCGGCCGACGCATGGAAGCGGGTTGAGGCTCGACCTGTACCAGAACGGGAAGGTCGTCCGCTGGTAGGTCTGGATCTCGGCGCCGAGCGATCATGGTCTGCCGCATGGTGCATCTGGCCGAACGGAAGATCGGAGTGCTTCGCCGTCTGCCCGGGGATACCTGACCTTGCCGAGCGCGAGCGACAGGACGCCATGCCGAGGGGGTTGTATCGCAAACTTCATGATGACGGTGTGCTGATCGTCGATGAGGGCTTGCGGGTATCGAGGCCGGCCACCTTGATCAACCATCTCGTTCAGATAGGTATCATCCCCAACACGATCTACTGCGACCGCTTCGCCCTGGGGACTCTGAAGGATGCCATTGCGGGCCGGTGGCCGATTGTGCCGAGAGTGGCAAGGTGGAGCGAAGCCACAGAGGACATATCTGGATTCAGGAAACTGGTCGCTGATGGTCCATTGTCCGTAGCGGAAGAATGTCGTGCCCTTGCCCGTGTAGGGTTCTCGCAGGCAGTTGTGCATTCCGATGATCAAGGCAGCGTGAGGTTGGCGAAGCGAAGACATGGTAGAAGTCGGGATGATGTCGCTGCTGCTGGGGTGCTGGCGGCTGGTGCCCTTGCGAGGGTACTGGCGCAAGGGCTGCCTCGCCCGCGCTGGCGGTATCGGGGGATTGCGGCGTGAGTCGGGGATTATGCGCTCGGCGGAGTGAGATGGCCGAACCATGAGTCCAGTACCAAATACGGTTTTTGTGCTTGGTGCCGGTTTTTCGGTTGAGCAGGGTTATCCTTTGGTCCGACACATGAAAAACGAGGTGATTTGTTTTTTAAGCAGGGAACAACATTCCAGTTACTGGGGATTCATGCAGCCCTGGGACGGCGGCTACGAAAAGGGCCGATTTTTCGATGGCATCGAGAAGATAGACGCTAATGAGAAATTACAGTTCGAAGAACTCTTGTTGAAACTTTCAGAACAACCAAAGTGCAGGAGTGAAGATCCGTACCTCAGAACGAATGAAGTGCTCCGGATCGGCGCAGCTCGCCGACTTTGGGAAATCCATGAATCCTGTACGGACGTAAAACCGCCGTATAAAAATTTCGCACGCCAACTTCTGACGGCATGGCATCGGCGCGGGATCATCTCGTTCAACTGGGATCTTCAGGCGGAGCGGCTTTTACATCAGGCGAAAGTGCCGTGGCACTACGACGTGACCGCGCAAGGGCGTTTACCGGTCATCAAGCCTCATGGATCAATCAACTGGAACAGATATCTCCAGGAAGGTTTACATACTAGCTACCCTTTCTGGCAGCCCATCAGGACTGACAGCAGGCTATCGTCTAACTGCGACGATCCGCTGGCGAATCCCGGTAATTTTCCAAATCTAAACTACATGATCTTTCCGGGAGATCCAGACCTTCCTGAATCCGATGAAGACGTGGGATTGTTGTGGGAGGACGCCGGCCGTCTCATGGACAAGGCGGATGAGGTCGTATTTATCGGCTATTCATTCCCTCATTACGATCAACACTCTAGCAAGTTCTTTAAAGACAGGGTTCGAGGCAAAAAGATCGTCGCAGTTAACCCGTCACCGGACCATCTACATGAGTTCAAGTCCGTCTTGGGTGCCGAAGCTGCCGAGATAGAACTCCGAAAAGAAACATTTCTGGATTGTCCGTACGCTCAACCGACTATTGATTGATAGCATGAGCCACCACCACGCTCGACTTCACGCCCGCCGCTGGGACGCCGTGCGCCGCGCCGTGTTCAAGCGCGACAACTTCAGGTGCGTCGAGTGCGGCCGGGTCGGAAAACTGGAAAGCGATCACATCACGCCGCTACAGCGCGAGCCCGGCCAAGACCCTTACGACATGAACGGGCTGCAATCGCTTTGCCGAAGCTGTCACCTTGAAAAAACGACAGGAGAAAACCGTCGCGAATTGACGCCGGACGAACTGGCATGGCGCGAGCTGGTCGCAGAGTTGGCTTGACTTAAGATTTGGTGCGCCAGGCGAACTGGCAGAAGGTAGGGGGTGCAAGTCCCCCGGAACGAAGGAGTAACCGAACCACGTTTCTCCGCGAGCCGTGCGTTGGCTCCCGTGAGGGGGCAGGCGAAGCGTCGGTAGCGGCATGGATGGGCAGGGCTATTGAGCACCGTAAAAGCGATGGTCCGGGGTGCCGAGGCTTTCAGATCGGTCGAAGGCAATATTGCAGGCGTCGTTTTGGTGAGATGTCGGCGAGCCCCGCGGTGTCAGAGAACCCATGCACGTTCGCACGCCTTCTGTTGGGACCCTGGGAGGTCTTCAAACTGCCCCGGTTGTCGTAAAGGGGCCGCGTAGGGAATGGAGAAAACCGAAGCCTATGATGAACGGTTTGAAGAAGTCGGATGAGGCCGTACGACCTGTGAGGGCGGCGAACAAGGGAGCGCGAGCTTCTGCGGAGTCGCCGGAGGAAAGGGCCTCAACCAAGGGGAATCCGGATTGCCAAAGCACGCGCCGAACCCAGTGTCGGGTGAGCGTGCCACAGGCGGCGGCCCGGATACGGAAAGCTGCAGAGAGAAACCCGAAGGAACGTCTCACTGCGCTCTTCCACCACATTACGCCGGACGCGCTCGGTGCGGCCTACTTCGCATTGAAGAAGGACGCAGCAGCCGGTGTCGACGGCGTTACGTGGGACATGTACGGCGAGGGTCTGGATGAGCGCCTGCTCGACCTGCACCGGCGCCTGCACAGAGGGGGAGCGTACCGGGCGCCACCGGTTCGGCGGGTAGAGGTACCCAAGCCGGACGGGGGGACACGACCGCTCGGGATCGCGGCGCTGGGGGCACAGGGTGGATGCGACGGAGCCGCTGCCCGCGCCGCCGACGGCGTGCTCGGCGGAAGTCACGGTGCCGACCGACTGGGCGCTCAAGCCTACGGGCGTGGCTTCCGGCGGGAAGTTCCGGCTGCTGTTCGTCACCTCGAACAGGCGCAACGGCCGCTCGACGAACATCGCCCACTATAACAGCTTCGTGCAGGCCCGGGCGGCGAACGGTCATGCCGCGATCCAGAACTACGGCAAGGGGTTCCGGGTGCTGGGGAGCACGCAGGCGGTGAATGCGCGCGCCAACACCTGCTCGCGGTCGAGCGACACCGATGCGGCGGTCTACTGGCTGAACGGGACCAAGGTCGCCGACAACTACGGCGACATGTACGACGGCAGCTGGGACAGCAACGCGGATCGGATCGAGAGCGGGAACTCCAACATGAGTCGGACCCGATTTCCTTGGACACAGAATTGGCTTAATCGAAGTGTCCAAGGAGGACCGGAACATGACCGATAATTTTGAGAAGAAAGTTGCTGTTGATGGGCCTGTGGTAAATGCGGGCGAGCTTGGCTCGTCCACGTTTTCCCCAGGCCAGGCTTTGCCGGCAGGCCCGCTGGGACTTGGCCAGCGATGGACGGTGGCGCGCAAGCGTGAGGTCGTTCTGCGGCTTTTGCGTGACGAGCCGGTGCAACTTCTGTCGCGCCAGTTGGGCGTAGAGATCTTCCGGCTCGAGCAGTGGCGTGAGAAAGCGATCGGCGGGATCGACGCCTCGCTCAAGCAACGCAAGGGCGATCCGGTGCAGGCGGAACTGGATAGCGCCATGAAGCGGATCGGAGAGTTGACCATGCAGGTGGAACTGCTGGAGGCCAAGACGGAGACCTTCGGCCCTTTGGGGCGGCGGAGGTCGCGGCGATGAGTGCCGCCACTTCGCCCGGCACGGGTCTGGCCTACGGCCTGCGGCGGGTCTGCGCCGCCTGGGGCATGGCCCGCTCCTCGTTCTACGCCATGACCTCCGGCCAGCACGCCGAGCAGCCGCCGGCAAAGCGTCGGGGACCGAAGCCCGCGATCTCGGACCAGGCGCTGCTGGTGGCGATCGAAGCCGACCTGGAGGCATCGCCCTGGGAGGGCGAGGGCTACCGCAAGGTCTGGGCTCGGCTTCGGGTCTGTCGCGACATCCGGGTTGCCCGCAAGCGGGTGCTCCGCCTGATGCGCGAGAACAATCTGCTCTCGCCCCATCGCTGCCGCCGCCGTGGCGGCAATCCCCATGACGGTGAGATCATCACTCATGCCCCGAACCTCATGTGGGGCACCGATGGCGTTAGGGTGTTCACGGTGGACGACGGCTGGGGCTGGATCTTCACCGCCGTCGAGCATTGGAACGCCGAGTGTGTCGGCTGGCATGTCTGCAAGCGCGGCGACCGCTTCGCCGCCCTGCAGCCGATCTCCATGGGGCTTGCCGGGCTGTATGGCTCGACCGCGGCCGGCGCGGCTCGGGGGCTGGCCTTGCGGATGGATCACGGCTCCCAGTATCTGTCGGACCACTTCACCAACCAGATCAAGTTCTGGGGCATCCAGCCGTCCTACGCCTTCGTCGCCGAGCCCCAGACCAACGGCGTCGCCGAGCGGTTCAATCGCACGCTGAAGGAACAGATCATCCATGGTCGCATCTACCGCAACATCGCGGAGCTGCGGGACGCCGTCCGCGACTTCGTCGAACTCTACAATGCCCAGTGGATCGTCGAAAAGAACGGCTACCTGAGCCCCGCTCAAGCTCGTCAGGCGTGGCACGCCGCGATCTCAATCAGGCCCGCCGCGTGAGACAAACTTGTGTCCAAGGAACCGGGTGCGCTACAAGCGGGAACTCCAACACCGCTGTCACCAGCAGAGTCTGGACCGGCACGAACAACAACGGAACTACGGACTCCTTCAATTATTTGGGCGGTTTTTCCCCGGCGTTCGGAACCTCCAACAGCCCGACCACGCCGCTGAAACAGGGCATTACGACCACCGGTAATTATCGCCTCTACGGCCTGTCCCAGGTGTTCGTGGTGGATGCGGACCGCACCACGCCGGCGACCACCGATATTTCCATAATCTCCAACCCGGGGATCGGGGACACCTACTGTCTCGGCGAGACCGTCGAGGTCGAGGTGACGTATTCCGAGGCGGTGAGCGTGCGCGGCACGCCGTCGGTCGGGCTGGCCGTCAGGAGCGCGACCGAGGAGTCCGATAACGAATACGAGGCCGCGTATGTGCGCGGGTCCGGGACGACGAAGCTGGTCTTTTCCTTCACGGTGCCGGCCGGCCTGAAGGACGACGACGGCATCCAGCTTCATTCCAGTGCGCTGCGGCTGAACGGCGGGACGATAACGGCGGTCTCGGACGGCATTGCCGCGGTCTGGAACCTTGCCGCCGAGCGGAACATCGGCGCGAAGGTCGACTCCTCGGGGAATGCGCTGACCGGCGGCATCTGCGACCGCACACCCCCGGTGCGCTATGCCATCGTGGCGGCGGTGACGGCGGCGTCCGACTGCTCGCAGGTGACGGAAGAGCACCTGGCGGCGCTGACCGGGACGCTCACGGTCAACGGGCTGACCTCGGTCGCGGCCGGCGACTTCGCCGGGCTGAGCGGGATCACGGGGCTCACCCTCACCGGCAGCGGCATCGAGACCCTGCCCGCGGGCCTGCTCGACGCTGGAGGACAAGGTCGTTCAGAAGGCGGTTGTGGATGTGATCCTGACACCGATCTACGAGGTGGTGTTTCTTGGCTTCAGCTACGGGTTCCGACCGGGGCGGGGGGCGCACGATGCGCTCGATGCCCTGGCCTTCGGGATAGAACGGCGCAAGGTCAGCTGGATAGTCGATGCAGACCTCCGGGCGTACTTCGACACGATCCCGCGGGATGGGTTGATCACGTTCCTAGCCGACATTACCCAGATGACTTCCAGGTTTGCGGAGATCATACCCCCGTACCACCGTCGAGGGAACTGTATTCCCTTTGCAGCCATCCGATGGCCTGATTTTGGAGATCAGCCCTCGGTTGGAAGGCCATTTGGCCAGATTTGCCGCCATTCAGACACACCCCTCCTGTCGTTTTCACCTCGCCGTCGATTTCCCCGGCCTACGCCGGGGCGGGTCTTGGTCGCAGATCATCAATCAGGCTCAAGATTTTCCGGAACAGCTCCCTCGGCACCGCCACCTCGGCCAATTGGAACGTGACGTAGCGGCCATGGCTGACCACCTTGGCACCGATCTTTACCAACTTCTCCCGCAGCGTGGTCAGCGACCAGTACTCAACCTCCTTCGGCAAAGCCAGCGTCCGCATGAAGTTGGCGAGATTGTAGGCCAGGGCGTGAAGCTGCAGCCGGACGGCGTTATCGCGGAACCTGCGACACGACAGCCTCGTCCATTTGATCGCGTTCTTGCCTTCCTTGATGCATTGCTCCGCTTTGCCCCGCTGATTGTAGAACAATGTCACCCGCTCGGCCGGTCGCGACAGGTTGGTGACGATGAACCCGACCCGGGGAAACAGCTCGCTGGGGTGCCACTCCACCTTGGCGACGACGCGGCGGGCCTTATCCCAGCTTTTGGCCCGATAGCTGAAGCCGGCGTAATGGCGCCGCACATGGTTTGGCGGACGGCCAACGGGTCGCGTGAGCAGATGGCAGATGCTTTCCAGAAGAACTTGGTTCTTCGGCAAACGGATCGCGTACAGGAAGCCCTCGTCTTCCAGAAACTTATAGATGTCCGGTGAGGCGAAAGCCGCATCGCCCCGGAAATACCGACGCAAATCCCTTTCCTTGTAGCGTGCCACTACCGGCTCCAGCACCTTGCGCCAGCCATCGGCGCTGTGAACGTTGCCGGGACGCAGGGCGCACCGTTCCAAATCGCCGAACTGGTTGAACAGGAACAGGGGATGATAGCAGGTGCAACCGAAGTGCCCGTTGTAGGTCGAGCCTTCCTGAGCACCGTGGGTTGGGCTGACGCTGCTGTCCATGTCGAGAATGATCTTCTTCGGCGGGCAACGGTCATGAACGCGGTCGATCCATCGGCCGGAAAGATCACCAAGCGCGGCGAGGTTTTCCTCGGTGGCCAGAACCTCCGTCTCGAAGCGCCCCATCTGACTGCTCGAGGCCGCCTGTTTAGTGACGGCATGGCCGCCGACGATCCACCGCATGACCGGGTCGAGGCTGAGCCGGTCGGCATCGTTCACGTCGTCGTAGCCGCCAAGGCGTCCGAAAACGGACTGGCGGAACTGGCCGACCATGCCATGCCGCCCATTCATGCCGGTACGACTGTCGGCAAGAACATCGCCAACCATCTCAGTAAGTTCAACGGAGGCATCAAGCTCTCGATAGGCGAGCAAACCGGCGTCAGTAGTGACCTTGGACCCGTGGAACTCAAGCTTGAGTCGACGGTCAAAATCGACCCGAAGGCACCCCTGTTTCGATTCACCCATCGGGTGTGCCATATCCGCTGATCCATATCTGCTCCAACTGTATGATTCTTATAGCAGAATCCGGGTGCGGTGTCGTCAAATTACATGATCATCTGGGTAATGCGGGCCTAGAGCACCGCATCGGAGACAGGCGGGTCATCCGTCTGATCCGGAAATGGCTGAACGCCGGCGTCATAGAGAGTGGGTCATGGGCAGATACGGGTATGGGCACGCCGCAGGGGGCAATAGTCTCCCCCGTCTTGGCGAACGTGTTCCTGCATTACGTGCTCGACGTGTGGTTCCACAAGAAATGGCGCCCGAACGTCCCGGATGGCGAAGCGATCATCGTCCGTTACGCTGACGATATCGTTGTCGGGTTCCAACACAAGCGGGATGCGGAGCGGTACCTCCGCGACGTTCGGGAGAGGCTGGCCCGGTTCGGTCTCAGCCTCCACCAGGACAAGACCCGCCTCGTGGAGTTTGGCCGGTTCGCGGATTTGAACCGGCGCCAGCGCGGGGTGGGCAAGCCGGAGACTTTCGACTTTCTGGGCCTCACGCACTATTGCACGACGACCCTGAGAGGACGCTTTCGGCTTGGTCGCAAACCGGTTGCCAAACGGGTCAACAGGACCCTGGCGCGCATCGACGAGGTGCTTCGCAAGCGCTGGCACCACGACATCTGGGAAGTTGGTAGGTGGCTGGGGCGAGTCTGCAATGGCTGGCTCAACTACTTTGCCGTCCCAGGGTCAGGCCGGTTCATCCGTGCGTTCCTCCGCAGGCTGCAACGCCGGTGGATGCGGGCGCTACGCCGCCGGTCCCAGCGAGCCCGATTTAGTTGGAAGCGACTGGAGCGCATGACCGAAATCCTGTGGCCACGCGCCTCCATCCGCCACCCATGGCCGGACCAGCGGTTCGCCGTCAAGCACCCGAGGTAGGAGCCGGATGGTTCAACGACCACGTCCGGATCTGCGCGGGGGGTGCGCAGCAATGCGCATTCCTACCGTAACTGTCCCGCCCTCCCGGCTCGGAGGCCGGGACAGGCTCACGCGATCCGGGGTCCGGGGCAGGCCCGAAACCCCAACAGGAGGAATGACCGATGCTGAACATGAACCGCGTGACCCTGCTGGGCCATGCCGGGCGCGACCCTGAAATCCGCAACCTGCAGAACGGCGGCAAGGCGGCGGCCTTCACGCTCGCCACCAGCGAGAAGTGGAAGGGCAAGGAAGGCAAGCCGGCCGAGAGCACCGAATGGCACCGGATCGCGGTCTACGGGCCGACGGTGGACGCGGTGGAGAAGATGCTGAAGAAGGGCGACGCCGTCCTGGTCGAGGGGAGGCTTGCCACCCGCGAGCACAAGGACCGCGAGGGCGTGGCCCGGACGAGCACCGAGATCGTGGTCGCGGGGTGGCAGGGAACGGTCAACGTCCTGTCCGGACGGCGCGAGGGTGGCGGCGGTGCGCCGGAACCCGCCGCATGAACCGCGGCGTCGTTCCTCTGTTCGTGATCGCGCTGGCGGTCGTGCTCTGGACCGGCCCGGCGTCCGCCGAGTCCTGCACCGGGCGGTTCGTGAACCCGATCTCGGACGTGTGCTGGGAGTGCCTGTTCCCGATCTCGATCGGGCCGATCCGGATGGGCAGCGCCGCCGGCGCGCCCGATACGCCGAACCCGTCCTCGCCGATCTGCTTCTGCGGACGACCGATCCCGCGCATCGGCCTCTCGCTCGAGGTCTGGGAGCCGGCCCGGCTGATGGACGTCTCCCGCAAACCCTGGTGCTTCCCCAATCTCGGCGGGCTCACCATCGATCCGGGGCTGCCGGCGGCAAGGGGCAAGACCGGGTCCTCGGGCGGCGACGGCGCCGCCGGATCGGTCTGGCACGCCCACTATTACGTCTATCCGCTGCTCAGCTGGATCGGGGCATTGCTCGATCTCGGCTGCCTCGAAGGCGGGAGCCTCGACATCGCCTGGACCTCCGAGCTCGACCCGGCCTGGCTCGACGACGAGCTGTCGTTCCTGCTCAACCCGGAGGCGGCATGGTTCGCGAACCTGCCGGCCCAGGCGGCCTGCGCCGCCGACTGCGCGGCTTCCTCGGCCGGCCTGCCGCTCGACCCGATGTTCTGCTGCGCCGGCTGCCAGGGCGGGATGTATCCGCTGACCGGCAATGTCGCGGCCCATGTCGGCGGTGTGCAGGCCTCGCTGCTGGCGGCCCAGCGCCTGGTCTACCGATTGCACCGGGCCGGTGTGGCGTGGGGCACGTCGGGTTCCGCGGCACTCTGCGGGCGCTACCCGATGCCGGTGATGAAGAAATCGCAATACCGCCGGCAGATCACCCAGCCGGTCCCGGCGACGACGCCGCGCACCGGCTGCAACCCCACGGGGCGCTCCTCGGTGCTCTGGGAGACGCTTCGCGAACTGCCGGTCTCGGGTGAGAGCTTCGGCTACCTGCTGTGGCGCAAGCGCAACTGCTGCCTTTTGTGAGAACCCTGAAATGGCCCCGAATCCTAGCTCCCGAACCGCCCTTGTCCTGGCTGCCGCGCTCTGTCTCGCGGGGTGCTGCCGTCCGGCATTGGCGCAGGAAACGGGGGAACGCCCCGGTACCGCGCCTCATGAAAGGTCGCCGTCGCCGGAAGCGTCCGCGCGCGATCTTGCAGCCGAAGTGCTGCGCAAGGCGGGCGGAAACGGGGAAGGCGATCTCGGGGACTGGACCCGTTCGATCATCGACGGCGCGCTGAAACGCGCCGGCGAAACCGCAAGGCAGACCGTTCCGGGGTCGTCCAGGCAGACCGTGCCGCTTCCGGCCGAACGTCATGCGCCATCCCTCGCGGCGGGGCGGGCGAACACGGCTGAAATCCTGCTGTTCACCAGCCTGTCGGTGCCGGCCGCGAGCTGGCGGCAGTGGGCGCGCGATGCGGCAAGGATCGGCGCGCCCCTGGTCATGCGCGGCGTCGCGGGGAGCAGCCTGCGGGCGACCGTCAAGCGCATCGGCGAGCGGCTCGGCGGCCATGACGCCGGCGTCGCCGTCGATCCGCGCCTGTTCCGCCTGTTCGGTGTGACACGCGTGCCCGCCGTGGTGGTCGTGCCGGGGGGCGTGCCGCCCTGCGCGAACCCGGGCTGTGCCGGGAATCCCGCGCCGGCCCATGACCGGGTGACGGGAAACATCGGCCTCGCTGCGGCCCTGGAGACGGTGGCGGCCGAAGGCAGCGTGGCCCGCGATGTGGCACGCCGGCATCTGCAGCGTCTGAGGGGAGAAGATCGATGACCGGAACTGCGGAAAGAGTCCTTCCGGTCGACCGGGCGGATGTCTGGATCGACCGCGCCACGCGGGTCGTGCACCTGCTCGCCTGGCTCGCCATGTTCGCGGTCTGCTGCCTGACGCTCCGGGCGATGGCCGGCATGGCGGCGCATGCGGACCCCGGATCGGTGTCCGGGGCAGGAGATCCGCGCGCGGCGGCCCGCGCGATCGGCCAGGCCGGGACGGCGGCGGCGGGCGCGATCGCCAGGGACGCCTCGAAGGCCGGCACGGTGCCAGGCTATGCCGGGACGGATGTGCCGGAGCGCAGTCTGTCGGCGTCGGGCATGCAGGACGCCGCGCGTGCGCGCCTCGCCGATCCGGACGATCCCGGCGGCCGGGCCGGACGCGCGGTGATCGAGGGGACGAGCTTGCGCCCGGCCGCGCCCGTGTCCGCGAGCGATCCCGCCGTCGTGCGGGGAGAGACGATCGCCGGGAACGCGCAGAACCCTGTCCATGGCGCGGACGGCCTCGCCTCCGGCGGCGTCACCGGGTGTGGCTCCGATCTGGGGAACGCCCAGGACGGCGGATCCTGCGGGTCGGTGCGGTACTGCGTCGGCGCCGGCTGCGAGACCGTGCAACCGCGGTCCAACACCGGGTTCGCGAACGCGGCGACTCGGCTCAACATGGCGGTCGAGCTCGGCGGCGAGAAGTTCGACCGGGACGACATGCGTTTCTTCACCGGCACGCGCCGGGCCTGCACCATCCGCCTGTTCGGGCTCGCCGACTGCTGCCGCAACGACGGCCTGCTCGAAGGGCTCGCGGGATGCAGCGCGTCCGAGCGCGAACTCGCCCGCGAGCGCCATGACGGCAACACCCACTATCTCGGCAAGCGCTGCGCGAGGAAGACCTTCTTCGGTGTCTGCATCCGCCGCGAGAAGGTCTGGTGCACCTTCGGCTCCAAGCTCGGGCGCATCCTGCAGGAGCAGGGCCGCGGCCAGCTCGGCAGGGGCTGGGGCGATTGCCGCGGCTTCAGCGTCGCCGAGATCGAGAGCATCGACTTCGACAGCCTCGACCTCTCCGAGTTCACCGAGAACATGCTGGACGGGTCGATGGGGCCGTCCGTGTCGCTGCCGGATTCGGGCGACACCGGCGCGGCGATGCGCACCCGCGTCCGCGACTTCTACAGCCGGGGCTAGTGAGATGTCGTGCCGGACAGCATCCGCCGTTCTTCTGGTCTTCGCCGCACTGCTGTCCGGCACGGCGGGCGCATACGCGGCCGAATGGCGGTCCTGGTGCGGGGGGGCGCAGGGAGCAAACTCATCTCTCGGCTGGCACTTCTATTGCGACCGGCAGGAGGAAACGCAGCAGACGCCGCCGGCGCCCGAGCCGCCTTCCGGCAGCAGCACACAATCGGCGACGGAGCGCATCATGGAGATGCGCCGGCAGTTGGAGGAAGCGCGGGCGTCGGCGATCCTCGATCCGAGCCCGGAAAAGGTGACGGCCTATCTGCGCCTGCAGCAGGAAACCCTGCAGCGGGCGGCATCCTTCTCGGACGCTTTCCGGCGCACGGTCTGGGCGACGCCGGAGCTGGACTACACCCTGAAACGCCCGGTCGGCGCGCTCGCCAAGCGGCTCTGGTCGGACGGGCGCCGGGCCGAGGTGGCAGCGGCGCTGGCGAAGCTCGGCGAGCGCTATGGGCTGATCTATCTCGGCCACGCCGGCTGCGCCGGATGCAAGGTGTTCGGCCCGCTGCTCCGCGCTTTCGCGACCCGCCACCGCCTCGACGTGCTCGCGGTGTCGCTTTCCGGCGAGCCGCTCGAAGGCTGGCCCGAGGCCGTGCCCGACAACGGGCGGGCCCGGAAGCTCGGCCTTGCCGGCACGCCGGTGCCCGCCCTGGTGCTGTTCGACACCAGGACCAGGCGTGTCCTGCCGGTCGGCTTCGGCGTCATGGCCGAGGACCAGATGGCGATGCGGATATTCACTCTCACCGCCCTGGAGCCCGGCCATGATTACTGATCGTTTCAATCGCCGGCTTTCGGAGTGCGCCGAAACGATGCGCCGGAGCGAATGGCGGCATCCGGTCCCTGTCCGCGTCGCCGCGGGGTTCGTGCTCGGCGCCATCCTTGTCATGGCGACCGTGCCGGCCCGGGCCGATGTGCTGTCGGAGATGAACAATTTCTGGCGCGGCGCGGCGGTCAACACCACCGGCCCGACGGCCTTCCAGGGCCAAGCGTCCGGGCACTGGACGCTGGGCAACCTCTATCTGCGCGCCCCGGTGCGCTCCGAGCAGATTGCGACCGTCAACATGCCGTCGTTCCGGGCCGGCTGCGGCGGCATCGACGCCTTTGCGGGGGCCTTCTCCTTCATCGACTCGGACCAGCTGATCGCCTTCGGGCGCGCGGTCGCCCAGAACGCCGCCGGCTTCGCCTTCGAGCTGGCGCTGGAGACCATCTCGCCGGTGATCGCCGAGACCATGGCCAAGCTGCGGGCGCTCGCGCAATGGGTCAACGACCGCAACCTGAACAGCTGCGAGACCGCCCAGGCACTGGTTGGCGCGGTGTGGTCGAAGAACGACCGGGCGTCCGCCTCCATTTGCGCCGCGATCGGCACCTCCCAGGGGATCTTCTCGGACTACGCGGCCGCGAAGCACGGCTGCGGCTCCGAGGGAAAGAGGAACTCGACGCTCGCGAGCGCCTCCGGGCCGATGGCGGACCAGGTGCCGGTCAACGTCAACTATGCCTGGAAGGCCGTAAGAGCCTCGTCCTTCCTGTCTGGCGACACGCAATTGGCGGAGTTCGCCATGTCGGTCTCGGGCACGGTGATCGTCACCGCGCCGACTTCCGATGGAGATGCTTCCGGGCCGCGGGTCCGCGTCCTGGAGCCGCTGGCGCTCGACCGCCGCGTCACGGAAATCCTCATGGAGGGCGGCGGCGACCTGCCAGTCTACCGCTGCGACACCAATGACGCCTGCCTCAATCCCACGCTCGGACGCGTCAACGTCCCGGCCGACCGGGGCTTCCGGGCCCGGGTGGCCGGGTTGCTGCGCGACCTGGTCGACGCCGTGCGCGCCGATACCGCGCCGCCGGCCGGGGCGCTCGGGCTGGTCAACCTCACCACATTGCCGGTCTACCGGGTCGCCAACACCGCCGCCGCCTACCGGGGCGCGGTGGTCGACCAGGAGATGGACGCGCTCGCCGAGGCGGTCGCCCTCGACGTGCTCCAGGTCTGGATCACCGACCTGCACCGCACGGTCGAGGAGCGCGCCGGCACGCTCGACATCGCCGACGGCGACCAGCTGAGGCGCTGGCGCGAGGGGCTGCGCAACAACCGGGTCGCGCTGGCTCGCCACCGCAACGAGGGGCTGGAGCGCTTCAACACCGCGCTCGCCGTGGTGGAAAAACTGCGCCTGATCGAGACCGAGCTGGCGGGCGCGCTCTCGGCCGACCTGCGCGCCGCGCTCGCCTTCTCGCGCGGCGGCGCGGCGGCCGGGTCGCGCTGAGCCCCTACATATAATGTACGAGCTCTTCACCCTCGGCGGCGGCACCTACCTGGTCGACCTGCTGAACGCCGTGGCCGCGATCACTTCGGGCGGCGCCTATGTGACGCTGGCCCAGCTCGCCGGGGTGGGCGGGCTCGGGTGGGTGCTGTTCCGCACCGCTTTCGGCGGAAGCTGGAAGGACAACGCGAAGTGGATGCTGCTGTTCGTGACCGTCTGGGGCGCGATGATCGTGCCCAAGGCGACGGTCCGGGTGGTCGACCGGCTGGCCCCGGCGCTCGCGCCGGCGGTGGTCGCCAACGTGCCCATCGGGCTCGCGCTGTTCGCCTCGCTAACCAGCCAGGTCGGCGACGGTCTCACGCGGCTGACCGAACAGGCCTTCACCCTGCCGGACGATCTCGCCTACCAGCGCCACGGGCTCATATTCGGGGCCCGGCTCGCGGCGGCGACGACCCGGCTGGAAATCACCGCCACGGTGTTCGCACGCAACATCAGGAACTATGCCCGGCAGTGCGTGTTCCACGCCCTGCTGCTCGGCCATATCTCGGCCGACGATCTGAGGGAAAGCACCGACATCTGGGGGCTGGTCACCGCCGGGGGCACGCCGTCGGCCGGCGCGTCGCCCGCCCGCATGTTCGAGTTCGCCACAAGGCAGGCGGCGGTCGGCACCGGGGCGACGCCGATCGCCCGCGAGATCGTCACCTGCCAGGCCGGCGCGGGCCGATTGAACGCGCAGTGGAACGCGGAGATCGCCCGCGCCGGCACGATCTTCGGACGCCGCATCTTCCCGGGCTCGCGCACCGAGGCGCTGGCCCGCGCCGAGCTGCTGGCGGCACTGCCGGCCGCCCACGACTTCCTGATCGGCGCATCCCGGAGCGCGGGCGAGATCATGCGCCAGCAGATGGTGCTGAACGCGGTCCACGACGCCGGCGAGCAATGGGCCGCGGAAGCCGGCAACGCGGCGGCCTTGCAGGCCTGTACCGAGGCTCGCGCCGAGGCCCAGACCGTCTCGGCCTATAGGGCGATCGGCAGGCAGGCCGAGACCTGGGTGCCGCTGCTCAAGATCGTGTTCGAATGCCTCTATATCGGCGCCTTCCCGATGGCGGTGCTGCTGATGCTGACCCCGGCGGGGACGGCGATCTTCCGCTCATACGTCACCGGGCTGATCTGGCTCCAGTCCTGGGGCCCGCTGTACGCGGTGCTGCACCGGATCAGCATGGGGGAAGCCGCGGAAAGAATGTCGGCGGCGGCGTCGATGCCGGGCGGCGATATCGGCATCTCGCTGGTCGCCCAGGCCGGCATCCGGGCGGTGGGGTCCGACGTCGCGGTGATGTCGGGCTATCTCTCCATGTCGGTGCCGTTCCTCGCCGCCGCACTCGCCTATGGATTGTCGAAGGCTACCGTGCTCGCGACCTCGGTGCTCGCCGTCGGCCAGGACGCCGCGTCGTCCGCCGCCCATGAGAGCACGACCGGCAACCTGTCGCTCGCCAACACCGGCTACGACACCCACCGGTTCGCCACGCTCGAAGGCCGGCGGATCCGCACCTCGGCCCATGTCGATACCGACCGCTATACCGGCTACGCCCCGGCGGGCGCGGCGATGACGGTGACCGGGGACGGGACCGTGGTGGCCGATGCCGGCGCCGCCACCAGCCGCATCCCCGCCGCCGGCGTGCGGTTGTCGGAGTCGCTCGCGACCAGCCACGAGACCCGCGCGGCCGAGGCCAGGACCCTGTCGCGCCACTGGTCGGCGGAGGCGGGCGAGGCACGCAACGCCGCCGTCACCGACGCGACGGCGATGATCGATCGCTATTCGCACGACGTGAGCACCGGCACGGCGCATGCCAGGGGGGTTTCGGAAAGCGAGAGCAGCCAGGCCCAGGCGCTCGAGTCGCATCACGAGAAGCTGGCGGAGATCGGCGGCATCACCAAGGACCAGGCGGCGGTCCTGACCGGCCAGGCCCGGGTCGGCGGCGGCTGGGACTTCATCGTCAAGGCCGGGGCGGACGGCTCGGTCATGTGGCGCGGCCAGACCATCGAGTCCGACGCCTGGAACCGCATCAAGGAATACGACCGCCAGCACGGGGTGACGGAGACCTGGTCGCAGGTCGCCGACGCCTCGAAACGCTATTCCACCCAGACCGGCGACAGCGAGATGGCGAGCATGGACGAGAGCCTCTCCGCCAACCTCACCCGCATGCGGACCTTCCAGGAGCGCGCGTCATTGTCGCGCCAGGAGTCGGAGAGCTGGTCGGAGCAGGCGGCGCAGGTGCGCTCGGACGCCCAGGCGATCGGGCGCGATCTCGGCCAGCCCTTCTTCGCCTGGCTGTCGGAACGGAAGGGCACGGACGGGCGTGCGCTCGGCGCCGCCGGCGCCATGCGCATCGCCTCGCCGCAGACGGCGGAGGACTCCGAGCAGCTCCGGGAATATGCCGCCGGCTTCATTGCGGAAAAATACCCGGCCCCGGCAGGACCGGATCCGGCCACGGTCGGCGGGGCGGCGGAATACGAAGGCGCCGCGGGCAAGCTGCGCGGGGCCTATGGGCGAGAGACGGCGGCGGCCTATGGCGGCTGGTCGGCGGGCGTGCGCGACCGGGCTGCCGCGGCGGGCGCGCCCCGTCCGGGCGAGACCGGCGCCGCGGGGATTCGCGAACGGGCCGAGACCGAGACCGACCTGATCGTGAAGGGCGCCGCTCGCGGGGCCCGGGAAACGGTGACCCGGGACGTCGCCCGCGAAGGCCGAGCCGGGGTCGCGGTCGAGACCGGGAAGCCCTTCGAGCAGCACGCGACGGAGGACCTGCCCGTCGTCGGCGACTGGCTCGCGGGGCAGCTGTTCGGCACCGCGAAGAACGCCGTTCCCGACGCGGCGCCCGGCGGTGCGGGAAGAAACAGGCCCGCGGACGAGAAGGGCTGGGGGGGACTCATCGCCATGACGCCGGTCCGGCAATTACCGTTGGACTCAGTCCCCGCGCATCAGGCGTTGTTGCTCCTCGGCGACGCGCAGGTAGGCGTAGGCGCCTGTCCTTGTAGACCAAGACACCAGATCGTCGTTGCCGGAGAGCCGGTAGCGGCGGAACGGCGACCAGTCGCGGCTGCGAAGGCCGCGCCGGAGCGCAAGCGCGAGGGAGGACAGCACGGTCCAGGCGATCGCGATCGTCCACGCCGGACCGACAGTCTCCATGCCAGCGTCGAGGGCGGTCGAAACCGCCGTATGCAGCGCCGCGAGGGCGAGGCCCCCGAGCACGATGGCGCGCTCGCCCCATGTGCTGCGGCGGGTCCTGTGCGGCGTCGCCGGGTCAATGCCCGGACCGTCAAATGTTCGCGTCATGTCCTTGGCCTCCGATCATGCCGGCGAAGCTGGGAAAGGGAATCCCCGCAGCCCGCGCCGGGCCCGGTGCCTTCCTCCGGTCCGGTCTGCTTCGCCCCGGCCCCTGCCGGCCTCCACCTCGCGGCGGCATGGCCCGCAATGTCGGGGCACCCCTGATGCGCGGCTTCGGCGGCAGCACGCTCCGGGGCGGCCAGACCGTCTTCCACTCGATCCGCATGTGGGGCCAGATGTTCCAGGCCGCGATGCTGTTCGCCGCCTTCATGACGGTCGCCGTGCCGGCCTGGAACCTCTGGAACCGCACCACAGGCGCGGAGTGGTACGCCGCCGGTATGTTCACGCTCGCCGAGTTCAAGCTCACGGTCGGCTACGCGCCCGATTCGGGCCAGGAGATCCGCTTCGCCGACGGCACCACCGGGGTGATGAAACTCCGCGATATCGTGGCGTCCCGCCTGGCCTGGCGGGCGCGCGAGCGCATCAAGGCGGAGATGTTCCGGAGCGCCTGGCTCGGCGCGAAGGTCGGCGCCGGCGTCATCGCCCTGTTCCTCGCCTGGTTCTGGTACCGGGGCGTGCAGCTCTCGCGTCGCAAACGCATCCGGGGCGCCGAGCTGGTGACCGCGGGAGAATTGCGCCGCCGGATGCGGCCCGCCCATCTCCGCGTCCTGGACAAGATGCCGGGTGCTGCGCGCCTCCGCCCCTACAGCATTGCCGGCATCCCGTATCCGGAGCGCACCGAGACCCAGCACACCATCGTCTCGGGCACCACCGGATCGGGCAAGACCGTGCTGATCGCCGATCTCGTCTCGCAGATCCGGGCCCGGGGCGAGCGCTGCGTCATCTACGACAAGATGGGGAGCTACACCCGCGCCTTCTTCGACGCGGAGCGCGACGTGCTGATGAACCCGCTGGACGCGCGCGCCCCGCTCTGGTCGCCCTTCCTCGAAGCGCGCAACCCGCGCGACTTCGACATGATGGCGGCGGCGCTGATCCCGCAGCAGAAGGACACGGTCGATCCCTTCTGGGTGACCGCGGCGCGCCAGCTCTTCTCTAACGGCGCCGGCGTGTTCTGGAAAAAGGGCGTCACCGAGAACAAGGTCCTGGTCGACCATCTGCTGAAGACCGACCTCACGGCGCTCGCCGAGGCCATGGAAGGCACGGTGGCGCAGTCCATCGTCGATCCCGAGAACCCGAGGACGGCGCTCAGCGTGCGCGCCATGCTCACTGCCCACCTCTCCGCCCTGGAGTTCCTGCCCGATACCGGCAAGCCGTTCTCGATCCGGGAATGGATATCGGACGAGAACAATGACGGCTTCCTGTTCCTGACCTCACGCGGCGACCAGCATGCGAGCCTGCGCGGCCTGATCTCGACCTGGCTCGAGATCGCGGTCAACGCGATGCTGACGCTCGCCCAGGACGACGGCCGGCGCATCTGGGTCATCCTCGACGAGCTGCCGACGCTCCACCAGGTGCCGTCATTGCAGCCCGGCCTCGCCGAATCCCGCCAGTTCGGCGGCTGTTTCGTGCTCGGGGTCCAGGTGGCGTCGGCCTTGCGCGATCTCTACGGGCGGAACGGAGCCGAGACCATCTCCGGCCTCTGCGGCACGCGCGTGGTGCTGGCCGCACCCGACCGGGACACGGCGCAGTGGTCGGCCGACAGCCTCGGGCGCAGCGAGGTCGAGGAGGTCGCCGAGGGGTATTCCTACGGCGCCAACACCATCCGCGACGGCGTGTCTCTCACGCCGCGCCGCGAGTTGCGCTCACTGGCGCTGCCGTCCGAGATCATGCGGCTCGAGAACCTGCACGGCTATCTGAAGTTCCCCGGCCCCTTCCCGGTCGCCTCGATCCGGCTGAAATACGTCGCCCGGCCCGCCGCCGCCGAGCGGTTCGTGCCGCGCGAAGCGGAAGGCGCGGAACCCCGCGTCCGGTCGGACGATGTCCCGAACCGGAACGGCGGCGATCCGGCGGCCGTCGGCGAGCCCGACAGCGCCGCGAATGCAGCCGTAGAAGCGGCGGAAACCGACGGCGCGACGGTCGATCTGCCGCCGCTGCAGGGCGAGCTGGAGCTTCAGCCGCGCCCGAATGGGCCGCGAGACGGCGAAGCGGCGCGCGCGCCGGCGGGACCGGCAGCGAAGGCGACCGGGGCTGCGCCGCCTTCGGACGATGGGCCGGCGGCCCCGGCAAGGTCCGGGCCCGGCCCGGATCCGGAAGACCTACCGGCCGGCGGTGCGGCAACAGGCGTTGGCGACACGGCGGATCCGGGCGCCGGACGGACCCCCGAGTGGATCTGACATGCTCTCGATCGGCGCGCTCGCCTCGGCCGCCCAGGGCGCGAGCTATTACGAGCGCGACGGCTACTATGCGAAGGACGATCCCGAGCACAGCGCGGCGAGCGCCTGGGCCGGCAAGGGGGCCGGGGAACTCGGGCTGAAGGGTCCGGTCGATCCCGAAACCTTCAAGGCGATCCTCGAAGGCAAGGTACCGGACGGCTCGGACACCCGGCTCGGCCGCCGCGGCAAGGACGACGAAATCCTCCACCGTCCCGGCCGTGATCTCACCTTCTCCGCTCCGAAATCCGTCTCCATAGCCGCGCTGGTGGGCGGCGACGACCGCATTGTCGAGGCCCACGACCGCGCCGTAGCGGCGACGCTGGCCTGGATCGAGAAGAACGCCGCCGAGACAAGGATGAAGGATCCGGAGACCGGGCAGATGGGGCGCGTCGGCGGACAGAAAATCGTCGCCGCCACCTTCCGCCACGACACCTCGCGCAATCTCGACCCGCAGCTTCATAGCCATGCGGTGCTCGCCAACATGGTGCAGGGCGAGGACGGAAGGTGGCGTTCGATGGCCAACGAGGGGCTCTACGCGCGCCAGAAGCTGATCGGCATGCTCTACCGCAACGACCTTGCCGGCGGTCTTGCGAGGCTCGGCTACGGCATCGAGAAGACCCATGCCGACGGGCGCTTCGAGATCGCGGGCGTCTCGCGCGACACGATCGAAGCGTTCTCGACCCGGCGCGCCGAGATCGGGGCGGAAGCGGTCGCCTGGGCGATGGCGCATCTCTCGGAGCGCGAGGCCGTCTTCTCCCGCGCCGATCTCTTCGCCGCGGCGCTGGCCCATGTACCGGGCACGATCGCCATCGAGGAGGTCGAGCGCGAGGTCGCGGCGCTGGAGAAGGCCGGAACCCTACACCCCGTGGACATGCCCGGCGCCGAGGATTCGTTCGCGACTGCGAAGACCGTCGCCGAGGAACGCGAGACGGTGGCCTCGATGCGCGCCGGCCAGGGCCGCGGGGCCGCGCCGATGCGAAGCTGGCAAGTGCAGGGATACCTCAACAAGGGCCCGCTCACGGCCGGTCAGAAGGACGCCGTGAAGCTGATCCTGTCGGCAGAGGACCGGGTGGTGGGCGTGCAGGGCTATGCCGGCAGCGGCAAGACCACCATGCTCGACCGGGCGCGGGTGCTCGCGGAGAAGAAGGGCTACCGCATGATCGGCCTCGCGCCCTCGGCCTCGGCGGTGCAGACCCTGGCGTCCGAGGCCGGCATCGAAAGCGAAACCCTGCAGCGCTTCCTCGCCCGCAACGCCGGCGTCGCCGAGGGCAGGCTGACGACGAAGGGCGCGAAGGAGATGCGCGCCGCCTTCGCGAAGACCATCCTGGTGGTCGACGAGGGCTCGCTCGCTTCGACCGTGCAGGCGCGCGACCTGCTCCGGATCGCGAACGAGCTCCGCATCCCCCGCGTGGTGCTGGTCGGCGATGCCAAGCAGCTCGATGCCGTGGATGCCGGCAAGCCATTCGCCCAGCTCCAGGCCGCCGGGATGAAGACCGCGGTGATGGACGAGATCATGGCCAGCGCGATCCGGCCCTGAAGGAAGCCGTCGAGGCGAGCCTCAAGGGCGAGATCGGCAAGGCCTTCGAGAAGCTCGGGAGCAACGTCGCGGAGGTGCAACGGATAGTGGCGTGCCGCGTTCACGGCTGCATTGCGGATCTCGCCGGCGGATTCGGTGGCTTCGAACGATATCGACGTCCCGTGCGGGAACGGCGCGCTGTCATCGGCGTGAACCTCGGCCTCCGCCTCACCCAGGAAATGTTCCGGGGCGAGATCGACCCGCCAGCCGGGCAAGGTATGGCCGTCCGGCGAACGCGGCCGCGAGGCGGCCGTGCAGCCGCGGCGCGACAGGCTCGCGAAACCGAAGCCGGCGGCGTCCTCGCGGCGGACGAGGTCGTCGGACCAGCCATTCTCGCCGAAGCTCAGCAGGACGGCGGGATCGGCGATGCCGGTTCCGTCGTCGGCGATGGTGACGGTGAAACGCGTTTCGCCGCCAGGCTGGTCGGAAAGCGTGCCGACGGAGATGCGGACCCCGGTGGCGCCGCCGCGGCGTGAATTCTGCAACGTCTCGGTCAGCACGTCGGCGAGCGTCGATGCGTAAATCCTCGTGACGCGCTTCAACGCGTTGTCGTGGATGCGGGCGCGGATCTTCGCCGGCGGCGTTCTGGCAATCTGGTTCATGCAGGGAGCTCCCCGAAGGGTGCGGAAACGGAAACGCCCCGCCGGACGGCGGTCCGGCGGGGCGCATGACGGACCGTGGCGTGCGGTCAGTTGACGGCGGAATGCCCGGGTACGCGGCGCAGGAACTCGGGAATGTCGAGCCCGTCGCCGGCATCGTGGCCGTTCACCGGTCCGGGATGGCGGGCGGCGACATCCGCCGGCTTGGCCGGTTCGGCGGCTCCGGACTCGGGACCGTCCACCCTGGCATCGCTCCCGTGGTCGCCGGCGGCGGAATCGGTCTCCGGAGCAGCCGGCGTGGCATGATCGTTGCCGCTGCCATTGCCGTTGCCGGTGGCACGTTCGGCGGCCCGGCGTTCGGCGACTGCCGGTGCCTCGATGCTCTCGACCACGGAGTTCGTGCGCGGCGGATCGGCGGGCGTCTCCGGGCTCTCCGCATCGGCGGCGGGGCCGGCAACGGGTTCCGGGTCGGGACCGGATGCCTCCGCCGCCGGTTCCGCCGCCGCGGCGTCTTCCGGCTCGTCCTCCACGCGGCCGGTATCGAACGCCGCGAATCCCGGCGGCAGCCAGGCGAGCGCCGCCGCATGGTCGTCGGCATGCAGCCCGAGCGGCGGATCGCCGGCCGCGAAGGCCTCCTCCATCGCCTTCGCGAGGTCGGGCTTCTTGTTCTTGGACCGCGCGGACGCCCAGGCCGGGCTCAGCACCGAGCGGGCGATGTCGAGAATCCGGCCCTTGTTGATCCGCGACCACAGCATGTCCGCCGTGGGGCGCACATGGCTGGCGAAGTCGATATCGAGCCGGGCGACCGTGACCTCCAGTTCCGGGCGTGCCAAGGGCTCGAAGGCGAGCTGCCCCTTCAGCGTGCGCGCGACGCAGGCGGCGAACAGCGCCTGCTTCTCGGCCTGCGAAAGCGCGCGCAGCGCCGCGAAGGACTCGCTGTCGTCCTCGATCTCCAGCCAGTCGAAGCTGAGACCGGAGCGGTCCTCGAGCATCGCCTCGCCCGGGCTCCAGGCGGCGAAGTCGGCGTCGTTCATGCGCATGGTCGGCCGATCGGCGGTCTCGCGGACCGCGATGTCGAGCGCGTGCGCCCTGTAACCGTCGGTGAAGACGGACCGGCCGAGCTGGAACGGCATGAGGTCGAAGGCGGCCTCGAAGTCCCCGGCGAGCTTCGCCTTGACGAGCGCCGTCCGGACCGACCGCAGATCGTCGGCAAGGCCGATGCCGACACCCGCTTCCTTGCGCGCCTCGGCCTCGCGGTCCTTCGGCAGGTTCATGGGCCCGGACATTGCCGGGACGGAGATGCGGCCGGCATCGGTTCCGGTCCCGGCTTCGGCGGTATGGCCGTCGCCGTCATTGCCGTCACCAGATCTGGCACCGGTGTTTCCGGCGGCTTCCGGTTCCTTCGGCATGTCCTCGGGCCGGACCAGGCCATGGATGACCTGGAGCGTACCGTCGCGTCCGATGGTGGCGATGCAGCCGGCGATCCCGAAATCCTCGCGCCTGTAGACGGCGCGGGCCTCGATCCCGCCCTCGATCTCGTCGAGGCGTTCCTCGATGGTCTCGGCCTCGCGGACCAGCTCCTCGGTCCAGGCATCGTCGTCGAGCTCCGCGAGGACGCCCTGGCGTGCCTCCAGCTTCCCGATCTCGGCCTGCTCCTCCGGCGTGCGCTCGGCCGGCTGGGGATAGATGCGCCCGTAGCGGGCGGTGGTGTTCCAGTCGACCTCGACCATGGCCGTGGCCCACTTCCAGCGGGTCTCGAGCTCGTCCTTGAAGACCCGGAGATTCTCCATGGCGAGGCTGTTCAGAAGCGCCGGGTCGTCGAACCAGGCGGCGCTGTCGTCGTCGTTCGAGAAGAGATCGCGCAGCACCTTGCCGCCGGCGGCCTCATAGGGCTCGACGCCGATGAAGCGCGCGACCGCCGAGGTTCCCGGGATCCGTTCCTCGGTGAGCAGCCGCTTCACCTGCCGCGCGGAGGGCCGGTAGCCCTGCCCCGCGACCTGTTCCCAGGCGGCCATCTGGCGGGCATGGTCGGGCGTGACGGAGAAGGCCTTCAGCACTTCGAGGTCGATCTCGTCGGCGCGGTAGGCGTCGAGCAGGTCCGGCGCGACGCTACCGAGACGCAGGCGCTGTTCGACCAGGCGTTCGGCCGTGCCGAAACGCGCCGCGATGGAACCCACCGACAGGCCGGCATCGGCCAGCTTCGTGAACGCGATCACCTGGTCGGCGGGATGCATGGCGATGCGGACGATGTTCTCCGCCAGCGACAGCTCGCCCGCCATATCCGGATCGGCGGCGACCAGGCAGGGCACCGGGTGGTCGGCGTCGATCGTGCCGTCCTCGGCGAGCGCCTTCATGGCCGCGAGCCGGCGGCCGCCGGCGATCACGGCATAGGCGCCGGCATCGGCCGGTCCGTCCATGCGAACGATCAGGTTCTCCAGCAGGCCATGGGTGGCGATGGAGGCCTTCATCTCGGCCTCGGCGACCGGATCGGCCGGCGTCTTGCGCACGTTCTCGGGCGCAAGCGCCAGGCGGCTCAGCGGAACCTCCCGGATGAGCGGTTCGTGCAGGGGGGCGATGTGATTCATGCGAATCTCCCTCGATATCGTGATGAAAAGGATAGAACGGGTGCGGCGGAGGCGGCTCTCTCCGGCCGTCCCGCGCCCCGCCCGGACCCGGCCCGGCTCCGGCTCCTGGCGGGGCACGTGCGGGGCATGGGCGGCGATGGCGGAACGGCGGCGGCCGTCCCCGGAGGGGTCAGCGGGGGAGCGCCCGGGGGTGGGAGGAGTTGCCCGGGCCGGATGCCTCGTCCGGGGCTTCGGCATGGTCGGCGGCCCGGTCGGCGGCCAGATCGAGAACGTCCGCGGCCTTGCGGAGCGCGGCCGCCGCCTCGCGCATGTTGCGGGTGCTCACCGGGATATCGGGACGCAGATCGGGGTCGGCGGTCCACGATATCCAGAAGGCGAGCCGGGCCAGGGCGTCGAGTGCCTGCCTGAGCGCCTCGGCCGGGGCGCCGTATATCGCCCGGCTCACGGCGCAGCCCCCGAAGAGGTTCCGATGTCGATGCGCTCGCCCCAGGGTTCGCGGTTCCAGTCGCCGGGCGGTTGGGCATAATTTGCCCAGAAGACAGGGAAGCTTGGCTCGTCCTCCGGGTAGCTCGAACACAGCATGTCGGTGAGGTAGAGGCAGACGCCGGGCTGGATGTCGTGCTCTTCGAGCCAGGCGAAGCCCGGCCGGTAGTCGGTCCCGCCCCTTCCCCTGATCGCGATCTCGTCGGGCAGGTCCGAGGCGGCGTATTCGGCGGCGTCCTGCACCGCGGCGTCGACCTGCAGAAGGATGACGCGCTCCGGCTGGAGCTCGCTCGCGACTTCCCGCACCTCGGCCCAGAACTCCGCCAGCGTCCCGGCCGGCAGCGAGCCGGAGGTGTCGACGATGACGGCGATCGTGTCGATGCCCTCGGAACGGATCGACGGCAGGTAGAGGCCCGAGTCGATGAAGCGCCGGTTGGGCAAGCTCCAGGAATAGTCGCTCTTCGAGGCGTCCGTCATGTGGCGGCGAAGGAGCGTCCGCCAGTCGACGGTGCTCCCATGCGCACCGCGGACCGTCTCTTCGACGGCGCCCGGCAACCTGCCCTGGGCCTTGGCGAGGCTGGCAGCCTGGTGCATGGCCTCGTCCCAGGCCTGCTCTTCGGCGGCGATATCGGCCGGGGATGGGTCGGCCCCGTTCTCCCCGCCGGCGGCGGGCGCGTCCATGACCTCGCCGGTGCCGGCAGGATCGCAGCTCGGCGGCACGTCGGCGCCCGTCTCCTGGCCGTCGCCGTCCTGCGGATCGTCATCGCCGGCGCCGTTGTCGGCCCCGCCTGAATCATCGTCACCGCCGGAGTCCGGGGATGGTGGTGTGCCGGCAGAATCGGCACCGTCTGCCCCACCGCCGAATGGCGCATCGTTGTCGCCGTCACCGTCGTCGGGGTCCGGCTCCGGCAGGCGGTCATAGGCCTGCTCGACGCTGATGCCGTCCCAGGCCTCGGCGTCCGGCGGCAGGGTGAAACCGGCGTCCCTCAGCAAACCGTGGGTCACCAGCTGGGAAGCACGCTGCCAGCGCTCCGGATCGCGCTCGCCCCGGCGCGTGTGGTGCTTCAGTGCGCACGCCAGGACGATCCTTGCCATGGCGGTCTCGATGACATGGGCATCGGTGTCGGCGATCCACCGGGGCGAATAGCGGATCTCCCGCCCGTCGCTGGCGACAGTATCGCGGCTCGCATCGGCGCGGATCGGCAGCCTCAAGGCGAGGCTGCCGAAGAATGACTGTTCGCGCAGCAATGCGGTGACGCAACCGCTGACGCGCCGCGCGGATTCGCTGGTGACGCGGGCGGCCATCACGCAGCCTTCCGATCGGGCTCGACCGCGGGGTCGGCGGAGGACCCGAAATATCCCGCGAACTGCTCCATCAGCGCGTCGGCATCGTGCTTCACGCGGGCGCGGGCGGCGGGGTCGAAAGTCCGCGACGGGCGGAGGGAATCCGGCTCGACGCCGGCGATCTTCTCCTTCACCTGCTCGCAGAGGCGCGCAAGGGTGTCGTCGCCGAAGATGTTGAGACGCGGCACCACGTCGACCAGGCCCCGGATGTTCTCGATCATCGAATCGCGGAATACCAGCGGCTTGCCTTCGTCGTCCTCGCTCAGCCGCTGGCCGACCCGCTCGATGGCCTCGCCGAGACGCCGGTACAGGTCGCCGACGGCATCGTGCAGGCGTTCCTCGATCTGGTGCTCGATGTCGCGCTTGACCCGGTCGGTGTCATCGGAGGCGAGCTTCGCCATGAAGTGGTCGGAGTCCGGCACCGGGGTGATGCGGTAGCGGATCCCGAACTTGCCATGCAGCGCTTCCCTGGACGGATAGTCCTCGATGCGGAAGAGCTTGCCGAGATCGAGCCGGGCCTGGTCGATGTTGTCCTCGTAGTCCTCGATGAAGCGGGCGCGTTCGCGCACCATGCGCTCCCGGAGCCCGTCCAGAAGTTCCATGTAGTGCTCGTAGTTGGCGACGGTCAGCAGGCGGCTTCCCTGATCGTCCCACGGAAGCGTCTGCTCGTAATGCGAACTATGTGCCTTGCTCATGGTGGCGGTGAGCGCGGCGAAGGCGGCCTTGGGCAGGAGGCACTTGTTGTAGCGCCCGGCGCTGGCGGAGGCCTCGTGATGGACGGCGACATGGTTGCTCGCCTTGCGGTCGTAGAGCCGGCCCGACCAGGCGCTGATGCGCAGGCTGACCAGCATGGCGTCGTGGGTGAGGTCCATGGTGTCGATCTCCCAAAATGGCGGTGTCACCGGGTGCGGGCGGCGGCCCAGCGGATGAAGGCGGGCGAGCGCTGCAGGTCCGGGTCGCGGCGGATGCAGGAACCGACCAGGAACTCGCCGATCTCGCGGCGCAGGCGCGTGGCGTAGGTGACGATGGCGCCGAGATTGATGTCGTCGGCCATGCGGTAGAGCGAGCCGCAGAGGGCGATCAGCGCGCTGGCGTTCGCCGGCACCGCGGCGTTTTCGGGATCGTCGATGACCGCCCGGGGATGGGGCAGCTCGCGCCAGACAGCCAGTCGAAGACCTCGCGACCGGCAACGCTCATGCGGTCGTTGCGCCGCCACGGAACTTTCCGCGCGCGCGCGGCGCTCTCGTCGGCGCGCATGCCCATTGCGTTCACAACGCGGCCGCCGAACCGGGGATTGGCCTTGAGATAGCGGCGCAGCTCGCGTTCGATGGGACCGGTCTTGAAATCCGACGTACACCACCGGATGGAATTCGAGGGCCACATGCGGCGTTCTTCGACGCGTTCGAGCCGGGTCTTGCCGGAAGCGACGGGCGCCAGGATCAGCGGTACGTCCTTGGGGAGAGTCACCTCGATATGCTCGACCGTGCCGGGCCACTCGACCTCGCCAAGGGGCGCGTGTACCGCCACGATCTGATCCTGCGGGACGATGCGCGCGAGCAGGATCGTCATGGCCCGCGAATCCTTGCCTCCCGAGGTCGAGATCGACACCAGGGCGCCCCGCCGAATCATCTTCCGGCATTCGGGCGGTAGGAGGACTCGGAGGACGGCATTCCCGCGGCGGCGGGCGTGCGCGTTCATGCCGGGCGACCGTCATGGTCGGTCAGGACCATGTCGTCGGTTATCGAAACGAAGAGCGGAGAAATGACGTATTCGGGTTCGCTGCCCTCCCCCCTGGGCGGGCAGACGGTCACGGCGGCGATCGCGGCCATGGGCCGGCCCGAAAGGAAGCAGCTAAAGAGGCAGAAATTCCCGGCCTCGCCGCCGGTCAGGGCCTCGAACGCGCGTCGGTGGTCTTCTGTAATGTTGGTGGTCATGGGGGCTGTCTCCCGGGCGGTGGCGCAGGACGACCGTTCTCCGGCCCTCGGATTCGCCCGGACCACGCCTGACCCGACCTCCTGAAGGCTGGCTGCGGACACGCGGCGACCGATGAACCGGGAGCGCTGGCCGGCAAGGGAAGGGCCAGGTGTGCCGATCCCGGACCGGATCGATACAGCCAGTGTTTCGTGCTACCTGTGAAAGGCGCGCTAGCGGTCGGTCGATCGAACGACTAAGCGGCGGGTGCGCAGGACGTATCTTTGAAGAGTGACCGCTTGAAGAAGTCGGACATCGCCGGTCGTGTGGCAGACCGGATCGGCTCGAGCCAGTCGGCGGCCGGAAACGCGGTGTAGGCTGTGTTCGAGGCGGTGGGCGAGACCCTGGCAAATGGCGAGGAAGTGAGGATCGCGGGATTCGGAACCTTCGGAACAAGAAACCGTCCGGCTCGTACCGGGCGCAACCCGCAGACCGGCGAGAGCCTGTCGATACCGGCCTCGACCGCGCCGGCGTTCAAGCCGGGCAAGGCGCTCAAGGATGCCGTGAATGACGGCAACGCGTCGTGAAACGGGCCTGGCCAAGGATCAGGGACAAGCGAGGCCAGGGACGTCCGGGATGTTGAATCCAGGCGGTTTCGGTGCGATGACGGCGATCCTGGATGTCCGGTCGCGATGGCGGGGGAAACCAAGCACGCTCAAGGGGTTGACGGGCGATTGCCGACACCGCTACCGGCGAGATGGCAAATCAGGCAGGAACAATGGGTTGCTATGCAGGGATATGGCACGCTTGGGAGGAAGCGCGGTTGCGTAAGAGACAAGCAAGTTCTTGGATTGGCCTTTGAGTTTGGTACAGAACCAGCGGTCCTGCTCCTCTGTCATCTTGGTCCCGGTCGGTATGGAGAGAACCAAGAAGGCGTCGTGCTAAGAGCGGCACATGGCAACTCAGGAAAATCGGGAAGCATCGGATGTGGTGATAGGATCAGGTAATTTTTGCGCTGGCCTCATCAGATCGGTCCACGAGATAATTTTGTAGTTCAGCAAGCAATTTGGCATCTTCGCCGGAAGCGACGGCAAGCATATCGTTTGTGTCGGTGAGGGCCTTCGGCAAGGTCAGCCAAGGCACCGGGCCGTCTTCTCCCATGAGGCGCCGCGCAATAGCGACGTCGACTTTCCCGCGTACAGCGGAGAGAAGGGCGGAGGGAGCTTCTTCGTAAAGAAGTCTTTTTGCGAGTTTTTCTGCCCTTTTGTCGGTTAGGGAATCCAGTACAGAAGGCCGGTCAATCCAGTCCAATGTATGGAAGTGGTCCATAAGTGACTGATCTTCAGCACTAGTAAATGAGTCGTAAATTTGCTCTTCAACGTGAATGGACGCTGTGTGCTCCGGGCGGGTCGATAAAAACGCGACCGTCAATCGTTGCGCAAATTGCTCATCACCTCTAATTTGGGCTGAACGGTCTCTGAGCACATGTTCGCTGGGCATGGCGGTACGTAGATGCGACGGTGTATCCTCATAGGCCAGTAGCGCTGGTGAAGCATTGGCACGGAGGGAGCGCACCGGCTTAGGCCGCTCCAAAAGGCGAGCGGTGAGACCCTCGTGATCGAGTAGTACCAGTTCGCCCGGATCTATGGCAAGGTTGAATACGAGCTGCTCAGTTGCATTGTCCGGATTTTCTCCTATTCTGCAAACGATCCACGAATAGGTTTTTCCATAGAAGATCTCGGTAAAGCAATAGAAATCATCTTCCTGTACAAAGTCCAGAACTGCTGATCTTTGTGCGAATCGAACGAAATTAGACCAAAAGGTATCTGCACGATCTGCGAGCATGCGGCAAAGATAGACAGTTGCCTCGACATCGCCCATTGCATCATGGGCAGAGGAGTGATTGGAGCCGTTGGCTGGGGCTAGAAGATCGAGTTTAAAGGTTGGTTTGTGATTGTGGCTTATTGGCACTGTCACGATGCCTGGAGCATACAAATGTAAAGACTGGAACATGCGCAGACTGTCTGACCGAAAATTGCTGTTGGTATTGGTCAGATACGGCGCGTGCAGTGTTTTGTAGAACGCCTGTCTTAATAGGTGTTCATCGAACGACAGCGAGTTGTGGCCAATAAAAACGGAAGGTGTCCACTCATCCAGCTTGGCCTTTATCGCGCGGACCATCTGGTAATGGCTGGGCAACTCTGGGTTGGTAAATTGAGAAGGTCCGACACCAGTAACCAGCATTGCTCCTGGCGAAGGAACAACATAAGACAACAGGCGAGAACGGATCTCGAAGCGATCAAGTTCACGAAGTTCATGATCGGTCTTGATTGCTGCGAATTGAAGGATTTGATCGAAGTAGGTGTCTGTCCCTGTTGTTTCGGTATCGTAGAAGACAAATCCCATCACCAATGCTCCAAGTTATTCCCAAGCAAAAACGTTACCCAGGCGAAATCGCATAGCCGCTTGGCTTACCTTGAAGCGTTTCGCCAAAGCGTTAACGGTGGCTTCTTCGTCTATATCAACCAGCTCGCCCTCGAGCGCCTCGAGGATAAGGTCGGTGGGCATGAGCAGTTCTGCTGCAAATAGATTGGCTTCCATCTCGGTCTCGTCGACGCCCATCGCAGATAAGGAATCACGCATCAACATTGGGAAGGCTTTGTCCACGTGCACTTCTTTGGAAATTAATTCCTTATGGAGAAGGAAGTGCCCGCATTCGTGAGCGAGGGTGAATCGCTGACGACTTGGATGATGTAGGGAGTTTACGCCGACAATCGGAACCGTCTCCCGCATGTAGATCATTCCCGAAAGCTCGACGTCAAGGGGAGAGAACCGTAGTTGGATACCTAGTGCTTTGGCGATGCGTGTAACCGGCACCGGCGGTGTAGCAACCTTGTGTTGTTCCAAAAGTGTCGCGGCGTGCCCGCGGATTATCTTTCTCCTCGAAGGCTTCATGATTGCTCTCCAGGAGCGTTGGTTCCATGCTGGCGGCCGCTGCCACCCATTAGCCGAATTACCTCTTCCCGCTGTTTGTCTGTAAGGCCTTCTTGAGGAAGCGGCACCTCTGCCGTGTCGATGGCAGGTGTTACACCTTCGTGTGATCCAGGCAAGAGTGAAACGGGTGTGCCCAGGTCGAGGGCCTCAGCGATCGCGTAGATGTAGTGGAGCAAGAAGTTTTGTCGGCCGGCTTCAATGTTCGCAATGGAGGCTCGGGACACACCTACCTGGGTGGCAAGCTGTTCCTGCGTCTGCCCGGCAGCCTTGCGGAGCCTTCTGATTCGACGCCCGATCTCGCGGTAGAGGTCTTGGCCGTTCATTCGTAGTTGATATCGGCAAACCCCGACGATGTCAATCATGGGCACAGAACGTTGTCCTGGTTGATCCGCGCGCCCGGCCAGCCACTGAGCCGCGCACACCAGAGGCCGACGCGGGGATGAAGGACCGTGCGCGCCACATGGCGGTCCGACTTCCACGCGTTGCAGATCTGGCGTGTGAGGTCCGCGGCGTCCCTCCCTTCGCGCCAGTTCCACTCGTCGGGGCAAAGGCCAGTCTCGAACTCGCCACGGAAGAGCGGCCCAAATCGCGTGGCCAGGTGGGCAGCAGCCTCGGGTTAGATGAGTCGTTCGACGACGAGGAAGCCATCCCGGCGAAAGCGTTGAATATCTGAAGAACTCGGCTCTTCGATCAGAAACATGGCTCCTCTCGTACCTCGGTGTTGCTCGGCGCCCAAGTTTGACCCCACGGTGCCACGGAAAATCAATGGGTGAGCGTACCGATCAGCGTTCAACCTGCAAGCCGACCAACATGTCGTGGAACTGGGATACTCTGGTCTGGCTGAGATGCTGGCCGGCAATGCCGCAAACCAATTGAGCGTTCATGCGCTGAGAGCCCCCGCAACGCCGATGGAGTCCCGATAGATGACGCCCGAAACACTGACCCGTGCCTATCCGGTTAACGCACACACCCACAACATGTAGTGTATCCTGTCGCTGGCATCCCCTGTCCGTCACCGAAACACGTGCGCAATGCGCGGGATTTCCGTCTGCACGGCCGCAATGCGCCCGTCCGGGCGCCCGGACGGCTCAGTCCGGAGCGTCCCCGCGCAGCGATTCCTGGAACGCCCGGGCCTCCGCGACCAGCGCGTCGAGCTCCTTTTGGCGCCCCTCGCGGAGCATTGCGTCCCGTTTTTCGGTCGCCAGGAACCAAGTGTAGCGGAACATCCGCTCGATCAGCGGCGCCATCGACGGCGGAACCGGGCCCGAACCGGCGCTCTCCGGGTTCCGGGCGAGCGCCAGAATGCGCTCGCGGACGAACTCGGCCGCCGCGATGTCGTGGGCAAGCGCCGCGCGCTTGACCTCTTCCCACTCGGAATCCGAGAAGCGGATGCTCCTGGTCTTGCGGACGTCTTCCGCCCGGCCGACCGCATTCTCGCCCTTCCTCGAACGTTCCGATACCTGGGCCGTATTCGAGACCACGCACAAGCACGGCCGCGTTTGGATAGCTCTTCTTTGGAAACGGCTCGGGTTCGTCGGGAAGGTTGAACTTGCGTCTCGCGAGCTCATAGGGGGCGAGATAGGCGCGGCCTTCGCATCATGTTTCGCCCGCGCCGCCAGCGTACGGTATCCACGATGCAGCGTATTCCAGTACTCGGCGCCCAGACCGGATCGCATCATCTCTGGCGGGAGGGGAGAGTACGACGGCCGCGCGTTTGCCACCACGTCCTCCAGGGCACAGGCAAGCCGTGCAATCCAATCCGTTTCGTCGAAGGACGGATCCGTCATCGATGTTTTCTCACTGTCTCTCAGGAGTAACTTAAACTCTCGAGGTCATCGCCGCCGGTTATTCGAACGACCGAAGCGAGGGCGTGCTGCCCCGGGACCGTCGGAAGCCGGTCCAGCGAAATTCCAGGTGTGGCGCTCGTATCGCTCGCCTTCCGGCCACTGTCTGGCAGGAGAAGTCACCGGGATACACAATCTCAAGACAGCAAGTCACCCAAAAGACATTATAAAGAGATCGTGTCCCTGGGAGTGGTGTAGCTGACGGCTGGTGGCCGCGCTCTCCGGCAAGGCCGGTTTGATCAGCGCGCCACGGCTGGCAGGCTGACCAGGGGATCGTCGCTCATCTGGCTGATGGTTTCCAGGGTCATGTACCTGGCGCGCTGAACGGCCCATTCGTCGTTTGCTTGACCAGGAGGGCGCCGACCAGACGGACCATCGCGTCGTCGTTGGGGAAGATGCCGACCACGTCGGTCCCGCGCTTGATCTCGCCGTTGAGACGCTCGATCGGGCTCGTGATGTGGAGCTTGGTCCGGTGCTCCTTAGGGAAGGTCGGCGACAACATTGAACGGGATTTGGAGGTTGTAGAATAGCGGCGGGCTATCTTGGATGATTCGCCGCAAGGCCGGACGGAATCCGGCCTTCGCGGCGCGTCGTTAGAGGCCGTTTCGAAAGGTGTTGAGTGGTCGGGGACGATGTGATTCCAGGAGGTTGCTAAGACCGACTTGGAGCCGTCATGTGGACCCCGACCACCCGAGAGCAGCATAGCCGCAAGGCGCTGCGTTATCAGACCGATTTGACCGACGCCGAGTGGGCCGTGATCGAGCCGCATTTGCCTCCAGTTCGTAGCACGGGACGGCCGCGGGTTTGGCCGATGCGCGAGATCGTCAACGGCATCTTCTACGTGATGCGTGCAGGCTGTCCTTGGCGCTTGCTAACGAGCGACTTGCCGCCCTGGGGAACGATCTATCGCTGGTTCGCCGCGTTCCGCGATGATGGCCGGTTCGAGAAGATCAATCACGCACTGGTTATGGCCGATCGCGAACGGACCGGACGCGAAGCCAGTCCAAGCGGCGCGATCATCGATAGCCAGAGCGTCAAGACGACGGAAGCCGGCGGCCCACAGGGCTACGACGCCGGGAAGAAGGTCAAGGGGCGTAAGCGTCACGCGCTGGTCGACACCGACGGGCGCGGTCTTCTGCTCGAGCCGCATCCAGCGAGTATCCAGGATCGTCATGGCGGCGGAGCGCTGCTGTGCGCCTCGCGCGGCTTGTTTCCCTTCATCGAGAAGGTCTTCGCCGACAGCGGCTACGCCGGCGACAAAGTCGCCACCGCCACGGTGATCGCCGTCGAGATCGTGCGCAAGAACCCCGATCAGGTCGGCTTCGCCGTCCAGCCCCGCCGCTGGGTCGTTGAGCGCTTCTTCGCCTGGATCAACCGCAACCGGCGACTGGCAAAGGACTTCGAGGCCACCATCGACTCCGCCCGCGCCTTCCTCTACGCCGCCTCCGTCATGCTCCTCATCCGCAGAATGACGCGCCCATCATGACTTTCGAAACCGACTCTAAGTGCGGCGTGGCACTTGCCCATGAAGCCAGCGTCGATGAGCCCCACGCGCACCGTTTCCTTCGCACCTCCACCGGATATGTTCAGGTACCCGAGGCAGTCAGTAGGCGATCGTAACCGGTCGGCTGGATGCGAGCGACTCGGTTGCCGCGTCGGCGATGATCTGGGCCCGCAAGCCGTCCGCCAGCGATGGGGCGACCGCTTCGCCGGACTGGACGCTGCGGATGAACGTATCGAGTGCCGCCGCGAATGTCTCCTGTCTGATGAGTGTGGAGTCGGGCTCTGCGCGGCTCAGCGTGACCCCCGCGTGCGTCGCGTGGGCCACTTGTCTTTCGTGACCGGGGTCCCACTGGAGCAACCCGAGCGCGCCATAGACCTCGACCCGCTCGTGAGCACCGAAAGCCGAACGGCGGCCGTTGGTGATCTGGCAGAGCGCGCCGCCCGGCATCTTCAGCGTGACCATGAGAGTGTCGACGTCGCCGGCCTGGCCGATTTCGGGTTCCACGAGACACGCACCGCTCGCATGCACCTCGACCGGAGCCTCGCCCGTCAGCCAGCAAAGAAGGTCCAGGTAGTGAATAGTCATGTCGCGCAGGAAGCCGCCGGACACCTTGACGTACTCGATCGGCGGCGGCCGGAAGTCGCGGGCAATGATTTGTACGATTTCCACCTGGCCAATGTCGCCGCCGCGGATACGCTCGTGGATCGCCTGGAGCTCGGACAGGAAGCGCCGGGGAAAGTCGATGAACACCGGCACGTCGGTGCCGCGCGCCTCCTCCGCCAACGTCTTCGCTTTGGCCAGATTGAGGGCGATGGGCTTCTCGCAGTAGACGGCCTTCCCCGCGCGGATCGCCCCACGCAGCAGGTCGACGTGGGTGTTGGTCGATGAGGCGATGAGGACCGCATCGACACTGTCAGCGTTCCAGATCTCGTCTGGAGTTTCCGCTACCCTCCCGCCCAGAGCCTCGACGACCCGCTCCGAAGCTGCGCTATCGACGTCGTAGACGTGACTCAACGCGGCATCGGGGTGATTCGCGATGTTTTGGGCGTGAACCCATCCGATCCGGCCGGCGCCGAACAGGGCAAAATACATGCGCGTCTCCTCGTGACTGGCAGTTGCTGGCAGATGGTACACAATATGCCGGCAGCCCGCGGGCAGACTCCTGGGACTCGCGCACGCGAGATGCACCATCGATGGCCAGCTTGCACGACACCGAAAGTGCCCCGCTTTGGGCACCGCCGCCACACTGGCCACCCTGCCACCGATCGTATTCCAATAGCTCTTTCAGCGCTATCTCGTTCGAGCCTAAGAGGCCGTTTCGAAAGGTGTTGAGTGGTCGGGGACGATGTGATTCCAGGAGGTTGCTAAGACCGACTTGGAGCCGTCATGTGGACCCCGACCACCCGAGAGCAGCATAGCCGCAAGGCGCTGCGTTATCAGACCGATTTGACCGACGCCGAGTGGGCCGTGATCGAGCCTCATTTGCCTCCAGTTCGTAGCACGGGACGGCCGCGGGTTTGGCCGATGCGCGAGATCGTCAACGGCATCTTCTACGTGATGCGTGCAGGCTGTCCTTGGCGCTTGCTACCGAGCGACTTGCCGCCCTGGGGAACGATCTATCGCTGGTTCGCCGCGTTCCGCGATGATGGCCGGTTCGAGAAGATCAATCACGCACTGGTTATGGCCGATCGCGAACGGACCGGACGCGAAGCCAGTCCAAGCGGCGCGATCATCGATAGCCAGAGCGTCAAGACGACGGAAGCCGGCGGCCCACGGGGCTACGACGCCGGGAAGAAGGTCAAGGGGCGTAAGCGTCACGCGCTGGTCGACACCGACGGGCGCGGCCTTCTGCTCGAGCCGCATCCAGCGAGTATCCAGGATCGTCATGGCGGCGGAGCGCTGCTGTGCGCCTTGCGCGGCTTGTTTCCCTTCATCGAGAAGGTCTTCGCCGACAGCGGCTACGCCGGCGACAAAGTCGCCACCGCCACGGTGATCGCCGTCGAGATCGTGCGCAAGAACCCCGATCAGGTCGGCTTCGCCGTCCAGCCCCGCCGCTGGGTCGTTGAGCGCTTCTTCGCCTGGATCAACCGCAACCGGCGACTGGCAAAGGACTTCGAGGCCACCATCGACTCCACCCGCGCCTTCCTCTACGCCGCCTCCGTCATGCTCCTCATCCGCAGAATGGCGCGCCCATCATGACTTTCGAAACCGACTCTTAGCACCCCAAGATTACCGGTGGCACTTGTCGTCTTGGCGGAGACGACGGGCACCTGAGGACAGTGTCCGGTGACCGCGCATCGTATCCTCAATAAATTCTATACATCATAGTGAGTGTGAGGTATCGTATAGTACTGAGGATATGATCTTTCGACGGACGAAATGAGCAGAAGTGACATCGCCCATCGTTCCAAGACCGCGGTCGCGGCCGTGCTCCCGCCTTCGGTTCGGATTCGGCGCGGCCGCGAGGATGGCCATTCGGTCGACCTCGAACTCAACGGAGAGCCCGTCCGAGTCACGTGGCTCGGCGAGGGAGGGCTACGACAGGCACGGGGGTTGATCGCCGGCCGGAAAGACCGGCCGGACCTTGCGGTCGCCCGGGTCATGTCGTCCGGCGCGCGCGAGGCGCTTTCGGCCGCAGGGATCGGCTGGGTTGACGAGACCGGTGCCGCGGAGATCGCACGGGGGTCGTTGATCGTCTCCAGAAGTGGACGCCCCACGGGGTCTCCGCCGAAGCCGCCACACTGGACACCCGCGGTCCTGGCCATCGCCGAAGCCTTGCTCTGTGGCGGGCGGCCGACCGTCAGCGCCATGCAGGAAACTATAGCGTTATCCGCAGGAAGCGCCACCAATGCGCTGCGCACCCTGACCGATCTGGGCCTCTTGAACGCCGAGGCACGTCGTGGGCGCAATGCCGCCCGTCAAATTCCCGATCCGGATCGCTTGCTGGATGCATATTCTGCCGCGGCGGCGGCGCTGATGCCGACAATCTCTCTCACGGTTGGCGTGACTTGGCGTGACCCGGTGGCGGGCCTGAGCAAAACCGGCCGGCGGTGGGACGGCGTGGGCATCTCCTGGGCGGCCACGGGCGGGGTGGCGGCGTCGGTACTCGCCCCCTATCTCACTACGGTCACGAGCAGCCAAGTCTATGTTGAAAGAAAGACGAGCGCCGGCCTCGAATGGGTCGTCAGCCATGCCGCCCACCCGCCCCCGGCGGCGAGACACAGCGCGGAGATGCACAGCTCGATGGTCCGCATGACGTTTCCTTTGGTTCCGTGATTGCGACAGGCGTCCGGATCGCACCGATCGGGCCAGGCGACCGAAAAGGAGGAAACCGGCGTCAATCCGAGCGAGGCGTGAGAAGGTTGCCCTGAACGGAGGAAGGGACCGGGCGGCCGGACGATCGTCCCTTGAGAACTTCGCTGGCTCTCAAACCACCAACATGGGAGTGCGCCCGCAATCGTGTCCGCAGGTCCCGCAGCCGGGCGCCGCGGTGCCCGATTCGGTTCCTCCCCCGGGCCGCCCCCGTGCGATGCCGCCGAAGGGTTCGCGCTCAGACCGGTCCCATCGCGCTTCGGGGCATCCCGCTGTCCGAAGTGCTGAAGCGGCGTCGACCGGCGAGCCACGTCTCGATATCCTCGCGCCGATACCGCACCAGCCTTCCAAGGCGAAAGAACGCCGGCCCCTCTCCGGTCACCCGGTATCGGTCGAGCGTGCGAGGCGAGAGGCCGAGCCAATTCGCCGCCTCCCGAGTGTTCATGTACATCCGGGCACCGGCCGGTCCCTGCGACGCGTGGCCATCGACCCGCGATGCGCGGGGCGCTTGCCGGAGCGGGAGGCGTCCGGGCACCGCGGGCAACGCGATAACCGCCGGCATTCGTCCTGCCCGCTGCCGCAGATCTCGCGCCTCTTCGGCGGTCGCGTGGGCCGCCATCCAGGCGCGCACCCTGTCCACGGTCGAGAGGGTCGGCGACATTCCCTGACGCAACTGCGCGACAAAGGACGGATTGCCCGTTGCCGCGCGTCCGAGCTCCGAACGCTTGACCCCGGTGATCGCGAGAAAGGCCTCGACCTCGTCCAGGAAAGCCCGCCCGGCCGCCGGCTCGCCGACGAACGCGAGCACCCTGTCCACGGTCGCGAGACGCGGACTGCGTCCGCGCATAAGGGAATCGACGAAATTTGCATCGCCGAGCGCGGCGACGCCGAACATTCTGGCGCTCATGCCCTTGCCGGCACACCAGCCCGCCACCGCCCGGCGAAACCGGTCGTCCAGCGTGTCGGGGGAGTCTGCTTCCAAAGCTCGCATGCACCCGAAATTAGGCGCCGCGGCCGGTCATGGGAACCGCTTTCGATATGGAGTTTGCCGCGTTCGCAGCCTTGTCGTCCACCCTGTGATCTCGGCTGCCCGGGACTGTGAAAAAAACTTCCGGTCCGTCCCGGAATTGGGGGACGACCGCTCACGAAAAACAACGATACCCACCGGACATCCGGCATAGGCGTCGGCCCGAAGGATCCCGGCGAAGCCGCGAAAATGCTCGACCGGGTGATCGCCCGGATCCGCGCGGCGGGCCAACCAGCTGCCAAGAATAGCGCCAGTTTATTGAGCGAAGGCCAGCACCAGCGCGAGGAAGCCGATCGTGACCGCCGCGCCGAACAGCGCGCCGCCGGCCCAGCGCAGCCAAGGCGCCGTCCGCCGGTCGAGCAGCGCCCTGAGTTCGTCGACGTCACCCCGCGTCGCCATCTTCTCCTCGATCCGGGCCAGGCGTTCGTTGAGGTCGGGCGGTCGCTGCACACCCCGCCCCCTCAGAACAGGCGGACGAGAAGCGGAGCTCGCCGAAGGTCCGCTCGTAGTCGTGGAGCTGGGCGTTGCTGGAGCGCTGTTCCTGCGTCACCGAGAGCTGCGGGCTGAACCCCTCGAAGGTCAGCGCCCGGTTATGCGCGAACACGCGCAATGAGCGGATCACGTCGTTCCGCTTCTCGCCGGTGGCGGTGAAGGGGAACCAGTCGCCCTCGTAATCGGCCCAGCGCAGCGTGCCCGAGCCGCCCAGGGTGAAGCCCCAGGGGAGCGCCGCCGTGGCGCCAACCTGCACCCAGCGGCGGGTGTGGCGTTCGCGTTCCATCTCCGGCCGCTCGCGGCCCCAGCCGAGCCCCGCGTCGATCCGCACCGTCGGCGACGCCACACAGCCCAGGCCCACGGAGACATCGGTGATCGGCCCGTCGAGATGCGTTCGCTTGTCGTAGCGGCGCCCGTGCCGCGAGGCCCGCGCGTTCACCGTCGTCCGCCGGTTGAGCCGGTGCCCGGCCTCGACGCGGAGGCCGATATCGTGGTGCGACGGCTCCTCGAGCCCCGACCCGGTCTAGTGATGGAGCCCGTTCAGCAGCAGGCTTATCTCGCTGGCGCGGCCGATCAGCCAGCGCGGCCCGACATGGCCGGAGACGGTCATCCGGTCGAACTCGCTCGCCCGGTATTCCTTGCGCGAGATGTCACCTCCCGCGCGCAGGCGCCAGCGGCTTGCCCCGGACCCCGTTCCGTGGTCGCCCAGCGGATACTGGTACTCCCCGCCGAGCCAGGCCGAGATGCCGACGCCCGACGAGGTCAGCTCCTCCTGGTCGCGGCGGAACGGCAGGCGTTGGCCGTTGAAGTCGATATAGATGATCCGCTCGTCCTAGCCGGCGCCGATATTGGTGTCGGGCGCCAGCGCCATGCCGAGGCGCAGGCTCCAGCGCTTGCGGGCCCGCATGATGTTGAGGAACCGGTTGACGTTGAGCGCCACCGCGGCCGGCGGCTTGCCGGCCAGCACCTGCTCGAAATGCCGCGTCGCCAGGGTGTCCTCGCCCTTGAGGAAGAAGGCCCGGGCGAGCTCCAGCCGCACCCGGATCAGCCCGGGCCGCGCGACCAGCATGGTGTGGAAGGCGGCGATCGCCTCGTCCAGCAGGGCCGCGCGGGCATCGCCCGAGAGGCCCGGCTTCTGCGCCGCTTCGGTGGCCGCGAGGCCGTAGAAGAACAGCACGTTCGCATCGACCGCCTTGCCACCGACCAGCGGCCGCAGGACCGCCAGCGCCTCGTCGAACTTGCGGTCCCGGATCAGGGCCTTGTCGGCATCGGCCCCGCGCGGGGCGGCGGCGGTGGAGGGCGTGGCGGTCGATGCCGGAGCCGCGGGAAGCAGGAACAGAAGCGCGGCCAGCGCCACGGCGAACGGGCGGAGGGTCACGGCGCGTCCCTCGATACGGCGCTGCGCGCCTACTCGGGATGAGGAAAAACCCCTCACCCTGAGGTGCCCCCGGAGGGGGCGTATCGAAGGGCGCTCGCATCGCCCGGGCGGCCCATCTAGAACGACCGCACCACGCCGAGCTCGCCCACGGTGCGGGTGTAGTCGTAGAGCGCGACGTTGCTGTAGCGCCGCTCATAGCGAAGCGTGACCTCCGGCATGAAGCCGAACAGCTCGACATTCCGGTTCGACACCGTGACTCGCGCGGCGAGCGTCCGGTCGCGCCGCGCCTCCCGGCTCAAAGAGGCGAGCGGCGCGCCGTATGCCCGCCAGCGGAAGAGCGGCCCGCCGCTCACCACGAACCCCCAGGGAAGCTCGCGCGAGGCCGAGAGCCCGACCAGGAACTCGCGCCAGGAATAGGCGTCCCGGTCCAGCGTCTCGCGGCGAAAGGCGGTGTCGGCCTTCAGCAGCGTCGCCTTGCCGAGCGCATGGGAGAGGTTGAGCCCGACCGAATCGATATTGCTCTCGTCGAGGAAGGTCTCGTAGTCGATCCACTCGCGCCCGAGCGACGCGCCCAGCCGCCAAGCCTGGCCGATCATCCAGTTGCCCGAAAGCTCGACGCCGAGCGCCCGGCTATAGGCATCGCCGCCGAGCCAGCGCTGCCGTGCGGTCAGCTCCGGGCGGAGGTCGAACTTGTCGAACAGGAAGCGCGGCCCGGCGCGCAGGCTCACCGCGCGCTCGTTGAACTGGTCCTCCCGGTAGGTCCGGGTGCGCAGCCCGCCGGCGACCCGGAACCGCAGGTCAGGCGAGATCCGCCCCTCATAGCCGCCGGATACATTGGCGCTCACCCCGACGCCGCTGGTCTGGCGCGCATCCTCCGACAGCGTCGCCGGGAAGCCGAACAGATCGACCGACCGGGCGCTGGTCGCGGCGTTGATGTTGCTGTCCGGCAGCACCGCCAGCGAGCCGGTGATCGACCAGGTCTTGCGCCGCCGGATGCGGTCGAGGAAGACGAGCGCCCGCGCACGCACGGCGGCCGGCAGGTCTTCGGTCCCCAGCGCGAGGCGGAAATGATAGGAAGCGTTCCGGTCCTCGCCGGCCAAAAAATAGGCGAAGGCGAGGTCGAGCCGCACCCGGGGCAAATCGGGGTTGCGGGCGAGCATGGCGCGGAACCGCGCGATGGCGCCCTGCCAGTCGCGCCGCGCCATGGCGATCGTGCCGTGCAGGAAGTCGAGGGCGTCCATATCCCCTTCGCCCGGCCGGACGCCCTTCAACAGGAACTCGGCGTCGTCCACCTTGCCCTTGGCCAGCGCGGCCCGGGCGGCCTTGATCAGGGTCTCGGCGGACAGCTCGGGACGTGGCGGCGCTTGCGCCCCCGTCGCCCCGGCTGAGACGGTCAATGCGAGAACCAGCGCCAGCAACGCGGCCCCGAACGGTCTGGTGTACCGGCGCATGGGTGAACTCGTTCTACTGTCGCGGAAAAGAAAAAGGCGCCCGATCCGTTGCCGGATCGGGCGCCCGATTTTGATCAGCAGTTCAGATGAGGAGACCTACCTCTTGCCGCCGAACGAGCCGCGGAACGCGCCGTCCTCGTTGTCTTCCGACGCATAGTCAAAGACACCGCCGGCTTCCGCCGCGAGGGACCCGAAGAAGCCGCCACTCAAGTTACCCTCGAAATCGGCACCCTCTGTAAAGCCATGCGCGCCAGCAGCATCGATGGTCGCGTCCTCGCTTCCGGAGAACGTATTCCCGTCGATGGTCCCTTCAAGCGTGGCGAGTCCAGTCAGCATGACGTCAACTTCGCTCTTCCCGAAATCGGCCATCATGGACGCGACCCCAGCCATCCGCGAGATGTCACCCATGCCGTCTTCGGCTGGTGCCTGCACATTGGCAACCCAGTTACCGTTGTAAGTGGCTATGCCGAAGTTCGGCATGTCGGCGGTCATATCGCTCAGCCCGGCGACGAAGCCGATGCCGAGATCCGCAACGCCGTTGACTCCAAGCGCGTCGGCTTTCTTGAGACCGTTCCAGATGCCGAAGTGGAGATGCGAGTAACCAACGGCCGCGGGGATCTTGGCCCCGGTCCTGGTGTCGACCACCTGGTAGTTATAGGTGGTCACGTTGTCGTTCACCGTCGAGCCATTGGACCGCACATACGTCTTCGTACCGTCCATCTCGTAGTACTGGATCGTTGTTGCCTTGGTGTCGGCCCCGATGTTGGTGTTGTCATCAATGGCGGTGCCTGAGCTCATCCACGTGCCGCCGGCCTGCTTCAAGGTCAGAACGAGTGCATCCGTGCCTTCGTTGTTATCGGGATCGATGTTCACCGTACCTGGGCGTGAGTCGGACCCGATTTCCTTGGACACAGAATTGGCTTAATCGAAGTGTCCAAGGAGGACCGGAACATGACCGATAATTTTGAGAAGAAAGTTGCTGTTGATGGGCCTGTGGTAAATGCGGGCGAGCTTGGCTCGTCCACGTTTTCCCCAGGCCAGGCTTTGCCGGCAGGCCCGCTGGGACTTGGCCAGCGATGGACGGTGGCGCGCAAGCGTGAGGTCGTTCTGCGGCTTTTGCGTGACGAGCCGGTGCAACTTCTGTCGCGCCAGTTGGGCGTAGAGATCTTCCGGCTCGAGCAGTGGCGTGAGAAAGCGATCGGCGGGATCGACGCCTCGCTCAAGCAACGCAAGGGCGATCCGGTGCAGGCGGAACTGGATAGCGCCATGAAGCGGATCGGAGAGTTGACCATGCAGGTGGAACTGCTGGAGGCCAAGACGGAGACCTTCGGCCCTTTGGGGCGGCGGAGGTCGCGGCGATGAGTGCCGCCACCTCGCCCGGCACGGGTCTGGCCTACGGCCTGCGGCGGGTCTGCGCCGCCTGGGGCATGGCCCGCTCCTCGTTCTACGCCATGACCTCCGGCCAGCACGCCGAGCAGCCGCCGGCAAAGCGTCGGGGACCGAAGCCCGCGATCTCGGACCAGGCGCTGCTGGTGGCGATCGAAGCCGACCTGGAGGCATCGCCCTGGGAGGGCGAGGGCTACCGCAAGGTCTGGGCTCGGCTTCGGGTCTGTCGCGACATCCGGGTTGCCCGCAAGCGGGTGCTCCGCCTGATGCGCGAGAACAATCTGCTCTCGCCCCATCGCTGCCGCCGCCGTGGCGGCAATCCCCATGACGGTGAGATCATCACTCATGCCCCGAACCTCATGTGGGGCACCGATGGCGTTCGGGTGTTCACGGTGGACGACGGCTGGGGCTGGATCTTCACCGCCGTCGAGCATTGGAACGCCGAGTGTGTCGGCTGGCATGTCTGCAAGCGCGGCGACCGCTTCGCCGCCCTGCAGCCGATCTCCATGGGGCTTGCCGGGCTGTATGGCTCGACCGCGGCCGGCGCGGCTCGGGGGCTGGCCTTGCGGATGGATCACGGCTCCCAGTATCTGTCGGACCACTTCACCAACCAGATCAAGTTCTGGGGTATCCAGCCGTCCTACGCCTTCGTCGCCGAGCCCCAGACCAACGGCGTCGCCGAGCGGTTCAATCGCACGCTGAAGGAACAGATCATCCATGGTCGCATCTACCGCAACATCGCGGAGCTGCGGGACGCCGTCCGCGACTTCGTCGAACTCTACAATGCCCAGTGGATCGTCGAAAAGAACGGCTACCTGAGCCCCGCTCAAGCTCGTCAGGCGTGGCACGCCGCGATCTCAATCAGGCCCGCCGCGTGAGACAAACTTGTGTCCAAGGAACCGGGTGCGCTACAACCGTACCTGGGCGAGTTCCGGAACGGGTTTCTCCGCTATCGTCCGAAAAGGCGTTTACGGTCTGTTCACCGGCATAGGAATGGACCAACGTCACGCGAGCGCTGTCATCTGCCGAATCATAAGTGAAGCCGATTTTCAACCCCGGACGCGCTACCGCACCGGGTATGGCCGCTACGTTTGGCGTAACGTCCGTGTTCGCGGGCGTTCCGTCGATCTCGGCACCGTCGGACGTTATATTGTCGCCCTTGAGCAGGCCGGTGATCTTCCTCACGCTATTGAGGGTCGAGTCGGTCGACGTCTCGTCGATCGTGATCGACGTGGTGCCCACGCTCTTCGTCTTGTCGACGATCTTGATCTCGCCCTCAGAAGCCGTCATCGCGGCATCGCGCTTGCCTTCGGCACCCGTCTGGGCCGCCATGGCGTTGTCCCGCTCAGTCTCTGCCATCACGAGCGCCCTGGCAGCGGCCGTCACGGAGTCCGCATTCGCTGCCGCCGTCGAGGCTGTTTCCGCGGCCGTCGCTGCCGCATCCGCCATGTCGGCATATCCCTGGGCCGCGTCGGCCAACTCACCCGAATTGCCGGCATGGAAGTCGCCGGTCTGGATGGCCGCGCGGTTCGCCCTCGCCATCTCGGCGGCATCGGCCGCGTCCTGGGCTTCACCCGCTGCCGTGCGCGCTGCTGTCGCCGCAGCCGCCGCGTCCGTCCGGGCCTTCGCCAGCTCGGTCGGCACCGGCATATCCATGCCGTCGCCGTTCATGATCATCCCGTTGCCATCATCGCTGCTGCTACTGCACGCGGCGAGCCCGAGCGCGAGCACGGCGGCGCAGCAGACCGTCGTCAGTTTTCTGTGTATAGACATCGTTTTGAGGCTCTCCTTAATATTAAATATAAATCTGACTTCCGATGACATA
>CBDHDN010000044.1:0-17248 GCA_965261585.1 Alphaproteobacteria bacterium
GCCGCAGCGGCTCCGATCCGCCGGCTTCACCGGCGTCGATCTTCCGATCTTTCATACAGCACGAATCGACTATCCGACCGGCCGGGCCGGCTTTGGGTTCCACACCCCACGCATCGGTGATGCAGGGCGTGCCATGGAGCCCTATGTCCTGCCTTTTTGGAGCCATTAGGGGTCAAACGGGGCCGTGCGATTGTTGGACCGAGCGTATGTCGGTCCGAAACTCGCGGATCATCATCGCCCTGTCCCTGCACGGCCCCGCCTGTCATGCCGCGAAACTCGCGGATGCCCGGAGCGAAACACGAGCGAAACACGAGCGACATGCGCGTGTTGCGGCCGAGGCGGCACGACTGGCATCCCCTGTCCGTCAACGAAACACGTGCGCAATGGCGCGGGATTTCGGGATGTGCGGCCGGGATGCGCCCGTCCGGGCGCCCGCCCGGCTCAGTCCGGAGCGTCCCCGCGCAGCGATTCCTGGAACGCCCCGGGCCTCCGCGACCAGCGCGTCGAAGCTCCTTTTGGCGCCCCTCGCGGAGCATCGCGTCGCGCCTTTCGGTCGCCAGGAACCAAGTCTAGCGGAACATCCGCTCGATCAGCGGCGCCATCGACGGCGGAACCGGGCCCGAATCGCCGCTCTCCGGGTTCCGGGCGAGCGCCAGAATGCGCTCGCGGACGAACTCCGCCGCCGGGATGTCGTGGGCAAGCGCCGCGCGCTTGACCTCTTCCCACTCGGAAACCGAGAAGCGGATGCTCCTGGTCTTGCGGACGTCTTCCGCCCTGTCGACCGCATTCTCGTCGGCGGCGGTTTCGTTCCGGTCATTTTCGGTCATCGCGCCGCCCCCCTATATCCATCTCGCTGGTGCCGTAACCGCGCCGTTCGGGGCTTTCCCCGAGGGTCACGAACCGGTGGCAGGCGTTGCGGAACGCCTGCGGAGTCTTGCGCTCGCCGAAGCCGTAGACCGCGAACCCGCCCTCCCTGAGCCCGCTGCGCGAGCAGGGTGAAGTCGCTGTCGCTCGACACGAGTACAAATCCGTCGAGCCGCTCGCGGTACATCAAGTCCATGGCGTCGATGACGAGCGCTATATCGGGCGCGTTCTTGCCCCGCACATGGGCCGCCTGCTGGTGCTGCACGATGGCGAGATTGTGATGCGGCGCGAGCGGAACGGGACGGCGCTGGACGGAACGATAGGCTGAAGAAGAGGGCAGGACATGACGGACAGCAGGCATGACGGGAACAGTGCGGTCGACGAGGAGCGCGGGGATGCCGGTCCGGCCGATGGCGGCAGGGCGGAGAAGCGCTCGCCGCACTCGATCCGGTTCCTCGATCCGGAGTGGGAACGCATCGAGGCGTACGCGGAGACGCGGGGGCTGACCGGCCCGGAGTTCGTGCGGTTCGCCGCGCTCGCGGCGATGCAGGCGGGATCCCCGCCCTCCACCGCAGGCGACCGCCTGGCCCCGTTGATCGAGATGACCTTCCGGGCGACCTACATCATGGCCACAAAAATGCGCGCCGAGATGCTCGACGCCGGCCGCAAGGAAGAGCTGGACGAGCTCGTCGCCGCCGCCCGCGGGTTGCAGGACGAGATACTGGGCGGCGAACCGGCCGAAAAAAACGGGTAGACGAAGGCGGGTCCCCGCAGGCGGCGCCGGCAAACGGGGATCAGGTTGCCGGCAGGAGCGCAATCTCCGCCCAGCCGCCAGCGATCCATTCATGCAGGGCCGGAGGGACGTCGGGCTTCTCCTTCCAGTCGTCCGGGTGGGAAACGAAGCCGAAATACACCCGCCCGCCGCAGCACCCGGCGATCTGCGAACACTGTTCGAGGATGTCTTTTTCCCGGACGCCCCGGTGCGCGGCGATGAACAGCTTGTTCTCCGCCGAACCCATGACGAGCTTGCTCATGTCGATGACGATGTCCCGCGTGGTCCCTCGGCTAAACTCCGACTCGATCTGCCAGTGGCATTGGGCGATGAACTGGAGGGGCTGCGCCTTCTTCTGAAGCGAGTTCGTCTCCGACACGCTGCATACCGCGAGATCGAACAGCAACTCGTTTATCTTGAACTCGTCCCGGTTCCCGCGGTTGCCGGACCAGAACAGCTTGTGCCGGTCGCCGCTGTAATGCTCCCTGAACCGCTCGGCCAGCGAGCGGATCCAAATCCGGGACCGATTCTTATTGGTTTCCTGCTGTCCGCCACACTCGACGTCGGCGCAGCGGGCGTCGTTCCAGGCGTTCAGGACGACCTCGCCGATGTTGCCGCGATGGACGGGCATTCCAACCTCCTGCGTCCAGATTGTACCATCGGCTCCCTATCATGCCGCTCGCGCCAGGCATATCCCCTTGCCTCCGGGCCGTGCGGCATCGGCGGAATGAGCCGATGAGCGGCCGTTCCGGTCGAGACGGACGGCGCGCGAAGGGTCCGACCGGCTGGGACGAGGGTCCGCTTCGGGTTCATCTGCGGTCCGGAAGGCGGGCGGATCGGTCTCCGATCGTCGACTTTCGGCCTCAAGGGTCATTGCGGAAGCGACGACGGCGCAATCTTCGACGGTCGTCCCGAGGAATCCGGACCGACGGATTCGTTGCGTTCCCGGCTCGCCGGACCATGTCCTGCTCGAGATTGTGACCGGTTCGCGACCGAAAACGGGCGCGTTGCGTCCCGGCCGGGACGCTGAATTCCGCCCGGGACGGGCCGATGTGTCCGGGAATCGGACGGTTCTCCAGAGAACCGCGGGCCTGAATCGACGGTTCTCCAGAGAACCCTGAGCCGCTCTGGGCGGTTCTCCAGAGAACCGCGCTGAAAAAAACAGAAGCGATTCCAGTAGCTTGGCCGCGGTTCTCCAGAGTATACACTCGGTCCAACAAGAACCAGGCGCCTGCTGGCGCCGATTTAGGCCAATAGGGCATGCCATAGCTGCGCATGGCACAGCCAGCATCACCGATGCGTGGGGTGTGGAACCCAAGGCCGGCCCGGCCGGTCGGATAGTCGATTCGTGCTGCATGAAAGATCGGAAGATCGACGCCGGGGAACCCGGCGGATCGGAGCCGCTGCGGCGATTGAGCGGCAGCGAGACGGCGCGAAGTGCGGGCGGGCTCCGCAGGAGCGCGCGCACGAGTGCCGGGAGCGGGTGCGCGGAAGTCGGCGCAGTGGCCGATGCATTTTCGCGAAGCGCAGTGCATCGGCCGGTGACGCGGACGCCGAACAGTAACGCCGGCGGCGAGCGCAGCGAGCCGGACGGTGGACGCGGCGCAAGCCGCGACGAGCGCGGTGCGAAGCGCGCGCGAGGGGGACGGCGCCGGCGCGACACCGGTGCGAAAGAGGAACGGGCCGCGCCATCCCCGATGCTTCGGAGAATGGACGCGGCCCGCGACGCGCTGCGGTCTAGGCCGCGATGCGCTGGACCGGAATGCCGAGCTGCCGCGCCTTGTTCGACGAGGTTCTCGGTGATGCCGGAGCCGGGGAAGGCGATGACGCCCTTCGGCAGCAGGTTCAGGAGGTCGTCGTTGCGGCGGAACGGAGCGGCCCGTCCGTAGCGGTCCCAGTCCGGCTTGCAGACGATCTGGTGGATGCCGTTGCGCTCGGCCCAGCTTGCCGCGATCTTCTCGACGCCGGGGCCGCCGCCATGCACGAGGATGATGTCGGCGTATTTGGCGCGGGCCTTTTCGAGGCGCTCGATGACCGCTGCCGGGTTCGCGATGTCCTTGCCGCCGGTAATCGCGACGAGGGTGCCCTGCGGCAGGTGCGCCATGGTCTTGCGGTCCTTGCGGGCGCGCTGGTAGTCGCGGGCGTCGATCGCTGCCGAGGTCAGCTTGCCGGTCTGCGAGGTGTGCGATCCCCGACGCGGCCGCCACATGCTGCCGGTCTCGACCCGGTAGGCGTCGGCGGCTGCGTCGCGCATGGTCTCGAACGCGTCGCGCCGCGCGGTGAGGTTCTGCGAACGGTCCGTCACAAGCTCCAGCTCGCGGGACTTGATCTCGGTGCCGTCCTGCTCGCGCTGGAGGTCGCGCAGGCCGGGCATCAGCTTGTCGGCTGTGCGGTCGAGACGCTGGGTCTGGCTGTCGAGCATGTTGACGAAGCCCCAGAGCAGGCTCTCGCGTTCGTCGCTGAGCTGCGTGCCGTCCGGGCCGACGCCCTGGGCGAGGATGCGGAGGGATTCGAGCACCGCCTCGATGGCGTCGTCGGCGTCCCAGACGTCCCGGGTGTCGAACTCGTCGCGCTCGGGCGTCGCGCCGTAGCGCGCTGCGTGGTCGCAGGCTGCTGCTGTTGCGGAATGTTCGTGCGCTTCGATGTTGTCGATGATGGTCATGACGATCTCCCGATCTTGAGTTGCACCGTTCGGAGCGTTTGCCCCGAGGTGATGGTTCTTTGGGACACGCGCGCGCAGCGGAGCCACCGGGGCCGGAATGAATGGCCTGGTGCGGTGCGCGAGTGGTGCGGGCGCAGGGAGCGCAGCGACTGAGCCACGGTCGCGCGCCGCGCCGGGCCTAGGCGCCTTGGCGCCGTTTCATTCCGAGTCCCGGCCGCAACGGAGCGCAGCGGAGTGGAGGACCCCGCCGGAGGCGGGGTTGGCGCAGTGAGCACGTGTGGCACGATGAACAATCACGTCGGAGGAGTATTTGTTTGGTCCTGGCACAGCCCCCTTCGGCGGTTGTGCCCGGCAAGGCGTCTGCAATCGATGCGCGGACGTGGCCGCTTTCCCTGGCAAGCGCAGCGCGCAAGGAGCGCCAGCGACTGGAGGCGATAGGGATAGAAGCGGAAATCGCAGGGAGCGCAGCGACCGGAGATTGCAGCGGATAGCCCGGGCCGAAGGCATCGCCATGAATGCCATGCCGACACGCAAGCAGACCCATTTGCCGCTCACCCACCTGCCCGCTCCGCCAGGACCCCGGAGGCCCATGCCGCCGCGCGTTCGAGCACATGGCCGTGACAGGGCAGCGGATCGCAATGACAAGCGAGCCAGCAGCCGTCGAGTTCCGCGAGTTCCTCTGCCTGGCCTGGCCCGCCGTGCGCATCATCGTGCGGGCGGACTCCGGCTTCTGCCGCTGGCGCATGCTGTCGTGGTGCGAGCGTCACGGCGTCGACTACATCATCGGCCTGGCCAGGAACAAGCGGCTGGAGGCGCTGGCGGCGCCCGTGATGGCCCAGGCGCGCGCACTGTTCGCCACGACCGGCGACAAGCAACGGCACTTCGCCGAACTCCGCTATGGCGCCGGGACGTGGAACCGCGAGCGGCGCGTCATCGCGCGCCTCGAACACACCGCCCGCGGCGCCAACCCGCGCTTCGTGGTGACCAGCCTCGCCGGTGACGGCATGGCGCTCTACGACATGCTCTACTGTACCCGCGGCGACATGGAGAACCGCATCAAGGAGCAGTTCGAGCTGTTCTCTGACCGCACCTCGGCCCATCGCTGGTGGCCGAACCAGTTCCGCCTGCTCCTGGCCAGTCTCGCCTACGTGCTGATGACGGCGATCCGGCGCTTCGGCCTCGCCGGCACCGAGGCCGCCCGCGCCCAGGTCGGCACGATCCGCCTGCGCTTGCTCAAGATCGGCGCCGTCGTCATCCGCAACACCCGTCGGGTCCGCTTCCTGCTCTCCTCGGCCTGTCCCGATCAGGCCCTGTTCACACTGGTCGCCACCAGGCTCGAACCCAGGATAGCGGCCGCCCCTTCGGTCCCTTACACGATCCCAATGCCGTGCCGCGGCAACCAGTAAACGCGACCGCTCGCCGCCACCGAACACCGTAATGCTTCGCTCCTGCACCGCGGCCATGAACCCCGGTCAAAACCCGTCCCAATTCGCCTCATTCGAGACAGATGACCGGCCCAACAGGACACAATCATTCGCATCATGAAATATCCGGGCTAGTGCACCGACTCAGTCAGAGCCGTCACCGTGGAAATCTGATTCCGAATACAAAACAACGGGTTGCTCCAGCGCACGGTGAATCATTTGTCTGGATCTGTGCACTGGATCTTGTATCCCAGGCTTCCGCCGGGCCGATTCGCCCTCTCATTACCATCCCTTTTGTGTCGTCGCCAAGAGGTCGTTTTGCGATTTGACTCTCGCGGCGGTAGACCGCGACAAAATCGCGCGGGCCCTAGGCGCCCGCCGGTGTCGCCCGGTTTGCGATGTGAGCGAGCACGGCCCGGGCCGCCAGTACGCTGGGCGCCGTGCCGCCCAGGCCGAGCTGCCGACCGACCTCGGCGCCGACGTCTCGTTGCTCGCGCCGGGCCGATTCCGTCCTGCAGCAGGTGCGCCACGGCCTTGGCAAGCCGCCGCGGCCGGCAGTTCGCCTGCAGCAGCTCCGGCTGCACCATGCGCCCGGCCATGATGTTGACGATGCTGACGAGGCGGACCCGGCGCACCATGATGAAGATCGCGGCGCTGAGCACGCTGACCTTGTGGGTCACGACGACCGGCACGCCGGCGACCGCCAGCTCGACGCTGGTCGTGCCCGATTTGACGAGCGCGGCATCCACCGCCGCGAAAACGTCGCGTCGCTCGGCGGTGTCGCGGGACAGCGTCAGCGGCGCTGGAAAACCGCGGCTCGCCTGCTCGACGAGGTCGGCCACGTTGGCCACGACCGGGATGACGACGTGCAGGCCCGGCACGCGCGCCGCCAGCAAGCGCGCGGTCTCGCGGAACACCGGAAACAGGCGCGCATCTCGCCGCGCCGGCTGCCGGGCATGGCGCACAGCAACGGCACGTCGGCCGCAATGCCATGGCGCGCGCGGAACGCGGCGCCGTCGCCGCCGGTCACGTCCTCGACCGCCGGGAAGCCGACATACGTCGCCGCCAGGCCGTGGCGCTCGAAGTACGGCGGCTCGAACGGCAGCAGGGTGATGATATGGTCGAGATAGCGCGCCAGCTTCGCCGCGCGGCCGGCTTCCACGCCCAGACCGTCGGCGCGACGTACTGGATGAGCGGATGCCGGCGCCGGCCAGCCGGCGCACCACGCGCAGCGACAGGGCCTGGGCATCGATGGTCACGACCGCGGCGGGCGCCAGGCGCCGAACGGCGGCGACGATGTCGTCGATGCGCCGCAGCACGCGCGGGACATGGCGCACGACCTCGGCGAAGCCCATGATGGCCAGCTCGCGCATCGGGACCAGGCTGTCGAGGCCCTGTTCCGCCATCAACGGCCGCCGACGCCGGCAAAGCGGACGCGCCCACCGGTCTCGCGGCGCAAGGCCGCCATCAGCCGCGCGCCTAGCGCGTCGCCGGACGGTTCGCCGGCGACGAGAACGATCAGCGGCGCCCCCGCCTCAGCCGCCCCTGCCTCTACCATCACGCTCCGCCCGCAGATGCGAAACTCCCGGTCTCGCGCGGCTATTTAGGCGCCCGGCGGCGGCAGCGCAAATCGCCGTGACAGACCCTCGCAGTATTCGGACGCACGAATCCGGTGTAGCGTGGGCGTATCCGAAGCCCTTGAGCTCCGCCTGCCGCCCGTATCCGGCAGGCTGCTGCCGATGCCGACTGACCGTGCAGAAATGCCCGGCGCCAGCCGGGCCCGTACCGTTTTGCGCAAGGTCACAGCGCGCTTCGACGCCCTGTCGGGTCCGGTCAAAGGTGCGCTGTTGATGCTCGCCGTGTCGGTGCTGATCACGAGCATGCACGTGCTCATCCGCAGGATGTCGGCGATGTATCATCCGTTCGAGATCGCCTTCCTGCGCAACGCCTTCGGCCTGATCGTCTTCCTGCCGCTGCTGCTGAGCAGCGGTTTCACGATCCTGCACACCGAACGCCTGGGACTGCACGCGGCGCGGGCCGGGCTGCAGGTCGTCGCCATGCTGATGTTCTTTACCGCCCTGGCGATGCTGCCGCTGGCCAAGGTCTCCGCCCTCAGCTTCTCCTCGCCGCTGTTTGCCGCCGTTGCGGCGGTCGTGCTGTTGGGCGAGCGGATGCGGCTGCGGCGTACGATAGCCTTGGTCGTGGGCTTCATCGGCGCGCTGATCATCATCCGCCCCGGCGCCGTCAGCCTGGATACCGGCAGCCTGTTGGTGATCGGCTCATCCGCCGTCTGGGCCATCGCCATCACGATCGTCAAGCGCCTGTCGGCGACGGACTCGAGCATCACGATCACCGCCTACATGGTCGTCTTCCTGACACCGCTGTCGCTCGTCCCGGCGCTGTTCGTCTGGCGCTGGCCGACGCCGATCGACACCGGCTGGTTCATCATCATGGCCGTCATCGGCACGATCGCCCACATCATGATGGCCCAGGCCTTCAAATACGCCGATGCCACGGCGGTGCTGCCCTATGACTTCGCGCGCCTCGTCTGGGCCAGCCTGTTCGGCCTCGTCCTGTTTGCCGAGGTGCCCAGCGCTTGGACCATTGCCGGCGCGGTCGTGATCGTCGCCAGCACGACCTACATCGCCGTGCGCGAGGCCCGCGTCGGCCGCGTCGGCGTCGTCGCTGCCGGGGCTCCCAAGGCACCGAGTTGAGCCACCGGGCGACAAATTTCGGCCGTTCGACCATGATCACGGGCGATGGCCGAGCCCGTTCGCATATGCCAGCCAATCAAGGCCTTCGGCTATTTCGCCAGCGGCGCCTCGCAGATCATCACGGGCGATCGTCGGGCGCACCGGCGACACCGGCGGTGCGTTCGTCTGCCTGGGTGTCGCCGGCGCCTGGTACGCCCTGGCGTGGGGCGGCCTGCGCCTCACCGGATGGGACTGTGACGGCTACCGGCCGGTTTTCCGGGACGGCTAGGGGTTGCGCGTGACTGCACTTGCCCCCATCACGCGCGCCGAGGTCGAAGCGGCGGCGGCGGTCGTCGACGGTGTCGTCCTGCACACGCCGCTCGTGCCGTTCGGTGCCGCCGACGCGCGCATCCTGCTGAAGCCGGAGATCCACCAGCCCGCCGGTTGCTTCAAGATCCGCGGCGTGCTGCATGCCGTGGCGCGGCTGGACGACGCCGCGCGGGGCCGCGGGCTGAGCACCGTCAGCGCCGGCAACACGGCCAAGGCGCTCGCCTGGGTCGGCCGGCATTTCGGCGTGCCGTCGCGCAGCCTGATGCCCGACAGCGCGCCCGAGACGAAGACCCGGGCCGTGCGGGCGCTCGGCGGGACGCCGGTGCTGGTACCGGTCGATGAGGTCTTCCGCTTCCTGAAGGAACACGGCTGGGAGCGGGAGCCCTATGCCTTCATCCACCCCTGGATCGACCGCAACGTCATGATCGGGCACGGCACGATGGCGCTGGAAATCATCGCCGACTGCCCCGATGTCGAGACGGTCTACATCCCCGTCGGCGGCGGCGGCCTGATCGGCGGCGTCGGCGGCGCACTCAAGGCGCTACGGCCGGCGGTCCGGGTCATCGCCGTCGAGCCCGCGGGCTGTCCGTCGTTCCACGCCTCGCGTGCCGCCGGCAGGCCCGTCTCGGTCACCTGCGACACGATGTGCGACGGCGTCGCCGTGCCCTACATCACCGACGAGGCATTTCCGCTGCTGCAGGAAATCATCGACGACACGGTGCTGGTGACCGAGGACGAGGTCCGCGCCGCCATCCGCGCGCTGGCGATGCAGGCCCACGTCGTCGCCGAGGGCGCCGGCGCCCTGGCCCTGGCGGCCGCCCTGAAGTCTCCGGCCGCCGCACGCGGCCGCACGGTCTGTCCGGTCACCGGCGGCAGCATCGACGCCGCGAAACTGGCGGCGATCCTGGCCGACGCCGGCTAGCGCGCGCGTTATTCGGCCGCTCTATTCGCCCGCGGCGGCGCTCTCGGCCCAGCGTTTCATCAGCGTGTTGGACGGCTTGGTCTCGTCGAGCACCTTCTCGGCCGTGGCGACACCCGCCACCGGCAGGCCGGCCGCATCGAGCAGGCCGATCTGCACCAGCACCGAGGCCTGATCCCAGTAGATGTGCTCGTGATAGAGCTTGTCGCCGCGGAAGCAGACGATCGCGACCAGCGGGACCTCGACATGCTTGCCCGTCGGCGCGACGCCCGGCAGCATCCAGTCGATTTCAATGTCGTGGGTGAAGCTGAACAGCATCTCGTCGACGACGCGGTCGGCGCCGACGGTGCGCGAGATCGGCACCAGCTTCGTGTCCTGGGGTGTCTTCGGGATGAAGTGGTTCTTGTAGAAGCGGTGCAGATCGCGATAGCCGACGCCGCCGGTCATGGTCGGGATGTGGTTGACGTAGGGCTCGGCCACCATGGTCGCCATCGTCGCGTCGACGTCGCGGGTCGCGAACTCGTACTCGCAGTGTTTGTCCCACAGCTCGGACAGGTTATAGAGCGGCCCGATGACGCGGCGGAACAGCGCGATCGAGCGGGTGTGCGCCATCAGCGCCGACGGCTTGTCGTAGTGCTCCGGCGCGTTGAAGGCGTGGTCGGCGCCGGGATAGTCGTAGATCTCGACCTCCCGGCGGGCGGCGAACGCGGCGCGGATTTTGGCCACGGCTTCGGCCGGCACGAATTTGTCCGCGCCGGCGAAGTGCAGGACTATCGGGCAGGTGATGGCCGCGGCCTCGTCCAGAACGGTCTCGATGCCGACGCCGTAGTAGCCGACGGCGCAGTCGACACCGGCGCGCGCCGCGGCGAGGTAGGCCAGCCGGCCGCCGAGACAGAAGCCGAGCGCGCCGACCATGCCCTTGACTTGTGGCAGGGCGCGGACGGCCGCGACGGTCGCAGTGATGTCCGCGACCGCCTTGTCGACGTCGAAGCGCCCCATGTAGTCCAGCGCTTGCTGGAAATCGGCCTCGCTGCGGGTGAGCTCGATGCCCGGCGCGAGCCGCCAGAACAGGTCCGGCGCGACGACGACGTAGCCTTCCTCGGCGTAAGCATCGGCGACGTCGCGCATGTGCCGGTTGACGCCGAAGATCTCCTGCAGCAACACGATGGCCGGACCGCTACCAGCCGCCGGCGTTGCCACGTAAGCGTTGAACGCGCCGCCGTCAGCGGCGGCGATGGTGATCGTCTTCGCGTCCATGGGCGACAGCCTCCCCTCCCCAGCGGCCGATTAGTTGGCCCGCCAAAGTATCGCGCCCACCCGACGCTGTAAACGCGAGGGGGATGCTTCCGTTCGTCATCCTCGGTAGACGAGAGGGTGGTGAGCGGTGTGGGCTCACGGCACGACGGCCGTCGCCTCGATTTCCACCTTGGCGCGGTCTTCGACGAGGGCCGTAACCTCGACCAGGGTCATGGCCGGGAAGTGCCGGCCCATGACGTCGCGGTAGGCGGCGCCGAGGGCCTTGGCGGCGGCGAGGTAGGCCGGTTTGTCGGTGACGTACCAGGTGAGCCGCACGATGTGCTCGGGCCCGCCGCCGGCCGCGGCGACAACGGCAGCAACGTTGGCCAGAGCCTGGCGGGCCTGGGCTGCGAAGTCGTCGCTGGCGAACGTGACCGTCGTCGGGTCCCAGCCGACCTGGCCGGCGACGAACACGAGCCGGCCCTGGGCTGAAACGCCGTTGGCGAAGCCCTTCGGCGGCGCCCAGCCGGCGGGTTGCACCATGTCCATCACGCACCTCCCTCTGCGATTTCGACCCTTGCACGAATCGCCGTAACATTTTAGACTTAAAATAGTTTGCCGCAAATCAGTTTGACGCAAGCCGGCTGAGGCCATGACACGCGAGCCAGCCGCCGCCGCGCCGATCACAGCCCCGACAGACATGCCGGCCGGGCAACACCTAGCTGGCCAGCCCCTGGCCGGCCAGCACGCGGTCGTCACCGGCGGCTCGCGCGGCATCGGCGCTGCCATCGCCGCGCACCTGGCCGGGCTGGGCGCGCGGCTGACCCTGATCGGCCGCGACGGCGCCACCTTGGAGGCGCGCCGGGTGGCGCTTGTGGAGCGGGGTGCAAACTCGGTGGCGGCGCGCGTCGCCGACGTGACCGACGCCGCCGCTGTCGCGGCCGCGTTCGGCGCGCTGGACGCGGCGCCGACGATCCTGGTGAACAACGCCGGCGGCGCGCGCAGCGCCCCGTTCGACAAGACCGACGCCGCACTGTGGCAGGAGATGCTGGCCGTCAACCTGACCGGCACCTATCTGTGCACGCGCCAGGTCGTGCCGGGCATGGCCGCCGCGGGCTATGGCCGGATCGTCAACGTCGCGTCGACGGCGGGGCTGACCGGCTATCGCTACGTCACCGCCTATTGCGCCGCGAAGCACGGCGTCGTCGGGCTGACCCGGGCGCTGGCGCTGGAGTTGGCGCGCAAAGGCGTCACCGTGAACGCGGTCTGCCCCGGCTTCACCGACACGGACTTGGTCCGAGATTCCGTTCGCACCATCGCGGCCAAAACCGGCGCCAGCGAGAAAGAAGCGCGGCAGCAGCTGGCCGCCGGCAACCCCCAGGGGCGGCTGATCGAGCCGGCGGAGGTGGCCAACGCCGTCGCCTGGCTGTGCCTGCCGGCCTCGGCCTCGATCACCGGCCAAGCGATCGCAATAGCCGGCGGCGAGGTGATGTGATGGCGGACGCCGACGGCCGTGCCGCCACGCCGAACGGCGGCGACTTCGAGACCGCGGTCACCGGCGACGACCGGCTGGAGCTGCGGGTCTGGCTGCGGCTGCTGACCTGCTGCAACCTGATTGAGCGCGGCGTGCGCCGCAACCTGCGCGACACGTTCGACACGACGCTGCCGCGTTTCGACCTGCTGGCCCAGCTCGATCGGGCGCCGGAGGGGCTGACGATGGGGGCGCTGTCGCGCCGCCTGATGGTCTCGAACGGCAACGTCACCGGCCTGATCAACCGGCTGGTCGAAGAAGGCCTGGTGGCGCGGCGCGCGGCCAAGGGCGACCGGCGTACCCAGTTGGTCAAACTGACGGCAGCCGGCGGCCAAGCGTTCGACGGCATGGCCGCGGCGCACGCGACGTGGATCAACGAGATGCTGACCGGCCTCGACCGCGGCGAGATGACACAGCTGCTCGACCTGTTGGCGCGGCTGAAGGGGCCGCTGGTTGCGGCGGATCGGGCCCAGGAGACGCCGGCATGACGACCCGGCCCGAGGCTGTTTGGAACGCGGCGGCGTGGAATGCGGCGGCGTTCGCGCCGGAGCACTTTCTGTGGCGGCTCGACGGCAAGGTGGCCACGATCACGCTCAACCGGCCGGAGCGCAAGAACCCGCTGACGTTCGAGAGCTATGCCGGGCTGCGCGACACGTTCCGCCATTTGGCGAAGGACGAGACCGTGAAGGCGGTGATCGTCACCGGCGCGGGCGAGAACTTCTGCTCCGGCGGCGACGTGCATGAGATCATCGGGCCGCTGGTCGCCATGGCGATGCCCGAGCTGTTGGCCTTCACGCGGACGACCGGGGCGCTCGTCAAGGCCATGCGCGACTGCCCGCAGCCGATCGTCGCCGCGGTCGACGGCAGCTGTGCCGGCGCCGGCGCCTGCATCGCCATGGCCGCCGACATGCGCCTCGGCACCGAGCGGGCCAAGGTCGCGTTCCTGTTCACCCGGGTCGGGCTGGCCGGCTGCGACATGGGCGCCTGCGCCATGCTGCCGCGGATCATCGGCCAGGGCCGGGCGGCGGAGCTCTTGTTCACCGGGCGGTCGATGGGCGGTGCCGAGGCCGAACGCTGGGGCTTCTTCAACCGGCTGTGCGCACCGGCGGAGCTGGCGGCCGAGGCGGCGGCGCAGGCGGCGCGGCTGGCCGACGGGCCGACGCTCGCCCACGGCATCACGAAGACGATGCTGAACCGGGAATGGAACATGGGCATCGACGAAGCCATCGAGGCCGAGGCCGAGGCCCAGGCGATCTGTATGCGGACGAACGACTTCCGGCGCGCCTACGAGGCCTTCGCGGCCAAGCGGAAACCGGTGTTTAAGGGTGATTGAGTCCGGGGGCGACTGAATGGCGGACCGTACGTTCCTCGACTGGCCGTTCTTCGACGACGGGCACCGGCGGCTCGCCGCCGAACTCGACGCCTGGGCCGCCGCAAAGGTTGCCACGCTGGCCCATGGCGACGACCTGGACGCCGCGTCGCGCGGGCTGGTGACGGCGCTGGGCGACGCCGGCTGGCTCGAATACTGCGTGCCGGCGGCCCATGGCGGCCGGTTCCCTGAGTTCGACGTGCGCAGCCTGTGCCTCGTGCGCGAGATATTGGCCCACCACGCCGGGCTCGCCGACTTCGCGTTCGCCATGCAGGGGCTGGGCAGCGCCTCGATCGCGCTGTTCGGTGAGGCGGCGTTGCAGGAGCGCTACCTGCCCGACGTGGCCACGGGCGCGCGCATCGCGGCATTCGCGATCTCCGAGCCGGAGGGCGGCTCGGACGTCGCCAACCTGCGCATGACGGCGACGGCCGCCGGCGACAGCTACGTGCTGAACGGCACGAAGACCTGGATCTCGAACGCCGGGCTCGCCGACCAATATGTCGTCTTCGCGCGGACCGGCGAGGCGCCGGGCGCCAAAGGCCTCTCGGCGTTCGTCGTCGACGCCGATGCGCCGGGCCTGACGGTGCCCGAGCGGATCGACGTCATCGCACCGCACCCGCTGGGCACGCTCGCGTTCGCCGACTGCCGCGTGCCGGCCAACCAGCGGCTGGGTGAGCCCGGCGGCCGGCTTCAAGGTGGCGATGGCGACACTGGATATCTTCCGGCCGACGGTTGGCGCGGCGGCGCTGGGCTTCGCCCGGCGGGCGCTGGACGAGGCCTTGGGCCGCGCGGCCGAGCGGGAGGCGTTCGGCAAGACGCTGGCAGAGCAGCCGCTAATCCAGGCCAAGCTCGCCGACATGGCGGTCGAGGTCGACGCCGCCGGCGCTGCTGATCTATCGGGGCGGCTTGGACGCGCGACACCAAGGGCCCGCGGATCACCCGCCGAGGCCGCGATGGCGAAGCTCTACGCCACCGAGGCGGCGCAGCGGGTGATCGACGAGGCGGTGCAGATCTTTGGCGCGCTGGGGGTCGTCTCGGGCACGCCGGTGGAAGAGCTCTACCGCGAGATCCGGGCCCTGCGCATCTACGAGGGCACGAGCGAGATCCAGCGCCTCGTGATCGCCGGTCAGACGCTCGCCGCGGCGGCGGGGACCGCGGCGGCGAGAGACTGCGCGATGAAGCTGCCCCCAGCTGAAGCTGCCTCGAGCCGCTCGACATCAACGGCATGGTGATCCCGAACCGGGTGCTCGTGCCGGCCATGGTGACGCGGCTGTCGGGCGAGGACGGCTTTGTCAACGACGCGGTGATCGACCGCTATGTGCGCTATGCCACCGGCGGGGTCGGGCTGATCGTCGTCGAGGCCATGGCCGTACACGGCTCCAAGTCGGGGCCGTTGCTGCGCATCAGCGATGACACGTTCACGCCCGGCCATGCGGAACTTGCGCACCGGGTGCATGACGCGTCGAACTCGAAGATCGTGCCCCAGATCATCCATTTCATGAAGGTCGCGCGCTCGGGCTGGCGCCAGACCATCGACTCGCTGTCGCTCGCGGACATGGACCGGATCGTCGACGAGTTCGCCGCGGCGGCGGCGCGGGCGCGCGAGGCCGGCTATGACGGGGTCGAGCTGCATTCGGCGCACGCCTATACGCTGTCGTCGTTCATCTCCAAGCGGAACCCGCGGCGCGACGCCTATTCCGGCCGCACCCTGGAGGGGCGTTTGAAGATGTTCGGCCGGGTCATGGCGGCGGTGCGGGCGCGGGTCGGCGACGACTTCCCGGTCGGCGCCCGGTTCCTCGCCGAGGAGTGCATCAAGGACGGCTACACGGTCGAGGACGCAAAGCTGATCGCCCTGCGCATGGCGCAGCTGGGCGTCGACTACATCTCGCTGTCGGTCGGCGGCAAGTTCGAGGATGCTATCCACCGCGCGGGCCAGCCGCTCTATCCCTACACCGGCTATTCCGGCGACCGCTGCATGCCCGGCGACTGGTACCCACCCCTGCCCCACGCGCACCTGGCCGCGACGATCCGCGATTTCATCCGGGCCAAGGGCCAGAGTGTGCCGGTCGTCTCGGTCGGCAAGATCTCCGATCCGGCGGACGCCGAACGGCTGTTGCAGGACGACAAGGCGGACATCGTCGGCATGGCGCGGCAGCTGCTGGCCGACCCGGACTGGGCCAACAAGGTGGCGGCCGGCCGTGGCGACGCCATCGTGCGCTGCATCTACTGCAACGTCTGCAAGATGCTGGACGAGAACTTCAAGGAAGTGCACTGCTTCCTGTGGCCGAAGGGGGCACGCCAAGCGCCGCCGGACCGGCCCGACGCCGCGGCCCCGACGTGGGGTGCGGATGGCGCCGCGCTGACGGCCGAATACGCCAACGGCGCGGTCAAGCTCACCTGGCAGCGTGCCGAGGGGCAGCTCGCTGCGGGACAGGACATCGCCGGCTATGACATCTATCGCGCCGAGGACGACGGTGCGACGGCCTGTGTCGAGGCGGTCAAGGGCGCCCGCTATGTCGACCGGACGGTGCTCGGCGGCCTGACCTACACCTACTATGTGCGCGCCTACGACGCGACGGGCCGGGCGACGCCGCCATCGAACAGCGTCGTCGTCGCACCGCCGATACCCGTGACGGGCCAGGACCAGGTTGGCCCCGACGACGTTGGAGAGACCGAACATGCCTGACGGCCAGCGGCGGCTTCCGGGCGGGCCGACCGCCCATGTCGACACGTTTGCCCGGGACAACCTGCCGCCACGCGAGCTGTGGCCGGACATGGACTACGGCGTGCTGCCGGAGCTGGCGGCCTATCCCGACCGGATGAACGTCGCGGTCACGCTGGTCGACGACCACGTCGCCGCCGGCCATGGGGGCGACCGCGCGGTGCTGTTCGGCGATGTGATCTGGTCCTACGCCGACCTGAAGGACAAGAGCGACCGGGTCGCGCGGGTCCTGGCCGAGGACTTCGGCGTCGTGCCGGGCAACCGGGTGCTGCTGCGCGGCTTCAACAGCCCGATGATGGCGGCGGCGTGGCTCGGCATCGTCAAGGCGGGTGCCGTCTGTGTCGCGACCATGCCGCTGCTGCGCGGCCGCGAGATCGCGTTCATGGCCGACAAGGCGCAGATCGACCTGGCCCTCACCGACACGCGGCTCGCCGCCGATGTCGAACAGGCGCGGACGCGGACGGCGCTGCTGCGCACCGTCGCGACGTTCAGCGGCGACGGCACCGGCGACACCGGGAACGGCGACGCCGATATCGACCGGGCGATGGCGGCGAAGCCGGCCGGTTTCGACGCGGTGGACACCGCCGCCGACGACGTCGCGTTGATCGCGTTCACATCGGGCACGACGGGGACGCCCAAGGGCACCTGCCACTGCCACCGCGACATCCTGGCTCAGTGCGACACGTTCTCGCGCTACACGTTCGAACACGGACCGGACGACATCAA
>CBDHDN010000045.1:0-62027 GCA_965261585.1 Alphaproteobacteria bacterium
AGTTCAGCGGCGTGCGGCCGAACTTCGCGCCGAAGGCCGAGTATTTCGGCCTTGAACGCGCCCTGATGGACGCCTTGCAATGACCGGCGACGCGGTAGTCCTGGCCATCGTCGCCGCCACGGTCATGGCCGCGCTGTCGGTCACATACATCGTCATGACCATGGCCGCCCAGCGGCAGCGCCAGCGCCGCGTCGCCGCGATCGCCGATCGTTGGCGCTACCAGAGCGGCGATATGCCGGAATTGCGCCGCGACGGCGCCGACAGCTCGATGCGCTCGTTCGACCGGCTCATCAAGATGGTGCTGCCGCGCCCGAAGGTGCTGCGCCAACGGCTGGCCCGCACCGGCATGAAGATCAGCATCGGCGAGTTCATCCTGGCGAGCACGTTTCTCGGCCTGCTTGGCATGTTCGTCGCCGCCGGGATCATCCACACGACGATATTCGTCGCGGCGATGGTTGGGTTGGTCTGCGCATTCGGCTTGCCGCACGCCCTCATCAAATTCATGACCAAGCGCCGGCAGAAGAAGTTCATCAGCCAGTTTCCCGACGCCATCGACTTGATCGTCCGCGGCCTCAAGTCGGGCCTGCCGGTGACGGAGTCGATCAAGGTCGTGTCCCAGGAGATCGGTAAGCCGGTCGGCGAGGAATTTCAGCTGATCGTCGACAAGCTGGGCGTCGGCGAGACGCTGGAACAGGCGCTGTGGGACGTGGCGGCGCGCATCGACACGCCAGAGATCAAGTTCTTCGTCGTCGCGCTGTCGGTGCAGCGCGAGACCGGCGGCAACCCTGGCCGAAACGCTCGAGAACCTCTCCGACGTGCTGCGCAAACGGCGTCAGATGAAGCAGAAGATCAAGGCCCTGGCCTCGGAGCCGAAGGCCGGCGCCATGATCCTCGGCGCGCTGCCGTTCATCATGTTCGCGCTCATCACCCTGGTGAACTCCGAATACACGACCGTCCTGCTCACCGACCCGCGTGGCCACAAGCTGATCGCCATCGGGCTGACCAGCCAGCTCATCGGCATCCTGGTCATGGTCAAAATGGTGAACTTCGAGATATGAATATCCTTCTCGGCATCATTAGCGGGGCGGCCTTCGCCGCCGTCTTCGTGGTTTGGTTCGCGCTGTTGGAGCCGCTGCCGCTGCGTGCCCGCCTGCGGGGCCTTGAGGCCCGGCGCTCGCAGCTACGCGGCGAGCGGGCCAACCTGCAGCCCAGCCATCCCATGCGCGTCAAGGCCATCGGCGTCGCCAGCGAGGTCGTCCGGCGGCTGCAGCTGCTGCAGAGCTCGCAGGTCAAGAAGACGACCGAGAGCCTGCAGCAAGCGGGTTGGCGCAGCAAAGACGCTGTCGTGCTGTTCTTGTTCTTCAAGTTGTGCATGCCGATCGCGATGGTCGCCGTCGTCGTGCTGCTGCTCTATGTGCTGAAGCTGACTGGGCTGTCGGACTTCGGGCGGCTGTGTGTCTCGCTGCTGGCGGTACTGGGTGGATCCTACGCGGCGAACGTCTTCGTCATGAACACGGCGACGAAACGGCGCAAGCAGATCACCAAGGGCATGCCGGACGGCCTCGACCTGATGGTCATCTGCGCCGAGGCCGGCCTCAGCCTCGACGCGACCCTGGAGCGCGTCAGCCGCGAGCTGCGCGGCTCGTGGCCGGAGTTTGCCGATGAGATCAGCCTGACGGCGATCGAGCTCGGCTTCCTGCCGGAGCGCCGCGGGGCGATGGACAACCTGGCCAAGCGCATGCCGCTGCCCGGGATCCGGGCGCTGGCCAATACGTTCACCCAGACCGAGCGCTACGGCACGCCGCTCGCCCAGGCTTTGCGTGTCCTTTCGGCGGAGCTGCGGACGACGCGCATGATGAAGGCGGAGGAGAAGGCGGCTCGCCTGCCGGCCATCATGACCGTGCCGATGATCCTCTTCATCCTGCCGGCGCTGTTCATAGTCCTGGTCGCACCGGCCGGCATCGGTATCATCGATTCGATGCGTAAGCTCGGATACATGTGATCGAGGCGGCGGCTGCGCGTCGCCGCTGATTTCACCTGAATCTTGGATCCCCCAAGCGTCAGGATCGGACCATTGGCCTAGGGGCCGGCGACCAGCAGTCGGTCCCTGAGCGTGCCCACGGCCGACACCTTGTGCGCGTGGTTGGTGATGCTGCCCAGGACGGCGTAGTAGGCCAGGTTGTTCTGCACGGCCTGCTCGTCCAGGTCGACCCGGGCAACCCGCGCCGCGTCCTCGAGCATGCCCGCAACGCCGAAGGCGAGGGCCAGGTTCTGGCGGTGCTCGGCCGTCGCGTCGGGCGCGGCGGCGACCTGCCGCAACACCTCGATGGCGCGGTCGAAGCGGCCGCTCAGTGCCAGCGACAGGCCGAGGTTGTTGGCGAACGTCAGGTTGCCGGGCGCCATCGCCAGGGCCGCCTCATAGCTTGCCTGGGCGTCATCCGCCGCGCCCAGCATGTCCTGGGCGATGCCCATGCCGTTGTAGGCGACGGCATCGGGCCCGAGCGCCAGCGCGGCACGAAACTTGGCCAGGGCCAGATGGGGCTGGTGCAGCGCGGTCAGGGTGAACCCATAGCCGCGCAGCGCCTCTCGCTGGCTGGGCAGCTTGGGCGATACGGCGAGCGCCGCCTTCCAAGTGTCCGACGCCTGGGCATAGGCGCCCAGCTGGTTGAACGTCTGGCCAAGCGCCAGCAGTGGGCGAGGGTCGGCAGGCGAGAGCTTGTGGGCCCGCCGATACAGCGGCACCGCCGCGGCCGGGTCGCCGGCCCGGCGGGTCACCTCGGCGAGGCGCAGCAGCGTGTCCACACCACCCTTCACGACGCCGGATTCGCGCGGCAGGGACTGCGCACAAGCCGCAAGCAGGAGGGTCAGGCCCAGGAGCGACAGGCCAAGGGCCGCTGCAGTTTTGCGCTGTCGACGCACGGAACTGTGCGGCCTCCCAGCCGGAACAATTGAGGGACGAACAAGATGCTATGTCTGTCGTGGTTATCGGAGTGTAAACCGTGTGCCCGCCCGCCAAGGCGTGACCGGCCAAGGACGGGCTCGCCCCGCCACTATCGGGCGGCTCGTCCAGGAGCGCCCCGGTCCTGGCGATCAGCGGCGGCTCCTATGTGGTTTGGTTCTGGCGCTCGGGAACCCCAGCGTCAGCTGAAATCAGCCCACAGAATCAACAAGCTGTGGTTCGATTCAGCCGGCGGGTGGGAACAACCCGGTGGCATCGAGGCACTGGGCCGGCGGAGCGCTCGCCGTCAATGGTTCCTTAAGCGCTGTCGGTCCAAAAAGGCTAGTCCGGCGGCTGCTCTGGCGAAGGAGACGAACGATTTCCAACTACAGCGAGATCACACGGCTGATCGAGCGGATGCATCGGCGCTATCTGGACATCATTCGAAATGAGCTGAGCCAGTTGACCGTCGACGACATCAACGCCGTGCAGGCCATGTTGCTGACGAACATCCAGGGGGCGGAGGTCTCGATCCGCGAGCTGGTGGATCGCGGCTATTACATCGGCTCCAACGTGACCTACAACGTGCGTCACCTCGTCGAGACCGGCTATCTGGAGCAGAACCGGTCGGAGAGCGATCGGCGCTCGGTCAGGATCCGGCTGACGGCGAAGGGCCACGACTTCTGTGCCGGCCTGGCCGCCATGGAAGCCCGCCACGCCGGCGTGCTGGATAGCCACGCCGAGGCCGGCAGCGCCGGCGCCGACGCCGCCATCGGCTTCCTGCGCGTCCTCGAACGCATCTGGTCCGACTCCCTGGACTACAACCAGGTCGCCGACCGCCACGCCGCCAGCGCCTGAGGCCGCGTCAGCGAGGGCGGGGGCAGGGCAGGGAGCCGCACCAGCGGCGCGTCCCGGGCCGGTCGACGCTGCCCATCTGAGGACGCCATTGGCGGGTCCACCCACGTGCGTCTGACTCGGGGCTTCGGAAACCGCGCCCCCGACCGCCGACGAGCGTGGCGGTGGATCGTCCACAAGCAACAATCGGCCGGCCGACCGCGAGGCGGCGACGGCCTGGCCTAGTACCGGGAATCACAAATCGCGATGACGTGGTTTGAGCCTCTTCTGATGGATGTTGGTGCTGACCCAACGGAAAGGCTTGGCGGTCTTGTTGTGGGCGTGGATGAAGGCATCGATGGCGTCCCTGAGTTGTCGGGGCGAAGTGAAGCTGGCGCCGTGCAGGGCGGCGCGGCTGAGGATCGAGAACCAGATCTCGATCTGGTTGAGCCAGCTGGCGTAGTTGGGCGTGAAGTGGAAGTGGACATGGGGATGCGCCTTGAGCCAGCGGTCGCGCTTGGGCTTGTGGGTGTTCAGGTTGTCGAGAACGACATGGATCTCGCGGTCGGGATAGGCGGCCACCACGCGGTTCATGAAGTCGAGGAACTCACGGCGGCGCCGCCGTTCGTAGTGTCCGGCCTGAACCTCGCCGCTGGCGACGTTGAGAGCGGCAAACAGCGTCGTCGTGCCGTGTCGCTTATAGGTGTGGCCATGGCCGATCAGGGCGCGCCCGTTCGGCAAGCTTCAGATAGCCCTGGGCGCGCTCCAGCGCCTGGATGTGCGGCTTCTCGTCGACCGCCAGCACGATGGCGTCCTCCGGCGGGTGCAAGTAGAGGCCGACGATCTCGGCCGCCTTGGGGACGAACTCGGGATCGTTGCTCTGGCACCAGGATTTACGGCCGGCCAGGTCGATCTTTTGCCGGCGCAGGAAGCGCCAGATGTACTGGTCCGACACATCGCCCAGCGCCCGGGCCAGCAGTGGCGCCGTCCAGCGAGCGAAGCCGGCGGGCGGCGGCTCGTCCAACTGCGCCAGGATGCGCCGGCCCGTCTCGGCCGTGTAGATCGGCGTCGCCCCCGGCCGCGCTCGATCCGACAGCCCGGCCAGCCGTTCCGCCGCGAAGCGCGTGCGCCAGCGGCTGACCCGCCCCGGCCAGGTGCCAAGCGCCGCCGCAATGGAGCGCGTCGAGCGGCCGTCCGCCGCCAACAACACCATGCGGGCGCGCTCGCTCACGCCCTGTTCCGTCTTCGGAGATCGGACCATGCTCTCAAGCACCGCCCGCTCCTCCTCCGTCAATATGATCGGAGTCGCGTCCTGGATGTTCATCCATCCTTTGAATCACGACTCCGCCGCCAGCGATAGCCGGTACTAGCCGGCCAGATCGACGATCCGCTCGGCCGCGGCGCGACCCGAGATCAGCGCGCCGTGCACCGTGCCGTGATAGTCGAAGTTCGTGTGCTCGCCGGCCAGCAGGAGGCGATCGCCGACGGGCTTCGCCAGGCGCGTGAAGTCGCGCGGCGTCGTGCCGACCCCGGTGTAGGAGTAGACGCCGTAGGTCTCCGGGTCCTTGACGTCGGCGCCGGCGAAGGCGTCGTCCTCGTCGAAGTTCGCCGCCGACAGCGCCTCGATCGGGCCGCCCGTATCGAACTCGGTAAAGGCGGTCGCCGCCCACTGGATCCGCGGGTCGTCCAACGCCCGCGGCGCGATGCGCCGCATGGCATCGGCGAGCGCCATGTCAGACGAGCCGTCGAGGTCATCGACGCGGTGGAGCAGCGCCTCGTAGTCGCCGACCAGTCGCTCCAGGTCCGCCATGGGCACGGCCGTGCCGTCACGATCGAACAGGGCGGTGTTGTAGTCGTCGGTGACGAACATCGTGGCGCGCGCCTGCCGGGCCAGCGCACTGACGGGATTGCCGTTTGGACCGTGGATCCAGCCGGCGCCGACCTCGAAGGGCGCGCCAAGCGACCGGTCGGTCACGAGGCGGCCGCCGATGTGCGGCTTGGCCTCGAGCACGACCACCTCGGCACCGCTGTCCTGCAACGCACGCGCTGCCGCCAGCCCGGCGACCCAGGCGCCGATGACGACGACGCGGGCGCTCGTGCGCGCCGCCGCCGGCTTGATCAGGCGCGCCCGCGCCAGCGCCAGCAGCGGCGCAAAGGCGCCGAGGCGGCGCAGGACGGCACGGCGGTCGAACACATGTTGCGACATTGCATCAGCCATCCGTTGGCGAGGGAACGGCGGCCATTTATCCATTGCCCGGTCTGCGAAAGGCTTAACGGCGCCACCCGGACGGCGCAGAGCCAGCGCCGTAAACGCGCATAATGGATATTATGGTGAATTACACGGCCATCGGCTTCGGCGGTCGAGTGCATAGTTACCGTTAGTTAACAATATGTTAACCGGCTATGCTCACCTGAAACCGCAACCGTAATGCGCTCACTCGACGTCGATGACCATGCCGTCATAGCCCGGCTCGATGCCCGCCGGCAGTCGGCGGCGCAGTGTCGCGTAGTCCAGGCTGTGGTTCATGTGGGTCAGGATGGCGCGGCGCGGCGCGACCCGGGCGATCCAGTCCAGCGTCTGGGCCAGGTGGCTGTGCGTGCCGTGGGGTGCCTCGCGCAGCGCGTCGACGATCCAGACCTCGACACCGGCCAGCGCCGCGAACGCGGCCTCGTCCAGGGTCTTCACGTCCGTCGAATAGGCCACGCGGCCGAAGCGGTAGCCCAGGCTCGTGATATTGCCGTGGCCCTGCTCGAACGGCCGCACCGCGACGGCGCCGACGCGAAACGGCCCGTCGATGGCACACGGCGTCAGCCGCGGCCGGTAATAGCTGCCCGTCGGCGCAGCATCGAACGTGTAGGCGAAGCGGTCCTGCAGCTCCGCCAATGTCGCCGGGCTGCCATAGACGTCCAGGGCCGCGCGGCGGTGGTAGTTGACCGAGCGCAGATCGTCGATGCCATGGATGTGGTCGGCATGGGCGTGGCTGTAGACGACGGCATCGATGTCCCACCGGCCCGCCGCCAGCAGCTGCTCGCGTAAATCCGGCGACGTGTCGACCAACAGCGTCGTCGCGCCGGCTTCGACGAGGATGGAGGCCCGGCGCCGCCGGTTCTTCGGGTTCGCCGCATCGCAGTTGCCCCAGCCGTCGGGGCCGACCAGCGGCACGCCGCCGGAGCCGCCGCAACCCAGGATCGTCACGCGCATCGCGGCAACCGAACACGCCGGCCCGCATGCTTCGACATGCTCAGCATGAGGGGGACCTTGTCAAACTATACGGCCTTGGCACGGTCCGCCCGTGTGAACAGGCGGAAGAAATTGTCCGTCGTGCATGCGGAAATATCGTTATCCGTCAACCCCTTAATCGCCGCTACCTGAGCCGCCGTGTGAACCACGAAGGCGGGCTCGTTGCGCTTGCCGCGGTGCGGCATCGGTGCCAGGTAGGGCGCGTCCGTCTCGACCAGCAGGCGCTCCGCCGGCACATCGGCGGCGATCGCCCGCAGCTCGTCCGCGGTCTTGAACGTGACGATCCCCGACAAGCTGATATAGAAGCCGAGGTCGAGCGCCGTCTCGGCCAGCCGGCGGCCGCTGCTGAAGCAGTGGAGCAGGCCGGTGCAGGCGCCCTGCCCCGCTTCCTCGGTCAAGGTGGCGGCCATGTCCTCGTCGGCCGCCCGCGCGTGCACGATCAGCGGCAGCCCGGTTTCGCGCGCCGCCGCTATGTGGGTGCGAAAGCTCGCCTGCTGCTCGGCCCGCGGGCTGTGCTCGTAGTGATAGTCCAGCCCCGTCTCGCCGATACCGACGACCTTGGGGTGGCGCGCCAGGGCGACCAGCCGGTCGGTCGCGCGCTGACCCTCGCTCGCCGCCTCATGGGGATGTACGCCGACGCTGCAATAGACCTGGTCGTAGCGCTCGGCGACGGCGAGCACGCCGTCGAACTGGCTGAGCCGGGTGCCGATCGTCACCATCATGCCGACGCCGGCCGCCGCCGCCCGGCCGACGACGTCGTCCAGCTCGTCGGCGAAATCGCCGAAGTCCAGGTGGCAGTGGCTGTCGACCAGCATCGTCAGTCGCGTACGGCGCCCGCGGCCTCATCGTCGACATGGCGCGGGAACACCGGCTGCGGCTTCGGCAGCGTCGTCCCCGCCGCCAGCCCATGGGCCGGCCCGAGTGCCGCGAAATCCCGCGCGTCGTCGCCGACGGCCAGCTGATCCAGCATCGCCGCCGCCGCCGTCGGCATCACCGGCTGCACCGTGATGGCGAGATGGCGCACGACCTCGCAGACGACGTAGAGCACCGTGCCCATGCGGGCCGGGTCGGTCTTGCGCAGGGTCCACGGCGCTTGTGCGTCGACATAGCGGTTCGCCTGGCCGACGACCTGCCAGATCATCTCGAGCGCCTTGTGGAAGGTCTGCGCCTGCATGGCCGGGCGGATCCGATCGAGGAGCCCGTACGCGGCCGCGAGCATGGCCTCATCGTCGGTCGTGAAATCGCCGGCCGCCGGCACGCGTGCATCGCAGTTGCGGTTGATCATGGACAGCACGCGCTGGGCCAAGTTGCCGAGATCGTTCGCCAGGTCGCCGTTGACGCGGGCGACCATGGTTTCGTAGCTGATATAGCCGTCCTGGCCGAACGGCACTTCGCGCAGCAGATAGTAGCGGACCTGGTCGAGCCCATAGCGCTCGATCAGGTCATAGGGCGACAGCACGTTGCCGAGCGACTTCGACATCTTCTCGCCGCGGTTCAACAGCCAGCCATGAGCGAACACACGGTGCGGCGGCGCCACCCCCGCGGCCATCAGGAAGGCCGGCCAGAAGACCGCGTGAAACCGCAGGATGTCCTTGCCCACCATGTGAAGATCGGCCGGCCAATAGGTTGAAAACACTTGGCTTTCCGTGTCCGGGTAGTCGACGGCCGTGATGTAGTTGATCAGCGCGTCGAGCCACACATAGACGATATGGTCGGGATCGTCGGGCACCGGCACGCCCCAGTCGAAGCTGGTGCGGCTGATCGACAGGTCGCGCAGCCCCTGCTTGACGAAGCTGATGACCTCGTTGCGGCGGCTGGCCGGCCCGACGAAATCCGGATTGTCGGCATAGAACTTGAGCAGCGGCTCCTGCCAGGCCGACAGGCGGAAGAAGTAGCTCGGCTCCTCGAGCCATGCGACCTCGGCGCCCGACGGCCCGCGCTTGACGCCGTCGGCGTCCGTCGTGATCTCGGATTCGGCGTAAAAGGCCTCGTCGCGCACGGCGTACCAGCCGGCATAGGTCCCGAGATAAACGTGGCCGTTGTCGCGCATCGCCCGCCACAGCGCCTGGGTCGCCGCCGCGTGGCGCGGCTCGGTGGTGCGGATGAACGCATCGTGGCTGCAGTTCATGTCGTCGGCGAGGCGCCGGAAGTTATGGCTGACCTGGTCGGTGAAGGTCTGCGGATCGATACCGGCGGCGGCGGCCGAAACCGCGACCTTCTGCCCGTGCTCGTCGGTCCCGGTCAGGAACTTAACGTCGTAGGCGTCGAGGCGCATGAACCGGGCCATCACGTCGCAGGCCAGGGTCGTGTAGGCATGGCCGATATGCGGCTTGTCGTTGACGTAGTAGATCGGCGTCGTGATGTAGAAGCGTCTGCACCCGGACATAGGCAGGGACTCCCGGCGATCGGGCTCGGCGAGGCTGGGCTCGGCACGGAGTGCTAGCCGCGCGCGGCCTCGGCCAGGTTGAAGAAGGTGTTCAGAATCACCTGTTTGCGGTCGAGCCTGACACCGTCGGCGACGACGAACAGGCGGGCGGTCTTTTCCCACACCTCCAGCCAGCGATCAAGGTCGCGGCCCACGGCCGGCGCGCCTGCGGCCTGGTGGATCAGCCCGGCCAGCCAGCGCCGCAACAACGCCGTGAACGTCGCGTACTGGTCGGCATTGGCCGGCCGTGCCAGCCGGTCCGCGGTCGCGTGCAGGCGCGGCACGTCGAGTGTCGGCAGGCTGTCGACGAGCGCCGCCATCTCGTCGTGGAGCTCCAGTCCGCCAACGTCGGCGAGCTGCAATGCCCGACCCGGGCTGCCATCGGCCAGCGCGGCCAGCCGTGCCGCGTCCGCGGCCGGCAGGTCGGGCCGGATCATGCTCATCACGGCGCTGACATCGCCGGCCGGCAGCGGCTGCAGCGCCAGCCGGCGGCAGCGTGAGCGGACGGTCGCCGCCAGCCGGCTCGGCGCATGGCAGACCAGCAGCATGACCGTGCGCGACGGCGGCTCCTCCAACAGCTTCAAGAGCGCGTTCTGGGCATTGCGGTTCATCTGGTCGGCGGCGTCGACGACAACGACGCGCCAGCCGCCGGCGGCCGGCTTCAGCCGCAGGAACGGCCCCAGGGCGCGCACGTCATCGACGGCGATCTCGTCGCGCAGGCGCGCGTTCGCCTGCTGGCTCGCATAGCTGCGGCGGACCAGCCGGCAGTCCGGGTGGGCACCGGCCGCCAGCTGGCGGAACACCGGATCGTCCGGGTCCATCGCCATATCGTCGGTGCCGCCGCCGGCCAGCACGAAACGGGCGAACCGCCAGGCCAGCGTCGCCTTGCCGACGCCCGGCGGGCCGGTGATCAGCCAGCCATGGGCCAGCCGGTCGGCCCGCCAGGCGCGCAGCAGGTCCGCCGCGCCGGCCGCCTGGCCGACAAGGGCGGCGTTGTGCCGCGGCGCTTCGATGCGGGCAATGATCTCGTCGGTCATCCGGGCCCCAGCGCAAACCGTGCCGCGATCAGTCCTAGCACTTCGGCTTGGATCGCGTCGATTGGCTGCTGCGCATCGACGATGACGCAGCGGTTCGGTTCACGCCGGGCAATGTCGAGGAAGCCGTCGCGCAGCCGTTGATGAAAGTCCGGCGCCATCCGCTCGTAGCGCTGCGCCGATCCGGTCCGCCGCGCGGAGCGTTCGAGCCCCGCTGCCACCGGCAAGTCGAGGATGATCGTCATGTCCGGTGCGAAGTCGCCGACGACGAAACCGTACAGGCGGGCTACCGCGTCGCGCCCAAGCCCATGGCCGTAGCCCTGATAGGCCATCGTCGAATCGGCGAACCGGTCACAGACGACCCAGTCGCCGCGCGCCAGCACCGGCCGGATCAGCCTGGTCAGGTGATCGCGCCGCGCCGCGAAGTGCAGCAGCGCCTCGGTCTCGCCGTCCCAGCGGTCGACCGGGCCGGTGACGAGGAGTTCGCGGATGGCGTCGGCCCCCACCGTGCCGCCGGGCTCGTGGGTCTGCACCACCGCTCGGCCGCGCCCGCGCAAGTGCTCAACGAGCGCCAGCGCCTGCGTCGTCTTGCCGGAGCCCTCGCCGCCCTCGAACGTTATCAGCTTGCCCGGATCACCGCCCGGACCGCTATCGACGCCGGTCCCAGGGCCAGTCACTCAGGCGATCCGTCAGCTGCCGCCGGCGCCCAGGACGATATAGCTCAGCGCGCCCGTGATACGGCCGAAGAAGTCGCGCTGCCCAATATCTGCGCCGGCCAGCAGCGACCGCTCCACGGTCGGCAGGCCGGGTGCCGTCACGATCAGCGTCGCGATCGGCGTGCCTTGCTCGATCGGCGCCGAGATCGGCCCGTTGTAGACGACCGAGACGCGCAGGTCCCGGCGCGCGCCGCGCGGCATCGTCGCCGTCAGATCGTCGGCGAGCACGAGCGGCACCGTCGGCCGATCGCCGAGCCAGACGTCGGCCTCGGCGACGGCCTCCTGGCGATTGAACAGGTCCAGGTTCTCGAACTCGCGGAAGCCGAACTCGGCCAGACGCTCGGCCTCCTCGCCGCGCTCGCGCGCGCTCTCCACGCCATTGATGACAAGCACGAGGCGCCGGCCATTGCGCATCAGCGACGCGGTCAGGCCGAAGCCGGAGGCGTCGGTATGGCCGGTCTTCAGGCCGTCCGCGCCGAGCTCTTTGAACAGCAACGGGTTGCGGTTGCCCTGCTTGATGCCGTTGTAGGTGAAGGTCTTTTCCTTGAAGTAGTGATAGTACTCCGGAAAATCGGCGATCAGGCGCCCGGCTAGGCGGGCCAGATCGCGCGCCGTCGTGACATGCTCGGGATGCGGCCACCCCGTCGCATTGCGATACACCGTGCTGCGCATGCCGAGGTCGCGCGCCCGCTGGGTCATCCGGGCGGCAAAGGCGTCCTCGCTGCCGGCCAGGCCCTCGGCGATGGCGATCGAGGCGTCGTTGCCCGACTGGACGACGATGCCGCGCACCAAATCCTCGACACTCACTTGCGAGCCGACCTCGACGAACATCTTCGAGCCGCCCTTGCGCCATGCGGTCTCGGAGACCGGCAACGTGTCGGTCAGCGCCAACTGCTGGTCGCGCAGCCGCTCGAACAGCAGATAGGCCGTCATGATCTTGCTCATCGAGGCCGGGAACATGATCTCGTCGGCGTTCTTCTCGTAGAGCACGACGGCGGTCTTGACGTCGATCAGGATCGCCTGTTTCGCATTGGTCTCGAACGCGCCGGCAGCGGTTGCAAGCACCAGGCTCGCGACCGCGAGGACCAGGCTGGCGGTCCTGGAGACGGCACCGAATGAAATCTTCATCGCCCTAAATCCACCGGTATTGCAACGCAGCCAAATGACGCGGTCGTGCCTTAACGAGCCGTTAATGTGCCCGTCGGCCGCGCTTACTCGACGATCAGGCGGGCCTCTTCGACGCCGGCGCCGACAATTCGCGCCAGCAGGCCGTCCGCCTCTTCGACGGAGCCGACCGGCCCGACCCTGACCCGGAAGACCGAGCCTTCGCTGAAATCGACGCGGCTGATCTGCGTCGGCCCGATGCCGTCGCGGTACAGCCGGTCGCGCATCCGCAACGCGTTGCCAAGCTCGCCGAAGGCGCCGGTCTGAACATAGATGCCCGAGGGGCTGACGGGAAGGATCTCGACGTTGCTCGGCAGCACCAGTGGCCTTGCCGGCGCGCGGACGACCGGTGCCGCCCTGACCAGTGCCGGCGTCGCGCGCGGCTCTATCCGCACCGCGGCGACAAGCAGCTCGTCATCGGCCAGCGGCGCGCTGCCGGCGCCCGGTGGCGGCAGGATCCGCGTCTCGACCGGCAGCCGCGGCGCCGGCTGCGCCGCCAGCTGCAGCGCCTTGTTGCCCGGCGCGTTGAGCGCGGCCAGCTTCAGCCGCAGGCTTTCCTGGGCCAGCACGCTGACCCGCACGCGCGCCGTGCCCTGCCCCTGGAAGCCGAGCAACTGTGCGCCCCGGCGCGATACGTCGATGATCCGCCCGTCGACGAAGGGCCCGCGGTCGTTGACCCGCAATACGATCGACCGGCCGTTCTCCAGATTTGTCACCCGCACGGCGCTCGACAGCGGCAGCGTCTTGTGTGCCGCGGTCAGCGCGTTCATGTCATAGAGCTCGCCGTTCGCCGTCTTGCGGCCGTGGAACTGCCGCCCATACCACGAGGCAATGCCGGTGGCGTTGTAGTCGTAGTCCTCGGCCGGGTAGTACCAGCGGCCGGCAACCTGGTAGGGCCTGCCGACCTTGTACGTGCCTGGCGACGAGGTACCGGGCAGGGCCTCCAGCCTCTGCACCTGCTTCGCCGTATGCATGACGAGTTCGGTCTGCGTACAGGCCGCGAGCAGGCCGCAGGCCAGCACCATCAAGAGACCGGGACGAAATGGCCGAATTAAGGCCATCGGCGTGTCCTCAGGAGCCACCGATGCGGTCAGCGAGATGTCCGACCGCCGTTGCGAAATAAAGCGACCGGTTCCAGCGCAGCAGGGCCCGGTAGTTGTCATAAACCACATAGGCGGGACCGTCCGGGCCGTCCGGCACGACGACCGACGCCTCGAGGTCGCGCGTCGGCAGGTCCGTGCCGTCGGCCCGCCGCACCCCCAGTGCCTGCCATTCGCTCAACCGTTTGCGCGTCTTCATGCCGGTGAGCGCGACACCGAAGCCCGCCGGCAGCTGGACGCGCCGGCCCCAGGTGATGTCGTCGCGCCAGCCGACGCGACCGAGATAGTTCGCCGCCGAGGCGAAGACGTCGGCCCGCGTCTTCCAGATGTCCTTCTGGCCGTCGCCGTCATAGTCGTACGCATAGCTCAGAAAGCTGGATGGCATGAACTGGGCCTGGCCCATGGCGCCGGCCCAGCTGCCGCGCATGTCTTCGGGCGTGATGTGGCCTTCATCGAGGATCTGCAGGGCCTGCAGCAGCTCGCCTCGGAAATAGTCGCTGCGGCGGCCGTCATAGGCCAGCGTCGCCAGCGCGTCGACGACCGGAAAGCCCCCGGTGAAGCCGCCATAGCTCGTCTCGATGCCCCACAACGCGACGATGAAGCGCGGCTGCACGCCAAAGCGGGCCGCCACCTCTTCCAGCAGCGCCCGGTTCTGCGCCAGGCGCTCGCGCCCCTCTCGCACACGGCCGTCGGTGACGATGCGGCTCAGATACTGCTGGAACGTGATCGTCCCCTCGGGCTGGCGCCGGTCGAGCTCGATTACCCGCTCGATCGGCGCAATGTCGCTGAGCGCCGCATCGAGTATGGCCTCGGAGACACCACGCTCGCGGGCCTCGATGCGCAGGCCGGCCAGCCACTCGGCGAACGGGGCCTGGTTGGCCGCGGCCGGCAGCGGCGCGGCGATCGCGGCAATAGCGAACGCCAACGCGCAACGACGCACGAAGCGGTGTTTCATGGCAGCTAGTGCACCGATCCAGACAAATGATTCACCGTGCGCTGGAGCAACCCGTTGTTTTGTATTCAGAATCAGGTTTCCACTGTGACGGCTCTGACTGAGTCGGTGCACTAGCATCCCCCGCGACTCAGGCGACAGCCCTGCGTGTCGATGTGCCATAGCGATTCGCTGAACGCAACGGCGATCACGATTTTGTTCCATCCGTCGACTGTGTCCCTAGAGCAATGCGGAAAGGCCCACGCCATGATGCCCGGTGGCTGGTTAAGGCACGGTTTTTCGCGTCAGAATCAATGTTGCGGCCGCGCCAAGATCGCGGGCGGCAGGGCGAGCTGAACGGTTTTAGCAGATTGCTAAATGCGTTTACCGCTGCTAAAGCGCAGCGACGCTTCAAAGGGACCTCACCTTGCCGGATCGCCGACGACCGACCCTGCGTGATGTCGCGGCACAAGCCGGCGTATCGCCGGCCACGGCATCGCTGATCCTGAACAACGTGCCGGGGACGCGTCTGGCGGCAGCGACACGCGCCCGCGTCGTGGCCGCGGCCGAACAGCTTGGCTACCGGCCCAACGCGATGGCGCGATCACTGCGCACCGCCCGGTCACAAACGATCGGCCTCGTCACGGACGCGATCGCCGGGCGCTCCGGCGCGGCTGCGGTCATCGCCGGCGCCCAGGCGCGCGCCTGGCAGGACGACTGCGTGCTGATGCTGGCCAACAGCGATGGCGACGCGGACACCGAGGCCGCGCTGATCGAATGGCTGCTCTCACGCCAGGTCGAGGGCATCGTCTACGTCGCCGGCCCGGCGCCCCGCGTGATGGCACCGCGCCTGCCGAGCAGCATGTCGGTCGTCCTCGTCGGCTGGGCCGTCGCCGACCGCGCCCTCCCCTCGGTCGCGCCCGACGATGCGGCGGGCGCGTTCCTGGCAACGCAAGCGCTGATCGATGCGGGCCATTGGCGGATCGCCTGTCTGGCGCCGCGGGCCGGCGATGCGGCCACGATCGACCGCCGCGACGGCTTCGCCAAGGCTCGAGGCCGCCGATCTGCAGGTGGATCGCGACCTCGTCGGCGCTGGCGATTATCAGGGAACGCTGCGGTTCATGGCGCTGCGGCAACCACCCACGGCGATCCTGTGCCTCAGCGATAGCGTTGCCCTGGGCTGTTATGACGCTCTCAAGCACTCGCGGCTGCGCATTCCGGACGATGTGGCGGTCGTCGGCTTCGATGATGGCGGCATGGCCGCGGCGTTGCGGCCGCCACTGTCGGCGATCGTGCCGCCGCACGTGGACATGGGCCGGTGGGCGGTCGACTATCTGCTGCGGGCGGGATCGGGCGGCGACCTTACGGTGGCGCCACAGGTCAAGCTGGCCGGCCGCCTCGAGCGGCGCCGGTCTTTCTAGCGGTCTGATCCTGAGCGCCCGGGACGAACGGAAACCCGAGGCTGGGCAACGACGTGGCGATCGGGTGTGGGTCTGGTATGAAAAATCTAAGTCATTGATTTAGTGCGTTTTTTGTGTCGAGACGAACGGCCGAAAGCGGCTATTCGTGACAATGGGCCGCTCCAAGGCAGGATTTTGTCACGACGGCAGGGTCGAGCAGGGGAAGGTGGGAACGCTCCGCACCGCCAGAAGCGGTACGATGCCGTGTCTCGAAACCCAACATCGGGAGCATTCCCATGGCAGTATCCCCGCCTCCGGCGCCTTCGTCCATCGATCTTTCCGGCCTGCCTCCTCGGGTCGTCGAGGCGGCCGCCCGGGTGCTCGCACTGTGTCGCGAGGAGCTTCGTTCCGAGCCGCGCCCCGAGGCGCCCGAGGAGGTCGAGTTGCGGGTGCGTGAGGCCACGAACGAGTTCGCTCGCGATGTCATGGGCGCCGTCATCGAGAACCGGGACGATGGCGCTTCCCGGATCGAGCGGGACGGGCAGAGCTGGTTCCGGGTCGCGGTGACGCCGAAGACGATCATGACCTCGCTCGGTCCGGTGACCTACCGGCGAGCGCGTTACCGCAGCGGCGCGAGCGGGGCATCGCCGGTGCCGGTCGACGAGAGCCTGGGCCTCGTCGACGATTACCTGACGCGGCCGGCGGCCGAGCTCGGTCTGCTGACGATGGGTCACTGCACGGCCCGGGAAGCGGCGGCGTTCTTTGCGAAGACCGGCGCCATGACGCCGTCGGTGAGCACCCTGCAGCGCCTGACCATGAGCATGCACGAATGCTGGGAGAGCCTCGGCCCGGAGACGCTGGGCAGCATCCGTGAGGCCGAGGGCATACCGCAGGACGCGACCACCGCCTCGGTCTCCCTCGACGGCGTCATGGTGCCGCTGAGACCCGGCGAGGACGGTCGCGCCAAGGCCTCCTGGCGCGAGGCCGCCTGCGGCACGGTCTCCTTCCACGACGCCGAGGGCAAGCGCCTGAAGACCCTCTATCTCGGCCGCATGCCGGAGAGCGGCAAGCTCACGCTGAAGGCGCAGCTTGCAAGCGAAGTCGCACACATCAGGCGAGCACGCCCCGAGATCGGGATCGTCGCTATCGCCGATGGCGCCGCCGACAACTGGACCTTCCTGGAGACCCTGTCGCCCGAAACCGAGGTGATCGACTTCTGGCATGCTTGCGAACATCTGCAAACCGCGTCCGACCATGCCGTGGCGCCCGGCTGGTTCGAGAAGTACCGCGAGATCCTCCGTCACGATCCCCGTGGCGTCGCCAAGGTGATCCGGGCGCTGCGCCACCTTCGCGATGCCGCCGCTGCGCCGGACCGGGCCGAGACCGAGCGGGAACTCGCCTTCTTCCGCAAGCATCGCCATCGCATGCGCTACCACGCCCTGAAGGAAGAGGGCATCGCCATCGGCTCAGGCGTGGTCGAGGCTGCCAACAAGACCCTGGTGACACAGCGCATGAAGCGCTCCGGCATGCGCTGGCGGATCGTCGGCGGACAGGCTGTTCTGACCTTCCGCGCCCGGATCAAATCCGGCCGCTTCGAGCGGGCATGGAAGGCCCTGATCAGCGCAACCGACACACCGGCCAACGACAACATCAGTCCACGTGCAGCAGCCATGGCAATCGCTGCCTGAACTCAACGAACCAAGCCGCAGACATCACTGCCATGCGAGACTCGCACCCTGGCGATCGTCAGATCCTGGGCCACCGCCGTTCCGCCGAACCCGGCCCCGCAACCATGACCGCCGCCGCAAAGGCGGCAAATTCCTTGCGCATCTTGCATTTCCTCCCTGATGGATTGCTATCCTGGCTTCGCGCCAAGCAGCCATCCTATCGGTGTCGCAACACGGTACAAGGGGAAACTCGGCCGCGTGTCGGTAGCACGCGATATGTCCGGTTTATGTACCAGATGATCTGTCCGGTTTTAGAACGCCTCCAAGCCATGGAGGGAGGCGATGCGTTGGACGGAGCAGGTACAGGGACTGAGATTGATGAAGTTCGAGGAGGTTTACGGGACCCATCGGGGTGGCTTGAGCCAGGCGGAGGCGGCGGAGGTTCTGGGTGTCTCGGAGCGCACCTTCCGGCGCTGGCGCGACCGCTACGAGGCGAAGGGAGCCGACGGTCTCTACGACCGCCGCCTGGGCCGCCTCTCGGCGCGGCGCGCGCCGGTGGACGAGGTGGCGCGGGTGCTGGAGTTGTTCGACACCCGCTACTGGGACTTCACGGCCAAGCACTTCCACGAGAAGCTGGTGGCCGATCACGGCTTCAAGCGCAGCTACAACTGGCTGCGGCTGAGCTTGCAAGCCCATGGGCGCAGGCGCGCGGCGCCCAGGCGTGGGGCGCACCGGCGCAAGCGGCCGCGCCGTGCCCTGCCCGGCATGATGTTGCACCAGGACGGCTCGAGCCACGAGTGGGTCCCCGGTCGATGGTGGGACCTGATCGTCACCATGGACGATGCGACCAGCGATATCTACTCGGCCTTCTTCGTCGCCGAAGAGGGCACCATGTCGAGCTTCCAGGGGGTGTCCGAGGCGATCCGGGCCAAGGGCCTGTTCTGCTCGCTCTACGCCGACCGCGCCAGCCACTACTGGAACACGCCCGAGGCCGGCGGCAAGAGCTATTGTCAAAAGTTGTGTATGGGTTTGTCATGCGGCGGCGCGATCCTGGCGTTCTCCATTCACGAATTTGACGCCTCGAATGATCTCGGCGAACTGATCTGATCCATTGAGCCTCCGCCATTTCTTGCTGGCCCCCTGGCAAAGCTTGAAGACCATGGCCATCGCCGTCTTGCGTGACAGGCAACCCTTGGTCCGATAGGTGCGAAGGCGAACCGTGGCGAAGGTGCTCTCGATGGGGTTCGTCGTCCGCACATGCTTCCAATGCTCGGCGGGAAAGTCGTAGAAGCTCAGCAAGGCGTCCCGGTCCTTGGCCAGGCAGGCCGTGGCCTTTTCGTACTTCGGTCCGTAGGCTTCCAGGAAGAAGTCGAAGGCGGTCTCCGCGTCCTTCCTGGTTTCGGCCATCCAGATATCCTGCAAGTGACCCTTGGCCTTGTTCTGCCGACCCTTGGGTAGCTTGTTCAAGATATTGCCCGTCTTATGCACCCAGCAGCGCTGCTCGCGGGCGGCCCCGTAGACTTGGCGGAGCGCCTTCCAGAAGCCGAGCGCGCCATCGCCGGTCACCAGTTCCGGGCCGATGCCGAGACCACGCCGCTTGAGATCGAGCAGCACCTCGCGCCAGGATTGTTCGCTCTCGCGGTAGCCGTCGGTGATGGCGATCAACTCCTTGGTTCCGTGATCCGTGGCGCCGATGATAACCAGGATGCATTGCTTCTCCTCTTCCAGGCGGGCGCCAAAATAGATGCCGTCGACCCAGAAGTAGACGTAGCGCTTGGCCGATAAATCACGCCGTTGCCAGCGCTCCATCTCGTCTTGCCAAACTTCCTTCAGTCGCCCGATCGTGGAGGCCGACAGACCCGGGGCCTGTGCCCCCAGCAACGCCGCCAACGCTTCCGAGAAATCGCCGCTGGAGATGCCCCTCAAGTATAGCCACGGCAGCCAATCCTCCAGGCTCTTGGTGCGGCGCAGATAGCGCGGCAGGATCGCCGACGTGAACCGGATGGCGCCGGCACCCTCGCCGGCTCTCCGATCCCGGACACGCGGCTGACGCACGTCCACCGGGCCGATCCCGGTCTGTATCAGCCGTTCCGGCAAGTGGCCATTGCGTACAATCCGGCGACGGCCCCGGTCATCAACCAGCGTCGCATGACCTTCCAGAAACTCGGCAACTTCAGCTTCCACGGCTTGAGCCAGCAACTCACGCGCCACAGCTCGTAGGACTTCCGTCAACGGGTCATCCTGAAAATTCGATGGGTTCCGAAAGGCAACAACGGTATTCTCTTCCATGGCGTATCCTTCCTTGGCTTAGGTCAAGTGGTGACTGCAACAATCACCAGGATACGCCGCCCTCTTTCCAACGCCGTACACAAGATTCAGCTATACCTCCGGCGGCAAGGTGGACAAGGACACCCCGACCCAGGTCGGCCGCGCCCTGGCGCAGCTCGGCATCGAGTTGATCCCGGCCTACTCGCCCGAGGCAAGGGGGCGCTCGGAGCGCATGTTCGGCACCTTGCAGAAGCGCCTGCCCCAGAAACTCAGGCTCGCCGGCATCACCGACATGGTCGAGGCCAACCGCATCCTCAAGGAGGTCTTCCTGCCACAACACAACGCCCGCTTCGCGACCCCGGCCGAGGACCAGGGCACCGCCTTCGTCCCCTTCACCGGCGCGCTCGACGACATCCTGTGCATCCACGAGGAACGCACCGTCTCAAACGACAACACGGTGCGCTACAAGCGCCTGGCACTTCAGATCCCCGCCGGCCGCCACCGCCGCCATTACGTCAAGGCCAGGGTCCGCGTCCACGAATACCCCGACGGCACAATGGCCGTCTTCCATGGACCGCGATGTCTGGCGCGATACCACGCCGATGGCCAACCGATCGACAGCCAAACCCGCGAGGCCGCGTGACCCGCTTCGACGCAACCGACCGGCGCCCTGTGGACAAGTGGACAGCCGCTCCGCGACCGACCACTTCCCCACAGGGCCAGAAACCGCAACAGAAGCGGTCAACTCATATGGTACATAAACCGGTCAACTCAGAATGTTCTCGACAGTCTGCCGCAAGCGGCGGATCGAGGCGGCGTTTGACGGCGGCGATGTGACGAGCAACGGCGGCGTGCTGCTGTTACGCCAGGCGGACCGGCGGTTGGGTCTGACGGCGGCGGTGGCGCGTCGGCTCGGTGACAGGCGCCAGCGCGGCAAGGTCAGGCATCGCTTCGTCGACATGCTGCGCCAGCGGGTGTTCGCGATCGCGCTGGGCTATGAGGATCTGAACGATCACACCGAGCTGCGCCACGATGTGGCGGTGCAGACGGCGACGGGGCAGGACCGGGCGCTGGCCAGCGCGCCGACGCTGTGCCGCTTCGAGAACCAGGCCGAGGCGAGCTGGGCGTGGGCGATCCACGAGGTCCTGGCGGATGCCTTCATCGCCGCGCATGGTGATCCGCCAGCCGAGATCGTGCTCGACTTCGATGCCACGGACGACCCGGTTCACGGCCATCAAGAAGGCCGGTTCTTCCATGGCTACTACGACCACTACTGCTTCCTGCCGCTTTACGTGTTCGCCGGCGATCATCTGCTGGCGGCCTACCTGCGACGCTCGGACATCGACCCGGCGAAGCATGCCGGTGCAGTGCTGAAGCTGCTGGTGCGGCGGCTGCGCCTGGCCTGGCCCGCCGTGCGCATCATCGTGCGGGCGGACTCCGGCTTCTGCCGCTGGCGCATGCTGTCGTGGTGCGAGCGTCACGGCGTCGACTACATCATCGGCCTGGCCAGGAACAAGCGGCTGGAGGCGCTGGCGGCGCCCGTGATGGCCCAGGCGCGCGCACTGTTCGCCACGACCGGCGACAAGCAACGGCACTTCGCCGAACTCCGCTATGGCGCCGGGACGTGGAACCGCGAGCGGCGCGTCATCGCGCGCCTCGAACACACCGCCCGCGGCGCCAACCCGCGCTTCGTGGTGACCAGCCTCGCCGGTGACGGCATGGCGCTCTACGACATGCTCTACTGTGCCCGCGGCGACATGGAGAACCGCATCAAGGAGCAGTTCGAGCTGTTCTCTGACCGCACCTCGGCCCATCGCTGGTGGCCGAACCAGTTCCGCCTGCTCCTGGCCAGTCTCGCCTACGTGCTGATGACGGCGATCCGGCGCTTCGGCCTCGCCGGCACCGAGGCCGCCCGCGCCCAGGTTGGCACGATCCGCCTGCGCTTGCTCAAGATCGGCGCCGTCGTCATCCGCAACACCCGTCGGGTCCGCTTCCTGCTCTCCTCGGCCTGTCCCGATCAGGCCCTGTTCACACTGGTCGCCACCAGGCTCGAACCAGGATAGCGGCCGCCCCTTCGGTCCCTTACACGATCCCAATGCCGTGCCGCGGCAACCAGTAAACGCGACCGCTCGCCGCCACCGAACACCGTAATGCTTCGCTCCTGCACCGCGGCCATGAACCCCGGTCAAAACCCGTCCCGATTCGCCTCATTCGAGACAGATGACCGGCCCAACAGGACACAATCATTCGCATCATGAAATATCCGGGCTAGTTGTCGCGGAGGCGGAGGCGCTTCTCGAGGTGATCGATTCGGGTCTCCAGCGCGGCAGGACGCTCGCCCTGACTGGCGGCGTCGCCATGAATGGCCACGAGATACCGATCGATACTGATCAACCGGGTTTTTACGTCGCTCATATCATCCGCGAGGGTATCGACCCTGCCACGGATGTGACGCAAGTGCTCAACGACCAAGTTGTTCGTGTCCTCAGCCATATCCCAAGCATAGCATAGTTTTCTCCCGGCCACGCCGGCCGCGTGACGCCTTGGCCGAAGCCTCAGCCGTCCTTCGCGGCGATCGCTGCCTGGGCCGCGGCAAGGCGGGTGATCGGCACCCGATAGGGCGAACAGGAGACGTAGTCGAGCCCGACCCGCTCGCAGAACGCGATCGACGCCGGGTCGCCGCCATGTTCGCCGCAGATGCCGAGCTTGATGTCGGGCCGCGTCGCGCGGCCCCGCTTCACCGCGGTCTCGACCAGCTCACCCACCCCCGGGGTATCGAGCGTCACGAACGGATCGGCATCGATGATGCCACGCTCTTGGTACTCACCAAGGAACGTACCGGCATCGTCGCGGCTGATCCCGAACGTCGTCTGCGTCAGGTCGTTCGTGCCGAAGCTGAAGAACGCCGCCAGCTTGGCAATCTCGCCGGCGCGCAGGGCGGCGCGCGGCAGCTCGATCATCGTGCCGACCAGGTAGTCGATGTCGACACCCGTGGCCGCGGCAACCGACTGCGCAACCCCGTCCACCACCTGCTTCAGGATCGCCAGCTCGCGCTCCGTCGCGACCAGCGGGATCATGACCTCCGGCAGCACCGGCGTGCCGGTCTCCCCGCAAGCCGAGCCGCCGGGCCGTATCGGCCCAGCCCATCAGCGTTGCGAAATCGTCCGGAAGCTGCGGCTCGATCGTCGCGACGGCGCCGCGGAAGACTTCGCCCGAGCCACCGTCGAGGGTGATCAGGTCACCGGCCTTGAGCGTCGCGTTGCCGGCGGTCAGGGTGCCGGTCTTGTAGTCGACGCGCAGTGTGCCGGCACCAGCGACGCACGGCCGCCCCATGCCACGGGCGACGACGGCGGCGTGGCTGGTCATGCCGCCGCGGGTCGTCAGGATGCCGCGCGCGGCATGCATGCCGTGGATGTCCTCGTGACGGCGAGCTCTTCCGCCGCGTCGGCGCTGAAGGCGATGCGCCCGGCCGCGGCGCCCGGCGAGGCCGGCAGCCCACGCCCCAGCACGTCGCGTTCCGCCGCCGGATCGAGCGTCGGATGCAGCAGCTGGTTGAGCTGCAGTGGGTCGACGCGCATCAGCGCCTTGCGCTCAGCGATCACACCCTCGCGCGCCATCTCGACGGCGATGCGCACGGCCGCGGCGGCCGTGCGCTTGCCGGCACGCGTCTGCAACATGTAGAGGCGGCCCTGCTGAACGGTGAACTCGATATCCTGCATGTCCTTGTAGTGGACCTCGAGCCGCCGGCGCACGTCATCCAGCTGGCCGAAAACCTCGGGCATTGTCTCTTCCATGGCCGGCAGCGGCGCGGCGCTGGCCAGCTTGCCGGCGGCCAGTTTTTCGGCGGCAAGTTTGTCGGCAATCGTCAGCGGCTGCGGCGTGCGGATACCGGCGACAACGTCCTCGCCCTGGGCGTTGACCAGGTATTCGCCGTAGAACACGTTCTCGCCGGTCGACGGGTTGCGCGTGAAGGCGACACCGGTGGCGCAGTCGTCGCCCATGTTGCCGAACACCATCGCCTGGATGTTGACGGCGGTGCCCCAATCCTCGGGGATGTTGTGCAGCCGGCGATAGGTGACGGCGCGCTGGTTGTTCCAGGAGCGGAAGACGGCGCCGATGGCGCCCCACAGCTGGTCGGAGGTATCGAGCGGGAACGGCTTGCCGAGCTCTTGACCGACCAGGGCCTTGTACTGCTGGACCAGCGTCTGCCAGTCCTCGGCCGCGAGCTCGGTATCGAGCGTCAGCCCCTTGTTTTCCTTGTGCTGCTCGAGCAGTGCCTCGAAGTGATAGTGGTCGACGCCCAGCACGACATCGCCATACATCTGGATAAAGCGGCGGTAGCTGTCATAGGCGAACCGCGGGTCGCCGGAGCGTTTGGCCAGGCCGACGACGGTCTCGTCATTGAGGCCGAGATTGAGCACGGTGTCCCTCATGCCCGGCATCGACACCCGGGCGCCGGAGCGCACCGAGACGAGCAGCGGGTTGTCGTGGTCGCCGAAGCGGGCGCCGACGGCGGCCTCGACGGCGTCCAGCGCCGTCCGCGCGTCGACCTTGAGGGCCTCGGGAAAGCAATGGCCGTTGGCCGTGTAGTAGTTGCAGACCTCGGTCGTCAGCGTGAAGCCCGGCGGGACCGGCAGGCCGAGGTTGCTCATCTCGGCCAGGTTCGCGCCCTTGCCGCCCAACAGCTCCTTCATGGCGGCATTGCCTTGCGCAACGCCGCCGCCGAAGCTGGACACCCAGGTCGTCATGATTTCAGCCCTCGAGCTCGGAAAAGACGGCCACCCGGTCCATGACCGCGACAATCCGGGCGAGCAGCCGCAGCCGATTCTCCCGAATCATGGTTTCCCCGACGTTAACCGTTACCTTGTCGAAAAACGTGTCGACCGGTCGCCGCAGCCGGGCCAGCAGGCCCATGGCGTCGGCGAACTGCTCGTCGCCGATCAGCGGCCCGGCACCGGCCTCGACCTCGCTCAGCTTGGCCCACAGGTCGGCCTCCTCATGGCCGTTCGCCGGCTGCGGCAGGGCCGGGTCGTAGCGCGCGCCGTCGAAGGTGACGCCATCCTTCTTTTCCTCGACGCGCACGATGTTGGTGGCGCGCCGATAGGCCGTCAGCAGGTTGGCGCCGTCCTCCGCGGCAACGAACGCGCCGAGCGCCCGGACCCGCGCGAGCAGGCGCACCAGATCGTCCTCGTCGGCCAGCGCGAAGACCGCCGCGACTTGGTCGTAGGGCACCCCTTGGTCCCGCAGATGCACCTTCAGCCGGTCGGCGACGAACGACAGCACCGCCGCCGCCGTGTCTTTTGTATTCTGGCGCCCGTCGGGCGCGGCGGTCTTCTGGCGCCCCTTGGGCGCCGGGGTTTTGCCGCGCCCCTTGGACGAGGCCTTGCGGTACAGCCCATCGCTCGTCGCCAACACCTTGGCCAAGGGGACGCGCAGCTCGTTCTCGAGGATCAGGCGGATGACGCCCAGGGCCGCGCGGCGCAGCGCGAACGGGTCCTTCGAGCCGGTCGGCGTCTCGCCGATGCCGAAGAAGCCAACCAGCGTGTCGATCTTGTCGGCCAGCGCCACGGCGATCGAGACCGCCTTGTGCGGGCACGCGTCGTTCGGCCCGGCCGGCGAATAGTGGTCGGCGATGGCATCGGCGACGTCGTGCTTCTCGCCCTCATCGAGCGCGTAGTAGCGGCCCATGATGCCCTGCAGCTCGGGGAACTCGCAGACCATGCCGGTCACCAGGTCGGCCTTGGCCAGCAGCGCCGCCGTGCGGGCCATGTCCGAATGGCAGCGCGGGATCGCGTCAGCCAGCTCGCCGGCCAGGATCTGCAGGCGCATGACCTTGTCGCCGAGGCTGCCGAGCCTGGCATGGAAAACGATGCCGTCGAGCACCGGCACGCGCTCTTCGAGCGTCGTCTTGCGGTCGGCGTCCCAAAAGTACTTGGCGTCGGCCAGCCGCGCCCGCAGCACGCGTTCGTTGCCGGCGACGATCGCCGCGCCGCCATCGTCGGCCATCAGGTTGGCGACGAACAAAAAGCGCGGCGCCAGGGCGCCTGCGGCATCGTCGATCGCGAAGTACTTCTGTTGCGAGCGCATCGCGGTCGTCAGCACCTCTGGCGGCAGGCCCATGAACGCCTCATCGATGCGGCCCATGAGCACGACGGGCCACTCGACGAGGCCCGTGACCTCGTCGAGCAGCGCCTCGTCGGGACGCAGGCGCAATCCCGCCGCCTCGACCGCGGCCGCCGCGTCGCCGCCGATCCGGTCGCGCCGCGCCGCCGGATCGAGCTCGACGTAGGCGCAGCGCAGCTTTTCCGCGTAATCGGCAAAGCCGGTGGCGTCGATGGCCGCCGGGGCGAGGAAGCGATGGCCACGGGTCGTGCCGCCGAACGGCAGCACGTCGTCGGCGGCGAGCGCGATGCCGCCGTCGAGCGCGCTGCCGTCGAACACGGCCACGACGCCGTACAAGGGCCGCACCCAGCGCAGCCTCGTATTGGCCCAGCGCATGGATTTCGGCCACGGCATCGCCTGCGCCACCTCGGCGACGATCTCGCTCAGCAGGGCCGCCGCCGGCCGGCCCGGCCGGTCGATCACCGCGAACAGGAACGTGCCCTTGGGCGTCTCGCGCACCTCGCAGGCATCGCGGGTCAGCCCGACCGAGCCGAGGAATCCGGCGATCGCCTTGTCCGGCGCGTCGATGCGGGGCCCCTTGCGCTCGATGCGCTGATCCGGCTGGGCCAACGGCAACCCGTCGACGACCAACGCCAGCCGGCGCGGCGTCGTGAAGGCATCGGCCCGCTCGAACGACAGTTGCTCCGCCTTGAGCCGTTCCGTGACCAGGCGCTTGAGGTCGGCACAGGCACGCGCCTGCATTCGCGCCGGAATCTCCTCCGACAGAAACTCAACCAGCAGCTCAGCCATGCCGCGTTTCCCATCGGAGAGTCTGTTGCCTACCCCCCTCCCCGGCCCTCCCCCCCTTGGGGGGAGGGAGCACCCTCGGCGGCCCAGCGATGGCATTCCCTCCCCCCAAGGGGGGGAGGGTCGGGGTGGGGGGTGGCGCCGGAACGGCGCCGGCCGATACAAGGAGATCACACGCCATCGTCGAGCTCCCGCAATGTATTTACGATGGCATCGAGGACGGCTTCCATGTTGGCGGCAACCTGGTTGTTCCAGAACCGCAGTACCCGGAAGCCATGGGCTTCCAACCGCCGGGTTCGGATCGCGTCCCGCGCGGCGCTGACTGTGTGCTGCCCGCCGCCCAATTCGACGACAAGCTTCGGGTCCATGCAGGCGAAGTCAACGATGTAAGGGCCGAGCGGGACCTGCTTGCGAAAGCGGTAGCCTTCGGGCCGCTTGCCGCGGAGCCGCCGCCACACAGCTTGCTCCGCGTCGGTCATTTCGCGTCGAAGACGCCGGGCATTGTCCTTGGCCGCCTCGTCCGCCCATCGGCGAGGAGACCTGCTCGATAGCCCCGGGGTGGAACGTGCGATACGAGGCGTCACTGCGCCACCTCAGGCAGATCGCCCTGGCTGGCCAGCCACGCCGCGCAGCAGCCCTTCGCCAGGGCGCGGACGCGGCCGATGTAGGACTGGCGTTCGGTCACCGAGATGACGCCGCGGGCGTCGAGCAGATTGAAGACGTGGCTGGCCTTGATGCACTGGTCGTAGGCCGGCAGCGGCAGCCGCGCCGCCAGCAGGGTTTCGCATTCCGCCTCGGCGTCGGCGAAGTGACGCGTCAGAATTTCGCTGTTCGCGTGCTCGAAATTGTAGGCGCTGTATTCGCGCTCGGCCTGCAGGAACACGTCGCCATAGGTCATGCCGCGGCCGTTGAAGTTGAGGTCGTAGACGTTCTCGACGCCCTGCACGTACATCGCCAGACGCTCCAGCCCATAGGTCAGCTCGACCGCGACGGGATCGCAGTCGAAGCCGCCGACCTGCTGGAAATAGGTGTACTGGCTGACCTCCATGCCGTCGCACCAGACCTCCCAGCCGAGGCCCCAGGCGCCGAGCGTCGGGCTCTCCCAGTCGTCCTCGACGAAGCGGATGTCGTGGCGCCGTGCGTCGATGCCGAGCACCGCCAGGCTCTCCAGATAGAGCGCCTGACTGTCCGGCGGCGACGGCTTCAGGAGGACCTGGAACTGGTAATAGTGCTGCAGCCGATTCGGGTTCTCGCCATAGCGCCCGTCGGTCGGGCGCCGCGACGGCTGGACGTAGGCGACGTTCCACGGCTGCGGTCCGAGCGCCCGCAGGGTCGTCGCCGGATGGAACGTTCCGGCACCGACCTCCATGTCGTAGGGCTGCAGGATCATGCAGCCCTGGCCTGCCCAGTAGCTTTGCAGTCTCAGGATAAGGTCTTGGAAACTCGGGCCGTTCGTCGCAGTCGCGGCAGGGGCCATGGTCTGGCACGCTTCCCCGGGGGCATTGCGCGGCGCACGATAGTGGCGGCCCCAAACGCGGTCAAGCAAGCAGCCGCCAGGCCGAGGGTCGCTCGGCCGGTGGGCTACGCCGAATAGGGGCAGTCCCGCCGGCCGCAGTGTTTGGCTCCCCCCGCGGCGACGAAGGTCCCGCACACCGGGCACGACACGGTGTCGATGCTGCCGTCGTCGGCGGCCTCGCGCTGCGCCTTGCGCGTGCCCTTGGCCGCCGTTGCCGCCTTCGCCAGCTGGTCGAGGCGGCCGATCATCTTGAAGCCGTACAGGACGGCCACGATGATCGCCACGAGCAGGGCAAGCTTGGTGATGGAGAAGCCGAACATGTGTGCGCCCTAGAGGCCGAAGCGGGCCCACAGGGCCCAGCGCTCCAGCGCCGCGAGAGCGCCGTCGACCAGGTCCTCGGCAAGCGAGCCGTTGCTCCCCTCGCGCGATGTGCGCGTCAAGCCGATGCGCCGGCGCAACCAGGCCTGGCGCGGCCCGACGACGACCAGCCGCACCCGCTCGCCATAGCGCTCGCGCATCACCGTGCGGAGATCGCCGATCCCGTCGATCAGGCCGAGCTCCAGGGCCCGCTTGCCGGTCCAGAACTCGCCGGTAAACAGCTCATCCTCCGGCGCCTTCAGGGCACCGGCCCGGCGCGCCCGCACCGCGTCCATGAACGCGGCGTGGATTTCCGCCTGGGCCTGGGTCAGGCGCTCCACGTCTTCCGGCTTCTCGGGACGGAACGGATCGAGCATGCCCTTGTTGGCCCCGGCCGTGTGCATGCGCCGCTCGATGCCGTAGCGGGCGATCAGGTCCTGGAAGCCGAAGCCGGCATAGATGACGCCGATCGAGCCGACGATCGAGCTTTCGTCGGCGAAAATCTCGTCCGCGGCGCAGGCCAGCCAGTAGCCGCCCGAGGCGGCAACGTCCTCGGCGAAGGCGACGACGGGCACCTCCTTTTCCGTCGCCAACGCGCGGATACGCTTGTAGATCAGCGACGACTGCACGGGCGAGCCGCCCGGCGAGTTCACCGCCAGCGCCACCGCCTTCAGATTTGGCAGCTTGAACGCGCGCTCCAGGGACGCGGCAAGACTCTGCAGGCTAAGCGAGCCGCGCCTGACCGGCATGCCGCCGCCGGCGATCATGCCCTGCAGCCGCACGACCGACACGACGGGTGGCGGGTTCTGATAGCGCTCGAACGGCAGCAGGCGCAGCAGGTCGTTGACGGCCATGTCTCATAGATTAGCCCGTGCGCGCCGGATCACAAGTGCGGCGGCCGGTTGGCGCGACCGCGGTCAGGCGACGTCCAGCGCCGCGCCGCCGCGCAGGATGGCGTCCGCCGCCGGCGTGAAACCGCCGCCGCCGCCGCCGGCGGCGTGCAGCACGAGCCCGGCGGCCAGCCGCAACGGCGTCGAGACGCCGCGGCGCGCCGTCACGATGACGCGTTTTGCGGCCTGGCGGTCGCCGGGCCACAGCGGGAAGACGACGACGGCGCCGGCATGGCCCGCCAGGCCGGACAGCAGGTCGGCCAGCCGGTCGGCACGGTGGATGAGCGTCACGCGCCCCTGCGGCCGCACGAACGCGAGCATCGCTGCGAGCCACGCGCCGAGATCGGCCGCGCCCTCGATGTTCGCGCCCGCCTTGCCGGGATGGCCGGGCACCGCCGCGGCCGCGGCAGTGAGGTGGGGCGGGTTGGCGAACACGTGATCGAACGTGCCCGGCGCGAGTGCCGGCGGCGGCGCGGCCACGTCGCCCGTCATGAACCGCACCCTATCGGCGAGCCCGTTCGCGGTCGCGTTGTGCCGCGCCAGGGCGGCGAGGTCGGGTGCCAGCTCGAGGCCGACGACGTTGCAGGCGGCAACCCGGCGGGCCAGGCAGAGCGCCGCCGCGCCGACGCCGCTGCCGCACTCCAGGACCGCATTGCCATCGCCGGCCGGCACGGCGGCCGCCAGCAGCACCGGATCGATGGCGACGCGGTAGCCGGCCGCCGGCTGGCGCAGGACGACGCGCCCGCCAAGCAGCGTGTCATCGGTGACGGCCTCAGCCACCGGGGCCGTCGTCGCTCAGCGGCAGCTCGCCGGCATCGGCGAGGATGCGCCGGCTCCGTATATAGTCTTCGTCGATGACCATCAGGCGGCGCCGGATGGCGCCGGCGCCGCCCTCGAGGATGGCCGTCTGGGCGTCGAGGATGATGGCCCCGATGTGCTCATCGGCGAGCAGGGCCTGCAGCCATGACAGGCGCACCGGATCGTTGCTGCGCAGAAGCTCTCGCATGGGCCTAAACCCTTTACACTACAAGACTCTCGGCCCACGGCCGCCGACAAGACGCCCTTGACCGGGGGGGCGATAATCCTATGCTCGCTGGTGCCGCGCGGGGCGTCAACGACGGCGGCTCCGGATCACGCAGGGGGTGTCTATTGGCAATTGCCGCGAGCATGCCGCGGGTCGCTGCCGTCGAGCAGCCGTCGCCGCTCGCTGCGCTGCGCGAGTTGTGCGCCGGCGACCTGAACCAGGTCAACGCGCTGATCGTCAAGCACATGCAGTCCGAGGTCGGGCTGATCCCGCAGCTCGCCGGGCACCTCGTCGCCGCCGGCGGCAAGCGGCTACGCCCGCTGCTGACCCTCGCCAGCGCCCACATGTGCGGCTACCGCGGCGCGGCGCATCGCGGCCTCGCCGCCAGCGTCGAGTTCATTCACACCGCGACGCTACTGCACGACGACGTCGTCGACGGCTCGGACCTGCGCCGCGGCCAGGACACGGCGAACGCGGTGTGGGGCAACAAGCCCAGCGTCCTGGTCGGCGATTTCCTGTTCAGCCGGGCCTTCGAGCTGATGGTGGCGAGCGGCTCGCTCAGGGTGCTGGAGATCCTCTCGGCGGCCAGCGCGGTGATCGCCGAGGGCGAGGTCCAGCAGCTCATCACCGCCAACGATACGGCGACGGACGAGGACGCCTATCTGGCCGTCATTCGGGCCAAGACGGCGGCGCTGTTCGCGGCCGCCTGCCGCATCGGCGCGGTAATCGCCGACCGCCCGGCGGCACAAGAAGCGGCGCTCGACGCCTACGGCCTCAACCTCGGCATCGCCTATCAGCTGATCGACGACTGCCTCGACTTCACGGCCCATGAGGCGGCGCTGGGCAAGGCCGTCGGCGACGACTATCGCGACGGCAAGGTGACGCTGCCGGTCGTCCTCGCCTACGCTCGCGGCGACCTGATGGAGCGCGCCTTCTGGCGCCGCACGCTGGAAGAGCTGGACCAGCGCGACGGCGATTTGGAGCACGCGATCGCGATCCTCGAGGGCACCGGCGCGCTGGACGACACGCGCGCCCGTGCCCGCACCTACACAGAGGAGGCCCAGGCGGAGCTCGCCGGCTTCCCCGACGGGCCGCACCGCCAAGCTCTGCTCGACGTCGCCGACTTCTGCGTCGATCGGGCCTACTGAGGCGGGCCGAGCTCGACCGCGAGGCAGTCGGTGTCGCCGGCAACGGACACACCGTTCAACCTGATCCTGGAGGCGCGGCGCTGACGGCCCGTGTCCCCCTCACCCGCCCATCGCTCTCCAGCGCCCCGGACGCTGTTGCCGGCCGGGGCGGGTTTGCAGTTAGAATGGGGCTAATGACTCTTCGGGGGAGGCGGCCATGTTGAACCTACGCCCGCTGTCGGACGCGCTGGGCGCGGAGATCTCCGGCATCGACCTGGCGACGCCACCGGACGCCGCGCTGTTCGGCGAGATCCTGGCGGCGCTCGTCGACAACCACGTCCTCGCGATCCCCGGGCAGTCGTTGAGCCCCGGCGCCTTCGCCGGGTTCGCGCGGCTGTTCGGCCGGCCGCAGCCGCACGTCCTGGACCACCTGCGCCATGCCGAGTATCCGGAGATCCTGGCGCTGTCGAACGTGTTCGAAAACGGCAAGCCGACGGGCGTATACGACGGCGCGGCGTACTGGCACACCGACATGTCCTACGAGGCCGAGCCGGCGTTCGCCACGCTGGTCTACGCCGTCGCCGCGCCGGCCGACGGCGGCGACACGCGCTTCGCCAACCTGGCGCGGGCCTATGACGCGCTGCCCGAGGCGACGAAGCGGCGCATCGATGGGCTGAGTGTCGTGCATCACTACGGCAACCGCGCCAACCTGGACGAATCTTCCTCGACCTCGGCCTCGGTGCTGAGCGACGAGCAGAAGCGATACGTCGAGAACGTCCACCACCCGCTGGTGCTGCGCCACCCGATCAGCGGCCGCAAGGCGCTCTACGGCGTCGCCGGCAGCGCCATGGGCATCGTCGGTTGGCCGGACGACGAGGCCGTCGCCCTGCTGGACGAGCTGACGGCGCACGCGACGGCGCCGCGGTTCGTCCACGCCCACCGCTATGCGGTCGGCGACGTGGTCGTCTGGGACAACAGCGCGACACTGCACGCGGCGACCCTGCTCGCACCGGCCACGGGACCGGCCGACACGCGCCTGCTGCAGCGCATCAGCGTCAAGGGCACGGCAGCCGCCGTCGCCGGCCCCGCCTGAGCCAATCCGGCCGCGCCAAAGGGCACGATGTACGACTACGTGATCGTCGGCGCCGGCTCGGCCGGCTGCGCCATGGCCGCGCGCCTGAGCGAGCTGGCGGACGCAAACGTGCTGCTGCTCGAGGCCGGGCCGCCCGACCGCGACGCCAACATCCACATGCCGGTCGGCTTCCGCAAGGTGATCGCCGGACCGCTGACCTGGGGCTACAAGACGGCGCCGCTGGCGCACGCCGGCGACCGCCGCATGACCTATCCGCAGGGCCACGTGCTCGGCGGCGGCAGCTCGATCAATGCCATGGTCTATACCCGCGGCAACGCCGCCGACTATGACGGCTGGGCTAATGGTGAGGGCTGCGCGGGCTGGGCTTACGCCGACGTCCTGCCCTATTTCCGCCGCTCCGAGGACAACGAGCGCTACGCGAACGAGCACCACGGCACCGACGGGCCGCTCGGCGTCTCGGACCAGATCAGCCCGCACTTTTTGACGAAGGTGTTCGTGCGCGCAGCCCAGGAGGCCGGCATTCCCTACAACCCGGACTTCAACGGGGCGCGCCAGGAGGGCAGCGGCCTCTATCAGGTGACCCAGCGCGGCGCCCGCCGCTGCAGCACCGCCGTCGGCTATCTGCGGCCGGCGCTGGCGCGCGCCAACCTGAGTGTGCACACGGACTGCCTGGTCACCCGCATCGTCGTCGAGGGTGGCCGCGCCGTCGGCGTCGAATACCGCCGCGGCAAGGCCGGCCCGGTCACCGTGGCGCGGGCCGAGCAGGAGGTCGTCGTCGCCGCCGGCGCGATCGGCTCGCCGAAGCTGCTGCTGTTGTCCGGCATCGGCCCGGCGGACGAGCTGGGCCAGCTCGGGGTCGCCGTCGTGCACGACCTGCCCGGCGTCGGCAAGAACCTGCAGGACCACATCGACGTCTACAACATCAGCGAGTTGTCGGGGCCGCACAGCTATGACAAGCACACCCGGCTGCACAAGATGCTGTGGGCCGGCGCCCAGTGGAAGCTGTTTGCGTCCGGCCCGGTGACGTCGAACCTGGCCGAGGGCGGCGCCTTCTGGTGGGTCGACAAAGACGAACAAGCGCCCGACATACAGTTCCACTTCCTGCCCGGCGCCGGGCTCGAGCCCGGCGTCCCGCCGCTCGACGGCTATGGCTGCACGCTGAACTCGTGCCACCTGCGGCCGCGCAGCCGCGGCACGGTCACGCTGCAGGACGGCGACCCGGCGACCGCGCCGCGTATCGATCCGAACTACTGGGCCGAGCCCTACGATTTCGAGATGTCGCTGCGCGGCTTCGAGCTGGCGCGCGAGATCATGGCCCAGCCGGCGTTCCGCAAATACGTGCGGCGCGAGCACCTGCCCGGCCCCCAGGCGAAGACGCGCCAGGACCTGGAAGCCCACGCCCGGCGCTTCGGCAAGACCGACTACCACCCCGTCGGCACCTGCAAGATGGGCGTCGACGAGATGGCGGTCGTCGACCCGCAGTGCCGCGTGCGCGGCATCGCCGGCCTGCGCGTCGCCGATTCCTCGATCATGCCGCGCCTGATCAGCGCCAACACCAACGCCGCCTCGATCATGATCGGCGAAGAGGCGAGCGACCTGATCAAGGGCCGCGCGACGCCGCTGGCATAGGGTGCGGGCCGCCGGGTGCCGGTGACCGACGATTAACGCCGTCGGCCTAGGATCAAGTAGCAGCGGCGTGGGCAAATCGCGGGCCCACCCGCGCGGGCGATCCCTGGACCAACATGATCCTGACCTGGATTCTTGCCGGCCTGTTCGTTCTCTTCGGCCTGCCCCTGATGCTGACCGATGACCCGGCTTGGCGCCAGATCTGGGGCGGCCTGAGCACCCTTGCCCTCGGCGGCTTTGCGGTGTCGATGGTCTGGACCGCGCTCCCCACGGGGCAGATCAGGCTGCAATATTCCGTCATCCGCCACGCCCAGCAACCACGGCTGTTTTGGGCGTCGGTCCTGCTCGTGGCCGCGGCCGGCGGCGGCGTCCTCATCTCCAGCGGATGGCTGCTGCTCTTCAAGTCAACGTGACCGAGCAGTGTCACACCGGGGCCACCGTCGCGGGCTGTATCCGACGGGCCGCGCGGCGCCCGTTCACCAGACTGGCAAGGACCTTACCCGACCCCGGTTCAGCCCCAGGGCCGCGTTTGGCCCCCGCCAGGCCTTTCTCGCCAAGTTCTTGAAAAGATTGGTCGGGGAGAGAGGATTTGAACCTCCGGCCCCTGCCTCCCGAAGACAGTGCTCTACCAGGCTGAGCTACTCCCCGACCGGGCCGCGATCTATACACAGGCGCGGGTGCGTTGGCAATCGGGCCCTCACCCGATGGTGACTTGGCGGTGGCCACGCGGTATCCCTATCTCTCGGGCTGCGCGAACATGCCAACGGCCCGCGAACACGAACAGAGCCCGAGAAACGAGGAGAACCGAATGAGACGAGCGATCCTGGCGGCGGCGGCCGCAGTGGCCACCCTGGTGGCCGGCGGCGGCGCCCAGGCGGAAGGTGACGCCGCGGCCGGCGAGCAAGTGTACCGCCGCTGTGCCGTCTGCCACACGACGGCCGACGGCGACCGCAACAAGATCGGCCCCAACCTGTTCGGCGTGATGGGCAGCACCGCCGGCACGCGCCCGACGGGCTTCAACTATTCCCCGGCGTTGAAGGATTCGAACGTCGTCTGGGACGACGCCAACATGGACCAGTGGCTGGAAAACCCGCGCGCACTGATCGCCCGCAACCGCATGGGCTTCCCTGGCCTGCGCGACGCCAAGCAGCGCGAGGACATCATCGCGTTCCTGAAGCAGGCGACGCAGTAGGCGTGAGGCCAACGCCCCCTCACCCCAAGCCCTCTCCCGCCAGTCGGGGGAGAGGGGCTTTCGGCCCGGCTGCTTCTCTGCTCCCTGACCGGAGAGGGCCGCCAGGGCAGATGGTTCTCGAGCACGCTTCACCGGGCGTCCATGGGTCGTTCGCCTTGGAGGATGGTCAAGCATGGACCCAGCGGCCCCGTTGCGCCACGCGGCAGCTCGGGTAGTATCAAGAGCGTAGATGGCTCCAGGTTGAGGAACTGCGTGGTTGCCCGGTGGAGTGTTGGGCTCTCAGACGAAGCCGGCGCGACCGGGGTAACAGCAGGGCCGCGGCTGGAGCTCGCACTGTCGCGTCGGTGGCCGGATGCCGGCATAGTGTGCCCGTCGCGCGGTCAACCGCGAACCGAGATGAACAATCACTGAGGAGGAAGCTGTGGAACTTGGAAAGAAACTATCCTTAGGCGTCGCCGTGGCAGGGGTCGCACTTGCATCGACTCTGCTGCCATCGGCAGACGCGGCCGCCCAGGCCCGCACCGAGCGGACGTTCATCGCCATCGGCACCGGCGGTCCCACGGGGGTGTATTTCGTTGTCGGCAACTCCATTTGCCGCTTGATCCACAAGGAGGCCGCCGAGGGGCGCACGTCAGGCCGCAAGCACGGCATCCGCTGCTCGGCGCCTTCGACGGCCGGCTCCACATACAACATTGGCCAGATCACCGAAGACGAGCTGGACTTCGGCGTCGCGCAGTCCGACTGGCAGTACCATTCCTTCAACGGTAGCGCGCCCGACAAGGTGGTGCCCAACCCGAACCTGAGGGCGGTGTTCTCGGTGCATCCGGAGCCGTACCACATCATCGTGGGCAGGGACTCGGGAATCGAGTCCTGGCAGGACCTGAGGGGCAAGCGCTTCAACATCGGCAACCCGGGCTCGGGCCAGCGCGGCACGACCGAGGTGCTCATGGACCGCTACGGCTTCACCACCGATGACTTCGCGCTGGCCACGGAGCTGACCTCGACGGAGCAGTCGAAGGCGCTGTGCGACGGCAAGATCGACGCCTACGGCTATACCGTCGGCGTGCCGAACGCCGGCGTGTCGGTGGCCACGGACGGCTGCAATGCGCGGATCATCAACTTGGCCAGCAGTGTCGAACAGGGCCTGGTGGAGGAGTTCCCCTATTACGCCTTCGCGACAATCCCGAAGGGGGCCTACAAGACGACCGCCGAAGACGTAACCACGTTCGGCGTGATGGCGACCTTCGTCACCAGCGTGGACGTGCCGGAGAACGTGGTCTACGAGGTCACCCGCGCGGTCTTCGAGAACCTCGATGACTTCCGGGCCCTGCATCCAGCGTTCGCCAACCTTGATCCGCAGAACATGATCAAGAACGGCCTGTCGGCACCACTGCACCCCGGGGCCGCGAGGTACTACAGAGAGCAGGGCTGGATGTAGCCCGGAAACCTGTCTTCGGACCGGCGGCCTACCCGGCCGCCGGCCCCTCTTCTTGCGTGCTTTTTTGCATGCTTTTTTTGTGTTTTGTGATGGATCGCGTCGATGTCTGAACTGCGTTTCCCTGGCGCCCGGCCCGGCCAGGACTAGGTCGAGAAGACCCTGAAACCGGAAGAGGTCGAGTACAGGGGTCGTAAGCAGGGCCCGCGCTTGGCGCTGGTGATCAGTCTCATCGCGGCGTCGTGGTCGCTGTTCCAGCTATGGATCGCCTCCCCGCTGCCGTTCGAGTTTGGCTTCGGCATTATCGTCGACGTACCGGCGCGGGGCGTCCACTTGGCGTTCGGCCTGCTGCTCTGCTTCCTGATGTATCCGGCCGCGAGGCACCTGGCGCCCCGGAAAATTCCCATTTACGACGTGGTCCTGGCCGTGCTGGGAGTCGGATGCGCGCTGTACCTGTTCCTGGGTTGGGACGGTATCGTCGCCCGCCGCGGCATCCTGCTGCAATACGAACTGCTTGGTTTCGCCTTGCCCGTGGAGGCCATCCTCGGCGGCCTCGGCATCATCCTTCTGCTCGAGGCCACGCGGCGCAGCATCGGTGTGCCTCTGGTCATCGTCGCGACCGTCTTCCTAGTCTACTCCGTGTTCGGGCAGTCGATGCCGGAGATCATCTCTCACAAGGGGCTCTCGGTCCCCCGGCTCATCGGCTACCATTGGCTCGGAGGCGAAGCGATCTTCGGCATTCCGATCGACGTCTCGGTGAGCTTCGTGTTCCTGTTTGTCCTGTTCGGGGCGCTTTTGGAGAAGGCCGGCGCCGGCCAGTACTTCCTGAACTTGGCCTTCGCGCTCGTTGGCAGGTTTCGCGGCGGACCCGCCAAGGCGGCGATCCTCGCCTCGGGCATGACCGGACTGATTTCGGGCTCGTCGGTGGCGAACACGGTCACCACGGGAACGTTTACGATCCCGGTGATGCGGCGCATCGGCATACCGGCCACCAAGGCCGGCGCCATCGAGGTGGCCGCTTCGGTGAACGGCCAGCTCATGCCGCCGATCATGGGCGCGGCGGCCTTCATCATCGCCGAGTTCATCGGCATCTCGTACTTCGACGTCATCGTCGCCGCCTTCATCCCGGCGGTGATCGCCTATATCGCGCTGCTCTACATCTCCCATCTCGAGGCGCTGAAGCTGGGTCTCGTGGGCCTGCCGCGTGCGGAGATACCGCCGGTCCGGAAGACGTTCGTGAACGGCGCGCACTATCTGATCCCGATCGCGGTCCTGATCTATCTCCTGATGTGGAAACGGTGGACGGCGAGCAGCGCGGTCTTCTGGGCGATCCTGCTGATGATGGTCATTATCGTGCTGCAGCACGTCGTCGCGGCGCTGCGCACGGGTGAGGTTTCCATCGCCAAGGCCGTGCTCGACGGTTTCGCCGCTATCTACGGCGGCATGGTCGCCGGGGCCCGCAACATGATCAGCATCGCCGTGGCCGTCGCGGCGGCCGGCATCATCGTCGGCGCCGTGTCCTCGACGGGCCTCAACAACGCCATGGTGGGCATCGTCGAGACGATCTCAGGCGGCAACGTGTTCATCCTGCTGGGGCTCACGGCGGTGTTGTGTCTGATTCTCGGGATGGGGTTGCCGACGACGGCGAACTATATCGTCGTGGCGTCGCTCTTGGCGGGCGTGCTCGTGGAGGTGGGCAACGCCTCGGGTCTCGTTTTGCCGCTCATCGCGGTGCACCTCTATGTCTTTTATTTCGGGCTGATGGCCGACGTGACGCCGCCCGTTTGTCTTGCCGCATTCGCGGCGTCGGCGATATCGGGGGCCGATCCCCTCAAGACCGGCATGCAGGCGTTCCTGTACGAGATCCGCACGGCGATCCTGCCGATCGTATTCATCTTCAACACCGAACTGCTGCTCGTCGGCGTCGTGAGCGTCTGGCAGGGGCTCCTCATCTTCGTGGTCTCGCTCATCGCCATCCTGTGTTTCAGCTCGGTAACCCAGGGCTGGATGATCGTGAAGCTCAAGCTGCACGAAGCGCTGCTGCTGCTGGTCGTCGTCGTCGGGTTGTTCCGCCCCGATGTGCTGCTGGATCGGGTCTCGCCGGCTTTCCGAGCCATCGATATGGAACAATTGGTGGCCGGTGAGGCCGCGCTCGAGCCGGGCCGTAAGATCCGGCTGCATGTGGTTCGGGAGACGGACTACGGCGACCGCTTCAAGCTGTTCGTGCTGGAGACGCCGCAGCCCGGTGGCGTGGGCCGGCACGGCCCGTACGGGCTGACGCTGTTACCGTCGGACGACGGTCGCTACGAGGTTGCCGACCTGGCCTTCAACGACGTTGCCGAGACGGCCGGCGTCGACTTCGGAGACTTCGTGACCTCGGCCGATGTCGAGCAGCTGCGTCGGCCGCCGAAGGAGATCGTATATCCGTTCGCGCTGGCCGTACTGGCCGTGGTCATCGGGCTCCAGCTCATACGGTGGCGCCGCCCAGCGGCGAGGGCCGCATCGGCGTGACGGGAGATCGACCGTCGCCAGACCGATCCTCGCGCCGGCCATGGCGAGCCTATGGCAGCCAGCCTTGCTCGCCGTAGTAGCGCGCCGCCCCACCGTGGAGCGGCGCCGTCAGACCGGCCTCGACCATCTCATCCGGCCGTAACGCACCAAACGCCGGATGTTGCCGCCTGAAGCCGTCAAGGTCACCGAATACGGCGCTGACGATCGTGTAGATCACGTCGTCCGGGACGTCGGTGGAGCTGACCACGGTGGCGCCGACGCCGAACGTCCGCACGTCGGCGGGGTTGCCGCGATACAAGCCGCCCGGGATCGTCGCCAAGCGGTAGAACGTGTTGTTGCTGACGAGTTGCCCGATCTCGTCGCCAGCCACACCGACGAGCACTGCATCGCACGTGTTCATCGCCTCTTGGACGAGTCCGTTCGGATGCCCGCCGACGAATACGATCGCGTCGACCTTGTTGTCGCACAGCGCGCGCGGCTGATCGGACAAGCGCAATTCCGATATCAGCGAGAAGTCGTTTTGGGTCCATCCAAGCGCCGCCAACACGACCATCATGGTGGCCCGCGTACCCGACCCTGGGTCACCAATGTTCACACGCTTGCCCTTGAGATCTTGGATGTTCTTGATGTTGGAGTCTGCGCGCGCCACCACGGTGAACGGTTCCGGGTAGACGGCGAACACCGATCGAAGATTCTCGAACGGCCCCTCGCCGGCATACTGCGATGTGCCGTTGAAGGCGTGGAATTGCCAGTCGGACTGGGCGACGCCGAGCTCGAACTCGCCCCGGCGAATGGCGTCCAGATTCGCAACCGAACCAGCAGTGGATTCTACCAGGCACCGGATGCCGTGTCTCGCACGGTTCCTGTTGACCAGCCGGCAGATGGCGCCACCGGTCGGAAAGTAGACGCCCGTGACGCGGCCGGTCCCGATGCTGACGATCGTCTGCTGCGTGGCCACATCCTCGGCATGCGCGACCGCCAGGCCCGTTGCGGCAACGAACGCCAACACCGCTGCGAGACTCGCTCTCATTGTCAATCGACTCCCAATTCGACTGCGCGACCGGATGACCCACCGTCCGACCAGCTTACGATGCTGCATAGCGACCAAATCGATCGGTATCAACTCCCTCCCGCGAACAACCGGTGCGCGGTGGCGGCGTCGGCGAGCGGCCGGCCGATCAGCGCCGCCGCGGAGGCGACCTGTCGCACGAGCGCCGCGTTGTCCGGCGCCACGGCGCCGTCGGCGAGAAGCAGGTTGTTCTCGAAGCCGACGCGCGGGTGGCCGCCCAGTGCCGCGGTGGCGATGGCGCAGGCCAATTCCCGCGCGCCGAAGGCGCAGGTGAACCACGTCGTCACGTCCGCGGCATCGGGGTCCCAGCCGTCGGTGTAGCCCAACAGGTCGCTCGCCGCCGACGGCCGGTCGGCCGTGTAGTGGCCGAGCGCCAGCAATATGTTGCGGCCGCGCCGCGGGATGACGCCGGCTTCGCACAGCGCCTCGAAGCGGCGATGCTCGGCCGGCGTGTAGATGATGTATTGCGGCAGGATGCCTTCCTCGACGAGCCAGCTTAGGAAATCCGCAAACGCGGCCTCGTCGGCCGGCGTCGGCGCCAGCTCGCGCGCCGCCAGCGAAACCGACTCCGGCCGCACGGCGCGGACCATCGCCATCTGCTCGGCCGGGCCGTAGATGCCGACGGCCTCGCTCGTCGCCTGGACGACCAGGTCGTCGCCGACGGCCTCGCGCACCGCATCGATCGCCCTCCGAAACGTGTCGGCATCGAGCGTGTGCCCGCCGCTCTCGTCGCGCACATGCAAATGGATCATCGCCGCGCCGGCGTCGCGGACCGCCGGCGCCGTCGCCGCCAGCTCCGCCGCCGTCATCGGCAGCGCCGGATGGTCGGCCTTCGTCCGGCGCGCCCCGTTCGGGGCAACGCCGACGATCAGCGGCGCGGCGCCGTTCAATGCAGCCGCCGCCATCAGCCCGCGGCCTCATGCGAACCGGCCTCGTGCGCCCCGGCCGGGATCGCCGCATCGACGGCATCGCCCAGACGGTCGACGATGGTATCGATTTCCGCCTCGGTGACGATGAAGGGCGGCGCCAGCAACACATGGTCGCCGCGCCGGCCGTCGATCGTGCCGCCGCTGGGATAGCACATCAGCCCGCGCGCCATCGCCTCGGCCTTGATCCTGGCATGGAGCTGTAGACCGGGGTCGAACGGCGTCTTCGTCGCCCGGTCGGCAACCAGCTCGATCGCCTGAAACAGGCCGCGGCCGCGCATGTCGCCGACATGGTGGTGGTTGCCGAAGCGGGCGACGAGGCGCTGGCGCAGCGCCGTACCCAACGCGGCAACCCGAGCCATCGTGCCGGGCGCCTGCAGCTTGCGCTGGACCGCCAGAGCCGCGGCGCAGGCCGTCGCGTGGCCCATGAACGTGTGGCCGTGCCGGAAGAACCCGGTGCCGTCGCGGATCGCCTCGAAGATGGCGCCGGACAGCAGCACGCCGCCGAGCGGCTGATAGCCGGCGCTCAAGCCCTTGGCGATGGTCACGACGTCCGGGCTGACGCCGTCCTGCTCGCAGGCGAACAGCGTCCCGGTGCGCCCCATGCCGCACATCACTTCGTCGAGCAGCAGCAGCACGCCGTAGCGGTTGCAGACCTCGCGAATGCGCTGGAAATAGCCGGCCACGGGCGGCACCGCCCCGGCGGTCGCGCCGACGACGGTTTCGGCGACAAAGCCGACCACCGTCTCGGGCCCCAGCGCCACGATCTGCTGCTCCAGCTCCGCCGCCAGGCGCGCCGCCATGGCCGCGTCGTCCTCGCCGCCGCGGCGCTCGCGATAGGCATAGCAGGGCGAGACGTGGTGGGCCTCGAACAGCAACGGCTCGAACGGCGCCCGCCGCGCCACGTTGCCGCCGACCGCCAGGGCACCGAGCGTGTTGCCGTGATAGCTCTGGCGCCGGGCGATGAACCTGGTGCGGCGCGGCTCGCCGACCTCGACAAAGTACTGGCGCGCCAGCTTCAGCATCGCCTCGGTCGACTCCGAGCCGCCGGACGTGAAGTAGACGTGGCTCAGGCCCGCCGGCGCCGCGTCGGTCAGCAGCCCCGCCAGCGCCTCGAGCGGCTCGTTCGTGAAGAACGCCGTGTGGGCGTAGGCAAGGCGGTCGAGCTGCTGGCGGATCGCGTCGAGCACATCGGGGTCGCTGTGGCCGAGGCACGACACGGCCGCACCGCACGATGCGTCGAGATAGCGCTTGCCGTCCCGGTCGACGATGTAGATGCCGTCGCCGCGAACCGCGACGGGCAGGGTGGCCCGGGTGTGGCGATGCAGGACGCGTGAGCTCATGGGGACGCCTCACGCGTCTTCTCCAGCACCGCATGTTCCGGCCAGTAGGCCTCGAAGCGCGCAAGCTGGGCCTCGGCCTGGGAGACCGCGGCCAGCGCCCGCGGCCCGCCCTGGGCCAGGACCTGGGCGACCAACACTTGGGCCACCGCGAGCGCCGGCACGACCGACTGGAACAAGGCCGGGCTGCCTGTCGCCACCCGTAGGACGTGGCGCGCCGCCGGCGCCAACGGCGAGATGCTGCTGTCGGTGACGGCGATGATCGTCGCGCCCCGCTCGGCGGCATAGGCCGTCGCCTGGACGACGCCGCGCGTGTAGGGCCGGATCGAGAAGGACAGCATCACGTCGCGGCCGTCGATGCCGCGCAGATCGTCGGTGAACGTGCCGCCGCGGCCGTCGATCAGCACCGTGTTGTCACGGAACATGCGGCACGCGTAATGCACATAGAGCGCTGCCGGATAGAGGCTGCGCATACCGAGCACATAGAGCCGCCGCGCCGACGCCATGGTCGATGCCGCGGCGGCCAGCGCCTCGGCACCCACGGTCTCCAGGCTGTAGGCCAGGTTCTCCCGGTCCGCGGCGATCATCTCGGCCGCCAACTCGGCCAGGCCCTGGGGCTCGTGGCGGCCGCCGGTGTGGGCCTGTAACTCGCGCGCGCGGCTGCGATAGTCGATCGTGCGGCCGCGCAGCCGGTCGCGGAACGGACCGCGCAGCTCGTCATAGCCGCTGTAGCCGAGCCGCTGCGCCAGGCGCACCAGCGTCGCCGGCTGCACCCCGGCACGCTGCGCGATCTCGCGCACGGAGTTGAATGCGATGTCTTCCGGCCGGTCGAGCAGATAGCGGGCAGCCCGGCGCAGCTGCGGGCTCAAGTCATCGTAGAGCCGCCGCAACAGGCCCAGCAGTTCGGCCGTTTCGCCGGCCGGCGGCTCTTGCGCTAGATCGACCTGCAAGTCGAACCCTCCCCGTCGGTGGATGAAAGCCCGTGCGTCTGACGATTGCAACATCTGATTCATTTCGCGCCGAAACCGCACAAATGAATCATTGGCAAATGTCGGGGTGGATCGCGGCGAAGATGCGAGACCGGCGCTCGGACGCCAATCTGTTCCGTCAGCGCTAGGAATGCACTAGTGCACCGATCCAGACAAATGATTCACCGTGCGCTACTTCCCGAAGCCGGGCATCCTGTTCTACGACATAGCGACGTTGCTGGCCCACCCGAAGGCGTGGCGCCACGCGGTTGATCTCTTGTCCGTGGCGCTGCGGCACTACGACCCCGATCTGCTGATCGGCATCGAGAGCCGCGGCTTCCTGGTGGCGGCGCCGCTGGCGCTGCAGCTCAACTGCGGCTTCGCCATGGTGCGCAAGCAGGGCAAGCTACCGGGCAAGACGATCCCCTATACCTACCAAGGAATACGGGCCCGACACGGTTGAGATCCAGGCCGACGCGGTACGGCCCGATCAGCGCGTCATCGTGCTCGACGATTTGCTGGCCACCGGCGGCACGGCCGCCGCCGCGGTTGCGCTGCTGCGCCAGGTCGGTGCCGAGGTGGTCGCCGCCGCGTTCATCATCGAGCTCACGGGCCTCAACGGCCGCGCCGGGCTTCACGTCCCGATCACGACCCTGATCTCCTATGACGAGTGACGCCGCCGGCGGCCTGCCGGCGCTGTTCTCGCTTGCCGGTCGGGTCGCCCTGGTGACGGGCTCGTCGCGCGGCATCGGCCTGGCGATCGCCGAGGCGTTCGCCGCGGCCGGCGCCCATGTCGTATTGAACGGCCGCGATGCGGACGCCTTGCGCCGCCGCGCCACGGCGCTGGCGGACCGGTCCCATGGCGTGTCCATCGCGCCGTTCGACGCCGCCGACGAGGCGGCCGTGGGCGCCGCCGTCGACACCATCGTCGCCGACCATGGCCGGCTCGACATCGTCGTCGGCAACGCCGGCACGGCGCTACGCAAGGGCATCACGGCGATGACCAGCGACGAGCTGCACGGCCAGCTCGCCCTCAACCTGGAGTCCTGCTTCTATCTGGCGCGCGCGGCGGCACCGCACATGGAGCGCCAGGGCAGCGGCCGCATGATCTTCACGGCGTCGATCATGGGGGCAGTGGCGCGGCCGATCCCCGCCTACGTCGCCAGCAAGGCCGGCGTGCGCGGCCTCACCAAGGCGCTGGCGACGGAGCTCGGGCCCAAGGGCATCACCTGCAACGCGATCGCCCCGGGCTTCATCGCCACGGACCTGACGCAGCCGTTGGCCGACGATGCGGCGTTCGACGGCTGGGTCAAAGAGCGCACGCCGCTCGGCCGCTGGGGCACCCCGGCCGAGATCGCCGCCGCCGCGCTCTATCTCGCGGCCCCCGCCGGCGCCTACTGCAACGGCCACACCCTGGTCGTCGACGGCGGCATGACGATCAACGCCTGAGGCGACAGCGCCAAGGCCTGGGTGTGCGACGGCTGCGGCGACGTCTTCAGCGTGCAGTTCAGATCACGGCGCCAAGCGCCATCTAGCAGTCCCCCCACTGGTCGCACGGTAGCAGCGCCAGCTGGTGCCGGCGGCGCGCACCCGGCCCTCGTGCTTCGACAACCCCGGATTAAATCCGGGGATGAGGCCTCACCCTGAGCCTCCTCATCCCGAGCTTGTCGAGGGACGAAGGGTGAGGCCCGTCGCACTACGTGGCGATGCGGCCGCCGAGCTCCTCCTCGACGAAGGCGTTGATGAGTTCGTCGACCGACGCATCCTTGTGGAAGCCGAGCTGGCCGGACCGCTCGCCGTTGATGCCCTGGGGCCAGCCGTCGACGATGCGTTGGATCATCGGGTCCGGCTGCCAGACGACGCGGTCTGCCACACTATCGCCGGCGACCCGCCGCAGCGCGTCGACCATCTCGCCGACCCGCGGCCCGATGCCGTCCAGCAGCACCGAGCGCACCGGACCCAGGGCCTCGCTGTCGAGCTCGTGGGCGTGCAGGAAGGCGTCGATGACCCGGCGCGGCGACAACAGCGGCATGACGCTCTCGGGCCTGACCGGGCAGATCGCCTCGTGACCCTGCAGCGGCTCGCGAATGATCGAGCTGGCGAACGTCGACGCCGCCTTGTTCGGCTTGCCCGGCCGCACGACGATCGTCGGCAGCCGCAGCGCCCGGCCGTCCAGATAGCCCTTGCGCGTGTAGTCCGCGAGCATCAGCTCGCCCATCACCTTCTGGGTGCCGTAGGAGGTCTGCGGCGTCAGCGGCGTCCGGTCTTCGATCGTGTGTTCGCCGCCATAGGCGGCGATCGAGCTCGTGAACACGACGCGCGGGGCATGCGGCAGGGCGCGGCAGGCCTCCAGCACATGGCGCGTACCGTCCAGGTTGACCCGGTAGCCGAGGTCGAAGTTCTCCTCCGCCCCGGCGCTGACGATGCCGGCGAAGTGGAAGACGCTCGTCGTGTCGTTGTCGATCACGTCGTTGACGACGCTGGCCTCGCCAATGTCGCCGATGACGACCGAGACCCGTGGGTCGTCGAGCGCGTGCGCTGGCGCGACGGCGTCGAACAGCACGATCTTGTCGATCGCGTGGGGCTGCCCGTCGGATCCGGTCAGCTTGCCGACCTCCACGAGCTTACCGCCGAGCCGCCGCCCCAGGAACCCGCCGCCACCGGTGATTACGACCTTCATCCGTTTCATCCCTGTCGTTCGTTGGTTGCCGCGGCACTATGCCATGATCGACAATGCGCCCCAACAGGATCTGCCCCGATAAGCGCGAGTACCCGGAGGAGACCGATGCCCCTTTCCCTGAACGCCGCCGAGATCCTGCCCGACGCCGGCACGCTGGTCGGCCGCGCCTGGCTGCCCGGTGCCGTGCCCGGCCCGAGCCTCGTCGCTATCGCCGACGGCGCGGTGTTCGACCTCAGCGGCCTGGCGGCGACGTCGGCGCAACTCATGGAGCACGCCGACCCCGCAAGCGCCGTGCGCCAGGCCGTCGCCGGCGGCGCGGCGACGCGCCTCGGCGACGCCGCCGCGCTGCTCGCCAACAGTGACGCCGCCGCAAGTGGCGCCGCCAACCGCGATGCCACGGCGCCCCACTTCCTGGCGCCCCTCGATCTGCAGGCGATCAAGGCCTGTGGCGTCACGTTCGCCGCGAGCATGCTGGAGCGCGTGATCGAGGAGCGCGCCGGCGGCGATCCCGCGGCGGCCGAGGACATTCGCGCCCAGCTCCAGGGCGAGGTCGGCCTCGACCTGGCGGCCATCGAGCCCGGCTCCGACGCCGCCGGGCGCCTCAAGGCCTCGCTGCAGGAGCGTGGCCTGTGGTCCCAGTATCTCGAGGTCGGGATCGGCCCCTACGCCGAGGTGTTCACGAAGGCGCCGCCGATGTCCGCCGTCGGCATCGGCGCCGATATCGGCCTGCACCCGGAGTCCGGCTGGAACAACCCGGAGCCCGAGATCGTGCTGGTCGTCAACAGCCGCGGCCGCGTCGTCGGCGCGACCCTGGGCAACGACGTCAATTTGCGCGATTTCGAGGGCCGCAGCGCGCTGCTGCTCGGCAAGGCCAAGGACAACAACGGCTCGTGCGCCATCGGCCCGGTGATCCGCCTGTTCGACGACACGTTCGGCCTCGACGGCGTGCGCGCCGCCGAGGTGCGGCTCCACATCGCCGGCGAGGACGCGTTCACCCTCGACGGCGTGAGCTCAATGTCGCAGATCAGCCGCGACCCCCTCGACCTCGTCGCCCAGACGATCGGCCGCCACCATCAATATCCCGACGGCCTGGTGCTGTTCCTCGGCACCATGTTCGCGCCGACCAAGGACCGCGACACTCCCGGCCTTGGCTTCACCCACAAGACGGGCGACGTCGTCTCGATCAGCGCCGCCGGCCTCGGCACCCTGCGCAACCGCGTCGGCCTGTCCACCGAGATCGCCCCGTGGACCTTCGGCACCGGCGCCCTGATGCAAAACCTCGCGGCGCGCCGGTTGCTGTAAGTCCTGCACACGCGTCATCCTCGGTAGAGGATCGATTGAGCGGGGGATCACCCCTGCATCGTTTGCGCAGAACGCGGAATGGATCCTCGGCTCAGGGCCACTGCTGTCCGGTCAAGTCGATCAGCCACGTCGTAAAACCAAGTCCTCTATTGTTGTCATTGCCGGGCTTGACCCGGCAATCCAGCGCGGCGTCGCCGTCATCCTGGATTCGCGGGTCAAGCCCGCGAAAGACTCGAAGGGGGAGAGCTGCCTCTCGCCAGTGGATTTTGGTCATGCCGCCGTTCCGAGCCTCGCTCCAGGCCAAGTGTCCCGATCCGGCATCGAGCCATCACCTGCCGACCGCACATCACGATCTAAACCGGACAGCAGTGGCTCAGGGCCAAGGATGACGCCAGTAGGGTGACCGGACCACAGTACCCGACCATCTCCGGTCGCTAACGCAATACCGGGACCAATCGCTCCAGTGCCTGGGAAAGCGTGTCGCTGCCGGCGGCAAAGCACAGTCGCAGGAAGCCCTCGCCGGCCGGGCCGAACGCGGCGCCGGGGGCCAGGCCGACGGCGGTCTCGTCGAGGATGCGGCGGGCCAGCGCGGTGCTGTCGGTCACGCCGTCGACGGCGAAGAAGGCATAGAACGCGCCCTCGGGCCGGGCCAGCCGCAGGCGCGGCCACGCCGCCAGCTGCTGGTAGACGAGGTCGCGGTTGCGGCGATAGCGCTCGACCAGCTCGCCGACGAACGGCTCGCCCTGCTGGAGCGCGGCAATGCCGGCGTGCTGCACGAACGTCGTCGGCGCCGCGCTGTTGTATTCGTTCAGCATGGCCAGCCGGTCGCCGACATCCGCCGGGTGGGTCAGCCAGCCGAGGCGCCAGCCGGTCATCGACCACGACTTCGAGAAGCTGTTGACGACGATCACCGGGTCGTCGGGCGCGGCGATGTCGAGGGACGACGGCGCCCGCGGCGCCTCGTAGGCCAGCCGCTCGTAGGCCTCGTCGGCGACGATGACGATGCGCCGCTCGCGACACACCTCCAGCAGCTCCCGCTGCTGTGCGGCCGGCATGACCCAGCCCGTCGGATTGCCCGGCGAGTTGATGAAGATGGCGCGGGTGCGCTCGTCGAATGCATCGACAAGCCGGTCCATGTCGCAGCGCCAGCGCCCGTCGGCCAGCACCAGCGGCACCTCACGTACGGCGCCGCCCATCACGTGGACCGTCTCGACGCAGTTGGGCCAGATCGGCGTGCCGATGACGACATTGTCGCCGGGCTCGACCACGAGCTGCATGACCAGCATGATCGCGTTCATGCCCGACGCGGTGACGGTCAGCCGGGCCTCGGCGATCGGCCGCTCGTGCAGGGCGCTGGCGTACACCGACAACGCCGACCGCAGCGCCGGCACGCCCCGGTTCTGGGTGTAGAACGTGTGATCGGCGGCGAGCGCCGCTGTCGCCGCGTCCTTGATGAACTGCGGCGTCGGCGCGTCGGGCTCGCCGAACCACAGCGCGATGACGCCGTCGCGCCCCATCCCTTCCTCGGAGATCCGCCGGATCAGGGAATCGCGCAGCGCCGCGATCGCCGGGCGGATCGGCACCGACCAGTGCTTGGCGTCCATGGCGCCTACAATCCGGCCCAGCCGCCGTCGACGATGTAGCTCTGGGACGTGCAGGCGCTGGAATCGTCGGCCGCCAGAAACAGGATCATGCGCGCCAGCTCCGGCGGATACAGTCGCCGCTTCAGGCACTGGCCCTCCAGCATCTCCTGCTCGGCCTCCGGCGTCAGCCAGTGGTCGAGTTGACGCTGGGTGATGATCCAACCTGGCACCACCGCGTTGACGCGGATGTTGTCGGGCCCGAGGTATTTAGCCATGGTCCGCGTCAGGCCCTGGATCGCCGCCTTGGCGGTCGTATAGGCCGGCATGTCGGGCACCTTCAGCATCCACGAGATCGAGCCGAGGTTGATGATCGAGCCGCCACCGGCCGCGCGCATGCCCCCCACGACCGCTTGAATTGCGAAGAACTGGTGGCGCAGGTTGACGTTCATGCGCTCGTCCCAGTATTCGGGCGTCACCTCTTCCATCGTGTGCCGCTGATCGTTGGCGGCGTTGTTGACGAGCACGTTGATCGGGCCGAGCGCGCTCGCCGTCGCCTCGATCGAGGCGCGCAGGGCGGCGATGTCGGTCACGTCGACGCGCTGGAACATGGGCGCCGGCCAGCCGTTCTTCGTACAGCCGTCGATCACCGCGGCGGCGGCCGCCTCGTTGCGGCCGACGAAGCCGACTCTCGAGCCCTGGGCGGCGAAGTGCTCGACGACATGGGCGCCGATCCCCGTCGTGCCGCCGCTGATGTAGACGACCTTGTCTTTGAGGCTCGGATATGTCGCAAACTCGTCCATCGCGGTTCTCTTGTTCGAATGTCAAGAGACCAAGAAGGTCCCGGTGAACATCAAGCAGTGATTGGCCCAGCCGCCTACCCAACGGTCATGGCCGGGCTTGACCCGGCCATCCAGGAAACGGCCAGCCTGGATGCCCGGATCAAGTCCGGGCATGACAGACTGAATGAGGCCAAACGCCCTCTGTGCCTGTGTGGTTCGCCACTATTGTCAGTGGCTTTCGCGCGGGATCGGGGCGCCGCTGTTGCCGACGAGGAAGTCCATGTCGGCGCCGCGGTCGGCCTGCAGGACGTGGTCGTAGTAGAGCTGGTACCAGCCGCGCTCGATCGGCGGGCGCGGCGGCGTCCAGTCCGCGCGGCGGCGTCCCAACTCCGCGTCGTCGACCTCGAGATGCAGCCCCCGCCCGGCGACGTCGAGCTCGATCATGTCACCGTTGCGGACCAAGGCCAGCGTGCCGCCGGCCGCCGCCTCCGGCGCCGTGTGCAGCACCACGGTGCCGTACGCCGTGCCCGACATGCGCGCGTCGGAGATCCGCACCATGTCGGTCACGCCCTGCTTCAGGATCTTCGGCGGCAGCTGCATGTTGCCGACCTCGGGGAAGCCGGGATAGCCCTTGGGGCCGCAGTTCTTCAGCACCAGCACGTCGTCGGGGTTGACGTCCAGGTCCGTATCGTCGAGGCGTGCCTTGTAGTCGTCGATGTCCTCGAAGACGACGGCGCGGCCGCGATGCTGCATCAATTCCGGCGTCGCCGCCGACGGCTTGAGGATCGCGCCCGATGGCGCCAGGTTGCCGCGCAGCACGGCGATGCCGCCCTGGGCCTTGAACGGTTGGTCGCGCGGAAAGATGACGTCGCGGTTGTAGCATTCAGCCGCTGCATTGTTCTCGGCCATGGTCTGGCCGGAGACCGTCAAGACCCCGCCGTGCAGCAGGTCGCCCATCTCCTGCATCACCGCGGGCAGGCCGCCGGCATAGTAGAAATCCTCCATCAGGTACTTGCCCGACGGCATCAGGTTGACGAGGCACGGCACCTCGCGGCCGAGCACGTCCCAGTCGTCGAGGCCAAGCTCGACGCCCAGCCGGCCGGCCAGCGCGATCAGGTGGACGACGGCGTTCGTCGAGCCGCCGATCGCGCCGTTGACGCGGATCGCGTTCTCGAACGCCTGGCGCGTCAGGATCTTGGAGATCCGCGCATCCTCGCGCACCATGTCGACGACGCGCCGCCCGGCCATGTGCGCCAGGACGTAGCGCCGTGAATCGACGGCCGGGATCGCCGCGTTCGTCGGCAGGCCCATGCCCAGCGCCTCGACCATCGAGGCCATGGTCGACGCCGTGCCCATGGTCATGCAGTGGCCGGCCGAGCGCGACATGCCGACCTCGGCTTCCATGAAGTCGGCGAGCGTCATCTCGCCCGCCCGCACCATCTCGGAGAATTTCCAGACATGGGTGCCGGAGCCGATGTCCTCGCCGCGGAACTTGCCGTTCAGCATCGGCCCGCCGGAAACGACGATCGTCGGTAGATCGCAGCTGGCCGCGCCCATCATCAGCGACGGCGTCGTCTTGTCGCAGCCCGTCAACAGGACAACGCCGTCGATCGGGTTGGCGCGGATCGATTCCTCGACATCCATGGCCGCGAGATTGCGGAACAGCATGGTCGACGGCCGCATCAACGTCTCGCCCAGGCTCATCACCGGGAACTCGAGCGGGAAACCGCCCATCTCGTAGACGCCCCGCTTGACGTGCTCCGCGACCTTGCGGAAGTGCGCATTGCACGGCGTCAGCTCGGACCACGTGTTGCAGATGCCGATGACCGGGCGGCCGTCGAACAGGTGACCGGGCAGGCCCTGGTTTTTCATCCAGCTGCGGTGCGTCAGGCTGTCGCGGTCGGCATGCCCGAACCATTCGTGGCTGCGCAGTCTTTTCTTGTTGTCGGACATGATCCCTCGCCTCCCTTGAACTTGAGCCGCGTGACGGCCTCGCGCGTGCAATACCACACTTCGGCCACTTGCGGAGCGCTCGCCAGTCCGGGCTCCGAGTAACACGCCCCCGCGGAGACCGGTCTCAGAGACGGCCAAGCGCGGGCGCCGGAGTTGGCTTTGGTCTTCCCCAACGGCGCGGAGATGGCACAATCAGCCGACCCGGAACGGACCAGCGATGCAGCCATGACCTACGACGAGTTCAACACGTTCTGCGGCTCGCTCACGGCGACGTCCCATGTGGTTCAATGGGGCGGTGCCGACGTTTGGAAGGTGGGCGGCAAGGTATTCGCGATCGGCGGCTGGGACGACGGCGCCGCGGCGCGCTTCACCTTCAAGACTTCCGAGATCGCCTATGAGATGCTGCGGGAGCAACCCGGCCTGCGGCCCGCGCCCTATCTTGCCTCGCGTGGCATGAAGTGGATCCAGCACTACGAAGCGCCGGGATTGCCGGATGAGGCGCTGATTGATTATCTGCGGGAATCGCACCGCATCGTGTCCCTCGGTCTTGCGAAAAAAAGGCAGCGAGAACTTAGCTTGAACCAGACCGACAGCGGCGCGACGCGGAAAACCTCAAACGCTTTGAGAAAATGACAACACATGCGGCGAAGTTTCGGATCGGCCAGGTGATCCGCCATCGGCTGTTCGACTATCGCGGCGTCGTCTTCGACGTCGATCCGGTGTTTCGCGGCAGCGAGGATTGGTACGAGGCGATGGCGCGGTCGCGGCCGCCGAAGGACCGGCCGTGGTACCACGTGCTCGTACACGACGCGGTCCACACGACCTATGTCGCCGAGCGCAATCTGGACGCCGACGACGGCGACCAGCCGATCCGCCACCACCTGCTCGGCACGCTGTTCACCGACTTCGAGGCCGGCGTCTACAAGACCCGCCGCCGTGCCAACTAGGGTCCACAGGCCTCACTCATCCTCCGACGTGCCTCACCCAAGCTCAGGGTGAGGACCTCATGATCTGACGTCCGCTTTTGCAAGGTGGGCGCAAGACTTTGCGCCGAGGCTTTGCGCTGAGCGCATGCTCCGCTTCGCGTGAGGCTCGTGGCCCGCAGCGCGGCGGCTTGACTCCGGTGGGCTGCGGCCGCATCGTCACCGGCAACCGTGAGCTGGGGTGTCCCCGAATATCGGGGACTGAGAGTAAACCCATGGAACCTGACCCGGATGATGCCGGCGGAGGGGGATTTCACGGTGGGGCCACAGACCGCTTCTCCAGATTGCCCCCTCCCCTCCGCCGACCCCGGCTGGAGGATGTCATGCGTGCAAACCGCCTTCTCGCGATTGCCACCGGCCTTGCCTGGCTGGCCGCCGTGGCGCCGCCGATCGGCGCGCAGGAGCCCTTGCACCTGCCGGTGCTGGTGCCGATCACCGGCTTCCTGTCGCTCGAAGGCACGAGCCAGCGCAACGGTGCCGAGCTTGCCCTCATGGATGCCGGTGCCGCGCTCGGCCTGACCTACGAGATCACCGACACCGCGACGTCGCCGGAGGTCGCGGTCACCGCGTTCGCGCGGGCGCTCGACAGGCCGAACGTCATTGCCGTGGTGGCGCCGATGCTGGGCACGCAGATGCTCGCCCTGCTGCCGCTGGCCGAGGAATTCCAGGTGCCGCTGATCACGGTTTCCGGCACCGCGAAGATCACCGAGCTCGGCAACCCGTTCATCTTCCGGTTTTTCCCCGGCGACGTCGTCGTCAAGCGGGCCCACGCCCGCTATGCGGTCGAGCAGATCGGCGTCAAGCGGCCGGCGATCGTCTATCAGACGACCGCCTACGGGCAAAGCGGCCGCCGCCAGCTGGCGCAGAACCTGACGGCGCTGGGCAGCCCGCCGGTGCTCGAAGAGGCGCTCGACGTGTCGGTCAAGGACATGCTGCCGACGCTTACGAAGGTGCGCCAGGCCGGCGCCGACGCGCTGCTGCTGCACTTGCATTCGGGGCCGACGGCGCTACTCATCCGCCAGGCGGCGGCGCTCGGCCTGCATCTGCCGATCATCGCCGGGTCAGCCATGCACCAGCCCGAGACCGCGGCCCTGTTGGAGCCGGGGGAGCTGGGCGGGGTCTGCGCCGAGAGCGGCTCGTCGCCGATCTCCGGCGGCAGTCCCGCGATCGAGCGCTTCGCCGAGCGCTATCGCGCCGCCTTCGACCGTGAGCCCGATGCCTTCGCGCTGGCTCAGTACGACGCCGTGCGCATGGTGCTCGACGCGATCAGGGACGGTGCCCGCGATCGCGCCGCGATCCGCGCCGCGCTGGCCGAACGCACCCATGACGGCCTGGCCATGACCTACAAGTCCGACGGCACCGGCAACATGGCCCACGACGCCGTCATCGTCTGCTATGACGGCAAGGGCCGCATGCCGGCGATCGTCCGGCGCTACACGAACGTCACGGGCGTGCGCTAGCGGCAATGCGTCAGGCGAGGGCCACAAGGCCCGCCGGCGTTTGCAGCCATCGATCGATGGTGGGACTCGAAAAACAGAAACGTCACCCCGGCCTTGAGCCGGGGCCCAGGAACACGGAACAAGCGTGAGACCGCGAAGAGCCCCCGATCACATCAAAGGCCGTTGGATTGGAAGAGTCGCGATCAGGACGCTTTCGCCAACGCCTCCGTTCCGTGTTCCTGGGCCCCGGCTCAAGGCCGGGGTGACATCTTTGTTGTCTTGGCTCTCAACGGTCGAGTCGGCGTGCCAAGGACACTCGCGGCGATGTTCGGCAACATCGGCCGGATCTGAACCGGACAACGGTGGATCGAGCCCGGGGTTCCAGTTTCTCTGTGCCTCTGTGCCTCTGTGGTTCAAGAATGCCACGGCGAAGATTGCTGCCGCGACTGGCCGGAACGCCTAGCCATGCTGCTCGCCCAGCTGCTGCTGAACGGTGTCGCGCTCGGCGCCGCTTATGCACTGGTCGCGCTGGGCTTCGTGCTCGTGCTCAACGCCACCAGCGCCGTCAATTTCGCCCACGGCGACACCGTGATGGCCGGCGGCTTTCTCGCCGTCGCCATGGCTAGCCTCGTGCCGGCGGACTTGTCGGGGCTCGGCCTGTTGTTGCTGCCGGGCGTGCTCGTCGTCATGGCGGCGTTCGGCCTCGTGCTCTCCTGGCTCGCCTACATGCCGCTACGGCGCCAGCCGCCCGTTGCCGTCTTCATCAGCACGATCGCCGTCGGCATCATCCTGGCGAACGGCGCCAACGCCATCTTCGGCGCGGCGCCGCGGGCAGCGCCGCCGCTGTTTGGCGCCGGTCAGCTGCACATCGGCACGCTGATCGTCGGCCGCCAGGCGCTTGCGATCATCGTCGTCGCCGCGGTGCTGATCGCGGCGCTTGGCCTGCTGCTCGGCCACACGCAGCTCGGCCGCAAGCTGCGGGCGACCGCCCAGGACCCGGAGATGGCGCGCGCGCTGGGCATCGACGTGACGGCGATGATCGGCCTCAGCTTCGCACTGGCGACCGCGTTCGCCGGCGCCGCCGGGCTGCTGCTGGCCAACCAGTTCTTCATCACGCCCAGCGACGGCGGGCCCTTGATGCTTAAGGCCTACATCGCCGTTGTGATCGGCGGCTGGGGCAACCTGCGCGGCGCGGTCGTCGGCGCCCTGCTGATCGCCCTGTTCGAGGTCGTCGTCGCCGCCTTCGTCTCGCATCCGGTCGCCGAGGGCGGCCTGTTCGTGGCGGTCCTGGCCATCCTGCTGCTGCGTCCCCAGGGCGTGTTCGGCGAGGCGGCCCAGCGCCGCGCCTGAGCATGCGCGCGTGGCTGGTCACGGGTCTGAACGCGCCGCTGGGGCTCGCGGCACTGGCGCTCATCGCCGTCACCGGGTTGTTCGCATCGGCCTACGACATGCGCGTGCTGACCGTGGCCGGCGTCTATGCGCTGCTGGTGCTCGGTTACCAGTTCGTGTTCGGCCATGCCGGCGGCCTGAGCCTGGCCCAGGGCGCATTCTTCGGCCTCGGCGCCTATATCACCGGCATCCTGGGCAGCCAGCTCGGCTGGGGCTTCGCGGCGACGTTCCCCTTGTCGATCGTGCTGCCGGCGGCGCTGGCCGCCGTCGTCGCCATGCCGGCCCTGCGCCTCCAGTCCCACTATTTCGCCCTGGCCACACTGGCGTTCAGCCAGCTCGTGCTGCTGGTGGCCGTCAACTGGGAGTCGGTCACCGGCGGCGCCAACGGCCTGCCCGGCGTGCCCGGCGTCGAGCTGTTCGGCTGGCGCATCGGCCGCGGTGCACCGCTACTCGTGTTCGTGTGGGCCTGGGTCGCCGTCGGCGCCGTCCTCGCCTGGCGGATCATGAGCGGGCTCTACGGCCGCGGCTTTGCGCTCATGCGGGCGGCACCAGTGGCCGCCGGTACGCTGGGGATCAACGGCGCGCAGCTGCGCTTCACCGGACTGGTGCTGAGCGCCGCCTATGCTGGCGCGGCCGGCGCCCTGCAGGCCCACACCGTGCGGGTCGTCTCGCCCGAGGTGCTGGGCTTCGCGATCATGGTCGCCTGCCTGGCGATGACCGTGATCGGCGGCCGCACGCGTATCGCCGGCGCGATCGCGGGCGCGTTGTTGCTGATCCACATGCAGGAATGGTTCCGCGGCCTCGAGCAGTACTACCTGATCGCCTATGGCGTCGGCTTGCTGACCGCCATCGTGTTCGCTCCGGCTGGCCTGATCGACGCCGCCGAGCGCCTGTACGCGCGCGTCTTGCCGACAGCCGCCAAGCCGGTGGCGCACCGGGCCCCGCCGGCCGCCGAGCCGCGGCCGGGCCGAGCCGCCGGCGCTGTGCTGCGGATCGACGATCTCGACAAGGCCTATGGCGGTGTGCAGGCGCTCGCCGGTGTCAGCCTGGCGGTCGACACCGGGGAGATCGTCGGCCTGATCGGCGCGAACGGGTCCGGCAAGACGACCCTGGCCAATCTCGTCAGCGGCCTCGACCGGTCCGACGCCGGCCGTATCGTCCTCGCCGGCCATGACATCACGGGCCTGCCGGCCCATCGCATCGCCCGGCTCGGGCTGGCCCGCAGCTTTCAGACGCCCGACCTGCCGGCCGAGATGACCCTGCTCGACGCCGTCGCCAGCGCGCGACTGGCCATCGAGGGCGCCGGCCTCGTCCAGGCCGTGCGCGATACCGGTGAGGCGGCGCTCGCCCGCGCCCGCGCTCACGCCGCCGCGCTGCTCGACCGCTTTGCCCTCGCCGAAATGGCGCATGAGCGCTGCGCCGCCCAGCCCCATGGCGTGCGGCGGCGGCTGGAGGTCGCGCGGGCCTGCGCCACCGAGCCACGCCTGCTGGTCCTCGACGAGCCGGCCGCCGGCCTGACCGCCGCCGAGGCCGCGGCGCTGGCCGAGCAGCTGCGGCGACTGGCGGCGGATGGCCTGGCCCTGCTCATCATCGAGCACGACACCGATTTCCTGCTGCCGCTGGCCGACCGGCTGGCCTGCCTCGACGGCGGCCGCCTGATCGCTAGCGGCGCCACGGCCGCCGTCGCCAAGGATCCCGCCGTCGCCGCCGCTTACTTCGGCATGCTCCCGGCCGCCGCCCCCATGAGCGCTCCCAAATGAGCGCCGCACTGCTCAGCGTCACCGGTCTCGGCGTGGCCTATGCCGGCGCGCCGGCGCTCGCCGATGTAAGCTTCGCGGTCGGGCGCGGTGAGACCGTCGCCGTCGTCGGGCCCAACGGCGCCGGCAAGTCGACCTTGCTGCGCGCCGTCATGGGCCTGGTACCGACGGATCCCGGGTCGGTGGTGACGTTCGCCGGCACATCCCTTGCCGGACTGTCGGCGCACCGGCGGGCGCGCCGCGGCATCGCCTACGTGCCCGAGGGCCGGCGCATCTTTGCCGGCATGACCGTGCGCGAGAACCTCGAGGTCGCGTCGTTCGGCGGCCCGGCTGCGAGGGCGGCCGCGGTGGATTGCGTCTTCGCGCTGTTCCCGCAGCTCGCCGGACGCGCCGGCGAAACCGGCTGGCGCCTCTCGGGCGGCCAGCAGCAGATGCTGTCGATCGGCCGCGCCCTCATGGCCGACCCGGCGCTGCTGTTGATGGACGAGCCGTCGCTCGGCCTCGCGCCGCTGGTCGCGCGCGACGTGTTTGCGGCGCTGCGGGAGATCGCCGGCCGCGGCACTGCGATCCTGCTGGCCGAACAGAACGCCCGCTCGGCGCTGTCGGTGGCGTCCCGCGGCATCGTCCTCAGGCGCGGCCGCGTCGTGCAGGAGGCTCCAGCCGCCGGGCTGGCGGCCGCGCTGGGGATCAGCGGGCCCGGCGGGCCGATGCCGCCCGCGGCGACACTCAAAGCGTAACCGACACGCCGCCGACAGGATAGAAGGTCGGGCCCTTCGCGGCGCGGCGGCGAAAACCGCAGAACAGTTCAGGCAGGCGCCGCAGGTCCATGTAGCTCGCGGTGGCGAACAGGCCCTCGAACAGCCGCTCGACATGGTCGGTCAGGCCATAGCGCGCCAAGCCCAGTGCGATCAAGGCGTTGTCGTGCGGCCAGATCGAGCCGTTGTGGTAGGACATCGGATTGTAGCGCGCCTCACCGGCGGCGACGGTACGAATGCCCCAACCGGAGAAAAACGCCTGCTGAAACAGGCCGTCGGCCACGCGGACCGCCCTGTCGGCGCCGGCGATGCCGGTGAACAGCACCTGACCGGCATTCGACGTGCGGACCTCGCAGGGCCGGTTCTCCCCGTCCAACGCCAGCGCATAGGTGGCCAGACGGTCGCACCAGAAGGCGGCCTCGAAGCGCTCGCGCAGGGCGCCCGCCTCGTGCATCAGCGTCGCCGACTGGGCGGCTTTGCCCAGCTCGCGGGCCATCGCCGCGGCAAGGCGCTTGGCCGCATAGACATAAGCCTGAACCTCGACGAGCGCGATCGAGCCCGTCGCCAGCCGGCCGTCGGCGTGAAAGACTGAATCCTCGGAGTCCTTCCAGCCCTGGTTGGCCAGGCCGATATCACTCTGGCGCTGATACTCGACGAACCCGTCACCGTCGGCATCGCCATAGGTGTCGACCCAAGCCAACGCAGCCTCGATCTGGGGCCACAGCGCTCGGATCGTCTCGATATCGCCCGTGCGTTCCCAATACTTGCCAGCCAACAGGACGAACAGCGGCGTCGTGTCGACACCGCCGTAGTACAGGCGGAACGGCACGACGCCCAGCCTCGCCAGCTCGCCCTTGCGGGCCTCGTGCAAGATCTTGCCCGGCTCGGCATCGGCGGCCGGGTCGCGCTCCCGCGCCTGCCGCGCGGCCAGAAAGCCAAGCACGCCCCGGGCCACGCCGGGGTCGACCCACAGCATCTGCAGCGCGCTGATGATCCCGTCGCGGCCGAAGGTCGTGCTGAACCACGGGATGCCGGCGTAGGGGTAGGGGCCGCTCTCGGTGTTCGTCACGCGCATGTAGAAATCGGACATCGAGCGGCACAGAACCTCGTTGAAGATCTCGTTGGACGTCTCGACGGTCGCCGCATCCTGTGCCGCCACGCGCGCGTCGCGGCGTACCGAACGCAGACCCACGAAAAAGCGCCGACTCTGGACCTCCTGGTCCGGCACCGCGTTGCAGCTCGCCGATATGAACACGGACATCCGGCCCCGCGGCGGCACCGTCAACTCGAACGCCGCCCCGCCGGCGTCCAATCGATCGGGCGCCGGGGCGAAGCGGACCGCGGTCCGACGGGTCACGGAATCGAAGCCCGTATAGGCGAACTCGACCTGGTCCGGTCCGACAGTCACGGTCCGCTCACCGCGCAGCTGGCGCTTGTGACCGCGGACCTCGAATATGTCCGCGAAATCCGCGTCGATCGCGAGCCCCAGCGTGATGGCATGTGCGACGCCGTCGAAGTTCGTGATCGCGAGGCGTTCATAGCAGGCCGCCTGCCACAGGAACTTCGTGCGCAGGATGTGCAGGGTGTCTTTCGGCAGGACCAATCGCCGGCCCGAGTAGAAATCCGGATTTGTCAGATCGACCGTCAGGCGCGTGTTGTCGTCTGCGACCGTCGAACTCAAGAGCAGCGGCCGCCGGCCGTTGATCAGCAGGTGCAACGCGGAAAGAAAACGCGTGTCGTGGTGAAACAGTCCCTCGGTGCTGCCCTCACCGGCGACGATGTTCCCATGATGGTCGAACACGGCGAACGTGTCGTCATGCTTGAGCGTACGGGGACGCCGCTCATGCAGCGAGGCCGTCGCCGGAATATAGAAATCGACGGCCGGCTCCGTTGCTTTGGCCGGCGTCTGCTGTGGGTCTATGCGCGTGTGTCCCATGTCTGGCGGGACTGGCGGCCGCTGCTAGTGCACCGATCCAGACAAATGATTCACCGTGCGCTGGAGCAACCCGTTGTTTTGTTTTCAGAATCAGGTTTCCACTGTGACGGCTCTGACTGAGTCGGTGCACTAGGCCGCCTGCGGAAACAGATCGGTCTCCGACAGCGTACGATAGACGTCCACATAGGCGTTGGTCATCCGCTCGACGGTGAACCGCCGCTCGAACTGTGCCCGGACCCGGGCGCGGGCGAGCGTGCCGACGCCTTGGATCGCGGCGACGGCCGCGGCCATGTCGTCGACCACGAACCCGCTGACGCCGTCCTCGATCACCTCGGGCACCGAACCGCAGCGGAAGCCGATGACCGGCGTGCCGCAGGCCATCGCCTCGATCATCACCAGGCCGAACGGCTCGGGCCAGTCGATCGGAAACAGAACGGCCCGGGCGTTACCCAGGAACGCGCCCTTCTGCGCCTCGCCGATCTCGCCCACGAAGTCGATCAGCGGGTGGCCGAGCAGCGGTTCGATTTCACGCTCGAAATAGTCTTGATCCACCGGGTCGACCTTGGCCGCCATCTTGAGCGGGATGCCGGCCGCCTTGGCCAACTCGATGGCCCGGTCCGGGCGCTTCTCCGGGCAAATCCGACCGAGGAAGGCCAGGTAGTCGCCAGCCGGTTCCGCGGTGAAGGGATAAAGGTCCACCGGCAGCCCGTGATAGACGTTGCCGACCCAGTTGACGGATGGCAACGCGCGGCGCTGGTCGAACGATATGGAGATCAGGGGCATCTCCTGGAACTCGCCGAACACGACCGGCAGGTCCGGCAGATCGAGGCGCCCGTGCAGCGTCGTAAGCGTGCGGTGAGCGAACGAGCGCATCAGCGGAAAGTGCATATAGTCGATGTGAAAGTGCAGCACGTCGAACTCGGCGGCCCGCTGACGCACCCGTTCCAGCATGACCGTCATGTGGGCGAACGGATCCAGCACGCTGCTGTCGAGCCGCAGCGCCCGCGCGCAGCATGGCACGAGCTCACCGCTGGTCTGCGAACCGCCGCTGGCGAACAGCGTGACCTGATGACCCTGACGAACAAGCTCCTCGGTGAGATTGAACACCACGCGTTCTGTCCCGCCATAGAGCAGCGGCGGCACGCTCTCAGCCAGTGGCGCCACCTGGGCGGTTCTCATGCTTCCAGATCTCCTCCTCGACCGCGTGCGAGCGCTATTCCGGCGGCGGCATGACACGACCCGGCGGCGTGCCCCGCAATGATCTTGCTCAAAGTCTAGCTGGCAGTCAGACCCGCACGACGCCGATTCTACAGACCTATTGCCCAGCTATGGTTAACACGGGTGCCAGGCAATGACGGCCGGTCGCATCGCGGCGCTACCGGGAGGATACCCCGCACAGAAGCCCGCCAGGCTGAGGCCGGCCCGCCAGGGAGTACGCGCTACGGACAGGTCGCCTGCAGGATCCAGCCCGCTGCCGGGCCATCCTCGGGCCATACGGTCACGGTCACGGTGCCGGGATATCCAGCCTGATCACGATACGCGCAGCCGACCGTTTCGGCAATCGCCTGAATGTCGGTCTGGCGGCGCTGGGGGTCGCGCACGAGGACGAGCGACAGCCGGCCCTCGCCCTCGACCGACAGCTCCTCCAAATCGTCGCGCTCGCCGACCCAATCGAGGAACGCGTTCTCCTCCTTGGTGAACTCCGGCGCCATGAAGTCTTCCGGCAACTCGACGAAGGACCGGTGCACCCAGGCCGGCTCGTCGCGCCGC
>CBDHDN010000046.1:0-132160 GCA_965261585.1 Alphaproteobacteria bacterium
GCCGCGGACCGTGCCGATCGCGACCCGCATCGCGTTGATCGACCGGCTGGCCGCCGCCGGCCTCCCGGTGGTTGAGGCCGGCAGCTTCGTCGCACGGAAATGGGTGCCGCAGATGGCCGACACGGCGGCCGTGCTGGCCGGTATCGCGCGGTGGCCTGGGACGCGCTATCCGGTGCTCGTTCCCAACATGCGCGGCTACGACGGCCGCGCTCGCCGCCGGGGCCGAAGAGATCGCCATCTTCGCCGCGGCCTCGGAGACCTTCAGCCAGCGCAACATCAACTGCTCGATCGCCGAGAGCTTCGTGCGCTTTCAGCCGGTCTGCGAGGCAGCGGCGGCGGCGGAAATCCGCGTCCGTGGCTATGTCTCCTGCGTCCTCGGCTGCCCCTACGAGGGGGCGATCGCAGCGGCCGCCGTGGCCGACGTCGCGGCCCGGCTGGCGGCCATGGGCTGCTACGAGGTGAGCCTGGGCGACACGATCGGCGTCGGCACGCCGGACGTGGCCCTGGCGATGCTGGAAACCGTTGCCGGGGCCGTCGGGACCGCCCGGCTGGCGCTGCACTTCCACGATACCTATGGCCAGGCGCTGGCCAATATCCTGGCCTGCATCGATACCGGCGTCGCCGCGGTCGATTGCGCCGTCGCCGGCCTCGGCGGCTGCCCATACGCGCCCGGCGCCGCCGGCAACGTGGCGACCGAGGACGTCGTCTACATGCTGGCGGGATTGGGCATCGAGACCGGCGTGGATCTGGCCGCCGTGGCCGCCGCCGGCCGCTTCATCAGCGATGCCCTGGGCCGTACGCCAACGTCGAAAGTGGCCCAGGCCCTGGCCGGCAAGGCGGCCTGAATGCCCGCCAAGCGCGCAAGACTGCATCAACGCGCCCGTACGGCTTGATCGGGCTAACGAAACCGCAAGCAATTCAACGGAAAATCTTCAGATCCTCGATGCAAGGCCAGCGGGTCCGCGGCGCCGGGCCATCGCGGCAAACGACGGCAACCATGGTGTACCAAACCGCCCTCATACCGACGCCACCGGCAGAGAAGACCGACCTCCGCCGGCTGCGCCTGCTGGTCCTCGACGAGGATCCCGTCGCCCGGCATCTGATGCGTGATGTGCTGAAGGGCCTGGGCGTCGGCGCTGTCTACGAGGCCCACGATACGGACACGACATTCGCCGTGCTGGAGGCCCATCGTATCAACGGCGTGCTCGCCGAGTTGACGGCCGGCGACGCCCGGACGATCGGCGTTGCCCGGCACGTCCGCATGGCGAACTCGAACATCCCGGTGCTGATGGTCGCCGGCCGGGCCGACAAGGATCTGGTGCTGAGGGCAGCGGACGCCGGCGTCGTCGACTTCATCATGCGGCCGATCGACGCGGAACGCCTGCACACGCGTCTGGCGGCACTGCCCTGACGATTTCCACAGCCCTCGACCCGGGCCGGCCCGCCTTGTATGCTGCGGGCATGGCCTTGCACCTCGTCAAGCTCGCCGTCGGCATCGACAGCTTCGAGCACATGCGGCAGCGGCAACAGCACCGCCTCGCCAATGGCGGGGGCGCGGCGCGACTGCAGTTCCTGATCCGATTCACGCCGCGCCGCGCCGCCGAAATCGTCGACGGCGGCGGCTCGCTGTACTCGGTCATCAAGGGCTATATCCAGGCGCGCCGACGCATCACGGCGATCGAGCCCGCGGTCGACCGGCACGCCAGCCCCTGCTGCGCCCTCGTGTTCGCGCCCGAACTGGTAGCGACGGAACCACGGCGCTTCCGGCCGTTCCAGGGCTGGCGCTATCTGGAAGACGCGACCGCGCCGCGCGACCTGCCCAACGGTGAACCGGGCGACCTGCCGCCGACCCTGGCCGCCGAGCTGCGCGCACTCGGCATCTTCTAGATAGTATCCGCTATCGTGGAACCGCGCGGCGGCCCCCACCCTCGACAAGCGGGTGAGGACGGGTCAGGCCGCCTCGGGCACACCCTCGGTCCGGCTGACGGCGCGGCCGTCCGCGTTGAAAAGGTGGGACGCCGGGCCGCCACGCCGATCTTGATCGTGTCGCCCTGCTTGGCGTCGCTTTCGCCGTGCGCCTTCACGACCATCATCTCGTTGCTGCCCTCGACGCGGATATAGAGATAGCTCTCGCCGCCCAGCCGTTCGACGACGAAGATTTCCCCCGGGATCGTCGAATCGCCGGTGCCGCGCTCCGACATATGCTCCGGCCTGGTGCCGAACGTGACCTTGTCGCCGGAATTCAGTGCGTGCGAATCGCACGGCACCGAGATCGTGCCGCCACCCGGCAGCGCGATGTCGGCCTGGCCGTTGTTCACCGCGGCGACGTTCGTTTCGACGAAATTCATCGCCGGCGAGCCGATGAAACCGGCAACGAAGAGGTTATCCGGGTGTCGGTAGAGGTCCAGCGGCGAGCCGACCTGCTCGACGTAGCCGTCACGCAGCACGATGATCTTGTCGGCCAGGGTCATGGCCTCGACCTGGTCGTGGGTGACGTAGATCATCGTCGCGTCCAAGTCGCCGTGCAGCTTCGCCAGCTCGATCCGGGTCTGGACCCTGAGCTTCGCATCCAGGTTCGACAACGGCTCGTCGAACAGGAAGACCTTGGGCTCGCGCACGATCGCGCGGCCGATCGCGACGCGCTGGCGTTGCCCGCCGGACAGCTCCTTCGGCTTGCGCTCCAACAGCGGGCCGATCTGCAGGATGTCGGCGGCCTCGCGCACCCGCCGGTCGATCTCGTCCTTCGGCGTCTTCGCCAGCTTCAGGCCAAAAGCCATGTTCTCGTAGACCGACATGTGCGGATAGAGCGCATATGACTGGAACACCATGGCGATACCGCGCCGCGCCGGCGGCAGGTCGTTGACCCGCTCCCCCTCGATCGACAGATCGCCTTCCGTGATGTCCTCGAGACCGGCGACGAGGCGCAGCAGCGTCGACTTGCCGCAGCCCGAGGGGCCGACGAATACCGCGAATTCGCGGTGCTTGATGTCCAAATCGACGCCGTGAATGACCTCGACGTTGCCGAAGCGCTTGACCACCCCGCGAAGCTTGATATCAGCCATTGTTCCCACCCATTCGTTCGCTCAACTGCCCAAAGAAAGCGCCGTACGGCGGCAGCTGAATCTCCCCTGCCGCGATAGAACCCGAGAAACCATGCCCGTGCAAGGGCCGACAGGCCCCCCCCCCGCACAGCGTATCGGCGAACCTGAGCTCGCCGCCCCCCAGGTTGAACACCGCCAGGACACGCTCCTGCCCATGGGCCCGCACGAAGGCAAGCGCCGGCTCGGGCGCATCGAAGAAGCGGATTTCGCCGGACACCAGGGCCGGCTGGCGCGCCCGCCATGCGATGAAGCGGCGGCTCGTCCGCAGTACCGAGTCCGGGTCGGCGACCTGCCCGTCGACTGCGCGGGCGCGGTGGTCAGGCGGCACCGGCAGCCACGGCTTGCCCGTCGAGAAGCCGCCGTTCGCCGCCTCGCGCGCCCACGGCATCGGCGTGCGGCAGCCGTCCCGCCCGACGGGTTCGGGATAGAACGTGATGCCGATCGGGTCGCGCAGCTCGTCGAAGGCAATCTCGGCTTCCGGCAGCGCCAGCTCTTCGCCCTGATAGATGCAGGGGGTGCCGCGCAGCGACAGCAGCAGCGCCAACAGCATCTTCGCCTGGGCGTCGTGCGCTTCGCCGTCGCCCCAGCGGCCGACGGCGCGCCGCACGTCGTGGTTCGAGAACGACCAGCACACCCAGCCGTCGCCGATCTGGTTCTCCAGACACTCGGTCCGCTCGCGGATATAGGCGGCCGAGTAGTCCGTCGACAGCAAATCGAACGTGTAGGCCATGTGCAGGTGCCGCGCGCCGCGGGTATAGCACGCCGCCGTGGCCAGGCTGTCGTCGTCGGAGATCTCGCCCAGCGTAACGGCGCCGTAGCGGTCGACGAGTTCGCGCAGGCGGGCCAGGAAGTGCAGGTTCTCCGGCCGCGACTTGTCGTAGACGTGGCACTGCCGGAAGTAGGGATTGGCGCGCCGTTCGAGGCTGAGCCGGGCGACGACCGCGGGATCCTGGGGCGGGTTGTCGCGCAGCTCCGCGTCATGGGTGTAGAAATTCGCGGTGTCGAGGCGGAAGCCGTCGATGCCCGCGTCGAGCCAGAACGCCATCTGCTCCAGCAGGGCGTCGACCATCGCCTCGCAATGGAAGTTCAGATCCGGCTGGTCGGTCAGGAAGTTGTGCAGATAGTACTGGCGCCGCCGCGCCTCCCACTGCCAGGCGGTCCCGCCGAAGACGCTGAGCCAGTTGTTCGGCGGCGTGCCGTCGGGCTTGGCGTCGGCCCAGACGTACCAGTCGGCCTTCGCATTGTCGCGGCCCGTCCGGCCTTCCCGAAACCACGCATGCGCGCTCGCGGTATGGCTGATGACCTGGTCGATCATCACCTTGAGGCCCAGCGCGTGCGCCCGCGCGACGAGGGCGTGGAAATCTGCGATCGTGCCGAACATCGAGTCGACGCCGCGGAAGTCGGCGACGTCGTAGCCGAAGTCCTTCATCGGCGAGGTGAAGAAGGGCGAGATCCAGACGGCGTCGACGCCCAGCTCAGCGACATAGTCGAGCCGCGCGGTGATGCCCTGCAGATCGCCGATGCCGTCGCCCGTCGTGTCGAGGAAGCTGCGCGGATAGATCTGATAGAGGACGGCGCCGCGCCACCAATCGGGTGCTGCCATATCCGCCACCTAGGCGGCCACCGGCCCTTCGGGGACCGATACCACGGCGTTCTCGGCGATGACGGACTGCATGTACGCGAACGAGCGCTTCGGCGTGCGCGCCAGGCTCTCGTAGTCCACATGGACCAGGCCGAAGCGTTTTGTGTAGCCCTGGTCCCATTCGAAATTGTCCATCAACGACCAGACGAAGTAGCCGCGCACGTTGACGCCTTCGGCGATCGCCGTCGCCAGCGCCTCCAGATAGCCGTGCAGGAACGCGATCCGCCGGCCGTCGTCGATCGCGCCGTCGGCGTCCGGCCTGTCGGCAAACGCGGCGCCGTTCTCGGTCACGTAGATCTCGGGATCGCCATAGCGCTCGCGCACGTCGCGCAGCTGCTCCAGGAAGGCGCCGGGGTCGATGTGCCAGCCCATGTCGGTCACCGGCACGCCCGGCGGCGGCGGCGCCTCGCCAACGCCGAACGTGGTCGCCGGATCGGGCCGCGCGTACATCCGGTTGTAGTGGTTGAGGCCGAAGAACTCGAGCGGTTGGGAGATCAGCGCCATGTCGCCGGGTTCGACCAGCGCCGCCAACTCGTCGGCCAGCGGCGCCGTGTAGCGGCCAAGCCTGATCGGGTCGGTCATGACGCGCCGCCACAGGCAGTCGACGAGTTCCGCGGCCTCGCGGTGGGCGTCGTCGTGCTGGGCCGGCACGACGGGGCCGAGCGAGATGATGTTGCCGCAGATGAAGTCGCGATCGACGTCGCGCAGCCGCTCGATGGCCAGCCCGTGCGCCAGATTGATGGTGTGGATCGCCGCCAGGCAGTCGGCGCGCGGCCGCTGTCCGGGCGCATGGGCGCCGCTATTGTAGGCGACCCAGACGAGTACGTTGGGCTCGTTGATCGGCGCGAACCGCCGCACCCGGTCGCCGTAGCGGCGCGCCGCCAGGTGCGCGTAGTCGGCGAACCGATGGGCATTGTCGCGGTTGCGCCAGCCACCCTGATCCTCGACCGCCTGCGGCATGTCCCAGTGATGCAGGCAGATCCACGGCCCGATGCCGGCCGCCAGCACCCCGTCGATCAGCCGGTCGTAGAAGTCGAGCCCGGCCGGGTTCGGCGCCCCGCGTCCCGTCGGCAGCACGCGAGGCCAGGCGATTGACAGCCGGTAGGCGCCGACGCCCAGGTCCTGCATCAGCGCGATGTCCCCGGTGTAGCGGTGGTAATGGTCGCAACCGATGTCGCCGTTCGTGCCGTCGGCGATCGCGCCCGGCACGCGGCAAAAGCGGTCCCCTACGCTTTCACCGCGTCCATCGAGCCGCACGGCGCCCTCGATCTGATAGGCCGAGGCGGCGGTGCCCCACACGAAGTCGTGGGGAAACGTCTCCATCGTGCACTCCTGTAGCTGAGCCGTGCGCTCCGCGCCGGCTGGAGGCGGTGGCAGGCGCCGCTTTGTTGCGGCGCCCGTCGGCCCTCCTAGTGCACCGATCCAGACAAATGATTCACCGTGCGCTGGAGCAACCCGTTGTTTTGTATTCAGAATCAGGTTTCCACTGTGACGGCTCTGACTGAGTCGGTGCACTAGGCCTTCACCGAGCCCGCCATCATGCCGCGCACGAAATAGCGCTGCAGCGCCAGGAACACGATGAGCGGCACGAGGATCGAGATGAAGGCGCTGCTGGTCAGGATCTCCCAGTTGTCGCCGCGCGAGCCCAACAGCTCCCGCAGCTTCGAGGTCAGTACGATCTGATCGTCACGTTTGCCAAGGAAGACCAGGGCAACCAGCAGGTCGTTCCAGACCCACAGGAACTGGAAGATCGCGAACGACGCCAGCGCCGGCACCGACAGCGGCAGCACCATGCGCGAGAAGATCTGGAAGTGGGTGGCGCCGTCGACGCGCGCCGACTCGATGATCTCCTTCGGCAGGCTGCCGATGTAGTTGCGCAACAGGTAGATTGCCAGCGGCAGGCCGAAGCCCGTATGGGCCAGCCAAATGCCGGGATAGGACTTGGCCTCGATGCCCAGGCCCGAGCCGATTTCGTTATAGAGCCGGAGCAGCGGGATCAGCGACATCTGCAGCGGCACCACCAAGAGCCCGACGACGACGGCGAACAGGAACTGCTGACCCGGGAACTGCATCCATGAGAACGCATAGGCGGCGAACGCAGCGATCAGGATCGGGATGATCGTCGCCGGCACGGCGACCGTCAGCGTGTTGATGAACGACTGGCCGATGCCTTCCGACGTCAGCACCTCGACATAGTTCTCCAGCGTCGCCCGTGGCGCAATGCTGGCGACGTAGAAAAAGCGCTTGCCGCGCCGCAGCTCGAACGGGTCCGGCGAGGCCCACTCGTACGTGCCGTCAGCCTGCAGCGTGAAGACGCTGCCGTCGTCGAGGGTCAAGCTCTCGCCTGCGGCGAACGCATCGAGGTTGGTCTGCTTGTTGTTGAAACTCTTGACGGTCTTTTTCGTGCCGGGCGCGAAGAACGACCCGGCGATGACCCACTGGCCATTGCGCTCGACCTGGTCCGTCGCGGTCCGCCCGCGCTCGTTGCGCTCCGTCGTCTTCAGCGCGGTCCACCAGCCGGAGACGATGAGCTGGTCCTTGTCGCGCAGCGAGCTGATCAGCAGGCCGCCGGTCGGCAGCGTCCACAGCACGACCAGAAGGATGAGGAGGGTATGGGTGAGCAGCTGGCCATAGGTCAGCTTGAGCCCGAAGATGCGGTTGTTCATCGCATGCCCTCCTCTTTCTGGAAGCGCCGGATGTTCGAGATCATGATCGGGATGACGGCGATCATGATGATGAGCGCAATCGTGCTGCCGCGGCCGAAATCACCGCCGCCGCGGAACATCCAGTCGAACATCAAATTGGCCAGCACCTCGGTGTTCCATTGACCGTTGGTCATGGCCAGTACGATGTCGAACACCTTCAAGACGATGATCGTTATCGTCGTCCAGACGACCAGGATCGTCGTCATCATCTGCGGGATCATGATCTTGAAAAAGATCATCAGCTCGCTCGCGCCGTCGATGCGGGCGGCCTCGATGGTCTCCTCGGGAATGCCGCGCAGGGCGGCGCTCAGGATGACCATGGCGAACGGCGTCTGGATCCAGATCAGGATCGCCATCAGGAAGAAGTTGTTCCAGAACGGCACGGTGATCCAAGCCTGGGGCTCGCCGCCAAGCCACACGACAATGGCGTTGAGGATGCCGATCTGCGTCACGTCGGGCCCGCGGAAGTCGTAGACGAACTTCCAGATGACACTGGCGCCGACGAACGAGATCGCCATCGGCAGGAAGATCAGCGTCTTCGCGAACGTCCCCCACCGCACCCGGTCCGCCAGCGCCGCCACGACCAGGCCGAACGCGGTGGCGAACGCCGGCACGATGACCAGCCACAGGATATTGTTGCGGATCGAGTTCAGGAACTCGGGGTCGCGAAACGCCCAGATGTAGTTGCCGAGCCCGGTGAAGACGGTACCGGTGCGGTCGAAGAAGCTCAGCCGCAGCGTCTCGTAGACCGGATACACCAGATAGACGCCGAGCAGGAAGATTGCCGGGGCGACGAACAGCCATGGCCTGATGGCCTCCCGCCGATGTTCTCGAATAACCAGCCGGCCGTTACGACGGGTGTCCTTCAGCCCGGCGTCGAGGAGCCAGTTCGTGCCGGCGAAATAGACGACGGAGAGGCCGACACCCAAAACGATCGCGACCAGTGCGCCAAAGACTTGTCCAGCCACACCATGTCACCCCTGTGCGCGCCTTGGTTGATGGGCCGGGCAGCATGCCGCCCTGCCCAACGGATTTATTTTTCCTTGCGCTGGTTACTTGAGCGAATCCCAGCTGCGCTGGATTGCGTCGGCGACGTCCTTTGCCGACGAGCCGCCGACAAAGTTCACCATACCGGTCCAGAACGAGCCGGCGCCGACGGCACCCGGCATCAAGTCGGATCCGTCGAAGCGGAATGTCGTCGCGTTCAGCAGGATCTCGCCCTGCTTGCGCAGCGTGTCGTTGCCGTACGCGTCGATATTGACCCCCTTATGCGGTGTCAACAGGCCGCTCTGGGCCATCCAGATCTCGTTGGCCAATGGGGTCTTGAGGTATTCGATCAGCGCCCGTGCGACGGGACTGTCCCTGGTGATGGCGAACAGCGTGCCGGCACCCAGGACCGGGTTCCCAAGATCCTCCGAGGCGAACGGCGGGAAGTAGAAGAAGTCGGCATCGACGCCGAGCTCGGTGCCGTCCGGGAAGAACGAGGGGATGAAGCTCGCCTGGTGGTGCATGAAGCAGCGTGGCGGCACGTTGAACAGCCCCTGTGGGCTGTCGCGGAAGTCGGTCGCGCCGACCGCGGCGGAGCCGCCGTTCACCCACGCGTCGTTCTTGGCGAACGTGCCGAACACTTCGATCGCGTTGACGATGCGCGGGTCGTTGAACGGAATGTCGTTCGACACCCAACCGTCGTAGACCGACGGCGGCTGCGTGCGCAGCATGATGTCCTCGACCCAGTCGGTCGCCGGCCAGCCCGTCGCGTCGCCGGAGCCGAGGCCGATGCACCACGGCGTACCGCCATCGGCGACGATCCGCTCGCTCAGTGCGAGGATCTCCTCCATGGTCGACGGCACCTCATAGCCCGCATCCTCGAAGTTCTCGGGCACGTACCAGACCAGGCTCTTGACATCGACCTTGTAGAAGAAGCCGAACAACTGGTCGCTGCCGTTCTCGTCGGCATAGGTGCCGAGATCGACCCAGGACTGGCCGGCCGAATAGTTGTCGATGACCCACTGTCGCGTGTCGTCGCCCAGCGGCACGAGGCCGCCCTTTGAGGCCTGATCGGCCGCCAGCCCGGGCTGCGGGAAAATCGCCAGGTTCGGCGGGCTGCCCGCCTGAATATCGATGACGATCTGCTGCTCGAAGCTGTCGGAGCCGGCGTAGACGACATCGGCGCCGGTTGCCGCCTCGAAGTAGGCGAACACGCTGGTAAAGAGATCGCGGTCGACACCGAGCCACGGCCCCAGGACCGAAACCTCCTGGCCGCTCAGGTCCATCGCGTCGAACGCTGCCAGACTGTCCCAATGGAACCGCTGATCTTGGCCGATCGGGAATTTCAGATCCTGGGCCAGCACCGGCGACGCGGCCAGCAGGGACAGGACCACCGGCCCAAACGACAGGATATTTCGCTTGTTCATGTGCTGAAGCTCCTCCGCTGATGATGCCAATCGGTTCGTGGGCACGCGCCCGCCGCCGAGTGATCCGTTCTCCGTATGTGTCGACCCTATTCCATAATGAAAAAGCGCGCATCTGCTTTCAGCCCACGGCTGGACGGCGCGCGGGCCTGTTCCGCCGCCGCCCGAAACACCCTAGACTGCGCGGCGCTGATGATATTTTCGCTCGACAGGGCTGCCATGGAAGCCCGCGAACGCGTCTGGCGCGACCCGCTGCGCCAGGCCGTCGCACGTGTCTGGCTGGCCGAGGAAACCACCCATGTGAATGCGCTGTTGCCGCGTGCCGAGCTCGCCCCCGCTGTGGCGGAGCAGGTCGCCCGCCGGGCGCGCTCGCTCGTCACCGCCGTGCGCGCCGGCCGTCACGGCCAGGGCGGCCTCGACGCCTTCGTCAGCGAGTTTTCGCTGTCGAGCCAGGAAGGCGTCGTGCTGTTGTGCCTGGCCGAGGCGCTGCTGCGGATTCCCGACGCGGCGACGGCCGACCGCCTGATCCGCGACAAGATCGCCGAGGCCGACTGGCAGACCCACCTCGGCCACTCCCATTCGGTGTTCGTCAATGCCTCGACCTGGGCGCTGATGCTGACCGGCCGCGTCGTGCGCCTCGACGGCGCCGATGGCCGCGACCCCAGCCACGTGCTCGGCCGCCTCGTCGCACGCTCCGGCGAGCCGGTGATCCGCCGGGCGCTGATCGCCGCGATGCGCATCCTCGGCAGCCAGTTCATCATGGGCCGCACGATCGAGGAGGCCTTGAAACGGGCCGGGAAAAAGGACCACCGGGCCTACCGATACTCGTTCGACATGCTGGGCGAGGCCGCGCGCACGGCGGCGGATGCCGAACGTTACTGCGCCGCCTATGTCGCCGCGATCAAGGCCATCGGCGACGCCGCCGGCGGCCGTGGCCCGATCGACGGGCCCGGCATCTCGATCAAGCTGTCGGCGCTGCACCCGCGCTACGAGGCGGCCCACGACGAGGCGCTGGCGGCCGAGCTGGCGCCGCGGCTGCTGGCCCTGCTGGTCCAGGCCCGGGACGCCGATATCGGCGTGACGATCGACGCCGAGGAGGCCGACCGCCTGGATACCCGGCCTCGATCTGCTGGCGGCCATGGCGCTGGCGCCGGAGCTGGCGGGCTGGCGCGGCCTCGGCCTTGTCGTGCAGGCCTATCAGAAGCGCGCCTGCGCGCTGCTCGACTGGCTCGCCGAGCTGGCGCGCGCCCGCGGCTGCCCGCTGATGGTGCGGCTCGTCAAGGGCGCCTACTGGGACACCGAGATCAAGCGGGCCCAGGTCGACGGGCTCGACGGCTACCCCGTGTTCACGCGCAAGGCCTCGACGGACGTGTCCTACCTGGCCTGCGCCGGCAGGCTGCTCGCCGACGGTGGTGCGTTCTACCCGCAGTTCGCCACTCACAACGCCCACACGGCGGCCGCGGTCGAGGCCATGGCGGCGGCCGCCGCGAACCCGCACTACGAGTTCCAGCGCCTGCACGGGATGGGTGAGCCACTGTATGCCGAGATCGTGTCGGGGCCGACGCCGGTGCGCATCTACGCGCCGGTCGGCAGCCACGCCGACCTGCTCGTCTACCTGGCCCGGCGGCTGTTGGAGAACGGCGCCAACACCTCGTTCGTCAACCGCATCGTCGACGAGAGCGCGCCGATCGAGGCGTTGATCGCCGACCCCGTGGCGACAGTGCGCGGCTATGCGACGGTGTCCCACCCGAAGATACCGCTGCCGCGCGACGTCTACGGCGAGGGCCGCGTCAACGCGCGCGGGCACGACCTCGCCAACCCGTACGCCCTGCGGCCGATCGCCGAGGCGATGACCGACGCCACGGCCACGCCGTGGCATGCCGCGCCGATCGTCGGTGGCCGTGCGCACGACGGGCCGATGCGCACGATCACCGACCCGGCGGACCGCCGCCGCACGGTCGGCGAGGCCGTCGACGCGACGCCCGAGACGCTTGCCGCCGCCCTCGCGGCTGCGACGGCCGCGGCGCCGGACTGGGACCGCGTCGCACCGGACGCGCGGGCGGCGTGCCTGGAGCGCGCGGCGGCACTGCTCGAGGACCGCATGCCGGCGTTCATGGCCATGGCGGTGCGCGAGGCCGGCAAGACCGTGCCCGATGCGCTGGCCGAGGTCCGTGAGGCCGTCGACTTCCTACGCTTCTACGCCGCCGCGGCGCGGGCCGATTTCGGCGCGCCCGAAGCGTTGCCCGGCCCGACCGGCGAGCGCAACGAGCTGGTATTGCGTGGCCGCGGTGCGTTCGTGTGCATCAGCCCGTGGAACTTCCCGCTGGCGATCTTCATCGGCCAGGTTGCGGCGGCGCTCGCCGCCGGCAACGCCGTCGTCGCCAAGCCGGCCGAGCAGACGCCGCTGATCGCCGCCGCCGCGGTGCGGCTGCTGCACGAGGCCGGCGTTCCCGCCGACGTCGTGCACCTGTTGCCGGGGGCCGGCGACGTCGGCGCGCGCCTGGTTGCCGCGCCGGCGATCGCCGGGGTCGCCTTCACCGGCTCGACAGAGACCGCCTGGGCGATCAACCGGACGCTCGCCGCCAAGGACGGGCCGATCGTGCCGCTGATCGCCGAGACCGGCGGCCAGAACGCCATGGTCATCGATAGCTCGGCACTCGCCGAGCAAGTCGTCGACGACGTCGTGACGTCGTCGTTCGGCAGCGCCGGCCAACGCTGCTCGGCGCTGCGCGTCCTGTTCGTGCAGGACGAGATCGCCGCGAAGCTCGTGCCGATGCTGACCGGCGCCATGGCGGCGCTGCGCATCGGCGACCCGGCGCTATTGCGCACCGACGTCGGCCCGGTGATCGATGCCCGCGCCCGCGACATGCTCGACGGCCATGCCGCGCGCATGCGCGACGAGGGCACGCTGCTGTTCGGCGCCACGCTGGGGCCGGAGACCGAGCAGGGCACGTTCGTAGCGCCCCAGGTCTTCGAGATCGACCGCCTCGACCGCCTGACCGGCGAGGTGTTCGGCCCGATCCTCCATGTCGTGCGCTACCGCGCCGCCGACCTCGACAAGGTGATCGACGCCGTCAACGCCACCGGTTATGGCCTGACCCTGGGCATCCACAGCCGCATCGACGCGACGGTCGCCCACATTGCCCGCCGCGTGCGCGCCGGCAATACCTACGTCAACCGCAACATGATCGGCGCCGTCGTCGGGGTGCAGCCGTTCGGCGGCGAGGGCCTGTCCGGGACCGGCCCCAAGGCCGGCGGCCCGCGCTACCTGCACCGCTTCGCGACCGAGCGCACGCTGTCCATCGACACCACCGCCGCCGGCGGCAACGCCGCCCTGATGAGCCTCGACGACGGCGCCTGAGGCCGGTGGCGAGTGAAGGAGACGCCCCGTGCGGCTCAACGACGCCCAGACCCGGCAGTTCGAGGACGCCGGCTATGTGTTCCTGGCCGACGCCTTCCACGCGACCGAGGTCGCCCTGCTGCGCCGCGAAGCACGCGCCGTGTACGCCCTCGACCGCCGCGAAGTGGTGCGGGAGAAGGACGGCAAGACGGCGCGCACGGCGTTCGCCGCCCACACCTACAATGAGGCGTTTGGCCGTCTGGCGCGGCACCCGCGGCTGGTCGAGCCGGTGCGCCAGTTGCTCGGCGGCGACGTCTACATCCATCAGTTCAAGGTCAACGCCAAGGCGGCGTTCGGCGGCGACCAGTGGCAGTGGCACCAGGACTACGGCACCTGGGCGCGCGACGACGCGATGCCCGAGCCGCGGGCCATGAACGTGGCCCTGTTCCTCGACGACGTGACCGAGTTCAACGGCCCCTTGATGTTCATCCCGCAGAGCCACCGCGCCGGCGTGCTCGACGCCCGCCACGACGTCGAGACCACGAGCTACCCGCTGTGGACGCTGGACCAGGCGACCGTGCGGCGCCTCGTCGACGCCGGCGGCCTGGTCGCGCCCAAGGGGCCGGCCGGCTCGCTCCTCCTGTTCCACGGCAACTTGGTGCACGCCTCGGCCGCCAACATGTCGCCGTTCGACCGCACGATCGTCTATGTCAGCCTGTGCCACGTCGACAACCACATCCGCCGCTTCACGCGGCCGGCGTGGATCGCCCACCGCGACTTCGCGCCGATCGCCTGCCTCGCCGACGACTGCCTGGCCGAGGCGGCCGCGGAGGGAGTGCGATGAGGCCACGGCCGTGTTCGTGGTCGTACCGACCTCGCGGCCTCACCCTTCGACAGGCTCAGGGCGAGGTGGGGAAGGGGTGTCTGGCGGGATGGTTCGAACGTGTGTAGTCGGACGCCCCAATGAGCCCTCATCCTGAGCCTGTCGAAGGGTGAGGGCGACGCGCCATGGCGGCGTTAGTCTACATCCTCACATACGCCGATGGAGCCTGCTACGTCGGCACCACGCGTGGCTCGCTGGAACAGCGCGTGGCCCAGCACAACGCCGGGACATTTGGTGGATTCACGAAGCGGCGCAGGCCGGCGCGGTTGGTCTATCATCAGGAGTTCAACCGGATCACCGACGCCATTGCCGCGGAGCGGCAGCTCAAGGGGTGGACTCGGGCCAAGAAGGTAGCCTTGATTGCTGGCGACATGGAACGATTGCGCGCCATTGGCGAACCCGGACGGAGGCCAAGCTCCGGGGGCCTCGCGGGACGCGGTGAGCCCTCGAAGGGGACACGCGAAACATGAACCTCGCCGCCAAACTGCAGGAGCGCGCCGCCGCTGGGCGGCCGGTGCGCGTTGGCCTGATCGGTGCCGGCAAGTTCGGCTCGATGTTCCTCGCCCAGGCGGTGCGCACGCCGGGGCTCCACGTCAAGGGCATCGCCGACCTCGACCTCGGGCGGGCGCGCGCGTCCCTGGCCCGGATCGGCTGGCCGGCCGAGCAGTATGGCGCGGCCGATTTCGCCGCGGCCGTGCGTGCCGGCGCCACCCATCTGACCGAGGACGCGGCGGCGCTGATCGCGGCCGACCCGCTGGAGGTCGTCATCGACGCCACCGGCAGCCCGGCGGCCGGCATCCGTCACGCGCTGCTGGCGGCCGAGCACGGCCGCCACGTCGTCATGGTCAACGTCGAGGCCGACGTGCTGGCCGGCCCGTTGCTGGCCCAGCGCGTCACGGCGGCCGGCGGCGTCTACTCCCTGGCCTATGGCGACCAGCCGGCGCTGATCTGCGAGATCGTCGACTGGGCCCGCGCCGCCGGCTTCGAGGTCGTTGCCGCCGGCAAGGGCACGAAGTACCTGCCGGCGTTCCATGCCTCGACGCCCGAGACCGTGTGGCGGCACTACGGCCTGACGGCGGCGGACGCGCAGGCGGGCGGCATGAACGCGCAGATGTTCAACTCGTTCCTCGACGGCACCAAGTCAGGCATCGAGATGGCCGCGGTCGCCAATGCCACGGGGCTCGCCGTGCCGGCGGACGGGCTCGCGTTCCCGCCGGTCGGCGTCGACGACCTGGCCTCGACGCTGCGGCCGGCCGCGGATGGCGGGGTCCTCGCCGCGCCGGGCATGGTCGAGGTCGTGTCGAGCCTGGCCCGCGACGGCAGCGCCGTCGAGCGCGACCTGCGCTGGGGCGTCTACGCGACGTTCGCGGCGCCGTCGGACTACGTCGCCCGCTGCTTCGCCGAGTACGGCCTGGCGACGGACCCGAGCGGCCGCTATGCCGCGATGTACAAGCCCTACCACCTGATCGGGCTGGAGCTCGGCATCTCGGTCGCCAGCGCCGCCCTGCGCGGCGAGCCGACCGGGCGGCCGACGGCGTGGCGCGGTGACGTCGTCGCCGTCGCCAAGCGCGACCTCGTGGCGGGCGAGATGCTCGACGGCGAGGGCGGCTACACGGTGTGGGGCAAGCTCGTGCCGGCGGCGCGCTCGCTCGCCCTCGGCGCACTGCCGATCGGCCTGGCCGGCGGCGTCCGGCTGCGCAACGCGGTGGCCGCCGGCGCGGTCGTCGGCGCGGCCGACGTCGCCCTCGCCGGGGAGGATCAGGCGGTCAAGGTCCGCCGCGAGATGGAAGCCACATTCGCCCCGGCCACGCGGCGCGCTGCCGACGCCCGCGCCGCGGAGTGATCGCGCCGCCCGGCGGCGCTCGAGATTTTCGGATCAATACGGGGCCGAAAAGCAAAGCCCCGGGGCGTGAAACGGCCCCGGGGCTTACCCTGGAGGTGGGCTGGTCAGGCCCAGTGGTCTGATCCTGGCGCTTGGCACCCCAAGAGTCAGGTGAATCAGTCCACAGAATCAACTAGTTGAGGAAGCGTTCCTCGGCAATGCGGTCGGCGACGACGTTGGTCGGCGCGTGCTCGGCGTCGGCGCGGCTGAAGATCTCCATCAGCGTGTCGTGGATGCCCTCGACGTGGGCCGTGATCTTGTCGTGGTCGCGGCTGTCGTTGTAGGCGACCTCGATGATGCCGCCGGCGTTTATCACGTAGTCCGGGGCGTAGAGGATGCCGCGGCGGGCGAGCTCGTCGCCATGGCGGCCCTCGGCCAGCTGGTTGTTGGCGGCACCGGCGACGATCTTCGCCTTGAGGTGGCCGATCGTCGCGTCGTTGATGGTGGCGCCCAGCGCACAGGGCGCGAAGACGTCGGCATCGGCGCCATAGATGGCGTCGCTGTCGATAGTGGTCGCGCCGAACTCGTCGGCGACGCGGCCGACCGCCTCGCTTGAGATGTCGGCGACGATCAACTTGGCGCCCTCGTCGTTCAGGTAGCGCGACAGCTCATAGCCGACCTGGCCGACGCCCTGGATGGCGACCGAGACGCCCTCGAGGCCGGTGTTGCGGCCGAACTTGTGCTGCACGGCGGCGCGGATGCCGTGATAGATGCCGAGCGCGGTGTAGGGCGACGGGTTGCCGCTGCCTTCGGAGGTGCAGGCGACGTGGGCGGTCGTCTCGTGCACGATGTCCATGTCCTCGACCGTGGTGCCGACGTCCTCGGCGACGATGTAGGCGCCGCCCAGGCTATCGACCATCCGGCCCATGGCGCGCAGCAGGTCCGGGGTCTTGTCCCGCCTGGCATCGCCGAGGATGACGGCCTTGCCGCCACCGAACGGCAGGTTGGCGAGCGCCGATTTGTAGGTCATGCCGCACGACAGTCTGAGCGCGTCCTCGATCGCCTCGGCCTCGCTGGCGTAGGGCCACATGCGGCAGCCGCCGACGGCCGGGCCGCGGTTGGTGTTGTGGATGGCGATGATGGCCTTGAGGCCGCTCGCTCGGTCGTGGCCGAACAAGACCTTCTCGTGGTTGTCGAAGGCGGGGGCCGAGAATACCGTCATATGTCGCTCCGGATCTGTCGCCCGTGCCGGCCCCCCGTCCGGCCGGACCCGCGAAACAGCCCCTCGGGCCGCCCCGCAAACGGTCTATGCCTCGCCTTAGAAAGTGAGAAATTCGCCGAGAATATTCAATCGAACTCAATGGTTTACGATGAAATAGCAAGGAACGGACCGAGTCGATTCCGGGCCAGCGCAATTGGCTGCCCAAGCCACGCCGATTGGGTAATAATGTTACCGAACGCCGGGTTGCCGGTTCGCCCCATCGTGGTTGACCGGCGCCACGCGGCGCGAGAATCGGGAGGGATGTCAGATGCCACGCACGCTCGACAAGTCACCGGCCGAGCCTGCCGTCTGGCGCCAGCCCGACGGCGCGCCGCTGGCCTGCGAGGACAAGATCGACGTGCTGCGCGAGAACCTGGCGGAAATCCAGGAGATCTGTCAGGAGGCGCTGGAAGACGCCATCGTCATGGAGGTCGACGAGGCCCAGTTCCGTCAGGTCCTCCACAGCTTGGTGGATAGCCTCGTTAACCCATACGGGAAGTGAGGTTGAGGCGCTCCAAAACAGAAGCGTCACCCCGGCCCTGAGCCGGGGCCCAGGAACACGGAACAAGCGCGCGATCGCGAAGCGCCACGGATCATATTGGGGACCGTTGGATTGGAAGCCGATTCCTGTGCCATTGCCTCACGCGTGTTCCTGGACCCCGGCTCAAGGCCGGGGATTCCAGGCTTGTTTCGCGGCCGTCAGATGATCTCGAAGTAGCGGTCCATCTCCCAGTCCGTGACGTGGTGGCGGAAGGCGCGCTCCTCCCACTCCCGCGACGCCGCGAAGTGGTCGACGAAGGCATCGCCGAAGGCGGCCCGGGCGGCGGCCGACCGGCGCAGCGCCGCGGCCGCGTCCATCAGAGTGCGCGGCAATGCCAGCCGCTTCGGGTGCTTCGCGGTGTAGGCGTTGCCGGCAATCGGCGCCGTCGGCTCCAACTTCTCGGCGATGCCGTGCAGCGCCGAGGCGACGGCCGCGGCCAGCGCCAGGTAGGGGTTGGCGTCGGCGTCGGCGACCCGGTACTCGATGCGCTGGGCCGTGTCGCCGCCGCGGATCGCGCGCAGCGCGCAGGTCCGGTTCTCGACGCCCCAGCTCGCCTCGGTCGGCGCCCAGGCGCCGGGGATCAGCCGCCGGTAGGAGTTCACGGTCGGTGCCACCAGGGCCAGCAACTCGGGCATCAGCGCCTGCTGGCCGGCCAGCGCGTGGCGCATCGCGTCGGCCATGCCGTCGGGCTTGCGCGGGTCGTGGAACGCGTTGGCGCCGCCGCGCTTCCTGACCAGCGACACGTGGATGTGGCCCGACTGGCCCGGCCACTCGGCCGAGCAGCGCGCCATGAACGTGGCCATCAGGCCGTGGCGCTGGGCCACCACCTTGGCGAAGGTCTTGAACAGGGCCGCCCGGTCGGCGGCTTCGAGCCCGCCGGTGTGGGCGAGCGCCGCCTCGAGCACGCCGGCGCCGACCTCCTCGTGCAGCGCCTCCACGGGAAAGCGCATGGCCGCCGCAGTGTCCAGCAGCGCGTGGTAGAACGGCGCCGCCGTCGAGCTGCGCAGCATGGAATAGCCAAACGAGCCCGGCGCCATCGGCTTGAGGCCGGCATAGCGCTTCTCGCGCACCGAGTGGGACGTCTCCTCGAAGACGAAGAACTCGTACTCGAACGCGGCCTCGACGTGGAAGTCCATGGCATCGGCGCGGTCGAGCACGCGGCGCAGCGTTGCCCGCGGACAGACCGCCTCGGCGGCGCCGGCGAACTCGCCGAGAAACAGCAGCGTGCCGTCCTCGAACGGAATATCGCGGCAGGTCTCCGGCAGCAGCCGCACCGCGGCGTCGGGAAAGCCCGTGTGCCAGCCGGTGAAGGCGGCGTTGTCGTAGGTCGCATCGGCGACGTCCCAACCGAGCACAACGTTGCAGAAGCCGAAGCCGCCGTCGAGCGCCGCTGTGAACTTGTCGCGCTGCATGTATTTGCCGCGCAGCACACCGTCGATGTCGAAGACCCCGACCTTGACGTGCTCGGCCGCCCGCGCCGCCACGATCTTGCGCGCGTCGGCCGCCGTCCGCACGGACGCTGCCTGCATGCCCCCGGTCCCCTCTGGGTTGATCGGCGCCCAGCCTAGGCGGCGCCGCGCTGGACGTAAACTGGCGCGGACGTAAACCGGGGGCCGGGATCCGGCGCGCCGGGCGCAACGCCGACCTTGACCCGGGCCGCCGGAACCTGTTGGTCTGAGGTGATCGAAGCCGCAGGAGCAAGCCATGGCAGCACGACCCATCATCATCGATTGCGACCCCGGGCAGGACGACGCGGTCATGCTGCTGATGGCGCTGGCGTCGCCGGACGAGCTCGACATCCTGGGCATCACGGCGGTCGCCGGCAACGTGCCGCTTGCCCTGACCGAGCGCAATACGCGCCTGATCGTGGAGCTGGCCGGGCGCCGTGACGTGCCGGTCTACGCCGGCTGCCCGCGGCCCTTGGTCCGGGAACTCGTCACCGCCGAGGAGGTGCACGGCCGCACCGGCATCGACGGCTTCGACATCCACGACCCCGCCGTGCCGTTGGGGGCCGCCCACGCCGTCGACTACCTGGTCGACACCCTGATGGCCGCCGATCTGCCGATCACCCTGGTGCCGACCGGCCCGCTGACCAACGTCGCCATGGCCATGGTCAAGGAGCCGCGCATCGTCGAGCGCATCGACGAGAGCGTGCTGATGGGCGGCGCCATGCGCGAGGGTGGCAACTCGACGCCGGCGGCCGAGTTCAACATCCTCGTCGACCCCCACGCCGCCCACGTCGTGTTCGGCTGCGGCCGGCCGCTCACCGCCAGGTGCTGACGACGCCCGAGCGGCTCGCGGCCGTCGCCGACGTCGGCACGCCCGTCGCGCGCCAGGTGCATGCGATGCTGGAATTCTACGACCGCCACGACATCGCCAAATACGGCACCAACGGCGGCCCGCTGCACGACCCCTGCACGATCGCCTACCTGCTGCGGCCCGAATTGTTCCAGGGCAAGCACGTCAACGTCGCCGTCGAGATCCATTCCGAATTGACGATCGGCCAGACCGTCGTCGACTTCTGGGGCGTCACCGACCGCCCCGCCAACACGAACTGGATCCACACCGCCGACGCCGCCGGCTTCTACGCCCTGATGGTGGAGTGCTTGAGGCGGCTTTAGGTGGGTGGTCCCCCCACTCTCAACTCCAAGAGCTTGCCCCAAGGTAAGCCCAGTCGCGAGCACGCCCCTCCCAAATACCCGGCTTGCGGGCATCGCCCCCCGAGCGTATGTACACCATACGCCTGAAAACCATGCGAAGCCGGAGTTAGCGAGGGACGATGGCAGCCCAAATCGAAAAGGAACTGGTCGACGCCGTTCAGGAGGGGCGTGCAGTCCTATTTTTGGGCTCGGGTGCGTCCTTTGGCGCCGTAGGCCCGCATGGCGGTACAATACCAGATGGCCGAGAGTTGGCCCGCCTGGTGGCTACCAAGTTTCTCGGGCCAGATTACGCTGACGATGACCTTAAAACTGTGTTCGATCTCGCGTGCTCCGTGCGCAGCACCCGTGACGTCCAGGAGTTCGTTCATGTCACGCTTGCTCCCTATCAACCCGCCGATTTTCACAAGCTAATCCCAACGTTTGTCTGGGCTGGTCTATTAACAACTAACTATGATCTTGTCGTTGAGCGCGCGTACGAGGCCGTCAGTAAGAACCGACTACAGGAAATCATTCCGTTCGTTTGCGACGGCGAAGGTGTGACAAGGTCACTGACCCTCGGCAAAATTCCGTATACGAAGCTCCATGGTTGCATTACTCGCTATCAGATCATCTCCCCGCCTATGATAGCCAGCACAGAACAACTAATCCGGCACAAAGAGGGCCGTATCGGACAGTTCGACAGGGTGCGAGTCTCGCATGGCAGTGATGTCTGCGGCTTGGTTCGTTGAGCTCAGGCAGCGATTGCCATGGCTGCTGCACGTGGACTGATGTTGTCGTTGGCCGGTGTGTCGGTTGCGCTGATCAGGGCCTTCCATGCCCGCTCGAAGCGGCCGGATTTGATCGGGGCGCGGAAGGTCAGAACAGCCTGTCCGCCGACGATCCGCCAGCGCATGCCGGAGCGCTTCATGCGCTGTGTCACCAGGGTCTTGTTGGCAGCCTCGACCACGCCTGAGCCGATGGCGATGCCCTCTTCCTTCAGGGCGTGGTAGCGCATGCGATGGCGATGCTTGCGGAAGAAGGCGAGTTCCCGCTCGGTCTCGGCCCGGTCCGGCGCAGCGGCGGCATCGCGAAGGTGGCGCAGCGCCCGGATCACCTTGGCGACGCCACGGGGATCGTGACGGAGGATCTCGCGGTACTTCTCGAACCAGCCGGGCGCCACGGCATGGTCGGACGCGGTTTGCAGATGTTCGCAAGCATGCCAGAAGTCGATCACCTCGGTTTCGGGCGACAGGGTCTCCAGGAAGGTCCAGTTGTCGGCGGCGCCATCGGCGATAGCGACGATCCCGATCTCGGGGCGTGCTCGCCTGATGTGTGCGACTTCGCTTGCAAGCTGCGCCTTCAGCGTGAGCTTGCCGCTCTCCGGCATGCGGCCGAGATAGAGGGTCTTCAGGCGCTTGCCCTCGGCGTCGTGGAAGGAGACCGTGCCGCAGGCGGCCTCGCGCCAGGAGGCCTTGGCGCGACCGTCCTCGCCGGGTCTCAGCGGCACCATGACGCCGTCGAGGGAGACCGAGGCGGTGGTCGCGTCCTGCGGTATGCCCTCGGCCTCACGGATGCTGCCCAGCGTCTCCGGGCCGAGGCTCTCCCAGCATTCGTGCATGCTCATGGTCAGGCGCTGCAGGGTGCTCACCGACGGCGTCATGGCGCCGGTCTTCGCAAAGAACGCCGCCGCTTCCCGGGCCGTGCAGTGACCCATCATCAGCAGACCGAGCTCGGCCGCCGGCCGCGTCAGGTAATCGTCGACGAGACCCAGGCTCTCGTCGACCGGCACCGGCGATGCCCCGCTCGCGCCGCTGCGGTAACGCGCTCGCCGGTAGGTCACCGGACCGAGCGAGGTCATGATCGTCTTCGGCGTCACCGCGACCCGGAACCAGCTCTGCCCGTCCCGCTCGATCCGGGAAGCGCCATCGTCCCGGTTCTCGATGACGGCGCCCATGACATCGCGAGCGAACTCGTTCGTGGCCTCACGCACCCGCAACTCGACCTCCTCGGGCGCCTCGGGGCGCGGCTCGGAACGAAGCTCCCCGCGACACAGTGCGAGCACCCGGGCGGCCGCCTCGACGACCCGAGGAGGCAGGCCGGAAAGATCGATGGACGAAGGCGCCGGAGGCGGGGATACTGCCATGGGAATGCTCCCGATGTTGGGTTTCGAGACACGGCATCGTACCGCTTCTGGCGGTGCGGAGCGTTCCCACCTTCCCCTGCTCGACCCTGCCGTCGTGACAAAATCCTGCCTTGGAGCGGCCCATTGTCACGAATAGCCGCTTTCGGCCGTTCGTCTCGACACAAAAAACGCACTAAATCAATGACTTAGATTTTCCATACCAGACCCACACCCGTTCGACACGTACCTAGAATGGGCCAAAACAAAAACAATAATCTACGTTGGCTACAGCTTTCTTGACCCGAATCTCCGGTCTCTCTTCGACGAGGTCGTAAGAGAAGGCGACGCGCGACCCAGACATTATCTGGTCAATCCTGGTCTGCGTGACCTGGAAAGAGATTATTGGGTTGAAAGACGTGTCCGCGCTATCTCTATGGATTTCAGAGCCTTCATTACGGAGCTCGCCAGAATAATACCTGAAGGGACTCGCAAGCTTGCCCTGGCTCAGGCACCCTACAGGATTACCTCTTTCTCGAGGTTTATGACCGTATCTGGGCGCTCAGAAAGTGCTCGACTTCGGACTTATCTATCCAGCGACTGCGAGCACGTATCGGCAGATCTGGAGGTTCCTAAAGCTGATCCAAGGCGTTTCTACAGCAGTTTCGATACTGGCTGGCATGGGATTCAGGAAGATCTCGACGTAGACCGCGCAGTGGTCAACGCTATTCTCAAAGATCAAATAATTGGCGCTCAAGCGAAGGCCGGCCCTCGCCTCATCGTCGTAAAGGCCAATGCTGGTGCAGGTAAGACAGTCTCCCTTCGCCGCCTCGCTTGGGATTCAGCTAAGAAATACGAAAAGCTCGTGTTCTTTGTCGAACGATCTGGGCGGTTGAACGTGCCGATGCTTAGCGAAATTCACTCGCTACCAAATCTACCTGTTTTCCTGTTCGTCGACGGAGTCACCTCGAATCTAAACGAACTAAAGGCTATTTTCCAAGGCTCCCAAAACAGAAAGTGGCCTCTCGTTGTCATTGCAAGCGAACGAGTAAATGAATGGAACGTCTTTTGTCAGGATATAGCCGCATTTGTAAAAGAAGACTACGAAATCAGGTACCTGTCCGAACGAGAAATTGAAGAACTCGTCGCGCGACTCGACCTATACGACTGCCTTGGTTACCTAAAAGATATGTTGCCCGAACGGCTGCACGAACTCCGAGCTATTCATGGTAGGCAGCTATTGGTTGCTCTCCATGAAGCCACGCATGGCATGCCGCTCAGGCAAATTGTGAAGGGTGAGTATGACGGCATACCGAGTGACGAAGCAAGGGTGCTATATAGGGACATTTGTGCGCTACACCGGTTCGGCCCGCTTGTCAGGGCTGGCTCAATATCCCGCGTACATGACATCTCTTTCGGCGACTTCGGTACGCGGTTCTTTGCCCCGTTAGAGGATGTCGTCGAACAACGGTTCGACGGTCGATCAGGTGACTGGGTTTATCAGGCGCGGCATGCACAGATCGCGGACATCGTCTACACGGAGATTGTGGGGGCGGAGGATGAAAGATTTAACTTTGTGCTGCGCATGATTAGAGCACATCCGGTTTAGACGGAATATCCTGCATTGACGAGGTAGTTTCTGCATTCGGTTGGAGAGAATTCATCGAGGGCGTTTCCAATTGCCCGCCAGAGGTCATCGACGGTTCTGGCGCCGACCTTGCGGAGAATGGCTTTGAGCTTTGCGAAGACCTGTTCGATGGGATTGAGATCGGGGCTGTAGGGCGGCAGGTAGAGCGGGGTTGCGCCGACCGCCTCAATGGCCTCGTGTACGCCGGCGACCTTGTGGGAGGAGAGGTTGTCCATGATGACGATGTCGCCCGCGGACAGGGTCGGGACCAGGGCTTGCTGGACCCAGGCAAGGAAGCTTGCGCCGTTGATCGGGCCATCGAAAACGCAGGGCGCGGTGATCCGGTCGTGACGCAGGGCGGCAATGAACGTGGTTGTCTTCCAGTGGCCATGGGGAATGGCCGCCACCACCCGTTCGCCGCGCGGTGCCCGGCCATAACGCCGGGCCATGTTCGTCCGCGCCCAGGTCTCGTCGAGAAAGACCAGCCGTTCGGCAATCAGCCCAGGTTGCTCGTTGCGCCAAGTGGCTCGCGCCGCCGCGACGTCAGGGCGCTCCTGCTCGGCGGCGTGGGCTGTCTTTTTTTGCGACTCAGCCCCTGAGCCAGAAGAAAGTCGCCAAGCGTCGAGCGCTTCGCCTCGATCCCCTCGGCGGCCAGCAAGACGCAAAGCTCGTCAATGGTGATGTCGCAATTCTCCATCACCAGAGCCCGAATGCGATCGCCATGGGGAGCCAGTTTCGATTTCTTCCAGCCACCGTATTTGTCGGCTTTGATCGTGCCCCGCTGCTTCCAACGCTGCATCAGCTTCACAACAAAGCTGATGCTCACATCAAATTGCTTCGCCGCCGCATTGCGAGAGGTCCCCGATTCAACAACTCGAACAACTCGTTCACGAAGATCTTCCGAATAAGGTCCTGTCATCCATGGCTGGCCTCCTTTAACCCAGCTCATAGCTTGAATCACTTTTTGCGACCCTTGGGAATCCCCTTTTTGATTCTGTCTATGCCGGACCCGCTCTAGAAAACTAAACCCGGAGTTTAGTTACGACGAGGCTGTTATCACGAAACTTGTTCATGCGGAGAATATAGACAGGGACTTTCCAGATAGAGCAAGGGCCGATGCGATCTATGAGACAGGGTGTGGGTCTGGTATGGAAAATCTAAGTCATTGATTTAGTGCGTTTTTTGTGTCGAGACGAACGGCCGAAAGCGGCTATTCGTGACAATGGGCCGCTCCAAGGCAGGATTTTGTCACGACGGCAGGGTCGAGCAGGGGAGGGTGGGAACGCTCCGCACCGCCAGAAGCGGTACGATGCCGTGTCTCGAAACCCAACATCGGGAGCATTCCCATGGCAGTATCCCCGCCTCCGGCGCCTTCGTCCATCGATCTTTCCGGCCTGCCCTCGGGTCGTCGAGGCGGCCGCCCGGGTGCTCGCACTGTGTCGCGGGGAGCTTCGTTCCGAGCCGCGCCCCGAGGCGCCCGAGGAGGTCGAGTTGCGGGTGCGTGAGGCCACGAACGAGTTCGCTCGCGATGTCATGGGCGCCGTCATCGAGAACCGGGACGATGGCGCTTCCCGGATCGAGCGGGACGGGCAGAGCTGGTTCCGGGTCGCGGTGACGCCGAAGACGATCATGACCTCGCTCGGTCCGGTGACCTACCGGCGAGCGCGTTACCGCAGCGGCGCGAGCGGGGCATCGCCGGTGCCGGTCGACGAGAGCCTGGGTCTCGTCGACGATTACCTGACGCGGCCGGCGGCCGAGCTCGGTCTGCTGATGATGGGTCACTGCACGGCCCGGGAAGCGGCGGCGTTCTTTGCGAAGACCGGCGCCATGACGCCGTCGGTGAGCACCCTGCAGCGCCTGACCATGAGCATGCACGAATGCTGGGAGAGCCTCGGCCCGGAGACGCTGGGCAGCATCCGTGAGGCCGAGGGCATACCGCAGGACGAGACCACCGCCTCGGTCTCCCTCGACGGCGTCATGGTGCCGCTGAGACCCGGCGAGGACGGTCGCGCCAAGGCCTCCTGGCGCGAGGCCGCCTGCGGCACGGTCTCCTTCCACGACGCCGAGGGCAAGCGCCTGAAGACCCTCTATCTCGGCCGCATGCCGGAGAGCGGCAAGCTCACGCTGAAGGCGCAGCTTGCAAGCGAAGTCGCACACATCAGGCGAGCACGCCCCGAGATCGGGATCGTCGCTATCGCCGATGGCGCCGCCGACAACTGGACCTTCCTGGAGACCCTGTCGCCCGAAACCGAGGTGATCGACTTCTGGCATGCTTGCGAACATCTGCAAACCGCGTCCGACCATGCCGTGGCGCCCGGCTGGTTCGAGAAGTACCGCGAGATCCTCCGTCACGATCCCCGTGGCGTCGCCAAGGTGATCCGGGCGCTGCGCCACCTTCGCGATGCCGCCGCTGCGCCGGACCGGGCCGAGACCGAGCGGGAACTCGCCTTCTTCCGCAAGCATCGCCATCGCATGCGCTACCACGCCCTGAAGGAAGAGGGCATCGCCATCGGCTCAGGCGTGGTCGAGGCTGCCAACAAGACCCTGGTGACACAGCGCATGAAGCGCTCCGGCATGCGCTGGCGGATCGTCGGCGGACAGGCTGTTCTGACCTTCCGCGCCCCGATCAAATCCGGCCGCTTCGAGCGGGCATGGAAGGCCCTGATCAGCGCAACCGACACACCGGCCAACGACAACATCAGTCCACGTGCAGCAGCCATGGCAATCGCTGCCTGAACTCAACGAACCAAGCCGCAGACATCACTGCCATGCGAGACTCGCACCCATCTATGACGCCGCTTTGGCAAGTGTCGGTCGGCACACCGGGGTACTTCATCAAAGAGGGATTTTCGAGATGCGCCGCGCGACCCAGTGTAGCGGTCTTGAATTGGCGGAGGCTTATATTCGTGAAGCACTGGAATTGTTGCCCGGTAATCGCGCGTTCCTGCATTCGCTGGCTGAATTGTCGCTCAGGAGGTCCCGACTGGCGTCGGACAGCCGCGAGCGCGATACTTGGCGCGGCCGAGCGATCGACCAGGCGCGGCGCGTAGTGCACTGACGCAGACATATGATTCACAAAGGCATGTGATCGTGCGATTCTGCGATCATGGCTCAGGAAGTCTGTGTGATTGTAGGAGCCGATGACCGCGTGCGACCGCGTGCGACTGACCGCCGTCGTCGGTGATCGTAGCCGGCCGTTGAAGCACGTTCAGCGGGCCCGGGTCGTGTTGCATTCGGCGGAGCGACTTCCGGTTCTCGATGTGGCGCGCCGCGTCGGCGTCAGCCGCCCGGCGGTCTGGCGCTGGCAGCGGCGCTACGCCGAGGAAGGCATCGAGGGTTTGTTGCGCGACAAGACCCGGCCGCCGGGCACGCCGCCGCTGCCGACGGCAACCGTGGCCCAAGTGTTGGCGCTGGCTTGCTCCGAGCCGCCGGGCGAGACGACCCACTGGACCGGCCGCGCGGTGGCCGAGGTCGTCGGCATCTCCCTGCGCTCGGTTCAGCGCATCTGGCAAGGCCACCGTTTGCAGCCGCACCGCATCCGCACCTTCAAGCGCTCCAACGACCCCGCCTTCGCCGAGAAGGTCGAGGACATCGTCGGCCGCTACATGGATCCGCCCAGCCATGCCGTGGTGCTGTCGATCGATGAGAAAAGCCAGATCCAGGCCCTCGACCGGACCCAGCCAGGGCTGCCGATGAAACCCGGCAAGTGCGGCACCATGACCCACGACTACAAGCGAAACGGCACGACCACCTTGTTCGCCGCGCTCAGCGTCCTCGACGGCGCCGTCATCGGCCGCAACATGCAGCGACATCGCCATCAGGAGTTCATCCGCTTCCTCGGCGCGATCGAGCGCCAAGTGCCGGCCGGCAAGGTCATCCACGTCATCCTCGACAACTACGCCGCCCACAAGCATCCCAAGGTCCGCGCCTGGCTGGCGCGTCATCCCCGATGGGTGTTCCACTTCACCCCAACCTCCGCCTCCTGGCTCAACGCCGTCGAGGGCTTCTTCTCTGTCCTCACGCGCCGGCGGCTCAAGCGCGGCACCTTCCACTCGATAGTCGACCTCCAGGCCGCCATCAACCGCTACATTGACGAGCACAACAATGATCCCAAGCCCTTCGTCTGGACCAAATCCGCAGACACCATCCTCGCCAAACTTCACCGCCTGCCTGTACCTTCTGTCTGAGTCAGTGCACTAGCTTCCGGCACTACTCAAAGCCATCCTCATCACACGATGTTGAAGGCCGCTGTAGATGGTGTCAGAGATGCCTTAGCGAACGCGGAGGCTACTGATACGGAACTCGGGCATCAAGCACTTGGTCAGGCGATAAAGAGAGCGGAAGATGTGCTGCGGAATGGTCTAAAAATGTTTCCCAACGACGGCCACCTGCTAAGCGAAGAGGCGGAACTCCACAGAACCCTGCTTAGAGCTGATAAGGCACTGTTGGCGCTCGAGAGGGCGTTTCGAGCAAGCCCCCAGAGTGAATTGATCGCCAGGCGGCTGGCGAGAATCTATCTGGCGAAAGGAGATATGATTGCAGCGGTGGAGACACTGCGAAAGGGGCTGGAATTCAATTCGTCGAACCGCAGATTGCATTTTCAATATGCCATGGCTATTCGGGCATTGACGCCAAACGCAGATGTCGAGGATGGCGGTACACTACTGTATAATTTGCAGAGATCATTTTCGCCCAATGATGGAAACTTTGACGCACGATTCTGGTATGCTCGACAGTTGTGTATGGGTGGCCGGTTTGTAGACGCGAAGGATATATTCGACGAGCTGAAAAACTTGAAGGTTGCGCGTGCACACAAAACAAAGGTGCGAGGGGTTGTAAGAGACGAACAGGGCCACAACGTTCGATACACAGGACAGGTTTATGCCCTGCGGGAGTCGTTCGGGTTCATACGGTGCGATGGCCAGGATATCGAAGCGTACTTTTCTGTGTTTGATAAGGAGCGTACCGGTCAAACCCTAACGCTCCATGATAGGGTTTCCTTTGAAATTGGGTTCGCGCTGCTAGGCCCTGTAGCTCAAGACGTGCAGAGGCTGCTCATTTAGTGCGGCCAAACGTCATGACACGAAGACCTCCTCGTGAAGTTTCTCGTATCGATCGACGACGGTCCGGATATCTGTAATTCACCCATCCAAATCCCGGATCTCACGGTTGAGTTCGTATTCGGGGGAGGTGACGTAGCTCTCCATCTCGGCGATCGCGCGGTCGAACTCGCGGAACTTGTGATCGAGGTCGCGGGTCGTGCCCGAGGGCTCGGTGCGCACGTTCTTCCAGAAGGCGCGTTCGGCCTCGGATTCGTAGAGGTCTTCCGGCGCCTCGTCGATCAGCCAGACGGCGACGAAATAGCCGATCAGGGTCGGCACGGTGACCGTGAACAGGGCGATCAGGGCGCCGATGCGGATCGGCAGCGCATCGATGCCGAAATAGTCGGCGACGCCGGCGCACACGCCCTTGATCTTCGCCTTCTGCATATTGCGGTAGAGCCGGTTGGGGCTCGGTCGCTGGTCGATCCACATGGCCACCCCCTTCCTCAGACCGTGGCGAAGAGCTGTAGCACGAGCATGACGGCGGCGGCATTCATCGCGTGTCCTTCCAGCCCGGCGCCTCGGCATCGAGGATGCGCTCCAGCGTCTTGATGCGCTCTTCCATCTTGGCGGCGTTCTGCCACAGCGATCGCAGCAGCTTCTCGTCCTCGCCGGTCAGGGTCTTCGCCGTGCGCCACCGCGTGACGTAGTGGGCGATCACCCAGATCGGCGCCACGACCGTGAGCAGCAGGATCAGCGGCACATTGAAGTGTCCCATCGTTCAGTCCCGTTCGTTTCCGTCCTGGCCGGTCAGTCCTGTGGTGTCTCGGGCTTGTCCCGGCTCTCTTGCGGCGCCGGCCTGGGCGCTCGGCCCACGCGGGCCTTGAGCGCGGCCAGGTCGTCCTCGATCGTCGCCTCGGCCTCGAGCTCGGCGATCTCATCGGCCAGGGTCTTGCGCTGGCCCAGATCGTAGGCCTCGACCTTGCCCTCGGCGGCGTCGAGCCGGCGCTCGACCGTCTCGAACCGGGCGAACGCGTCGTCGACCCGGGCATCATAGAGCCGCTGGCGCACCTTGAGGCGGGCGCCGACGGTCTCGTGGCGGGCCTGGATCGTCTTCTGCTTGGCCTTGGCCTCGGCCAACTTGGCCTCCAGCTTGGCGATATCCTCGTCGTTCTTGCCGAGCGCCGCCTCCAGCTGCCCCAGGCCTTCCTCGAGCATGGCCGCCGTCTCGGCCAGCTTCGCCTTCTCGACGAGCGCGCCCTTGGCCAGGTCCTCGCGGCCCTTGCCGAGGGCGAATTCGGCCTTGCGCTCCCACTCCGCCTGCGCCGTGGCCAGCCGCTCGAGCTTGCGCTGGATCTCCTTTTTCTCGGCGATCGTCCGCGCCGCCGTCGAGCGCACGTCGACCAGGGTGTCTTCCATCTCTTGGATGATGAGCCGGATCATCTTCTCCGGTTCCTCGGCGCGATCGAGCATCGCGGTGAGGTTCGAGTTTATGATGTCGGCCAGTCGCGAGAATACACTCATCTCTCGTCTCCATGGGTTTTTGGTTGGGGGCGCCCGGGGGCGCTAGTGCACCGACTCAGTCAGAGCCGTCACCGTGGAAATCTGATTCCGAATACAAAACAACGGGTTACTCCAGCGCACGGTGAATCATTTGTCTGGATCTGTGAACTAGAACAGGATCCCGCCGACCATCAGACCGGCCAGGAACATGACCCAGTGATCGGTCCGACGGCTGCGCACGAAGGCGCCGAAGCGCGCGGACCAGTTGGACCCGGTCCGCGTGCGATGCCGCTGGCGGGTGTCGTAGGCGAACTCGTCGTAGTCGGTGTTCATTGGTCTCCCGTCCTCGTTGTTTCGGCCGTTCGGTGTCGGTTTGTGGCCCTTTCCGTCGTTTTCACAGCACAAACCGTGCCAAGTGCTGGGTGACCGCATAGCGCATTGAAATAGAAAGAATATCTCTTCTGCCCGGATCTCAGCCAGGAATCGCCGACGTTGCGGAAACAGAGATAAGTTAGTAAAACATACAAATAGTTATCTGAATCAGTAATCCGAATGGCGTTCACCCCGTCGGAACTGCCCGCCCTGATCGGCGAATCCCGCGCCTTCCTGGCGGTGCTGGACGAGGTCTCCCGCGCGGCGCCGCTGGACCGCCCGGTCCTGGTGGTCGGCGAGCGCGGCACCGGCAAGGAGCTGATCGCCGCCCGCCTACACCTGCTGTCGCGGCGCTGGGAGCGGGCCTATGTCAAGCTCAACTGCGCGGCGCTGGTCGAGACGCTGCTGGAGACCGAGCTGTTCGGCCACGAGGCCGGTGCGTTCACCGGCGCGGTCAGGCGGCGGCCCGGCCGCTTCGAGCTGGCCGACGGCGGCACCCTGTTCCTCGACGAGATCGCCAACGCCAGCGCCTCGGTGCAGGAGAAGGTGCTGCGCGTCGTCGAATACGGCGAATTCGAACGGATCGGCGGCGACGAGACCCTGGCCGTCGACGTCCGCGTCATTGGCGCGACCAACATCGATCTGCCCGCCGCCGCGGCGGACGGCGCGTTCCGCCCCGACCTGCTGGACCGCTTGAGCTTCGAGGTCATCACCTTGCCGCCGCTCCGTGCCCGGGGCGACGACATCGCCCTGCTGGCCGAGAACTTCGGCCATGCCATGGCGATCGAGCTCGGCTGGGACGCGTTTCCCGGCTTCGCTGCCGCCGCGCTCGACCAGCTGAGCGCGCACGACTGGCCGGGCAACGTGCGCGAGCTGAAGAACACCGTGGAACGGGCCGTCTATCGCGCGGCCGACCCCGCCGACCCGATCGCGACCATCGCGTTCGACCCGTTCGCCTCACCCTATCGGCCGCGGACCCCGGTCGAGACCGAGGCGGCGGCGGCAGCCTCACCCACGGCGGCACCGGCTGCGGGGTTGCCGAGTGCCGCCGCGCCGCTCGACTATCGCGCGGCAATCGCCGATATCGAGCGGCGCCTGCTGGCCGAAGCCCTGGCGGCCAACCGCCACAACCAACGGGCCACGGCACGCCACCTCGGCCTCACCTATCACCAGCTTCGCAACACCCTGGCCAAGCACGCGCTGCTGCCATCGCGCCAGGGCGGCGGTGCGGAAGAGGCGCCGGTCCAGACACAATGAATCCCCGGCTCGGGGCCTACGAGATTCACACATCGTGCGTGGGCTACCGTTCGGATGCAGGAGGTTCAATTTGGTATTATGCCGTCACCCTCGTGCTTGGCGCGAGGGTCCATCGCACAGGCTCACGCCACTGTGCGGGCGCAAGCATGGGTCCTTGGGTCAAGCCCAAGGACGACGGATGTGGGGAGGTTCGTGAGAACTACACCCGTCTCGAGCCAGATTCACTTGTCCCGCGACGCATAGCGCGGCCAACAGATTACGAATGACCCGCCTCATCGCTGGCTCAGCTCGCCCGGCCGAAGGCCGCGGTCATGGCGCCGGCGCCGATCAGGATCGTGCCGCCGATGCGGTTGACGGCCTTGAGCGCCCGCGGCCGCTGCATCGTCGTGCGAATGCGTCCGGCCAGCAGGCCATAGGCGGCGGCGTTGACGATCGCCAGCACCAGGAACGTCGCGCCGATGACGAACAGCTGGGGCAGGACCGGCAGTGTCGGCATGATGAACTGGGGCACGAAGGCGACGAAGAACAGGATGCTCTTCGGGTTCAGTGCGGTGACGGCGAACGCGTGGCCGGTCATGGCCAACGGCGCGCGCTCCGGCCCGACAGCGGCCGCGAACGTCTCACGGGTGCGCCACAACTTGACGCCGAGGTAGATCAGATAGGCGCCGCCGATCCATTTCAGCGCCGTGAACAACAGTGCCGAAGCCGCCAGTACCGCGCCCAGCCCGGCCAGCGAGACGGTCAGCGCGGTCAAATCGCCCAACGCGACACCCGGCACCGTGCGCCAAATCGTGCGCGCGCCGTCGGCCAGCGCATAGCCGACGACCAGCATGATGGTCGGCCCGGGAATGGCCAGCACGATGAGCGTGGCCGTCAGGTAGGCCAGCCAGATTTCCAGCGGCATGGAGTCTCCAAACGCGTTTCTTGCACCACTAAACGCACGCAGGTGCAGTCGGCACCAGTGGATTTTTGAACCACAGAGGCACGGAGGCACAGAGGGTGCAGAAGCTGGCCCCAAGGCCCCCCGCGACTTGCTCAAGGCCCCATTCGGCGGGAGAAGGAGTTGGTGCTTTAGTATCGCCTCAGAGGGATGCGCGGGGCGCGCCGGCAAGCCGCGCTGCCTCTGTGTCTCTGTGCCTCTGTGGTGAACCTTGTTGCGAACACCAGCCCCGGAGAGGCGAGGGCGGCGCCGCTGCGTCAGCCCCGTTGGCGCAGCTCGGCGCGGCGGATCTTGCCGGTGGCGGTCTGCGGCAGGGCGTCGACAAAGGCGATATCGCGCGGATAGGCGTGGGCCGCCAGCCGCGCGCGCACATGGTCGCGGATCGCGGCGGCCAACGCATCGGCCGCTTCCGTAGGGTCCGTCAACACGACGAACGCCTTGACGCGCTGGGTGCGGGCCGGGTCGGGGACGCCGACGACCGCTGCCATGGCGACCGCCGGCTAGGTCAATAGGCAGCCCTCCACCTCACCCGGCCGATGCGATAGCCAGCCGGTTCGCCGCGGCGCCGAGGCACCGAACGTCAGATCGTGCGCCTTGCCGGCGGCGTCGAGGTGGATCAGCGCCACCGCGTCGGGCGCGTGGCGGTCGCAGACATCGACGCCGATGTTGTAGTGATAGGGGATGCGCCAGCGGAAGTTGGCGACGAGTGCGTCGTAGCTGTCGGCTCTTTCGAGCATCGCCTGCCCGTGGGTACAATTGGGTGCGGCCGGAGGATGCGGCCGGGCGGATCATAGCGCTCGCGGTGCCGGCGGCAACAACAACGGCAAATCATCAGAGGGGGCGGGATGTTCACGGCCGATCTGCTGGCGGGCAAGCGCGTGCTGATCACCGGCGGCGGCACCGGGCTGGGCAAGGCGATGGGCCAACGTTGCCTCGAGCTCGGCGCCGACTTGGCCATCTGCGGCCGTCGCACGGCGGTGCTTGCGGAAACAGCGGCCGAATTCGCCGCGGCGTTCGGCCGTCCGACCGCGACGCACGGTTGCGACATTCGCGATGCCGATGCACTCGACGCGATGATGGACGCGATCTGGGCCGCCGGGCCGCTCGATATCCTGATCAACAACGCCGCCGGCAATATCGCCGCCAGGACCGAGACGCTGAGCCACCGCGCCGTCTATGCCGTGTTGGGCATCGTGCTGCACGGCACGGCCTACGCGACGCTTGCCTGCGGCCGGCGCTGGCTCGCCGCCGGGCACCCCGGCGTCGTCCTGTCGATCGTCACGACCTATGCCTGGACCGGCTCGGCCTATGTCGTGCCGTCGGCCATGGCCAAGGCGGGCGTGCTGGCCATGACCCGCAGCCTCGCCGTCGAATGGGGCGGCCGCGGCGTGCGCCTCAACGCCATTGCGCCCGGCCCGTTCCCGACGCCCGGCGCCTGGCAACGGCTGGTGCTGCGGCCGGAGCTGGCGGAGACGCTGGAGACGCGCAATCCGCTGGGCCGGCCGGGCCGCCATGAGGAGTTGGCGAACCTGGCCGCCTTTCTGGTGTCCGACGGCGCCGCCTACATCAACGGCGAGGTCGTGACCATCGACGGCGGCGACTGGCTGAAGGGTGCCGGTCAGTTTAACTTTCTCGAAACCATGGCCGATTCCGACTGGGCGGCGCTCAAGCCCACCCGCCGCTAAGGCATTGCTGCGAAATGGCCAAAAGCGTAACGCCTTCGTGATAGGGAGTGAATTTCATCGCCGTTGCCGAGGCGTAATATATTGCGCGGTCATTATGCCTCTCTCAAGACCGACGCTTGGAGTGAACTTATGGCGGCGCCGAGCGCCGCTATTCTTTCCTAGGGGACCCTTGCCATGTTCATTCTGCCCTTGCTGGCAACCGACACACTCAGCAGGTTCGTGGCCGCCATCGGCACGGCGGCCTTGTTTCTCTTCGTCTCAACAGCAGGTCAGGCGAACCCGGCCGTGTGGAAATTCGAATGGCCCAGAACCGACTTCGACAAGACCAGTATCGACTATGGCGATATCAGGTCCGGTGGCCCGCCGAAGGACGGCATCCAGTCGATCGACGATCCGAAGTTCGGCTCGATCGCCGATGTCGAGGGTAAGGTCGCGGCGTTGGAGCCGGTCATCACCGTCGAGATCAACGGTGAGGCCAAGGCCTATCCGCTGTCGATCCTGATCTGGCACGAGATCGTCAACGACAAGCTCGGCGGCGTGCCGATCTCCGTGACCTACTGTCCGCTGTGCAACTCCGCCGTCGTCTTCGACCGCCGTCTCGGCGACCAGGTCCTCGACTTCGGCACGACCGGCAAGCTGCGCTTCTCGGACCTCGTCATGTACGACCGCCAGACCGAGAGCTGGTGGCAGCAGTTCGTCGGCGAGGCCATCGTCGGCGAGATGACGGGCGAGCTGTTGACCATGCTGCCGGTGCGCGTCGAGGCCTTCGAGCGCTTTGTCGAACGGTTCCCCGATGGGCAGGTGCAGTTGGTCCCGGCGAACTTCCGCCGCGCCTACGGCCAGAACCCCTATGTCGGTTACGATACGTCGCGCCAACCGTTCCTCTATAGCGGCCCCAATCCCGATGGCATTGCACCGCTGGCCTATGTCGTGGCCGTCGAGGACGAAGCCTGGAGCCTGGACCTGCTGCAGCAGGAACGCCGTATCGAAAAGGGCAATCTGGTGCTGACGTGGGAGCCGGGCGTCGCCTCGGCCCTCGACCGGCGGCGCATCTCCGAAGGGCGCGACCTTGGCAATGTCGTCGTGCAGCGCCGCGGTTCCAGCGGCCAGCTCGAGGACGCGGTACACGACTTGACATTCGCCTTCTCGTTCCACGCCTTCAATCCCGACGGCACCATCCACCTGCCACGGGCCGCGGCGCGACCAGATCCCGCCGATTGACGATCCGCAATTCGTCCCGGTCGCCGGGATCGAGGGCATCGGCGCGCAAGAGCCGGTGCTGTCGATCGGCATCAACGGCGACTTCCGCGCCTACCCGCTGCGTATCCTGTTGTGGCACGAGATCGTCAACGACACCGTCGGCGGCGTGCCGGTGCTGATCAGCTACTGTCCGCTGTGCAATTCCGGCGTCGTCTTCGACCGTCGCCTCGACAACGAGGTCATCGAGTTCGGCAACACCGGCCGCATCCGTCACTTCGACATGGTCATGTACGACAAGGCGACGGAGAGCTGGTGGCAGCAGTTCTCGGGCGAGGCGATCATCGGCGGCCTCACGGGCCGGCGCATGAAGCCGTTGCCGGCGCGCCTGGAGTCGGTGGAGAGGTTCCGCGACCGGGCGCCCGACGGCGTTGTGCTCGTGCCCAACGACGAGACGATCCGGCCCTATGGGCAGACGCCCGATGTGCGCATGGACCGGCAGCGCCTGCCGCGCGGCCGCTTCGGCTTCGGTCTGCCGCGCGAGGTCGAGCCGGTTGCCCGCGTCGTCGTCGTCGGCGGCGAGGAAGCCTGGCTGCTGGACAATCTGCAGGTGGCCGGCCGCGTCGAGAGTGGCGATCTGGTCCTGACCTGGGAGCCCGGCCAGAACTCGATCCACGACCGGCAGCGCATCTCGGAGAGTCGCGGCGTCGGCAACGTCATCGTCCAGCGGCGGACCGCGGCGGGGGCCTCGAAGACGTGCCCTACGACGTCAGCTTCGCGTTTGCGTTCAGCGCCTTCGTGCCGGAGGGTAAGCTGCACCTGGAATAGCCGGCCGCCAGGGCCAGGAACTCCACCGGCCCCGCTAAGCCACCCTTGGGAGCAACGACATGCGGACAACCGACATCATCAGAACCTGGACCGGGATGGCGCTGGCGGCGGCCGTCGCCGTGGCGCTGGCCGCGAGCACGGCCGAGGCCCAGCGCTCGTTCAACCCGAACAATCCGGGCGTCTGGCAGACCGACTTCACGAAGCACAGCGTGCCGTTCGACGAGATCTTCTCCGGCGGCGTGCCGCGGGACGGGATCCCGCCGATCGACGATCCGGTGACCAGCCAGATCGCCGAGGTCGAGGGGCTCATCGGCGACACCGAGCCGGTGATCAGCGTCCAGGTCAACGGCGCGGCGCGGGCCTATCCCCTGGGCGTCCTGATGCGCCACGAGATCGTCAACGATGAGCTTGGCGGCATGCCGATCGCCGTCACGTTCTGCCCGCTGTGCAACTCGGCCGTCGTGTTCGACCGTCGCGTCAACGGCCGGATCCTCGACTTCGGCGTCAGCGGCAACCTGCGCTTCTCCGACCTGATCATGTGGGACCGCCAGACCCAAAGCTGGTGGCAGCAGTTCGTCGGCGAGGCGATCGTCGGCGAGATGACGGGCACGCTGCTCGACATCCTGCCGGTACGGGTCGAGGCGTTCGCGATCTTCAAGGAGCGGTTCCCCGAGGGCACGGTGAACACGGGTTCGCAACGGCGCGGCGGCTTCAACCGGGGCTATCTGCAGAACCCCTATGCCGGCTATGACCAGTCGCCGCGGCCGTTCCTGTTCGTCGGCGACATGCCCGAGGGCATCGCCCCGCTGGCCTATGTCGTCGCCGTCGGCGACCAGGCCTGGGCCATCGACCTGCTGCGCGAGCAGCGCACGGTCGAGCAGGACGGCCTGGGCATAAATTGGACGCCGGGCCAGAACGCGGTCATGAACACCCGGCTGATCAGTTCGGGGCAGGACCTCGGCAACGTCACGGTGCAACGGCGCAATGCCAATGGCGAGTTGGAGGATGTCGTACACGACGTCACGTTCGCCTTCTCGTTCAATGCGTTCAATCCGGACGGTACGCTGCACCAGTAGGGGCGGCGCCAGGGCCAAGGCAGCCGCCCTGCCGCCCTGGCGCTGACGCTGGCCGTGGCCCTGCTGGCCGATGGTGGCGGGGCGTTCGCCGAGGGTCCTGCGGCCTGGCGTCTGGAGTTCCCGAAGACCGATTTCGACCGCCGCGCCGTCGACTACGACGAGATCGTCTTCGACGGCGCCACGCGGGACCAGATCGCGCCGATCTACGACCCGACGTTCGTGCCGGTGGCCGCGGCGATGGGCATCGGCCCGCTGGAGCCGGTGCTGAGCCTGGTCGTCGGCGGCGACGCCCGGGCCTATCCGCTGCGTGTCCTGCTATTCCACGAGATCGTCAACGACGTCGTCGGCGGCTTGCCGGTGCTCGTCACCTATTGTCCGCTGTGCAATTCCGGCGTCGTTTTCGACCGGCGCCTCGACGGCGACGTGCTGACATTCGGCAACACCGGCCGGCTGCGCCATTTCGACATGGTCATGTATGACGAGCAGACCGAGAGCTGGTGGCAGCAGTTCCTCGGCGCGGCGCTGATCGGGGCGCTGACCGGGCGCGCGCTCGCCGTCGTGCCGGCGCGCCTAGAGCGGGTCCGGCATAGACAGAATCAAAAAGGGGATTCCCAAGGGTCGCAAAAAGTGATTCAAGCTATGAGCTGGGTTAAAGGAGGCCAGCCATGGATGACACGACCTTATTCGGAAGATCTTCGTGAACGAGTTGTTCGAGTTGTTGAATCGGGGACCTCTCGCAATGCGGCGGCGAAGCAATTTGATGTGAGCATCAGCTTTGTTGTGAAGCTGATGCAGCGTTGGAAGCAGCGGGGCACGATCAAAGCCGACAAATACGGTGGCTGGAAGAAATCGAAACTGGCTCCCCATGGCGATCGCATTCGGGCTCTGGTGATGGAGAATTGCGACATCACCATTGACGAACTTTGCGTCTTGCTGGCCGCCGAGGGGATCGAGGCGAAGCGCTCGACGCTTGGCGACTTTCTTCTGGCTCAGGGGCTGAGTCGCAAAAAAAGACAGCCCACGCCGCCGAGCAGGAGCGCCCTGACGTCGCGGCGGCGCGAGCCACTTGGCGCAACGAGCAACCTGGGCTGATTGCCGAACGGCTGGTCTTTCTCGACGAGACCTGGGCGCGGACGAACATGGCCCGGCGTTATGGCCGGGCACCGCGCGGCGAACGGGTGGTGGCGGCCATTCCCCATGGCCACTGGAAGACAACCACGTTCATTGCCGCCCTGCGTCACGACCGGATCACCGCGCCCTGCGTTTTCGATGGCCCGATCAACGGCGCAAGCTTCCTTGCCTGGGTCCAGCAAGCCCTGGTCCCGACCCTGTCCGCGGGCGACATCGTCATCATGGACAACCTCTCCTCCCACAAGGTCGCCGGCGTACACGAGGCCATTGAGGCGGTCGGCGCAACCCCGCTCTACCTGCCGCCCTACAGCCCCGATCTCAATCCCATCGAACAGGTCTTCGCCAAGCTCAAAGCCATTCTCCGCAAGGTCGGCGCCAGAACCGTCGATGACCTCTGGCGGGCAATTGGAAACGCCCTCGATGAATTCTCTCCAACCGAATGCAGAAACTACCTCGTCAATGCAGGATATTCCGTCTAAACCGGATGTGCTCTAGAATCGCTCGCCCGCTTCCGCGCGCGTTTCCCCGACGGGCGGGTTCTCGTACCCGGGGATCCGGCCGCCAAGGCCTACGGCACGACGCGCTACGTCGGCATGGACACGGACCGCATTCCGCTCAGCCGCTACAGCTATGACCTGCCGGCCACCATCGAGCCGACGGCCCGCGTCGTCGTCGTCGGCGAGGAGGCCCGGACGCTGGCGCTGCTGCGCCGCGCCGGACGCATCGAGGCCGCTGATCTGATCATGACGTGGGAGGCTGGGCAGAACTCCGTTCACGACACGGCCGTCATCGCCGCGGGGCGGGACGTCGGCAATGTGGTCGTGCAACGCCGCACTGCCGACGGCCTCGAAGATATCCCCTATGACGTGAGCTTCGCGTTTGCGTTCCGCGCCTTTCTGCCGTCCGGCACGCTGAACTACGAGTAGGGGGGGGGTTCTATCGCATGTTCTGCAGATAGGCACGGGCGGCTGAGCCGAGGTAGAGGCGCCGATAAACGGTCGATTGGTCGCGAGCGGCCCCGTTCCCCGCCGCGGCCGGAGTGTGAGGCCCGGCAGCATGATGTCCTTGCCACGTTCGGTGATGAGACATACGGGGCCGTCCTGGGCGGGCGCATTCTCTGGCGCGGTGCGGTCGGTCGGCACCCGCTAGTGCACAGATCCAGACAAATGATTCACCGTGCGCTGGAGCAACCCGTTGTTTTGTATTCGGAATCAGATTTCCACGGTGACGGCTCTGACTGAGTCGGTGCAGTAGCTGCTCAATCTGCCGCAATGCTGGCGCCACACCATCCTCGCAACGCATGGCTCTCTCTAGAACGGCGAGGACGCTCTACGATGGGCCGGTCTCCCCGGCCCGTGGCCACGACCCGCCGGGCCTTGTCCCAGAGGTCCCGGCCTGGTAGCTGAAGCTTGCACAGTAACGCCGCACGTGGTTCGGCGGCCTATTGGTGAAATTCAGGCTTGGCGATCTGCGCGGGGTGTGGGGCTGATCGCGCCTCCCACGGTTTTGCTCAACGCGCGATAGTGCTACTGTCTTCAATTCCGGGGAGGAGACAACTGAGAATTCCCGGTTGATCCGTGCCCGATTAATCTGGTCGGACTTTGCGTCATGCCTCCCTAAACTCGACTGGGAAGGGGACGAGGGCCGATTTCGTGAAATGATCCGCGTCGCACACGTCATCAGCGGTACCGGTATTGCCGGCGTCGATATTGCCGTGAGCAATCTTATTGCGCATTCGGATCGGTCGGAAATCGAATCCCTATTGATTCGTCTCAGATCACCGAAGCTGGATGATTCGCAACGAACGATGCCGTGGGCTGGATTGCGAACGCTCGGCGTCGAAATGGTTCAATTCGATTCTGATCAACGAAAGCTCCAAACAGTTCCAGACCTGACGGAATGGCTGCTCGACAATCCTGTCGACATTCTCCACACCCATTCCCGCCGGCCCAATCTTTATGGTCGCCTTGCCGCCGTCCGCATCGGTGGCGCTCGCCCTCATCTGACCGCCAACTACCATAGTTTCAATGCGGACCGGTGGGAGCGCAAGGGCACGATCGCCGATGAGCGAACCTTAGCGCCAAAAACAGATCGAATGATCGCGTGCTCAGCCGCAGTGGCTCGCCATGTCGCGGAGGCTATCCGGATTCCCCCGGATAGATTCGATGTGGTCTACAATGGCGTCGATCTTGAACGGTTTTCTAGTGATGGACCGATCGTGGATTTGCGAGCACATCTTGGGCTCCATGAGCAGACGAAGCTGATCGGCGTGGTAGGGCGGGTAGCGGAAGCGAAGGCGCCCGACGTGTTTCTTCGTTCGGCCGCGCGGATCAAGGCAAAGATCCCCGAGGCTCATTTTCTTTGGATTGGGAGGGGCAATCACACCCTTCTCCGTCGGGACCGCAACCTCCAGATGTCGCTCGGGCTGGCCGGGAAGATGCATTGGCTGGACGATCGTGACGACGTCGCTGATATCATGCGGGCACTCGATCTTATGGTGCTGCCTTCGAGGCGGGAGGGATTTCCTCTAGTGCTCGGCGAGGCGATGGCTTGTTGTACACCGATCGTGGCCACAAATATCGGCCCCATTCGGGAGGCAGTCCGGCCAGATCGTGAGGCAATGCTGGTGCCGCCGGACGATGCACAGGCTTTGGCACAAGCCGCAATTCGTGTGTTGCGCGACCCGGCGCTCGCGTGCCGCCTTCGAAGAGCGGGAGCAAAACGGGCGGCCACATTTTCATGGTCAACGGCGGCTACGTTGACCGAGGGCATCTACAGGGACGTTTTGGCAGCGGAGAGGGATCTCACGAGCTTGCAGTGATGCTGCCGTCGGTGCGTTTCGCAACCACGCTGCGGACTCGCCCGGGCTGGGGTAGGCGTGTGCCGCGCTGGCCGCTGCAGGTCGCCACCGGCGAAACTATGACGAAATTATCACACTTTCCGATGACGCTTGGGAGCGATACACGATTCCGTTTTCGGCCCATACCCAGACGGTCCGATGCCCACATAGACATGGCGACCGAATTTCCGCGCGTGGCAGGGATCACTCTGAAAGTATCCTTACGATACGTCTCGTGCTACCAAGTTTTCCGTATCTTTTCTTTAACTCACTCTTCATTGGATAATAAAGCCCCGTGCCGTCCTGCATGCCTATCCGGGATTTTCCATAATATCTAGACCATATCGCCTTCTGATTGCGTCTTTCACAAATATTTTCTCGACAGGGCCGATAACTTCAAACGGTAACTGGCCTATATAATCCAACCTTCGATCATGATACGGCATTACCATCGTTCCGCCGAGGTCCTCTACTATATCTTTTGTATGACGTTTAATAGTAGCTTTCTCATTAAATGTATCAATTTTAATCCTCGTTCTCGCTTCATCTAGACTGCAGCCATCGTCTATCGCAAGTAGCTCGGCGCCTCCATACGAGGCGGCCGAGCCCTGCAAGTAATCTGCACCATGCCCGGAATATACGACACACCCTCTAACATCATACCTCTCGAGACAAAGATGATAACAGATATGCGACATAAACGTTTGCGGTTTATTGTACTTTTTCCCTTCACACAAGATATGTTCGTAAGAATATCCTCAACTGATATTTTGAATCTGTGGTGCAGAGTGTCGAAATGCTTTGCAACAGCTTTCGCGCTCAGGGATTCATCCGATTCGAGGCCTTCGATCGTCACGGTATACAATTTGCCATCGGGTAGTAGGCGGCGAAGTACCGCAACCAAGAGAAAGCTGTCCGTGCCCCCGGACAACATGACGACGAGCTTTTTGGATCTATCGATCGAACCGTGAACAATATCTTCAAAGTCTGTTAGAAATTGGTCTTGAAGTGCCAAAACGTCCGCCTCACCTAATGCTCTTGCCATGAACTGACTTCCCGAAGCCGTGCTATTTCTGTTCCAGAATCGCGCGAGAGGCAAGAACGATGCCTTGCCAGGGCTTCTTATTGTAGGACTATCTGGATTTCGCGGATGATCCCTCCCAGCCACCGAAGACGGTAGCACACCGGTGTTTTGATCGAAATCGTGATCCTGCTACCCGATTCAGGGTCTTGGGACGTGGCGCTCAGTCCGGCGGAGACCTCGCGGAGACGCATTTGGGTGCGAGAAAACGGTCATTCGGCAAACGCAAAGCACCCGCCGTTCGAGCCTATTGCGGCGATGGCACGAGTCACGTCGGCGCCGCCTTCGGCCCCAGGCCGTCGATCAGTCGCGGGATCTCCGCGAACAACTGCCGTGGAATCGCAATTTTTCGGCAAGCTGGAACGTGATTACTGACCGTGCCGGACCGCATTGGCGCGATCTTGTTCAGCTTGTCGCGCAGCTTGGTCATCGACGAACCCGCATTCCCGTCCAGACCCCGACGGTCCACGTACACAGCCAGCCGACCGCACACCGAACTGCGAAACAACCCCTCGACCAGGTGCCGGATGTTCTTGCCGCGTCGCGCCTCGGTCAGGATCGATACGGCCGTGCCGGTCAGTCCGATCCCATGCTCCAGTTCGCGATTTGCGGGCAGCCCGGCATCCGAGGTGCTCCTGCTGCCGTGGAAGTCCAGCCTCAGGCGACGGTCGAAATCGACCCGCAAATGAGGCTTCGTGGATCCCTGTGCGTGTTCCTTGTGGGGGAGGGCTGGGGTGGGGGGTGAAACACCGTCTTCCAGTTCCCGGCACTAAATCGGCTGGCCGACCAGCAGGCGCACGCTCTCCCACGATTCGCCCGCCGCCAGGACCCGGGTCATCCCGTCGGGCAACGTGATGGCGATCGTCCAGCTCTCCTTGTCCGGGCTCGTGAACACCTCCAGCACCGCGCCACCGTTGGCCAGGGCGATGAAGGCCGGTGTTTCGGCATAGCGCTGGCGCAGGACGTCGACGACCTCCTAATGCGGCTTGCCGGCGGACTGTGCCGTGGCCGTGGAGGCGAACATGGGCGCACCAACGAGCGTTGCGCCGACCATGGCGGCCATCAGGCCACGGGTAATCGTCGTGCGGGCTGTTGAGAAGCGGTTCATCCAAGCGTTCATGCCAACCTCCGTTCTTTCGGTATCTCTGTGTTGTTTTCGTCTTGATGTGAATGTGGGGGGCGGTAGGCGGGAAGGGAGTGAGCGCCGTCACACCTCACCGAAAAGTCAGGCCGCCCACGCCCCTGGTTGGCCCGAAAAACCGTTGCAAAACAGCGAGGAACGTGGTGCAGGTAGGGCTATGGGAAGACCGCGAAAAAGGCCAGATCCCGGCGTGAGCCCGCATGCCGCTTGATCAAGCCAACGCAGACGCCGGCCCTCAGATCGTCCGATCGGCCTGCCCGCACGACTGCCCCAGCACCTGCGCGCTGGCGGTCGAGCGGATCGACGCCCGGCGCATCGGCCGGATCCATGGCGCCAGCGACAACCCCTACACGGCCGGTGTCGTCTGCGCCAAGGTCGCCCGCTATGCCGAGCGCATCCACCATCCCGACCGGTTGACGCGGCCGCTGCGGCGCACAGGCGACCGTGGCGGCAACCGTGGCGTCGGCCGTGCGGGCTTTGCCGAGATCCCGTGGGACGAGGCGCTGGACGAGGTCGCCGCCCGCATCGCCGCGGCGGCTGCCAAGGACGGAGCCGAGGCTGTATGGCCCTATTTCTACGCCGGCACCATGGGCCTGGTGCAGCGCGACGGCATCCACCGATTGCGCCACGTCATGGGCTATTCGCGCCAGCACGAGACGATCTGCACCGGCCTGTCCGATGCCGGTTGGCTGGCCGGCGCCGGCGTCAAGCGTGGCGTCGATGCGCGCGAGATCGCGGAGTCGGATCTGATCGTCGTGTGGGGCGGCAACCCGGTCCACACCCAGGTCAACCTGATGACCCACATCGCCAGGGCCCGCAAGGCGCGCGGCGCCAAGCTGGTGGTCGTCGATCCCTACAAGACGGCGACCGCCGCGCAGGCCGACATTCATCTGCTGCTGCGGCCCGGCACGGACGGCGCGCTGGCCTGCGCGGTCATGCACGTGCTGTTCCGCGACGGCCATGCCGACCGCGACTACATGGCCCGCTATTGCGACGTGCCGGACGCGCTGGAAGCGCATCTGGCGGACCGGGACCCGGACTGGGCCGCCGCGATCACCGGCATGCCGGCCGCCGAGATCGAGGCCTTTGCCACGCTCTACGGCCGCACGAAGCGCAGCTACCTGCGGCTCGGCTATGGCTTCACGCGCTCGCGCAACGGCGCCGCGGCAATGCATGCGGCGAGCTGCCTGCCGGCGGTCACCGGCGCCTGGCGGCACCCCGGCGGCGGCGCGCTCTACTCCAACGGCGGCCTCTATCGGCTGGACAAGACGCTGATCACCGGCGCCGACCGGCTCGACCCGTCGGTCCGTGTCCTCGACATGTCGCGCATCGGCGCCGTGTTGACGGGCGAGGACGAGGCGCTCGGCGGCGGGCCGCCGGTCACCGCGATGCTGATCCAGAACACGAACCCGATGTCGGTCGCCCCCGGCCTGGGCAAGGTGCATGCCGGGTTTACCCGCGACGATCTGTTCGTATGCGTGCACGAGCAGTTCCTGACCGAGACGGCGCGCATGGCCGACATCGTCCTGCCGGCGACCATGTTCCTCGAGCACGACGACATCTACGTTGCCGGCGGCCACACGTTTCTGCAGGTCACGAAGAAGGTCGTTGAGCCGGCCGGCGAGGCGCGTTCCAACCACGACGTGCTGTGCGCGCTGGCGGCGCGCCTCGGCGCCAGCCACCCCGGGTTCGACATGACGGCCTGGGAGATCGTCGAGGCGACCCTCGCGGCGTCGGGTTATCCCGACGCGGCGACGATCTACCGCGACGGCGGCATCGACCGGGCCCTACCGTTCGAGCAGGCGCACTTCCTCGACGGCTTCGGCCATGCCGACGGGCGGTTCCACTTCGCGCCGGATTGGGCGGCTCTGGGCGCCTATCACGGGCGCATGTCGCGCCTGCCGGACCATCTGGAGATCATCGAAGCCGCCGACGCCGCGCACCCGTTCCGCCTGGTCACGGCGCCGTCGCGCCAGTTCCTGAACTCCACGTTCACGGAGACGGCAACCAGCAGCGCCAAGGAGGGACGGCCGGAGGCGCTTCTGCACCCGGCCGACATGGCGGCGCTGGGCGTTGGTGCCGGCGCCGCCGTCCGTGTCGGCAACAAGCGCGGCAATCTGGTGCTCGACGCGCGGCCCTTCGACGGCCTGCACCGCGGCACCGTGATTATCGAAAGCATCTGGCCCAACGCCGACTTCCGCGACGGTGTCGGCGTCAATCTGCTGGTCGGCGATGACCCGGGGCCGCCGAACGGCGGCGCCGTGTTCCACGACACGGCGGTGTGGCTGAGGCCGGCCTAGCGCACATGGCCGTAACCGACCTCCCACACGTCATCGTCCTCGGCAACGAGAAGGGCGGCACAGGCAAGTCGACGACGGCGATGCACGTGATCGTCGACCTGCTGCGCCACGGCCACTCGGTTGCCGCGATTGACCTCGACGCGCGCCAGGCGACGCTGACCCGCTATCTCGACAACCGGGCGGCCTTTGCCCACCGCGAAGGGATCCGCCTGCCCGAGCCGCGGCTTTGTCCGCTTGACGCAGCCGAGGCCGGGGCGTCCGCCGCTGCCGAGATCGAGCGCCTGGCGGCGGCGCTCGCGGCACTGCGCGGCATGGCATATGTGGTGATCGACACGCCGGGGCACGACAGCGCCCTATCGCGCGCCGGACATGCGCTGGGCGACACGCTGATCACGCCGCTCAACGACAGCTTCATCGACCTCGACCTGTTGGCCGTCGTCGACCCGGACACGCTGCAGGTGCGCCGGCCCAGCCTGTACAGTGAGATGGTCTGGGAACAGAAGAAGGTACGCGCGACGCGCGACGGCGGCTCCATCGACTGGATCGTAACGCGCAACCGCCTGACATCGGTGGAGTCGCGCAACAAGCGAAATGTCGGCCAGGTCCTGGCGGAGCTGTCGCGGCGCTTCGGCTTTCGCCATGTCTGCGGCTTCGGCGAACGGGTCATCTTTCGCGAGATGTTCCTCAAGGGCCTGACGCTGCTGGATCTGCGCGACGTCGGCGGCGGCGTGCGGGTAACGATGTCCCACTTGGCCGCGCGCCAGGAAGTCCGCGACCTGTTGCATGCGGTGGGCCTTGGCGCCGTCGCGTCGCGCCGCCATATGGCGCTGTCGGCGCTTGGCAACCAGGCATCGGAGTCGCAAATAATAGTGGGATCCGCGGAACACGCACGGGGTGCATGACAAGCGACAAAAAGCTGCCTGCCGAACGGTCCAGTTCCGGTGAGGTCGATGCGTTCCTGAAGAAGGTCGCGACGACGCCGGCGACCCGACCGGGCGGCGGCGCCCCCGGCCGGTTGCTGTTCGCCATAGACGCAACGGCGAGCCGCGAGCCGGCCTGGGACCTGGCCTGCCAGATCCAGGCCGAGATGTTCGCCGAGACCCAGAACCTGGGTGGTCTGTCGATCCAGCTGTGCTTCTATCGCGGCTTCGGCGAGTTCAAGGTGACGCCGTGGCTCGTCCGCTCCGATGACCTGATAGACCGCATGAGCAAGGTCCGCTGCCTCGCCGGCCGGACCCAGATACGCAAGGTCCTGCGCCACGCCGCCAAGGAAACCCAAAAGCAGAAGGTCGACGCGCTGGTCTTCGTCGGCGATGTCGTCGAAGAAGACGTCGACGAACTCGGCCACATCGCCGGCCAGCTTGGCCTCTTGGGCACGCCCGCCTTTATCTTCCACGAAGGCGGCGAGCCGGTGTCGCGCCGCGCGTTCCAACAGATCGCGACCCTCTCCGGCGGCGCCTACTGCAGCTTCGACGCCGCCAGTGCCCAACAGCTGCGCGACCTGTTGACCGCCGTCGCCATCTTCTCCGCCGGCGGCCGCCGGGCGCTGGAGGACTATGGCAGGCGCACCGGCGGCAACGTGCTGCAGCTGACCGACCAGATGGGGGGGGGGCGGCGCTAGCGATGCTGCCGCTGGTGATTCTCGGTATCGCGCTGCTCGTCGGGCTGCTCCTGATCGGTCGCTGGTACGTGCAGGCGGACCCGAAGCTGCTCATCAAGCTGCTGCGCCTTGCCGCGATCCTCGTCTGCCTCGTCTTCGTCGCCTTGATCGTCCTGTCGGGCCGCTGGGGCTGGCTGCCGGTGCTGCTTTTTGTCGCGTTGCCGTGGCTGAGCCGGTTCCGCGCGCTGTCGACGTTCGCCAAGAACATGCGCGGGCCGTCGCCGGGCCAGGCCTCCGAGATCCAGACGCGTTTCGTACGGATGCAATTGGACCACGACAGCGGCGCCATGGATGGCGTCGTCGTCGAGGGTGCCCATGCCGGCCGCCGCCTCGGCGACATGAGCCTCGGCGAGCTGATCGCGCTGTGGCACGACTGTGCGGCCGATCAGCAGTCCCAGGCGGTCATGACGAGCTACCTCGATCGGGTTCACGGCGACACCTGGCGCGCGGCGGCCGGAAGCGGCGCCGGCAGCACCGGCGGTAGTGCCGCGGCGAGCGCATCGCCGGGTGCGATGACCCGCGAAGAGGCCTGCGAAATCCTCGGTGTTGAGGCCGGCGCCAGCCCCGAGGAGATCGAGCGGGCGTATCGCCGGCTGATGCTCAAGGCGCATCCCGATCATGGCGGCTCGGACTGGCTCGCGGCGAAGATCAATCAGGCAAAGGAGCTGCTGTTCAACGGCTGACACGGGCTTTCGGCCCACCGAACCGTGCGCTTGGCCGCGCTATCGCACGGATCGGCCCGCCTTGCACCGACGCGAGCCGCTATGGCAGAAACCGCGCAGGTCGTCCGTTTCGCCGCAACAACCTGGTACTCCAGACATGGCAACATCGGTCCGCACCGCCGTCTTCCCCGTGGGCGGCCTCGGGACGCGATTCCTCCCGGCTACCAAGGCGATGCCGAAGGAGATGCTGACTGTGGTTGACAAACCTTTAATCCAATACGCGGTAGAAGAGGCGCAGGCTGCGGGCGTCGAGAGGTTCGTCTTCGTCACCGGCCGGGGCAAGTCGGTGATCGATGACCACTTCGATCATAGCATCGAGCTTGAGCAGACCTTGGCGGCGCGCGGCAAGCTCGATGTGCTCGACCATCTCAAGGCCGGCTTGCCGAACCCCGGACAGATCTATCAGACGCGCCAGATGGAGCCGGCCGGGCTGGGCCACGCGGTGTGGTGCGCCCGCGCGCTCGTCGGTGACGAGCCCTTTGCCGTGCTGTTGGCCGACGATCTGATCCTCGGCCGGACGCCGTGTCTCAAGCAATTGGTTGATAGCTTCAACGAAACCGGCGGCAACGTGATTGCGACCATGGAAGTGCCGCGCGCGGAAACCGGGCGTTACGGCGTCATCGACGCCGGCGGTGCCAGTGGCGAGTTGCTGCCGGTCCTCGGCCTGGTCGAGAAACCGAAGCCACAGGACGCGCCGTCCAATCTGGCCGTCATCGGCCGGTACATCCTGCTGCCCGATGTGTTCGAGCATCTGTCGCGCCATGATCGCGGTGCCGGCGGCGAGATCCAGCTGACCGACGCGATGGCGCGCATGATCGGCACGCATCCATTCCACGGGCTGCGCTTCGAGGGTCGGCGCTTCGACTGCGGCGACAAGCTGGGCTACCTTGAGGCCAACCTCGCGTTCGGCTTGGCCCGCGAGGACCTCGGGGACGCCTGGCGGCACATCCTTGCACGCTACGCGACCGAGGCCCAGCCGCGCTGAGCTTCGTTATTGTCACTGTCACGAAGAGGTATAGGCCATGCGAATCGCGATGATCGGCACTGGCTATGTCGGCCTGGTCTCCGGTGCTTGCTTCTCTGATTTCGGCTGGAATGTCACTTGCGTCGACAATGACGGCGGCAAGATCAAGCGCCTGTGCGCCGGCGAGATACCGATCTTCGAGCCTGGCCTCGACGCGCTCGTCGAGTCCAACGCGCGGGGCGGGCGTCTGACCTTCACGACCGACCTGGCGACGGCCGTCGCACAGGCCGATGCGGTCTTCATTGCCGTCGGCACGCCGTCGCGGCGCGGCGACGGTCACGCCGACTTGTCCTACGTCTACGACGCGGCGCGCGAGATCGCGGCGGCGCTCAGCGGCTATACCGTGGTCGTCACCAAGTCGACGGTGCCGGTCGGCACCGGGCGCGAGGTCGAGCGCATCATCCGCGCGACTCGTCCCAACGCCGATTTCGACGTCGTCTCGAACCCCGAGTTTCTGCGCGAGGGCTCGGCCATCAACGATTTCAAGCGGCCCGACCGGGTCGTCATCGGCACCGGCGGCGAGCGCGCGCAGGAGGTCATGCGCCAACTCTACCGGCCGCTCTATCTGATCGAGACGCCGATCATCTTCACGTCGCTCGAGACTGCCGAGATCATCAAGTACGCCGCAAACTGCTTCCTGGCGACCAAGATCACGTTCATCAACGAGTTCGCGGATTTGTGCGAGACCGTTGGCGCCGACGTGCAGGACGTCGCCCGTGGTATCGGCCTCGACGGCCGCATCGGCCGCAAGTTTCTGCACGCCGGGCCCGGCTATGGCGGCTCGTGCTTCCCCAAGGATGCGCTCGCGCTGGCCCGTACTGCGCGGGACGCGGGCGCGCCGGTCACGATCGTCGAGGAGGTGATCCGGGCCAACGACGCGCGCAAGGCGTCGATGAGCGACAAGATTACGGCGGCTTGCGGCGGTTCCGTGGCCGGAAAGACGATCGCCGTGCTGGGCGTGACGTTCAAGCCGAACACCGACGACATGCGCGACGCGCCGAGCCTGACGATCATTCCACGGCTCATCGAGGGCGGTGCGTCAGTGCGCGTCTTCGACCCCGAAGGCCGCGATGAGGCCGAACAATTGCTGCCGGGAACCCTGTGGTCACCGGATGCCTTTTCGGCTATGGATGGCGCCGATGCTCTTGTCATTATCACGGAGTGGAACGAGTTTCGCGGGTTGGACCTGGAGCGCGTCAAGCGCATGTTGCGATCGCCGGTCCTCATCGATTTGCGAAACATTTATGAACCCGAAGAAATGGCCGCGGCCGGTTTCTACTACACCAGCATCGGTCGGCCGGCGGTCCGTCCGCTGGAGGATGCCGTGCCCAAGCCCGATTTGGTAACTGCGTGATGGCTGCCCACCGGTTCGACCCGACGACTCTGCGCGAGTACGATATCCGCGGCATCGTTGGCGAGACGCTTTCGGCCGCCGGTGCCCACGCGATCGGCTCGGCCTTCGGCAGCCGCGTCGTCCGCGAGGGTGGCCGCAGCATCGCCGTCGGCTATGACGGCCGCGTGACCTCGCCGGAGCTCCAGGCCGCGCTGGTCGAGGGGCTGGTTGGCTGTGGCCTTACCGTCAGGCGCGTCGGGGTCGGACCGACACCGATGCTGTCCTTCGCGATCTGGCATCTCGAGACCGACGCCGGAATCATGGTGACCGGGAGCCACAACCCGCCGGACTACAACGGTTTCAAGATGACGCTGAAGGGCGACCCGTTCTTCGGCGAAGAGATCCAGAAGCTCGCCAAGCCCGCCGCGGCGGGCGACTACGAGACCGGCGCCGGCGCTGTCGAAGAGCACGATGTACGCGAGCCCTACGTCGCGCGGCTGGCTGAGGAGTTGCAGTCGAGTGGCTCGGTGCCGACCGTCGGCTGGGATCCCGGCAACGGCGCGGCGGGGGAGATCACCGAGCGGCTGTGCGCCGTCATTCCCGGCCACCATCACCTCATCAACGCGACCATCGACGGGACCTTCCCGAACCACCATCCCGACCCGACCGTGGCTAAGAACCTCGAGCAGCTGCAGGCCGTCGTCAGCGACAAGGGCTGCGAGCTCGGCATCGCCTTCGACGGCGACGGCGACCGCATCGGCGTGATCGACGGGCGCGGCCGCATCCTGGGGGCCGACCAGCTGATGATGCTCTATGCCCGCGACGTGCTGGAGGACCAGCCCGGCGCGACGATCGTCTCGGACGTGAAGGCGAGCCAGCTGTTGTTCGACGAGGTCGCGCGGCTTGGCGGCAAGCCGATCATGTGGAAGACCGGCCATTCGCTGATCCGCGACAAGATGGCCGAATGCGGCAGCCCGCTGGCGGGCGAGCTGTCCGGCCATATTTTCTTCAAGGACCGCTACTACGGCTTCGACGACGCGCTCTACGCCGGTGTCCGTCTGCTGTCCCTGCTCGACCGCCGCGGCTGCACCCTGGCCGCGCTGCTGGATGGTCTGCCGCCGGTCGTCAATACGCCCGAGCTGCGGTTCCCGTGCGCCGACGAACGCAAGTTCCGCATCGTCGAGGAAGTTCGCGACCGCCTTGCGGCCGCCGGCGCCGACATGAACGACATCGACGGCGTGCGTGTGCGCGACCAGCACGGCTGGTGGCTGCTGCGCGCATCCAACACGCAGGACGTCCTGGTTGCGCGCTGTGAGGCCAGCGATCAGGCCGGGCTCAGCGCGCTGACCGAACAACTGCTGGCGCAGCTCAAGGCGAGCGGCCTGGAGCCGGACCTGCCGAGCTTTTAGGCGCCGCCACCACGTCGGCCGATTGGCGCGAACTGAACAAACAACGGGCTAGAGTATCCCAAACGCCGGGCAAATCAGCCCACTAAACCACGGACTAGCGGGCTAGCGGGCTGCAGCCAGCTGCACGTTTCCGCTGGGTGTGACGACGCCGCACTCGCCGCCGCGGCCGCGGACCTCGCGGCACAGCCGCCGGGCCGCGTCTTCCTTCATCCCCATGAGGCGCGCCCGATAAAGCACGCGGCCACTGCTCTCGACCGGGCGGATTTCGATCGTTGCCTCTGGCGGTATGTTGGGCAGCCGGTCCGCCGCCCGCCCGGCCGCCGCTTGGGCCGGCTCGAAATTGCCGAAGGCGCCCACCTGGATGCCCCACTGTCCGGACCGGCCGCTGGGTTCGGACGGGCCGCTGGCCGTCACGATCAGGGCGTCCTGATCGATGCTTGCCGTGGCCAGGATCGTGCCCGGGCGTGGCGGTACCGTCGGCTTCCGCAGCGGGCGCGCCGTGACCGTGGCCCGCGCCGCGATCGCGCGGAACGCGTTGTCGAACAGTTTTGCCATCTGGCGGTCGCGCGACTTCGCCGTGCGGCCGCCGAAGACGACGCCGATCAGCCGGTGGCCGTCGCGCTCGACGGAGGCGGCGATGTTGAAGCCGGAGGCGCGGATGTAGCCGGTCTTGATGCCGTCGACGCCGTCGTAGCGGGTCAGCATTCGATTGTGGCTCCGATAGGCGCGACCGGCATAGCGGTGCTTCTGCGTACCGAACAGATGATAGTAGTGGCCGAAATCGTCGATCAGCACCCGCGACAATATGGCGATGTCGCGCGCGGTGCTCAGCTGGCCCCGGTTCGGCAGGCCCGACGCGTTGCGGAACGTCGTTCGGCTCATGCCCAGCTCACGGGCGCGCTTCGTCATGATCTTGGCGAATTCGCGCTCCGTGCCGCCGAGCTCCTCGGAGATCACCGTGGCGGCGTCGTTCGCCGACTTCACGACCAACGCCAGGATGACCTGCTCGACGGTGATGGTCTGGCCCGACTTGAGGCCCAGTTTCGACGGCGACCGCCCGGCGGCGGTGCGCGAGACCTTGAGTGTCTGGTCGAGCTTCAGACGGCCACTGTCCAACGCCTCGAACGTCAAATAGAGCGTCATCATCTTGGTCAACGAGGCCGGGAAATTCCGCGTGTCCGCGTTAACCGAATGCAGTATCGTGCCGTCGTCTGCGTCGAGAACGATGGCGGCGTACTTGGCCTGAGCCGTGTTCGCCATGGTTGCCACGGCGAGCATGGCCACAGCGCCCAGCATCGCCCGTCCGAAGCCCAGGACCGGACGTCGCTTGGCCAATGACCGTATGGCCGCTGACCGTGTGGCCATTAACCGTACTGCTTGCAAGGAAGTCCCCACCAAAGACCAGATTCCCCCGCTACCCAAGATATCGCAGTCGAATCGAAGTGATATTAGCTCGAAATTTGGTTTCATGTCTATAGAAACTTCTCTTAATGTTAGGTTAATCATGGATTCGCTTAACCATATTACAAATGATTATTACATCGGCTAAGGCAATGGCCACCGTGGGCGCTGCCCTGGTGCTGGTCGCTTGCGCCTATCGCGGCCCGGCCCAGACGCCTGTGGGAACCAAGCTGACCTGGTTCAGCTATGCCGCCGCGGCCGATGTCCGGGTGGCCTGCACGCCAGATGGCCCGGACACCTTCCGCCTGATCTACAACGGCGATTTCGAGCAGCAGATACGCGGCTACGACATCGTCTTCGGCCCGGCGGGCGGCGCCTCGCTGACAGCCCAGGCCCGGGGTCGCCGCGGCGATCTATCGCGCTTGTCGCTTGCCGCGCCACTCGGTCCGTGGGCAGTCGTCGCCGACCGGGTCGCCCTGACCGCCGAGCAGGCCGGGGCACTCCGCGCCGCCGTCACCGCCGACGGCGCTTTTGCCGGTACCTCGGGCGGCCAGCGTCTGCCCAGCGACGAGTACTACTGGCTGGCGGCGAGCTGTATCGGCGGTCAATTCTACTATGCCGCGTACCTGCATCCGCAACGCGACCACGCTCGGCTGCGCTTCCCCGCGCTTCTTCTAGAGCTCGACCGGACCGGCGTGCCGTTGCGGGCCGCACGCCCGCTGGAGCGCTGCGACGGACTGTTCCTCCTGCAGGTCAACCGGGCCGGCGACGGCCTGATCGGCCCGCAGCTGGCGTTCTGACCGGCTGACCGCCGCCTCGCAATGCGTTGCACACACGTTTTGTGCACCGCACAAATGCTGTTGACAAACCCCATATAGAGAGCCATATCAGTGCCATGCTGCGATGCAGCAAACATGCGATTGCCTTAACCATCAGCGGGTGGCACCGGCCGCCCCATCGACAAGGAGCGAACGAGATATGACGACTGCCAAGAAGAGCGCGGGGGCGAAGGACGCCGCGACCGAGCGGTTTGAGAGCGCGGTCAACGCCGGTCGCGCGGCCGTCGACACCGCCGTCAAGGCGAGCACCGACGCCGCGGCGAAGGGCTACGAGCAATATGTGAATATGACGAAGGAGCAGGTTGAGAAGGTCGGCACGTTTACCTTTACCGGCTATGACGAGGTCGCCGAGTTCAACAAGGAGACGATCGACGCCGTTATCGCCTCCAGCGACGTCTTCACCAGGGGCGCCGAGGATCTTGGCCGGGCCGTCACGAGCCTCGCCCAGAACTCGGTCGAGGACAACATGGCGACCGCGAAGCAGGTGTTCGGTGCGAAGAGCCTGCACGAGGTCGTGCAGCTCCAGTCGGATTGGGCCAAGGCGAGCCTGAGCGGCTTCTTCAACGAGAGCGCCCGCCTGCAGGAATTGTCAATGAGGGTCGCCAACGAGGCCTTCGGGCCGCTCGGCGCGCGCGCGACCGCTGCGTTCGAAAAGCTGGCGAAGCCCGGCATCGCCTGACCCGGCACCACGCCGCAAGGCCCTTGGCCCGGTAGCGCCCGCTACCGGGCTTTTTGTTGTGTGCCAGGTCTCCCTCTCTTTGTCGTTCCAACGGTGCTCTGTTTGGGGCACTCTGTGGCCCGACGGCGGGTCATTTGTGGGACTCACGGCACTGTCATGCGGAAAGTCTTTTCGGTTCCGGCGGCTATCCAATATCATGGATGGTGAGCACGACGGGATGACGATGAAGGACGACAACGAGAACGGTGGCGGACAAAACGGCTCGCAGACCGGGGTCGCAACGCGGACGCGTGCCAAGACGAAGAAGCCGTCGATGTACAAGGTGTTGATGCTCAATGACGACTACACGCCGATGGAGTTCGTCGTGCACGTCCTTGAGCGGTTCTTCGGCAAACCCCAGGAAGAGGCGGTCCGCATCATGCTTCACGTTCATCAGCGCGGCGTCGGCGTTTGCGGCGTCTTCACCTACGAGGTGGCCGAGACTAAGGTCACCCAGGTGATAGACTTTGCCCGCAAGCACGAGCACCCGCTGCAGTGCACGCTTGAAAAAGAGTAAGGTGGGATAACGTGGGAATGCTCTCACATAATCTGGAGCAGACATTGCATCGGGCGCTCGCGCTCGCCAATGAACGTCGGCATGAGTATTCCACCCTTGAGCACCTGCTGCTGGCGCTCAACGACGACCAGGATGCGGTCGCCGTGCTGCGCGCGTGTGGGGTCGAGCTGGAGCGGCTGCGGCGTGAGCTGACCGACTATGTCGACAACGAACTGTCCGGCCTGATCACGATGCGGCTGGACGACGCCAAGCCGACGGCAGGCTTCCAGCGGGTGCTGCAGCGCGCGGCGATCCACGTGCAATCGTCGGGCCGCGAGGAGGTGACCGGCGCCAACGTGCTGGTCGCCCTGTTCTCGGAGCGCGAGAGCCACGCCGTCTACCACCTGCAGCAGCAGGACATGACACGCCTCGACGCCGTCAACTACATCTCGCACGGCATCGCCAAGGTGCCGGGCGGCGAGACCGCGGCGGCGCCGTTGGGGGCCGAGGAGGACGAGGCGGCGGCCGAGAACGACGTCAAGAAGGGCAGCGAGGCGCTCACGGCCTATTGCGTGAACCTCAACGAAAAGGCCGTCGCGGGCCGCATCGACCCCTTGATCGGCCGCGTCGCCGAGGTCGAGCGGACGATCCAGATTCTGTGTCGCCGACAGAAGAACAACCCCCTGTTTGTCGGCGAATCCGGTGTCGGCAAGACCGCCATCGCCGAAGGCCTGGCCCGTCGCATCGTCGAGGGCGCGGTGCCCGAGGTGCTGCTCGATTCGACGATTTTCGCCCTCGACATGGGGGCGCTGCTCGCCGGAACCCGCTACCGCGGCGATTTCGAGGAGCGGCTGAAGGCGGTGATCGCCGAGCTCGAGGCGACGCCGGGCGGCGTCCTGTTCATCGACGAGATCCACACCGTGATCGGTGCCGGGGCGACGTCGGGCGGCGCCATGGACGCATCGAACCTGCTGAAGCCGGCGCTCGCCAGCGGCACGATGCGTTGCATCGGCTCGACCACCTACAAGGAATACCGCAACTACTTCGAGAAGGACCGGGCGCTCGTCCGCCGCTTTCAGAAGATCGACATCAACGAGCCATCGGTCGAGGACACCGTCAAGATCCTGCGCGGGCTGAAGCCCTACTACGAGAAGCACCACCTGGTCCGCTATACCGAGGACGCGATCCGCGCCGCGGTCGAGCTGGCGGCCCGCTACATCTCCGACCGCAAGCTGCCCGACAAGGCGATCGATGTGATTGACGAGGTCGGCGCGGCACAGATGCTGGTGGCCCCGTCGAAGCGCAAGAAGACGATCTCGGTCAAGGACATCGAGGCCGTCGTCGCCAAGATCGCCCGCATCCCGCCGAAATCCGTGAGCCGCGACGACAAGAAGTCGCTGCTCAATCTGGAACGCGACGTGAAGACCATGGTGTTCGGCCAGGACAAGGCGATCGATTCGCTGTGCAGCGCCATCAAGCTGGCCCGGGCCGGCCTGCGCGAGCCGGAGAAGCCGATCGGCTCGTACCTGTTCTCCGGCCCGACCGGCGTCGGCAAGACCGAGGTCGCGCGCCAGCTGGCGATTTCGCTGGGCATCAGCCTGAAGCGCTTCGATATGTCGGAGTACATGGAGCGGCACTCGGTATCGCGGCTGATCGGCGCGCCGCCCGGCTATGTCGGCTTCGACCAGGGCGGGCTGCTGACCGACGCGATCGACCAGCACCCCCATTCGGTCCTGCTGCTCGATGAGATCGAGAAGGCACATCCCGACCTGTTCAACATCCTGTTGCAGGTGATGGACCACGGCAAGCTGACCGACCACAACGGCAAGACCGTAGACTTCCGCAACGTCATCCTGATCATGACGACCAACGCCGGTGCGACCGAGTTCGCCAAGCCGGCCATGGGCTTCAAGAATGAGGCGCGCACCGGCGACGACGAGGAAGCGATCAACCGGATGTTTACGCCGGAGTTTCGCAACCGGCTCGACAGCGTCATTGCCTTCAACAGCCTGGAGCCCGAAGTCATTTCGCGCATCGTCGACAAGTTCATCATGCAGCTCGAGGCGCAGCTCAGCGATCGCAACGTGTCGATCGAGCTGGACGAAGCGGCGCACGAGTGGCTGTCGAAGCGCGGCTACGACCCGGCGTTCGGCGCGCGGCCGCTGGCCCGGGTGATCCAGGAGCACATCAAGAAGCCGCTGGCCGATGAGTTGCTGTTCGGCAAGCTGGAAAAGGGCGGCACCGTGCAGGTCACGGTTGACGGCGGCGGCCTCGCCTTCGCCGTGCGCCAGGACAAGACGGAACCGAAACGGCCACGCAAGCCGCGTGGTCCCGCCAAGGACGGCCCCGACGGCGACGGCAAGCCGGGTTCCGGCGAGCCGGTCCTCGTCGAGAAACGCTAGCGACGCAGCCCTATTCGGCGGCGGAAAAGCAGCGGCCGGGCCTCGATGGGCCCGGCCGTTCTTATCTTGGTAGCGGCGGTTGGATTCGAACCAACGACACCCGGCTTATGAGTCCGGTGCTCTAACCAACTGAGCTACGCCGCCGCACGGGGTCGCCGCCCACGAACAGTGCCCGACGGTAAGTTTCGGATATAGGCAGCCGCCCAAGGGGCTGTCAAGGCGGTGCCGGTGCGCCCGATCACGCCGCCCGCGCCGCCGCCTTATCGGTCTGCGCAGCCCTGTCGCGGCGCCGAATCCAGCCGCCGCCGAGCACCCGCTCACCGGCGTAGAACACCGCCGCCTGGCCCGGGGCGATGCCGAGCTGCGGTGCCGCCAGGGCGACCTCGGCCGCGCTCTCTGCAATGGGGTAAACGGTCGCGGCGGCCGGCGCCTGGGCCGAGCGCAGCTTGACTGTGGTCGCCAGGCCGGTCGCCGGCGGCGGGCCGGCCAGCCAGTTGACGTCGCCGACGACGATCCGGTCGACCGCCAGGGCCGCCTTGGGCCCGACGACGACACGGCGCGCCGCAGCGTCGATGCGCACGACATAGAGCGCCTCGGCGTCCGTGCCCGGCCGGGCATCGACGCCGCCGATGCCGAGCCCGCGACGCTGGCCCACCGTGTAGTGGGCGATGCCCCGATGCCAGCCAAGGATGCGGCCGTCGACATGGGCGATGTCGCCGGGCTCCGCGGCCTCGGGCCGTAGCCGTGCTACGATGCGCGCGTAGTCGCCGTCCGGCACGAAGCAGATGTCCTGACTGTCGGGCTTTTCGGCATTGCCGAGGCCGAGGCGGCGCGCCCGCGCCCGCACCGCCGCCTTGTCCAGCCCGCCGAGCGGGAAGCGCAGCATTGCCAGCTGCTCCACCGTCGTCGCGAACAGGAAATAGCTCTGATCGCGGCCCTCGTCGACGGCCCGGTGCAGCTCCGGCCCATCGGCGCCCAAAACGCGCTGCACGTAGTGTCCCGTCGCCAGCACATCGGCACCGAGCTCGCGCGCCGTCGCCAACAGGTCTCGGAACTTGACGGTGCGGTTGCAGGTCACGCACGGGATCGGTGTCTCGCCGCGCGCATAGGCGTCGGCGAAGGTGTCGATCACCTCGGCCCGGAACCGCGCCTCGTAGTCCAGGACGTAGTGCGGGACCGCCAGACGGTCGGCGACCCGGCGGGCGTCGTAGATGTCCTGGCCGGCACAGCAGGCGCCGGCGCGGCCGACCGCCTGGCCGTGATCGTAGAGCTGCAGGGTAACGCCGACGACGTCATAGCCCTGCTCATGCAGCAACGCCGCGGTGACCGAGCTGTCGACACCGCCCGACATGGCGACGACGACCCGCGTGTCGGCTGGTGCCTTATAGAGACCGAGCGAGTTCATGGGCGCGCACTATACGTCCGCCGGGCGCATCCGCAAGCGTGCCGCCGCACGGCAGCTGGGCCTACAGGCGCATCACCAGCATCAGCAAGTAGCCTTCGCGGTCGGCCGCGGGCACGTAGTTCTCCAAGGCCTTGCCGATGACGGCGCCAAGCGCGCGGGACCGGTCGTCGACCCGCATGGCGAGGCCGGGCTCGTCCGCGGCGACCAGCAAGTCACCGACCTTGATCGGCCCGCCGGCCGCGGCGACCCTGACATAGGCGCGGCCGGTCATGGCCACCGGCAGATCGCTCGACCCGTCGGCGCGCGAGCCGATCGTCAGCGCCGCGTCGAGCCCCTGGGCGCCGCTGATGACGCCGACGACGGTGGGGTCGTAGGCGCCGCCTGCCGGCTGCAAGCCGCGGCCGGATGGATGCATTGCGACGACGGTCCCGGGGACCATGTTGGTTCTCGTCTCGAGCGCGTACACCTCAGCCAGGTCGCCGACGGGCTCGCCGTTCAGGCGTATCACGCCATTGCCGTCGGTGTTGACGTAGAGGCCGATCTTGGTCTCGCCGTCGGGATCCGCAACGGACAGGAGGCCGCCGTCTTCGTCGTTCGCCATGGCACGACCGCCGTACCGTCGGCGTCGCGGACCTCGACGACGCCGGATTCGCCGCCGATGAAGGCGCGGGTGGTGCCGGCCGCGTCGCCGATGAACATGGCGCCGCCGATCTCGTCGTCGGCAAACAGCTGTATCGGATCCTCACCGGCCGCGTCGTAGAGCTGGATCAGGCCGCTGCCGTCGTCGGCGACGCCGATGAAGGCGCGGCGGATGCCGCTGGTATCGCTCAGGCTCAAGTCGCCACCGGTATCGCCGGCGGTCAGCGAGCCCGTCGTCGTGCCGTCGGTGCCGCGGATGAACACGTTGCCGCCATCCTCGTCGGCGAACAGCTCGACCGTGTCCTCGCCGTTGCTGCCGCTGAGCTCGATCAGCCCGTTGCCCTCATCGCTCAGGCCGATGGACGCCCTGGTTTGGCCCATGGCGTCGGCCAGGAACAAGTCGCCGCCGGTCTCTCCGTTGGCCAGCGAGACCGTCGCCTCGCCGCCTCTGTTGCGCAACAGGATGGTGCCGCCCGCGTCGTCGCTGAACAGTTCCACGGTGTCCCGGCCGCCGGCGTTGTACAGCGCGATCAGGCCGGAATCGTCGGTGCTCAGGCCGACGAAGGCCCGCAGGTTGCCGGCGGAGTCCGTGGCGCGCAGGTCCTGCGCCGCGGCGCCTGAGGCGGCGAGGGCAACGACGACGGGGATGGCCATGACGGCCCGGCGACAACACTCGGCTCGTGGGTAACGCATCGGTCGGCTCCTTGTTCCTGTCTCGCTCGAGGGCTCCGCCGGCCGGTCAGTCGCCCGCCGCCGAAGCGCTGGCAGCTCAAGGAAGCACATTCGGTGTCCGCAGCGCACCTGCTGATGTGAGTTGGCGGCTGGCTGGCGGCGGGGAAATCTACGGCACCAAGTGTTCGCCGGCGGCCTCGTCCAGGCCCATCTGCCAGAAGTCGGCCTCGAGGCGCGTTGCCTGGTCGAAAATGCGGGCGAGGGCGTCCCAGCGGGCGCCGCCGGCGCGGGACCGCCACAGCCCGTCGAGCTGGGCAACGTGGTCGCGGGCGACCTGCTGGTACGCATCGCCGACATACATGGCGATCCATTCGTCGTACGGGTTGCCGGCGCGCACCGTGGCCGGGTCGGCGGCCAGCCTCGTGCCGATCTCGGCATAGCCGGCGACGCACGGCGCCAGCGCCACGTAGAGGTCGAGCACGTCGCCGCGCAGCCCGGCCTCCAGGACATAGCGGGTATAGGCCATGGTCTGCGGCGCCTCGGGCACGGCGACGATCTGGTGCTCGCTCAGGCCCCAGCGATCGCAGAATGCGAGGTGCAGGCTGATCTCGGTGTCGAGGATCGCCGCCGCCCCGGCCGTCGCACCGCGCATGTCGGCCAGGTCCTCCGCCTTGTAGGCGGCCAGCGCATAGGCACGGGCGAGGTGGATCAGGAACAGATAGTCCTGCACCAGATAGCGGCGGAAGCATGCCTCCGCCAGCGTACCGGCGGCGAGCTGGCGCACGAAGGCGTGCTCGACATAGGCGGCCCAGCTGCCGCCACAAGCGCCGCGCAGCCGGGCGAACAGACTATCCGGGGCGGCGAGCGGGATCACGACGTGAGCCTCACGTGAGCCGGGCTATTCCAGCAGCATGTTGTGGACGCCGGCGGGCAGGCGCACGGTCAGGCCGTCGAGGTCTTCTGTGATGATGATCTGGCAGCCCAGGCGCGACGTCCGGGTCAGGCCGAACGCGAGGTCGAGCATGTCCTCCTCGTCCTCGCTGGGTTCGTCCAGGCGGTCGAACCAGTCCGCTTCGGCGATCACGTGACAGGTCGAGCAGGCGAGCGAGCCCTCGCACGCGCCCTCGATGTCGACATCGTTGCGGTGCGCGATCTCCAGAACCGAGAGGCCGAGCGGCGCGTCAACCTCGCGGCGAGTCCCATCGGGCTCAATGAAGGTCATCTTGGGCATCGTCTAACCTCAGCAGGTGCGATCGGCCGAAGCCCGATGCCGCTCAGACGTGGAAGGACTCGCCGCAGCCGCAGCGGCCCTTCTCGTTCGGATTGGCGAACGTGAACCCCGATTGGAACTTGTCCTCCTGGTAGTCCATCTCCGAGCCGATGAGGAACATCGTGGCTGCGGGGTCGATGAAGATCTTGACCCCCTTGTCCTCGACAACCTCCTCGTAGGCCCGCTGTTCCTCGGCGTATTCGACGACGTAGCTGAGGCCCGAGCAGCCGCGCGCATTGATGCCGACGCGCAAGCCCAGAACCGGCTTATCGGCGCGTCCGACCAGCGCCCGAACCCGCGTCGCGGCCGCTTCTGTCAGGGTCAGGATGGGTGCGCTCATTGTCTCGTGCCGATCATTAGATGCGTCTGGCGTCCTTCAGGAACTCGGCCAATTCTAAAACATGTCAAGGGCCAGCAGGGCTTCCTCAGACATGCGCTCCTTGGTCCACGGCGGGTCCCAGACCAGCCGCACCTCGACCGCCCCGGTCCCATCAACGCCGGCGACCGCATCGGCCACCTGCTTGGGGATCAAATTGGCGACCGGGCAGCCCGGCGCAGTCAGCGTCATCTCGACACAAACCGCGCCATCGGTTGCCACTTTGAGGTCATAGATTAGCCCGAGATCGTAAATATTCACCGGAATCTCGGGGTCGTAGACGGTCTTTAGCGCCTCGACAACAGCCTCCGCCGAAGCCACCGGACGGCCCGGCGCGAGCGGCGTGCCGGCGTGGGCGACGGCGTCATCCCCCGGCGCGGCGGCGCCCGGCATGAAGTCGGCGAGCGTGCGGTCGTCGTCGATCATCGGGACCTATTCCGTCGTCACGTTCGTTTCGCCGATGAACCCGGCGTTGAGCGCGTGCCAGGCCAGGGTCGCGCACTTGACCCGCATAGGGAAGTCGCGCACGCCGGACAGCACCCGCAGCTTTTCAAGGTTGCCATCGTCGGCGCCGTCCTTTGGCGTCTCGCCGGTCACCATCTTGTGGAACGTCTCGAACAGGGCCCGCGCCCTGGCGATCGTCATGCCGCGCACCATCTCCGTCATCATCGACGCCGAGGCCATGGAGATCGCGCAGCCCTTGCCCTCGAACGCCAGATCCTCGACGACGCCGTCTTCGCCCAGCCTCAGATAGACCGTCAGCTGATCGCCGCACAGCGGGTTGCTGCCGCGGACGGCGCGGTTGGCGTCGGCCGGATGGCGGAAGTTCCGCGGGTTCTTGCCGTGGTCGAGGATGACCTCCTGATACAGCTCGCGCAGATCGTCCATCACGCGAACATCTCCTGCACACCTTCCAGGGCCGTCGCCAGCACGTCGATCTCGGCGCGGGTATTGTAGAGGCCGAACGAGGCTCGCGTCACCGACGGCACGCCGAACCGCCCCATCAGCGGCTGGGCGCAATGATGGCCGGCCCGCACGGCGACGCCGGCGCGATCGACGATCGTCGCGATGTCGTGCGGATGCACCGTGCCCAAGGTGAACGAGATGACGCTGGTCTTCGCCGGCGCCGTGCCGATGAATTGGAGGTCCGGCACCGCGGCGAGCCGCTGGGTCGCGTATGTCAGCACGTGGCGCTCGTGTTCGGCGATGGCGGCGAGGCCGAGCGCCGAGACATAGTCGACCGCCGCGCCCAGCCCGATCGCCTGGGCGATCGACGGCGTGCCGGCCTCGAACTTGTGCGGCAGCGGCGCCCAGGTGCTGCGCTCGAACGTGACGGTGCGGATCATGTCGCCGCCGCCCATGTAGGGCGGCATGGCGTCCAGAAGCGCTTCTCGGCCATACAGCACGCCGATGCCAGACGGGCCGTAGAGCTTGTGGCCGGAGAACGCGTAGAAATCGCAGTCCAGCGCGCGGACGTCGACCGGCATGTGGTTGACCGCCTGGCAGCCGTCCAGCAGGACGACCGCCCCGACGGCGTGGGCCAGACGGATGATCTCGCCGACCGGCAGGATCGTGCCGAGCACGTTCGAGACATGGGCGACCGCGACCAGCTTCGTGCGCGGGCCGAGCAGCGCTTCGAACGCCGGCAGGATCAGCTCGCCGTCGTCGCTGATCGGCGAGACTTTCAGCACTAGGTCCTTCTGGTCGCGCAACATCTGCCAGGGCACGATGTTCGAGTGGTGCTCCAGCTCGGAGATGATGATCTCGTCGCCGGCCTGCAGGAACGTCCGGCCATAGCTGGCGGCGACCAGGTTGATCGCTTCCGTGGCGTTGCGCGTGAAGATGATCTCGCGGCTGGCGCCGGCGTTGATCAGGCCGCACACCTTCTCGCGCGCCTCCTCGTAGGCCGCGGTCGCCCGCTCGCTGAGGAAATGCAGGCCGCGATGGACGTTCGCGTATTCTTGCTCATAGACCCGACGCACCGCATCGATCACAAGGCGCGGCTTTTGGGCCGAGGCGGCGTTGTCGAGGTAGACGAGGGGCTTGCCGTGGACCTTACGCCCGAGGATCGGGAAGTCCGCCCGGACGCGCTCGACGTCGTACGGCGCCTGCGCCATGGCCACGGCGGCATTGGTTGCGGCGCCGGTCATTGCACGACCGCCGTCGGCCCGATGCCGCCGAGCCGCGCCTGCAGCGCGCCCGTGTAGGCCTCACGCACGGCGACCAGGGCAATCCCGTCCAGGACGTCGGTCAGGAATGCCTCGACGAGCATGCGCCGGGCGTCGTCGGCGTGGATACCGCGGCTCATCAGGTAAAACAGAGCGTCCTCGTCCAACGCGCCGGTGGCGGCGCCGTGACTGCACTTCACGTCGTCGGCGTAAATCTCGAGCTCGGGCTTGGCGTCGACCTCGGCCCGCGGCGACAGCAGCAGGTTGCGGTTGAGCTGGTGCGCGTCGGTCTTCTGCGCCTCCGGCCGGACCAGCACCTTGCCCTGAAAGACGCCGCGGGCGGCGCCGTCGAGCACGATCTTGAACGTCTGCCGCGACCGGCCGGCCGTCGCCGCATGGTCGACCAGGGTCGTCGTGTCCATGTGCTGGCCGTCCGTCGCCAGAGTGACGCCGGCAAGCCGCACGTCGGCCTCACGGCCGCCGATATGCACCCGCACCTCCTGCCGCGCCAGCGCGGCTCCGAGCTGCAACGTGAATGCGTCATAGCCCGCGCGGGGCGCCAGATCTACCAACGCCGCCGACAGGTGCACGGCCGCCGGCGCCTCGTCCTGCAGCTTGCAGTGGCTCAGTGCCGCGCCCTCGCCGATGATCAGCTCGGCGACCGAATTGGCGAAGTACGCGCCCGAACCGACGTGGGTCTCGACGAGTGTGGCGGCCGCCCCGGCCTCGAGCACGACGAGGTGGCGTGGCTGGAAGACGACGGCCGGTGCGCCGCCGGCACCGATCGAGATGACATGCACGGGGCGGTCAAGCACGACGCCCGCCGCGGCATGCAGGAACAGCCCGTCCGCCAGGTAGGCGGTGTTGAGCGCGGCCAGCGGCATGCCCTCCAGCGCCGCGACGCTGCCGAGGTGGGGCTGAACCGCCGCCGGGTCGTGCTCGATGACATCGCCGAGCCCGGCAACGCGGACGCCGCGGGGCAGGTCGGCCATGCGCGACAGGTCGGCGCGCAAGCGGCCATTGACGAAGACGACGGTGTAGCCGTCCAGCACCGGCACCGACAGCGGCACGCCGTCGACCGCCGCCGCCGGCGCCAGCTCGGCCGGCACATAGCCGGCCTCGGTCAGCCGGTTCAGGTTGGTGTAGCGCCAGGCCTCGGTCTTGGCCGTCGGCAAGCCGTCGGCCTCGTAGCGTGCCAGGCCGCGGGTCCGCAGCGCCCGCAGCCAGTCCAAGTCGGCGCCGGCGAGTGACCGGGTGACGGCGCCGCGTTCCTCGGTGAACGGCGGCACGGCGGTTGCGCTGACGGGCATGCGCTCAGGCCGCCGCGCCGAGGAACGGGCCATAGCCCTTCTCCTCGAGCGCGAGCGCGAGCTCGGTGCCGCCGGAACGCACGATCCGGCCGTGGGTCAGCACATGCACGCGATCCGGGACGACGTAGTCCAGCAGACGCTGGTAGTGGGTGATCACGAGCATGCCTCGGTTGCCGTCGCGCATCGCGTTGATGCCGTCGGCGACGACCTTGAGGGCGTCGATGTCCAGCCCGGAGTCGGTCTCGTCGAGGATCGCCAGCCGCGGCTCGAGCGCCGCCATCTGCAGCACCTCGTAGCGCTTCTTCTCACCGCCTGAGAAGCCGACGTTGACGGGCCGCTTCAGCATCGCGTCGTCGATGTCCAGGGCCCGCGCCTTCGTGCGCACGAACTTCAGGAATTCGATGGCATCGAGCGCCGCCTCGCCACGGTTCTTGCGCACGGCGTTGAGCGCCGTCTTCAGGAAGGTGAGGCCTGGCACCCCGGGGATCTCCACGGGGTACTGGAAGGCCAGGAACACGCCGGCGCGGGCGCGCTCGTCGGCTGCCATGGCCAGCAGATCGCGGCCGTCGAACAGCACGCTGCCGCCCGTCACTTCGTAGCCGTCGCGGCCGGCCAGCACGTAGGACAATGTGCTCTTGCCCGAGCCGTTCGGCCCCATCACCGCATGGACCTCGCCCGGCGCGATCGTCAGGTCGATCCCGGTGAGGATCTGCTGTCCGTCGACCCTGGCATGCAGGTCCTTGATCTCCAGTAACGCCATGTTTTGGTACCAGCCTTCCCTCGTGTTTTGTGTTCTGCTAGCCGACGCTGCCTTCGAGGCTGATGCCGACCAGTTTCTGTGCCTCGACGGCGAATTCCATCGGCAGCGTCTGCAACACTTCGCGACAGAAGCCGTTGACGATCAGCGACACCGCGTCCTCGTCACAGAGGCCGCGCTGGCGGCAATAGAACAGCTGATCGTCGCTGATCTTGCTGGTCGTCGCCTCGTGCTCGATTTGCGCCGACGGGTTCGCGGTTTCGATATAGGGCACCGTGTGGGCGCCGCAGGCGTTGCCGATCAGCAGGCTGTCGCACTGGGTGTAGTTGCGCGCGCCGGTTGCCTTCGCCTGCATGCGCACGAGACCGCGATAGGTGCTGTCCGAGCGGCCCGCAGCGATGCCCTTGGCAATGATGCGCGACGTCGTGTTGCGGCCGATGTGGATCATCTTCGTGCCGGTGTCGGCCTGCTGGCAGTTGTTCGTGATGGCCACCGAATAGAACTCGCCGCGTGAATTGTCGCCCTGCAGAATGCAGCTCGGATACTTCCAGGTGATCGCCGAGCCGGTCTCCACCTGGGTCCAGGAGATCTTCGAGTTGCGGCCGCGGCAGGCGCCGCGCTTGGTGACGAAATTGTAGATCCCGCCGCGCCCTTGCTCGTCGCCGGGGTACCAGTTCTGCACCGTCGAGTACTTGATCTCGGCATCGTCCAGCACGATCAGCTCGACGACCGCGGCATGCAACTGGTTCTCGTCGCGCATCGGCGCCGTACAGCCTTCGAGGTAGCTCACATGGCTACCGGCATCGGCGATGATCAGCGTGCGCTCGAACTGGCCCGTGTTCTTCTGGTTGATGCGGAAGTAGGTGCTGAGCTCCATCGGGCAGCGCACGCCCTTGGGCACGTAGACGAAGGAGCCGTCGGTGAACACGGCGCTGTTGAGCGTCGCATAGAAATTGTCGGAATAGGGCACGACCGAGCCGAGATACTTGCGCACCAGCTCCGGATGGTTCTGCACGGCCTCGGAGATCGGGCAGAAGATGATGCCCTGTTCCTCGAGCTTGGCTTTGTAGGTGGTCGCCACCGAGACGCTGTCGAACACGGCGTCGACGGCGACACCGGCCAGCAGCTCCTGCTCGCGCAGGGGGATGCCCAGCTTCTCGTACGTCTCCAACAGCTTCGGGTCGACTTCATCGAGCGACTTCGGCCCGTCCTTCTGCACCGGCGCGGCGTAGTAGTAGGCGTCCTGAAAGTCGATCGGCGGGTAGGCGACCTTGGCCCACGTCGGCTCGATCATCTTCAGCCAATGGCGATAGGCCTTGAGGCGCCAGGCCAGCAGCCACTCCGGCTCGTCCTTCTTGGCCGAGATGAAGCGGATGATGTCTTCGTTCAGGCCCTTCGGCGCCAGCTCGACGTCGACGTCGGTGACGAAGCCGTATTCGTAGGGCCGGTCCGCGACCGCGCTGACCTGTTCGACCGTGCTCGTATCCGCAACCATCACTGCACCCAATCCATTTGCATTGCCGTCATAGCCGCGCCTCAGGCCGCCGTTTCGGCGGCGGCCACGGCCGTTGTCGTTGCGCCGCGCAGCTGCGCGACCGTCTCCGCCAATCGCCCGGCCGCGTAGTCGACCTCGGTCGCCGTCGTGAATCGGCCGAGACCGATGCGCACCGACCCGCCGGCCAGTGCATCGGCAAGGCCGAGCGCGCGCAGGACGTAGGACGGCTCGACGCTGGCCGACGTGCAGGCCGAGCCGGTCGACACCGCGACGTCGTCGAGTGCGATCAGCAGCTCCTCGCCGTCGATCCCATCGAAGCCAAGGTTGAGGTTGCCCGGGACGCGCCGGTCCAAGTCGCCGTTGACGACGACGGCAGGCACGCGCGCCCGGACCGCCGCGAGGAAACGTTCGCGCAGCCCCAGCAGGCGGGCGCCTTCGGCCGCGAGCTCGCGGCCGGCGATCGCGCAGGCGGCGCCCATGCCGACGACCAGTGGAGCCGGCAGCGTGCCCGATCGCAAGCCCCGCTCCTGGCCGCCGCCGCTGATCAGCGGCTCCAGCCGGGCGCGCGGTCGCCGCCGCACGTAGAGGGCGCCGATCCCCTTCGGGCCGTAGACCTTGTGGCCCGAGATGCTCATCAGGTCGATGCGCATCGCCTCGACGTCCAGCGGCACCTTGCCGACGGCCTGAGCCGCATCTGTGTGAAACAGGACGCCGCGGTCACGGCACAGCTGGCCGATCTCGGTCAGCGGCGCGATCACGCCGATCTCATTGTTCACGGCCATCAGCGACACGATGATCGTGCGGTCGTCGATTGCCGCGGCCAGCGCGTCGAGGTCGATATGCCCGTCGCCGCCGACCGGCAGCACCGTGACGCGACAGCCGTCACGCTCCAGCGCACGCGCGGATTCGAGCACGCACTTGTGCTCGGTCGCCGCCGTGATCACGTGGTTGCGGTCTTCGCGGCCGTGCCGCCGGGCGAACCAGGCCGCCCCCTTGATGGCCAGGTTGTTCGATTCCGTCGCACCGGACGTGAAAACGATCTCGCGGGCGCTGGCGCCGATCAGGCCGGCGACCTCGGCCCGGGCCCGCTCGACCGCGTCCTCGGCCTGCCAGCCGAAGGCGTGCTGGCGCGAATGCGGGTTGCCGAAAAGCTCGCTGAAGTACGGCAGCATGGCATCGAGGACGCGCGGATCGACCGGCGTCGTCGCCTGATAGTCGAGATAGACCGCATCCGGCGCCCCTTTGGCGCGGGCGTTCCCCCCCGCTGCGCCTTTCATGGCCATTTCCCCCATCATCCGCTCCTGGCCGTCATCTGCTAGGCCGCCGCTGGCGCGCGCCGCCCAAGGCGGGTGTACAGGTCGGTCCAGGCCGCAACGAAACGGTTGACATCGCCGGCCGCCGATCGCCAGCCCAGGCTGACCCGGATGGCGCCGGCCGCGCCCTCCTCATCGACGCCCATCGCCCGCAGCACGTGGCTCGGCGCCATCTTGCCGCTGGAACACGCGGCCCCCGCGCTGACGGCGACACCGGCCAGGTCGAGCGCAATGACCTGGGTCTCGGCGCTGACGCCCGGCAGGCCGATACAGCTCGTGTTGGCCAGCCGCGGCGCCGCGCGGCCATGCATCACCGCTTCCGGCGCGATCGTCAGCAGCCGTGCCTCGAGCCTGTCGCGCAGGCGCGCCAACGCGCCAGTGTCGTCCGCCATGGCCGCGGTAACCGCAGCACCGAAGCCGGCGATGCCGGCGACATTCTCCGTGCCGGCCCGCCGCCGCCGCTCCTGCCCGCCGCCTCGTAACAGCGGCATCAACTCGACATGTTCGGCGACGACGAGAGCGCCGACCCCTTGGGGCCCGCCGAGCTTGTGCGCCGACAGGCTGAGGGTGTCGGCGCCCAGCGCCGCCATGTCGATCGGCAGCCGGCCGGCGGCCTGCACGGCGTCGCAATGGACGCGTGCGCCGTGCGCGTGGGCCACCCCGGCCACCTGCGCGACCGGCTGGATTACGCCGGTCTCGTTGTTGGCCAGCATCACCGAGACGAGCGCCGGTGCGCCGGCACCGTCGAGCAGCCGAGGCAGCGCCGCGAGATCGACGACACCGTGCCGGTCCACCGGAATCCGTTCCGCCGGGCCGTCCCGGTCGGTGCTCGCCAGGACCGAGTCATGCTCGATCGCCGAGACCAAGCGCCGGCCACCACCGGCGAGGGCCAGGTTGTTGGCCTCGGTACCGCTGCCCGTGAAGACGACGTGCGCGGGCGCAGCGCCGACGAGGACCGCAACCGCGGCGCGCGCGTCCTCGATCGCCCGCCGGGCCTGGCGGCCGAAGCTGTGGACCGACGACGCGTTGCCAAATCGTTCGAGCGCCTCGACGATCGCCGCCGCTGCCGCCGGGCGCAGCGGCGCTGTCGCGTTGTAGTCGAGGTAGGTCGGGTGCATCGGCCGGGGTCCGGGTTACTGCGCGGCCATGGCCGGGCTGTCCATCAGCCGGCTGGTGCCGAGGACGCGGCGCTCGGCGACGTCGGCCACGGTGACGGAGCTCAGATAGAGGCGGATCTGGTTGCCGAGTTCTTCCCACAAATCGTGGGTGAGGCAACGGCTGCCCTTCGTGATACAGCCGGCCGCGCTGTCGGGCGCGCAACGAGTCGCGCGAATGGGCTCGTCGACGGCGAGAATGATGTCGGAGATGCGCGTCGCGTCGGCCGCGTGGCGCATCATGTAGCCGCCGCCGGGTCCGCGCACGCTGGTGACCAGGCCCGCCCGGCGCAGCTTGGCGAACAGCTGTTCCAGGTAGGACAGCGAGATCTCCTGGCGGTCGGCGACATCGGACAGGGCGACCGGTTGATCGGTCGTGCCATAGAGCGCCAGATCGACCATGGCCATGACCGCATAGCGTCCTTTGGTGCTCAACTTCACGGGACCACTCCTTGCTTACCGGCCGGCGACGGTGCTGCTGAGCGGCGCCTTCGCCGGCCGCTCGCCGCCTGCTGCGTCGCTCGCCGGGTCGAGGTCGGCGTTGTGATCGGGTTCGCGCTCGCGCTCCAGCTCCTCGACACGGGCCTGCAGCGTGCCGACCTGCTCCATCAGGCCATCGATGACGCGCATCAGCGGGTCGGGCAGGTCGCCCGTCGGCGTGCCATAGGCGGCGAACTCGTCCGTCGCGTCGGTCTCGTGTGAATAGATCGGCTTCGCGGGGATGCCGACGACCGTAGCGCCCGGCGCGACGTCCTTGACGACGACGGCGTTGGCGCCGACGCGCGCCGACTCACCGACCGTGATCGGGCCCAGCACTTGCGCCCCGGACCCGACGATCGCACGATCCCTGATCGTCGGATGCCGCTTCGTCCGCTTCTGCTTTTCACTGTCCACGGCCGGCGCGATGCCGCCGAGCGTGACGCCGTGGTAGAGCGTCACGTTGTCGCAGATCTCGGCCGTCTCACCGACGACGACGCCCATGCCGTGGTCGATCACGAGGCGCCGCCCGATGCGCGCCGCCGGATGGATCTCGACGCCGGTCACCCACCGGCTGAAATGGGACACGAGACGGGCCACGAAGAACCATCGACGCTGCCACAGCCAATGGGCGGCGCGATGCCAGATAACGGCATGCAGTCCCGGATAGCTGAAAAAGATCGTCACGCGCGACCGGGCCGCCGGGTCGCGTTCCAAGTAGGCATCGACATCGTCGATCAGGCGCTTGAAGACCATGGTGACCTTTGTGCTATACCAGCCCGTTGCCCCTCGCCAAGCCACGTCGGCTTGGATCATTGCCATATAAGGTACCCCAGTAAACTGGTCAACTATGGCCGGTCAAATCGCCGGGCGAATTAGTGAACAAAACCTACTACGTTAGTCGGAATAGCGCCACGGCGTGCCGCGGCCGGTGTCGCGGCTCCGGGAGAGAGAATGCCTGAGGTCATCATCAACGGCCCGGAGGGCCGTATCGAGGGCCGCTATCATCACGCGCGCGAACCCAACGCGCCGATTGCCCTGATGCTGCAACCGCACCCGCAGCACGGCGGCACGATGAACAACAAGATCGTCTACAACGTCTATCACACGTTCGCCCGCCGCGGTTTCTGCTGCCTGCGTTTCAATTTCCGCGGTGTCGGCCGATCCCAGGGCGCCTTCGACCGTGGCGAGGGCGAGCTGTCGGACGCCGCCTCGGCCCTGGACTGGCTGCAGTCGACCAACCCCAATGCCACCACATGCTGGATCGCCGGCTATTCCTTCGGCGCCTGGATCGGCATGCAGCTGCTGATGCGCCGGCCGGAGATTGCCGGTTTCATCTCGGTCTCGCCGCCCGCCAGTATGTACGATTTCACGTTCCTGGCGCCGTGCCCGGCCTCCGGCATCATCATCCATGGCAAGGCGGACGAGGTCGTGCCGGAGGACTCGGTGCGTCAGTTGGTCGAGCGCCTCGCCAAGCAGAAGACAATCGTGATCGATTATCGCATCGTCGATGGCGCGACCCACTACTATGTCGACCATATGGACGCGCTGCAGCAGCACATTGACGCGTATCTGGACAAGCGCCTGGGCTGAGGCGCCGCGACGGCGAGCGACGAGACGATGGGCCAACCCCGTTCCGAATTCCTCCGCGTCATCAAGGACCGTGGTTTTTTCCACCAATGCACGGACCTCGAGGCGCTGGATGAACACCTGAGCCGCGGTTGCGTCGTCGGCTACATCGGTTTCGACGCGACCGCCGACAGTCTTCATATCGGCCATGTGCTGCAGATCATGCGGCTGCGCTGGCTCCAGCGCACTGGGCACCGCCCGATCGCGCTGCTCGGTGGCGGCACGACAAAAATCGGCGACCCGACCGGCCGGGATGCGGCGCGGCAGCTGTTGAGCGATGCCCAGATCGCAGCCAACATCGCCTGCATCCAGCGGACGCTCGTCAACTTTCTCGACTTCGGCGACGGCCCGACCGGCGCGATCCTGGTCAACAACGCCGACTGGCTGGACGAGCTCCAATACATACCGTTCCTGCGCGACTACGGCCGCTACATCTCGGTCAACCGGATGCTGACATTCGACAGCGTCAAGCTGCGGCTGGGACGCGAACAGCCGCTCACCTTCCTCGAGTTCAACTACTCGGTGCTGCAGGCCTACGACTTCCTGGAGCTGGCCCGCCGCCACGGCTGTTTGCTGCAGATGGGCGGCTCCGACCAGTGGGGCAACATCGTCAGCGGCGTCGACGTCGCGCGCCGCGCCGACAACAGGGCTCTCTACGGGCTGACCTCGCCGCTGCTGACGACGGCGTCGGGTGCCAAGATGGGCAAGACGGCGGCGGGCGCCGTGTGGCTCAATCCCGATCGCATGAGCCCCTACGACTATTGGCAGTACTGGCGCAACACGGACGACGCCGACGTCGGCACGTTTCTCAGACAGTTCACCGAGCTGCCGCTGGGTGAAATCGCCCGCCTCGAGGCGCTGGCGGGCGTCGAGATCAACGAGGCCAAGAAGATCCTGGCGACCGAGGCGACGACGCTGTGCCACGGCGCCGCGGCCGCCGCAGCGGCTGCCGAGACGGCACGGCGGACGTTCGAGCAGGGGCGGCTCGGCGATGATCTCCCCGCCATCGACGTCGACCGCGGCGAGCTGGCCACGGGCGTTCCGATCTTCGTCCTGCTGGCGCGGGCCGGGCTGGCGGCATCCAATGGCGAGGCCCGGCGGCTGGTTCGCGGCGGCGGCGGCCGCGTCAATGACACCGTCGTCGAAGATGAAGAGCGGCTGATCGGGCTCGCCGATTTGAACGCCGACGGCGTCATCAAGCTGTCGGCCGGCCGCAAGCGCCACGCGCTCGTCCGGCCCCTGAACTAGCTTAGTGGTCTGATCCTGACGCTTGGGTACCCCAAGCGTCACGTGATTCGGCGCACGGAGTCATCGAACCACCAGGCGGCTACTGGTCGGGGCGTTCCCAGGGCTCTTGGAACTCGCGTGTCGGCTGGCCGTCGGGTAGCGATTCGCTGAAACCGGTAAGCAGCCGGCGCGTAAAGCCGGGCGTCAGGACCGACAGCGGATTGACCAGGACGCGCGGATCGTTGACCGCGCCGTCGACCTTGTACGTAGCCGCGAACACACCGTCGCCGCCACCGGTGAAGACATCGCCGATCAGCGGAATGCGGCCGAGCAGGCTGTTCAGCGTGTAGGCCGGAGCGACCTCGCCCAACAGCTCGATCGTGTCGGCCGAGCGGTCGATCTCGCCGCCGGCGAGGATGCCGAGCTCCGAGCCGCGCATGCGCGCGTCGTTGATCTCGATGCGATCGTTGGTCAGGCGGAAGGGGACGACCAGCCGGTCGAAGGCAATGCCTTCGCCGTTGAGGGTGTCGACGATCGCGCTGAGCGAGGCCAGCGTCAGCAGGCGGGCCAGGACCGGTGCCTGGATGACCTGAAAGTCCTGCACGATGGCCTGGCCGACGAGCGGCCGGCCCGGCTCGCTGTCGAGGATCTGAGCGTCGACGTCGAGCCGTCCGCCACGCAGATTCTCCGTCCAACCGAGTGCGCTGATCACCGCCCCCGCGTTGTCGGCCCCGACGACGAGAGTGCGCGACGTGCCTTTGTCGGTGAGCCGGATATCGACCGCCCCGCCGTCATTGCCGAGGACGCCGATCACCAATGCGTTGCGCCATACGGTACCGTCATGCTCCATGCGAGCGACGACGTTGTGCAGGCGCGTCAGCTGGCCAAGCCGCAGCGACAGCAGCGGCGCGCTTTCGCTGATCGTGACGCGCAGGCCCGGGCCCTTGGCGCCGCCATCTTCGCTGTCCAGGCCAGCGGCGATGACGCGGCGCAGATCCAGGGCGTTGCCGCCGACCCGCACGTCCAGCGTGCCGTCGGGCGCCCAGTCGATGGTGCCGAACAGGTCGCTCTCGTCGAAGATCAGGCGTTCGAAGGTCAGCCGCGCCGGCACGGTGGCGCCGGCGACCTCGCGCAACGTCAGGCTGCCGACGGCGACCATGTTGCGCGCCTGGACGTCGAAGCGCGTGATCTCCGGCGGCGCGTCGGCGTGGACCTGGAACTCGACGAACCCGCGCGTCGCCAGGCCGGCCGGCTTGCGCCAGTCGAACGGCGCAACATCGATCGCCGCGGCACTGAGGTCGAGCTCGACACTGCCGGTGCCGGACCCATCCGGCGCGCTGGTGAAGGCGAGGCCATAACCGATCGGGCCCGAAACGACCTCGCCCAGACCGATGCCGAGCCGACGGCGGTCCTCGGCCTCGAGCACGCCGCGGATCTGATAGCGAGTGTCTGTCACACCCTCTGGCGTGAAGTTCAGGAGCTGACTCACTTCCACCGGCATGCCGCTCAGCCGCAGCTGGCCGTCGATCGACAGGCGCGTCTTGTCGACGGCAAGCGTCAGGCGGCCGTCGCTGATCGGCAGCGCCTGGAAACCGGCCGGGTGGGCGAAGTCGACAATGCTGGCGGCCGCGGCGACACCGATATCCTCGATCGTGGCATCCGGCCTGAGCGGGAGGTCGAACACCAGGTTCGCCCGCTGCTGTCCGCCGGCCAGCGTCGGGTCCAGTCCGAACTCGCGCATATAGTGCAGCGGCTCCTGATCCAGGACGATCAGCGCGTCGCGGACCGGGCCGGCCACGGTCAGCAAGACATCGGCGCGCTTGTCACCGCCGTCGAGGCCCAGGATATTGACGCGGCCCTCCTCGACCGTCAGCTCGCGCGTCCGTCCCGTCCCCGGCTCGACATTGATGTCGAGGCGGGCCTGGTCGAACGTCACGCTGCCGGCGGCGCCGACGACCGGCTCCATGGGGCGCAGGTAGTGCGCCGAGACGCCGCTGAACGCCATCTCGCCACCGATCCCGGTGACCGTCACCTCGCCGCCGTCCGAGATCGCGTTCACGCGGATCGTCGCCCGGTGCACGGTGCCGTCGGTCAGATTGTGCGTGACCCACAGCCTCGCGTCTTCCTCCAGGCCGCGCGGCCAGAACGGGTCGATATCGTCGATCGGCACGTCGTTCGCGGCGGCGTCGACCTGTATCGTCAGCGTCTCGCCCGAGCGCTGGGCATCGACGCTTACCGTCCCCTGCAGGCCGCGTGACGTGAGCACCGCCTCCTCGATCACGAACCGCTCGAAGTTGCCGTCGACCCGGCCGCGCGCCACCAGGCTGGTCACGGGCACGGGCTCGGGGAAGAACTGGGGGATCGTCACCGGGCCGGCGCCGCCGACCACGTCGAACGCCACCCCGGTCAGCCGTGCGCTCTCGTCCAGCGTCATCCGCACGGTGCCGGCGAGGTGGATCTCGATGCGCTCGAAGACGGCCAGCTCCGGCGCCGCCCGGGCCAGCATCGGCGGCATGAGCTCGGCAACGTTGAGAACGACGACGGTCCCGCTGTCGCCGCGCTCGACGGTCGCCGCGAGGCGGGCGCGCTGCCCATCCACCTCGATCAGCCCGTCCTCGACGATGAGCCGCGCCAGGTTCTGATCGATGCGGCCGCGCGCGGCGAACCGGTCCACGCGGACCGGCGCGGCCGTCAGCTCCGGCAGGTCGATCGTCCCCGGACCACTGCGCAGATCGAACGCTGCCGCCTGCACCCGGATCGCCCGATCGACCGTCGCGGTCACGATCCCATCGAGCGCCATGTCGAAGCGGTCGAAGGCCGCGAAGCGCGGCTCCAGCTCGGTCAGGATGCGGGTCGGAAACCCGACCAGGGTTACGGCCAGGTCCGTTGTCTCGCGGGTGCTGTCGAACGCGCCGCGGGCGGCCAGAATGCCCGAGCGCCCGGCCGCCGCGACCTCCATCGAGAGATCGGCGACGATGCCGTTGCTGTCGCGGCTGAGGGCAATGTTGCTGCGCCGCGCCGACCAGCGCGTGCCGGCCGCGTGGTCGATCACGTCGATCGTCGCGTCGACGATCCTGAGCTCGGTCAGATAGCCGGTCTGTCGGTCTCGATCCGGCGGATTGAGCAGCTCGCGCACCAACGGCGCCATCGTGCCCGCAGTGGTGCGCTCGCTGCCGCCGGCCAGGCTCTCGACGCCGAACTCGACGGCACCGTCGGCGCCGCGGGTCAGGCGCAAGCGCGCCCGGCGTACCTCTAGGCTGGTCGGGGCAATCAGGCCGCGCAGCAGGGCGCTGGCGCTGAACCGGATCGAGGCCTCGGGCACCTGGGCCAACGGTCGCCCGTCGGCGTCAAGGAAGTCCAGTCCAATCGCCCGCACGTCCAGCGAGCGTTCCTCGCCGTCCCATGTCAGCACTGTGTCCTGCAGGCGAACCAGCCCGGACTCGTTGCTCAACGCCGATTCGACATAGGGCACCAGGAACGCGAGGCTGACCGGCCCACGCGCGAGCTGCCACATCGCAAACCCGGCGAGTAATAAGGTTCCGACGACGGCGGCCGCCAGGACGTGAACAATGACTCTGGAGGTCCTGGCGATCACCGGGCTGCCTTCCCTGCGGTCGCGACACCCCCCACCGCGGACCTTGACCCGGGGCTTCCCTTACAGCACTTTGCGCGAAAATCAAGCCTACACGGCTTTTTGGCGGTATTTGGCCTTTTCACGCGACCGCGTCGGCCTGTCGCGGCCGGCCGGCGCAGGGCGCAATGCTGGCGTTCGCCAGTGCCCGGCCCGGCCTCCGGGCGGGCCTTGGCTGGCGTCTGGAAAGGCCGCTTGTGGGCCTGGACCATGGCGCCTTCCTTCCCCGTTCCTGCTCGCCAAGGCCGCCCCCATGCCGTTCCAGGGCTCCAGCTTGCCGCGGTAAAGCGAGCCAGTATCCGCCCAGTATCGTTGAATATTGGTATGAGCCCATGAATTTCTGGCCTGGCGCCGATCTGGCATTGCCGCGCCCGGCCGATGCCGCGCGTGCCGCCGCCGGCCTTGCTGAGTGGCAGGCCACGGCCTTGGCAACCGGAGACGCCGCCCTGGCTCGCTGTGCCCAGGACTGGGCGGCGGACCCGGCGCGCCGCGCCCTGCTGGAAGCGGTGTTCGGCAACAGCCCCTTCCTGTCGACCTGCCTCGTGCGCGACATTGGGTTTGCCTGCGCGTTGCTGCGGGACGGACCTGGGGCAGCCTATGACGCGACCCTCGCCGCGGTCGAGACGATCGACACCGCGGCCGGCCTCGGCCCGTTGAAGGCGGGCCTGCGCCAGGCCAAGCAGCGCGTCGCCCTGACGGTAGCCCTGGCCGACATCACGGGGGTCTGGCCGCTCGAGGCCGTCACGCGCCGGCTCAGCCGCTTCGCCGACGCGGCCCTGCGGGCCGCCGCGGCCGGCGTCCTGCGCGAGGCGGCCCGCACCGGCGCCATCGAGCTCGCGGACACGGCTCGGCCCGAGCACGATTCCGGCTTGATCATTCTCGGGCTCGGCAAGCTCGGTGCGAACGAGCTCAACTATTCCAGCGACATCGATCTGATCGTCCTGTTCGACGCGGACAAGGTCAGGACCGGCGCCCGCCGCGACCTGCAGCAGACCTTCGTGCGGCTCGCCCGCAACCTGGTGCAGACCATGGAGCAGCGCACCCAGGACGGCTATGTCTTCCGCATGGATCTGCGGCTGCGTCCGGACTCGAGCGCGACGCCGCTGGCCACGTCGGTCGAAGCGGCCGAGACCTACTACGAGAGCTTCGGCCAGAACTGGGAACGCGCGGCCATGATCAAGGCGCGCCCGGTCGCCGGCGACCTCGCCGCGGGGGCTGCGTTCCTGGCCGGCCTGCATCCCTTCTTGTGGCGCCGGCACCTCGACTTCGCCGCGATCGAGGATATCCACTCGATCAAGCGAGTTACGGTAGGAATGCGCATTGCTGCGCACCCCCCGCGCAGATCCGGACGTGGTCGTTGAACCATCCGGCTCCTACCTCGGGTGCTTGACGGCGAACCGCTGGTCCGGCCATGGGTGGCGGATGGAGGCGCGTGGCCACAGGATTTCGGTCATGCGCTCCAGTCGCTTCCAACTAAATCGGGCTCGCTGGGACCGGCGGCGTAGCGCCCGCATCCACCGGCGTTGCAGCCTGCGGAGGAACGCACGGATGAACCGGCCTGACCCTGGGACGGCAAAGTAGTTGAGCCAGCCATTGCAGACTCTCCCCAGCCACCTACCAACTTCCCAGATGTCGTGGTGCCAGCGCTTGCGAAGCACCTCGTCGATGCGCGCCAGGGTCCTGTTGACCCGTTTGGCAACCGGTTTGCGACCAAGCCGAAAGCGTCCTCTCAGGGTCGTCGTGCAATAGTGCGTGAGGCCCAGAAAGTCGAAAGTCTCCGGCTTGCCCACCCCGCGCTGGCGCCGGTTCAAATCCGCGAACCGGCCAAACTCCACGAGGCGGGTCTTGTCCTGGTGGAGGCTGAGACCGAACCGGGCCAGCCTCTCCCGAACGTCGCGGAGGTACCGCTCCGCATCCCGCTTGTGTTGGAACCCGACAACGATATCGTCAGCGTAACGGACGATGATCGCTTCGCCATCCGGGACGTTCGGGCGCCATTTCTTGTGGAACCACACGTCGAGCACGTAATGCAGGAACACGTTCGCCAAGACGGGGGAGACTATTGCCCCCTGCGGCGTGCCCATACCCGTATCTGCCCATGACCCACTCTCTATGACGCCGGCGTTCAGCCATTTCCGGATCAGACGGATGACCCGCCTGTCTCCGATGCGGTGCTCTAGGAACGTGATCAACCAATCCCGCGGGATCGTGTCGAAGTACGCCCGGAGGTCTGCATCGACTATCCAGCTGACCTTGCGCCGTTCTATCCCGAAGGCCAGGGCATCGAGCGCATCGTGCGCCCCCCGCCCCGGTCGGAACCCGTAGCTGAAGCCAAGAAACACCACCTCGTAGATCGGTGTCAGGATCACATCCACAACCGCCTTCTGGACGACCTTGTCCTCCAGCGCCGCGATCCCGAGCGGTCGTGTCCCCCCGTCCGGCTTGGGTACCTCTACCCGCCGAACCGGTGGCGCCCGGTACGCTCCCCCCCTGTGCAGGCGCCGGTGCAGGTCGAGCAGGCGCTCATCCAGACCCTCGCCGTACATGTCCCACGTAACGCCGTCGACACCGGCTGCTGCGTCCTTCTTCAATGCGAAGTAGGCCGCACCGAGCGCGTCCGGCGTAATGTGGTGGAAGAGCGCAGTGAGACGTTCCTTCGGGTTTCTCTCTGCAGCTTTCCGTATCCGGGCCGCCGCCTGTGGCACGCTTACCCGACACTGGGTTCGGCGCGTGCTTTGGCAATCCGGATTCCCCTTGGTTGAGGCCCTTTCCTCCGGCGACTCCGCAGAAGCTCGCGCTCCCTTGTTCGCCGCCCTCACAGGTCGTACGGCCTCATCCGACTTCTTCAAACCGTTCATCATAGGCTTCGGTTTTCTCCATTCCCTACGCGGCCCCTTTACGACAACCGGGGCAGTTTGAAGACCTCCCAGGGTCCCAACAGAAGGCGTGCGAACGTGCATGGGTTCTCTGACACCGCGGGGCTCGCCGACATCTCACCAAAACGACGCCTGCAATATTGCCTTCGACCGATCTGAAAGCCTCGGCACCCCGGACCATCGCTTTTACGGTGCTCAATAGCCCTGCCCATCCATGCCGCTACCGACGCTTCGCCTGCCCCCTCACGGGAGCCAACGCACGGCTCGCGGAGAAACGTGGTTCGGTTACTCCTTCGTTCCGGGGGACTTGCACCCCCTACCTTCTGCCAGTTCGCCTGGCGCACCAGATCCACGCGGCCAAGGGCGGCGGCACGGTCGCCGTCGCCGGCCACAACATCAAACTGGGCCGCGGCGGCATTCGCGAGGTCGAGTTCTTCGTCCAGACCCAGCAGCTTATCTGGGGCGGCCGCGACCCACGGATGCGCACAGCCGGCACCGTGGACACGCTGCGAAGCTTGGCAGCATCGGGCCGTGTCGCCCGCCCGGTCGCCGATCGCATGATCACGGCCTATCGCTATCTGCGCCGGGTCGAACACCGGCTGCAGATGATTGACGACCAGCAGACACAGACGCTGCCGCGCGACGCCGCGGGGCTCGCCGCGCTCGCCGCGTTCCTCGGCTCCGACACAGCGCCGGCGTTCGCGGCGGAGCTGCGCGACCACCTGCTGGCGGTCGAGCGGCACTATGATGAGCTGTTCGAGGAGACGGCGCCGCTCGGCAGCGGCGGCAGCCTCGTCTTCACCGGTGCCGATCGCCACCCCGACACGCTCGAGACCTTGGCGGCGATGGGCTTTCCCGAGCCCGAGACGGCCGCCGATCTGGCCAGTGGCTGGCACCGCGGGCGCTATCGCGCGATGCGCAGCACCCGTGCACGCGAGCTGTTGACGGAGCTGATGCCGGCGTTGCTCGGCGCGCTCGCCAAGACGGCGCGGCCCGATCAGGCGCTGGTCAATTTCGACAAGTTCCTGCGCGGCCTGCCGGCCGGCGTGCAGCTGTTCTCGCTGTTCCACGCGAACCCGTCGATGTTGGACCTGGTCGCCGAGATCATGGGCGGGGCGCCACGCCTTGCGGCCTGGCTGAGCCGCAATCCGCTGCTGCTGGACGGTGTGCTTGGCGCCGATTTCTTCGACAGCGTGCGCAACCTTGATGCCATGATCGCGTCGCTGGCGGATCGGCTGGCGCTGGCACGCGACATGCAGGACGTACTCGAGCTGTCGCGGCGCTGGGCCAATGACGCGAAGTTCCGCGTCGGCGTGCAGATGTTGCGCCATCTCGTCACGACCGACCAGGCGGAACTGGCCTTCTCGGACATTGCCGATGCGGTCATCCGTACCCTGCTGCGCCGGGTCCACGGCGAGTTTGCGGAGAAACACGGCTACTACCCGGGCGACGGCCTCGCGGTCGTCGCCCTCGGCAAGCTCGGTGGGCGCGAGCTGACGGCGACGTCCGACCTCGATCTGATTTTCATCTATGACGCGGCCGCCGGCGCCACCGACACCAAGTCCGACGGCCGCCAGCCATTGCCGACGGCGCTCTACTATCAACGGCTCGGGCAGCGGCTGATTTCGGCACTGACCTCGCTGACCGGGGAGGGGCGGCTTTATGAGGTCGACATGCGGCTGCGCCCGTCCGGCAATGCCGGGCCGTTGGCCGTCAGCCTCGACGGCTTTGCCCGCTATCACACGGAGTCGGCCTGGACCTGGGAGCACATGGCGCTGACGCGCGCCCGCATCATCGTTGGCCCGAGGGCGCTGGCACGCCGCGTCGAGGCCGCGATCCGCACCGCCCTGTGTGCCCCACGGGACGACGACGGCCTGCTGCGCGAGGTGGCCGCGATGCGGGCCCGGATCGACGATCAGCACCGCACCGACAACCCGTGGCGCGTGAGGTATTTTCGTGGCGGCCTGGTCGACTGCGAGTTCATCGCTCAGTTCCTGCAGCTGCGCCATGCCCACGCCCATCCGGAGGTGCTGAGCCGCAACACCATCGCCGCGTTCGAGAACCTGAGCGCCGCCGGCTGCCTCGATCCGGCCATCGCCAGCGCGCTGGTCGACGCGACGCGCCTGTGGCGGCGCCTGCAGGCGCTGATGCGCCTGTCGCTGGAAAGCGACACGCCACCCGAGGAATTCCCCGAGGCCCTGTGTCGGCCCCTGGCCGAGGTTGGTGGCGCCGCCGACTTCGACGCCATGCGGGCCCTGGTCGAGGCGATGGCCGCGCGGACCCATCGCTATTTTGAGCGGTTTGTTGAACTGCCGGCCGCAGCTCTGCCGCCACCGGCCGAGCGATCGTGAACGGCCCCCGCCAGCGACGCCTGTGCCTGAATCAACCGCCAGGGCGGTCAAGCGCTGATTATGTGCGGTAAAAAGCGGGCGAGGTCGCGCGTAACCAAAGTCGTGTCCTCGCGGATGCCGATGCCGCAAGCCTCCCCGCCGACAACCCAACTGCCGACGATCGTGTTGTTGCCCACGAACCGCGGCATCGCATGATAGGCCTGCAGGATAAAGCCCTCTCGGCCATAGGGCCCGGTGTTGTCGACCGTCGTCCTGCCGCCCAGCACGACGCGAATGTTCGAGCCTTCGCGCGAGAACAACGGCTTGCGCACGAAGTTGTCACCGAGTTCCGCGGCACCTGCATCACCTTCAAAGAAAGCCGGCAGCAGATTGGGATGCCCCGGAAACATTTCCCATAGGTAAGGCAACAGTCCCTTGTTGGAGAGAATGGCCTTCCACGCCGGCTCGATGAAGCGAGTATCGCAATCGGGAACTAGCCTGCCATACTCCTCCTCGAGCATCCATTCCCACGGATACAGTTTGAACAAGTTGAGAATCGGTTCGTCATCAAGGTCATTGAACAACTTGTCCTTGTTGACACCGATGTCCTCGACATAGACGAGCCTCGTCTTAAGTCCCGCTTGATGGGCGCAATCCTGAATGTATTCGACCGTTCCCAGATCCTCGATCGTATCCCTGACACAAGCGCAATGCAGCGGGCCCTCGAGCTTCAAGCCTTCGAAGGTCTCCACCAATTGCTCATGGATGAAGTTGAACTGATCACTACCCTGCGGAATTACACCTTGTTCTATGGCCTGTTCCAGCCACACCCATTGAAAGATAGCCGCCTCATAGAGTGCTGTCGGCGTATCGGCATTGTACTCATAAAACTTGGCCGGCCCCGACCCGTCGTAGGCGAAGTCCATGCGGCCATAGAGATGGGAATGGCGCTCGAACCATGACCGGCGAATCATTTCCCACGCGAATTCGGGAACCTTGAGCCTTGTGAGCATCGCCTCGCTGCGCACCGCCCGGTCGACGAACTCGCGGCACATCTGGTCGAGCTCGGCAGTGACCGCTTCGAGGTCCTGCTCGATCTGGCGCAGGGAAAAGCGATAGTAGGCGCTTTCATCCCAATAGGGATCACCATCCTCGGTATGAAACAGGAACCCCAACTCGTCGGCGGTCGCGCGCCAGTTCGACCGCTCGCGACAAGATATGCGTTCCATGGGCTACCCGGTTGGGTTAACCGGCAGAGCTGCGTGCCGCCCGCGCGCCGAAACCGCCGCGCGACACGGTCCGGGTCCGGACCCGCGGCTGTTCGGCGGTCGATTTCGATACCGTCGTTTGCCCATCGGTCCTGACCGATGCGATCTGCCGATTGCTGGCGGTACGGAAGGCGTTGGGATCGTCGGCCGAGCGATAGAGCGGCTGCGTGTACACCCTCGAGCCAAGCCGGGGCGCAAACATATAGCCCAGCATGAACGGTACGAAAAAAGACGATCCGCTGCGCGACCGGTACCGCTCGCATTGATTGAAACCAAAGTCACTGTAGCAGTCCTCTGGCCGGGCATAGCGCGGCGCCACATTCGGATGGTCGGCCTGCGCCTGCGCAAACTGCTGCGCACAGGTCTCCGCATCGACCACACCCGCCTCGGCGCACTGCTCCACCGAGCGATAGACGGTGGCTTCTTCCTTGTTTTGGCCGCATGCCGTCAGCGTCAACGCACCAGCGCCCATGAGGGCCAGTTTCACGCACCGGGAACGCTTCATCTCTGAACTCCCCTTTGGCTATCGGCCCCGGCCGGACCTTCGTTCGCCGCGTTCATCTCGTTCTCCTCGCAGGTCGCCGTACTCACGTTGTCATGCTTGCGGCGTTGATGATCCCCGCCGCAAGGGACGCGGCAGCCAACCAAATGCCCGCCGCCAGCTCACCCGATTCGATGCGCTGGGAGACCTTCGGCATGAACAAACGGACGACAACATAGGCAATAAGCTGCACCACCAGGGCGACGATGCCCCACAGGATCATATCTATCAGATCCGAGGAGTTGTCCATTGCGCTGGCGAGCGGCAGGGCAAATCCGATCAGGCTGCCCGAAAAGGCGATCGCGGCAGCCGGCACGTTTTGCTTGATGAGGGCGAGCTCATCGTGTCGCGTGATACGCGTGTAGATCAAGACGAACAGCACGGTCAGTACCGCGGCCGTCCCGAAAAAGGCCAGAAATGCCGGCAGACCTGCCAGATAGTCTGCAATCTGTGCGGCCATGACTATCGATCCCCCGTTCGATTGTTGTGCTTCGCATTGTCCCGGCGCCGGATAAGGGGCGTGGCCCCCACGCCTGCCTCGCCCGGCGGCCGACAGAACTACTAAATAGCCTTGAGGCCTGTCATCTCCAAATCGACCCCGATCATCAGCTCAACGGTCGTCTCGCCGTCATGCGTCTCGACCGCGACAAGAAGATACTCGTTCTTCTTGCCAGCTTCGAGATTCCGCCCAAACAGCATGACTTTCTGATGGATGGAACGTGCCTGTTCAGCCTCCGGGTCGTCATAAATCTTCTCGGTAAACTCGACCGGATCGACATGGTCGTCGGTGTCATCGAACCAAATACGACCATAAACGGTTTCGTCGTCGAGCCGATAGCTAGGCGCCCCTATCTTGCCGTTGTCGCCCGTCCACTGCGCCCATTCTTTCGGTGTCGAGGGATAGTAGCTCTCATATGGTACATAGAGGGTGATCTCCTCGACATGTTCGTCTTCGACGCCGCGCGCGGTCAGCACCTGGATCATCGTGTCATCCGCGGCATAGTAGCGATGGGCGTAGGTATCATCGCCCAGATCGACGAAGCCCTGGGCCACGATCAGCTTTGTCTCCTCCGGCAGGTCAACGTGCAGCTCGTCCGCATGCATCCGCAGCGGCAGCGTATCGATGTCCACTGCGGCGCCAAGCCGCAGGCCGAGCGGTGTCGCCAGCACATCGTCGTCCTGGTCGGTGAAGCGCTCCTTGATGCTCCGCACCCGGCTGCGGAACAACGACTTCATCGCGCTGCTGACCATGTCGATCCTCGCTATTCTGCCGAGATGTCGTTGCCCGCACCAGCTGCGACCGGGATGCCCCAGTCGATATCGCTGCTATTGATCCTGCCGGCCGCCATGAAATAGAGCAGCGACCCAGGATGCACCAGATGGTCCTTCGGCGCATTCAGAATCAAGTCATCACCCGCGGTGCTGACCGCGACACCAAACAGCGTCGCGTCATGGCGGTCCTTGAACGTCGCGAAAAGCGCGCCGTATGGCATCGGACCCACCGTCTCGGGCACCCGCAGGCTGAACTGGGTCGGCCCTTTCAGGGTCGACAACAACTGGCTCTGCACCCGTGACGAGCCGGGATCCTGTGCCGATCGGACCATCATCTCGATCGTCAGGGAGACGTTGCACTCGGCTTGCGGAACATGTGCCTTGAGCAACTCAGCAAAGGACTTCTGCTGGAAATATGCGACGAGATGGGCGCTCGGATTGGCGGCCCCGGCGCCCAACGCCGCGGCCAATGTTTCGTTGTCGTCATGGCCCAACGCGATAACGATGGCCGCATGCGCAATGCCGGCCCGGCGCAGAATATCAGGTGAGTTGAGCGACACGTCGCGCACGAATCTGACGTGTTCCGGAATGGGATTTTCCATGTCCTGCGCCGAGCACAGCACGATCTCCGTCTGCGCGCCGCTGCTGTCGCCGCGGATGTGATCGACCATCCAACGCGTTCTGGCACCCTGCCAGCCGAGGATGACGATGTGGCCCTCAAGCGTCTCGTAGCTTCCCAAGCCGCGCACTTTTTTCCTCCATGTGTCTGTAAACGCCTGGATTGCCTTCGCGATGATCGTCGTGAACAGCGCGATCCCGCCCGGCATGATCCACGCCGCCGTCACCAGGCGCCCGACCTCGGTGGTTGGTGAGAAGTCGCCGTAGCCCACGGTTGTCGCGGTGGTCACGTAGAAGTACCAAAAGACCTGTGACTGCGCGACCTCACCACCATCGAACAAGGCCAATCCGGCCCAGGACACCGCGAAATGGACGAGCGCGACGACGAGCACGACGCTCCAACTGAGGCTCGAAACCCGGAGATAGAGCGCTCTGGCAAGGCGCGACAGGATAATGGGCACGGGCTGGCTACCCCGGATCCAACATAGGCTAGGCGTTCATTCCAGCGTTTGGCTCCACCGGCCTATTGTGGCGTACACTGATCGAGTCTCGCCAGCGATCGCGGCACCCACGGGCAATCGGCTTTTTTGTCTTGCAAATATCATTACACGTAATATCTTACACGTAAAGGAGCGTGGCCCGGGTCGCGACGGGCGCGCAAGGCAGCAGGACGCGTCGCAGCAGATGGCAGCAAAGACATCATCCTACTACCAGACTCGATACCGTGAGCGCCTGCGACAACAAGGTTTTGTGAAGCGGGAGGTCTGGATCCCGGCCGATGCCACGAAGGTGATCAAAGACTGCGAAATGGCCCTTCGTACCGGCGTCACCCCGATCATTCCGAGAGTCGAAAGGAAGACGACGATGAGCCAACAGGACACTTGGACCACTTTGAGCCTGCTTGCAGCGCTCAAGGATGCCACGTCCGTGCAAGAGGGTGAAATTGACGTTGAGTTGGTGGAGGGCGCGGATCCGAGCTTGCTCGTAACGATGAAGGAGTTCGGCGACTTGCCGCTCTATGTGAACGTCAGCGGCGGTCAGATCATTGTCGACACCCTGCTATGGCCGGTCGCCGCGGTCAAAGACACCGCCGCGTTCAACATGATGCTGCTGCGGACCCACAAATTGTTCCCGCTCTCCACCTTCGGCATTACCCAAGGCCCGGACGGCCAGGAGTACTACGAGGTCTTCGGATCGCTGAGCGCGGCTTCGATCTTCGAAAGTATCTTGTTCGAGATCGAGACCCTCGCCGACACCGCCATCCAGGCGGTCGAGGCCTACCAGTCCGACCTGGACCTGGCCGCCTAGTGCGCTAGGCCCCACGCGACGTAGAGGAGATTACGATGGGTATCTGGGGAAAAGTGGTTACAGCGGTTCGTGGCGGCGTTAGCGAGACCGGCGAGGCGATCGTCGACCATCAGGCGCTGCGCATTCTCGACCAGGAAATCCGTGACGCGGACAACGAGCTGGCGAAATCGAAATCCGCGCTGACCGGAATCATCGCCAAGCGCAAGCTCGCGGACAAGAAGGTCGCCAGCCTCAAGGCCTCGATAGTCGAGTACGAGGGCTACGCCATGAAGGCGCTGGACCAAGACCCCGGTCTTGCCGTGGAGGTCGCGGAAAAAATCGCCGCCCTGGAGAGCCAACTGCACGACGAGGAGGCGATTGGCAAAGCCTATGGCAACAGCGAGGCCCAGCTGCGCAAATCAGTTGCCGCCGCGGAAGCGTCCCTGAAGCGCCTGAAGCAGCAGGTCGATACCGTGAAAGCGACCGAGAGCGTCCAGAAGGCACAGGCCGCGGTCGCCGCGCGTTACGCCGGCGCCGGTTCGAGCATGCGCGGTGCCATCGACTCGCTGGAACGATTGAAAGTCAAACAGGCGGAACGCGCCGCGCGCTTCGAGGCGGCGACCGAGCTCGCAGAGTCGACCGACGGTGCGGATCTGGAAGCCCGCTTGAAGTCCGCCGGCATCGTTGCCAGCAAATCGAGTGGCGACGACGTGCTGGCCCGATTGCGGGCCAAGAAGCCCGGTTGAGCCCGCGCGGCCGATCGGTGGAGGCGCCAGTCGACAAGATCGTGAAGCGGTTCTCGCCTTTACTGCTTCTGCTTGGAGCAATCTGGGGCGTTGCGGTCGTGAATCTGGTGACCGGTCACGCCTTGGTGCAATTCGGCATCGTGCCGCGGTCGGTCTCCGGTTTGGTCGGCATTCCGCTGGCGCCGTTCCTGCATTTCGGGCTGGCGCATGCCTTTTCCAACTCGCTTCCGCTTCTGATCCTCGGTGGCCTGCTTCTGGTCAGCAACAGGACAGGTTTCTGGCAGGTAACGGGTGCCGCGATCGTCGGCGGCGGTCTCCTGACCTGGGCGCTGGCGCGCGGCGCGCCGAACGTACATGTCGGCGCCAGTGGCCTACTCTTCGCCTATTTCGGCTATCTCGTGACCCGCGGCATTGTCGAGCGCAGCATCGCTGCGATGAGCACCACCCTCATCGTTGTCTTTCTGTACGGCGGCATGATCTGGGGCGTGCTGCCGGGCCGCCCGTTCATCTCCTTCGAGTCCCACCTGTTCGGTTTCATGACCGGCGTCGCGGTGGCCTGGCTCGGCGGCCGTCGGGCCCCGGAATCGGAGCAGGATTCGGAGCAGGAGCCGGATGAGGCGTGAGGCCGGCATGACGTTGCGGCGGACAGGCAGGACGGATTCGACCACGGCATGACCACGACTGTCACCGGCGCGGCCACCGCGGTGCTCGCGGCAGCGGCGCCGGCGGAGAAGCTGCGGCTGACCGCGGCCGCGGCGGCCGCATGGCAGGCCGGCCGGCTGTGCGCGATCGGCGCGGCCCGGCCGCCCGACCATCCGGCCCGGCCGGCCCGACCCGCACTCGTCGCGCCGCGCGCGGTGAAGCGGCGCAAGATCGGCGTCGGCGTGTCTGGCCGCTTCGCCTTGCTCCACGCGCTGGCCCACATCGAGCTGAACGCCATCGACCTAGCCTGGGACATTGTCGCCCGCTTCGCCGACGAGCGTCTGCCGCGCGCCTTCTTCGCCGACTGGATCGAGGTAGCGGCGGAGGAGGCCCGGCACTTCGCCCTGCTGGCGGACCGCCTGCACGCGCTCGGCGGTGACTATGGCGACTTACCGGCGCACGACGGGCTGTGGCAGGCGGCGTGGGCGACCCGCCACGACCTCGCCGCACGCCTGGCCGTCGTGCCCCTGGTGTTGGAGGCGCGCGGCCTCGACGTGGCGCCGCCCATGATCGCCAAGCTTCAGGCCGTGGGCGACGGCGAATCCGCGGCGATCCTGCGCACGATCTACGCCGACGAGATCGCCCACGTCGCGACCGGAACGCACTGGTTTCGCTTCGCCTGCGCCAGCCAGGGCCGCGAGCCGGTCGCCACCTGGCGCCGCCTGGTGCGGCGGCACTTCAAGGGCGCGTTGAAGCCGCCGTTCAACGACGCGGCCCGCGCCCGGGCCGGCCTGCCACCGGCGTTCTACCGCGGCGTCTGACGGTGGCGTCGCGGGGCCCACCGGCTGCCGCCACTCAAAGGCAACGGCATCGCTGCCTGACGATCCCTGTCAATGCACTCGAACCCGTTCAGGCCGTGTCGCCGGGGCTCGGCGCGCCCGCGACCCCGGCCGCCAGCGAGGCCTCCAGGAAGCGGTCGATATCGCCGTCGAGCACGCCCTGGGCGTTGCCGATCTCGACACCGGTGCGCAGGTCCTTGACCATCTGGTAGGGCTGCAGGACGTAGGAGCGGATCTGGTGGCCCCAGCCGATCTCGGTCTTGGCTTCGGCCTCGGCCTGCGCCTCCTCGGCCCGCGTCTGCAGCGCCTGCTCGTACAGCCGCGCCTTCAGCATGGCCCACGCCTCGGCCCGGTTGCGGTGCTGCGAGCGGTTGTTCTGGCACTGCACGACGATGCCGCTGGGCTGGTGGGTCAGGCGCACCGCGCTGTCGGTCTTGTTGATGTGCTGACCGCCGGCGCCCGAGGCGCGGTAGGTGTCGACCCGCACGTCCTTCTCCTCGATATCCACCGTGATCGAGTCGTCGATCACCGGATATACCCAGACGCTGGCGAAGCTGGTGTGCCGGCGTGACTGGGAGTCGAACGGTGATATGCGGACCAGCCGGTGCACGCCGGATTCGGTGTGCAGCCAGCCATAGGCGTTGTGGCCCAGTACCTTGATCGTCACCGACTTGAGGCCGGCCTCCTCGCCCGGGCTCTCCTCGATCCACTCCAGCTTGTAGTCGTGCTGCTCGGCCCAGCGCGCGTACATGCGCAGCAACATTTCGGTCCAGTCCTGGGATTCGGTGCCGCCGGCACCGGCGTGGACCTCGAGGTAGCAGTCGTTGCTGTCGGCCTCGCCCGACAGCAGGCTCTGCAGTTCCAGCTTCTCGGCCCGCTTGGCGAGCGTGGCAAGCGCCGCCTCGGCCTCGGCCACGACCTCGGCGTCGGCCTCGGCCTCGCCGAGCTCGATCAGCTCGATGTTGTCGGTAAGCTGCTGTTCCAGCGCCCGGAAGTCGGCGATCGCCTTATCCAGCCGGGCCCGCTCGCCCATGATCCGCTGCGCCCGCTCCTGATCCTGCCACAGCGCCGGATCCTCCGCTTCCGCATTCAGCGCAGCGAGGCGGGCGATGGCCTGGTCCCAGTCAAAGATGCCTCCGCAGCAGTTCGAGCGACTGTCGAATGCGATCGGCAAGCTGTGCGGTCTCGGCGCGCATGGCGTTCCCCCTGGTTCTCGGTCCTGGCAATCGGCCCGCTATGCGGGCGAGCGGTCGTCCCGCCTGGATGCCGGTCGAGCAGCCGGCGCCCGAACTAATGATCGGCATTGATCGCCGGATCAAGTCCGGCGGCCCAATGCGGCCCAAAAACCGGGGAGGGGGAGAGGACGCGCGGCCGGTTCTGCCGGCTAGTAGATGCCGCCGCCGCCGCCCGAGGGCGACACGCGCGGCGCCTCGGCGCCGCCGATCACCGGGCCCACTCGGTACGGCTCCGTCCCCGGCTTGAAGGCTTCCAGGATGACGTTGCCCTCGCCGGCCTGGGCGACCAGCCCGGTATTCACGTTGACCCGCACGAGGCGGATGCCGGGCGGGATACGGAACGGGATCTCCGGCTGGTTCTCCAGGGCCTGGGCCATGAAGGTCTTGAAGACCGGCGCGGCGACCGACGACCCGGTCTCGCCGCGGCCGAGCGAGCGCGGCTCGTCGAATCCGATATAGACGCCGACGGTAAGGTCGGGAGAGAACCCGATGAACCAGGTGTCGAAGTTCTCGTTCGTCGTGCCGGTTTTGCCGGCGAGCGGCCGGCCGATGGTACTGATGCGCCGGCCCGTACCGCGATCGACGACGCCTTGCAGCATCGACACCATCTGGTAGGCGGTGCCCGGGTCGATCACCCGTCCGCGCCCGTCGGGCAGAATGGGCGGCGCCTGGCCGGTCCAGCCCGCCACCGCGCAATTCGCGCAACGGCGGGTGTCGTGGCGGAACACGGTCAGGCCGTGCCGATCCTGGATCCGGTCGATCATCGTCGGATAGATGCGCCGGCCACCATTGACGATCATGGCATAGGCCGTCGTCAGCCGCAGCAGCGTCGTCTCGCCGGCGCCGATCGCCATGCTCATCTGGTGCGGCAGCGTATCGACGACGCCGAAGCGTTCGGCAACGTCGGCGACGCGGTCGATGCCGACGGTCTGGGCCAGCCGGACGGTCATCAGGTTGCGCGATTTCTCGACACCCAGACGCATTGGGCTCGGGCCGTAGAACTTGCGCGTGTAGTTGGCCGGCTTCCACTTGCCCAGCCCCGGCCCCTGGTCGAGGACGATCGGCGCATCGAGGATCAGGCTCGATGGGGTCAAGCCGGAATCGAGCGCCGCCATGTAGACGAAGGGCTTGAAGGCCGAGCCCGGCTGGCGCAGCGCCTGGGCCACCCGGTTGAACTCGCTGAGCTCGAAATCGTAGCCGCCGCTCATCGCCAGGACCCGTCCCGTGTGCGGATCGAGCGCGACCAGCGCCCCCTGGATCTGCGGGATCTGGCGCAAGCCGAACGTCGCCGGTGGGTATGTTTTGCCGTCCGCCGCCTTGGCGACCGGCTCAACCAGCACCACGTCGCCAACGGCCAGCGCGTCGCCCGCCGCGTCAACCTTGGGCCCGAGCCGCTGCCCCTTCCGCCACGGCCGTGCCCAGGCCAGCTCGGCCAGCGGGACAACGCCAAGGCTGCCGTCGTCGAGGCCGATCTCGACCCGGCCGGGCACGATGGCGAGAACGGCGGCGAGCCGCCAATCGCGTGTGCCGCGCGGCGGGTCGATAACGGCCAGCTCGGCGCGCCAGTTGCCGACGTCGGCGAGCGTCGTCACCGCGCCGCGCCAGCCGTGCCGGCGATCGTAGACGATCAGGCCCTCGCGCAGCGCGCCGTCGGCGATCTTCTGCAACCGTGGGTCGAGCGTCGTGCGGACCGACATGCCGCCCTCATAAAGGGCGCCCTCGCCATAGCTGGCGACCAGCTTGCGCCGCACCTCTTCGGCGAAATAGGCGGCCTCGACGAAGTCGTCGCTGAAGCCGGGCGCCGCCACGACCGGACCGGACGCCGCCCGCAGGGCCTCGGACTCGCTGATCCAGCCGTCCTCCTGGAGCCGCCCGATGACGTAGTCGCGCCGCACCTTGGCGGCCTCGGGGCGTTGCACCGGGTTGTAGTTGTTGGGCGCCTTCGGCAGGCCGGCCAGGAAGGCCGCTTCTTCGATCGACAGCTCGTTCAGCGACTTGTTGAAGTAGTTCAGCGCCGCGGCGGCGATCCCATACGAGCCGGCGCCGAGGTAGATCTCGTTCAGATAGAGCTCAAGGATCTCATCCTTGCTGAAGGCCCGTTCGATCCGGAAGGCGAGGATCGCCTCGCGGATCTTGCGGCTCAACGCCAACTCCTTGGTCAGCAGGAAGTTCTGCGCGACCTGCTGGGTAATGGTCGAGGCGCCGATCAGCCGCCGGCCGGTACCCAGGTTGCGCACGTTGGTGACGACGGCGCCGAGGATGCTGACCGGGTCGACGCCGGGGTGGCGGTAGAAGGACTTGTCCTCGGCCGCCAGAAACGCCCGGCTCACATGCTCCGGGATCGCTGAGATCGGCACGAACACCCGGCGCTCCACGGCGTATTCGGTGATCAGGCTGCCATCGCCGGCATGCACGCGAGTCATCACCGGCGGCTCGTAGTTCGCGAGTTGCTGGTAATCAGGCAGGTCCCGGCCGAACTCCCAGAACACCCAGACGACGCCGGCGCTGCCGACGATCACGCCCAGCGCCGCGAGGCGCACCAGGATGCCGATTATCCGTCCAATCAATCCACTGCTCCGGAACCGAAAGAAGTCAAGGTGCCATTAACGTTAACGCGGTCTTGCGACCACTGAACCGTCAATACTACGGCGCTTACAATGCCACAAAATATGGCGGAGTTATGACCAAGAAGAAGGTCGTGAGGAGTTGATGGCGCGAACGCGTCTTCGTTGAATTCGCGCCGGTGCGCTCTCTCTCACGGCCGCCCCAACCGACGATACAACGGGCCCCCCGATATCGGTGGCCGCGTGGTGAGCGGCTGGTCCCGTATCAATCTCCCGAGCGATTGGCTCCCGAGCGATTGGCTCCCGAGCGATTGGCTCACGAGCGATCGGCCTGTCGTGTCTCCGCGAAATATCGGTCGATCGCCTTGACGATCGAGGCCGACAGCACCCGCAGCTGCGCCGGCCGCCGCAGGTTGCGGCTCTCCTGAGAGTTGCTGATATAGCCGAGCTCGACAAGTACAGAGGGCACATCCGGTGCCTTCAACACGGCGAACGCGGCCGAGCGCCACGGCCGCCGAAGCAACTTGGCCGCCTGCCGGACCTCGGCTGTCAGCAGATCGCGTGCGAACCGCACTGAGAATTCGGTTGTCTTCGTCTGGGCGAAGTCGATCAGAATATCGGCGACGTCGTCGCTGTACTGGCCAAAGTCCATCCCGGCGATGATGTCGGCCTTGTTCTCCTTGGCCGCCAGCGCTGCGGCCTCCTGGTCCGAGCCGCGGGCCGACAGCGTGTAGACAGAAAAGCCCCGCGTCGACGACCGCGGATCGGTGTTCACGTGCAGCGAGATGAACAGGCCGGCCCCGGCGTCGCGGGCCGTCTGGACGCGATCGCGCAACGGCAAAAAGATGTCGCGCTCGCGGGTCAAGACGACCTTGTAGCGGCCCGTGGCGGTCAGCTGGCGGCGCAGCTCCCTGGCGTAGTCGAGGACGAGGGTCTTCTCGAAGACGCCGCCGGGGCCGACCGCGCCGGGATCGACGCCGCCATGGCCCGGGTCGATCACGACCACATTGACGTTGGGCGGCGTCGGCTTCGGCCGTGGCGCGCCCGGCCGCGGCAGGGCGGCCTGCTGTGGCGCCGGCGCCGGTCCGGCCGCCGGCGTGATCTCGACCGGCCGCATGCTGGCAATGAAGTCGTCGCGGCTGGCCGGCATCAGGTCGACGACAAAACGCCACGGTTTGCCGCCGTCCGGCCGCAGGACGAACTGGCGGGCGATTCGCGCCGGCTCATGCAGATCGAGCACGAGGCGGCTGGTGCCGGGCCGAAACAGGCCATAGCGCAGCCGCGCAACCACACCGGCGCTGCGTTCGCCGACACCGTTGACCAGGCTGAACTCGGCTTCCGGCAGGTCGATGACGACGCGGTAGGGGTCGGGCAGGCCAAATATCCGCGGTTCGGCCGGACCCGACAGGTCGATAACGAATCGGGTGCTCTGCGCGTGCACGCCGATTCGGATATCGCTGACCTCGAGCGCGCGCGCCGGCGAGGCGCCCAGCACGACCGCTACCAGCGCGACGCCAGCCAGAGCCACGACGGCGGCACCGACACCCCAGATTTTGATGAAGGCTAAGCGCATGTACACCAGATATATCCCGTACCGCCGTGTCGTCGCAATGTGGCCAGCGCGGTCGCCGGCGACCGGCCTCAGTCGACAGGCTTGTCGTTGCCGAGGAGCATCCCTATGTTAGCCCCACGAACGGACGCGATTCGTGCGCCCGGCGTAACTCCTGGCCAATGCGTTTGCACGCAACGGCCGCCCGGGCCGATCCAGATCGGCCCCATTCAAACCGACTGCAGATGTACAAATCGGCGGTTTCATTTGAGGACCCTCGAATCCACTCCAAGGCGCATGCCTTGGGAGGGGTCGCTTGGGAGCTCGCCGTCCTGGCAGGTCATGCCCGCCGTTCGACGGTTCGAGCCAAGCGACGGTGGCTTCGACCCATGCGGGTCGCCGGCGCTGCTGTAGTTTGTGCGGATAGCGCCGTCCGACCGGCGGAGCAAAGAACACATGACCCAGCGTATGTTGATAGAGGCGACGCATGCGGAAGAAACGCGTGTTGTCGTCGCGGATGGCAATAGATTAGCCGAGTACGATTACGAGACATCGACCAAGAAGCAGCTTAAAGGCAACATCTACCTCGCGAAGGTAACGCGCGTCGAGCCCTCACTACAGGCCGCCTTCGTTGACTACGGCGGCAACCGGCACGGCTTCTTGGCGTTCAACGAGATCCACCCCGATTACTACCGCATCCCGGTCGAAGACCGCGAGGCTCTGCTGGCCGCGGCCAGCTCTGCCGAGGATGGCGATGACGCCGATGCAGACGAAGCCGGCGGCAACGGCGAACATGTCGAGGTACTGGGCGGCGACGAGACCGATGACATCCAGCGCATCGGCGCCGCGCAGCGGCAGCGCGTACGCAACCGGGCCCGGCAGTACAAGATTCAGGAGGTCATCAAGCGCCGGCAGATCCTGCTGGTGCAGGTCGTCAAGGAAGAGCGCGGCAACAAGGGCACGGCGCTGACGACCTATCTCTCGATGGCCGGCCGTTACTGTGTGCTGATGCCCAATACCGCGCGCGGTGGCGGGATCTCGCGCAAAATCACCAACCTGGCCCACCGCAAGCGGTTGAAGTCGCTGCTCAGCGAGCTGGGCGCGCCGCCGGGCATGGCGGTCATCTTGCGCACGGCTGGCGTCGAGCGCACGAAGCCGGAGATCAAACGCGACTACGAATACCTGCGCCGGCTGTGGGACGAGATCCGCGAGCTGACACTGAAGTCGACGGCACCGGCGCTGATTTATGAGGAGGCCAACATCGTCAAGCGGTCGTTGCGCGACCTCTACACCCGTGAGATCGAGGAAGTGCTGATCGACGGCGACGAGGCCTACAAGGCCGCGAAACACGTGATGAAGACGATGATCCCGTCGCACGCCAAGCGGGTGAAGAAATACGAGGATCCGACGATTCCGCTGTTTCATCGCTTCAAGATCGAAAGCCAGCTGGACGAGATCCACGACCACATCGTCAACCTGCGTTCCGGCGGCTACATTGTCATCAACCCGACGGAGGCGCTGGTCTCGATCGACGTCAACTCGGGCCGTTCGACCCGCGAGCGCAATATCGAGCAGACCGCGTTGCGCACGAACCTGGAAGCGGCCAGCGAGGTCGCCCGCCAGCTCAGGCTGCGCGACCTTGCCGGCCTGATCGTCATCGACTTCATCGACATGGATGAATCGCGCAACAACAGCGCTGTCGAACGCCGCCTGAAGGAGGCGATGAAGGGCGACCGCGCGCGTATTCAGGTCGGCCGGATCAGTCCGTTCGGGTTGCTCGAGCTATCACGCCAGCGGCTGCGGCCGAGCCTGATCGAGGCGAGCACGTTGCCGTGCCCCAGCTGCGGCGGGACGGGCTCCATTCGCTCCATCGAGTCGACGGCGCTCAAGGTGCTGCGGGCGATCGAGGAAGAGGGGATCCGCAAGCGCAATCGGCAGATCGCTGTGCACGTGCCGACGACCGTGGCGCTTTACATTCTCAACCAGAAGCGACCGGCGCTGAACGCCATCGAGGTCAACCACGCCCTGCGGGTGCTGATCGCCACCAACGATGCCCTGATCCCACCGGACTACACGATCGAGCAGATCAAGGAGCTTGAACCCGCCACGAACGACCACGTCGTCCGGCAGATCGACCTGGCCGCGCCAGAGCCGACCGAGGAGCCGACCGAGGCGGCGGCCGAGGTGCCTACCGAGGAGCCAGCCGAGGCGGCAGCCGACGAGCGCGGTCGCCGCCGGCGTCGCCGCGGGCGCCGCCGCCCCGGCGAGGAGGCGGACACGATCGCGCCGATCCAACAGGCCGTGACCGCCGACGAAGGGGCCGAAGATGCCGAGGATACCGAGGTCACGGAGGCCGACGAGGCCGGCGTGCGGGCCGAAGCGCAGGTGCTCGAAGGCGGCGGTGAGGGACAACGCCGCCGACGCGGTCGCCGCGGCGGCAGGCGTCGCTCGCGTCGCGATGCAACGGCGGTGACGGAGGATATGGCCTCGCCGCCCGCAGGCGAGGAACCGGCACTGGCCGAGCCAGCAGTCGAGGCCGGCGCCGCCGACGCCACGCCCGAGGCCCCATCGCCCGAGGCCCCATCGCCCGAGGCCCCATCGCCCGAGGCCCCATCGCCCGAGAGTGAGGGCGCAACCGCACCGCCGCGGCCGCGTCGCCGGCGGCGGGCGTCACGCGCTGCCGCAAAGACCGAGGCTGCGGCGCCGCTCGAGGGGGCCGAGGGTGCGGCCTCGGCAGGCGAAGCCGCGGCCGCAGCGGCGGACGACGCGCCAGACCAGCCGGCGAAGCCGCGCCGTCGGCGTGCACCGCGCCGCCGCGTGCGCGAGCGGGCGCCAGAGGCTGCGCTGGATTCGGCCACCGGCGAACCGACGGGCGAACCGGCGCTGCCGCCGACGCCACTGGATCGGCCGGCTGAACCGTTGGTGGCGGCGACGCCGGTGGAGACATCGCCGCCGGCCACGCCCGATGCGGGCTCGGCCGAGTTCGATCGCGATCCCGATGCGGGCGAGCGTGTCACCGCCGCCGACGTGGCCGAGGTACCGGACGCGCCCCGCCGACCAGCCGTCCGTGCACCACAGCTGAAATCGGCGCCGACCGGTCGGTCCCTGGAGGCCGAGGGCCGGCCTATCGCGGAGGGCCGGCCTGTCAATGGTGGCGGCGGCAGTGACGAGGACACGGAGCCGCACGAGCCGTCCCGCCGCCGCGGCTGGTGGGATCGCCTGACCAGCTGATCAGCCGCCGCCCTGGTTTGGCCGATGGGCGCGCTCAGTCGCCCCAATCGGTCAGGCGGTCCATCGCCGCGGCCATATCGTCGGTCGAGCCGGCGAACGAGAAACGCACGAAAACATGCCCCCGCCCCGGGTCGAAATCGACTCCCGGCGCTGCCGCGACACCGGTCTCCGCCAGCATGCGGCGACAGAAATGCAGACTGTCGTTGGTCCGGCGCGTCACGTCGGCGTAGACATAGAAGGCGCCGTCCGCCGGGGCCAGCCGGTCGAAGCCGGCGCCCGGCAGCCGGTCCAGCAACAGCTCGCGATTGCGGGCATAGCGCGCCACATTGGCCTGCAGCTCGTCGTGGCACTCGAACGCCGCCGTGGCGGCGATCTGTGACAGGCTCGGCGCCGAGATGAACAGGTTCTGAGTCAGCCGCTCGACCGGCCGCACCAACGGCGTCGGCAGCACCATCCAGCCGATACGCCAGCCCGTCATCGAGAAGTACTTCGAGAAGCTGTTGATGACGATGGCGCCGTCGGTTGTCGCGAGGGTCGCGGCGCGCCGGCCGAACTCGATGCCGTGATAGATTTCGTCCGACATCAGCCGGATGCCGCGCTTGGCGCAGTAAGCGGCCAGCACCGCCAGGGCCTCGGGCGTCAGCATCGTCCCGGCCGGGTTGCTCGGGCTCGCCACGATCAGGCCGTCAATGCGGCCTTTTACCTGTTCCAACAGCGCCGGCGTCGGCTGGAAACGCTCGCTCGCCAGCGTCTCGATCAGCAGCGGCCGCAGGCCGAGGCCCGTCAGGGAGTTGCGATAGGCCGGGTATCCCGGTGCCGCCAGGGCCACCCGGTCGCCCGGGTCGAACGCCGCCAGACACGCGAGCACGATCCCGGCCGAGGCGCCGGACGTGACGACCACGCGGTCGACCGCAACGTCGACGCCATAGAATTCGCGGTAGTGCTGTGCGATGCGGGCCCGCAGGGCCGGCACGCCAAGCGCATTGGCGTAGCCGAGCCGGTCGTTGTCCAACGCCTGGTGGGCGGCAGCTATGACGCCGGTCGGCGCACCGGTACCGGGTTGGCCGATTTCCAGATGCACGACGTCCTTGCCGGCCGCCGCGCGCTCGTTGGCGGCCCGCATCACGTCCATGACAATGAACGGGTCGATCTCCGCCCGTTTGGCAACCTTAAGCGTCACAAGCGTTCCCCATCACATGCGCTCGCGCTGGTGCGGGGAACCATCCGTCAGCATCGATATAGTCGGTCTGCGCGGCCGCGAAACAGGACTGCCGTTGTCGGACGCGCTGCCGGGCCCGACGGTCAGACCACCGTGGCGATGGGTCCCGCGAAAAACAGCCAGATCGCGTAGAGCGCGATCAGCGCGACGCTGACATAGGCGATGATCCCGCCGATGGCACGCCCTGGTGAAAGGCCGTCGCGCGTCGACAGAAGGCCCAGCGTGTGGAGCACGCGGCCGACGACGACCGCGATGCCGAAGACATGGACGGCCAAGACGGGCGCGCCGATCATCTCGATCAGCGCCAGCAGGATCAGCGTCAGCGGGATCCATTCCGCGAAGTTGCCGTGGGCGCGGACGCCACGGGCCAAGACATCATCGTCGCCGGACCCGGTCATCGTCTTCGTGCTGCCGCGGCGAAAGGTCACCCGCGCGCCGAGATAGACGCCGATCAGACCGAGCAGACCGGCATAGAGCGCCGTGATAACGGGAGCGATCGCTGTCATCGAAGTCCCCTCCGTTCGAGTCGCTGGCGTGGATTATACGCCGTGGAGCCGGCCGGACACCGGCCCTTATCGTCGGCTGGATGCCGCGCCATGCGAACCCTGGACTTCGCCGGCTGGTCGCGCTCTCCTTGCGGATATGGCCACGAACCCCGTGCACCGGCGCCTCGCCGCCATCCTCGCCGCCGACGTGGCGGGCTATTCGCGGCTGATGGGCGAGGACGAGGAAGGCACGTTGGCCGCGCTGACCGCCCATCGGGTCGAACTGATCGAGCCCGCGATCGCCGAATACCGCGGCCGTCTCGTCAAGACCACGGGCGACGGCCTGCTCGCGGAATTCGCCCGCGCAGACGACGCCGTGCGTTGCGCCGCCGCCGTGCAGGCCGGCATGCAGGCGCGCAACACCGGCGTGCCGCTGGGCCGCCGCATCGTGTTTCGCGTCGGCATCAATGTGGGCGACGTGATCGTGCAGGACGACGACGTCTTCGGCGACGGCGTCAACGTCGCGGCGCGGCTGGAGGCGCTGGCCGTCCCCGGCGGCATCTCGGTCTCCGCCCGGGTCCATGCCGAGGTCGCCGGCAGGGTCGCCCGGGAGGTTGGTGTCGCGTTCACCGACTGCGGCGCGCACCATGTCAAGAACATCGCCCGGCCGATCACGGTGTTCCACTGGCATCCCGACCCGGCCGCCGCGGCCCGCCCGGCCATGGCGGCCGGCGACCGCAAGCCGACGCTCCAGCTCGCGCCGGTCGAGGCACTCGGCGGCGCCGAGCCGGCGCGGGTCCTGGCCGCCGGCATCGACGATGCGGTGGCGTCCGCGATGGCGAACCTGACGGGGCTCGCGATTGTCACCTCGGCCGAGGATGCGAATTACGCGGCCACGGCGCGCCTGCAGATGGTCGGCGAACGCTTCCGCGCGACGGTGAAGCTGACTGATCGGCGAGCCCGTGAAGAGGTCTGGTCGGACCGTTTCGATGGCGACGCGAGCGACATCTTCACGACTCTCGACGACCTTGGCCTGCGGATTTCGACGACGCTGCGCTTCGAGATCGCCGAGCATGAGGCCGAGCGCTCGAAAGCCCGTCCGATCGACGAGTTGGGCACCCAGGAGCTCTTGAGTCAGGCCGGCGGTCTGTTGCTGACGCGCCGCCATGCGGCCTACGAGCGCGCGGCCGAGCTCATGGAGCGAGTGCTTGCGAGGGAGCCCGACAACTTCATGGCGCTCGCCATCCGGGCGTGGAGTGCGATGGCCGAAGTCGTCTGCGGCTACCGGGAGGTCGCGCCCGACGATGGCGCGCTGGCGCTCAAGCTGGCCCGCCGGGCCGTCGAGCTGAACGGGAGAAGCGATTTCGCCCACGTCGTTCTCGGCGACATCCATCTCTTGTTCGAGCGCGACATCGAGGCCTGTATCCGCCAATCCAAGCGCAGCCTGGTGCTGAACCCGGCCTATCCCCTGGCCATGAACCAGTTGGGCCGGGCGTTGATCTACGCCGGCGACGCGGACGCCGGCCTTGCCCATCTGACGAAGGCCCTGGGGGCCAACCCGCGTTTCGCCGGCAGCCGCTGGTTCATGGCTGACGTCGCACTCGGCCATTTCGCGCGCGAGGCATACGCCGAGGCGATCGAATGGGCGCGGCGCGCCGACGGGGCGCAGCCGGACGTACCGGGTCCCCTCCTGATGCTCATCGCGGCGCTCTCCCATGGCGCAAAGACCGCGATGGCCGCTAAGGAGGCGTCGCGCCTCGTTTCGATCTGTCCCGATTTCCGCCTCGACGACCTGTGGCGCTGGCCCTTCCGTGACGCCACACGTTGGCGGCACTTCGTTGCCGGTCTCGCCACCGCTGGCCTGCCGCGCTGATTCGTCTGGGCGCGGCGCGCCTAGACGTAGCCGGGTCCGTCGATCAGCGGGAACGCGGCGAGGCGCGCCTCGTCGATCGCCACGCCGAGGCCCGGCCCGTCGGGTGGTCGTACGCAGCCGTCGTCGTCGACGCGGGCCTGCCAGTCGCAGAGCGCGTCGCGGAACGGATTGTGCCGCGAGATGTCGGCCTCGAAGTAGCCGGCGTTGTCGATGCTGCACAACAGGTGGAGGGTCGCCGCCACGTTCAGCCCGGTGACCGAGGTGTGCGGGTTGAGCGGCAGCCTCCAGGCCGACACCAGCGCGGCGATGCGCAGGCCCTCGGTGACGCCGCCGGTCTTCGACAAGTCGGGCTGGATGACCGTGACGCAGCAATCCTCCACGAGGCGGTGGAACTCAAAGCGGGTGTAGTGGTTCTCGCCGGCCGCGAGCGGCGTGCGGCCGAACGTGCGGGCCTCGCGATAGCGCCGATGGTCGTGCGGCGGGAACGGCTCCTCCAGCCAACCGACATCGGCCTCGTCGAGCGCCGGCATGACACGGCGCGCGTCGTCGAGCGAGTAGGCGGCGTTCGCGTCGGTCAGGATGTCGACGTCGCCGAGCGCCTTGCGGACCGCGGCGACGCGGGCGATGTCGTCGCGCGGCGTGTCGCCAAGCCGCAGCTTGAGCGCGCGATAGCCGGTGGCGACGCTGGCTTCCGCTTCGGCCGCCAGCGCCGCGGGCGGCTGATAGCCGAGCGAGACGCCGCCGGCGTAGGCCGGCACGGGCCTGGACGCACCGCCCAGCAGGCGGTAGAGCGGCCAGCCCACCGCCTTGCCGCGGATGTCCCACAGCGCCATGTCGAGGCCGCTCATGGCGATGGCGCAGGCCGCGCCCATGCCGTGGCTCGCCAGCTGCATCCTGTAGATGCGGTCCCAGATGCCGACGACGTCGCATGCGTCCATGCCAAGGGCGAGCGACTTGAGCGTCGTGTTGGCGAACTGGGCGACGGCGCCCGGCGCTCGCCCGGCATGGGACTCGCCCCAGCCGACGATGCCCTCGTCCGTCTCGACCTTGACCAGCACCGCGTCGCGCTTGACCGCCCGCCCGATGCCGAGCGTGACCGCCTTGTCGTCGGGAATGGGGAACGAGATCGGCGTGGCAACGATGTTCGCGATCTTCATGGGATGGTTTCCGGCGGCGACCCTCGCTGCGAGCAGCCTATCGTCTGACGTCGGGCATCGATAGATGCTCCTCGGCCGCCGGCACCGCCGTCTCGTGGATATGTAGCCAGGTGAACGGGCAGCTCGTGCCGCGGCGCTGCAGCAAGACTGTGGAGATACGCGTGTTCTCAGAGGCCGAATTGCGCGCGCCGCGCTGCACCTCGGCATAGGTTGCGAGCACCAGGCCGTCCTGTTCCGAGGCGAAGCGGACCTGAACATCGCGTATCGCGATCGCGAAGCGCGGGCTGGCGCCGTAGCCACGCTCGATCGCCGACAGCAGTTCTTCGCGGGTCAGGGCGTGGCCGGCGGGCTGGATATTGACCAGGCCGGGCGCCAGCCGGTCGGCCAGCGCGACGCGGAACCGCTCTGCCGATTCGGGGACCTCGCCTCGGAACCACGCGGCGATGAAACTGTGCGCCACCTTGATCTCGGCCCGCACGTCGTGAATGGCGGCTGTTGCAGGGTGTTCGACCATCGCGAAACTCCAGCAGATGCTCGGGTATCGGACCTGCGAACTCGACTGGCGCCGGCGCCACCGCGAGCGGTCAACCCTCTGGCAAGTTGGCGATCTCGATGGGCACAAGCGACTCGGCCGGGGTGAAGCCGAAGACGCGGGCGTAGAACGTGAGCTCGGCTTCCAGCGCGCGCTTGACGTTCTCGGCCTTGCGGAAGCCGTGGCCCTCGCCGGCGAAGGCCACGTAGGCGACCGGCAGGCCCTTGGCCTTGAGCGCCGCGACCATGGTCTCGGCCTGGTTCGGCGGCACCACCTTGTCGTCGAGGCCTTGGAGAAAGATCACCGGGCAGTCGAGCCGCTCCGGGTAGTTGATCGGCGAGCGCCGGTGGTAGAGGTCGGCCGCCGCGGGCAGCGGGCCGATCAGGCGGTCGAGGTAGCGGCTCTCGAACTTGTGGGTCTCGCGCGCCAGCGCCATCAAATCGCCGATGCCGTAATGGCTGGCGCCGGCCGCGAACACGTCGCGGAACGTGAGGGCGGCCAGCGTCGTGTAGCCGCCGGCGCTGCCGCCGCGGATCGCCAGGCGGGCCCGGTCGGCCAGCCCCTGCTCCGCCAGGTAGAGGGCGCCGGCGACGCAATCGTCGACGTCGGCCTCGCCCCAGGCGCCGTACAGCGCCTCGCGATAGGTCCGCCCATAGCCCGTGCTGCCGCGGTAGTTCACGTCGAGCACGGCGAAGCCGCGGCTCGTCCAGTACTGAACCGACAGGCTGAAGGCGGCGCTTGTCGCGCCGGTCGGCCCGCCATGCCCGCGCACCATCAGCGGCGGCGCCGCGCCTTCGGGCCCCGCGGTGTCGCGGCTGGCCGGCGGATAGTAGAACGCGTGGGCCGTGGCGCCGCCGGTCGTCGGGAACGCCACGGGCTGAGGCGTCGACAGAGTGCCGGGGTCCAACGCGACCGTGGTCGAACGCTTGAGCTCCTGCGTCCCGCCGCTGGCCAGATCCAGCATCACCACGGCCGACGGTCGCGCGGCCGCCGCGCCGATGAACAGCGCCCGGTCGCCGCAGACCGTGATCCCGCCGATGTCGGTGTAGGGCGTCGCCAGCGGCGCCATGCGGCCGTCTTCGATGACGCCGAGGTGCCACAGCCCGTCCGCCGTGTACGCCGCAACGATGCGCCCATCACCGGCGAAGCCGTAGGTCGACATGCCGAACACCCACTGCGGCAGGCCGAACTCGGCTTCCATCGGGCACAGGCTCGCGGTTTCGCCGGCGCGATAGAGGGTCCACCAGCCGTCGTCGCGGTCCGACACGTAGTACAGCTGGCCGTCCGGCGACCAGGCCGGCTGGAAGACCGACTCGGCCGCGCCGCCGGCAACCTGTTCCGCCGCGCTCGGCCAGCCGTCGGCTTCGAGCTCGGCAAGCCACAGCGTGGTGCCGTCCCACGGCATGTTCGGGTGGTCCCAGCTGAGCCAGGCGAGCCGCTGCCCGTCCGGGTCCAGCCGCGGGCTAGCGAAGAAGTCGTGGCCGTCGACCAGGACCTCGGCGACCAGGGCCTCGGCGGCCGCCAGCGGCACCGCGACGAGCGTGTTCACTGGCTCGCCCCCGCCGCCATGATCCTCGCGCACGCAGATCAGCCGGTCGCGCGCCTCGTCGACGACGATGTCGGCATAGCGCCACGGCCCGTCCGCACTCAGCGCCTCCGGCGCCGCCCCGGGCCGCTGCCGGTACAGGCGTTGGTCGGCGAAGTTCACGAAATAGACGACGCCCGCGGAGACCGTGAACGCGCCGCCGCCATACTCATGGGCGCGGCTGCGCACATTGAACGGCGGTGGCGTGACGTCGGCAACGGCGCCGTCCGCATCCCGACGCACCAGGACGACACGGCCGCCCTCTGCGGGGCGTGCCTCGGTCCAGTAGACGTCGCCGCCGTCGCAGGCGACCGCGCCGAGGCCGATCGTCTCGCCGACGATCAACTCGGTGGTGATCGGCGAGCGCCAGCTGCCGAACGGCGCCACGGTCGGCTGTGGCACGGCTACGGCCCGTCGTAGGCGACGACGGTCTGCTCGATGGCGCCGAAGATCGTAGCCCCGGCGGCGTCCAGCATCTCGATGCGGACGCGGTCGCCGAAGCGCATGAACGGCGTGCGCGGCTTGCCGTCGTCCAGGGTCTCGATCGTGCGGATCTCGGCCAGGCAGCAGACGCCCGTGGCGCGGTCCTTGTTCGAGACCGTGCCTGAGCCGACGATTGTGCCGGCGGCCAGCGGCCGCGTCTGCGCCGCGTGGGCGATCAGCCGGGGGAAGTCGAAGTTCATGTCCATCCCTGCGTTAGGCCGGCCGAGCAAGGCGTCGTTGAGGTGCACGATCAATGGCAGGTTCACCTTGCCGCCGTCCCAGGCCGGGCCCAGCTCGTCGGGCGTCACCGCGACGGGCGAGAAGGCGGAGCGCGGCTTGCCGGCCAGGAAGCCGAAGCCCTTGGCCAGCTCGGCCGGGATCAGGCCGCGCAGCGAGACGTCGTTGACCAGCATCACGAGCCTGATGTGTGCGCCCGCGTCGGCCGGCGCGATACCCATCGGCACGTCGTCCAGGACGACCGTGACCTCGGCCTCCATGTCGATGCCGAAGGCCTCGTCGGCCACCGCGATGTCGTCATGGGGGCCCAGGAAGCCGTCGCTCACGGCCTGGTACATCAGCGGATCTTCCAGGAAGCTGGGCGGCATCTCGGCACCGCGAGCGCGGCGCACCAGTTCGACATGGTTCAAGTAAGCGCTGCCGTCTAGGAATTGGTAGGCGCGCGGCAGTGGCGATTCCAGGTGGCGCGGGTCGACCACCTCGGCGGCGGCGACGCCGTCGTTGAGGTGGGCGTAGCGCTCGTCCAGCAGCGGCGCGGCATGGTCCCACGACTCGAGTGCGGTCTGCATCGTCGGCGCGATGCCGGTGGCCGGGACCATGCGGCTGAGGTCGCGCGAGACGATGTGCAATACGCCGTCGCGGCTGCCGTCGCGGTGGGTCGCGAGCTTCATGCTATTCGGCCGCCGCGGGCTTCTCGGCCGGCGTTCGCCAGGAGTTGACGTAGTCCGTGTTCTCCACACCGGCCGGCAGAGCGCCGATCTCCAGCGCGTCGCGCGTGTCGATCATCACCGCGACCTCGTCGGTCTCGCGTTTCTTCGGCGCGAAGGCGTTGGCCAGCGCCTTGGGGGTGCGGCCCGTGGGTAAAGCCGCAGGGGTGGAACGTGACCATGCCGGCCTCGATGTTGTCGCGGCTGAAGAAGTCGCCGCGATGATAGAAGATGACCTCGTCGAAGTCGTCGTTGTTGTGAAAGAACGGCACCTTCAAGGCGCCGGGGTCGGTCTCGAAGGGCCGCGGCACGAACGTGCAGACGACGAAGCGGCGCGACAGGAACGTCGTGTGCGCCGATGGCGGCAGGTGCGCGCGGTGGCTCATCAGCGGCCGGATGTCGCGCCAATTCAGCCGCACCGGCACCAAATCACCGTGCCAGCCGACGGCGTCCAGCGGATTGAATGGATAACTCACGGCAGAGACGGCGTCGCGCCGCTTGATCTCGACCTGCCAGGCCGCCTCGCCCTGCTGGGCGCGGAACGCGTCGTCGATCGCCGGCGTGACCAGCACCGCCGGGTCGAAGATCGCATGGCGGCCGACGACACCCTTCTCCGGCAGCATGTAGCTGTCGTTTGTCGCTTCGATGAGCAGCAGCGACGCCGGACCGTCGAACTCCGTGCGCCACATGGTGCCGCGCGGCAGCATGACATAGTCACCGTCGCGCAGTTCCATATGGCCGTAGTCGCAGAACAGCTGGCCGGCGCCGTCGTGCACGAACAACAGCTCGTCGCCGTCGCCGTTGCGGGCCAGCCGCGACATGGCGCCGCGTGTGCGCCAGAAGCGCAGCTTGGCGTGGGCGTTGGCCAGCACCGTCGTCGCCTGCCATGGCGAGTCCTGAGCCTGATCCAGGCGGTTGAGGTCGAACGCCCGCGGCCGCAGCGGGCCGTCCCAGTCGCTCCAACCGGTCGGCGGGTGGGCGTGATACATCATCGTCGCCGGGCCGAAGAAGCCCTCCTTGCCGAGCTCGCGCTCGTAGGTGCCCGGCGGCAGGTCGGCGTGGGCCTGGCGTGAGGCCTGGCCTTCGACCTTGGAGAGCGAGATGTAGTGCCTCATGGCCGTGCTCCCTTAGGCGACAAGCGTCGGCCCTCGTGCTTCGACAAACTCAGCATGAGGGCCTCATCCGAAATCGTCCGAGGCTCGCCGCGTTGTCACAGCCTCACCCTGAGCCCGTCGAAGGGTGAGGCCCGCACTCCCGTCCCAGACCCCGAACACTAGGCTTCCAACACGCCGCGGCGGATCTGGTCTTCCTCCATCGCCTCGAACAGCGCCTTGAAGTTGCCTTCACCGAAGCCCTCGTTGCCCTTGCGCTGAATGATTTCGAAGAAGATCGGGCCAATCACGCCTCGGTGAAGATCTGCAGCAGCAGGCCCTGGCCCTCGGTCGGCGCACCGTCGACCAGGATATGGTTGCGGCGCAGCCGGTCGAGGTCCTCGCCGTGGCCGGGCACGCGGTCCTCCGATGGCGTCGAAGTAGGCGCCGGGCGTGTCGAGAAAGCTGACACCGCGCGGCTGCATCGCCTCGACGGTGGCGTAGATGTCGCGCGCGCCCAGGGCGACGTGCTGGATGCCTTCGCCTTTGTACAGCTCCAGATATTCTGCGATCTGGCTCTTGTCGTCGGCCGACGCGTTGATCGGAATGCGGATCTTGCCGCACGGGCTGGTCATCGCCTTGCTGCGCAGGCCGGTGACCTTGCCCTCGATGTCGAAATAGCGGATCTCCCTGAAGTTGAAGAGCCCGCTCATAGAACCCCGCCACTCCGCCATGTTGCCGGTGGCGACGTTGTGGGTCAGATGGTCGATGTAGTCGAGGCCCAGTCCGCGCGGGTGCTGGTCGACACCGGGGATCGGCAAGAAATCGACATCGTAGATCGAGCCGCGCTCGCCGTAGCGGTCGACCAGGTAGAGCCGGCTGGCGCCGATGCCCTCGATCGCCGGGATGTTCAGCTCCATCGGCCCGACGTCGCCGGTGAGCTTCTCGGCGCCGCGCTGGATGGCCAGCTCCATTGCCTCGCCGGCATCCTTGACCCGGAACGCCATGGCGCAGGCGCTCGGACCGTGCGCGCGGGCGAAATCGGCCGCGAAGCGATAGGGGTCCTCGTTGAGGATGAAGTTGACGTCGCCCTGACGGTAGAGCGTGACGTTCTTCGATCGGTGGCGTGCCACGGCGACGAAGCCCATCGCTTCGAACAGGGCCTTCAGTGTCTCCGGCTCCGGCGACACGAACTCGACGAACTCGAAGCCGTCGGTGCCCAGCGGGTTCTCCCACAGCGACGGTGGCGCTGCGGCAGTCTTCGTGGCGGTGGCGGTCGACATGCAAGATCCTCCAGCGCGGGTGGGGGCGAGGGCCGGGGTGGGGCACCCTTGACCTCGGCGCGTTGAGTGACAATTTAGTTTCGTAGGAAACTAATTCAATAGGAAATCGTCTTGCCGAATCGCGACCGCGCCGCCCAGCCCCTGGTGCTGGAGCATTTCGTCCCTTACCGCCTGTCGGTGCTGGCCAACACCGTCAGCCGGACGATCGCGCGCGAGTATCAGGCGCGGTTCGGCCTTTCGATCCCGGAGTGGCGGATCATGGCAGTGCTCGGCCGCTACGCGCCGCTGGCCGCCAGCGGTGTCTGCGAGCGCACGGCGATGCATAAGGTGCGGGTCAGCCGCGCCGTGTCGCGGCTGCTTGTCCTCGGCCTGATCGAACGTAAGGCCGATCCCACCGATGGCCGCCGCGGTCTACTGCGCCACAGCCGCGCCGGCGCCGCGATCTACCGCAAGATCGCACCGCTGGCGCTGCGCGCGAGCACGACCTGTTGTCGGCCCTGACAGCGGCCGAGCAGGACCAGCTCGACGCCCTGCTCGGCAAGCTGCAGACCCGCGCCGCGGCGATCGCGGCGGCGCACGACTAGTGTTGGGACACAGGCGCGCTCAGGCCGCCGCCCGTTGCATGTTCGTCAGGAGTGCCGGGACCCCGCGCATCTTGGCGGTCCGTTCCGCCGGCGGCGCGCGGCCGTACAGCCATTCGATGAAGGCGACACCGGCGGCGACGCGCATGAGATCCCGCCGGTTCCAGCGTCGTCAACGGCACGCCGGTCGCGGCGGCATAGCCGCTGCGGAACTGGCGGATCAGCTCGTCGCTGTCCGCCTCGTCGAGCAGCTCGAGCTCGGTCACCGCCATGTCGAACAGGTAGTCGCCAAGGGCGAGGCATTCGAAGTCGATGACCGTGGTGCCGTCGTCGCCGGCCAGGACGTTGGCCGGGTGCAGGTCGCCGTGGATGATGCCGAACGCGTCGTGCGCCTCGCCGCGCGCCTTCAGCAGGCGCGCCACCGCCTCGATCGGCCCGGTCAGCCCGGCACAGCGCTGCTCGCCGAGGTCCTCGACGGCGCGCTCGCTCCACCACGAGCCCGCGCCGGTCAGCCATGCCGCGTCGTAGCGCGGGCCGACGAAGGTGCCGGCGCGCGCCGGCGTGTAGGCGCGGGCGTGGCGATGCAGCGTCGCCATGACCGTGCCAAGCCTGGTGGTCAGCGACGGCGACACGTGCGCCCCGATGGGCGCGCCCGCGACCCACTCGAACAGCACGCATTGGCGCGCCGGCAACGCCGGTGACGGCCGCCATTCGGTGACCAGTGCGTCGCGCAGGTTGGCGACCGGGCGCGCCGTCAGCAGCTCGGTATCGCGCCGCAACGCGTCCTGCCACGACAGCTCCGCCTCGATCCGCGCCAGCGGCGTGCCGGCGGGCGAGACCCGCAGCACAAACCTGCCCGACGGCGTGTAGACCAGCAGCGTCAGGTTTTCGCTTCGCTTGAGAACCCGCGTCTGTGCGCCGGCCAGGCCGTACTCTGCAAGCAGGTCGTTCACTGTCAGATGTAGAACGTCGCCGGTGGCGCGAAGCCGTTGAAGCCGACCGACGCATAGGTCGCGGTGTAGGCGCCGGCCGACAGGATGTCCACGGCGTCGCCGATCTCCAGGTCCTCCGGCAGGGTGTAGCCGGCGCGGCTGTACAGTATGTCGGCGCCGTCGCAAGTCGGACCGGCCAGCACGACCGGACCACCGGCCGTGTCGGCGCGGTGCCGGCCACCACTTCGGCCCCCACTCCGGCCCCCACCCCGGCCAGCGACCCGCAATTCGTACTGGATCGCTTCGTCCATCGTCTCGGCGAGGCCGCCGAACCGGCCGATGTCGAGATAGACCCAGCGCGTCCGCGTGTCGTAGTCCTTGCGCGCGATCAGCACGACCTCGCTGCGGATGACGCCGGCGTCGGCGGCGATGGCGCGGCCGGGCTCGACGATCAACTCGGGCAGCATATTGCCGAAGTGGCGGGTCAGCGCCCGCTGTACCGCCGCTATCACGTCGTCGAGCGTCGGCACCGCCGTGCGGTAGGGCACCGGGAAGCCGCCCCCGATGTTGAGCAGCGACAGCGTTACGCCGCGTTCCGCCAGGTCGGAGAACAGCATTGCCGACTTGCCGATGGCGACGTCCCACTGGCCGACGTCGCACTGCTGGCTGCCGACATGGAACGACACGCCGTGCGGGTCGAGCCCGGCTTCGGCGGCGCCGAGCAGCAGGTCGCGGGCCATCTCGATCGAGCAACCGAACTTGCCCGACATCGGCCACGCCGCGTCGGCGTCGTCGAGGGCGATGCGGCAGAAGACACGCGTGCCCGGCGCCGCGGCGGCCAGCTTCTTCAGCTCGGCCGCGGCATCGAAGGCGTACAGCGGCACGCCCAGCTCGAAGGCGCGGCGAATGTCCGCCTCCTTCTTGATCGTGTTGCCGAACGAGACCCGCGATGCCGGCGCCCCGGCGGCCAGACAGGCCTCGATCTCCGGCACGCTGGCCGCATCGAAGCTGGAGCTCAGGGCGACCAGACGGTCTAGCACCTGGGGCGCCGGGTTCGCCTTTACGGCATAGAAAACGGCCGCGGTCGGGAGCAGCGCGGCGATGTGCCGATAGTTGCGCTCAATCACGTCCAGATCGACGACCAGAACCGGCGTCGCCGGCCGCTGCTCGTCGAGAAAACGGGCGATCTTCGGGGTCATCGCGGGGATGCTTCCTCCCACCCGAAGGCGCGGGGTCTCGCGCGCTTCGTGTCGAGCTCCACAGCCGTGGTCCCGCGACGCAGGTCCCGTGCTGGCACCAAGAGGGCGTTATATTGAACTTCGCGGTGCGGGCAAACAGTGTTGTGGGTTTTCCACATGCCCGACGCGGCCAGCCGTGGCGCGCCGCCGTTGCGTGGACTCGCCCCGCTATGATAACAGCGCCATGCTGATGAGAGCGCACAGCATGGACGGAAGCCCCAGCGCAGGTGAGCGAACAGCCGACGATCATGGTCCTCAACGGGCCGAACCTGAACCTCCTGGGCGCCCGTGAACCGGACCTCTATGGCCGCGAGAGCCTGGCCGATATCGAGGCCGCCTGTGCCGCGGCGGCGAAATCGGCCGGGCTTGGGATAGAATTCCGCCAGACGAACCATGAGGGCGAGCTCGTCGAATGGATCCATTCAGCGCCAGGTGCGGCGGCCGGCATCGTCATCAACGGGGCATCGCTCAGCCACACCTCGATCGCGGTGCTCGACGCGCTGCGCTTCGTCGACCTGCCGGTCATCGAGGTCCACCTGTCCAATATCTATCGCCGCGAGCCCTATCGCCATCATTCCTATATCAGCCAGGTGGCCGAGGGCGTGATCTGCGGCCTTGGCGGCCACGGCTACGTCCTGGCCATCCAGGCGCTGGCCGGGCTGATTAACCGCGAGACGTGAGGTCGATGCCGAAATTCGACGTAGACAGCGCTCTCGTCCGCAAGCTCGCGGACCTGCTCGAGGAGACCGGGCTCGGTGAGATCGAGTATGAGGCCGACGGCAAGCGGATCCGCGTCGTCCAGCCATCGCTGGCCGCCCACGGCGCCCCGGCCGCCACGCCGATGGCCGCGGCGGCCGCCTCGGCAACCCCGGTCGCCGGGGCCCCGCCCGCGGCCGACGAGTCCAGTCACCCCGGCGCCGTCCTCTCGCCGATGGTCGGCACGGTCTATCTGGCGACCTCGCCCGACGACCCGCCCTTCGTCCAGGTCGGCGACCAGGTGCACGAAGGCCAGACGCTGATGCTGGTCGAGGCGATGAAGACGTTCAACGAGATCAAAGCCGGCCGCAGCGGCGCCCTTACCCGCCTCCTCGTCGAGAATGGCCGCCCGGTGGAGTACGGCGAAGTTCTCGCGATTATCGAATAGCGGCACGCCGAGCCCGCCCATCGAATGTTCGAGAAAGTCCTCATCGCGAACCGCGGCGAGATCGCCCTGCGCATTCATCGTGCCTGCAAGGAGATGGGCATCGCCACCGTGGCCGTGCACTCGACGGCGGACGCCAATGCGATGCATGTGCGGCTGGCCGACGAGTCCGTGTGCATCGGCCCGCCGCCGGCGAGCGAGAGCTACTTGAACATCCCGTCGGTGCTGTCGGCCGCGACCGTAACGGCGGCGGACGCGATCCATCCTGGCTATGGCTTTCTAGCCGAGAACGCGGATTTCGCCCAGATCGTCGAAGAACATGGTTTCACATTCATCGGTCCCGGCGCCGAGCACCTGGCCGTCATGGGCGACAAGGTGGCGGCGCGCAAGGCGGTGACCGAGGCCGGCATCGCGATCGTGCCGGGCTCCGACGGCCCGGTCGAGACCGTCGACGAGGCCATGGCCGCGGCCAACGAGATCGGCTTCCCGGTGCTGATCAAGGCGGCCGGCGGCGGCGGCGGCAAGGGCATCAAGATCGCCCCCGACGCCGCGGCCCTGACCCGCCAACTGCCGATCGCCCGCAGCGAGGCCCGGGCCAACTTCGGCAACGCCACGGTCTATCTCGAACGCTTCCTGCTCAAGCCGCGCCATATCGAGGTGCAGATCCTGGCCGACAATTTCGGCAACGTCGTGCACCTGTTCGAGCGCGACTGCTCGCTGCAGCGCAACCAGCAGAAGGTCCTGGAGGAGGCGCCCTCGCCGGCCATCGACGCGGCGACCCGGGCGCGCATCGGCGAGGTCTGCTGCGCCGCCATGCGCACCATCGGCTATCGCAGCGCCGGCACGATCGAGTTCCTGTACGAGGATGGCGAGTTCTATTTCCTCGAGATGAACACGCGCATTCAGGTCGAGCATCCGGTGACGGAGATGATCTCCGGCATCGATATCGTGCGCGAGATGATCCGTGTGGCCGCCGGCGAGCCGCTCGAGTTTGGCCAGGGGGATTTGCGCGTCAACGGCCACGCCATCGAGTGCCGCATCAATGCCGAGCATCCCGAGACGTTCGCGCCGTCGCCGGGGCAGGTGACCGACTTCCATACGCCGGGCGGGCTCGGCGTGCGGGTCGATTCGGCGCTCTATTCCGGCTACACGGTGCCGCCGTACTACGACAGCCTCGTGGCCAAGCTGATCGTCCATGGCGGGACGCGCGAAGAGTGCCTGATGCGCCTGCACCGCTCGCTCGAGGAAATGGTCGTCGGCGGCATCGAGACGACCGTGCCCCTGCACCAGCGCATCCTCGCCGAACCGGACTTCATCGCCGGCGACTACAACATCCACTGGCTGGAGCGCATGGTCGGCAAGAGCTGAGCGCCCCCGCGCTTGCCGCGTCCGCCCGAAATTCGCTATCGTCGTTGGCTCAGCCGTGGAGGGCGGAGCATGTGGCCGGTGCGGGATTCCAGTGCGCTCGTCGACGATGGTCCGGCACTGGCCGAACGCATCGCGGCCGACGGCTACCTGTTCATAGCCGGCCTGCTGCCCGCGGCGGACATCCTGGCGCTGCGCCGGCGCATGCTTGACGTGGTCGACGCGGCCGGCTGGATCCGCCGTGCCGGACCCGACGACGATGCCGCCATCGCCGAGCCGGCGGCGTTCCGCCTCGACACGGACCCCGAAGCGACGGCCGTGGTCATGGCCCAGGCGGCGCTGCCCGAGGTCCAGGCGCTGCTGCATCACCGCGCCCTCGTCGGCCTGTTCGAGCGCCTGTTCGGCGAGCCCGTGCTGCCGCTGCCGCGTATCATCGTGCGTGACCTGTTCCCGCAGCAGGACGACCACACGACGCCCGCGCACCAGGACTACCCGCATGTCCAGGGCAGCCGGCGAACCTGTGCGGCATGGATCCCGGTGGGCGATTGCGACGCATCGATGGGCGGCGTGCAGATGGCCGAAGGCTCGCACCGCGACGGCGTCCTGCCGATCGAACCAGCGCTGGGCGCCGGCGGCCTGGGTGTCGCCGATGTCTACACGGGCCGCTGGCGCTATTCGCCGTTCGCCGCCGGTGACGTCGTCATCTTCAACTGCCTGACCGTGCACAAGGGCGTGCCGAACCGGTCGGCCAGCCTGCGCCTGTCGGTCGATATGCGCTATCAGCCGGCGCGCGAGCCGGTCTGCGAGGAATGGCTGCATCCATACCGCCGGGCCGTCGACTGGCCGACGTTCTACAAGGACTGGCCGGACGATACCTACCAGTACTACTGGACGAAGATGAACCTGACCGTCGTCCCGTTCGATGCGTCCTACTACGACAATCGCGAGGCCCAGGCCTTCGACCTGGCGGCCCGCGGCGACCGGCGGGCCACCGCGTCGCTGCACCGCATCGTCCAGAACGCATCCGACCCCGAGACGCGGGCGCGGGCCCAGGCGGCGTTGGCCGCGTTGGCGGAGAAAACCGCGACGGGTTAGGCCGGCTTCTCCGTCATCCTCGGTGCGCGGAATCGGTACGGAATGCGCGGGCCGCAGCCGTCACCGCCGCGACGTCCGGATAGCCCCGGGCATTGAGGATCATCTCGCGACCGAAGCGCAGGCAGCGCCGCTCGAACACCGCGCGGCGGGCCGGATCCTCGATGCCTTCCAGATCGGCCACCTGGCCGACCGTCAGGATGCGCCGGACCATCTCGATCCCGGCAACGCCCAGGGCATAGCGCAGGGCCTGCGCCAGCAGCGCCTGCAAGGCCGCAGCCAGGCCGGCCTCGTCGCCGGCATCTTCGAACAGCGCCGCCGGATAGGCGTCACCGGTCCGCCGGCTGCGCCACAGCACCGTGAACTCCAAGGCGAACGCGTGCCACAGGTCCTCGATGGTCGTCAGCAGCCAGCCCTGATAGGCCCCGCGCGCGCCGTCGGGATCGGGGTAGCCGTCGTGCGAGAAATAGTTGAGCAGCAGGTGGCCGTAGAGACAGCCGAAGTCGTAGCCCAGGGGCGCGTGGAGCGAGTGCTCCATGTCGATCATGCGGGTATCGTCGACGGTCACCATGACGGCGTCGGTGTGCAAGTCGCCGTGTACATGGGCCACCGGCGCGGCCAGATATTTGAGCTTCAGGCGGCAGACCGCGTGCTTGAGCGGCCCGTCGGTGCGGAACGTCGCGGCCATATCGTCGAGATGGGGCGCGTTCCAGGCGTTGCGTTCGTGCACCATGTAGGGGTCGGTGTAGGACAGCTCCTCGATCCATTTGTACATGCCGGCGTTGCCGGCCATCGCGGCGGCCTGGGCCCGGCGTTCCGCCGCCGGCAGCGCCAGGTCCGAGGTCAGGAACGACGTGTGCGCCATATATACGCCGACCTGCCGTGCCAGGTGGGGATAGCGGATGGTCGCCATCAGCCCCTGCCGCAGCGCCACATAGCCGTCCAAATACTCCATCACCAGGAGGTACAGGACCGGGTCGAAATGCAGGATCCGCGGCAACCGCTCAGGTGCGTAGCGGGCGTGTGTGCTGAGCGCGCGGTGCTCGAACACGATGCGGTCGAGCGGCATCGGCGCGCGCTCGCCCAACAGCCGCAGATAGGGCAGGGACTGCTTTGTGCAGACCGAGCCCGCCGGACCGTCGACAGCATGGACCAGGTTCAGGTTGCCGCCGGTCAGCGTCCGCACACGCCACGCATCGGGGCTGCCCCCCAACCGCGCCGCAACGTCTCGCAGTCCGGCCAGGGTTGCGATCAAGCGCGCCTCATCGAGCGGCGCATAGCCTTCCGGCGTCTCGGCGTCGGCCACGGTGGCCCCCGATGGTTCTGCGGCGGTTCTGAGACTGCTGACCCTATCGGACGGCCGTTGAAAAGTCAGCGCCCACGACACGGCGCGCGCGATCCCGTCGATCCTCAGGCCGCGGGCCACCCTCGTCCCCTTTCGGTCGGATCTTGTGGTATTTTAGGGGTGTGTGGGGCGGCTGGTCGTCGCCCCTACGGGACATAGCGAGGGAGGCCCCGGCCCGGCGAATGACTGCCCTGACGCCACAACTGCTGCTCGGCGCGTATGCCAGCGGGATCTTTCCGATGGCCGAGGGACGCCATGACCGCGACCTGTTCTGGATCGACCCCGACGTGCGCGGCGTGCTGCCGCTGGATCAGTTCCACCTATCGCGTCGGCTGCGCCGGACGCTGCGCCGGAAGCAGTTCACGATCCGCTGCGACACCGACTTCGCCGCCGTCGTGCGGGGCTGCGCGGCCGAGACCTCGGGCCGCCCGGCGACCTGGATCAACGGTGAGATCGAGCAGCTGTACAGCGCTCTCTACGACCTCGGCTTTGCGCACTCGGTCGAATGCTGGCGCGACGGCCGCTTGGCCGGCGGGCTCTACGGTGTCGCCCTGGGCGGCGCGTTCTTCGGCGAGAGCATGTTCTCGGGCGACCGCGACGCCAGCAAGGTGGCGCTTTGCCACCTCGTCGCACGGCTGCGGCAGGGCGGCTTCGAGCTGCTTGACACCCAGTTCGTGACCGATCACCTGCGGCGCTTCGGGGCCGTCGAGATCGCCCGGGCCGACTACAAGACCCGTCTGGCCAGCGCCCTGAAGGCGAAGGCCCAGTTCTATCGCGAGCTCAGCGAGGGCGCGTTCGAGGCATTTATGCAGTCGACGACCCAGACGTCGTAGACCGGGTGCTCAAGCGCCGACAGGGCGGGGCTCGACGCGAACATCCAGCCACGGAACAGCGACAGCGGCAGCTGGTCGCCGCGGGCGTCGGCGATTTCGACGAAAGCGGTGCTTTCCGGCGGCTCCTCCGGCGGCGTCTTGTGACAGGCGCGGACGGTGATCTCAAGCGTCCCGAACCGCGCCAGCTGGTTGATCGGCACCTCGAACGTCGAGATCCGCGCCGTGACCTTGTCCAGGCCTTGCAGCACGGCCCGCGCCGACGACGGCGGCGCCGGCGCGCGTAGCGCCAGCGGTGCCGGTGCCGCCGGGATCGTGATCCCCTCGGGCGGCAGGGGCGGCGCCGGCGGCGCCGGCGGCGGTGGCACTACGGCGGTCTGCGCCAGCGCACTGCCGGCCAGCACTGCCATTGCGATTGCGGCTGCCGCGCCGCTTAAGCAGGTACGCATCAGGTCGGCCGCGATGCGGCGAAGCGCAGGCGCAGGTAGTCCGCAATCCATTGGCCCTCCGCATCACACAACAGCGGGCGCAGCCGGTCGCTGATGCGGGCCTTGAATTGGTCGCGCTCACGCTCCGGCACGACCCCCAGGAATGCGCCGCCGAACGTATCCAGCCAGTCCTCCAGCGGTCCCGGCAGCGGCGTCGGGCGCTCGATCAACACCAGCGTGCCGACCTCGAACCCATGGGCCTCCAGCCGCGCCCGGTAGGCCTCGGCCGTTGGGAAGTACCAGGGGTCGAGCGCCACGGCATCGATCCCCAGCCGCGCCAAGCCGTCATAGAGAGCCGCGCGGATGCGGGCACAGTTGCCGTACCCGCCGAACTCGCCGACGAACCTGCCGCCGGCGCGCAGGGCGCGGCGAACGCCGCCGAGCACCGCGTCCGGATCGGTCATCCAGTGCAGCGCCGCATTCGAGAAGACGGCGTCGAATTCGGCATCGAAGGTGAGCGCCTGGCCGTCGATGGGACGGGCGTCGAGGCCGCGGGCCCGCGCCGCGGCGATCTGTTCGGCACTGGCATCGACGCCGACGACCTCGACGCCGAGGGCAGCCAGCTTTTCCGTCAGCACGCCGTCGCCACAGCCGAGGTCGAGAATGCGCTCGCCCGGCCGCGGCGCCAGCAACTCGAGCACCGGCTCGCCCAGCTCCGGCACGAAGCTGGCGTTGGCGCTGTAGCGCGCAGGATCCCAGTGCTGACGGGGTTCGTCGTTAGCCGGCAGGCCGGCGGCGGCGGCGGCGATCATTGGCGGTCAGTTCCCACCACCGGTCGCCAGGAAGATGATCTCCGAGACCGAATCCTCGAGGCTCTTGAAGTCGCGGGTATTGGCGAGTGCCTTGCCGGGCCCGATCCGCTGCGCCGCGGTGCCGGGGATCAGGCGCAGATACTTGCCGCCGAGCAGGCCGTCGCCGGTGACGACGCCTTCGGTGTCGGCGGGCAGCGACACGTCGGGATCGAGGGCCAATGTGATCACGGCCTCGAATGTTTCGAGGTCCAGCTCACGCCGTGTGACGGTGCCGATCTTGACGCCGCTGATGCGGACGTCGCTGCCCGGTGCCAGGCCGCCGGCCTCGATGAACCGCGCGGTAATCTCGTAGCCGCCCCTGGAGCTGCGGATTTCGCCGCGCTGAACGGCGACGACCAGGAAAAACGCGGCAACGATTAGGACAACGCCGCCCAGGATGGTTTCGACCACGTTGCGTCGCATAACGCTCTCCCGAATATCGGTTGCCGGGGGATCTGACCGGGACGCATGGGGACCTCAAGCGTCAGGTGGGCCAGCCCACAGAATCATCGAACCACTAGTTCGCGTTTGCCGTCTATTGCCGGGCCCGGCTGCGCTCGATGATCAGCTGCAGCAGGTCCTCGACGATGACCGCTTCCTCGGTGAAGGCGATCTCGCCGCCCGGCGCGATGAACTCGTCGGCACCACCGATGTCGATGCGGACGAATTTTGGCCCGAACAGGCCATCGGTGACGACCAACGCCGTCGCGTCGAGGTCGAGCTCGATCGAATCGTCGATGCGCAGGACGACGACCGCGCGCTGCTCCGTGTCGAGTCGCAAGCCCACGACCTCACCGACCGGGATGCCGGCGGCCCTGATCTCGCTGCCGATGTCCAGGCCGTCGACCTTGCCGAACCGGGCAGTCAGCTCATAGGTGCCGGCACTGCCCAAATTGTCGCGCGAGAAGACCCACGACGTCACCGCCAGCAGCACGATGGCGACGATGCCGCCGACGGCCCTTTCCCACGCCTCGCGCCGGGCCTGCGTCATTGCGGCGTCCAGGGCTCGTAGTCGCCCGTCGCCGGGGACCGCTTGCCGCCGTGCAGGACACTGCCCGGCGGCCGGTAGGCCGCGGCGGTGCCGGTCATGTTTGGCACATGCTGCTTCTGCCACGGCTGCCGAGCGGGCGTGCCCGTCGGCGCCTCGGCGACGATGTGGTGCAGCCAGCCGTGCCAATCCGGCGGCACGCGGCTGGCCTCGACCTCGCCGTCATAGACTACCCAGCGGCGCTCGCGGCGATAGCCGGCCCGCGGCTTGGCCCGATAGTAGCGGTTGCTGAACTCGTCGGTACCGACAAGATCGCCGTGCAGCCAGGTCATTAAACGTGTACCGAGGGTGGCCATCGCAGCCGTCCTGGGATCGTGCCGGGGATGAAGGCCGGCGAATATGGCAGCTAGCCTAGACCAGGTCCAGCCCGGTCCCGGTCACCATCACCAAGGGCCATGCTAGGACGCGGCGGTTAACCATTCCCTTACCCGAACGCGGCGCGTCTTCCACATCTGGCCATTCAACTATCCACCGTTCCATATCTAGGCAGGGGCGCAGGATATGGTATAATCAGATCTTCACGGCCGACATCTGGTGTGTATCCCTGGACCGGACCGCGTGACATGTCGCCCGTGGGGATCTCGGGGGTAGTTCGTTTCGTGATTTGAGCAACCATCGGGCGATTGCGAATTCGTCGACCATTGCCAATGCTGTTCTTCTGAGGGGGCGTGCGAGATGCGGTTCGAGCGGCGGTTCACTGATGCGGGGAAAGATGCCTATGCGGGGGTCGAGTTTCGCAAGGCGTCGAGCGAGATCCGCAATCCCGATGGCAGCGTCGTTTTCGCGGCCAGCGATTTCGACGCCCCGGCGGCGTGGAGCCAAGTCGCCTGCGACGTGTTGGCCCAGAAGTACTTTCGCCGCGCCGGCGTGCCGTCCCGGCTGCGGCCGGTCGAGGAGCCCGAGGTCCCGGACTGGCTGTGGCGCCGCGAAGCCGATTCGAGCGGCGGCGAGCCGGTGTCGACGGGCGGCGAGACCGATGCGCGCCAGGTCTTCGACCGGCTGGCCGGCACCTGGACCTATTGGGGCTGGAAGGGCGGCTATTTCGATTCCGAGGACGACGCGCGCGCGTTCTTTGACGAGTTGCGCCACATGCTCGCGGCCCAGATGGCCGCGCCCAATTCGCCGCAGTGGTTCAACACCGGGCTGCATTGGGCCTATGGCATCGACGGACCCGGCCAGGGGCACTACTTCGTCGACTTCCAGACCGGCCGGGTAACCCGCTCCGACAGCGCCTATGAGCATCCCCAGCCGCACGCCTGCTTCATCCAGTCGGTCGACGACGACCTGGTGAACGAAGGCGGCATCATGGATTTGTGGGTCCGTGAGGCGCGGCTGTTCAAGTACGGCTCCGGCACCGGCTCGAACTTCTCGGCGATCCGCGGCGCCGGCGAAACGCTCTCGGGCGGCGGCAAGTCGTCGGGTCTGATGAGCTTCCTCAAGATCGGCGACCGCGCCGCCGGCGCCATCAAGTCCGGCGGCACGACCCGGCGCGCGGCCAAGATGGTCACGGTCGACATCGACCACCCCGACATCGAGGCCTACATCGACTGGAAGGTCGTCGAGGAGCAGAAGGTCGCCGCCCTCGTCACCGGCTCGAAGCACTGTAAGCGGCACCTGAACGCCATCATCGACGCCTGCCAGGTCGCCGTCCAAACGCCCCAGGAACAGCGCTTCGATGCGGCCGCGAACCCGCAACTCAGGGCGGCCATCAAGGCGGCGCGACAGGCCCTGGTGGCGGAGAACTTCATCCAGCGGGGGATCGAGTTCGCCCGGCAGGGCTACACCGCGCTCGACTTCCCGACCTACGACACGGACTGGGATTCCGAGGCCTACCTCACGGTCTCGGGCCAGAACTCGAACAACTCCGTGCGTGTGTCGGACGACTTTCTTGCGGCGGTCGAGCGCGATGGCCCGTGGGCCCTGAAGCAGCGCACCGACGGCGCCATCGCGAAGGAGCTGCCGGCGCGCCAGCTGTGGGAGCGGATCGCCTACGCGGCGTGGGCGAGCGCCGATCCCGGCGTGCAGTACGACACGACCATCAACGAATGGCACACTTGCCCCGTCGCCGGGCGGATCAACGCGTCCAACCCGTGCTCGGAGTACATGTTCGTCGACGACACGGCCTGCAATCTGGCATCGCTGAACCTCGCGACGTTCCGCGATCCCGACGGCGGCCTCAACCGCGAGGACTTCGAGCACGCCGTGCGGCTGTGGACCGTCGTCCTCGAGATCTCCGTGCTGATGGCCCAGTTCCCGTCGCGCGAAATCGCCCGGCGCAGCTATGAGTACCGCACCCTCGGCCTCGGCTTCGCCAACCTCGGCAGCCTGCTGATGGGCTGGGGCCTGCCCTACGACAGCACCGAGGGCCGCGCCCTGTGCGGCGCCATCGCCGCGCTGATGACCGGCGTCGCCTATGCGACGTCGGCGGAGCTGGCCGATCAGCTGGGGCCCTTTCCGGGCTATGCCCGCAATGCCGAGGCCATGCACCGGGTCATCCGCAACCACCACCGTGCGGCCCATGGTCTCGACGACGGCTATGAGGAGCTGGCGACCTGGCCGGTGCCGCTGGATATCGCCAATTGCCCCGACGAGCGTCTGGTTCAGGCCGCCGCCCGGGCCTGGGACCGGGCGCTGGCGCTGGGCGGCAAGTACGGCTACCGCAACGCCCAGACGACGGTGATCGCGCCGACCGGCACGATCGGCTTGATCATGGACTGCGACACGACCGGCATCGAGCCCGAATTCGCGATCGTCAAATATAAGACGCTGGCCGGCGGCGGCTATTTCAAGATCATCAATCAGACGGTGCCGCGGGCGCTGCAGACGCTCGGCTACGGCCGCAGCGATACGAACGAAATCGTCGCCTACGCGCTCGGCCGCGGCACCCTGATCGGCGCCCCGGCGATCGATCACGAGGCCCTGGCGGCGCGCGGCTTCACCGCCGACGCGCTGGACAAGATCGAGGCGGCCCTGGCGGCTGCCTTCGACATCCGTTTCGTGTTCAACAAATGGACCCTTGGCGAGTCGTTCTGCGTCAACATGCTGGGCCTCGATGCGGCCCGGCTTGACGCCGTGAATTTCGACATGCTGGCGGCACTCGGCTTTGCCGCGGCCGACATCGAGGCGGCCAATACCTACGTGTGCGGCGCCATGACCCTGGAAGGTGCGCCCCACTTGGCGGACGAGCATCTCGCCGTGTTCGATTGCGCCAGCCCGTGCGGCAAGATCGGCACGCGCTCGCTCTCGGTCGAGAGCCATATCCGCATGATGGCGGCGGCCCAGCCGTTCATCACCGGCGCCATCTCGAAGACGATCAACATGCCGGCGGCGGCGACCATCGAAGACTGCAAGAACGCCTACCTGCTGTCCTGGAAGCTGGCGCTGAAGGCGATCGCCCTGTACCGCGACGGCTCGAAGCTGAGCCAACCCCTGCAGGCGCAACTGTTCGAGGACGAAGCGGACGACGGCGCGGTCGAACAGGTGCTCAAGGCGCCGGCGGCCGAGCGCGCCGGCATTGTTGCCGAGCGCATCGTCGAGCGCATCATCGAGCGGGTTGCCGAGCGCCACCGCCTGCCTGATCGGCGCAAGGGCTACACCCAGAAGGCCATCGTCGGCGGTCACAAGGTGTATCTGCGCACCGGCGAATACGAGGACGGTAAGGCCGGCGAGATCTTCGTCGACATGCACAAGGAAGGCGCGGCCTTCCGCTCGTTGATGAACAACTTCGCGATCGCCGTGTCGATCGGTCTACAGTACGGCGTGCCGCTGGAGGAATTCGTCGACGCGTTCACGTTCACGCGGTTCGAGCCGAGCGGCCCGGTCGAGGGCAATGACGCCATCAAGCTGGCGAGCTCCGTGCTCGACTACATCTTCCGCGAGCTCGCCATCAGCTACCTCGGCCGCACCGACCTGGCGCACGTACAGCCCGAGGACCTCTATCCCGACAGCCTCGGCCGCGGCACGGCTGCGGAGGGACTGCCGGAACGGGCGGCCCAGCGGGTCGTCAGCACGGGCTATGTGCGCAACAACTTCCTGGTGCTGGAGGGCGGTGCCAAGGACGCTGCACCCGGCGCGGCGACGGCTGTCGCGTCGGAGCAATCTGCTGCGCCGGCAGCAGCACCCGCCACCGCGGCGGCCGGCGGAGACCCCGGCACGGTGTCCCGGGGCGGTAGTGGCAATGGTAACGGCAATGGCAACGGCGACGGCGGCACCGGGCACGGCCAGGCGAACACGGCCCGCCACGCCAATGGCAACGGTGCCGGCCGCGCCGGTGGCCAGGGCTATGGCATCCTGAAGGCCAGCGCCGTGGGCTTTGCCAGCGACGGCATGCTGGCGATCGAATCCCATGAGGAGGCCATCCTGGCGCTCGATCAGGACCTCGTCGACACGATTGACGCGCGCCTCGCGCGCGTGCGCGAGGCGCGCGAAGATGGCGCAGCAGTTTCTGACCTCGAATGGACGCGCGCCTCGCGCGCGTGCGCGAGGCGCGCGGCGACGCACCGTCTCAAACGACAACACGGTGCGCTCGCGCGCCTCGCGCGCGTGCGCGAGGCGCGCGGCTTGCGGACCGTCAACCGGAAACTGTCACCATCCGCGCGCCTCGCGCGCGTGCGCGAGGCGCGCGATTTACGCCGTTAGGAGGTAACGATGGGTTTCAACGCGCGCCTCGCGCGCGTGCGCGAGGCGCGCGTGAAGGGTTACGAGGGCGACGCATGCGACGACTGCGGCAACTTCACACTCGTGCGCAGCGGCACCTGCCTGCGTTGTGTCTCGTGCGGTACGACGACTGGCTGCAGCTGATGCGCCACGATTCGGCAGCGGCGGCCGGTGGTCCAAGTTCTCCTCCCTGAGCCTTCCGGGGTGTGTCTGGCACGAGCGCACCCCGGCTCTTTCTTGTTTTTTGCCTTAGACAGCGGCAGCCCGCCGGGTATGCTTGCGGCACGCAACAGCAGTCAGCGGGGAGGACGAGGCATGGCTGGACGCGTCGACAAGCGGCTGGAGGAGCAGGGGCTCGTGCTGCCGGAGGCAGCGGCGCCGGCCGCCAACTACGTGCCGTTCGTAGTCAGCGGCGGCTACGTCTACATCTCCGGCCAGCTGCCCATGGTCGACGGCAAGCCCGGCTTCCTCGGCAAGCTCGGCGCCGATGTCGAGCTGGAGCAGGGGGTCGAGGCCGCACGCACCTGTGCGGTCAACATCCTGGCCCAGCTGCGGGCCGCGGCGGACGGTGATTTCGACCGCGTCGCCCGCTGCGTCAAGCTCGGCGGCTACGTCAACTCGACGCCCGAGTTCACCCAGCAGCCCGCCGTCGTCAACGGTGCGTCGAACCTGATGGTCGACGTGCTCGGCGATGCCGGCCGCCACGCCCGGTTCGCCGTCGGCGTCAATGCCTTGCCCTTCGGCGTCGCCGTCGAGGTCGAGGCGCTGTTCGCGCTGGGCTGAGGCCGGCGCATGGCATCGGGGACCATCGCCGCCCGGCTGCATGAGCTCGGCATCACGCTGCCGCCGGCGGCGGCACCGGTGGCAAACTTCGTCGGCGCCGTGCCCACCGGCAACATGCTCTACGTCTCCGGCCAGGGGCCGACCGAGGGCGAGACGATCGTCTACCGCGGCCGCGTTGGCACCGACCTCAGCATTGCCGACGGCCAGGCCGCGGCCCGGTTGACCGTGCTCAACGTGTTGGCCCAGGCCGCGGCGGCGCTCGACGGCGACCTCGACCGCATCGTCCGGGTCGTCAAGCTGTTCGGCCTCGTCAACTGTGCCGAGGACTTCACCGAGCAGCCCAAGGTCATGAACGGCGCCTCCGACGTCACCGTCGAGATCTTCGGCGAGGCCGGCCGGCACGCCCGCGCCGCGGTCGGCTCTCCGAAGCTCCCGTTCAATATCGCGGTGGAGATCGACGGCCTGTTCGAGGTTCGCTGATGGCGCCGGCGCACCCTCACCCTTCGACAAGCTCAGGGTGAGGTCTTCATGCTGAGCCTGTCGAACCTCATGCTGAGCCTGTCGAAGCATGACGCGGCCGGGTGCGCGCCCGCGCCGAGGGCGCAGTAATGCCCGACGACACCGGCCCGGTTACCGCCCGTGTCATCGACCACATTGCCGATGTGCCGGCGGCGGCCTGGGACGCCTGTGCCGGCGGCGTAAACCCGTTCGTCAGTCACGCCTTCCTGCACGCGCTCGAGGCCAGCGGCTCGGTCAACGCGGAATCCGGCTGGCTGCCGCACCACCTGCTGCTCGAGGACGGCGACGGCCGCCTGCTGGGCGCGGTGCCGCTGTACCTCAAGGGCCACTCCCACGGCGAGTACGTGTTCGACCACGGCTGGGCCAATGCGCTCGAGCAGGCCGGCGGCAGCTACTACCCGAAGCTCCAGGCCGCCGTGCCGTTCACCCCGGTCACCGGCCCACGGCTGCTGGCCCCGGCGGAGCGTGGCGACGAGGTGCGGGCCCTGCTCGCCAAGGCGCTGGAGAAGATCGCCGTCCGGCTCGGCGTCTCGTCGGTCCACGTCACGTTCCCGACCGAGGCCGAGTGGGCGTTGCTGGGCGGTGCCGGCTGGGTCCGGCGCATGGGCCAGCAATTCCATTGGCACAACCGCGGCTATGGCACGTTCGACGACTTCCTGGCGGCGCTGAACAGCCGCAAGCGCAAGACGATCCGCAAGGAGCGGCGGGCCGTGGCCGAGCAGGGCATCGACGTGCAGGCGCTCAGCGGCGCCGCCATCGAGCCGCGCCACTGGGACGCCTTCCACCGCTTCTACATCGACACCTACGACCGCAAGTGGGGCTACCCATACCTGACCCGGGGCTTCTTCGAGATCCTCAGTGCGACGATGGCCGACAGCGTCGTCCTGGTGATGGCCGAGCGCGCTGGCGTGCCCGTGGCGGGCGCCCTCAACCTGCGCGGCACGGACGCGCTTTACGGCCGCAACTGGGGCTCGGCGAGCGACTTCAAGTTCCTGCATTTCGAGGCCTGCTATTACCAGGCCATCGACTACGCGATCGCCCACGGCCTGGCCCGGGTCGAGGCCGGCACCCAGGGCCCGCACAAGATCCAGCGCGGCTACGTGCCCGTGCCGACCTACAGCGCCCACTGGATCGCCAATGTGTCCTTCCGCGAAGCCGTCGCCCGCTTCTGCGCCAGCGAACGCGCCATGGTGGAGGAGGAGCTGCGCGGCCTCGCCGCCTACTCGCCCTACCGCTGCGGGGCGTAGCGGGCCGGCTACTGCGATGGATTCGGCCGATGACGATCAAGATCAGCGACATGAGCGCGGGCGAGCTCGCGGACTGGGGCGCGCTGCGCCGCCGGCTTTGGCCGACGATGACAGACGCTGAGAACCGGGCGGAAGTCGCGGCCTACGGCGCCGGCACGAGCCCCGTAAGGCGGGTCATCCTGGCCGCCGACGGCGGCCGCAAGATCGGCTTCGCCGAGGTCAGTGAGCGCAATCTGGCCGACGAGTGCGGCCGCCAGCCCGTGGCCTACCTCGAAGGCTGGTACGTCGATCCGGACTATCAGCGGCGCGGCGTCGGCTTGCGGTTGATCGACGCGGTCACCCAGTGGGCGTCCAGCGTCGGCTACGCCTACCTGGCGTCGGACACCCAGATCGCGAACGCTGCCGGCCAGCGCGCCCATCGCGCCGCCGGCTTCGAGGAGACCAGCCGGGCCGTGCTGTACCGCAAGCGGCTGCGTTAGGGGGAATGACGGATGACCGATCCATTCGGTGACGAGAGCGGCTATCCGAAGCCGGGCCGGCGCCTGCGCCTCGGCTTTGTCGGCGGTGGCCAAGGCGCGCTGATCGGCGTCATCCAGGCGACCGGCGCGCGCATCACGAACCGCTGGGAGGTCGTGGCCGGGGCGCTGTCCAGCCGGCCCGACGTGGCGATCGCCTCGGGCAAGGACTGGTTCCTCGACGAGGACCGGGTCTACACCGACTACCGCGAGATGGCGGTCAAGGAGGCGGCGCGGCCGGACGGCATCGACGCCGTCTGCATCGTCACGCCGAACGACCGCCATCATGCCATGTGCTGTGCCTTTCTGGATGCCGGCATCGACATCATCTGCGACAAGCCGCTGACGACGACCCTGGACGACGCGGTCGATCTGGTCCGCCGGACGCGCGCCGCGGGTGTCGTGTTCGGCGTCACCCACGCCTTTGCCGCCAACGCCATGGTGCGCCAGATGCGGCGCATGGTGGCCGCCGGCATGCTCGGCCCGCTGCGCATGGTGCATGTCCAGTATTTCGACGAGTTCATGGCCCTGCCCGGCGCCGAGGCCTCGAAGCAGTTCGCTTGGCGCCTCGATCCGGCCCAGTCGGGCATGGCCAGCACGGCCGCCGACATCGGTACCCACGCCTGGCACCTGGCGACGTTCGTCACCAGCCTGGAGATGCAGCGGGTGCGGGCCGAGTTCCACGTCTGTGGCCGGCCCAAGGCGATGGAGGACACGGCCTTCATGAACGTGCGCTACGCCGGCGGCGTGCCCGGCACCCTGGCCGTGTCCCAGGTGGCGGCCGGCGAACGCGGCTTCCAGCAGCTCCGGCTCTATGGCGACAAGGGCCGGCTGGAATGGCTGCAAAGCGCGGCCGACAAGCTGCACTACACGCCGCTCGGCGAGGCCGAGCAGGTCATCACCCGCGGCGCCGGCGGCGGCGTGTTCGATGAGACCCAGCGTTATGTCGCGCTGCCGCGCGGCTATAACGAGGGCTGGTTCGAGGCCTGGGCCAACATCTATACCGAGCTGGCCATCGCCATCGAGGCGCGACGCGACGGCCGCACTCTGCCCGCCGGCTATGTCGAGTACCCGACCGTCGAGGACGGCGCCCGCGGCATCAAGTTCGTCGCCGCCGCGGTTGCTTCGAACGCCGATGGCGGGTCATGGCAGGACTGCACCTTGGACCTGGACGCGATCTAAGCGGGTGTCCGGAATCCGTAGATCTGTGTTTCACCCCCCACCCCAACCCTCCCCCACAAGGGCCCACAAGGGGGGAGGGAGCAATAGCTTCACCCGACGAGAAATCTCCCTGTGGGGGAGGGTGGGGTGGGGGTGAAGCGACCGTCAACAATCGCGAGAGCGCGGGCTAAGGGATCAGCCGCTCCGCCCGCAGACGCGCGAACAGGTCGGCGAACGCGTTCCTTAGGGGATTTGTAGGGTCACTGGGAGCCTCCTCAAGCGAACCTGAAGGCCGGTTCAGGGTCATTCTACGAAGTCAGCGCTCAAGCCGGGAAAGTCCGTTCCTTGAGCAGGTTCGAACATTCGGATTTCCCGTTGAGGTGCCGGTTGCGGCCAGGTTTTTCATGAGTCCTCGTCCTACCCCGGCACGCGCCGGGCGATCAGGTCCTCGGCGATCGCCTTGGCCCGTCTGGCGGCGCGTCTGTCGCCGCAGACGTGGGCGGTCACGGTGGCGCCTTCGGCGAGCAGCATGAGCTCGCCGGCCAGTGCCGCGGGGTCGTCGGCGCCGGCGGCCGCGGCCAGGCGGCTTGTGTAGTCCCGCAACAGGCGCTTGTGCTCGGCCGCCGCCCGATGCGCCGGCTGGTCGGGGTCGGAGAATTCGGCGGCGGCGTTGACGAAGGCGCAGCCGTGGAATTCGCCGCCGGGAAAGGCGCGCCCGGCGAACCAGTCGTCCAGGGCGTCGAAGATCGCGACGAGCCGCGCCCGCGGTGTCGCCCCACGCTGTTCCACGGCGCGCTCGAACCAGGTCCGGAACTGTTCGTCGCGCCGGCGCAGCGCCGCCAGGACCAGGTCGTCCTTGGACTTGAAGTGCTTGTAGAGGGTCATGCGCGCGACCCCGGCCTCGGCCAGGATCTTGTCGATGCCCGTGGCGTGAAAGCCGTCGCGATAGAACAGCCGCAACGCCGTATCGACGAGCTGCTCGCGCTTCACCGATTGCGGCATCGGCCGAAGGTCTTCGTTCGCATAGACTGATCCATATATCGAAAAGGTAGCATAATCTTCATGTGAGTCGAAGAAAGCATTGATATTCTAGATAGATTAGTCTATATCTAATCGAGGTTGAAAAAGTGGCAAGGGAGGAGCGGCCGCTATGGGTGCAAAGCCGGGGTTTCGCTTGGGCGTCTATGTCTTCAAGGACGCGGAGGTCGTCGACTTCGCGGCGCCCTACGGCGTGTTTTCGGTGGCGCGGCGGCTCGACCCGTCGCTCGACGCGTTCCTCATTGCCGAGAACCTGCGGCCGGTGCAGACTTAGGCCGGCTTTACCGTGCTGCCCAACTACGGCTTCGCCGACCGGCCGGCGATGGATGCGTTCCTGATCCCGGGCGGCTTCGGTACCCGGCAGGAGACCTACAACGCGAACCTGCATGGGCTCATCCGCGCTCTGCCGGCTGAGACGCTGCTGACCAGCGTCTGCACCGGCAGTTGGATCTATGGCCAGATGGGCCTGCTCGACGGCCTCGCGGCGACGAACCGCAAGGAGCCCGATCGGCTCGAGGCCTCGAAGATGGGCGTCGTGCCGATCGACCGCCTCGCCGAGATCGCGCCCAAGGCGCGGATCTCGCGCGCCCGCGTCGTCGACGCCGGCCGCATCGTCACGGCCGGCGGTATCGCCAGCGGCATGGAGATGGGCTTCTACCTGCTGGAGCGCGCCGGCTACGACCGCGCGTTCGTGCACGACGTGGCGCGCGTCATGGAATACGCCGCCGCCTACGAGCTCTACGAGGGCGACCGCGAGGTCGTCGGCGCCTGAGCACCGTTGCCGAAGGAATCGAAGCGATGACCGGACACGTCAGCGACATCGCATTCTCACCCGCGGTCAAGGCGGAGCAGGACAAACGGGGCTCGCGCCACGGCTACGCCAAGATGGCGGCCAAGCGCGACTGGGCGAACGCGGTGACCGACGACCTGGCGTCTTTCGTTGTCGCGCGCGACAGCCTCTATCTCGCCACCGCGAGCGCCGCTGGTCAGCCCTACATCCAGCACCGCGGCGGCCCACCCGGCTTCCTCAAGGTGCTGGACCCGCAGACGCTCGCCTTCGCCGATTTCGGCGGCAACAAGCAATACATCACGCTCGGCAACCTGGAGGAGAACCCGCGCGCGCACATATTCCTGATGGACTACGCCAACCGCCGCCGGGTCAAGGTCTGGGGCCGCGCCCGCGTCGTCGAGGACGACCCGGCGCTGCTCGAACGCCTGGCCGATCCGGCTTACGACGCCAAGCCCGAGCGCGCGATCCTCTTCACGGTGGAGGCGTGGGACGTCAACTGCCCGCAGCACATCGTGCCGCGCTATGACGCGGCCACCGTCGCCGAGGCGACGCGCAAGCTCACCGACCGCATCGAAGCCCTGGAGGCGGAAGTCGCCTACCTGCAGGGAATGGCACACGAAACAACGAAAAGCCCGCTCGGGCGATAGCCGACGAGTCAGGCCAGATACCCACAGATATGCAAACGTGCCCAGTGAGAGGATGGTGGCACTATTAGCCGATGTGTGCTAAACTCGCTGCATGGAGCAAATCACCACGAAGCTGAATGAACGAGGCCGTCTGGTCATCCCTGCTGCGTATCGGAAGCTGCTGGGGATCAAACCGGGCGACTCGGTGGTCATGCGGATCGAGGACAATGAACTCCGGATTTCCGGTGTCATGCAGGCGCTGGAGCGGGCGCGTCGCCTCATTCGCGACCACGTGCCGGCCGGCGAGAGCCTGT
>CBDHDN010000047.1:0-19649 GCA_965261585.1 Alphaproteobacteria bacterium
GGTGTCGATCGTCTCCTGCCGCAACTCGTCGGCCAGCTGGCGCAGCTTGCTCTCCGGCAGACCGCGCAGATCTCTCGGCAAGCTGACCTCGTCCAGCAAAGATGTATTGCTACCCGCCTTGGCCATGGACTCCCCCTACGTGCCGCCCGCGGTTACTGCCTGTCCCATTTCGCCGCGCGATCTAATTTCGTCGTTCAATTACAAAACGCGCAATCCCTACTCAACGGGTATGCGCTTTCATCGAACATATCAAGACGGGCGACGGCCGTGGCAATCAGTTCGCCGGCACGTGACCGGGCGCCCTCGATGCCCAAGCAGCGCAACGAACGTTGCCTTGCCGGCCTCGGCGTCCTGTCCGGTCGGCTTGCCCAACTCCGCCGCCGATCCCTCTGCATCCAGCAGGTCGTCGCGAATCTGGAAGGCCAGGCCAAGGTCGCGCGCGTAGTCGCACAGCGCCTGGCGGGCCCGTTCATCGGCTCGCCCCAGGATCGCGCCGGCCTCGCAGGCGACGCCGATCAGGGCGCCGGTCTTCAGACGCTGCAGCCGCGTGATGCCGTCGAGGTCGCCGGTCGCACCGCGCTCATCGAGGCCGCCTTCTTCGAGGATATCGATCATCTGACCGCCGACCATGCCGTCCTTGCCCGCCGCCGCGGCAACGGCGGCGACGAGGGCCGCGCGCACCTCGGCATCGGGATGGGTCTGGGGGTCGGCGAGCACGGCAAACGCCTCGGTCAACAGACCGTCGCCGGCCAGTACGGCGGCGGCGGCGTCGTACGCCTTGTGCGTCGTCGGGCGGCCGCGGCGCAGGTCCGCTGTCGTCCATCACCGGCAGGTCGTCATGCACCAGGCTGTAGCAATGGATCATCTCGACCGCCGCGGCCGTCCGCAGCGCACTTTCGCGCGGCACGTCGAACAGCGCCGCGCTGGAGACGACGAGGAACGGCCGCAACCGCTTGCCACCGGTGAGACACGCATAGCGCATGGCTTCGACGACCCGTGCCTCCGGCCCGTCGACGGGCGGCAACAGGCTGTCCAGCGTCGCCGTCACCGCCGCCGCCGTCGCGGCGAGCGCCTGGCGCAGCGGCGTCGCGCTGCCCTGCCCGGCCGCTGTCTCCGGGCCCGCCCCGCCGCCGACCCCGCCGGCGACGGCCACGCCCGAGCGCTGGTTCATTCGTCGTCCCCCCAAGACCCACGAGATGCACGAGCCTCCAACAAGCCAATCGTAACCGGGGCAAAAGACCGGGCGGCTAGGCCATTTCCATGCATCGTTGTCTGACGAGGCCGGGTAGAGATGGCACCGGTGTTGCGTTCGGGACCTGGAGACGGTCGCCGAGATAATGCCAATATGAGATCCCGAGCTTTCGGCAGGTCTTCATCAGCCCGATGAAGGTGTCGCGGGCCTGCTTGCCGGATTGCGAGCGGGTGCCGGCGGAGAGTTTCGCCGGGTGACCATGGCGCGGATGTCGTTTTCCGAGCCATTGGTATTGAGCGGCACCTCCGGGCGGTCGAGGACGACCAGCAATTCGAGCCTGTTGGCGTGGATACGCGCCAGCAGCCGATCCAGGGTGATGAAAGCCGGTTTTACTGGTGAAGAGCGCATCGAAGCGGCGCGCCAGTTGCCCGCCGAGCCTTTTGCTTGGCTTTCGGCGATAGGCTTCAGAGCGGCGTAGAGCGACCAGAGTCGGGCTTGTATGCGTTCCTTTTCCCGCCGCTGGTGATCGGTGAAGGCATCCAGCTTGTGGATCAACCGCTCGGCGTGAACCCAGCACAAGGCATGCCGGCCGACATTGAACTGACCGGCGTCGTCGCTGAGGATCACGGTGTCGGCCAGCAGTCCGTGCGCCTGGATGGCGCCCCACAAAGCGCCTTCGGTGGCGATCCGCACCGGCTCGGGATGGACGTTCAGGGCGGTAATGCCAAGCTGCTCCAGGTGGGCCATCCAGGCCCCTTCACTGGCAAAGCGCCGGGATTTACACCCGTTGCCGGGCGCTTCGGCCAAGCGGGCAATCACCGGGCCGGCCAGATTGCGCTTATGCATGTAGGCAAAGGCCGCCGCGTTGAGTACATAGTCCCCATGCCCGGCCTGCAGCAGCTCCAGGAAGTTCAGACGGCTCTTGGAAAAGGTCGTGCCAAACCAGGCGAACGCATCATTGCCGATCTGCGTCGTCACCCCGTTGCGATCGCCATGCCGGGCGCCGGTGTCGTCCACGCTGATCCAGGGTGCGCCTTCCAGGCCGGCGCGCAAGACCGCCTGGCTCTCGGCGACGAAATCTTCCTGGCCCTGGTTCAAGAGCCGCATGATCTGGCGCTTGGAGATATCGACGCCGAGATCACGCAATAGTCTCGTCAAACGTTCCACGCTGGTTTGGGCCCCGTGGTATTGGGCCAACACGAAGCGGCGAAGCTCGGCGCCGAAATGACCCCGCGTCCCCGCCGGCAAGGGCGCCACCACATAAGCACCTCCGGGGTCAGCCAGCGCTCGCGGCGCAACAGAACATTGTACGGCCGGCAGACCAGATCCTGAACCAGATAATCCTCATAACCCTTGAAGCGCGAACCCGCCGGTGCCTCGGCCGCGACCACGCGCCTCTCATCGATCGCAACCCGGCCTTTCTTGGCCCGACGCCGCGCCTTGTTGGCCGCCCGACCCGCCTTGCCCCGAGACCGGGCTTCTCCATCCATGCCGCTGGGCTTGATATCCGGCGGCCCGGAAAGGCCTTTAAGGCGGCGGATCTCTTCACGCAACACCGCGTTCTCGGCACGCAAAGCCGCCTGATCTTCAAGAAGTTCCAAAACCAACGCCTTCAGGGAGGTGATATCAGGCTCGTCGATATCCGGAGGAGATTCGGTCATAACCGGATCGAATCACAACAATGACGCACACGATATCGCTATCTTGTGGCGCGGCTCAACAATTGCCCCATATGTGGCGGATCAGACTCACCGCACCCGAGCCTCACCTGCCCGGCCTTTTGCCCCGGTTACAGCCAATCAATCTAAACTCTTGCATTGATTGCGACAACCGTACCCGGACCGGCCTGCGCCCGGGTGGGGGCGACGGCTCGCACAACGGTGGCGGCGGACCCCGGCATGGGCTAAAAGGCAGGGGTCACTGGCGCACGACCATGGGGGAATGAATTGAGTCTGGTGTCGCCACTGCCACAGGCCGGCCGGCGCGCCCGCACCGCGGCCGCACCGCGGCGGGTCACCGTGCTGGGGTCGACCGGCTCCGTCGGCTGCAACACCCTGGACTTGATCGAGCGCACGCCCGAGGCCTTCGCAATCGAAGCCCTGACGGCGCATCGCAGTGCCGAGCGCCTGGCCGAGCAGGCCATCCGCGTCGGCGCCAAGCTGGCCGTCGTTGCCGACGAGGCCGAGTACGCGACGCTGCGCGCCGCCCTGGCTGGGACAGGCATCGAGGCCGCGGCCGGCACCGCTGCGGTTGTCGAGGCGGCCGACCGGCCGGCGGACTGGGTCATGGTCGCGATCGTCGGTGCCGCCGGTCTGGCGCCGACGCTGACCGCTGTCCGGCGCGGCTGCTACGTCGCCTTCGCCAACAAGGAGACGCTGGTCTCGGCCGGCTCGTTCATGATGGCCGAGATCGACCGCTCTGGCGCCACCCTGCTGCCGGTGGATTCGGAGCACAATGCGATCTTCCAGACGCTCGAGCCCGAGCGCATGGACGCCGTCCAGCGCATCATTCTGACGGCGTCGGGCGGCCCGTTCCGCACGCTCGACCGCGCCGCCATGGCCGCGGTCACGCCGGAGCAGGCGGTCGCCCATCCAACCTGGGACATGGGCGCCAAGATCTCCGTCGACTCGGCGACGATGATGAACAAGGGGCGGAGGTCATCGAGGCCCACCATCTGTTCCGGCTGCCCGGCGAACGGATCGAGGTGCTGGTGCATCCGCAGTCGATCGTGCACGGTCTGGTCGAGTACACCGACGGCTCGGTGCTGGCCCAGCTCGGCACGCCCGACATGCGCACGCCGATCGCCAACACGCTGGCCTGGCCGGCGCGCATGGCGGCGCCGGTGAAGCGGCTGAACCTGGCCGAGATCGGCCAGCTGACGTTCGAGCCGCCCAATCCCGAGCGCTTCCCGGCCCTGCGCATCGCCCGCGCGGCGCTCGCAACCGACGACGGCGCGCCGACGGTCCTGAACGCGGCCAACGAGGTCGCCGTGGCAGCCTTCCTCGAGCGGCGCGCCGGCTTCCTCGACATCACCGACATCGTCGAGGCGACGCTGGCCGCCGTGCCGGCGCGGCCGCTGACTTCGCTTGACGACGTGTTCGCCATCGACGCCGAGGCGCGGGAGGCCGCCACGCGGATCGCCGCCGCGCTGGGCGCCGCCGCGCGCGGCTGAGCCAAGCGGGCATGGCGCGCCCGAGGCATCCGCCGCTGCTCTTGACGCCCGGGCCGCTGACCACATCGGCCGCGACAAAGCGCGCCATGCTGCGCGACTGGGGCTCGCGCGACCGCGACTTCATCGCCCTGACGCGCCAGGCACGCGACGGCGTACTGAGGGTCGCCGGCGCCGGCGACGCGCACACGGCCGTGCTGCTACAGGGCGCCGGCACCTATGCCGTCGAGGCCATGCTCGGCACGTTCGTGCCGCCGGACGGGAAGCTGCTGGTGCTCGTCAACGGCGCCTACGGCCGGCGCATGATCGACATTGCCGGCCGCCTCGGCCGCGCGGCAACGGCGCTGACAACGCCCGAGGACACGCCGCCGGTCGCGGCCGCCGTCGCCCGCGCCCTCGCCGAGGACCGGGCGATCAGCCACGTCGCGGTCGTCCATTGCGAGACCACGACGGGCATCCTCAACCCGCTCGCGGCCATCGCCGACGTCGTCGCCGCGGCCGGCCGGCGTCTGCTCGTCGACGCCATGAGCAGCTTTGGCGCCATCGCCATCGACGCCGCGCGGCTGCCGTGCGATGCGATCGCCGCGTCGGCCAACAAGTGCCTCGAGGGTGTGCCCGGCGTCGCGATCGCGATCGCCCGCACCGACGCGCTGCGCGCCACCGCCGGCAACGCGCCGTCCGTGAGCCTCGACCTGCACGACCAGTGGCAGGCGCTCGAGGCGACCGGCCAGTGGCGCTTCACGCCGCCGACCCACGTCGTCGCCGCTCTCGTCCAGGCCCTGGCCGAACATGCGGCCGAGGGCGGCACGGCCGGACGCGGCGCGCGCTACGAACGCAACTGCCGGGTTCTCGTCGACGGCATGCGCGCGCTCGGCTTCACGACACTGCTGCCCGACGCGCTGCAGGCGCCGATCATCGTCACGTTCCACGAACCGGCCGACCCGGCCTTCGCATTCCCCGCGTTCTACGATGCGATGGCCGCGCGCGGCTTCGTCATCTACCCCGGCAAGCTGACCCAAGCCGCCACGTTCCGCATCGGCTGCATCGGCCAGGTCCACGAGCCCGACATGCACGACGCCGTTGCCGCCGTCGCCGACAGCCTGACTGAGCTGGGTGTCACGGACGGCGTCCCGGCACCGGGTTAGCCTGCCAGGAACGCCTTGAACCGCCGCGCGACCTCCGGCGGCGTGACGGTCGGGCGGCCGAGGTTGGCCATGGAGCCCGGAGCGATGCGGGCGTGGATCAGGTGCGGGCCCGGCGTCGTCTGGGCCAACTGGAAGGCCGCATCGAAGCCGGCGAGGTCGTCGCAGACGGTGGCGCCGGCGTAGCCGCAGGCGACCGCCGCCGCCGCGAAATCGACGTTCGCGGACACGGTCTGCTGGCCGCCGGTCGAATCGTGCACGCCGTTGTCGAGGATGACGTGGGTCAGGTTGGCCGGCGCTTCGGCGCCGATCGTGGCCAGCGTGCCCAGCTTCATCAGCGCCGCGCCGTCGCCGTCGAGCACGACGACGGGCCGGCCGACGTGGCGGGCGACGCCCAGGCCCATGCCGCTGGCACAGCCCATGGAGCCGACCTGGTAGAGGTGCTGCGGCCGGTCGGTGAGGGTGAACAGCTCGCACCCGCACTTGCCCGTCGTCGCGATGACGGCGGCATCGTCGCCGACCGCCGCCAACACACGTTCCAGGACCGCGACGCGGCGCGGCGGCGCACCGCCGGTCGCCGCGTCGGCGAGCCGGCCGCGCGGCCGCCGGCGGGGCGGGGCTGGTCCAGACCATCGGCGCGCACCGTGCCGTGCTCCATGACGAAGGCGAACGGCAGCTCCGTCTCCGCCATCGTCGCTTCGGCGGCGGCCAGGCTCGTGTCGATCTCGTCGGCCGTGGTCGGAAACGGCCGTTGCGCGACCCGCATGACGTCCAGCAGCGACTGGGTGATCTGGCCCATCAGCGCGTGCTGCGGCTCGTCCTTGAGGCCGGGCTGGCCACGCCACGTGACCACCATGAGGGTCGGAATGCGGAACGGCGTGTTCAGCGACGTCAACGGGTTGACGGTATTGCCGAGGCCCGAGTTCTGGCACATGACGACCGTGCGCCGGCCGGCCAGCCAGGCGCCGGCGGCGATCGCCACGGCCTCGCCTTCGCTGGCCGCACCGACATAGGCGAGCGCCGGGTCGCTGATCGCCCGGTTGATGACCGGGGTCAGGAACGAGCACGGCACGCCGGTATAGAAGTCGAAGCCGCGCGCCCGCGCGGCATCCAGGAAGGCCGCCGCTTCAAGCATCCGCGTGACCTAGCTAGAACAAGTTGCGCGCGCTGGCCAGATCGAAGGCGTCGTTGACGTCGAGCCACTGCCCGGCGATGTAGAACGCCGTCACCCGCTCGCCGGCCGCGACCAGCCGCGCCAGCAACTCGGGCAGGCCGGCGCCGTCGCGCGTCCCATCGGCGGTCATCGCCGCGACCCCGGCGCGCACGCGCGCGGCCCCGGCCGCGGTCAGTTTCGCCAGGCCGATCCACTCGCCATCGGCCACGTCCCCGGCAACAGCGGCCCCGATCCGCTCGACCGTCACCGTGTCATCGTCGATCGGCACCTCGCTGAACGGCTGCGAGCAGACGACGAGGTCGCGCTGATGGTCGGCGGCGACATCGGTGCGCTCGCGCCAGCGACCATCGATGGCGAGCACGATATCGCCCTCCGCGTCGAGCAGCCCCTCCAGGATGAAGCGGCGGAACAGGATGTCGCCGTAGCTCAACACGCAGTCGCCGGTCAGCCGGTCGATCGCCTGGAACAACGACGCGACCTCGCCCGTCGCCGCATAATCGTCGTTGTCGGCGTAGTCGACCCCCGGCAGATCGATCGCTTCCTTGCGATAGCCGCGCACGACGGTCACGTCGCGCACGCCACAGCCATGCAGCATCGTCACCAGGCGGCGCAGCAGCGGCTTGCCGCGGATGTCCAGCATGCATTTCGGCCGTTCGACCGTCAGGTCCTTCAGCTGCGCGCCGCGCGACGCGGCCAGGACGATCGCCGACGTCGGGCCGGCCGCGCGCGACAGATAGCGCCGCTCGGCCTCGCGCAGCTCGCGATTGTCCGTCAACTCGAACACCTCCTGGACGCTGGCGATCGTGCCTTCGACGCCGGCGAGGCTCTGCTCGTCCTGGATGCGCTGGCTGACGTCGCGCATCGCCGTGAGTGCGGCCCGCAGGTTGTGGTTCGCCCAGATCACGAGCGAGACGCCAGCGGTCCGGAAGCGGTCGGTCGGCGTGCCATAATACATCGTCGGGACCAGCACGATCGGGCAGCGGTCGTCCCACGCCGCGGCGAAGTCAACGACCTCGTCGGCCGTCTTCGCCTTCGAGTGGATCAGGATCGCGTCGGCCCCGGCCTCGTGATAGGCCGCGGCCCGGCGCAGCGCCTCGTCCATACCCCAGCCGGCGATCAGCGCCTCGATGCGGGCGACGATGGCAAAGTCGGGATCGGTCTGGCTGTCCTTGCCGGCCTTGATCTTGCCGCAGAACTCCTCGATGTCGGCCAGCGGCTGGGCCTCGCCGATGAACGAGTTCGTCTTCGGGAACAGCTTGTCCTCGATACAGACGGCGGCGATGCCGCGCTGGCACAGCTTGCGCACCAGGCGACGCATGTTGTTGAAATTGCCGTAGCCGGTGTCGCCATCGACCAGGATCGGCACGGTCGTCGCGTCGGCCATGAACTCCAGCGTCTCGAGCACCTGGGTCCACGACGCTTCGTTGTTGTCGCGCACGCCGAGTGCCGCCGAGATCGACAGCCCCGACGCCCAGATCACGCGGAATCCGGCTTCCTCGACGACCTTCGCCGACAGGCCGTTATGGGCCTCCATGGCGAAGCTGAGCTCGGGCGATACCAGCTCCGCACGGAACAGCGCAGCCTTGGATGGACGGGTCGGCGCGACCGCATCCGATTGAACGGCGGTAAAAGGCCATCGTGCCACTCTCGTTGATGCCAGTTTCTGTGTTGCGGCGCAGTGAAGCCGAGGCGGCGGGCGATGGCAATAGCTAGATGACCCCATGCCCGATCAACGAGCGATCGGGCACCATGCCGGGGGCCGGTGCCGCGCGACCGCGCGTCAACGACGCCGACACTCGAACGGCCTACTGGCCACCCGGCCCGTCAGGCGGCCTCGTGCTGCTCCATCTCATCGTCGTAGTCGCCGGCGCAGGCCAGCGCGTTCATCTGGCAGCGATGCCGGAACACGCCCTGGGCCGCCGCCACGTTGGCGGACTGTCCCCGCCACGTGCTCAACACCGGCTGCTGCAGCGCCCGCCCATAACAGAACGTCAGCCGCCACGGCTGCGGGCCAAGTGCGTTGATCGCGTTCAAATTCCGCGTCGCCTCGAGGTCCGACTGGCCGCCGGAAAGAAAGGCGATGCCCGGCACCGCCGCCGGCACGCACCGGCGCAGGCTTTCGACGGTCGCCGCACCGACCTCGGCGGCGCTCGCCTGGCGCGGGCAGTCGGCGCCGGGCAGCACCATGTTGGTCTTCAGCACGGTCGCCTCGATGACCACGCGCTGTTTCTCGAGCTCGCGGTAGGTCGCAATCCAAGCCGCCTCGCTCGCCGCCCGGCACTGCTCGATATCGTGGTCGCCGGTCATCATGACGTCGGGCTCGACGATCGGCCACGAGCCCGGCCTCCTGCGACAACGCGGCGACGCGGCCGAGCGCGTGGGCGTTGGCCCGGATCGCATAGCGGCTGGGCACCCCGTTGCCGACCCGAATGGCCGCCCGCCATTTCGTGAAGCGGGCGCCCAGCGCGTGCCAAGCCGCCAGCCGGTCGCGCAGCCCGTCCAGGCCCTCGGTCACGAACTCGCCATCGCTGCCGGCCAGCGCATGCGGGCCGCCATCGGCGTTGATGCCGGCAATGATCCGCGCTCGGCGAGCATCTCGGGAAAGCGGCGGTCGGCGCCGGCGTCCATACGCAGCGCGTCGTCATAGAGGATGACGCCGCTGAGATACTGCTCCACGTCCGGCGCACCGAACAGAAGCGTACGATAGACGCGGGCGTTGCCCTCGTTCACCGGCACCGCGATCGGCGCGAAACGGTTCGCCAGGACGTCGGGCCCCTCGTCCGCGGCGAGGATACCTTTGCTGACGGCGACCATGGCGCGGGCCTTGGTTGCCAGCATGTCGATGCTCATATTGCCTCCCCTCGCACGCCTCCCCGGAACGGCCTTGCCGGCGCGCGGTGCGCCGACGTTAGCACGTTTTCGATGAGACCATTCGCCACCGGCCGGCTGGCGCGACCCAAGCGAAAACGCGCCTGTGCTTGGCGCGTGACCGGCGAGACCCAGGGGAATGCTGCGGGCGGCTTGCTCAGGCCGCGCTGGCAACCGCCTTCGGCAGCGTCGAGGACGTACTGCTTCAGCCAGTCGAGGATTTCCAACCGGCCATCGCGGTGTTCGACCAGCGCGGTGCAGCTTTCGACCCAATCGCCGTCGTTGCAGTAGGTGACGCCGTCGAGCGAGCGCATCTCGGCGTGGTGGATGTGACCGCAGACGACGCCGTCCAGGCCGCGGCGCCGCGCCTCCTCGGCCAACGCCTCCTCGAACCGGCCGACATGGGCGACGGCATTCTTGACCTTGTGCTTGGAGATATTTCGATAGCGACCAATAGGGGTAGCCAAGCGACCGCCGCACGGCGTTGAACCAAACATTGACGATGAGCGCGACGTTGTAACCGACGTCGCCGAGATGCGCGAGCCACTTGGCGCAGGTGACGACGGCATCGAACTGATCGCCGTGCGTGACCCACAGGCGCTTGCCATCCGCCGTCTCGTGCACGACATTGCGGGCCACGGTGACCCCGCCGAACACCAGGCCGACATAGTCGCGCATCAACCTCGTCGTGGTTGCCGGGCACGTAGATGACCTCCGTGCCACTGCGTGCCTTGGCGAGCAGGCGCTGGATCACCTCGGTATGGCTGGCCGGGCAGTACCAGGACTTCTTGAGCCGCCACCCGTCGATGATGTCGCCGACGAGGTAGAGGAACTTGGACTCGGTACGGCTGAGGAAATCGAGCAACTGCTCGGCCTTGCAGCCACGCGTGCCGAGATGCACGTCGGAGATCCAGATCGCGTGGTACCAAGTAACGTGACGGCGATTGCTCATATCTGCAACCTTACGATTTCGCTCGGGCCGCGATGTCGCTCATATTCATTCTCACTATCAAGCAAATGTTAATATACACAGTCGCAATACTTAATCAAATCTTACACCTCTGTGACCGGGTTGCGGAAAACGCGGCGGGTCTGCTCGTCCTCCGGCGACTGTCTGCCCCATCAGGCCGGCGGCCGGCTTGTGGAACCGGCGCAGGCAAGGTAACGGCCGCATCCTCGGAGATAAGTGCCGAAGTGCGGGTGCGGCGACATCGTGAACGGCCAGCCGCGCCTGATGCGTTGCACCCGGCAGGCCACCTCATCGCCCCCTCGACCGTCCGCCCAGCCCGCTTGCCCGGTGCGGACGCGACCCGAATCTCGGGATATCCGAGCATCGGCAGCGTCGGCCCTGCGCCCGCATGCACGACCCGCACGTGGCTTGTAGCGCACCCGGTTCCTTGGACACAAGTTTGTCTCACGCGGCGGGCCTGATTGAGATCGCGGCGTGCCACGCCTGACGAGCTTGAGCGGGGCTCAGGTAGCTGTTCTTTTCGACGATCCACTGGGCATTGTAGAGTTCGACGAAGTCGCGGACGGCGTCCCGCAGCTCCGCGATGTTGCGGTAGATGCGACCATGGATGATCTGTTCCTTCAGCGTGCGATTGAACCGCTCGGCGACGCCGTTGGTCTGGGGCTCGGCGACGAAGGCGTAGGACGGCTGGATGCCCCAGAACTTGATCTGGTTGGTGAAGTGGTCCGACAGATACTGGGAGCCGTGATCCATCCGCAAGGCCAGCCCCCGAGCCGCGCCGGCCGCGGTCGAGCCATACAGCCCGGCAAGCCCCATGGAGATCGGCTGCAGGGCGGCGAAGCGGTCGCCGCGCTTGCAGACATGCCAGCCGACACACTCGGCGTTCCAATGCTCGACGGCGGTGAGGATCCAGCCCCAGCCGTCGTCCACCGTGAACACCCGAACGCCATCGGTGCCCCACATGAGGTTCGGGGCATGAGTGATGATCTCACCGTCATGGGGATTGCCGCCACGGCGGCGGCAGCGATGGGGCGAGAGCAGATTGTTCTCGCGCATCAGGCGGAGCACCCGCTTGCGGGCAACCCGGATGTCGCGACAGACCCGAAGCCGAGCCCAGACCTTGCGGTAGCCCTCGCCCTCCCAGGGCGATGCCTCCAGGTCGGCTTCGATCGCCACCAGCAGCGCCTGGTCCGAGATCGCGGGCTTCGGTCCCCGACGCTTTGCCGGCGGCTGCTCGGCGTGCTGGCCGGAGGTCATGGCGTAGAACGAGGAGCGGGCCATGCCCCAGGCGGCGCAGACCCGCCGCAGGCCGTAGGCCAGACCCGTGCCGGGCGAGGTGGCGGCACTCATCGCCGCGACCTCCGCCGCCCCAAAGGGCCGAAGGTCTCCGTCTTGGCCTCCAGCAGTTCCACCTGCATGGTCAACTCTCCGATCCGCTTCATGGCGCTATCCAGTTCCGCCTGCACCGGATCGCCCTTGCGTTGCTTGAGCGAGGCGTCGATCCCGCCGATCGCTTTCTCACGCCACTGCTCGAGCCGGAAGATCTCTACGCCCAACTGGCGCGACAGAAGTTGCACCGGCTCGTCACGCAAAAGCCGCAGAACGACCTCACGCTTGCGCGCCACCGTCCATCGCTGGCCAAGTCCCAGCGGGCCTGCCGGCAAAGCCTGGCCTGGGGAAAACGTGGACGAGCCAAGCTCGCCCGCATTTACCACAGGCCCATCAACAGCAACTTTCTTCTCAAAATTATCGGTCATGTTCCGGTCCTCCTTGGACACTTCGATTAAGCCAATTCTGTGTCCAAGGAAATCGGGTCCGACGCAACCGGCCCTTCGGGCGCGCGCGATTGCCCGTTGGCCATTGTTCCTCGACGCCTTCGAGGCCTACCGAGCGCGCTTCGTCGAAAGTACGAAGGACCCTAGTGCACAGATCCAGACAAATGATTCACCGTGCGCTGGAGCAACCCGTTGTTTTGTATTCGGAATCAGATTTCCACGGTGACGGCTCTGACTGAGTCGGTGCACTAGGCCGGCTGATCAAATCGCGACGTTGCTCGCCGGGCGTGACTTGCTGCTTGAGGACACGCCCCCCGATGAGCGCCGCCTCGGGGAGGCCCACACGATGTGGCAGGAGCTCGTCGCCGAGGCGGCCGAGAACGAGAGCGAGGGCGAGGGCGCACAATGCCTTATGCACTTGTTGACCCAGCCGATCGAGCAATGGCGAGACGGTACCCGGCGGACCCTGGCCAAGATCATCATGGACGCGATCGAACGGCCGCAAGAGCACCACGCGACCTTGGGCGGCCTCGGCGTCAGGGTTGAGCACGAGAAGAATACGTCCGGCGTGCCGGTCATGCACGATGGCAAGCCGGTGCCCGTCCTGTTCGTCGCCAATGATCACGCGGCCTTGGCGAAGCTGTTCGAGGGCACGCGCTGGGCCGGCAGGGTTTGGCAGCAGGCGCTTCGCTACCTAGACGGGGCGACACCGCAGCCGCCACTCAACTTTGGCGGGGTCAAGTCGAGGTCGACCCGCATTCCGGCCCGGCACTTGCCCGAGCGCGAAGTCTTTCGCCCGGCCGGTGATCAGAAGAAGGAGCACGACGACGACCTCTAGGCATTCGCCGGCATAGCCGGAACGCTCGGAACGGTGTGTTCCTGAACAGCGTTCCGGCCTTTTGCCAACAAAATCAAAGCTCAAGACCGCCCGGAACGCTCGGAACGCTCGGAACGGTGTTTCTCCTATGGGGCGCATATAGGGTTTCATAGCGTTCCGAGCGTTCCAAACAAGAGATCAATCATGTGTATCAGAGAGTTAGATCGGAACGCTTGGCGGAACGCTGGTGTTCTCAGCGTTCCGTGTCAATTGGCGAACGCCGTTCGCCGGATGGGGCAGTGGCAGCAAGCATGCCAATCCCGACGGTCGCGGGGTGCTTCGTCTTGAGCGTTGATGCGGCAACGATCAGGCGGGCGCGCCAGGCGCATGGGCTCGTCGATCTGATTGCTGGCGATGTCGTGCTTAAGCGCCGCGGCGGCGCGTATGTCGGGTTGTGCCCCTTCCATCGCGAGAAAACGCCCTCATTCAGCATCGTACCGGCCAAGGGCTTCTGGCATTGCTTTGGCTGTGGCGAGCATGGGGATGCGATCGATTGGGTGGTCAGGGTCGAGGGCGTGTCCTTTGTCGAGGCGCTTGATCGTCTGGCCGAGGGCCGCGTTAGTGTGCGCCCGCCAGCTATGCCGATCGAGGTGACCCCCCCGGATGCGCCAACGGCGGTGCAAGACAACCGGCTTCGTGCTCGTGCCTATTGGGCCGGAGCCAGACATACAACGGGCACGCCGGCGGAGACTTATCTCAGGGGCCGGGGCATCATTGGTCCGATCCCGCCGACGATCCGCTACTGCGAGAACCTACCGTCGCCGTACGGGCGAATGCCGGCGCTCATCGCCGCGCTGTCCAACGGGGGCCGCCAGGTCGTCGGGATCTGGCGCATCTACCTCCGGGCCAGCGGGCCGCGGGGTTGGATCAAGGCATCCGAAACGGCACTGGCGATCAAGTCGGCGCTCGGGCCGACATCGCCGGTTTGGTCCTGCCTCTCAACTTCCGGTATCCGCTCGGTGATTATCCCGGGCACCGTGCGCGAGGTCATTGTCGCGCCCGACCACGACGAGCAAAAGCGCGGCCGAGACGGGAAATGGCGGCAGCCGGGAGTGGACGCCGCACGGGCGTTGGTGGCACGCCTCGACGGCTCGGGCATTCGCGTACGGCTCGCCGATCCGGGGCGCGGACAGGACTTCAACGATCTTCTGCGGCATGGCTGACCTCTGGTCGAAACGCGGGTCCTTCTGGCGATCCAAAACAATGGCGGTGCGGCCGCGCGCCGTTATGCGCCAGTGGCCGGATCGGAGTTTGATGCAACGGCGTCGCCTGATCGTCGCCCAGGAACGCCTCGGGACCGATCGCACACCCGTCCATCTCCACCTGGCCGGACGACGGCTTGTGGACGCCACAGAGGATCTTGATGAGCGTGGACTTCCCAGCGCCATTGTCACCCAGCAGGCACAAGACCTCGCCTGAGTACACCTCGAGCGAGATGTCTTGGAGAACGTCGATCGGACCGAACGACTTGTTGATGTCGGTCAGTTTGAGCAGGGGTGTCTTCATGACTTGGCCTTCCGCGCGTGGCGCATAGGACAGTGCCATGTTCCGGAATGTGTTGTTCATAAGCACGGCGGCCAGCAATAGGACACCGAGAATAAGGCTCGCCCAGTTAGCATCGAAGCCGGCGTAGAAGATGCCCTGGTTGACAACGGCGAATGTCATCGTGCCCAGCACGATGCCGACAACTGAGCCGTATCCGCCGGTAAGAAGAACCCCGCCGATGACAACAGAGATGATGGAGTTGAAGATGAATGACTGCCCCGCGTGAGTCGGACCCGATTTCCTTGGACACAGAATTGGCTTAATCGAAGTGTCCAAGGAGGACCGGAACATGACCGATAATTTTGAGAAGAAAGTTGCTGTTGATGGGCCTGTGGTAAATGCGGGCGAGCTTGGCTCGTCCACGTTTTCCCCAGGCCAGGCTTTGCCGGCAGGCCCGCTGGGACTTGGCCAGCGATGGACGGTGGCGCGCAAGCGTTAGGTCGTTCTGCGGCTTTTGCGTGACGAGCCGGTGCAACTTCTGTCGCGCCAGTTGGGCGTAGAGATCTTCCGGCTCGAGCAGTGGCGTGAGAAAGCGATCGGCGGGATCGACGCCTCGCTCAAGCAACGCAAGGGCGATCCGGTGCAGGCAGAACTGGATAGCGCCATGAAGCGGATCGGAGAGTTGACCATGCAGGTGGAACTGCTGGAGGCCAAGACGGAGACCTTCGGCCCTTTGGGGCGGCGGAGGTCGCGGCGATGAGTGCCGCCACCTCGCCCGGCACGGGTCTGGCCTACGGCCTGCGGCGGGTCTGCGCCGCCTGGGGCATGGCCCGCTCCTCGTTCTACGCCATGACCTCCGGCCAGCACGCCGAGCAGCCGCCGGCAAAGCGTCGGGGACCGAAGCCCGCGATCTCGGACCAGGCGCTGCTGGTGGCGATCGAAGCCGACCTGGAGGCATCGCCCTGGGAGGGCGAGGGCTACCGCAAGGTCTGGGCTCGGCTTCGGGTCTGTCGCGACATCCGGGTTGCCCGCAAGCGGGTGCTCCGCCTGATGCGCGAGAACAATCTGCTCTCGCCCCATCGCTGCCGCCACCGTGGCGGCAATCCCCATGACGGTGAGATCATCACTCATGCCCCGAACCTCATGTGGGGCACCGATGGCGTTCGGGTGTTCACGGTGGACGACGGCTGGGGCTGGATCTTCACCGCCGTCGAGCATTGGAACGCCGAGTGTGTCGGCTGGCATGTCTGCAAGCGCGGCGACCGCTTCGCCGCCCTGCAGCCGATCTCCATGGGGCTTGCCGGGCTGTATGGCTCGACCGCGGCCGGCGCGGCTCGGGGGCTGGCCTTGCGGATGGATCACGGCTCCCAGTATCTGTCGGACCACTTCACCAACCAGATCAAGTTCTGGGGCATCCAGCCGTCCTACGCCTTCGTCGCCGAGCCCCAGACCAACGGCGTCGCCGCGCGGTTCAATCGCACGCTGAAGGAACAGATCATCCATGGTCGCATCTACCGCAACATCGCGGAGCTGCGGGACGCCGTCCGCGACTTCGTCGAACTCTACAATGCCCAGTGGATCGTCGAAAAGAACGGCTACCTGAGCCCCGCTCAAGCTCGTCAGGCGTGGCACGCCGCGATCTCAATCAGGCCCGCCGCGTGAGACAAACTTGTGTCCAAGGAACCGGGTGCGCTACAATGACTGCCCCGCGAACACCTGTGCGCTGTTGTAAAGGATCGCCTGTGACATGCCGACGAAGGATGCGCACAGGCCGCTGCCCATGAACAATAAGATCGTCAGACGGTCGGTCGTGATACCGGCGTTACGCGCGCCCTCCTTGTCTCCGCCCAAAGCGAACGCGGAGATCCTGCGACGGATCGACGGCCTGCGGCCGAAGCCAGCACCGACATGACGCCCTATGTCACCAGTGCGGAGGGTTGAGCCGGCGGGCGCCGGGCTCAGGGCACTTGCCGAACGGCCGTCTTCTCGTACCCGATTGCGTCTCGGCGAGGTCTCGGATGCACCGACTGGCTCATCCCAAGCCGCCAGATCAGGAGGAATCACAACGTTTCCGATTCGATGCTCGATTGTGCTACCGTTTTCGGTGGTTGGGAGGAGTCATCTGGGAAATCCCGCTTGAATTAAGGTGGCGGAGCGCTCGCAAGTCCGACCCGCACGCGCCTTAGCCAGGAGGTCAGCAGTGAAAGCCCTGGTCTACGCAGGACGATGTGAGTTGGTGTACCGCGACGAGCCGGACCCGGAGCCGGGTCCGGACGAGGTGCTCGTCAGGATCGATGCCGCCGGCATCTGCGGATCCGACATGCACGCCTGGCGCGGGCACGACCCGCGGCGTGTTCCACCGCTTATCCTGGGCCATGAGGCGGCGGGCACTGTTCTGGCCGGGCCACACGAAGGCACCCAGGTGTTTCTCAATCCCTCGATCACCTGTGGGCACTGCGCCAATTGCGTTTCCGGCCGTTCGAACCTGTGCCTGACGCGGGCGCTGATCGGCCTGCACCGGCCGGGCGCCCTTGCCGAGAAGGTCGCGGTGCCCGAGCGAAACTTGATGCCGCTGCCGGCGGGGTTCGATTCGGCCAAGGCGCCGCTGACAGAACCCTGTGCGACGGCTTGGCATGCGATCTCCCGCGGCGCCAGGGCCGGCTGGCGGCCGCTGCCGGAGGCCGAGGCTCTGGTCATCGGTGGCGGTTCGGTCGGTCTGCTGGGCGCGCTTGTCCTGCGACACTTCGGGGCCAAGGACGTGCGGCTCGCCGAAACCAATCGCCTGCGGCGCGCCACGGCCGAGCGTAACGGCATAGCTGCCTTCGATCCGGTCGAGGCGCCTGCGGCGCCCGAATCAGCCGACTTCGTTTTCGACGCCGTCGGCAGTGCGGCGACCCGCGCCGCAGCGGTCAAGGCCGTCAAGCGCGGCGGCGTGATCGTCCACGTGGGCATTCAGGAACCGGCCGGCGCGTTCGATGCCCGCACGGTCACGCTCCTGGAGGTCACGTTCGTCGGCGCCAATGCCTATATCGAAACGGACCTGCGTGCCGCGCTCGAGGCGCTTCATAGTGGCGCGCTCGGTCCGCTCGATCTCACCGAAGAACGGCCGCTCGCCGACGGCGGCCGGGCGTTTCATGACCTCGATGCCGGCGCAACGGCCGCCGCAAAGGTGATCCTACGCCCCTGACGCGGCAGCACCCACGGCGCTTCTTCCCTTCTGGAGAACTGCTGTTACCTTGGCGGGAAGACTGGGGTAATAGGTGTTGAGATATCGAGATGTCCGGCGATCATTAGTAGCCCAATGGCACCCAGTCCGGACCGACGATCGCGTCCGGATTCTGGCTTAGCGCGGTTCGGATTAGGTCCGCAGCATCCGGGCCCAAATTGTCGTAGTTCAGCGGGCCGAGCCAAGTCACGGAACCGCCCTGCGCCTCGACCACCTTGCCGGCGTCATCGGCCCCCCGCTTGACGATCGACCAGAACGGGTCGTCCGCGCTGCCGCCGACGACGAAGATGTTGGCACCGTCCTGAGCCATTACGGCTGTAGCACTTGTCGCCATCACGGCCGTCGTGACCAGCGCTGTCAGCAGGCGTTTCGTTATTGTCATGTCTGTCTCCTCCTGTCGAAGGGGTCCCACCAGCTCAGAAGGCTGAAGAGGTACATGAGGAACTTGTGCAGCTTTTTGGTGCGGAACACCGTGCCGTGGCCGAGTTCATGGGTTGCCACCATAAAAAAGCTGCCGATGGTTCCGTGGGCGAAGAGCGCAAGGGCGAACCCCAGCCAGATCTGCTGCGCCCAGAAGAGATAGACCAACGTTCCCGTCAGCGCGAACAGAGCTAAGTGTCCCCCGGCCTGGAACCACCCCTGCAGGTCGCTTCGCTTCGAAAGCTCACGCAGCTTGGCGCCTTCGATTGGGCAACGATACCAATCGACCCTGCGCGCTTTGCGTACTTCGGCAAGCGGTTCGTAGCTCATTTTCGTTTGTCCCTTCCCCTCCGCATCGTACGCGCGGTAAAACGGACAAAATAGCGGAAAAGCCGACATCGTGGCCCGAAGGTCCTGAAGATGAGGGCTAAGCGGACCCACCGCCGCGTTTCGCTGGATGGTGGCTAGTTCGGCGTAGGCCCAGCGTTTGTTACGCCGGAAGATCTGCAGCCGCGGCGCCATCACGCCCGCTTCGCTCAATGGCCTCGATCTCTTTCGTGAGTTTGTCCATCTCGCGACCGGCCGCCATCATGTTCATGATCTCCATCCGGCTCACGTCCTTCTTGGCGAACGTGCCCATGCTCTGGCCGCGATTGAGGATCGTGAAGCGGTCGGCCACCGGAAAGGCGTGGTTGACGTTGTGGGTGATGAAGATGGTGCCGAGGCCGCGGACGCGCGCCCGGGCGATAAGCTTGATCACGACGGCCGCCTGATGGACGCCCAGCGCAGACGTCGGCTCGTCGAGAATAAGAACTCGTGCGCCAAAATGGATCGCCCGCGCGATTGCGAGACTCTGACGCTCGCCGCCGGACATCGTTCCCACCGCTTGATCGGGATCGCGCACGTCGATGCCGATCTGCGCCATCTCCGCGCGCGACACGCGGGCTGCGAACTCGGCGTCGAAACGGCGTAGCGGGCCCCATCCCTTCTTGGGTTCACGCCCGATGAAAAAATTCCGTGCGACGCTCATCAGCGGAGCGACCGCCAAGTCCTGGTACACCGTTGCGATGCCACGGTCGAGCGCCGCCCTGGGCGAGGAGAACCTCGTTACCTTGCCGTCAACCAGCATCCGTCCCCCTCGTCGGGTGATGCACGCCCGAGAGGATCTTGATCAGTGTCGACTTGCCGGCGCCGTTGTCGCCCAAGAGGCACAATACCTCACCGGCCATGAGGTTCATCGACACGTCGTTCAGAGCGACGACGGACTCGAAGAGCTTGGTGATGGAGACCAGCTCGAGGAGCGGCGGCGCCGTCATTGGCGCACCTGCGTGACCTTGCGACGGATGTAGTT
>CBDHDN010000048.1:0-56657 GCA_965261585.1 Alphaproteobacteria bacterium
ACGCGAAGCGTGCCCCAAATCCACCGATGGCGCGGCGTCCGAACCGGTTGGGGCGTGCCCAGTCCACGAGCGTGGCGCGGGGGGAGCTGCGGCGGCGGGCCGTGGGGGCCGGGATCTTCGTCGGGGCGTGCCGATGGGCTCCCATGCTTGAGGCCAACGAGTTTGCGGTGCGGCGCGAGATGCGTGAGATCGTGCGCGGCGAGCGCGAGGCGGCGGATTCAATCGAGCGGCTGATCCAGCAGCGCAATGACCCCAACGCCGTCGACGGCTTCCGACCCGATGGCCCGAGGCAGCACATCGCGCTCACCCGTGACATGGAGCGCGAGATTGGCCAGGAGACCGTGCGGCACAATCAGCCGAAGTTCACCGCCGCGGAGATGGACCACGTCGAGGACGCCTACTTCCACAAGAGACCGAGTCACCGAGCACCCACCCCGAGGTTCGGCGCCAGGCCATCCGACGCAACCCTCGTTTTCAAGGCCTACAGGTCGATCTCGACCCAATAGGGCTGGTGGTCCGAGGCGTCGTTCGCCGTGTCGATCCAGGCCTTGCGCACCCGGTCCCGAAGTTCCGCATGCACCAGGCAGTAGTCGATGCGTCGGCCGGGCGGCGCCTCGTCCGCGTCGGACGGGCAGGTTATGCCCTCGTCTTCGCGGTGGCCGGTCAACACCCAGGTGTCCAACAGGCCGTCGCGGCGCGTCAGGCGCCCAAAGCGTGGCGTGCGCGGGCCGACCAGCAGGTCGTATTCGGGCGTGTCGGCGGCGATGTTGAGGTCGCCCATGAGGATGGAGTGGCGCGGCATCGGCGGCTCGCCGCCCTCCAGCCAACCGCTGTCGGGATCGGGATGATCGCCGGACCAGGCGCCGCCTTCGCCGTGGGCGCGCGCCAGGATGTCCACGACCGCACGGATCTCGGGCAGCCGGGCCGCGCTGCTCAGATGACTGAGGTGCAGGGAATAGACGCGGACCGACCCGGTATCGGTGTCGATCACGCCCTCCAGCAGCGTGCGCTGCAGGCTGTACTGGTCGAGCGTCCCCCACTTCGGCAGCACGAGGTTGCGCGACGATCCGATCGGCCGCCGCGCCAGCAGCATGTTGCCGAACTGGCGGCGCCGATTGACGATCGTGCCGTCGTCCGCCCGATAGCTGGCATCGATGTCGAGGCCGGGGCCATAGACCCAATGGTAGTCGGGCAGGCGAGCCGCCAACTCCGCCGCCTGGTCGACCGTTCCCGAACGCCGCCAGAAGCGTTCGACTTCCTGCAGCGCGATGACGTCGGCACCGGCGACGGCGGCGGCCGTCCGGTCCAGGTCAATGCACCCGTCCTTGCCGCGCCCGAACTGAATATTGAAGGAGACGACGTTCATGGCCGCGGCCGCACGTCGACGATCAGGAGCTCGTGGTCGGAGATCGCCTCGTCCGTGTCGTCGACGGCCGGGATGATCGCGGGATCAGAGACCTCGACGCCCCGCGTAAGGAACCAATCCAGTTTCTTCACCGTCGGCGGCCATGGCGTGCCGTCGCGGCGGGTGCGCGTCGTCGGCCCCGGCGCATTGCACGCGGTCAAATCGTACCCGGCCGCCGCCGCCACGTCGAACAGCGGCTCGCGCACAGCGGCCTCGGCGATGCGCCGTGGGACGTCGTTCGTCGCGAGCATGTTCGTATTGAAGTCGCCGCCGATCACGACGGGGCGTCCGTCGGCCAGCGCGTCGACCGCCTCGACAAGGACGGCCATCTCGGCCGCGCGGTCAGCGGGTCCGCCTCTGCTCTCGAAGTGGACCGAAACGCAACAGACCGCCTCGCCACCGACTTTGACAGTCCCGGCAACGGCGATCCGCCCACCGACGCGGCGCTCGTCGGCTTCGGCAGGGAACCCGCTGCCCGTCTGGTCGAGACGCACGATCGCCGGAGCCTCGATGGGGCCCAAGGCCACGACCCCGGCGCCCTGCAGGCCCAACTCGTTCTGTTGACCCAGGTGCGCTTTTCGTTCGCGTTCATCGCCAAGACCCAACTCAAGATATTCGACGCCGAAGACATAGCTCATCCCGAGGACGCCGGCCAACACACGGGTCGTATGCCGGTTGCCGGATCGTGCCATGCCGTTGTCCATCTCGGCCAGCAGTGTTGTTAAGCGTGGAAAATTGACCCCCCCATGGTTTGTGCCCATGAACGCGCCTTGTCATTGGACGGACGAGGTGAGGGGGAGATGCTGGTAGTGGAAACGATCGCGAAGATCCGTCTGGATCATCTGGTGAGGGGCGTTCCGATCAAGAAGATCGTCCGGGATTTGAGGGTTTCGAAGAACACGGTGCGCAAGGTGGTGCGGGGCGATGAGACCTCGTTCAGCTACGAGCGCAAGATCCAGCCGATGCCGAAGCTGGGGCCGTGGGTGGAGGAGCTCGAGCGCCAACTGGAGGCCAACGAGAAGAAGGCACGCAAGGATCGGCTGTCTCTTCTGCGGATTCATGAAGACCTTGCGTCGCTGGGCTATGAGGGCGGCTATGACGCGGTTCGGCGCTATGCCAGGGCCTGGCGGCGCCGGTGGCGGCTGTTGTCGCCGTCGCAGGCCTTTGTGCCGCTGAGCTTCGATCCCGGCGAGGCCTACCAGTTCGACTGGAGCCACGAGTACGCGCGCCTGTCGGGTGTGACGACCCGGGTAAAGGCGGCGCACATGCGGCTCTGCTACAGCCGGATGCAGCTGGTTCAGAGCTTCCCGCGCGAGAGCCAGGAGATGGTGTTCGAGGCGCATGAGCGCGCCTTCCGCTTCTTCGGCGGGGTCTGCCGGCGAGGCATCTACGACAACATGAAGACGGCGGTGAGCACGGTGTTCGTGGGCAAGAAGCGGGACTACAACCGCCGCTTCCAGGAGATGTGTATCCACCATCTGGTGGAGCCTGTGGCGTGCACGCCAGGGGCTGGCTGGGAGAAGGGGCAGGTCGAGAGGCAGGTGAGTGACGTTCGCGGCCGCCTGTTCGTGCCCAGCCCGCGGGGCCGCTCCTACGCCGAGATCAACGAGTGGCTGATGGATCGGTGCATCAAGGACGCCAAGAAGCATCCGCATCCGACGATCCCGGGCAAGACGGTGTGGCAGGTGTTCGAGGAGGAGCGGCCCTTCCTGACGGCGTACCGCGGCCCCTTCGACGGTTTCCATGCCACTGAGGTAGCGGTTTCCAAGACCTGTCTGGTGCGCTTCGACAACAACCAGTACAGCGTCGCGGCACGCGCGGTGGGGCGACCGGTGGACGTGCGGGCCTATGCCGATCGGATCGCCATCCGCCAGGACGGCGAGATCGTCGCCGAGCATCCCCGCAGCTTCGGGCGCGGCCAGGTCGCCTACGATCCGTGGCACTACGTGCCGATCCTGACGAGGAAGCCCGGCGCGCTGCGCAATGGCGCGCCCTTCAAGGGCTGGCAGTTGCCCAACGCGCTCGGCCGCCTGCGAACCCGGCTCGCGGGCCACGACGACGGCGACCGGCAGTTCGTCAAGGTGCTCGCGGCCGTGCTGGAGGACGGACTGGAGGCGGTCGGCCCCAGGATCTGCCCGCCGGGCAGGTCCTTGAACGTCGCCGAGATGCGCCGGCGGATCGTCATCGCCGCCGTATCGAGCGGCGCCGACGCGCCGAACCGCGGCAGCGTCGCCCGATAGGCGCGCAATAGGAAAATCGCCTCGACGAGGTCCCCCTGGGCCTGCTTGATCGCCAGCGCGGCCAGGTCGGGGTCGTAGAGCGAGCCTTCCGCCATGACCCGATCCACGGCCAGCCCCAGCTGTTCGCGGATCTGGGCGACCGAGAGCTCCGGGACGGCCCGATCGCCGCGCCGCTGCTCCGCCAGCAGCCGATGCGCATTGTCGATCGCCTGCTCGCCACCCTTGACGGCTACGTACATGGCATCCTCTCGACCGCCGTCGTGCGCGGCAGCCCCAGGACCCTCGTGCCGCAGGTGAACAGCACGTCCACGCCCTGCGGAAACAGGCCCACGTTGGCCGCCCACTGCGGCCAGAACGCCGGCGCCAGCCCGGCGATGTCCGCCCTGACGCTGTCCCTGATGCCCGGCCCGCGCAGGGTGAGTGGACCGCTATCGGCCGTCAGCCCCTCCGCCTCGATGATCAGGGTCGCCGATTCTTCCGGAAACTGATCGCGGCCGATGGCGAACGCATCGAGCGGCGGCATGGCCGCGGGTTCGGCGATCAGCGCAAACCGCGCGGCCGCGGGCGCGTCGGCGAGCCGGCAGCCGCAGTGGAAGCGCAGGAACGCCGGCACCGCGACGGCCGCAAGCCGGCTGTCGAGCCAGACCGGCGTATCACCGTCGACGAGCGTCAGGGCGAGCGCGGCCATCGCCGCCGGCATCGCGCCCGGCGCGTCGGCGGCTACCGGGATGTCGACCGGACGCCCCGGCCGCGACATCGCCTCGAGCGCCGCGCGGAACGCCGCCTGCGCATCCAGCACCGGCTCGGCGAGCCCGACGGCCGTTGCTGCCTCGGCAGTTGCCGCGCCGGCAGGCGGGGCCGTCATCGCGGATCCTCGCCGCGGACCAGCGTGAAGAAATTCACCTTCGTCGCGCCGGCCTTGCGGCGCGCCGCCTCGCGCGCCGCCTGCTGCTGCGCCGCGAGCCGGGCAATCGTCGCCGCGTGCGGCCCGGCGGCTGCCCCGCCGCGCTGCAGGAAGCCATCGAAGACAGCGGCAAGTTCGGCATGCCGGCGGTTGCGCCCAGCGACATAGGCGACGCCGACCACGCCATCCGCAAGACGCACGGCGCAGCGCGGCACCGACATTTCGCCCAGGTTGAAGCGCCCGCCGGTCCCGCCGGCACGGCCGCGCACCATCACCAGCCCCGGCTCGGGACGGCGCATGACGGTGAATTGCGGTGCCGGCGCCAGCGCCGCATAGGCCGCCTCCAGCTCGGCGAGCGACGCCCGGGCCAGCACGGCCATCCACCGGCGTCGCGATTCGGTGTCGGCGGATAGCGGATCTCCGGGCTGCGGGTCCTGGGGCTCTTGCGGCTCGGCCACGTTGGCATCATCAGGCATAGACAACTCTTACAACTTGTCTAGACGTCGATACATCTATATACACATGAATCGCGTGATGGCGAAAGCAGAAGTGCATGAAAGCGGCGATGCAACGACCGATAGTCCTGGCGCGTGACGGCGTCACGCTGTGGCGCCAGATCGCCGAGGCGCTGGAGCGCGAGATCGCCGGAAGCACCTATCGGCCCGGCGCCCAGCTGCCGACGGAGATGGCCCTGGCGGCGCGGTTCGGCGTCAACCGCCACACCGTGCGCCGCGCCGTCGCCGCGCTCGAGGCGGCCGGCCTGGTGCGGGTGGAGCGCGGCCGCGGCACGTTCGTACAGATGCGCAAGCTCGACTACACGATCGGTCGACGCACCCGGTTCGGCGACATCGTCCGCGGCCAGGCGATGGACCCGGCGCACGAGCTGATCCGCACCGACCGCGCACCGGCCGATGCCGCCGTCGCCCGCGCCCTCAACGTGCGGCCCGGCACCGATGTCCTGCTGATCGAAAGCCTCGGCACCGCCGACGGTATCCCGATCTCGCTGGGCCTGAGCCACTTCCCGGCGCGCCGCTGCCGTGGCCTGTTGGAGCAGTTCGCGGAAACGCGCTCGGTCACCGAGAGCCTGAAGCGCATCGGCATCGCCGACTACATCCGCCGCGTGACCCGCATCTCAGCCCGCATCCCGACGGCCCACGAGGCGCACACCCTGCAGGTGCCGCGCACCCAGCCGGTCCTGGTCACCGAGGCCGTCAACATCGACGCCGCCGGCCGCCCCATCGAATACGGCATCGCCCGCGTCGCCGCCACCCGCGCCACCATCGTCATCGACAAGGACATGTTCGTCGACACCGCCGCGCCGGCGTGAGCAGACTGGCGCACGGCGGTGCGCCTGATCGGCAGCCGCCGCAAGCTGTGGGGTCAGGGACTGCAATGGACGAAACCAAGATCGACCGCGCCGCCATGGGGCACCTCGCCAAGGCCTTGACCTTCATCCGCGGCACGGAGGATGCGACGGCCCTGGCACTCAAGGCCGCCGCCGAGAGCGGTTCCGACAGCGACATCAGGAAGGCCCGCACGCTGTTCCTCAAACTGAGATCGTCCGACCGCCGGGCCGCGCTGACCATGCTCGACGATTGATCGGCGCCGCCGCGCCGTTCGCGCATCCTCGCCGGCCCGTGGGCGAACCACAGAAGGCACAGAGACGCAGAGGAAAAAACGAAATGAAACCCCGGACGGAGATCCGGGATCCACTCCACGGCTCGCGCCAAACGCAGCGCTAGAGCGGGTCCGGCATAGACAGAATCAAAAAGGGGATTCCCAAGGGTCGCAAAAAGTGATTCAAGCTATGAGCTGGGTTAAAGGAGGCCAGCCATGGATGACACGACCTTATTCGGAAGATCTTCGTGAACGAGTTGTTCGAGTTGTTGAATCGGGGACCTCTGTAGCGCACCCGGTTCCTTGGACACAAGTTTGTCTCACGCGGCGGGCCTGATTGAGATCGCGGGCGTGCCACGCCTGACGAGCTTGAGCGGGGCTCAGGTAGCCGTTCTTTTCGACGATCCACTGGGCATTGTAGAGTTCGACGAAGTCGCGGACGGCGTCCCGCAGCTCCGCGATGTTGCGGTAGATGCGACCATGGATGATCTGTTCCTTCAGCGTGCGATTGAACCGCTCGGCGACGCCGTTGGTCTGGGGCTCGGCGACGAAGGCGTAGGACGGCTGGATACCCCAGAACTTGATCTGGTTGGTGAAGTGGTCCGACAGATACTGGGAGCCGTGATCCATCCGCAAGGCCAGCCCCCGAGCCGCGCCGGCCGCGGTCGAGCCATACAGCCCGGCAAGCCCCATGGAGATCGGCTGCAGGGCGGCGAAGCGGTCGCCGCGCTTGCAGACATGCCAGCCGACACACTCGGCGTTCCAATGCTCGACGGCGGTGAAGATCCAGCCCCAGCCGTCGTCCACCGTGAACACCCGAACGCCATCGGTGCCCCACATGAGGTTCGGGGCATGAGTGATGATCTCACCGTCATGGGGATTGCCGCCACGGCGGCGGCAGCGATGGGGCGAGAGCAGATTGTTCTCGCGCATCAGGCGGAGCACCCGCTTGCGGGCAACCCGGATGTCGCGACAGACCCGAAGCCGAGCCCAGACCTTGCGGTAGCCCTCGCCCTCCCAGGGCGATGCCTCCAGGTCGGCTTCGATCGCCACCAGCAGCGCCTGGTCCGAGATCGCGGGCTTCGGTCCCCGACGCTTTGCCGGCGGCTGCTCGGCGTGCTGGCCGGAGGTCATGGCGTAGAACGAGGAGCGGGCCATGCCCCAGGCGGCGCAGACCCGCCGCAGGCCGTAGGCCAGACCCGTGCCGGGCGAGGTGGCGGCACTCATCGCCGCGACCTCCGCCGCCCCAAAGGGCCGAAGGTCTCCGTCTTGGCCTCCAGCAGTTCCACCTGCATGGTCAACTCTCCGATCCGCTTCATGGCGCTATCCAGTTCCGCCTGCACCGGATCGCCCTTGCGTTGCTTGAGCGAGGCGTCGATCCCGCCGATCGCTTTCTCACGCCACTGCTCGAGCCGGAAGATCTCTACGCCCAACTGGCGCGACAGAAGTTGCACCGGCTCGTCACGCAAAAGCCGCAGAACGACCTCACGCTTGCGCGCCACCGTCCATCGCTGGCCAAGTCCCAGCGGGCCTGCCGGCAAAGCCTGGCCTGGGGAAAACGTGGACGAGCCAAGCTCGCCCGCATTTACCACAGGCCCATCAACAGCAACTTTCTTCTCAAAATTATCGGTCATGTTCCGGTCCTCCTTGGACACTTCGATTAAGCCAATTCTGTGTCCAAGGAAATTGGGTCCGACTCAGAATCGGGGACCTCTCGCAATGCGGTGGCGAAGCAATTTGATGTGAGCATCAGCTTTGTTGTGAAGCTGATGCAGCGTTGGAAGCAGCGGGGCACGATCAAAGCCGACAAATACGGTGGCTGGAAGAAATCGAAACTGGCTCCCCATGGCGATCGCATTCGGGCTCTGGTGATGGAGAATTGCGACATCACCATTGACGAGCTTTGCGTCTTGCTGGCCGCCGAGGGGATCGAGGCGAAGCGCTCGACGCTTGGCGACTTTCTTCTGGCTCAGGGGCTGAGTCGCAAAAAAAGACAGCCCACGCCGCCGAGCAGGAGCGCCCTGACGCCGCGGCGGCGCGAGCCACTTGGCGCAACGAGCAACCTGGGCTGATTGCCGAACGGCTGGTCTTTCTCGACGAGACCTGGGCGCGGACGAACATGGCCCGGCGTTATGGCCGGGCACCGCGCGGCGAACGGGTGGTGGCGGCCATTCCCCATGGCCACTGGAAGACAACCACGTTCATTGCCGCCCTGCGTCACGACCGGATCACCGCGCCCTGCGTTTTCGATGGCCCGATCAACGGCGCAAGCTTCCTTGCCTGGGTCCAGCAAGCCCTGGTCCCGACCCTGTCCGCGGGCGACATCGTCATCATGGACAACCTCTCCTCCCACAAGGTCGCCGGCGTACACGAGGCCATTGAGGCGGTCGGCGCAACCCCGCTCTACCTGCCGCCCTACAGCCCCGATCTCAATCCCATCGAACAGGTCTTCGCCAAGCTCAAAGCCATTCTCCGCAAGGTCGGCGCCAGAACCGTCGATGACCTCTGGCGGGCAATTGGAAACGCCCTCGATGAATTCTCTCCAACCGAATGCAGAAACTACCTCGTCAATGCAGGATATTCCGTCTAAACCGGATGTGCTCTAGGGAGACATTCAACCTCTCCCTCTGACCGTAATCCCCATTTGACGCGCCATGGACCCCGGATCTCCGTCCGGGGTTTCTTTATGTTCTCTGTGCCTCTGTGCCTCTGTGGTTCAACAACCAACGCACCGCATTCAGCCCGCGACGTCCTCCCACCGGCCGCTCTCGGCCGAACGAAAGACAGCGTCGATGACCGCCATGTTGCCGAGCGAATCCTCGAGGGTGTAGGCCTGCGGGCCCGCGCCGCGGATCGCCTGGGAGAACACGTCGCCCTGGATCGTGTACTGGTCCTCGACCGGAAACTCTTCGACCTTGGCGCTGCCGCCGCCGAGCACGCTGCCGTCGTCGACGAACAGCCGGTTCGCCTTGGCCGGCGGCGCGTTGCCCGGGATCTCGATCTCGATGCGCCCGGTCGTGCCGAAGAATTGCGCCCGCTGGTACGGCACCAGCTGGGTCGAGCACAGGAAGCTCGCCTGGCCGTTGGGGAAGTCCAATATCACCGTGTCCAGCCGGTCGGTGCGGAACGTCGGGTCCCGGTCGATCAGGGCGACGACGCGGCGCGGCTCGGTGCCGAAGACAAAACGGCAGGTGTTGATCGGATAGCAGCCGATGTCGTAGAGCGCACCGCCGCCGATGTCCGCCATATTGCGCACGTTGCCGGCGTCCACGTTCATGTAGCTGAACGACCACTGGGCGGCGCGCAGCTCGCCGATTGCGCCGCTTTGCACGAGCTCGCGCGCACGCAGCCACTGCGGCGCCGTGCGCACCATGAACGCCTCCTGGATCAGCACGCCGGCGCGGTCGCGCGCCGCCACGAGGGTCTTGGCCTCAGCGACGTCGAGGGCGATCGGCTTTTCGCACAGCACGTGCTTGCCGGCCTCGGCCGCCTTGATCGACCACGGCACGTGCAGGTGGTTCGGCAGCGGGATGTAGACGGCCTCGATATCGGGATCTTCCAACAGCGCCTCGTAGGACCCGTGGGCCTTGGCGATGCCCGACGCCGCGGCACTGCGCTTGGCCTTGTCGAGGTCGCGCGAGGCCAGCGCGACGATCTCCACATGCCGGCCCTGCTGCATCGCCGGGATGACCTTCTCCCGACCGATATTGGCGTCGCCGAGGACGCCCCATCGCACACGCTCCATGTTTCCTCCCTGCGGGCCGCTATAGTGCCCCGTTCAATACAGCCGGCCCCCGTCCGGCGCCGGCCGGTCGATGCCCACGAGCACGACCTCCCCGTCCGCGCCGGGGAAGCCGAGCACCAGGACCTCGGACATGATCTTGCCGATCTGCCGCGGCGGAAAATTGACGACGGCCGCAACCCGGCGCTCGATCAGCGCGTCGGCGGTATAGTTCGTCGTCACTTGGGCCGATGATTTCCTGACGCCGATCGCGTCGCCGAAATCGACCTCGAGCACATAGGCGGGGCGCCGCGCGTTCGGCAACGGCGTCGCGGTCCTGATCGTGCCAAGGCGGATGTCCACCTTCACGAAATCGTCGTAGTCGATGGGCATGGCGGGCGCACGCTAGCAAACCGCGGCAGACAAGAACAAGGCCGCCCCGACAAGGGCGGCCTTCAGTCTTCGCCGGCCGGCTGGGTACCCGCGCCGACGGCGTGCGGAAAAGACCGCTATCGCTGGGCCTTATCGGCGGCGCTGCGCACTTCGTCGAGGCTCTCGGCCACGCGCTTGTTGATGGCCTCGAACGCCGCGCCCTGGGCCTTGACGACCATCTCCGACAGCTCGCGCATGTTGGCGACGGCCGTCTCGAACGCCGTCTTGGTCAGCTCGGTCTGCTTGGCCAACTTGTCGGCGGGGTCCGCCTCGGCGACGGCACGGGCCGCTTCGGCGGCCTCGCCGAGCGACGACTGCAGGATCTCGGCCTGCCGCTTGGCGACCGCTTGCGCGCCCTCGACGGCCGCTTGATTGACCTGTGCGACGGCCTCCAGATTGCGCCGTTGTGCCGCCCACAGGGCCTCGGCATCGACGCCGGGAATGCGAAGGTCCTGAATGATTTTCATGAAATCCGCGTTGAACGGGAATGCCTGCTCAGCCATTTTCTGTCCTCGGGGTCTGTTCTCGGGTTAAATTGTGCACTGCACAATGACGAAATAGGCTTCATCTACCCGGCTGTCAACGAATTTTTGTTGCAGTGCACAATAGAGGCCCGAACGCGGCCCCGCAGCGCGGCTAGCTGGCAGTAGTCTCGGCCGTCGGCCGTGGCTTGTCGGCGCCGGCCGTGAGGCCGAGCCAGGTGTCGGCGCGGCGCAGGTTGCGGTCGAGCGCGGCCATCGTCTGGCCGAGGTCCGGGTCGTCGTCCTCGAGCCAGACCCGCTGCACCGCCAGCCACACCGCCGCCAGCCCCTTGATCCGCAGCTTGCCGCGCAGACCGCCGGTCGGGATGCCGGCGGCGACCAGCATCCAGGCGACCGAACGCACGACCTGCGGCACCACCGCCGCGGCGGTCAGCGGGTCGCGCGGCAGGTCGGCCGCGATCCGCCCGATGGCCTGCTTGTAGGGGGCGAGCGCGTCGAAACGGCGCATCAACGTGTCGAACAGGCGATCGCGCGGCGTGTCCTCCGGCTCCGGCCCCGCCGTGCCCGCCAGCACCTCCATGTCGATCTGGCGCGCGAACGCCGCCAACACCGCCGGTTTGCTCGGCGCCCCGGCGTAGGCCTGGGCCAGCGGCACCTTGGCCGCCTGGACGATGTCGAGGTAGCTGACGGCCGCCCAGCCGCGCTCGGCAGCCAGGCGCATGGCGGCCTCGACCATCGCATTCGTGGGTTCGGTCGGCTTGCGGGCCATGCGGGCGCTCCTTCGCGCTCACCATATGCCGGCCGGCCGCGCCTGTTAAGCGGCAGCGGCGCGGGCGTCACCCGGTTGGGTGAGCCGGCGGCGCTCAGGCGAGATCGCGCGAGCGTGCTGTCGCCGCGGCGACGGCCCGGCTGAGCAGCGGCTGCAGCCCGTCTGCGGCCATCAGCACCTGCAACGCCGCCTCGGTCGTGCCGCCGGGACTCGTGACGTTGGCCCGCAGGACCGCCGCCGGGTCGTCCGCCGCGTCGAGCAGCGCGCCGCTGCCGGCCACGGTCACGCGCGCCAGCTGGGCCGCCAGCTTCGTCGGCAGGCCGCTGTCGATACCGGCCCGGGCGAGCGCCTCGACGAGCAGGAAGACGTAGGCCGGGCCGCTGCCCGAGACCGCGGTCACCGCATCCATCAGCGCCTCGTCGCTGATCCAGGCGACCTCGCCGACGGCGCCCAGCAGCGCGCCGCAGAGGTCGCGCTGGGCCGCCGCGACACCGGCATTGGGGCACAGCACGCTCATGCCCCGGCCGACCGCGGCGGGCGTGTTCGGCATGGCCCGCACGACGGCCGCCTGCGGCCCCAGATGCCGGCTGAAGAACGCCAGCGGCGTGCCGGCGGCGATCGACATGAACACCGTCTCGGCCCGCACATATGCCGCGTAGGGCGGCACGACCCGTTCCATGCCCTGGGGCTTGACGGCAAAGACGACGACGGCCGGGACGAGACCGGGGTCGATCGCGCCGGCATCGTCGATGCGCGCGACGCCGGCCGCCGCCAGAGCAGCGGCGTCGGGGCCCGGCTGCGGTTCGACGACGACGACGTCGCCGGGCCCGGCGATGCCTTGATCGAGCCAGCCGCGCAGCAGGGCGCTGCCCATCCGGCCGCAGCCGACGAGGACCAGCGGCCCGGCCATTCAGGCGTGGCCCACGGTGTCGAGGATCGACGCCGTCAGGGCGTCGACCGGGCGCCGGCCGCCCCAGACGACGTACTGGAACGCCGGATAGAACCGGTCGACCTCGCTGAGGGCGATGTCGACCAGGTCCTCGACCTGCTCCGCCGACAGCAACCCGCCGCGCAGCAGCAGGGCGTGCCGGAATGACGGCAGGCCCGCCTCGGCCGAGATGTCGAAATGGCCGACCCACAGCTTGTCGTTGGCCAACGCCAGCAGCTCGTGCACGGCCGGCCAGCGGTCCGGCGGGACGCGGGCATCGAACGTACAGCTCGCGTGCAGCGCGCCGAGCGGCTCCATCCACACGAACAGCAGCTGATAGTCGCTCCAGCGCCCCGTGACCTCGGCCACCAGCTCGTCCTGCGCCGTGCGGACCGCCGACCAGCGCCGGACCTCGATCGAATGCTCGACGAGATCAAGCGGGTGGCCGCGCCTGTCGGATGTTTCCAGGGCGGTGCTCACCGGCATATTTGCGCCTCCGTGAAGTCCTCGCCAGGGATCCGGGTCCAAGGTCAAGGCACACACGACATATGGGCCACGACACTACTAATTGTGTGAATGCCGCAGCCGACCTACTAGGTAGGGTAAGGTGTCAGAAAGTTACGTGCGCCGCAACCATCAGGCAGCGCATGGTGGACGCACATGCTGTGGACAAATTGCGGACTTCGCCCGCGCCGGCTCAGTCGTCCTCGCCGGTTTTCGCCGCTGAGGCCGCCGCCGGTGCCTTGCCGCCCTCGAGGGCGCGGACGCGCTGCTCCAGCGCCTCCTGCTCGGTGCGCGCCTTCGCCGCCATGGCCTTGACGACCTCGAACTCCTCACGCCGCACCAGGTCCATCTCGGCCAGCAGCCGGTCCAGCCGCGCCCGCACCTGGCCCTCGATCTCCTGGCGCAGGCCGGCCATGACGCCGGCGGCGCCGCTGGTCAGACGGGCCAGGTCGTCCAGCAGCCGGTTCTGGCTCCGCATTTCGCAACTCTCCTCTCGCACCTGCCGCTCAGGATATTGTGCCCGCCCACGGCAAGACAAGGCAGGCCGCCGATCCGCGCGGGATTGCCGCCCTCAGGCCGTGCCCCTATAAGGGCCCTGCCCACTGGGCCGGCCCACGGACATCGACGGGGGCTGACGGTCGAGGACTGAGCCCACATGATCCTGGTCACCGGCGGTGCCGGCTTTATCGGCTCCAACCTGCTTGCCCGACGCGCCGAACAGGAGGCGCCGCCCGCGGCCGTCTGCGACCGCCTGGGCGATGGCGACAAATGGCGCAATATCGCCAAGCGGGAGATCGCCGCCCTGGTGCAGCCGGACGATCTGGCGCGCTGGCTCGACGCCAACGCCGCGACGGTCGAGGCGATCGTCCATCTCGGCGCGATCTCGGCGACCACGGCGACCGACGCCGACGCCGTCATCGCCACCAACTTCACGCTCAGCCAGGACCTGTGGAACTGGTGCGCGGCCCATGGCATCCCGTTCGTCTATGCCTCGTCCGCCGCGGTCTACGGCGACGGCGCGGCCGGCTTCGACGACGTCTTCGAAGGCGCCGCGATGGCCCGCCTGCGGCCGATGAACCCCTATGGCTGGTCGAAGCTGGCCTTCGACCGTTGGGTCGCGACGACGGTGGCGGCAGGGCAGCCACGGCCGCCGCAGTGGGCCGGGCTGCGGTTCTTCAACGTCTACGGCCCCAACGAGCAGCACAAGGGCACGCAGCGCAGCGTCGTCCCGCAGGTCCATGCGCAAATCGAGGCGACGGGCCGCGCCGTCCTGTTCCGCTCGCACCGGCCGGACTGCCCGGACGGCGGCCAGAGCCGCGATTTCGTCTGGGTCGACGACTGCGCGGCCGTCATCGGCTGGCTGCTCGACAACCCGGGGATCGAGGGCTTGTTCAATGTCGGCACCGGCCGGGCCCGCAGTTTCGCCGACCTCGCAACCGCCGTCTTCCACGCCCTCGACAAGCCGGCGCAGATCGACTACGTGGACACGCCAACAGAATTGCGCGCGCGTTACCAATATTTCACGGAAGCGCGAATAGACCGTCTGCGCGCCGCTGGCTACGATCGGCCGTTCACGACCCTTGACGACGGCGTTCGGCGCTACGTGAGCGACTATCTGGCGGCGCCCGACCCGTATCGGTGAGGAGTCCGGGACAGGTGCAGTTCCCCAACTTCGACCCGATTGCCATTCAGCTGGGCCCCCTGGCCATCCGCTGGTACGCGCTCGCCTTCATCAGTGGGCTGCTGGCCGGCTGGGGATACATCGTCTACCTGCTGCAACGGCCGCCGACGGCCATGACGAAAACCGACGTCAGCGACTTCTTCACTTGGGCCATCATCGGCGTCGTGGCCGGCGGCCGCGTCGGCTATGTCTCGTTCTATATGCCTGGCTACTACGCCTCGAACCCGCTGGAAGTCTTCTTCCTGTGGCAGGGCGGCATGTCGTTCCACGGCGGGTTGATCGGCATGCTGGTCGTCATCGCCGCCTTTGCCCACAAGCGCAAGGTGACGCTGCTGGCGTTGTCCGACCTGGTCGCCGCGGCAACACCCGATCGGGCTGTTCCTCGGGCGCATCGCCAACTTCATCAATGGCGAGCTGTACGGCCGGCCGACGGACGTGCCCTGGGCCGTTGTCTTTCCCGGCGCCGGTGAAGTCGGCCGCCATCCCAGCCAGCTCTACGAAGCGGCGCTGGAAGGGCTGGTCTTGTTCCTGGTGCTGTTTGCGCTGGCCCGCTTTGCCAGCGCGCGGACACGCCCGGGGCTGATTACCGGCGTCTTCCTGCTTGGCTATGGCATTGCCCGCACGATCGTTGAAACGGTGCGCGAGCCGGACATCCAGATCGGCTACCTGCTCGGTGGCGCGACGTTGGGGCAGCTCTTGTCGATCCCGCTCGTACTGGGCGGCATCTGGCTCATCAGCCGCGCCGGGCGGAGTGCCTCGAAGCCGGCGTGACACCCCTCACCCGCCTGCTGCGGCAGCGCATCGCGGCGCACGGGCCGCTGACGATCGCCGAGTACATGGCGACGGCCCTGAGCCACCCGACGCTTGGCTACTACATGACCCGTGACCCGATCGGGCGTGCCGGCGACTTTGTCACCGCGCCCGAGGTCAGCCAGATGTTCGGCGAGCTCCTCGGCCTGTGGTGCGCCGACGCCTGGCTGCAGGCCGGCCGGCCGCGCCGCGCCAATCTCGTCGAGCTGGGCCCTGGACACGGCACGCTGATGGCCGATGCGCTGCGGGCGCTGGCCAGGGTGCCGGACTTTCTCGAAGCCGCGCGGATCTACCTCGTCGAGACCAGCCCGGCCCTGCGGCACCGTCAGGCGGACACCCTGGCCGCGGCGCGGGCCGGTGGTGTCGCGATCGCCTGGTGCGCCGGGCTCGACGAGGTCCCGCCGGGGCCGCTGCTCCTGCTCGCGAACGAGTTCTTCGATGCCCTGCCGGTGCGCCAGTTCGAACACCTCGCCGATGGCTGGCACGAGCGCACCGTGACCGCCGCGGCAACCGGCGGCGGCCTCGCGTTCGGCCATCGCGCCACGGTCGAAACGACGGCGCTGCCGGCGGCGGCGCGGGCCGCGCCCGTCGGCGCCATGGCCGAGGCCTGCCCGGAGGCGCAAGCGATCATCGCCGACATCGCCCGCCGGATCACCGGCGACGGCGGTGCTGCCCTGGTCGTCGACTATGGCGCCGCGACGCCCGCCGCCGGCGACACCCTGCAGGCGGTGCGCGGCCACGCCTCTGCCCCGGTGTTGGCGGCACCGGGCGAGGCCGACCTGACCGCGCATGTCGACTTCGGCACGCTCGGCCGCGTCGCTCGCGACGCGGGCGCCGCCGCGCACGGCCCGATCGCGCAGGCACGACTGCTGCGCCGGCTCGGCGTCGAGGCCCGCGCGGCACAGCTCGCCGCGGCTGCAACAGACGCCCAACGGGGCGCCATCGCCGCGGCCGTGCAGCGCTTGATCGGACCGCGGGAAATGGGCACGCTGTTCCTGGCCTTGGCAATCACGCCGGCCGACTCGGACGCACCAGCCGGCTTCAGCTGAAGACATCGTCACCATGCCATTGACCGCCGCGACGTTGGATGAGGTCGCCGCCGTCCGCCACGGTTTCTTCACCCGCGCGGGCGGGGTCAGCGGCGGCCTCTACGCTTCGTTGAACTGCGGCTATGGCTCAGCCGACGACCCCGACAACGTGCGCACCAATCGGGCGCGGGCAGTCGGGGCGCTTGGCGCCGAAACGCCTGGTGCCGGGGCGCCGGCGCTGGTGACCGTCCATCAGGTCCACTCGGCGGACGTCGTGACCGTCACCCAGCCTTGGTCGCCGGACGCCGCACCGCGGGCCGACGCGATGGTCACGACGACCCCGGGCGTCATCCTGGGCGTGTCGACGGCGGACTGCGCGCCGGTCCTGCTCGCGGACCCCGCCGCCGGCATCGTCGCCGCGGCGCACGCCGGTTGGCGCGGCGCCCTGACCGGCGTTATCGAGACCACGGTCGCCGCCATGGTGGCCGCGGGCGCCGCGCCCGAACGCCTCGTCGCCGCCGTCGGGCCGTGCATCGCCCAGGTCTCCTACGAGGTCGGTCCGGAATTCCCGGCGCCGTTCCTGCAGCACGACCCCACGAACCGCGCGTTCTTCGCACCGGCCGCGCGCGCGGACCATTGGCTGTTCGACCTCGCCGGCTATGTCACCCAGCGGCTCACCCGGGCCGGCGTAGCGCAGCCCGCGGTTGTCGGGCGCGACACCTACGCAGACGACCGCGACTTCTTCAGCTATCGCCGGGCCACCCATCGCGGCAAACCGGACTACGGCCGCAACCTGTCGGCCATCCGTCTGGTGGAACGGCGCTAGATGGGACGGGTCGTCGCGCTGGCCCTGGCCATGGCGCTCGCCGCCTGCCAGCCGTTGCCGCGGCCGTTCAGCCACGGCGGGCAGCCCGACCGCAATCTGCTGGCGATGCCGGACCGCGGCGGCATCATCGTCCTGCCGGTTTCGGAGGCGCCGCCGGCGACGGCCGACGGCCTGGCGGGCGCCATGGTCACGGCGCTGCACGCCGCGAACGTGCCGGCGAGCCGCGACGGCGGCAATCGCGACAGCGCGTTCCTGCAGGGCCGTGTCGAGGACGATGGCCGCGATGCCCGTGTCGTCTGGGACCTGTTTGCCGGCGACGGCGCGCTGATCGGCAGCCACGCCCAGGCGATCGAAGGCACCCCGCTGGCCGCCTGGCGGACCGCGGAGCCGCACCTGATGGCGGCGCTGGCGACGGCCAGCGCGGCCAACATCGCGGCGCTGCTCCAGAGCGCGGCGCCGGTCGCGGTGACAACGCCGCGGATCGTCGTCCTGCCGGTCGAGGGCGCACCGGGCGACGGCGACGCGCGTCTTGGCACCGCCGTTCGAACGGCACTGGCGGCCGCCGAGATCGAGATCTCCGAGGTTGCCGACGCGCACACGCTGAGCCTCGCCGGCCGCGTCGTCATTGTCGGCGCCGGCGCCGGCAGCGACGACGGCGACGATGCGGTCGAGATCTCGTGGACCGTGCGCGACCCCGCGGGCAAGCGGCTCGGCGTGATTCGCCAGGCCAACCGGGTTCCGGCCGGCAGCCTCGACGGCCATTGGGGGCAAGTGGCCGAGGCCGTCGCCGCCGGCACGGCGGAGGGCATTGCCGACCTGCTGACCCGCGTCGAGTGGCGCCCTCTTGACCCCGCCGAGCCGCCTGAATGACGCCGGCCGGGCGCTCGGAGCCCGCGTCCGTTGAGTCGGTTTACAGACCCCGGGTGCCTTGATACAAGTCCCGCCAACCGCGGTCGCCGGGAAGCGTGATGTCACGCAGGCCGGGTGCCGTCGGCGCCGTTGACAGGGTCTGAGGAAACGGACCGATGAAGCTAGTGGCGTGCAACAGCAACCCGCCACTCGCGGAGGAGATCTCCGCCTATCTCAGTGTCGCGCTGACCAAGGCGAGCGTGCGCCGCTTTGCCGACATGGAGATTTTCGTCGAGATCCTCGAGAACGTCCGCGGCGAGGACGTTTTCGTGCTGCAGTCAACGTCCTATCCGGCGAACGACAACCTGATGGAGCTGCTGGTCATGCTGGACGCGCTGCGGCGCGGCTCGGCCAAGCGCATCACGGCTGTCATGCCCTATTTCGGCTACGCCCGCCAGGACCGCAAGACCGGCCCGCGGACACCGATCTCGGCGAAGCTGGTGGCCAATCTGATTACCCGCGCCGGCGCCGACCGCGTCCTGACCCTCGACTTGCACGCGGCGCAGATCCAGGGCTTCTTCGACATCCCGGTGGACAACCTGTTCGCGGCGCCGACGTTCTCGAAGGATGTCGGCGAGCACCTCAACGGCGGCGAGCTGGTCGTCGTGTCGCCGGATGTCGGCGGCGTTGTACGCGCCCGCTCGGTCGCCAAGCGGCTTGACGCTGACTTGGCGATCATCGATAAGCGGCGCGAGCGGGCCGGCGTTTCCGAGGTCATGAACGTGATCGGCGAGATCGAGGGGCGCCGCTGCGTCATCGTCGATGACATTGTCGATTCTGCCGGCACCCTGTGCCAGGCGGCGGAGGCGCTCATGAACAAGGGCGCCGAGGAGGTCAGTGCCTACGTCACCCATGGGGTATTGTCGGCCGGCGCTGTCGGTCGGGTGACCGCCTCGCCGCTGGCGAGCCTGGTCGTCACCGACAGCATCCAGGCGACCGAGGCGCTACGTGTCGCCAGCAACATTCGCCAGCTGACCGTGGCGCCGCTGCTGGGTGAGGCGATCCACCGGATCAGCCTGGAATCCTCTGTCTCGAGCCTGTTCGACTGAGGTCCGGGCCGACACGATTGCAAACCTGCGTCGGCACCCTTGGAGGCCGAGGCCGCAAGTCGGGCCTCCGCGGTCCGCAGATGAAAAGGGAGTTGGCTAGTCATGGCGAACGTTACGGTGCTCGACGCGGCACAGCGAGACCGGGTCGGTAAGGGGGCTGCCCGGGCCGCACGCCGCGGCGGCCGCCTGCCGGCGGTCCTCTACGGCGACAAGAAGGATCCCATCGCGATTACCCTGGACCCACGCATCGTCGGTCTGGCCTACGCCAACCCTGGTTTCTTCGCACAGCTATTCGACATCGCCGTCGACGGCGCCAATCACCGGGCTTTGTGCCGCGACGTCCAGGTCGACCCCGTATCGGACGTGCCGATCCACGCCGATTTCCTGCGTGTCACCGCGGCCACGCAGATCAACGTCGACGTCCCGGTCCATTTCATCAATGAGGAGGAGTCGCCTGGCCTGAAGCGCGGCGGCGTCCTCAATGTCGTGCGCCACACGGTTGAGATCCTAAGCCGCGCCGATTCCATCCCGGCCGAACTGGTCGTCGATCTCATCGTCGCGGACATCGGCGATTCGATCCATATCTCCCAGGTCGAGATGCCCGAAGGCGCGACACCGGCGATCGCCGACCGCGACTTCACCATCGCGACGATCGCCGCCCCGTCGGTCCTGCCGGCCGACGAGGAAGAGGAAGGCGAGGAGATCGAGGGCGAGGAGGTCGAAGGCGTCGAGGGCGAGGTCGAAGCCGACGGCGAGCAGAAGGCCGAGGAGTAGACCCGAGGGCTCATGCTGCTGCTCGTTGGGCTGGGCAACCCCGGCCGCGACTACGTTCGCAACAGGCACAATATCGGCTACATGGCGGTGGACGAGATCGTCCACCGCCATGGCTTTTCGGCGTTCCGCAAGCGCTTCCAGGGACTGCTGGCCGAAGGCCGCATCGCCGGCGAGAAGGTGCTTGCCCTCAAACCGACGACGTATATGAACAAGTCCGGCCGCGCGATCGCCGAGGCCGCCCGGTTCTACAAGCTGGCGGCCGAACAGGTCGTCGTAATCCATGATGAGTTGGACCTGGCCGCCGGCCGGGTGCGGGTCAAGCGCGGCGGCGGTACGGCGGGCCACGGCGGCCTGAAGAGCATCGACGCCCATCTCGGCAGTCCGGACTATCGACGCGTGCGCCTCGGCGTCGGCCATCCCGGGACGCGCGGGCGGGTGACTAAGCATGTGCTGGGGGACTTCAGCCGTGCCGACCGGGAAGGCTGGGTGGCGGATGAGCTGTCGGCGATCGCCGAGACGATTCCCGACCTCGTGCGCGGCGACGACGCCGGCTTCATGAACCGCCTGGCTCTGGCCATCGGACCGGCCGCCAAGCCGGACAAGGCGGCGGCCGGCACGACGCGCCGGCGATCGCCGCCGCCGGCACAAGCGAAGCCGGCGGAGGCGCCGGCGCAGACCGCCCCACCCGCCACTCCGGCGGCGCCCGCGAAGACCGCCCTGGGCGCGGCTTTCGGCGCGGCGCTGGCCAGGCTACTCAAACGCGGCTGAGATGGGGTTTTCCTGCGGCATCGTTGGTTTGCCCAACGTCGGCAAGTCGACGCTCTTCAACGCGCTCACGGCCACCGCCCAGGCGGAGACCGCCAACTATCCGTTCTCGACGATCGAGCCCAATGTCGGCCGCGTCGCGGTGTCGGACGAGCGCCTGGCCGAGCTGGCGCGCCTCGCCGGCTCGAAGCAGCTCGTACCGACCTTCCTCGACTTCGTCGACATCGCCGGCCTGGTGCGCGGCGCCAGCGCCGGCGAAGGCCTCGGCAATCAGTTCCTCGGCCATATCCGCGAGGTCGACGCGATCTGCCATGTCCTGCGCTGCTTCGAGGGCACCGACGTCACCCACGTCGAGGGCAGCGTCGATCCCGTGCGCGACGCCGAACTCATCGAGACGGAGCTTCTGCTGGCCGACCTCGAGGGCCTGGAGCGGCGCTACGAGGCCGCCGTCAAGCGGGCCCGTGGCGGCGACCGCGCCGCCCGCGATCAGCAGGCGCTGATCGAGCCGGTGCTGGCGGCGCTGCGCGACGGCCGGCCGGCCCGCGCCGTCGCCGTGCCGAAAGGCCGGGCGCGCGAGTTTCGCATGCTGCATCTGCTGACCGCGAAGCCCGTGTTCTATATCTGCAACGTCGACGAGGCGTCCGTGCTGGGCAACGCGTTCACCGCGCGCGTCGCCGACTATGCCGCCGCCCACGGGGCCGGTTGGGTCATTGTTTCGGCGGCGCTCGAAGCGGAGATCGCCGAGTTCGCCGACGCCGACGAGCGGGCGGCGTTCCTGCATGATCTCGGCCTGACGGAGACCGGCCTCGCCCGCGTCGTCCGAGCCGGCTATGCACTGCTCGGCCTGATCACGTTCCTCACGGCCGGGCCAAAGACGACCCAGGCCTGGACCGTGCCCCGCGGCACGACGGCGCGCGACGCGGCCGGTGTCATTCACACGGACTTCGCCCGCGGCTTCATCAGCGCCGAGACCATCGCCCATGCCGACTACGTCGCCTGCGGCGGCGAGCAGGCGGCCCGCGACGCCGGCAAGATGCGCCGCGAAGGCCGCGATTACATCGTCCAGGACGGCGACGTCATCCTGTTCCGGTTCAACGTATGAGCGGCCGCGCCGTCGTGTTCCGGAAGGCGACCGCGGCCGACCTCCCGGCCATCGTCGCCCTGCTCGCCGACGACGCGCTGGGCTCCGGTCGGGAGCGCCCGGCGGACCCATTGCCACCGGCCTATGGCGACGCGTTTGCCGCTATCGAGCGGCAGCCCGACAACGACGTCATCGTCGCCGAGGTGGCCGGCTCGGTCGTCGGCTGCCTCCAGCTGACGCTGATCTGCGGCCTGTCGCGCTTCGCCGCCCAGCGAGTGCAGATCGAAGGCGTCCGTGTCGCACGCAGCCATCGCGGCACCGGCGTCGGCGAGCAGCTCGTGCGCCACGCCATCGCGATCGCGCGGCAGGCGGACTGTCGCATCGTCCAGCTGACGACCGATCGGACGCGCGACGATGCCTTGCGTTTCTACGAAAGGCTCGGCTTCACGGCGAGCCACGTCGGCCTCAAGTTGGAACTTGGAGATTGAGCCCGCGCGACCGGGCAGACTTCCTGCACCGCTGGATCGGCGGGCGCCAGGATCGACACTGACTGCCAGGCGTCAGATCACCGGCCCTACTGGATCGACCTCGGTCAAACGGCTTTCAATATTGACCCCCGGCCGTCTCCGGCCCCCGCGGGGCAGGCCCGCGCTCATCCGCCCGGCGCCTCCCGGCGTTCCAGCAGTGCCACGGCGGCGGCCAGGGTCACGTCCTCGGGGTCGAGGTCCTTCGGCAGCGAGGCGTAGCGCCGCCGGTGGGCGACGAAGGGGCCGTAATGGCCGGTCTTGAGCCGCACCGGCGCGCCGTCCCCGGGATGCCGGCCGAGCGCGCGCAGCACCTTGTTCGGCCCGCGGGCGCGGCTTTGGCGGATCTCCTTGTCGGCGATCAGCGCGACCGCGCGGTTGATGCCGACGCCCAGCACGTCCTCGCCGTCGGGGATCGCGGCATAGGTCCCGGCATGGCGCACCCACGGCCCGTAGCGGCCGATGCCGGCGAGGATCGGCTCGCCGGTCTCCGGATGCAGCCCGACCCGGCGGGGGAGGGCCAGCAGCCTGAGCGCGAGCCCGAGATCGATGTCGTCGGGCTCCAGCGACGGCGGCAGCGACATGCGCTCCGGTTTCGCCTTGCCCGCGCGTTCGCCCCCCCCCCGGCTCGCGGGCCGGGGCAGGCGGTCCCGGGGTTCGCCGCGCTGGACGTACCAGCCGGTCGGGCCGCGGCGCAGGGTCACGGCCATGCCGGTGCCGGGGTCGGCGCCGAGGTCGCGCGGGCCGTCATAGCCGTCCCGTTCTGCCGCGGCGGCGCTCAGGCTCCGCCGGTAGCCGCAGTCCGGGTATGCCGCGCAGCCGACGAAGGGGCCGTAGCGGCTGAGCTTGAGTTCGAGGGTGTCGCCGCCGCAGGCCGGGCAGCGCCGGCGCTTCGGATCGGTGTCGTCCGGACCGAACAGGAAATTCTCCAGCCGCGCCTCGACGGCGGCGCGCACGGTCTTCCGGGTCAGGCCGCCGGCCTCGGCGAGCGCCGCGTCGAACGGGGCCCAGAACCCTTCCAGCATGGCCTGCCGGGCGAGCGCGCCGGCGGCGATGCGGTCGAGGTCGTCCTCCATGGCCGCGGTGAAGCCGGTGTCCATCCAGCGCCCGAAGCCGTGCTCCAGGAAGGCGGCCAGCACCCGGCCGCGCTCGGTCGGCGCCAGGCGCCGCTCGTGCAGCACCGCGTAGCCGCGCGCCTGCAGCACCGCCAGGATCGCCGCCCAGGTCGAGGGCCGGCCGATGCCGCGCTCCTCCAGCCGGCGCACCAGCCCGGCCTCGGTATGGCGCCCGGGCGGCGCGGCGGCATGGCGTTCGGCGCGGACCGCGCGCAGCGTCACCGCTTCGCCGGCCTCGAGCATCGGCAGGCCGCGGTCGGCCGCGCCCGCATCGCCCCCGTCCTCGCCCGCGTCCTCGCCCTCCGTTGCCCGGATCCCCGGATCGGGGTCCGGGGCAAGCCGCAGATGGCCGTCGAAGACCATGGCCGAGCATTCGGCGGCGAGGACGACGGCGCCATCCTCGCCGGCCAGTTCGATGCGCACCCGCTCGATCCGGGCCGCGGCCATCTGGCTGGCGAGCGCGCGGCGCCAGATCAGGCCGTAGAGCCCCGCCGCGTCCCGGTCGAGATGGCGGGCGACCGCTTCGGGCGTCCGCCCGAAGCCCGTGGGCGGGATCGCCTCATGGGCCTCCTGCGCGTTGCGCGCCCGGGTCCGGAAGGTCCGCGGCCGGGCCGGCACGCAGTCCGCGCCGAACCGCTCCGCGATCGCCGCGCGCGCCCGGGCGACGGCGGACCCCGCCATCGCGGTCGAATCGGTGCGCGGATAGGTGATCAGCCCGGTGGTCTCGGCGCCGAGGCCGACGCCCTCGTAGAGCCGCTGGGCGATCGCCATGGTCTCGCCGACCCCGAGGCCGAGCCGGCGGAATGCCGCCAGCTGCAGGGTCGCGGTCGCGAACGGCGGGTTGGGCGGCCGGTGCGGGGTGTCGCGCTCGACGGCGACCGCCCGGAACCGCGCCGCCCGGATGCGCCCCGCCACCTCCCGCGCGCTCCGCTCGGACGCGAGGCCCGACTCCCCGACATCGGTTCCGTCGAGCCGAACCAGCGTTGCGGCAAAGGAAACACCGTCCTTCCCCTCCGCCTCGGCCTCCACGGTCCAGTACTGCCGCGGCACGAACGCCTCGATCCCGGCCTCGCGCTCGCAGATCAGGCGCAGCGCCACCGACTGCACCCGGCCGGCCGAGCGGCAGCCCGGCAGCTTGCGCCACAGCACCGGCGACAGGCCGTAGCCGACCAGGTAGTCGAGGGCGCGCCGCGCTTGCCAGGCCTGGACCAGGTCCACGTCGATGGCGCGGGGGTTGTCGAGCGCCGCCCGGACCGCCTCTTCGGTCACCTCGTGGAAGGTTGCGCGCTCGACCCTCCTGCCGCCGATTGCGTCCCGTTGCTCCAGCCAGTCCAGAACCTGCAAGGCGATCGCCTCGCCCTCCCGGTCCGGGTCGGTGGCGAGCACCAGCCCGTCGGCGCTCGCCAGCGCCCGGGCGATCGCGCCGAGCGTCCGGGCCGCCCGCCGCCCGGTCTCGTAGCGCATGGCGAAGCCGTCCTCCGGCTTCACCGAGCCCGTCTTCGACGGCAGGTCCGAGACATGGCCCCGGGTCGCCATCACCCGGCATGACGGGCCGAGCCAGGCCCCGATCGTCTTCGCCTTGGCCGGCGATTCCACGACCACAACAAGCCGGTCCCGGCGGCCGGTCACGCCGCCGGCTTCCCGCGCTCGCCGCTGTCCCTGTCCGGCCATGGCCCCGCCTTCCGCGCGGCCGACCCTCCTGTAGCGCTTGCGGCGCCGCGCATGGGGCCGAGGCCATTAGAGCACATCCGGTTTAGACGGAATATCCCGCATTGACGAGGTAGTTTCTGCATTCGGTTGGAGAGAATTCATCGAGGGCGTTTCCAATTGCCCGCCAGAGGTCATCGACGGTTCTGGCGCCGACCTTGCGGAGAATGGCTTTGAGCTTGGCGAAGACCTGTTCGATGGGATTGAGATCGGGGCTGTAGGGCGGCAGGTAGAGCGGGGTTGCGCCGACCGCCTCAATGGCCTCGTGTACGCCGGCGACCTTGTGGGAGGAGAGGTTGTCCATGATGACGATGTCGCCCGCGGACAGGGTCGGGACCAGGGCTTGCTGGACCCAGGCAAGGAAGCTTGCGCCGTTGATCGGGCCATCGAAAACGCAGGGCGCGGTGATCCGGTCGTGACGCAGGGCGGCAATGAACGTGGTTGTCTTCCAGTGGCCATGGGGAATGGCCGCCACCACCCGTTCGCCGCGCGGTGCCCGGCCATAACGCCGGGCCATGTTCGTCCGCGCCCAGGTCTCGTCGAGAAAGACCAGCCGTTCGGCAATCAGCCCAGGTTGCTCGTTGCGCCAAGTGGCTCGCGCCGCCGCGACGTCAGGGCGCTCCTGCTCGGCGGCGTGGGCTGTCTTTTTTTGCGACTCAGCCCCTGAGCCAGAAGAAAGTCGCCAAGCGTCGAGCGCTTCGCCTCGATCCCCTCGGCGGCCAGCAAGACGCAAAGCTCGTCAATGGTGATGTCGCAATTCTCCATCACCAGAGCCCGAATGCGATCGCCATGGGGAGCCAGTTTCGATTTCTTCCAGCCACCGTATTTGTCGGCTTTGATCGTGCCCCGCTGCTTCCAACGCTGCATCAGCTTCACAACAAAGCTGATGCTCACCTCAAATTGCTTCGCCGCCGCATTGCGAGAGGTCCCCGATTCAACAACTCGAACAACTCGTTCACGAAGATCTTCCGAATAAGGTCGTGTCATCCATGGCTGGCCTCCTTTAACCCAGCTCATAGCTTGAATCACTTTTTGCGACCCTTGGGAATCCCCCTTTTGATTCTGTCTATGCCGGACCCGCTCTAGCGGCATGAGACCGGAAAAGAAAATGCCGTTTGCGGCAAAGTAAATGCCCGCAGGGCATACGGCGCACCGGTCCCGGCCGGCGAACCGCCCGCGACGCGGCGCCCTCCGCGGCCTCGACGGAGCGGACGATTGCCCGGCGGCTGCCCCGCCATTGGCTGGGTCCATTGGCAGGGTATTGCCGGGCATCGAAACAACCCTGTCGGGCGATTGAAAAACAGTATGGGTCCGGGCGGCGCCGAATGCCCAGAAAGGCTTATCCCTCTGAACCCGGTTTGACGACATGTTGGGTTTGCGGTTGCCATCGGCAGGATGTTCGCCTAATGTTCTGTCATGCCCAGCCGCTGGAAGTACCACCGCCCGATGTCCCGCGCCTGTGGTTCCTGAAAACCTTATTAGGAAGTTCGCCTCTGTTACCTCGCTACCAGCAAACCGTACGCGTTTAGCTGACGCCCATAGTCGCATCACATCGCACGGCGCTGAAGACTCCCGGTGTGATTTCCATAAGGCTCAAGTCGGTTGTCAGCACCGATGAACAGGGGAGAATTGTGGCCAGGCCCGAGGCGTCATTCGGAATCGGCCGGAATCTCCCAATCGCCCGTGAACGTCCGTAGCCCGTTTCGCATCGCCCGTTCGTTGATTTGGGATACCGAGGACGCGAAGTTCTTCTCGCCCCGCCAGAAGGAAAAGCCGCCAAGATGGCTCGCCATCGGCGCGGGGTGCTCAGGGACCGCTACCTCCTTCAGGAGCTCGTCATAGCCTTTCGGACCCGACCAGAAGGCTTCAGGATCGGTTGTGAGAGGTTCCGCGGGCGCGGCTTGGGCCTCGGCGACCAGTGTCTCCTCGTCGCCCGTGGTGCCGCCCAGCCCGAGCAGCGCGACGAGACCGTCCCGCTCCATGCCCCGCAGGCGGAACAGCAGAAAGGGGTCGCGGTCGAACGCCTCGGCCAGCAAGTAGTAGACCGCGGCGACGTGCTTGCAAGGATTCGACCAATCGGGGCAACTACACCTGGTCGCCAGGTCCCTCTGGTTCGTCGGGAACAAGGGTGCGCGCACATCGGCGAACACCTCCTCGATGTCCGGCGGCATCTCCCCGGCCATGAGCTTGGCCGCCACAAGCAGGTTCTCGGAGGCTTGTTTGGCAATCTTTCTCCACTTGGACGTTGCGATCGGCTTCATCGTGATCGAGACCGCGTAGGGGCGCGTCCGCGAACCCTGCACCTCCGCGGTCACCCGCCCCTTGTCGATCTCCAGGGAGATCACCTGACCCTTGCGGGCATAGCTGCGCCCGCGTCCCAGGCGGGCGCCGATGGGGAAGGACTCCAGTGTGGCGATCCAGCGCTGGCCCCACCAACTCGAGGCGAAGGCGCCCCGCTTGCTCTGCGCCTTGATGCCACCCTTGGCCTCGCGGGGACGGGACGGCGGGTAATAGCCGAACTCATGCCATCGCGCCATCTTCGTCCTCCTCCCGTTCGGGCAGGGGGACCTCCGCGGCCTTCCGGAGCAAGCCGCTTTGCCGGTCGAACAGGCGGATGACCCGATCCGGCGCCAACGCCTCCGGGTCAAACACGAAGCCGTCGTGCTGCTGCAAGAACGCTACGGCACCACAGCCGGGAACCAGGCATTCCGGTTTGTGCTTGGGACAGCGGGCGAAGTCGCACAACCGACCGAGATAGCTGTCCGTGCCCGGTGCCGGCACGAAGACATCCACCTGATGGGACGCCACGCCGATCCCGGTCTCCTTGTGCATCTCGGCCAAGGCCCGGGTCTTCGCCTTCCGCAGGCCGCCGAGCTCGCTGGTGCTCGATAGCCACAGGGCCAGGGCCAGGTCCAGGTCCTTGCACTCGTGCCTAAGGGCGATTCCCGCCCGCCGGTAGGTGCGGAACCGCGGCACCTCCTTCCACAGCGCTACCGCCACCGAGCCGAACAGCGCCACGGCCTCCACTTCGCCGCGTTCACTCCAGGCCGCGGTCACGGCATCCGCCGCCAGGCGGAACTCTTGCTGGCGCTGGAGCAAGTACCGGTTTTGCTCGGCGATGCCGGCGGGGGACAGCTCGTAAGCTTCTTGGCGTTCCATCTCCGCCTCGAGGTCGTCTGGATCGCGGTTCTCCCAAGCGTCGCTCATGCTACTCTCCGACTACTCTCCGACCGCATCCTCGCGCAGGCTCAATATATCGGTCAACTGCTCGGTGGTCAGCTCGGTGAGCCAAGCCTCGCCCGCGCCCACGATGGCCGAGGCCACCTCCTTCTTGCGCTCGATCATCTCGTCGATCTTTTCCTCGAGCGTGCCGAGGCAGAGGAACTTGTGCACCTGCACCCCTCGAGTCTGCCCGATGCGGAAGGCCCGGTCCGTGGCCTGATCCTCCACCGCCGGGTTCCACCAGCGGTCGAAGTGGAACACATGATTGGCGGCGGTCAGATTGAGACCGGTGCCGCCGGCCTTGAGGGAGAGCAGGAAGATCGACGCCCCGGCCTCCTGGAATCTCTTCACCATCCGGTCCCGCTTCGCCCTGGGCACGCCGCCGTGCAGGAACAGAACCTCCTCGCCGAAGGTCTCCTGCAGGTGGGTTTTGATGATCTCGCCCATCTCCGAGAACTGGGTGAAGACCAGGGCCCGCTCGCCCGCCTCCAGGACTTCCTCGAGCATCTCCACGAGCCGTGCCAGCTTGCCCGAGCGCCCGGGCACGGTCGAATTGTCGCCCAGGAGCTGGGCCGGGTGGTTGCACACCTGCTTGAGCTTGGACAGCGTTGCCAGCACCGCGCCCCTGCGCCGGATGCCATCGGCCGCGGTCAGGGTCTCCATGGCCTCATCCACCACGGCCGCATAGAGCGAGCCCTGCTCCCGGGTCAGGTTGCAATAGACCTTCATCTCCATCTTCTCCGGAAGATCGGCGATGATGGTCTTGTCGCTCTTCAACCGGCGCAGAATGAACGGGCCGGTCAGCGCTTTGAGCCGCTCGATGGCCTGAACATCACTGTTCGCCTGGATGGGCACAAAAAAGCGGCGCTTGAAGTCCGCCTGGGTGCCGAGGAGACCCGGGTTGAGGAACTCCATGACCGACCAGAGGTCGCCCACGTTGTTCTCAACCGGTGTGCCGGTGAGCGCGATCCGATAGCCAGCCGTCAGTGCGCGCGCGGCACGGGCCTGCTTGGTCTCCGGGTTCTTGATGTTTTGCGCCTCGTCGAGGACGACGCCTTTCCAGGGCACCGCGTCCAGCGCCGTTACGTCCCGCTGGAGCAAGGCGTAGCTGGTGATCACCACGTCGTGCTTGAATGCCGTCTTGCGCAGGGCCTTACCACGGCCGCGGGCGCCGCCATGGTGAACCATGACCGCCAGATCGGGCGTGAAGCGGGCCGCCTCCCGCTGCCAGTTGCCGATCACCGAGGTCGGGCAGACCAGCAGGACTGGCGCTCTATCCTCCGGCTTCTCTCGGTCGTAGAGGATCAGCGCCAGGGTTTGCACCGTTTTGCCGAGCCCCATGTCGTCGGCAAGGCAGGCGCCGAGGCCCCAGCGGCGCAAAAATCGGAGCCATGCATATCCCCGCTCCTGGTACGGCCTGAGCTCACCCTCGAAGGCACTGGGCACCGGCAGGGGCTCGATGGTGTCCCGGTTCTCGAGACGGGCCAGGACTTCGGCGATCCAGCCCCGCGCCTCGATGCCGCCGGATACCATGCCGTCACCGCCGGCCGACCCACCCGCCTGTCCACCCAGGGCGATGCGCAGCGCATCACGGCCCGTGAGCCCCTTGTCCTTGCGCTTGAGACGGGCTATCGCGTCCTTGATTTCCTCGGCGTCGAGCAAGACCCATTGGCCGCGGACGCGGACCAAAGGCACCTTCAGCTTGGCCAGCGCCATCAGGTCCTCGCGCGACAGGCTCTGGTCTCCCAGCGCCACTTGCCAGTCGAAGCGAACGATCTCGTCGAGCGAGAGACCATTGCCGCCCTGCATCTTCGGCGACGTGACCTGGGCGCGGGCGGAGAGGCGCAGCTTGGTGCTCTTGGCCGTCCACCACGCCGGCAGCATCACACCGAAACCAGCTTGCTCGAGGACAAGAGCATGATCGGTGAGGAAGGACACGGCACCGGCGGCGTCGGTGACGTGAAGGTCGGGCAGGCGGCCGCGCAGACTATCCTCCAGAACGGGGCAGAGCCGCACCGCTCGGCCCAAGGACGACAGCAAGAAGTCCCGGACGTCGAAACCATCCGCCTTGAACGCCGCCGCCGCCCGGCCTCGGGCGCGCCATGCCTCGGCGGCCGGCACGATGAGGCTCGGGTCGCTGTTGGACTGGATCAGGTAGCGGAGAGTCCACGCCGCTTCACCGGGGCTCCACGGCCGTTCAACCTCGTCCTCCTCCGGGGCCGGCTCCTCGAGGCGAAAACACAGGCGGAATGGCCCCTTGTGAACCACCGCCACCGGCCGGCGCCACTCCCGACACCTCTGACGGAGCGCGACAAGCTCTTCCTGATTTCCATCGACCCGGGGTTCGGGGCCGCGCAAGGCCGCCAACCAGCGGTCGTCCACGGTGTCAAGCGCGGCTGCCCCGGGCCGACTCTGGGATCCCCGCCCCGGTCGTGCCGCCGTCATGGGCGCTGCCTTCGGTGCCGCGGCCGTGCGCACGAGGCTGTCCAAGGCGGCGTCAAGGAATCCACCCAACACCGAGGCCCGGCCGGTGTCTGGCGGAGTCGAGCCTGGGCTGGCCGCCCGGCAGGAGTCGGGCATGGCGTCCGCTAACCGGGCTTGAACACCGCGTTCCTTTCCCAGCACGACCGGGCGCCAGCGCGCTAGGAACACGTTGTCTTCTTCGATCAGGTCGGGAAGGAAGCTCCCGCGCGCCACCAGGGCGCCCGCGAACCGCAGAGCCTCAGCCCAGAACGCCAGATCGTCGGCCACGAAAACGCCCGGCGCAAGGCGGCTCCGGCCGGTGCAGCGGCTCAGCAAATAAACCGCGTCCACAATGGGCACGACCAGGGCGGAGACCGTCCACGGCGCGATCGTGATCCCGCCCGTCGCTTCCGGCGGGTCCTCGATCAGGGGACGGGACGCCACCGGCCTGGCACCTTTCGAGGGCAACCAGACGACCACCTTGTCGGCAGGCGGACTATCGATCTTCGGCCACCCGGCGGAAAGGGCCGCGGCCAAGACTTCAGGTCCGGGGTCGAACGGAGAGGGTGGTGGCGGCGGCACCTTCGGCCGCCGGCCACGGGGCTTCCTGACGGGTGCCGCTTGCTTCGGGGGTACCTCTCCCCACACCAAGAAACGCTCTCCAGCGAATGCCCCGTGCAGAAACAGCGTCACGTCAGTGCTTGCCCCCCTTGCCCTCAGCCGAACCGGGTGCCACCAGGGGGCTCCCGGCCGGGCCCAAGTCATGCTATCGCAATTTGTTACGCGCATAAAACGATTGGCTTGTAGCTAGACGCCGATGAGTTGGCAGCAGCGAGGCCAAGCGCAGGGTGATCTTGTAAACCAAGAACAGGGTAATCTTGTAAACAGGGTCTCCGTTTTCACGGCCCAGCGTCTTCATTGGCGCCCGGGAAAGTCCGGGTGACGGGCATGCGGCGGTGCGCGTAGGACCCACCCATGGAAGTGTTATTACCGAACATTCCCCCGGGTGCGGAACTTGCTCTCCAATATCAAAAGCTCCGTAAATTCTGCCCAGCGAGTGAGTGATGGCACGGGACCAACCGCGTACCTGCAAGCAGAGATCGCAAATTCCCGGTTCCGGGCCAAGAACTCCCTGTTAGGCTCAAAAAATTCACTGTTATGCGGGAAGAATTTCTTCGAAGATCCGGGGGGCGTGCCAAGGTCAGGAATTACAGGTCGATCTTCCATGTCCCTGGCACGCCCAATTTACCGTCCGGGGATCACCGCCTGTCGGTTCGCCCCGCAGTCGGCCATATTCCGGTCGACCTAGTGGGCACCGATCGGGTTCGCCGACATCTCCACCTCGCCCTTGATCCGCCCCTGCCGACGGCTTCTCCGGCGCTCCCGGCGCTTATCGGGTCCCGGTCCCCATCTTCGTGGGTCAGTTGCCTACCTGGAGCAAGTGGTCCACACCAAATTCCAACGGTGAAGGCGGCGCGCTAATATAAGGCGCGCGGGCACCGGGACCTGATCACGGTGGTGGGCCATGCCGCCATGGTTTCTCCGGGCGAATGGATCACCGCATCGGGAGAGTGGGTCAACGACCGCACCCACGGCCAGCAGTTCAGGGCGCGCTTCATGCGCACCTCCGAGCCGCTGGCGACGTTGAGAGCGGCAAACAGCGTCGTCGTGCCGTGTCGCTTATAGGTGTTGGCCATGGCCGATCAGGGCGCGCCCGTTCGGCAGCTTCAGATAGCCCTGGGCGCGCTCCAGCGCCTGGATGTGCGGCTTCTCGTCGACCGCCAGCACGATGGCGTCCTCCGGCGGGTGCAAGTAGAGGCCGACGATCTCGGCCGCCTTGGGGACGAACTCGGGATCGTTGCTCTGGCACCAGGATTTACGGCCGGCCAGGTCGATCTTTTGCCGGCGCAGGAAGCGCCAGATGTACTGGTCCGACACATCGCCCAGCGCCCGGGCCAGCAGTGGCGCCGTCCAGCGAGCGAAGCCGGCGGGCGGCGGCTCGTCCAACTGCGCCAGGATGCGCCGGCCCGTCTCGGCCGTGTAGATCGGCGTCGCCCCCGGCCGCGCTCGATCCGACAGCCCGGCCAGCCGTTCCGCCGCGAAGCGCGTGCGCCAGCGGCTGACCCGCCCCGGCCAGGTGCCAAGCGCCGCCGCAATGGAGCGCGTCGAGCGGCCGTCCGCCGCCAACAACACCATGCGGGCGCGCTCGCTCACGCCCTGTTCCGTCTTCGGAGATCGGACCATGCTCTCAAGCACCGCCCGCTCCTCCTCCGTCAATATGATCGGAGTCGCGTCCTGGATGTTCATCCATCCTTTGAATCACGACTCCGCCGCCAGCGATAGCCGGTACTAGCCCCGGCTCCGGCTGGGGCTTTTTCTACGGCCGGGCTGTGCTAGAATGGCGTGCTCCTGAATCCAGGGAGCACGTTTCATAGCCCTAGGCCCCGTCAGCGCTCCGCAGGCGGGGCATTTTCATGTGCCAGGTCGAAGTTCAACGGCCCGCGATGGTTCTGACTCGTTGCTTCAAGTCCGTCGAAAAGTTCGGTCGTGGTCGCGCAGGTGTTGGGCTCGAGGCGTGCGCCCCGGCCGATTTCGACGAGTGCGTTCGGTTCCTCCGACCCCGCCGAGAAGATGCCGCGCGGGCGATGATACTTGAAGGATCTGCCGACCAAGCGAACGCCATTGGCGAGGAGGGCTGATGCCAAGGTATCCCCCGGATGCCCCTCCAACCGGCGTCGGTTGAACGTGAACGACAGCGTTTGAGCGGGATCTACCAAACCGCTCGAGATACGGTTCGGCTGGGTCATCGGCCGCGGCCTCGCGTCCTGGCGACATCTCTGGCCAGCTCGACCTTGGTGATTTCGTGCGTGACCGTGTCACGGGTGACCACAAGCCAGGAATGGTCGCCGTGTTCGTGGAACCACAATTCACGATGCTCACCGGCGGGATTGCTCCGCAGGTAGAGGTATTCGTAGAATCTGCGATCGTGATCCTCTGCTGTGTGCGGCGGTGACAAATTAGACCACGGAAGCGGCGAGATTTGCCCGGCTGCGGGCGGAGTAGGATGTATACCGTGGACCTTTATCTACGCGTTCGGCTGGCGTGCCATGTTGATGGGCTGAGTCAGCGAGAGGCGGCGAGTCGGTTTGGCATAGCGCGAGAGACGGTGAGGAAGATGCTCGGGCACTCGGAGCCGCCTGGCTACCGCCGCCGCCAGCCACCGAAGCGCCCGAAGCTGGACCCCTTCAGGGATATCATTGACCGTATTCTGGAAGAGGACCGAACGGTTCACTGCAAGCAGCGCCACACGGCGAAGCGGATATTCGAGCGTCTTCGCGACGAGCATGGCTTTGCGGGCAAACAGACCATCGTCAAGGATTACGTCCGGGAACGGCGCCGTCGCCAGCGTGAGATGTTCGTGCCGCTGGCGCACCCTCCGGGTCACGCTCAGGCGGACTTTGGCGAGGCGGATGCGATCATCGCCGGCGTCAAGCGGCGGGCGCATTTTTTCGCCATGGACCTTCCCCACAGCGATGCCTGCTTCGTTGCGGCCTACCCGGCGGCGGCGACGGAGGCCTGGCTGGACGGCCACAACGGGGCCTTCGCCTTCTTCGGCGGCATTCCCCAATCGATTCTCTACGACAATGACAAGTGCCTGGTGTCGCGCATCCTGCCGGACGGCACGCGGCAACGAACGCGAGCGTTCAGCGGGCTTCAATCCCATTATCTGTTCCAGGATCGATATGGCCGCCCCGGCAAGGGCAATGATAAGGGCAAGGTGGAGGGGCTGGTCGGTTACGCCCGCCGGAACTTCATGGTTCCCATCCCCCGGTTTGCGAGCTGGGACGCCTTCAACGCTCACCTGGAACATCAATGTCGGAGACGGGAAAGCGACGTCTTGCGCGGCCATCGCGAGACCATCGGCGAGCGGTTCGGATGCGACCGGGAGAAGCTGATGGAATTGCCGCCGGCGCCTTTCGAGGCCTGCGACAAGGAGGGCACGCGGGTCAATTCGCTCTCCCTGATGCGCTATCGGGGCAACGACTACTCGGTGCCCGTCGCCTACGGTCACCAAGAGGTCTGGGTCCGTGGCTACGTGCACGAGGTGGTCATCGGCTGCGCCGCCGAGGTCATCGCCCGGCACCCACGCTCTTACGAACGAGAGGACCTGATCTTCGAGCCGATCCACTATCTGGCCTTGCTGGAGCGGAAGATCGGTGCCCTCGATCAAGCCGCCCCGCTGGCCGGTTGGAAGCTGCCCGAGGCGTACGCCAACCTGCGCCGCTTGCTTGAAGCCCGCATGGGCAAGGCCGGCAAGCGGGAGTACGTGCAAGTGCTCCGTCTTCTGGAGACCTTTGCCCTTGAGGAGGTGCACGGTGCCATCCGCGATGCCCTGCGGTTAGGCGCCATCGGCTATGATGCGGTCAAGCACCTGGTGCTGTGTCGCGTCGAGCGTCGACCCCCCCGGCTCGACTTGAACGTTTATCCCTATCTGCCGCGGGCCCAGGTGACCACCACATCCGCCGCCAGCTACATGAGCCTGCTGGGCGGAGCGGCGCCGTGAGCGACACGCCGCAGGTGTTGCTGGCCCATCACCTGAAGGCCCTCAAGCTGCCGACCTTCCTCAGGGAGTACGACAAGCTGGCTCGCCAGTGTGCCACAGCGAGGGCGCCGACCACGTGCGCTACCTGCTCCGCCTGGCCGAGCTGGAACTGATCGACCGCGAGCGCCGCATGGTCGAGCGGCGAATCAGGCAAGCGAAGTTCCCGACCATCAAGAGCTTGGACAGCTTTGACTTCAAAGCGATCGCCTCGCTCAACAAGGCGCTGGTCCTCGAGCTGGCACGATGCGAGTACATCGAGCGCCGGGAGAATGTGATCGCTCTGGGCAATTCCGGCACCGGCAAGAGTCACATTGCGCTCGGCCTCGGCCTTGCCGCCTGCCAGAAGGGCCTGTCGGTCGGCTTTACCACCGCCGCCGCCCTGGTCCACGAGCTCATGGAGGCGCGCGATGACAGACAGCTGCTGAGGTTCCAGAAGAAGCTCGCCAACCTCAAGCTCCTCATCATCGACGAGCTGGGTTTCGTGCCGCTCTCCAAGACCGGCGCCGAGTTGCTGTTCGAGGTGTTCAACCAGCGCTACGAGCGTGGCTCGATCCTGGTGACCTCCAACCTGCCATTCGACGAGTGGACGGAGGTTTTCGGCTCAGAACGCCTGACAGGGGCGTTGCTGGACCGCCTGACCCACCACGTCCATATCCTGGAAATGAACGGCGAAAGCTTCCGCCTCAAGCAGAGCCGAAGAAAACAGAAACCCGCAAAAAGCGCCTGAGCGGCATCCGCTTGCCCCCGTGGGCCCACAGGCCCCTCCCACGCGCGCCCCGCGGCCTTTGCCTGCTGAGGGGCAGTCCACGCCGCGCGTGGGTCCCTCCCGTGGACTACGGGGACAAGCTCCTCACCGAACCAAAGTGGCCCACTTTTGCTCCGCCACATGGCCGGGTTTTACTCCGCCGTTGACATCTGCCTCCCAATCGGGGCGATCGATGAGAGACGCGTCTCCGAAATATACGAATTCTGCCGCATCGCGCGGGCCCAACAGCGGGTGGTCAATGATCACGCCGGCAATCCCGCTCAGTGCAGGTTGGGCTGTGCGCCCACACCCTTTTCGTCGATCATGACGCCGTGACGATACCGGTCTAGCTTGAAACTCGTTGCCTTTTCATGTGGTTCGTCTCGGGCTAGAGCACATCCGGTTTAGACGGAATATCCTGCATTGACGAGGTAGTTTCTGCATTCGGTTGGAGAGAATTCATCGAGGGCGTTTCCAATTGCCCGCCAGAGGTCATCGACGGTTCTGGCGCCGACCTTGCGGAGAATGGCTTTGAGCTTGGCGAAGACCTGTTCGATGGGATTGAGCCCGCATTACCCAGATGATCATGTAATTTGACGACACCGCACCCGGATTCTGCTATAAGAATCATACAGTTGGAGCAGATATGGATCAGCGGATATGGCACACCCGATGGGTGAATCGAAACAGGGGTGCCTTCGGGTCGATTTTGACCGTCGACTCAAGCTTGAGTTCCACGGGTCCAAGGTCACTACTGACGCCGGTTTGCTCGCCTATCGAGAGCTTGATGCCTCCGTTGAACTTACTGAGATGGTTGGCGATGTTCTTGCCGACAGTCGTACCGGCATGAATGGGCGGCATGGCATGGTCGGCCAGTTCCGCCAGTCCGTTTTCGGACGCCTTGGCGGCTACGACGACGTGAACGATGCCGACCGGCTCAGCCTCGACCCGGTCATGCGGTGGATCGTCGGCGGCCATGCCGTCACTAAACAGGCGGCCTCGAGCAGTCAGATGGGGCGCTTCGAGACGGAGGTTCTGGCCACCGAGGAAAACCTCGCCGCGCTTGGTGATCTTTCCGGCCGATGGATCGACCGCGTTCATGACCGTTGCCCGCCGAAGAAGATCATTCTCGACATGGACAGCAGCGTCAGCCCAACCCACGGTGCTCAGGAAGGCTCGACCTACAACGGGCACTTCGGTTGCACCTGCTATCATCCCCTGTTCCTGTTCAACCAGTTCGGCGATTTGGAACGGTGCGCCCTGCGTCCCGGCAACGTTCACAGCGCCGATGGCTGGCGCAAGGTGCTGGAGCCGGTAGTGGCACGCTACAAGGAAAGGGATTTGCGTCGGTATTTCCGGGGCGATGCGGCTTTCGCCTCACCGGACATCTATAAGTTTCTGGAAGACGAGGGCTTCCTGTACGCGATCCGTTTGCCGAAGAACCAAGTTCTTCTGGAAAGCATCTGCCATCTGCTCACGCGACCCGTTGGCCGTCCGCCAAACCATGTGCGGCGCCATTACGCCGGCTTCAGCTATCGGGCCAAAAGCTGGGATAAGGCCCGCCGCGTCGTCGCCAAGGTGGAGTGGCACCCCAGCGAGCTGTTTCCCCGGGTCGGGTTCATCGTCACCAACCTGTCGCGACCGGCCGAGCGGGTGACATTGTTCTACAATCAGCGGGGCAAAGCGGAGCAATGCATCAAGGAAGGCAAGAACGCGATCAAATGGACGAGGCTGTCGTGTCGCAGGTTCCGCGATAACGCCGTCCGGCTGCAGCTTCACGCCCTGGCCTACAATCTCGCCAACTTCATGCGGACGCTGGCTTTGCCGAAGGAGGTTGAGTACTGGTCGCTGACCACGCTGCGGGAGAAGTTGGTAAAGATCGGTGCCAAGGTGGTCAGCCATGGCCGCTACGTCACGTTCCAATTGGCCGAGGTGGCGGTGCCGAGGGAGCTGTTCCGGAAAATCTTGAGCCTGATTGATGATCTGCGACCAAGACCCGCCCCGGCGTAGGCCGGGGAAATCGACGGCGAGGTGAAAACGACAGGAGGGGTGTGTCTGAATGGCGGCAAATCTGGCCAAATGGCCTTCCAACCGAGGGCTGATCTCCAAAATCAGGCCATCGGATGGCTGCAAAGGGAATACAGTTCCCTCGACGGTGGTACGGGGGTATGATCTCCGCAAACCTGGAAGTCATCTGGGTAATGTCGGTTGAGATCGGGGCTGTAGGGCGGCAGGTAGAGCGGGGTTGCGCCGACCGCCTCAATGGCCTCGTGTACGCCGGCGACCTTGTGGGAGGAGAGGTTGTCCATGATGACGATGTCGCCCGCGGACAGGGTCGGGACCAGGGCTTGCTGGACCCAGGCAAGGAAGCTTGCGCCGTTGATCGGGCCATCGAAAACGCAGGGCGCGGTGATCCGGTCGTGACGCAGGGCGGCAATGAACGTGGTTGTCTTCCAGTGGCCATGGGGAATGGCCGCCACCACCCGTTCGCCGCGCGGTGCCCGGCCATAACGCCGGGCCATGTTCGTCCGCGCCCAGGTCTCGTCGAGAAAGACCAGCCGTTCGGCAATCAGCCCAGGTTGCTCGTTGCGCCAAGTGGCTCGCGCCGCCGCGACGTCAGGGCGCTCCTGCTCGGCGGCGTGGGCTGTCTTTTTTTGCGACTCAGCCCCTGAGCCAGAAGAAAGTCGCCAAGCGTCGAGCGCTTCGCCTCGATCCCCTCGGCGGCCAGCAAGACGCAAAGCTCGTCAATGGTGATGTCGCAATTCTCCATCACCAGAGCCCGAATGCGATCGCCATGGGGAGCCAGTTTCGATTTCTTCCAGCCACCGTATTTGTCGGCTTTGATCGTGCCCCGCTGCTTCCAACGCTGCATCAGCTTCACAACAAAGCTGATGCTCACATCAAATTGCTTCGCCGCCGCATTGCGAGAGGTCCCCGATTCAACAACTCGAACAACTCGTTCACGAAGATCTTCCGAATAAGGTCGTGTCATCCATGGCTGGCCTCCTGTAACCCAGCTCATAGCTTGAATCACTTTTTGCGACCCTTGGGAATCCCCTTTTTGATTCTGTCTATGCCGGCGTACGAGTTGTACCCGTCGGGATCGCCACCGAAAACCAGGCCACCCCGGTCCGATTGCGATACGTAGAAGTGCCCGGCGCCGAAGGTGATCACAATCGGCAGGATTGGCTTGACACCCTCGGTAACGAATGCCTGCAGGACGTGACTTTCGATGGGCAGCCGCAAGCCGGCTTGTGCCATCACACGGCTGGAGGCCCCCGCAACACACACGGCGACCTTCTGCGCAGCAATCGTTCCACGCGTTGTCTCCACACCGTGGCATGCGCCGTTGGTCACGACGATGCCCGTGACCTCGCAATTCTCAACGATGTCAACACCATAGCGGTCCGCACCCCGAGCATAGCCCCAGACGACGGCGTCATGGCGAGCCGTACCGGCACGCTTCTGCAAGAGACCGCCGCGAATCGGAAACCGTGCGTTGTCGAATTCAAGGAAAGGGCACAACTCGCGAACGCCGGCCTCATCCAGTAGAATCGCGTCGGCGCCTGCCAGCCGCATTGCATTGCCGCGGCGAACGAAAACATCGCGTTGCGCGTCGCTGTGAAGCAGGTTGATGATCCCGCGTTGCGAGACCATGACGTTGTAGTTAAGCTCTTGTTCCGGCCCCTCCCAAAGCCGCATCGACAACTCGTAGAATGGCTCGTTGCCCGGTAGCATGTAGTTGGACCGGATGATCGTCGTGTTGCGCCCGACGTTGCCCGAGCCCAGCCAGCCCTTTTCCAGGACCGCGACGTTCGCCACGCCGAACTCCTTGGCCAGCTAATATGCCGTTGCCAAACCGTGGCCGCCGCCGCCGACCACGATGACCTCATAGGCGGGTTTGGGTTCGGCTTTGCGCCACACCTGCTCCCAGCCTCGGTTGCCCCTCAGGCCCTCAAAAAACAGACGCAGTCCCGAATAACGCATGGCGGCTTCACACCCTTCGGCTGGCGCCGTCGTTCCGAATCCCGTCATTCCGGACATCGGACCGTCGCAGCGAGTAGCCACCAGATCTGCCCGCTGCCACCCGCGCCATCCTAGGTGGATGATTCCGGCGCCGGCTCGGCCCCCGCGGCCGCACAGGCTGGAACGTGGCCAAAGTGCTTGCAGTCTCGCGCGAAATATCCGGTATGACTTTCGCGAAATGGCTGTATTATTTTTCTCTATGGACGTCGCGACAGATCGACAGACGAGGCCCACCAGCGTCGGCTTTCTGCTGATCGATGGCTTCGCGCTGATGTCGTACGCCTCGGCGGTTGAACCGCTGCGTGCGGCCAACCTGCTCTCGTCGCGAACCCTTCACGCCATCGACCATTTCTGCGTATCGGGACGCCGCGTGGTCAGCTCGACGGGTGCGGTCGTGCCCGCAAAGGAAATAGAAAGTGGCGACCGTCCCGAACTACTGCTCGTCGTCGCCGGCGGCGATCCGTCGACCTTCAACGACCGCCGGGCCTTCCGTTGGCTGGGCGCGCTTGCAAGGGCCGGTGTCACGCTGGGCGGCGTTTCCGGCGGGCCAATGGTCCTCGCCCGGGCCGGCGCGATGGAGAAACGAAGACTGACGATCCACTGGGAGCATGCCGAGGCGCTGGCGGAAATGGTGCCCGGTCTCGTTGTCGAGCGCACACTCTACGTCGTCGACCGCGACCGTATGACCTGCGCCGGCGGCACGGCACCGCTCGACATGATGCACGCGCTCGTCGCCCGCCAACACGGCGAAAGCCTGGCGCGACGTGTCAGCGACTGGTTCCTGCACACCGAAGTCAGGCCATCGTGCGGTCCACAGCGGGCTGGCATCGTCGAACGCTACGGCACCACCAGCCGGCCGGCGGCGTTCGCGCTCGGGCTGATGGAGGATCACCTCGCTGATCCCCTGTCGCTCGACCAGCTCGCGCGTCTTGCCGGCGTCAGCGTCCGCCACCTAAACCGCCTTTTTCAGGAAACTGGGTATCCACTTCGCTCTCGTATCCCCTACATTTGGTTTCCGAGGCTGCGATGACCGCCGACTAGTACCGGGAATCACAAATCGCGATGACGTGGTTTGAGCCTCTTCTGATGGATGTTGGTGCTGACCCAACGGAAAGGCTTGGCGGTCTTGTTGTGGGCGTGGATGAAGGCATCGATGGCGTCCCTGAGTTGTCGGGGCGAAGTGAAGCTGGCGCCGTGCAGGGCGGCGCGGCTGAGGATCGAGAACCAGATCTCGATCTGGTTGAGCCAGCTGGCGTAGTTGGGCGTGAAGTGGAAGTGGACATGGGGATGCGCCTTGAGCCAGCGGTCGCGCTTGGGCTTGTGGGTGTTCAGGTTGTCGAGAACGACATGGATCTCGCGGTCGGGATAGGCGGCCACCACGCGGTTCATGAAGTCGAGGAACTCACGGCGGCGCCGCCGTTCGTAGTGTCCGGCCTGAACCTCGCCGCTGGCGACGTTGAGAGCGGCAAACAGCGTCGTCGTGCCGTGTCGCTTATAGGTGTGGCCATGGCCGATCAGGGCGCGCCCGTTCGGCAGCTTCAGATAGCCCTGGGCGCGCTCCAGCGCCTGGATGTGCGGCTTCTCGTCGACCGCCAGCACGATGGCGTCCTCCGGCGGGTGCAAGTAGAGGCCGACGATCTCGGCCGCCTTGGGGACGAACTCGGGATCGTTGCTCTGGCACCAGGATTTACGGCCGGCCAGGTCGATCTTTTGCCGGCGCAGGAAGCGCCAGATGTACTGGTCCGACACATCGCCCAGCGCCCGGGCCAGCAGTGGCGCCGTCCAGCGAGCGAAGCCGGCGGGCGGCGGCTCGTCCAACTGCGCCAGGATGCGCCGGCCCGTCTCGGCCGTGTAGATCGGCGTCGCCCCCGGCCGCGCTCGATCCGACAGCCCGGCCAGCCGTTCCGCCGCGAAGCGCGTGCGCCAGCGGCTGACCCGCCCCGGCCAGGTGCCAAGCGCCGCCGCAATGGAGCGCGTCGAGCGGCCGTCCGCCGCCAACAACACCATGCGGGCGCGCTCGCTCACGCCCTGTTCCGTCTTCGGAGATCGGACCATGCTCTCAAGCACCGCCCGCTCCTCCTCCGTCAATATGATCGGAGTCGCGTCCTGGATGTTCATCCATCCTTTGAATCACGACTCCGCCGCCAGCGATAGCCGGTACTAGGCCCTTGTAGGGGACCGGCTCGTGCTGCACCGCCTGCTGGAGCAGTCGGAAGAAAAGCAGGCCACGAGCCTGCGAACGGCGGCGATTGAATCGGAAAGTGAACTCGTCGAGATAGTAGTCGAGATGGTCGGCATCGATGGCACCATGGTGGATGCCCAGCCACCAGCGATCAAGCAGAGCGGCCACGCGATGCACTCGTGGCATGACGATGTGGGCCGGGTCGCCACTGGCGGAAATGGATCTCGGCTGGTGGTCATAGCCTTGGTTCGCCAGACCACTGTAGGCTGACCAGCCATCGGTTCGGACGGTCGCGCCAGGCGCCACGGTTGTTTGGACAAACGGGATCAGGCTCCTCGCAGCCACATCCTCGACGCGGCTCATTCGGATCCGGCCAGTGCCCCGCCCTCGGACTTCCGCCGCAATCGCGACGATCGACTTGGTCTTCGTCTGTCGCCCCACGACGCCGGTTTTCCGGCCGCCCACATAGGTTTCGTCCACCTCGACCGCGCCGCCCAGGAGATCACGCCCCGGCCTCACCATGGCGCGCCGCAACTTGTGCAGCCAAGCCCAGGCTGTCTGATAACTGCCCAGGCCAAGAATGCGTTGTAGGCCGAGCGCACTGACCCCGTGCTTCTGGTTGGTCACGTACCACATCGCCTGGAACCAAAGGCGCAATGGCTTTCGAGTGCCCTCGAAGATCGTCCCCGCCGTCACCGATGTTTGACGCTGACACCGGTTGCATCGCAACTGACCCCGCGCCGTCGGCCAGGCGTCGGTTCCGCAGCAAGACGGGCATCGAAAACCTTCCGGCCAACGAACACGCCCAAGAAACTCCGCACACGCCGTCTCCGACACGAACCACGCGTCGAATTCAGTCAGGGTGCGCGGGTAGTCGACCCCGCCTTCGGGATGGGATGCCGGGTTCGCCATCCCAACATATTGACATCACGAGAGCGAAGTGGATACCCTATTTTCAGGAAAAGCTGGGTCGTAGCACGATGGAGGTCTATCGCGACATTCGGCTTGACAAAGCCAACAGCCTGCTCAGGCAGTCGACTTTGTCCGCGACGGAGGTCGCACTGGCCACCGGCTTTGGCAGCTCGTCGCACTTCTCGCTCGCCTTCCGCCGTCGGTTCGGTATGACGCCGTCGGATGTCCGTGATGGCGGGGCGGTGGCTAGCTTGTCAACGCCGGTTGAAAACTGGCCCACTTGGCCGATTGAAAACTGACCCACCCCTTGATGAGCGGGCCGCCACGCGCGGAGCCCTGAGATAGCTCAAGCGTGTGGTGGCCTGCGGCGGGAGATACTATGCGCCCTCCTTGTCCTTGCGGACTGGGCCGATGATGCCGGCCTTACGCTTGTCCTTGAGCCGGTAGCTCTCGCCCTGGATCTGGACGACCTGGGCGTGATGGAGCAGGCGGTCGAGCATGGCCGCCGTCAACACACGATCGCCGGCGAAGGCCTGATCCCAGGTTGAGAAGCATAGGTTCGACATCATGATCGTGGAGCCGCGCTCGTAACGGGCCGCAATGATCTGGAAGAAGAGATGGGCCTGGTCGCGGGAGAGCGGCAGATATCCGATCTCGTCGACGATCAGGATTGTGTACCGGCTAAGCGCCTTCATGAACTCGGCCAGCCGGCTCTGGCGCACGGCGGCCTCCACCTGCATCATCAGATCGGCAGCGGTGGTGAAGCGGGTCTTGATCCTGGCGTTCGCGGCCTTGTGGCCGAGTGCGATCGCCAGATGGGTCTTGCCAACCCCGGATGGGCCCAGGAACACCACATTCTCGCGGCGGGCGACGAAGCTGAGCGAGGCGAGAAGCTCAATCTGTCTTTTCGGGGCCGTTGTGGCAAAGCCGAAGTCATAATCCTCGAGCGTCTTGGTCGCAGGAAAGCCGGCCATGCGGACGAGCGTCGCGGCGGATCTTGCACGCCGGCCGTCCCGCTCGGCGATCAGGACATTCTCAAGGAAATCGACGAAGCTCTGCTCGCTCTCGACGGCCGATGTCGCCAGCGCGGCAAAGCTGTCTGAGACGCCAGCGAGCTTGAGTTCCTCGCAGAGCGTCGTCACCCGGTCGGACTGCAGGTTCATGCCGCCCTCCCGATCGCGTCGTAGATCGCCAGATCGTGTTGCGCGATGGCGATGCCGCGCAGATCGGTGGGCGCTGCCTGACCTTCGGCGCTCCAACACGGCACGCGCGGAAGGAGAAGCGGCTGCTCGCGCGCGAAGCGGTTGGCGGGACGCTCTCTCGTCTCCCCATGAATGCGAACATTGGCGACGTTCCGCAGCCAGACGCCGACTTCGGCATTCGCCGTATCAGCGTCAAGCGCAAGGCCCAGAGGCTTCAGCCGGCTCTCCAGCGGCCACACGAAGCTCTCCTTCAGATACCGATTGAACCGCTCGACCTTGCCTTTGGTCTGGGCGCGGTAGGGCGCACACATCCGCGGCGAGAAGCCGTGATGTTTGGCAAATTCCCTAAAACCCGCATGGAACCGGTGCTGGCCTGGACCGTAGGCGTCGCGGTCGATCAACACGGTCTTCATGTTGTCAAAGAGAATCGTGTGCGGTGTCCCGCCGATCGCATCGAAGAACCGCTCATGGGCGTCGATCAGGGTGTCGAACCGCTCGTCCGTCGTGAACCAGACGAAGCTCCAGCGGCTGAAGCCGAGGGTGGCGACTAAAGCTGACAGCCGGTCCTTTCCGCGCCGGATCGTCGTCCAGTCAATCTGCGCCTGTTGTGCTGGCTCTGTCTCAAATCGCTTGATCTCGGGCGCCGCCGGTGCCGGACGCTCCTTGGCCAACCAATCCTTGAGGATCGAGATCCCGCCCTCATAGCCGCGCTCCCGCAGCTCGCGCAGCAGCACTGTCCCCGGTAACCGCCGCGGCGCGGCATCCCGTAATCGCCCTCGGGTGTACTCCTTGAACGGATCAAGCTTCAATCAACGCGCCGCCCGCGGCCCATAGCCGGGCTCCAATCCCGGCGACCGCAGATACTTGCGCACCGTCTCCCGGCTGATCGACAGCTCAGTTGCGATTGACCGTATGCTCTTGCCTTGCCGGTGCAATATCCGGATCTCCATGACCTCTTCCCCTGTCAGCACCGCGCCCCTCCTCTTTGGGGTGCGATCCTACAGGTGGGTCACTTTTACTTCGGCGACCCGGGTCAGTTTTGCATCGGCGCTAACAAGCTCAACGAGACCCGTCGAAAACCGCGCTCCGGCAAGGCCGACTAGACCGGCGACGGAGCGGAGGTGACCACCTTACTTTGGCGGAGTTCGAAGCGCGTCAGCGGAACAACGACGCTGGCCGACGACCGCGTTGTTGCCGGCTTCGGCTGCCGCGACCCCATCGACGGAGCCCTTGCCAAACTGCTCCGGATTTTTGGACCGTTGCTTGGCCGCACCGCGGGATCGGTGCTGTGCTGCTCGGGCGCCATATCTCTGATGCTCTCACATCCGGATCGGGTTGTTCCAGCACGCCGCACTTATTGGTCGCCCGATGACAGGCAAATAGGTGACCAGCACCAGCAAGCCGGGGAGTGGCTGTTTACGCCGGCGCCAACAGTCCCAGTTCAAGTTGGCCGGCAAAGTGGCAAGCAGCAAGGTGACCGTCGCCAGCGGGCTGCATTACTGCACGCTCTCGCCGACATATGTCCTGCGCAAATGGGCAGCGAGGGTGGAGAAGACAGCCTTGTGGTGGATTGATTGGACTGGGTATATAGCCCTTCAGTTTCACGCGTGCTTCATGGTGGCTGCTGCCGTGTCGAGGGAGCGCATCAACAAGCGCGCGCGAGTAGGGGTGTGCCGGCGCGCGAAAGATCTTGCGCGTGTTGCCAGTTTCAACAATGTGCCCCAAGTACATGACCATCACTTCGTCCGAAATGAAGTTCACCACTCCCAGATCGTGCGAGATGAAGAGTATGGACAAATCCAATTGGCGCTGCAGTTCCGCCATAAGGTCAAGTATCTGGCATTGAATTGAAACATCAAGCGCCGAGGTCGGCTCATCAGCAATAATGAGGCTTGGCTCAACGGCGAGGGCGCGTGCAATCGATATTCGCTGTCTTTGCCCGCCCGAGAATTCGTGTGGGTAGCGCATGGATTGTGACGTGGCGATTCCCGTCATGCCTAGCAACTGCAGTGCGCGACGGTCACGTTGCGACTTGTCACGCAGCCCAAATATGTCCATCGGTCTGCGTACGATTTCCAGAACCGTGGCTTTTGGATTCAGGGAGGCGTATGGATTCTGAAAGATATACTGAATTTCCTTGCGAAGCGCTCCATCTTTCCATGCCGCAGCCTGAGAAATGTCCTGCCCGCGGAAATAGATCCGACCGTCTACGGGATTGGTCAGCCGTACAATTGATCTGCCCAGTGTTGTCTTGCCACAGCCGCTCTCGCCGACAACAGCCAGGGTCTTTCCCTTTTGTACCGAGAAGCTCACCCCATCCACAGCGCGAACATACTGTCGCTTCTTTCGGGCAACGATGTCGGGCAGAGATTGCTTCAGAGGGAAGTGGACCTTCAGATTGTCCACGCGAAGCAGCACACTATCTTTCACCGGACTTCACTCCTAAATACTCGCTGCTGAACAGGTGGCATCGACAAACGTGTCTCGGTTCAACCTCAATCAACTCGGGAGCGATACGTTCGCATACCTCCATTGCCATCTTGCAGCGAGGTTGGAATACGCAGCCGCCGCGCCTTAGCGTAAGGTCGGGCATTTCACCTGGAATTGCCGTAATCTTCTGATCTTCAACCTCAATATCAGGAACGGAGTCCATCAGCCCGATCGTGTACGGATGAAGGGGACGCTCAGCGATGCGCGCGCTCGGCCCCATCTCCATCAGTTGGCTCGCGTAGAGCACCATAATTCGGTCGCTGCGCTCGGTGACGAGGTTCAAATTGTGCGAGATCAACAGGATTGCCAGTCCTGTCTCTTCACGCATCTTCTGCAGAAGATCCATGATGTCGGCCTGAACGGTTACATCCAACGCCGTGGTTGGTTCATCGGCAATCAGAAGCTTTGGATCGCAGGCAAGTGCGATGGCAATAAGCACTCGTTGCTGCATGCCACCCGAAAACTGATGCGGGTACTCCTTGATCCGTCGTTCAGGATCAGGAATGCTCACCTTGCGGAGTAGTTCAACCGCCATTTGGCGGCGGGTGTTTCTGTCGTGCTCTCTATGCAGTTTGAAGACTTCTTCGATCTGCCACCCGACCGAAAACGACGGGTTCAGTGCGGAAAGAGGCTCCTGAAAGATCATGGAAACCTCCGTGCCACGAACGCGCTTCCGCATCTCTTCGTCGGTATATTGCAGGATATCCACGCCGTCGATCAGGATACTGCCTTGTTCACTTTTCCCTGGTGACGGAACGAGTTGCAGGATGGACTTTGCCAGTATGGTTTTGCCGGAGCCCGATTCTCCAACGACGCCCAGGATTTCGCCGCGATCGATTTCAAAGCTGACGTCATTGACAGCAACCAGCTTGCCCCCGCCGGAAAGCTCGAATGCAATCGTTACATTCTTTACAGCGACATAGGGATCGGACTGATTGGACGGCTGAATCATTGCAGCCCCACCCTGAACTTCGGGTCCAGAAGGTCGCGCAGTCCATCACCTGACAAGTTTCCGGCCAACACGAGCAGTACAAGTGCAAGACCGGGGAATATTGCCAGCAACGGTGCCTGCCACATATAGACTTGGCTGTCAGCCAGCATCAGGCCCCAACTCGGTGTTGGAGCCTGCGTCCCATAGCCGAGATAGCTGATAGTCGCCTCAGCCAGTACGGCGGAGGAGAGTCGCAAGGTTGCCTGCACAATGATGGGCGCTACGATGTTTGGGAATATGTAGCGAAGCAAAGTCTGCGTTCGCCGCTCGCCAATTACCTGTGCGGCGGCCACGTATTCGCGCTCCTTGACTGAATAGACCATACCGCGCGCAAGGCGCGCGCCGCCCGGGATGTACAGAAGCGCGAGCGTTAGAATCACGACCTGAAGCCCCGAGCCAACCATCGCTGTCACCGCTACGGCCATCAGAATGGTTGGAATGGACATGAGTACGTCCGAAAAGCGCATCACCAACGAGTCAAACGACCCGCCGATGTAACCGGCCAACATTCCCAGCGGTACACCCAGTAGCGTTCCAAAGAACACGCTTACGAGTGCCACACCCAAGGAGATGCGCGAACCAAAGACCACTCGACTAAAGACATCGCGCCCGAAATTGTCAGTTCCGAAGAGATGACTCGCGCTCGGACGCGCAAACGGCCGTCCGCTCGTCATTATTTCGTTGTAGCTGTACGGGGCGATGAGTGGTCCAAACACCGCCACGATGACGATGAACAACAGCAAGGTTGCGCCAACCATCATCATCTTGTTTCCGCGCATGAAGCGCAGCCATCCCCTCACAGCGTCAGCCGTAGTACGACGTGGCCGTATCAGCGCGGGACCATCATCGAATGTGGAGCCTGTCGGATCGGTATTGGAATTCATGGAACTCGTTTCTTCAGTTGAGAAGTACGATTCTGTAAGCCGCACATCGATTTGTGGCGGTCAAAACCTTCCAAGGCCTGCCATCCATCGGCCGCCGAAGCCCCACATGCGCATCGCAGGTCGCCTACTCCGTGCCGACGGTGACACCTCGGGGATACAAGGCGAGTTCGATGTACACGAAGGTCGTGAAGTCTTTGGGGTGCGTCCTCTGCTCGTTATGCACCTCAATTACGTTGGCCCCGGTTCGGAGGACACTGACGGGCACCCGAAAATACCGCAGATTCTCGAGTGACGCCAAACCTTCGATGGAGACCGGCGGGAACAACTCCCCCGTACCTTCGAATTGCTCCAATTTGTGACCATTGATGTAGGAAGCAATCGGCAAGTGGCGGCTGGGGTCTTCTGTTTCAACCCGCAACACGGCATCGCCATAGGTTTTCGTCAACTCTTTCTCGAAAAGTTCGATTTCGGTTACAAGATCATCCTGCGCGGGCACGGCGCAGACGCGGTATTCACGTCCGTCTACAATCATCCGGTTGATGACGTAGTGTTTGGGGCACGTCTCCAGGTATTCGCGATCTCCCAGGTGGTCTAATGCCTTCAGAGGTGGCTCCGTACCAGAGTACGCTAGTGCCCGCGGGTCATTGAATTCATGTTGCCGGCTGGACACGAAATTCCAGAGCGAAACTCCGTCTGCCCCCCGGTTCATCAGGTAGTAGGCCGTTGTCTCGTACTGTTGCGCAGTTGTCTGGCGCAAGAATCTGCGACCGAAGTTTGGATACTTCTTTCCGTATGCGACCGTGCCGTACATTTCCCCATAAACGCGCGCGTTCTTGAGCTCTTCGCGGAAGCCGCGAATATCGAGGGCAAACATATTGGTCAAGAAACTGGTTGAGACATTCACCATCTGTACCAGTTCCTCAGCGTCCCACCGAACAATATCCATTGCTAGGTCGTAACAGGACTGGACGGTGTGCGGCACACGCACACACAAAGGCAGATCCTTGCCACGCTCCGCGCCATAGCGGTCGAGCAGGTTTCTGACATCACGCACAAAGCCAGTCATGACTTCGCGCCCTTCTTCAACCTGTGGCAAGGGCACGAAGCAGGGCTTGCGCATGAGATCCATTTCGAGCCCATCCACATCAAAGTTGACGAGCAGTTCTTCCAGAATCTGCAGGTAGTGTTGGCGAACCTCGGGATACATGTAGTTCTGCAGCAAATTCACCAGTTGCGGGTGCATATTGGGGTGAACGCCGCCGTAGTCATTGATGCGGAATTCGGGGTGGTCGCGCCAGAACTTGTCCAGAATCGGAGATGACGTCTTTTCGAGGTAGTGGCAATCGTTCATTCGATAGCTGAAAAAGAAGCTCAGGCCTTCCCGACGTGATGCTTCATACAACTCGTGGATTGGCTTACCTCCCGAGAGCATGTGGTGACGCATGCGAAAGTAGAGCTTCTCGTCCCACTCCCAGTTGTATGGATTTGGTGGCTCCTCAAGATTAGGAGCCTCGTCTTCCCAGTGCGCGTCGATCTTCGAAAGCCACAGCTGTCTGCGTAGCATGGATGGACAGCAGAAGAACGCGTCTACGCCTCGGTGCGCTACTTCGGTAACGAAACTCTCTACATATTCACGCGTAATCGGCTGTGCATAGCCTCCGTCGCGGGGCGGAACCGATGAAATAAATGATGGGTCGAAATTGTAGATGACACGGGGAGTCTTACTCATTTGTTGATGTCTCCTGCGAATGGTGTCCTCGTCAGTGACGAGGCCGATGGCTTCAAGTTTCGAACGCGGTAAGTCTGAGAGATTTCACCGATGTGGCCGAGGCGGGTATAGCGCAGGGCGTCTGAAGCTCTTTTCGGATCCACGTCCCGGGATTGCCAGTCTTGGAGATTCCCCATCCTTTGCTTTCTTCATGGCAACGCCAATTCGTTCTGCTGCTTCCTGCAGCACATCTTCGGAGGTGGCGAGAGAGAATCGGACGCAATGCCCTCCTCCGAGGCCATATGCTTCGCCAGGAACACTCGCAACCCGCGCTTCTTCCAGCAGAAAATCGCAGATTTGCGCTGAGGTCATTGCGGGATGGTCGAAATATGCCCAGGAGTAGAAGGCTCCTTCGGGCACGCGGCAGACAACGCCAGGTACATTTCGCAAGGATTCAACAAACAGGTTCCGGCGCTTTTCATAAGCGGCGCGCATCGCTTCAATTTCGCCGGCACAGTCGAAGGCGACAACTGCCGCTTCCTGCGCGAAACCGCTGATACAAGTCAACATATGCTGGTAGAGCATATACATCTTGTCTACCAGCTCCGCATTGGCACAAAGGTACCCAACCCGCCAACCCGTCATTGCTGCGGACTTGGAGAGACCGTTGACGGTAATGACGCGGTCGGCAATCTGGGTGATGGCCCCAAGGCTGATATGCGGACGCCCGTCGAACGGTACACGTTGTGCCGTGAGGCGAAGTCCGCAATCGCCTGCGCCTCGTCCGAGTTGAGCATTCTCCCCGTTGGGTTGTTCGGAGAATTGACGATGAGAAGCCGGCAGCGGTCTGATCGGGCCGCCTCCAGTTTGGTCAATGTTATGCGGTGACCATCGTCGTACGGAAGTTCGACACTGCGCACGATGCCGCCTGCTGCCTGAATGATCGACGCATATGAAACCCAGCTCGGATCAAGCACAATCGTCTCATCCCCAGCGCCTATCAGCGTGCGCACGGCGACATAGATCGCGGACTTGGCGCCCGGCGTCACCAGAATGTTCTCAGGCGCGCACGCAATGCCATTTTCCTCGCGCAATTTGGTGGCGATCCGCTCGCGGAGCGGCAGAATGCCTCGTCCATTGACGTAGTGGGTATTGTTTCTGGCGATTGCGCGTATCGCCGCCTCCTTGATGGACGCCGGCGTGTCGAAATCCGGTTCGCCGATCGTCAGGTCAAATATGGTTTGCCCAGCGGCAGCCAACGTCCTTGCTTTCTCCGCAAGTTGAATAGAAGCAGCAGGCGCGAGCGCATCGATATATGGATTGAACTTGTACTTTAGATTTGTCTGCACGAGCTTCGTATCAACTGGATCTGACGGGCGGATTTGCGTCATTCGAATCGAATTCTTGGGTCAATCGCCGCGTACACGATGTCGGTTAGCATGTTTATGACCACAACAATTACGGAAAAAATTAGGATGCAGGCCTGGATCATCGGATAGTCGCGTGCCTGGATCGCATTGAGCAGGAGCAGTCCTATGCCGGGGAACTGAAAGACCTTCTCAATCACAATGACACCGGCCATGAGGGAAGTCACATGAAGGGAGATGGTCGTCGCGATTGGGATCAGCGAGTTCCTCAGAGCATGCACGAAGTAGACGCGCGTAGGTGCGTTGCCCTTCGTCAGCGCAAGCGTAATATAGTCTTCGCCCAAAACTTCAAGCATGCTGCCGCGCACCAGCCGGATCATGGGAGGAGTGCTATGGATTGTGAGAGTTGCCACCGGCAATATCAGTGAAAGCACGAATTTGCCGAAGTCGATATCAGGTTTTACATAACCACCCGCGGGCAGTATCGGGATCGTCACCGCGAAAAGCAGCATGAAGAGCACGCCCATCCAGAATTCCGGGACGGAAAGCAGCACGAGTGATCCAACCGATATGCCGAGGTCCGTGTTGGAGTTGTGCTTGGCGGCCGACACCACGCCCAGAAAAATCGCAACAACTAACGCGAGCGACGTCGAAACCAGACACAATAATAGCGTGCGGGGCAAACGCTCGAGCACAACCGGCATGACAGGGGACCGGTTCGCCAAAGAAGTCCCCCAATCCCCGCGCAAGACGTTCGTCAGCCACGCCGTGTACTGGTTCGGCAATGGTTCATTAAGATTGTATTTCGCCCGCACCGCCTCAATCTGTTCGGGAGTCCCTTCACCGCCCATCATGACCGTCACAGTATCGCCCGGCAGGAGCCGCACCATCAGGAAAATGATGATCGTAAGTACGAAGATCACGGCAAGGGCGGAGAGGACTTTTCCCAGGATGAACGACGACTTCATTGATTTCCCCTGGCTTCACGGGCCATCGCCCTACGAGCGTGCAATCCTGCTCTTTGGCAATTTGCATACCATTGTGAACGACGGGTTGTAGATGTTCGCCAGCTCGTATTCAGCGCAATGGCCGAGCAGAAGGTGTGCTCCCACCGGGTCCAGTTCAAAGCCTTCCTGAATCCAGCGAAGCATTTCCGTTGTTGCGTGTTGAGTCGCCTGATCCAGCGGACGAGCATTTCCGACCGTAAAGATATAGCCGTCGTTCTCACCGCGCGGCCAGCAAATACTCTTGCCTTTCCGCAAGTTCACAGTGAATTCGACGTCAAGCGAGATTCCAATGCCGGTCCCCATAATCTCGCCCTGCCCTTGCCAAGCGTGACCATCGCCCAGGTGGAATAGTGCGCCCGCGACAAAGACGGGCAGATAAATCGTCGCCCCCTCGCAAAAGCCACGGTAGTCAATATTGCCACTGTGGTCGGAGCAGATTCGGGTGGAAATTACTTGCTCGCGCACCGGAGCAAAGCCAAAGCAACCCACCATCGGCGCGGTTGGCAGGACGAGCGCTCCCAAACTGGTGTCCGAGGGACGCACCAGTTCGACCGTGCCGGCCTCTGCATTGACCTCCCAGGTCGCCAGCCGATCACTCTCATCGGGCCACGGTAGGTGGCGCACATACTCGGGTTCAACGGCTGTTGGCCATACCATCTTGAATGACCATCCTCGCCGGCGACTTGGCCTTAGTTTGTCGAAGCTCACCTCCAACGTGTCGCCCGGTTCCGCTCCCTCGATATAGAACGGGCCCGTCATCGGGTTGCCGGATTGGGTAACCTGATTGTCCTGAGCATCAAAACCGCGACCATCGACCGTTGTGGTTGCCACGGTATCGCCAGGCGCGATCGTCAGTGCGGGCGAGTGAGAACCGATTGAGTTGTAAGAGCGTACCGGTTCAAATGTGTGTCGGGCCATTCTGGTTTGTCTACATTGAGACAGGAAAGGTCTGGCTGCACATCCGCCAACACCCACGTCCGAGAGGACGTTAGTGGGATACGAGAGAGAAACGTTATCTCTCTCGTATCCCTTCCTTGCTACTCGTCGAGTGTAATCTTGGTGAAGTCCGAGTTGCCGCTGCTACGATAGATCAGGCCACGCACCGAATTCTTTACAGCTGCATTGCCGGTGGAGCTGAAGAGCATCAAGAAGCCAGCTTCGTCGATGGCCTTTCTCCCCATCTGCGCGTAAATCGCCTTGCGCGCGTCCGGATTGGTTTCTTCAAGAGCCTGACCATAGAGCGCATCGTAATCTGCGTTCTGGTAGCCATAGCGCTTCCAGATCGAAGTCGAGCCAAGGATGAAGGTGGTGCGGAGACCAGGATCGGCGTAAAAGCCGAATCCACCAGTGGCAAGCTGGTATTGGCCCTCATTGAATCCGGCAAAGAACGAACCAGAATCGTGCACTTCAATTTGAATGCGGAAACCGACTTCCTCAAGCTGTTCTTTCAACACGATGCCGATGTCGCGGTTTACAACCTGATCCGCCGAGCTGATCTTCAGATCTAGACCGTTCGGATATCCGGCATCGATCAATGCCTGGCGAGCACGTTCCACATCCCGTTCCCAGTCGAGCGAGTCGTCGTAATACGGGTTTGTCCTTACAACCAGCTGGGAGACAGGCGTACCGGACCCAGCGACAAGAAGGTTGATGAGCGTTTCTTTGTCAATTGCGTGCTTGATAGCCTCGCGCACCTTCGGATTCGCGAGTTCTTCTTTCTGCGTGTTGGTGCTCAGGTAGTAGCCATAGTCGTCGATGCTCTGGACCTGGAACCGGTCGGAGCGTGCTTCAATGGTCGGAATATCGACGCTTGAAAGAAACTGGAAGATATCTACCTCGCCAGCCAGGAACGCTGTCATTTCGGCGTTGTAATCCTGGAAGACGCGAAGAACGAGCTCATCGAAGGCAATGGAACCGCCGTAATATTCCTTGTTCGTCTCGAACAGGATCTGTTGGTCGCGGTCCCAGCGTACGAACTTGAACGGTCCGCAGCCGACTGGCGCGGTGTCGAGCGTGTCGATGGTATCCTCGGCAACAATGGGCAGGTATGCCAGCAACTCAATCAGAGGAGGATATGCCGACTTCAGATGAATCGTAACGTCGAAATCACCAGACTTTTCCGCCCTGTCCACCAGTAGGCTTTTATTCCTGTGGATTGAGCCATTTTCCAGATTCTGGGTCCAGTTGATTGTGAAGACAATGTCGTCGGACGTGAGCTTCCGGCCATTGTGGAACTTCACATCGTCGCGCAGGTGGAAGAGTATCTCAGTGGGAGATACATATTCCCAGGAGGTTGCCACACCAGGCTGAATGGGCCCACCGTTTATGTCGTTCAGCGACGTGAGGAAGCAGGTAGTTAGGTGCCCGATCTGGAGTGCCTTTGCTTCAGAATTCGCGTGCGCATTGAGCGTAATCGGTTCCGAGTCAAGACCGACGACGAGCGTTTTGGGTGGGCCACTTTGACCAATTGCGTCGAAAGCGGAAAACATTGCTAGAAGGGCCACTGCGCCTGCAGCGAACCCGGTACGAATGTGTGTCATAATTCACCTCCCTTACGATCCTTACGATCTGATGCGGATGAAGAAGAAGTTCAGATCTTCGCGTCGTAACGCCTCAATCAACTCGCTGATTGGCTTGCCTCCCGAGAGCATGCAGCGACGCATGCGAAAGGAGAGCTTGAACGAAGCTGCCCAACCGGAGAAGGATGTGCGTACGGTCAAAATGCCCTCCTCGAACGACGACAAGCATCTTCTACCCCGATTGGGCGAGATTGACAAGTGTGCCGTCACTCGTTTCCACCCGCATTCGCGAGATGAAATGATAATTTCCGACGCAGTGGTTGCGATTCAGCTATAACAATCAATACGTTATTCTGGATCGCATGAGGCCGCCCATAGTACACGACTCTGAGGTGGCCCCGGAAAATCGGACAGGCGTTTAAGGTGTATTCCCCCGACTGAGGAGGGATACGCGATGAGCAGGAGACGCAGGTTTTCCGGGGAGCTGAAGGCGAAGATCGCGCTTGAGGCGCTTCGTGGCGACCGGACGCTTCAGGAGATCGCCTCGAAGCACCAGGTTCATCCGAACCAAGTGAGCACATGGAAGCGCCAGGCGATCGATGGTCTTGGCGAAGTGTTTTCGAACGAGGGCGAGCGCCGCCGTCGGGACCATGAGAGCGAGATCCGTGATCTTCACGCGAAGATCGGCGAGTTGACGGTGGAGCGGGATTTTTTGTCTCGAGGGTCCGGTCGATGAGCCGGGCCGAGAGGCGAACGATGGTGATACGCGCTCACCCGGCGCTGAGCAAGCCATAGATCGACCGGGTTGCGCAGGCCGTCGTAATCGACGCAGGGCCGGCTATAGGCCGAGCGCAATAGCGAGATCGTGCGGTTGGCCGTCGCCCAGCCGCCTTGCGTGGTAATGCGGTTGAAGCGGGCCTCGACATCACGGCGAGCGATGGCGTCAAGGGGTCGGCCGAGCCAGTCGCCGAGATAGCGCTCGACGAAGTCGCGATAGCCCTTGTCGGTGGTTGGCGCCCGGTTGGGATTGGCCGCCAAGAATTCATCGAAGGCTTGCCCCAGAGT
>CBDHDN010000049.1:0-19095 GCA_965261585.1 Alphaproteobacteria bacterium
GCCTAAGTCGGCGGCGACGTCGAGCGGCCAGCCCGTCACCACCACCGCGTGTTCGACCGTCGCGTGGGGATGCACGCTCGTCAGCGTCAGCGCCTTGGTCGCCGGATCCGGCGTCAGGATGCCGAGGTCGGTGATCACCTGGGTCGGCCCCCTGCCGCCGAGGCCGGCGCGGGCCCGCGCATCGCCGCCGTCGAGGAAGCCGACGGTGGTCAGGAAATCCAGCTTGTCGACGAACGTGCGCGGCGATTGTTCGATGATGATCACGACCTCGCCGGCCGACGTCGCGATCTCGGGCGCGCCGCCGGCGCCGGGCAGGCGCACCTTGGGCCGGGCGTAGTCGCCGATGACGGTCGTGTTCAGGTTGGCGAAGCGGTCGATCTGGGCGGCGCCGAGGAAGCCCGTATCGATGCGGCCGCCCTGCAGCCAGTAGCGGAACATCTCCGGCACCGAGACCACCGTGTCGGCGGTCTCGGCGAGCGCGCCGTCACCGATCGACAGCGGCAGCACATCGGGCTTGGCGCCGATCGTGCCGGACTCGTAGATCAGCACGATGTCGGGCGCGTGGGTCGCCCGGGCCAGATTGGCGGCGGCGCTGGGCAGGCCGATGCCGACGAAGCAGACGGCGCCGTCGGCGAGCGCACGGGCCGCGGCCACGGTCATCATCTCGGTTGGCGTGAAGTCATGCATCGGCGATCTCCGGCTCGGCCAGGCGGCGCCTGAACGACGCGAAATCGTCGGTGCCGAGGACGTGGCGCTCCATCCAGGCGCGGAACGCGTCGCGGTCGCGGGCGATTGGGTCCCACGCCTTGTAGAACGCGTTGTCGCGGTCGTAGTAGCCCTGGGCGTAGGAGGGCGAGGCGCCGCCCGGCACCTCGCACACCGCCGAGACGACCCAGTGCGGCAGGATCACGGCGTTGGGACGTGCGTCGAGCGCATCGACGACCTCTTCCACCGTGACGATGGCGCGCTTAGCCGCCAGCACGGCTTCCTTCTGCACCCCGAGGATGCCCCAGAGCAGCACGTTGCCCTTGCGGTCCGCCTGTTGCGCGTGGATGACGGCGACGTCGGGCCGCAGCGCCGGCACGGCCGCGAGTTGCTCGCCGGTAAAGGGGCAGCGGATGAACTTGATCCGGTCGCTGTGCCGGGCAAAAGCGCCAGCGGCCGCGGCAAGTCGCGCTCGACGGCGTCGCGGAAGCGGTGCAGCGAGCCAACGCCGGGATTGCCGCCCCACGCGAAGATCATCTTGGCGACACAGCCCATGCCGATCAGTTGATCGTAGATCACATCCGGCGTCATCCGCATGACCGTCAGGCCGCGGCGGCCCTGGCGGATGACCTCATGCCCGGCCGCGCTGGGGATCAGATGGGTGAAGCCCTCCATGGCCAGGGCGTCGCCGTCATGGATCAACCCGGCGACCGCCTCACGCAGCGTGGTGATCTCGGCCATGGTCCTAGCGTGCCCCTGCCCCTGCCCCCGTCGGCGGCGACAAGGTGGTGAACCACAGAGACACAGAGGCACAGAGGGAAGCTAGAGGATCACAACTCTGCAGTTTCTCTGTGCCTCTGTGTCTCTGTGGTTCAATATCCTTTTGCGCAAACATATTAAACGGCTCGGCTGACAGCGGGCACCGCTCGACCTTTGCACAAATTGTGCGGCCGGATCGAGAGGCGGTGTTCGCGGTGTTCGAATGGTCCGACGGGGGCGCCTGCCGCGTCGACCTGGAGCTGTCCCCACTTGATGCCCGAGTAAAAAGTCACGAAACAGCCGGCCCGGCAGCCGACCCACCCGGGCGAAATCCTGCGTGAGGATGTCTTGCCGGCCCTCTAGCTGTCGGTCAGCGAGGCCGCCCGACAGCTTGGCATTACACGCCAGACGCTGCATCGGATCCTCGCGGAGTCGTCTTTTCTGATCCGCATGGTTTTTTTCGCGGAAGATCGCCGCCGTCGCGGAGTTGGGCTAAGATTGCCCAGTAACAATCAGGTGGCGAACGAGGCGCCGACGGGCATGGGTGCGTACTACCGACCGACGCAAGTCAGCGAGGCGCTGGCGCTGCTGGGTGCCGGACCGGTGACAATCGTCGCCGGGGGGACGGACTTCTACCCCACCCGTGTCGGCCGGGCGATCGATGAGGACATGCTCGACATCAGCGGCATCGCAAGCCTGCGCGGCATCGACGTCGTCGGCGACGCGTACCGGATCGGCGCGCTCGCGACCTGGAGTAACGTGATCGCCGTGGCGCTGCCGGCCTGTTTCGACGGGCTGAAGCTGGCGGCGCGCGAGGTCGGCGGCGTGCAGATCCAGAACACGGGCACGGTCGTCGGCAATGTGTGCAATGCCTCGCCCGCGGCCGACGGCGTGCCGTGCCTGCTGGCCCTCGATGCCGAGATCGAGCTGGCGAGCGCCGACGGGACGCGGCGCCTGCCGCTCGCGGACTTCGTCACCGGCAACCGGACGACCGTCCTCCGGCCCGAGGAGTTTGTCGCCGCCATCATGGTTCCCACGCGCGGCGAGCGGGCCCGCAGCACGTTCGTCAAGCTGGGCGCGCGCCGCTATCTCGTCATCTCCATCGCCATGGTCGCCGTGACCCTGGAGCTCACCGCGGACGGCAGCGTCGGCCGCGCGCGGGGTTCTCGCCGTCGGCGCCTGCTCGGCCGTGGCGAGGCGGCTGACGGCGCTGGAGGACGACCTCGTGGGCCGCCGGCCCGACACGACCCTCGCCGACGTCGCGACGGCCGCGCATTTCAGTGGGCTCGAGCCGATCGACGACGTGCGCGGCACGGCCGCCTACCGGCGCGACGCGGCGTTGATGATCACGCGGCGGGCGCTCGCCGACGTCGCCGGGCAGCTGAGCGACGCGGCATGAGGGACCCGCGCAGCGCGATCACGTTCCGCCTCAACGGCGCCGCTGTCAGCGTCGCGACGCACCCGGCGCGGCCGCTCACCGATCTGCTGCGCGACGATTTGGGCCTGACAGCTACGAAGATCGGCTGTGGGGCCGGCGACTGCGGCGCCTGCACCGTGCTCGTGGACGGGGCGCAGGTCTGCGCCTGCCTGATGCCGGCGGGGCAGGTCGCCGACCGCCACGTCACGACCGTCGAAGGGCTCGCGGCAAACGGCACGCTGGCCCCGCTGCAGCCGGCCTTTCACGCCCACGGCGCGGCCCAGTGCGGGATCTGCACGCCGGGCATGCTGATGGCGGCGGCCGACCTGCTGGCCCGCAACCCGGCACCCGACGAGGCCGCCGTCGCCGATGCCCTGGGCGGCGTGCTGTGCCGCTGCACGGGCTACCGCAAGATCGTCGAGGCCGTGCTGGACTGTGCCAACGGCAATGAACTCGCGCCGGCAACGTCACGGGCGGGCGCCGCGGTCGGCGCACGGCTGGCCAAGACCGACGGCACAGCCAAGCTCACGGGGGCGGAGCTCTACGGCGCCGATGCGGCTCCGGCCGACGCGTTGTGGCTGCGCTGCGTGCGTTCTCCGCACGCCCGGGCGCGGTTCACGCTGCCGCCGTCGTGGGACGCTCTGCACGCCCGCCACCCGGGTCTGGCCGCGGTGATGACCGCCGCCGACATCCCCGGCGCGAACGCGTTCGGCATCTATCCCGACCTGAAGGACCAGCCGGTCCTCGCCGACGGCGCGGTGCGCTTCCGCGGCGAGGCGGTCGTCGCCCTGATCGGCGAGCGCGCGGCCGTCGAGGCGATCGACGATGGCGCGCTGGGCATCGCGTGGCAGCCCGTGGACCCGGTCATCGGCATCGCGGCGGCGCTCGCCGGCGGCGCGGCGCCGGTTCATGCCGGCCGGCCCGACAACGTGCTGATCGAAGGCCGGGTCCGGCGCGGCGACACCGCGGCAGCGCTGGCGGGCGCGGCCTTCGTGACCGAACAGACGGCCGAGACGACGTTCGTCGAGCACTCCTATATCGAGCCCGAGGCCGGCTGGGCGCGCCGCGTCGGCGACCGCATCGAAGTCACGGCGACGACCCAGACACCCTACATGGACCGCGACGAGATCGCCCACGTGCTCGGCATCGCGTCCGACCGGGTGCGCGTGCGGCCGACCGCGTGCGGCGGCGCGTTCGGCGGCAAGCTCGACCTGTCCGTCCAGCCGCTGATCGCCAGCGCCGCCTGGCGGCTCGACCGGCCGGTGCGCGCCATCTACCACCGGCCGGAATCGATGGCGTCGACCACCAAGCGTCACCCGGCGCGGATGACGGCGCGGTTCGGCTGCGCGGCCGACGGCCGGCTGGTCGCGGCGCAGTTCCATGGCGACTTCGACACCGGCGCCTACGCGTCGTGGGGGCCGACTGTGGCGGGCCGTGTGCCGGTCCACGCGACCGGGCCGTACCGCGTGCCCAATGCGCTGGCGACATCGCGCGCGGTCTACACGAACGCGCCGCCGGCCGGCGCGTTCCGCGGCTTCGGCGTGCCCCAGGCGGCGCTGGTGCACGAGGCGGCGATGGACGCGCTGGCGGCCCAATGCGGCATCTATGCGCTGGCGTTCCGCGTGCTCAACGCGCTCCGGCCCGGCGACACGACGGCGACCGGCCAGGTGCTGGAGGCCAGCGTCGGCCTCGTGCCGTGCCTCGAAGCCTTGCGGCCGCGCTGGCAAACGCTGCGGGCGGCGGCGGCGGCGGCGTTCAATGCGACCGCCGGACCGACCAGGCGCGGCGTCGGCATCGGCTGCATGTGGTACGGCATCGGCAACACGTCGATGTCGAACCCGTCGACCATGCGCGTCGGCCTCGACCGCGCCGGCCGCCTGACGCTCTACAGCGGCGCCGTCGACATCGGCCAGGGCTCGAACACGGTCATGGTGCAGATCTGCGCCGACGCCCTGGGCGTCGCGGCCAACGCGATCGCGCTGGTCACCGGCGATACGGACCTGACGGCGGACGCCGGCAAGACCTCGGCGTCGCGCCAGACATTCGTGTCCGGCAACGCCGCGAAGCTGGCCGGCGAAGATCTGCGGCGCCAGCTGTTGCGCCAGGCCAACGCCGGCGTGTCGGCGACGATCGTGCTTGACGGGGCGCGGGTAATCGTCCGGGAGGACGGCCGTGCGCAGACGATCGACTTGGCCCAGCTGCCGGCCACCGGCGACGGCGCGGACGTGCTGGTCGGGACCGGCACGTTCGACCCGCCGACGACGGCGCTGGACGCCGACGGCCAGGGGCGGCCCTACGCGACGTATGGGTTCGCCGCGCAGCTCGCCGAGGTCGAGGTGGACACGGGCCTGGGACGCACGGTTGCGCGCCGCATCGTCGCGGCCCACGATGTCGGCCGGGCGATCAACCCGACCCAGGTCGAGGGCCAGATCCACGGCGGCATCGCCCAGGGGCTGGGCCTGGCGCTGATGGAGGAATACGTGCCGGGCCGCACCGAGAACCTGCACGACTATCTGATCCCGACGATCGGCGACGTGCCGCCGATCGAGATCTTGCTGATCGAGGATGCCGAGCCGCTCGGCCCTTATGGCGCCAAGGGCATCGGCGAGCCGGCGCTGATCCCGACCGCACCGGCCATCCTCGGCGCCATCGAGCACGCCGTGGGCGTGCGGCTGAGCCGGGTGCCGGCGACGCCGGACCGGGTGCGCGCGGCGATCGTCGCGGCCGGCGGGAGCACGGGCGATGGCGACTGAGGCGGCCGCAGAGGCGGATGGCGGCATCGTCACCTGCGACGCGTGTCCGGTGCTGTGCCGCATCCGGCCGGGCCGCACCGGGGCATGCGACCGCTATGGCAACGTCGATGGCGCGCTGGTGCGCATGGACCCGATGGTCGTGGTCCAGAAAACCATCGACGAGAGCGGCCAGCTCGTGCCGTTCCTCGCCGACGAATCGGGCGGCGAATGGGACGGCCGCCTGTTGCCCGGCGCGCCGAAATTCCTGACCGGCATTGGCTCGGGCACGACCTACCCGGACTACAAGCCGGCGCCGTTCATCGTCGCCAGCCGGCATGCCGGGGTCGACGTCGTCACGGTCGTCACCGAGGGCATCTTCAGCTATTGCGGCATCAAGGCGAAGATCGACACCGACCGCTATGTCGGCCCGGAGCAGGCCGCGGTGCGCTGCGCCGGCGAGCAGGTCGGCCACGTGACGACGGCCGAATACGGCTCGCAGATGCTGGCGCTCGGCGGCGTGCGCCACCTGACCGGCGGCTCCAAAAAAGAGGGCAGGGTCACCTGCGACATGATGCTCAAGCTGTGCAGCAAGGAGCCGGTGGCGCTGACCGTCGACGGCGGCGCCGCGCTGACGCTCCAGGCGGGCGCGCCGCCGGTGGTCAACGGCGAGCGCGAGGCGCGCATGCGCGTCGGCTGCGGCTCTGCGACGATCGGCATCTTCGCCAAGCAATGGCATGGCCACGCCGACGAGGTGATCGTCGTCGACGACCACATCACCGGCGTCCTGACCGAGCACCAGGCCGGTCGCTTCCTCGGCATGGCGCCGTCGGGCATCCGGGTGCGCGGCCGCAAATCGACGCCGGGGCGCTACTTTCAAGTCGCTGACCCGGGGCTCGGCTGGGGCGGCACCGACATCGACAACCCGCTCGACATCGTCAAGCGCATCGATGCGAAAGTCGCGCGCCCCGGCCTGCGCCTGCTGATGGTCAGTACGACCGGCGAGGACGCCGCGTATTTCGTGCTGGATGAAAACCTGAAGCCTGAGCCCGCGGCCATGCCGCCGCCGCTCGCGCTGACGGTCGAGCGCATCGGCGAGAACTGCGAGCCGGCGCTGACGTCGATCCTGTTCATGGCCGGCGCCGGCGGGTCCTTGCGCGCCGGCGTCACGGAGAACCCGGTGCGCCTGACGCGGGCCGTGAAGGACGCGCTGACGCGCGTCACCTGCGGCGGCGCGCCGGTGCATGTCTGGCCCGGCGGCGGCATCACCCTGTTCGTCGACGTGACGCGGATGCCCGAGCGCTCGTTCGGCTATGTGCCGACGCCGGCGATCGTCGCGCCGATCGAGTTCACGATGCGGCTCGACGACTACCGCGACCTCGGCGGGCACATGGACAGCGTCAGGCGGCTCGAGGACGTGGTGACCGAGGACCGCCTGCGCGTGACGCAATGGCCGGCCGACAACCCGTGGCCCTGGTCCGGCCCGGGGGCCGCGGACTGATGCACGGCCCGGTGGCCGCCACGCTGCCCGACGGGCGGCTGCATCTGCAGCACGGACCGATCGACCTGATCATCGAGGCCGCGGGCAGGTCCGGCGAGGTACGCCGCGCCTATGCTCAGGCCGTCGCATGCTTTCGCGACGTGCTGCCGACGCTGGTCGCCGAGCTGGCGGCCTTGCGGCGGCCGCTCGGCGCGCGCCGGCCCCGTCTGACCGGCCCGGTCGCGCGGCGGATGCTGGCCGCCTGTTGGCCCCACCGGGCCCGGTTCGTGACACCAATGGCGGCCGTCGCCGGCGCGGTCGCCGACCATATACTTGGCGGCCTCGTCGCCGGCCGCGATTTGACGCGCGCCACGGTCAACAATGGCGGCGACATCGCCCTCTATCTGGCGCCGGGCCAGATGCTCGACGCCGGGATCGTCGCCGATATCGACGTGCCGTCGCTCGACGCCGTGACCCGGATCGCCCATGCCATGCCGATCCGTGGCATCGCCACGAGCGGGCGGCGTGGCCGCAGCCTGTCCCTCGGCATCGCCGACAGCGTCACGGTGCTGGCGGCGGACGCAGCCGCCGCCGATGCCGCGGCGACGCTGATCGCCAACGCGATCGATGCCGACGATCCGGCCATCCAGCGCGCGCCGGCCCGCACGATCGACGCGGACAGCGACCTCGGCGCCCGGCTCGTCACGACGGGGCTCGGGCGGCTCGACACAGCGACGATCGCAGCGGCGCTGGACGACGGCGCAGATAGTGCCGGGCGCATGTCTGGGGCCGGCCTGTTGGCCGGAGCGCTGCTGACGTTGCGCGGCCAGCACCGGCTCGTCGGCTGGCCGACCGGCCGGCCGGCCGGCCGGCCGTGGCGTCGGCGGCGCCACCAATGATCGGGGCGCGACGGCAACCGCCACTAGTGCACCGACTCAGTCAGAGTCGTCACAGTGGAAACCTGATTCTGAATACAAAACAACGGGTTGCTCCAGCGCACGGTGAATCATTTGTCTGGATCGGTGCACTAGCGGCGCAGCAGCGCGCGGTAGATCGGGCGTTGCAGGGCCGGCAACACATAGATCGGCAACTGGCCCAGGGCGACGAACAGGATGAACTCCATGGACGCGCTGTCGGCGAGCGCCGCCAGCAGGATCGCGCCGTTGCGGTTGCCGCTGACCAGGCCCGGCCGTGAGGGCACGGATCGGGCCGAACGGCAGGAACAACAGCGTGCCGACCAGCTGCTGCCCGACATTCGCGGTCACGGCGGCGGCCAACAGCATCAGCGCCAACCCGGGGCGGGCGAGCGTATGCGCGAACACGCCGTCCATGGTGGCGAGAACCAGCACCAGCATGCCGACGACGACCAGCCCATCGATCTGAACCGCACGCGCGGCCAGCGCGTCGACACCGACGACGCGGCGGACCAGCCAGCGTGTAGCGCACCCGGTTCCTTGGACACAAGTTTGTCTCACGCGGCGGGCCTGATTGAGATCGCGGCGTGCCACGCCTGACGAGCTTGAGCGGGGCTCAGGTAGCTGTTCTTTTCGACGATTCACTGGGCATTGTAGAGTTCGACGAAGTCGCGGACGGCGTCCCGCAGCTCCGCGATGTTGCGGTAGATGCGACCATGGATGATCTGTTCCTTCAGCGTGCGATTGAACCGCTCGGCGACGCCGTTGGTCTGGGGCTCGGCGACGAAGGCGTAGGACGGCTGGATGCCCCAGAACTTGATCTGGTTGGTGAAGTGGTCCGACAGATACTGGGAGCCGTGATCCATCCGCAAGGCCAGCCCCCGAGCCGCGCCGGCCGCGGTCGAGCCATACAGCCCGGCAAGCCCCATGGAGATCGGCTGCAGGGCGGCGAAGCGGTCGCCGCGCTTGCAGACATGCCAGCCGACACACTCGGCGTTCCAATGCTCGACGGCGGTGAAGATCCAGCCCCAGCCGTCGTCCACCGTGAACACCCGAACGCCATCGGTGCCCCACATGAGGTTCGGGGCATGAGTGATGATCTCACCGTCATGGGGATTGCCGCCACGGCGGCGGCAGCGATGGGGCGAGAGCAGATTGTTCTCGCGCATCAGGCGGAGCACCCGCTTGCGGGCAACCCGGATGTCGCGACAGACCCGAAGCCGAGCCCAGACCTTGCGGTAGCCCTCGCCCTCCCAGGGCGATGCCTCCAGGTCGGCTTCGATCGCCACCAGCAGCGCCTGGTCCGAGATCGCGGGCTTCGGTCCCCGACGCTTTGCCGGCGGCTGCTCGGCGTGCTGGCCGGAGGTCATGGCGTAGAACGAGGAGCGGGCCATGCCCCAGGCGGCGCAGACCCGCCGCAGGCCGTAGGCCAGACCCGTGCCGGGCGAGGTGGCGGCACTCATCGCCGCGACCTCCGCCGCCCCAAAGGGCCGAAGGTCTCCGTCTTGGCCTCCAGCAGTTCCACCTGCATGGTCAACTCTCCGATCCGCTTCATGGCGCTATCCAGTTCCGCCTGCACCGGATCGCCCTTGCGTTGCTTGAGCGAGGCGTCGATCCCGCCGATCGCTTTCTCACGCCACTGCTCGAGCCGGAAGATCTCTACGCCCAACTGGCGCGACAGAAGTTGCACCGGCTCGTCACGCAAAAGCCGCAGAACGACCTCACGCTTGCGCGCCACCGTCCATCGCTGGCCAAGTCCCAGCAGGCCTGCCGGCAAAGCCTGGCCTGGGGAAAACGTGGACGAGCCAAGCTCGCCCGCATTTACCACAGGCCCATCAACAGCAACTTTCTTCTCAAAATTATCGGTCATGTTCCGGTCCTCCTTGGACACTTCGATTAAGCCAATTCTGTGTCCAAGGAAATCGGGTCCGACTCAGCGAGATGTCTTGGAGAACGTCGATCGGACCGAACGACTTGTTGATGTCGGTCAGTTTGAGCAGGGGTGTCTTCATGACTTGGCCTTCCCTTTCGCACGTGGCGCATAGGACAGTGCCATGTTCCGGAATGTGTTGTTCATAAGCACGGCGGCCAGCAATAGGACACCGAGAATAAGGCTCGCCCAGTTAGCATCGAAGCCGGTGAAGAAGATGCCCTGGTTGACAACGGCGAATGTCATCGTGCCCAGCACGATGCCGACAACCGAGCCGTATCCGCCGGTAAGAAGAACCCCGCCGATGACAACAGAGATGATTGAGTTGAAGATGAATGACTGCCCCGCGAACACCTGTGCGCTGTTGTAAAGGATCGCCTGTGACATGCCGACGAAGGATGCGCACAGGCCGCTGCCCATGAACAATAAGATCGTCAGACGGTCGGTCGTGATACCGGCGTTACGCGCGCCCTCCTTGTCTCCGCCCAAAGCGAACGCGGAGATCCTGCGACGGATCGACGGCCTGCGGCCGAAGCCAGCACCGACATGACGCCCTATGTCACCAGTGCGGAGGGTTGAGCCGGCGGGCGCCGGGCTCAGGGCACTTGCCGAACGGCCGTCTTCTCGTACCCGATTGCGTCTCGGCGAGGTCTCGGATGCACCGACTGGCTCATCCCAAGCCGCCAGATCAGGAGGAATCACAACGTTTCCGATTCGATGCTCGATTGTGCTACCGTTTTCGGTGGTTGGGAGGAGTCATCTGGGAAATCCCGCTTGAATTAAGGTGGCGGAGCGCTCGCAAGTCCGACCCGCACGCGCCTTAGCCAGGAGGTCAGCAGTGAAAGCCCTGGTCTACGCAGGACGATGTGAGTTGGTGTACCGCGACGAGCCGGACCCGGAGCCGGGTCCGGACGAGGTGCTCGTCAGGATCGATGCCGCCGGCATCTGCGGATCCGACATGCACGCCTGGCGCGGGCACGACCCGCGGCGTGTTCCACCGCTTATCCTGGGCCATGAGGCGGCGGGCACTGTTCTGGCCGGGCCACACGAAGGCACCCAGGTGTTTCTCAATCCCTCGATCACCTGTGGGCACTGCGCCAATTGCGTTTCCGGCCGTTCGAACCTGTGCCTGACGCGGGCGCTGATCGGCCTGCACCGGCCGGGCGCCCTTGCCGAGAAGGTCGCGGTGCCCGAGCGAAACTTGATGCCGCTGCCGGCGGGGTTCGATTCGGCCAAGGCGCCGCTGACAGAACCCTGTGCGACGGCTTGGCATGCGATCTCCCGCGGCGCCAGGGCCGGCTGGCGGCCGCTGCCGGAGGCCGAGGCTCTGGTCATCGGTGGCGGTTCGGTCGGTCTGCTGGGCGCGCTTGTCCTGCGACACTTCGGGGCCAAGGACGTGCGGCTCGCCGAAACCAATCGCCTGCGGCGCGCCACGGCCGAGCGTAACGCCATAGCTGCCTTCGATCCGGTCGAGGCGCCTGCGGCGCCCGAATCAGCCGACTTCGTTTTCGACGCCGTCGGCAGTGCGGCAACCCGCGCCGCGGCGGTCAAGGCCGTCAAGCGCGGCGGCGTGATCGTCCACGTGGGCATTCAGGAACCGGCCGGCGCGTTCGATGCCCGCACGGTCACGCTCCTGGAGGTCACGTTCGTCGGCGCCAATGCCTATATCGAAACGGACCTGCGTGCCGCGCTCGAGGCGCTTCATAGTGGCGCGCTCGGTCCGCTCGATCTCACCGAAGAACGGCCGCTCGCCGACGGCGGCCGGGCGTTTCATGACCTCGATGCCGGCGCAACGGCCGCCGCAAAGGTGATCCTACGCCCCTGACGCGGCAGCACCCACGGCGCTTCTTCCCTTCTGGAGAACTGCTGTTACCTTGGCGGGAAGACTGGGGTAATAGGTGTTGAGATATCGAGATGTCCGGCGATCATTAGTAGCCCAATGGCACCCAGTCCGGACCGACGATCGCGTCCGGATTCTGGCTTAGCGCGGTTCGGATTAGGTCCGCAGCATCCGGGCCCAAATTGTCGTAGTTCAGCGGGCCGAGCCAAGTCACGGAACCGCCCTGCGCCTCGACCACCTTGCCGGCGTCATCGGCCCCCCGCTTGACGATCGACCAGAACGGGTCGTCCGCGCTGCCGCCGACGACGAAGATGTTGGCACCGTCCTGAGCCATTACGGCTGTAGCACTTGTCGCCATCACGGCCGTCGTGACCAGCGCTGTCAGCAGGCGTTTCGTTATTGTCATGTCTGTCTCCTCCTGTCGAAGGGGTCCCACCAGCTCAGAAGGCTGAAGAGGTACATGAGGAACTTGTTCAGCTTTTTGGTGCGGAACACCGTGCCGTGGCCGAGTTCAGAGGTATAGCTGAATCTTGTGTACGGCGTTGGAAAGAGGGCGGCGTATCCTGGTGATTGTTGCAGTCACCACTTGACCTAAGCCAAGGAAGGATACGCCATGGAAGAGAATACCGTTGTTGCCTTTCGGAACCCATCGAATTTTCAGGATGACCCGTTGACGGAAGTCCTACGAGCTGGGGCGCGTGAGTTGCTGGCTCAAGCCGTGGAAGCTGAAGTTGCCGAGTTTCTGGAAGGTCATGCGACGCTGGTTGATGACCGGGGCCGTCGCCGGATTGTACGCAATGGCCACTTGCCGGAACGGCTGATACAGACCGGGATCGGCCCGGTGGACGTGCGTCAGCCGCGTGTCCGGGATCGGAGAGCCGGCGAGGGTGCCGGCGCCATCCGGTTCACGTCGGCGATCCTGCCGCGCTATCTGCGCCGCACCAAGAGCCTGGAGGATTTGCTGCCGTGGCTATACTTGAGGGGCATCTCCAGCGGCGATTTCTCGGAAGCGTTGGCGGCGTTGCTGGGGGCACAGGCCCCGGGTCTGTCGGCCTCCACGATCGGGCGACTGAAGGAAGTTTGGCAAGACGAGATGGAGCGCTGGCAACGGCGTGATTTATCGGCCAAGCGCTACGTCTACTTCTGGGTCGACGGCATCTATTTTGGCGCCCGCCTGGAAGAGGAGAAGCAATGCATCCTGGTTATCATCGGCGCCACGGATCACGGAACCAAGGAGTTGATCGCCATCACCGACGGCTACCGCGAGAGCGAACAATCCTGGCGCGAGGTGCTGCTCGATCTCAAGCGGCGTGGTCTCGGCATCGGCCCGGAACTGGTGACCGGCGATGGCGCGCTCGGCTTCTGGAAGGCGCTCCGCCAAGTCTACGGGGCCGCCCGCGAGCAGCGCTGCTGGGTGCATAAGACGGGCAATATCTTGAACAAGCTACCCAAGGGTCGGCAGAACAAGGCCAAGGGTCACTTGCAGGATATCTGGATGGCCGAAACCAGGAAGGACGCGGAGACCGCCTTCGACTTCTTCCTGGAAGCCTACGGACCGAAGTACGAAAAGGCCACGGCCTGCCTGGCCAAGGACCGGGACGCCTTGCTGAGCTTCTACGACTTCCCCGCCGAGCATTGGAAGCATGTGCGGACGACGAACCCCATCGAGAGCACCTTCGCCACGGTTCGCCTTCGCACCTATCGGACCAAGGGTTGCCTGTCACGCAAGACGGCGATGGCCATGGTCTTCAAGCTTTGCCAGGGGGCCAGCAAGAAATGGCGGAGGCTCAATGGATCAGATCAGTTCGCCGAGATCATTCGAGGCGTCAAATTCGTGAATGGAGAACGCCAGGATCGCGCCGCCGCATGACAAACCCATACACAACTTTTGACAATAGCTCCCGAGTTCATGGGTTGCCACCATAAAAAAGCTGCCGATGGTTCCGTGGGCGAAGAGCGCAAGGGCGAACCCCAGCCAGATCTGCTGCGCCCAGAAGAGATAGACCAACGTTCCCGTCAGCGCGAACAGAGCTAAGTGTGAGTCGGACCCGATTTCCTTGGACACAGAATTGGCTTAATCGAAGTGTCCAAGGAGGACCGGAACATGACCGATAATTTTGAGAAGAAAGTTGCTGTTGATGGGCCTGTGGTAAATGCGGGCGAGCTTGGCTCGTCCACGTTTTCCCCAGGCCAGGCTTTGCCGGCAGGCCCGCTGGGACTTGGCCAGCGATGGACGGTGGAGCGCAAGCGTGAGGTCGTTCTGCGGCTTTTGCGTGACGAGCCGGTGCAACTTCTGTCGCGCCAGTTGGGCGTAGAGATCTTCCGGCTCGAGCAGTGGCGTGAGAAAGCGATCGGCGGGATCGACGCCTCGCTCAAGCAACGCAAGGGCGATCCGGTGCAGGCGGAACTGGATAGCGCCATGAAGCGGATCGGAGAGTTGACCATGCAGGTGGAACTGCTGGAGGCCAAGACGGAGACCTTCGGCCCTTTGGGGCGGCGGAGGTCGCGGCGATGAGTGCCGCCACCTCGCCCGGCACGGGTCTGGCCTACGGCCTGCGGCGGGTCTGCGCCGCCTGGGGCATGGCCCGCTCCTCGTTCTACGCCATGACCTCCGGCCAGCACGCCGAGCCGCCGCCGGCAAAGCGTCGGGGACCGAAGCCCGCGATCTCGGACCAGGCGCTGCTGGTGGCGATCGAAGCCGACCTGGAGGCATTGCCCTGGGAGGGCGAGGGCTACCGCAAGGTCTGGGCTCGGCTTCGGGTCTGTCGCGACATCCGGGTTGCCCGCAAGCGGGTGCTCCGCCTGATGCGCGAGAACAATCTGCTCTCGCCCCATCGCTGCCGCCGCCGTGGCGGCAATCCCCATGACGGTGAGATCATCACTCATGCCCCGAACCTCATGTGGGGCACCGATGGCGTTCGGGTGTTCACGGTGGACGACGGCTGGGGCTGGATCTTCACCGCCGTCGAGCATTGGAACGCCGAGTGTGTCGGCTGGCATGTCTGCAAGCGCGGCGACCGCTTCGCCGCCCTGCAGCCGATCTCCATGGGGCTTGCCGGGCTGTATGGCTCGACCGCGGCCGGCGCGGCTCGGGGGCTGGCCTTGCGGATGGATCACGGCTCCCAGTATCTGTCGGACCACTTCACCAACCAGATCAAGTTCTGGGGCATCCAGCCGTCCTACGCCTTCCTCGCCGAGCCCCAGACCAACGGCGTCGCCGAGCGGTTCAATCGCACGCTGAAGGAACAGATCATCCATGGTCGCATCTACCGCAACATCGCGGAGCTGCGGGACGCCGTCCGCGACTTCGTCGAACTCTACAATGCCCAGTGGATCGTCGAAAAGAACGGCTACCTGAGCCCCGCTCAAGCTCGTCAGGCGTGGCACGCCGCGATCTCAATCAGGCCCGCCGCGTGAGACAAACTTGTGTCCAAGGAACCGGGTGCGCTACAAACAGAGCTAAGTGTCCCCCGGCCTGGAACCACCCCTGCAGGTCGCTTCGCTTCGAAAGCTCACGCAGCTTGGCGCCTTCGATTGGGCAACGATACCAATCGACCCTGCGCGCTTTGCGTACTTCGGCAAGCGGTTCGTAGCTCATTTTCGTTTGTCCCTTCCCCTCCGCATCGTACGCGCGGTAAAACGGACAAAACAGCGGAAAAGCCGACATCGTGGCCCGAAGGTCCTGAAGATGAGGGCTAAGCGGACCCACCGTCGCGTTTCGCTGGATGGTGGCTAGTTCGGCGTAGGCCCAGCGTTTGTTACGCCGGAAGATCTGCAGCCGCGGCGCCATCACGCCCGCTTCGCTCAATGGCCTCGATCTCTTTCGTGAGTTTGTCCATCTCGCGACCGGCCGCCATCATGTTCATGATCTCCATCCGGCTCACGTCCTTCTTGGCGAACGTGCCCATGCTCTGGCCGCGATTGAGGATCGTGAAGCGGTCGGCCACCGGAAAGGCGTGGTTGACGTTGTGGGTGATGAAGATGGTGCCGAGGCCGCGGACGCGCGCCCGGGCGATAAGCTTGATCACGACGGCCGCCTGATGGACGCCCAGCGCAGACGTCGGCTCGTCGAGAATAAGAACTCGTGCGCCAAAATGGATCGCCCGCGCGATTGCGAGACTCTGACGCTCGCCGCCGGACATCGTTCCCACCGCTTGATCGGGATCGCGCACGTCGATGCCGATCTGCGCCATCTCCGCGCGCGACACGCGGGCTGCGAACTCGGCGTCGAAACGGCGTAGCGGGCCCCATCCCTTCTTGGGTTCACGCCCGATGAAAAAATTCCGTGCGACGCTCATCAGCGGAGCGACCGCCAAGTCCTGGTACACCGTTGCGATGCCACGGTCGAGCGCCGCCCTGGGCGAGGAGAACCTCGTTACCTTGCCGTCAACCAGCATCCGTCCCCTCGTCGGGTGATGCACGCCCGAGAGGATCTTGATCAGTGTCGACTTGCCGGCGCCGTTGTCGCCCAAGAGGCACAATACCTCACCGGCCATGAGGTTCATCGACACGTCGTTCAGAGCGACGACGGACTCGAAGAGCTTGGTGATGGAGACCAGCTCGAGGAGCGGCGGCGCCGTCATTGGCGCACCTGCGTGACCTTGCGGCGGATGTAGTTGTTGAAGAGGACGGCAATCAGCAAGGCGATACCGACGAACGCTTTGAACCAGTCCGTGTCCACGCCCGTGAAGAAAATGCCCAACGAAACGGTTCCGAAGATCAAGGCGCCGAACATCCCGCCGATGGCCGACCCGTAACCACCGGCCAAAAGCGTGCCGCCGACGACGACCGCAATGATCGCCTCGAATTCCTTCAACAACCCCCTCAAGGTGTCGGCCGAACCCGCATTCAACACCTGGATCACCGCGAATAACGCCGCAGCCCCTGCCGTGCCCATAAAGAGAATGATCCTAACACGGTCGACCGGCACGCCAAGGTTGCGCGCCGCCTCCTTAGCGCCGCCGGTTGCAAATATCCAGTTCCCAAAGCCGGTTCGCAGCAGGATCCATGTTGCGAGCGCAGTGAGTCCGAGCCACCAGAGTATCTCGACTGGGACACCGACGACCTCCGGCCGGCCACTGCGAAACGTTCGAATCCAACCCTCTTCGGCCATCCAGACAAAAGCGAACTGGAACACGTCCGAAGAGAACAATGGCGCCAGCCAATCTCCCTCGGCCAGCCCCCGGATACCGGGGATCTGCGTTAGATTGGTGATCAGTCGGGTGCAGCCGATGGTGGCCCCACGCAGCACGAACAAACCGGCCAGAGTGACGACAAACGAAGGCACGCCCGTCTTGACCACGATCAGGCCGTTCAGGAAGCCTACGCTTAGGGCAAACGCGAAAGCGGCGAAGATGCAGACCCACATCGGCCAGCCAAGCGTTGACGCGCAGATCGACATGACCATGCCGGCGGCACCGATCATCGAACCGACCGACAAGTCGAACTCACCGGCGATGATCAGCAGCGACATCGCAGCGGCGAGCATGCCGAGCTGTGCCGAAACCTCGAGGAACGAGATGATTCCACGCACACTCCACATGCCGGTGTCGGCCGCGACAACACCGAAGAAAGCGAACACCAGAATCGTGCCGCCAACGGCGCCCAACTCGGGCCTGCGCAGCAGTTTTCGCAGCAACGAAGTCTTGACCAGCTGTTGGTCGGCTGCGGCCTCGCCCGGTCGGTCGACAGGTGCGACCCCCCCTATAGGCTGGTCAACCATGTTCGCTCACATAAGAGATACGCAAGGTGACCGGGGCGGCCTGTCGGCCGCCCCGGCGGGCCGATCAGCGAATACCCTGCTTTGCCAGATCGATGACCTGAGCTGCGTTATCCTTCGTTACGAACGAAGGCCCCGTTCTGAGTACATCGTTCGATGGGAGAATACCGTACCGCACGTAGTTGTTCAGCATCACGATCGGCATGTAACCCTGGAGAAAACCCTGTTGATCGATGGCAAACTCGACGGTGCCGTCAAGCACGAAGTTAAGAGCGTTTTCGTTCAGATCAAATGTCCCCAACTTGACCGTGCCTTGCCGGTCCACCGCCTCCACTGCCGCGACGAGCGGATCAACGAGTGCGGCCCAAAGAATGATAACAGAATCAGTCTCCGGATTCTGTTGCAGGTGCGCAGCGACGGCGTTGCGGAACTCCGTCGGATCAATCCCTGTCGTGAGTACGGTAACCGGTCCCTCGAACCCTTCCTCAAAACCCTGACACCTCTCGTCTAGGGCAACGTTGCCAGCCTCGTGATTGATACACAGGCCCTGCGTCCCACCCGCTTCGCGCAGCCGGACGCCGGCGCCAAACCCGGCCTCGGTCTCCGCCTGACCAACGTGCAAGAGAGCGCCGAGTTCTTTGGAAATCCCGATGCCACTGTTGAAGGTGATTACGGGTATGCCGGCGTCGACAGCGAGCTTGATAGAAGGTCCGAGAGCGTCGGCATCGGGCAACGACACAGCAATGGCATCCGGCCGCGTGCCGACGGCGGCCGCCACAGTCTGACCCATCCAGACCACGTCATAGATCTCGTTCGCGAAGTATTGGAGGTCCACGCCGAGTTCCTTGGCCGCCGCTTCGGCCCCATTCCTGACGACATTGCCGAAATCTGATGCGGTTTGCATGTGCGAGATGGCGACGATTTTTACCGGATCCGATTGGGCATTGGCCCCAGAAGCGGCCACCATGACCAACGCTGCAGCAGCGAGTTTACCGAGATACTTCATGATCTCCTCCCTATTCGACGTGTTATGGAATGATGCACGGTCTTATCCTACCCGCAGTGAGGTCATCCGTCCATCCCAGCGCTGGCCCGTGTCGAGAACATTCTGAGTTGACCGGTTTATGTACCAGATGATCTGTCCGGTTTTAGAACGCCTCCAAGCCATGGAGGGAGGCGATGCGTCGGACGGAGCAGGTACAGGGACTGAGATTGATGAAGTTCGAGGAGGTTTACGGGCGCACCCATCGGGGTGGCTTGAGCCAGGCGGAGGCGGCGGAGGTTCTGGGTGTCTCGGAGCGCACCTTCCGGCGCTGGCGCGACCGCTACGAGGCGGAGGGAGCCGACGGTCTCTACGACCGCCGCCTGGGCCGCCTCTCGGCGCGGCGCGCGCCGGTGGACGAGGTGGCGCGGGTGCTGGAGTTGTTCGACACCCGCTACTGGGACTTCACGGCCAAGCACTTCCACGAGAAGCTGGTGGCCGATCACGGCTTCAAGCGCAGCTACAACTGGCTGCGGCTGAGCTTGCAAGCCCATGGGCGCAGGCGCGCGGCGCCCAGGCGTGGGGCGCACCGGCGCAAGCGGCCGTGCCGTGCCCTGCCC
>CBDHDN010000050.1:0-14329 GCA_965261585.1 Alphaproteobacteria bacterium
CGGCAGTATCCATGTCTGCGACGTAGCCGGCGGAGTCGAATGCGACGGTCATGACCAGATCAGGATTGCGGTCGACGAGGTGCCGGCAGCCGAGATTGGCCTGGCGGTCCAGTATTGCCCCACGGTGCTCGTCGGCCAGCACGATCGGGTTGCCCCGCTGGCCGTCGTGCGTCGGTACGAGGATCGACTTGTCGCCGCGCCGCCCGAAGGCATCGATCAGCGCAACGTAGTCGGCGGTCGACAGCAGCGGCTGGTCCGCCAGGCAGATCATGACGCCGGCACACCCGCGCTGCAGCGCCGTCAGGCCGGCATGGACCGACGTCATCTGTCCGTCGCGGTAGCGATCGTTGACGACGGTGCGCAGCGGCAGGCCGGCCAGCGCTTCGGCGACCCGCGCCGGCTCGTGGCCGAGTACGACGACAAGCTCCTGTACGTCGGCGGCGAGCAGCCGCCGTGCCGTGCGACGGACCAACGGTTCGCCGGCGATCGGCAGCAGCAGCTTGTTCGCGTCCCCCATGCGGCGCGATTCGCCGGCGGCCAGCAAGAGGGCCGAGATCGTCATGGCGACGGTCATGGCGTCAGACGGCTCGTTACTCGGCGGCCGCGGAACGCCCCTGGCGTCCCGTGGCCGCCGGGCCCACGTCCTCGGTGACCGCCGCCGCCAGCATGGCCCGGCGCTCGCGCATGATCTCAGCCAGGATCGAAACGGCGATCTCCTCCGGCGTAACGGCGCCGATATCGAGGCCGACGGGGCTCCGGATGCGCGCCACCAGCGCCGGCGCGGCGCCCGCATCGACGAGCTCTTGCGACAGCTTGGCCGCCTTACGTCGGCTCGCGATAAAGCCGATCCACAACGGCGCCGCGGCGAGGGCGGCTTGGAGCCCCCGCAGATCCTTCCGTCCTTGCGTTGCAACGACGATGAACCGTACCGCGCCGGCGCGCACCGGCGTGAGGTCGATCGCATCGTTCCCCGCGCCCGTGACCGAAACGCTGAATCCGACGTTGCCGGCCAGCCGGGCCAGCACGGCACCGACCGGCGAGTCGCCGATGACGATCAGCTCCGGCGGCGGCAGCATGGGCTCGACAAAGATGTCGAGCGTGCCGCCGCTGTGGCAGTGGGCGGTATAGGCCTCCAGGCCGACGGCGCCGCCATCGCCGGTTTCGGGCTCTATGCGGATCAGCCGCGCCCGGCCGTCCTCGATCGCCTGCCTCGCGGCGTCGCGCACGGCGGGCTGGGCGCAGCCGCCGCCGACCCAGCCTGCCATCGTGCCGTCTGCCGCAATCACCGCCTTCGCGCCCGGTTTGGCCGACGTCGTGTTCAGGCTGCGCACGACGGTGGCAACCGCGTAGGGCCGCTCCTCGCGCTGCAATCGCTCGGTGAATTTGGCGATGTCGTCTTGGCTCATCGGACTAAAGCTCGCACAGCGCCGGCTCCAGGGCCGCGAGGCTTTCCAGGTTGTGGGCCGGCGCGAACAGGTCGATATGCGGCAACGCCGCCGCCATGCCCTGGGCCACCGGCTCATAGCCCGGCCAGCCGAGCAGCGGGTTGAGCCAGACGATGCGGCGGGCGCGCCGCCCGAGCGCCTGTAGCTGCCGGCCCAGCGCCGCCGGGTCGCCGGTATCGTAGCCGTCGCTGAAGATCATCACCACGGTGCGCGAATTTAGCACGGTCTTGGCATAGTTGGTGTTGAAGGTCTCCAGGCAGGCGCCGAGCCGCGTGCCGCCGCCCCAGCCGGCCGAGATCACGTTCATGCGGTCGACTGCCTTCTCGATGTCGCGTTCCCGCAGCACCGCGCTGACATGAACGAGCCGCGTGTGGAAAACGAAGGCCTCGGCCTCAGCGAAGTTCTCGACGATGCCGCGGACGAAACGCATGAAGAACGTGCTGTAGAGGCTCATCGAGCCGCTGGCGTCGAGCATGGTGACGAGGCGGATGGGGCGTTCCCGGCGCTGGCGGTAGGCCAGGTCGAGGGGCATGCCGCCGCTGCGCAGGCTGCGGTGTATCGTCGTGCGCATGTCGACAACGCGGCCGCGCGCGCGCGCCCGATGGCGCCGCGTCACGCGCTTGCGCATGCGTACTGCCAGGCGCTCCGCCAGTTCATAGACCTGGGCCAGCTCGTGCGGGTCGTTGAGATGCCGCAGATCGGTGCGCGCCAACAATTCCTTGCTGCTCGCGCCGCTACGCCGCCCGGCGCCCTCCGCGTCGGCGGTATCCGGGCTTGCCGCGCGCTCCGGGCTTCGCGCGGCGCGTCCGTCGCCGACGCCCGACAGGACGCGCGCACGGCCTCGCCGTGCTACGGCCTGCCGCATGCCGCGGCGCAGCCAATAGGCATCGAAAAGGGCATCGAACCGCCGCCAGTCGTCAGCGCAGCTGCACAGCAGGGATTTGAGCGTGGCCCGCATGAGCTGCGGCGACAGCAGGCCCGACTCCCCGGCCACGATCAGCGCGTCGACGCCCTCGCGAATGCCAAGCCGAAAGCCGTTGTCGCGGGCGAGGCGGACGAACCCCAAGAGCCGGCTGACGACCCCAGGCGCGCCGTTGTCGATGGGGACGACGGACGCCGTCACACGGCCCTCGCTACCATGCGCTCGACGACCTCTGGCGCTACCGCATCGCGATCGTGCCGCGTCTTGAGCAGGCACAGCAGCGATTGGCGCAGCGCGCCCGGATCGGCATCGAGCGTCGCCACGCCAAGGCCGAGCAGCGCCCGCGCCCAGTCCAGTGTTTCCGCCACGCCCGGCTTCTTTTCCAGGTCCTCGCGCCGCAGGCCCTGCACGAAGCGCACGATCTGGCCGGCGAGCTTCTGCTCGATGTCGGGAACGCGTGCCGCCACGATCTGCAGCTCTTTCGCTTCGTCCGGGAAGTCCAGATAGAAGTAAAGGCAGCGCCGCCTGAGCGCGTCGCTCAACTCGCGCGTGGCGTTTGATGTCAGCACGACATGGGGGATGCTGACCGCCTCGATCGTGCCCAGCTCCGGGATGCTGATCTGATAGTCGGACAGCACTTCCAGCAGGTAGGCCTCGAACTCCTCGTCGGCGCGGTCGATCTCGTCGATCAGCAGCACCGGCGGTGTCTTCGACGCGATGGCTTGCAGCAGCGGGCGGCGCAGCAGGAAGTCCTCGGTGAAGATGTGAGCTTCCTTCTCCTTGGCCGACAGCGCCTCGTTCTCGCGGATTTTGATGGCCAACAGCTGGCGCTGGTAGTTCCATTCGTAGACGGCGGCGTTGGCGTCGAGGCCCTCGTAGCACTGCAGGCGGATCAGCTTGGTGCTCAGGATCTCGGCCAGGGCCTTGGCCGCGTCGGTCTTGCCGACCCCGGCCTCGCCCTCGATCAGCAGCGGCCGCTGCAGCCGTCGCATCAGCACGACGGCCATGGCGAAGTCGGGATCGACGACATAGCCGACGCGGGCCGCCCGCCGTTGTATCTCACGCCAGTCCAAGTCGCGCTCCTCATCCCGCGCAAAAGCGTAGCGGGGCATTATAGCCCCGCTACCGGCGCCGTGCTGTCGGGGTCGGCTACTTGTTGAGGCCCAGCTCGTTGAGCGTCTGCCACACCCGCCACGGTGTATGCGGCATCGGCATGTGGGTGACGCCCCGATGGGCGAACGCATCGACGACCGCGTTGGAGATCGCCGAGACGCCGCCGACGTTTGGCGATTCGCCAACGCCCTTGGCGCCGATCGGATGGTGCGGCGACGGCGTGACGGTAAAGTCCGTCTCCCAGACCGGCGTCTCCACCGCCGTCGGCACGAAGTAGTCCATGAAGCTCGCGCCCATGACGTTGCCGATCTCGTCGAACACGACCTCCTGGCCCATGGCGATGGCGAACGCCTCGGCCAGCCCGCCATGCACCTGGCCCTCGATGACCATCGGGTTGATCCGGGTGCCACAGTCGTCGAGCGCATAGAAGCGCCGGATCGCGACCTCGCCGGTCATCCGGTCGATATCGACGACGCAGACATAGGCGCCGAACGGGAAGGTAAAGTTCGGCGGGTCGTAGTAGTCCGATACCTCCAGGCCGTGCTCCATGCCCTCGGGCACGTTGCTGTAGGCGGCCATGGCGATTTCCTTCATGGTCGCCGCCTTGTCCGGCAGGCCCTTGACCTTGAAGCGGTCGATCTCCCACTCCAGGTCGGCCTCGCTGACCTCGAGCATGTGGGCGGCGATCTTCTGCGCCTTCTCGCGGATCTTGCGGCCGGCCCGCGCCGCCGCTGCCCCGGCGACCGGGGTCGAGCGCGAGCCATAGGTGCCGAGCCCGTAGGGCGCGGTGTCGGTGTCGCCTTCCTCGATCGTGATGTCGTCGGACGGGATGCCGATCTCGCTGGCGATGATCTGGGCATAGGTCGTCTCGTGGCCCTGGCCCTGCGACTTCGTGCCCAGCCGGGCAATCGCGCTGCCCGTCGGGTGCACCCGGATCTCGCAGCTGTCGAACATGCTGATGCCCAGGATATCGCAGTTGCGGGAGGGGCCGGCGCCAACGATTTCGGTGAAAGTGGCGATGCCAATGCCCATCAGCTCGCCGGTCTGACGCTTCTCGGCCTGTTCCTTCAACAGATCGTCGTAGCCGACCGCGGCCAGCACCTTCTGCAGGGCCGCCGGGTAGTCGCCGCTGTCGTATTCCCAGTCGAGCGACGAGGTGTAGGGGAACTGCTCGGGCTGAACGAAGTTGCGTGTGCGGATCTCGGCCTTGGTGACGCCGAGCTTCTGCGCCAGCACGTCGATCATGCGCTCGATCAGATAGGACGCCTCGGTCACCCGGAACGAGCAGCGATAGGCGACGCCGCCCGGCGCCTTGTTCGTGAACACCCCGTCGACCGCGCAGTAGGCGACCGGGATGTCGTAGCTGCCGGTCACGATGTTGAAAAAGCCGGCCGGCCATTTCGACGGCTGCGCATGGCTGTTGAAGGCGCCGTGATCGGCCAGCACGTGCACCCGCAACGCCTTGATCTTGCCACGGCTGTCGGCGGCGAGCTCGCCCTTCATGTGATAGTCGCGCGCGAACGCGGTCGTCGAGATATTGTCGATCCGGCTCTCGATCCACTTGACCGGGCGGCCGAGCACGATCGAGGCGACGATCGCGCAGACATAGCCGGGGTAGGCGCCGACCTTGTTGCCAAAGCCGCCGCCGATATCCGGCGAGATCACCCGGATGCTGCTCTCCGGCAAGCCCGCGATCAGCGACACCACGGTGCGGATGACGTGGGGCGCCTGGAACGTGCCGTACAGCGTCAGCTTGCCGGCGACCGGATCCATCGACGCGACGCAACCGCACGTCTCCATCGGGCAGGGGTGGACGCGCTGGTAGAGCATCTCCTCGCTGACCGTGACCTCGGCGCTGTCGAACGCCTGCTTGGTGGCGGCCTTGTCGCCGACCTCCCAGGCAAAGATATGGTTGGGGTGCCGGCGCGCGCCCTGGCCGACACTGTCTTTCTCGACCGCGTCCTCGCGCAGCACAGGTGCGTCCTGGTCGAGCGCCTTCTTCGGGTCGACCAGGGTCGGCAACTCTTCGTAGTCGACCTCAACCAGCTGGATCGCATCGGCCGCGACGTAGCGGTCCTCGGCGACCACGAAGGCGATCTCCTGGTTCTGGAAATGTACCTTCTCGTGGGCCAGCACGGCCTGGGTGTCGCCGGCCAGCGTCGGCATCCAGTGCAGGTTCAACGGAATCAGGTCTTCCGCCGTCAGCACCGCCAAGACACCGGGCAGGGCCTTGGCCGCCTCGGTGTTGATAGACTTGACGCGGGCGTGGGCGTAGGAACTGCGCACGAAGTCGCCGAACACCGTGCCGGGCAGCTTGACGTCGTCGACATAGTTGCCCTGGCCGCGAATGAAGCGCCCGTCCTCCTTGCGCTTGCGCGACGTGCCAATGCCGCCCAGCGACTTCTCCCGCTCATCCAGCGAGGCGGTTGCAAGATTGGTCATCAGGCGGCCTCCTCTTTGTTCATCTTGTCGGCGGCGTAGCGCACCGCCTTGACGATGTTCTGATAGCCCGTGCAGCGACACAGGTTGCCGGACAAGCCCTGGCGGATCTCCCCATCCGTGGGGTCCGGGTTCTCCTGCAGCAGGCGGTAGGAGCGCACCAGCATGCCCGGCGTGCAGTAGCCGCATTGCAGCCCGTGCTCCTCCAGGAAGCCCTCCTGCAACGGGTGCAGCGTGGCGCCCGCGGCCAGGCCCTCGACTGTCATGACCGCGCCGCCGTCGGCCTGCACGGCCAGGACCGTGCACGACTTGACCGACTTGCCGTTGAGGTCGACCGTGCAGGCACCGCAGTGCGTGGTCTCGCAGCCGATATGGGCACCGGTCAGGTTCAGATGCTCCCGCAGGAAGTGGATCAGCAGCGTGCGATCCTCGACCGCGGCTTCGACACTCGCTCCGTTCACCGTCAGCGATACGTTAGTCGCCATGACTTAGCCCTCCCCGGCGCGCGCGGCCGCGGCGCGCAACGCGCGGCGCGTCATCTCCGCCGCCATGTGTTTCCGAAACTCCGCCGGGCCGCGCAGGTCGCTGACCGGATCGGCGACGGCCATGACGCGGTCCGCGGCGTCCTGGACTGCCGCGTCGTCGATCGCCTTGCCGGCGATGGCGGCAGCGGCCTCCATCGCCAGGAACGGTGCTGGCGCCACGTTGGTGAGCGCGATCCTCGCCTGTTCGCAACGGCCGCCCTTCACCGTCAGGACGACAGCGGTGGCGGCCGTCGCGAAGTCGCCGACCTTGCGCTTCATCTTTTGATACGACCAGCCATGTCCGGCGGCCGGCCTCGGAATGCGGATCTCGGTCAGCAGCTCGTTCTCGGCGAGCGACGTTACATAGGTGCCCTCGTAGAAGTCCGCCGCCGGGACCGTGCGCTCGCCGTCCGGTCCCCGCAGGACGTACGAGGCGCCGAGCGCCATCATCACCGCCGGCTGATCGTTTCCCGGGTCGCCGTTCACGACGTTGCCCCCGATGGTGCCGCAGTTGCGCACCTGCGGATCCGCGATCAGCTCGGCCGCCTCGGCCACGATCGGGCACGCCTTGCGGATCAGATCCGAGGCCAGAATCTCGGCCTGGGTTACGGCGGCGCCGATCACTACGGTATCCCCGCGTTCCCGGATACTCCTCAGCTCGTCGATCGCGTTGATGTCGATGAGATGTGCCGGCGCGGCGAGCCGCAGCTTCATCATGGGGATCAGGCTGTGGCCGCCGGCAAGGATCTTGCCATCATCTCCGAAGCGGGCGAGCAGCGCGACCGCTTCGTCGACGCTCTGCGTCCGATGATATTCGAATTGTCCCGGTGTCAAGCGACCCTCCCCGTAGCTTGTTGTCGTTGTCTCTATGATACGCAGACTACACCGCGGCGGGGCACAGCGCGCGGCAAAATGTAGGATCGGCAATCATGCCTCTTCAGTTCAGATGGCCGAGGTCTCCGTCCTTTTAGTTTAGATCTGGTTCGCCGATATCCTGCGCCGCATCGCGATCGGCTCAGAGGGAAGCCCATACCGACATGACGAAAGGGCTCCGGTTCGTTCATGCCGACGCGGGTCGAAGTGTGAGGGCCGTCGCGAGCTCCTATGAAAGTCGGCATCCGACTAACCCAGCCCGGTGTCCGTCCGGACCGACGCACCCGCTCGGCGCGGACCGGAACCAGCCGACTTGCGGCCTACTGCTCCGCCAGGTATCGGTTCGCGACCCAGCCCGTGGAGGCAAATGGCTCGACCACCTGGACTTGTGACCAACCACCGCTGCGGCACACCTCGAACACCTTGGTCGGGTGATCCAGCTGAACATACACGGTGCGTCCGGAATCCTTGGACGCCCGCTGGTTGATCAGCGGCTTGAACTTCGTCCCAGGGCCAACTCTGACGTTGAGAGCGGTGGCCGTCACGGCGAGGGTTGCACCGGTAGCAGTCTCGCCGGGGTCGCATGCCGGAGGGCTGCCTGGCTGGACGACCGGTTGCACCTCCGCCGGATGCACCTCTGTGTGCATTGTCGCAACCGTCGCGTCGTCCACAGAGCCGATGTTCGCCATGGCGGCAGCGATCGCAAAGCCACTTGGGCTACTCTCCGCGCTCACGGAAGTCCCGCGGTAGACGGCAAGAGCGCCGGCTACAGCGGCAGTCGTGACAACGACTGCGACGACGGCTGGCCAACGCTTTCCGAATGGCCTGAATCGCGCGTCGACGCCAGAACCCGTGGGAGGCGCCCGGTGCGTTAGCTGCGCGGCTACCGAGCATGGGATGTAGTCTGCCCCGCCTTCGAGGGAGGCTTTGAAAGCCATAGATCTCACCCAGCTTGCCATTGGCACTATCGCAACAGTGAAGCAAGTTCTGCGCCAAGCCCCGATGTCGGTATGGTTTTCAAAGGGTTACCAAAGCGAACCTGAAAGACGGCCCGACGCTCGTTGTAAGCGCGGCCGACACAGACCGCCCTCGAATGGGTCGGCATGCCGCGTTTGGGGTATGGCGAGCGCCGTGTGCATCGATCTGCGGGTGTAAGGAATCCCGACACCGCGACGGAGCCGTACCTTAGACGAGCACCTCCGGCCCCTCTCTGCCAACCTCACTGAGACACCGGCCCCCTTGGAATTACTGTAGGGCGGTGGAGGTGAATACCAATGACCGCAGAGAGAGAATCGATGACATTGCAAGAGATGGACGCTCCGGCCCTGGGGGTCGAGGAGCGTCGCGACGAGGCCCCCGGGGCCGGAGCCAGCCACGCGCGGCCAACGCCGGACCCGGAGGTCGTGGCCAAGCCGAAGAGGCGCAAGTTCACCGCGCAGTATCGACTGCGGATTCTGGAGGAGGCAGAGAGCTGCACGCAGCCCGGCGAGGTGGGCCGGCTGCTTCGCCGCGAGGGGCTGTACAGCTCCCATCTGACGGAATGGCGCAGGGCGCGGCGTGAGGGGTCGCTTCAAGGCCTGACCCCGAGCAAACGCGGTCGGAAGCCCGCCGAGCGCAACCCCCTCAGCGCGAAGGTGCACGAGCTCGAGGCGAAAGTGGCTCGGCTGGAGAAGGAGCTGCACACCGCCCATACGATCCTGGACGTCCAGGGAAAAGTTGCCGGGCTGCTGGGATTCAGCCTCGAACACGGGAAGGACTGCTGATGGCCGTCCAGCCGCTCGCATCGCAGGTCGGCGTGGCGCCGGCGTGCCGAGCGCTGGGGGTGCCACGGGCTTCCTTCTACCGTCGTCAGAGGCCCGCTCCCGGGCATCAGCAGCCCCGTCCTACGCCCGCCCGGGCCCTGTGTGCGTCCGAACGCGCGCACGTCCTCGACGTGCTCGCCAGCCCGCGCTTCGTCGACCGGTCACCGGCCGAGGTCGTCGCGACGCTGCTCGATGAAGGCCAGTATCTGTGCGCCGAACGCACGATGTACCGGATCCTGGCCGCGAACCAGCCGGTGCGAGAGCGGCGCAATCAGCGCAGTCATCCCTGCTACACCAAGCCCGAGCTGGTGGCCACGGGCCCCAACCAGACCTGGTCCTGGGATATCACCCGGCTCCGGGGGCCCAAACGCTGGACGTCCTTCTACCTCTATGTCTTGCTCGACATCTTCAGCCGCTGCGTCGTGGGCTGGATGGTTGCCGATCGGGAGAACGCCGCGCTCGCCGCGACGCTGATCGAGGAAACCTGTCTCAAGCAAGGCATCGAGCCCCAGGTGCTCACCCTGCATTCGGACCGCGGCGCGCCGATGACCAGCAAGTGTACCGCCCAACTCCTCGCCGACCTCGGGGTCACCCGCTCTCTGAGCCGCCCCCAGGTCAGCGATGACAACCCGTTCTCCGAAGCGCAGTTCAAGACCCTGAAGTATCACCCCGGCTTCCCTGGGCGCTTCGAAGACATTACCGCCTCCATCGCCTTCTGCCGGTCGTTCTTCCCCTGGTACAACACCGAGCACCGCCATGCCGGGATCGCGATGCTCACCCCCGATGATGTCCATCATCACCGGGCACCGGATGTGCTGGCTCAGCGCGGACGTACCCTGCAAGCCGCCTGGGCCCTTCACCCCGAACGCTTCGTCCACGGCACCCCGAAACCCGCCCCGCTTCCCGAAGCCGTCTGGATCAACCCACCCGCCACTTCCACAACAGGAGAAACGAGTCAGTAAATAGAAACCGTCGGTGTCTCAAAGTCGTTGACAGGTTCCGGGCCGCCGCGAATCCTGCACCCATGAGGGCGAAGGAGGTCATCGGCTCCGCCAATAATGCGGCAGTTTCAGGAGCTTGCGAGCACTCCCGTGCGACACAGAACCAACCTGTAAGCGGCCGCGACAGCTGCGACGAGTCCGCGACGGATCACCGCGGGGGTTTCGGAGAGTCGGCTATGGGTCATCTCCGGAAGTCAGGGACGACGCCAGAAACGTCGGCTCTCTGGGGTACACCGGAAGCAGATGCGCCGGAAGCGGACATTAGAGGTTTGCCACGCCCCCAGCTTTGCGCGGATTTTCGCTCCCTCTTACGTCCATGGTGGGCGCGTTCAAATAGGGTCGGTCGCGCCGACGCGCTAAATCCATGTACTTGCAGCGTGCTCTGTGCCGAATATGGTCGTTCAATAAGGAGGTCCTTCTTGCACGGAGGTGATAAAGTCACTTTATGAAGCGCGCTGCTCTTTATGCCCGGGTGTCCACGAGCGACAATGGCCAAAACCCCGAGACTCAGCTGCGGCAGCTCCGCAAGTATGCGGCGGACCGCGGCTTCAGGGTCGCCGGCAAATTTGTCGACCAGGCCTCGGGCCGCACGGAGGATAGACCGTCCTACCAAGAGATGATGCAGGCCATCCGGCGACGTGAGGTCGACGTGCTGGTCGTGTTCCGGCTCTCGCGATTGGCCCGATCCCTGCGAGCGCTCGTCACCCTCTCCGCCGAACTCGAGGCGCTGGGCGTGGACCTGGTGTCGCTAAACGAATCGATCGACACGACGATGCCGCAAGGCCGCCTGCTTTTCGGCATCATGGCCAGCCTGGCCCAGTTCGAGTCCGATCTCATCGCCGACAACGTCAAGGCAGGAATGGCCCGTGCCAGGGCGCAGGGCCGACGCATCAGCCGGCCACGCATCCCGCTGGCGAAGCGGAGGCGCATCGCCGAACTGCATAGCCGGGGTCGCTCGCTGGGCGCGATCGCCAGCGAGTTGGGCATCGCCAAAGGGACAGTTTGGAACTACTGCAAGACTGCAACCGACGACTAGGCCAGGGGCTGGGACTGAGTCGGACCCGATTTCCTTGGACACAGAATTGGCTTAATCGAAGTGTCCAAGGAGGACCGGAACATGACCGATAATTTTGAGAAGAAAGTTGCTGTTGATGGGCCTGTGGTAAATGCGGGCGAGCTTGGCTCGTCCACGTTTTCCCCAGGCCAGGCTTTGCCGGCAGGCCCGCTGGGACTTGGCCAGCGATGGACGGTGGCGCGCAAGCGTGAGGTCGTTCTGCGGCTTTTGCGTGACGAGCCGGTGCAACTTCTGTCGCGCCAGTTGGGCGTAGAGATCTTCCGGCTCGAGCAGTGGCGTGAGAAAGCGATCGGCGGGATCGACGCCTCGCTCAAGCAACGCAAGGGCGATCCGGTGCAGGCGGAACTGGATAGCGCCATGAAGCGGATCGGAGAGTTGACCATGCAGGTGGAACTGCTGGAGGCCAAGACGGAGACCTTCGGCCCTTTGGGGCGGCGGAGGTCGCGGCGATGAGTGCCGCCACCTCGCCCGGCACGGGTCTGGCCTACGGCCTGCGGCGGGTCTGCGCCGCCTGGGGCATGGCCCGCTCCTCGTTCTACGCCATGACCTCCGGCCAGCACGCCGAGCAGCCGCCGGCAAAGCGTCGGGGACCGAAGCCCGCGATCTCGGACCAGGCGCTGCTGGTGGCGATCGAAGCCGACCTGGAGGCATCGCCCTGGGAGGGCGAGGGCTACCGCAAGGTCTGGGCTCGGCTTCGGGTCTGTCGCGACATCCGGGTTGCCCGCAAGCGGGTGCTCCGCCTGATGCGCGAGAACAATCTGCTCTCGCCCCATCGCTGCCGCCGCCGTGGCGGCAATCCCCATGACGGTGAGATCATCACTCATGCCCCGAACCTCATGTGGGGCACCGATGGCGTTCGGGTGTTCACGGTGGACGACGGCTGGGGCTGGATCTTCACCGCCGTCGAGCATTGGAACGCCGAGTGTGTCGGCTGGCATGTCTGCAAGCGCGGCGACCGCTTCGCCGCCCTGCAGCCGATCTCCATGGGGCTTGCCGGGCTGTATGGCTCGACCGCGGCCGGCGCGGCTCGGGGGCTGGCCTTGCGGATGGATCACGGCTCCCAGTATCTGTCGGACCACTTCACCAACCAGATCAAGTTCTGGGGCATCCAGCCGTCCTACGCCTTCGTCGCCGAGCCCCAGACCAACGGCGTCGCCGAGCGGTTCAATCGCACGCTGAAGGAACAGATCATCCATGGTCGCATCTACCGCAACATCGCGGAGCTGCGGGACGCCGTCCGCGACTTCGTCGAACTCTACAATGCCCAGTGGATCGTCGAAAAGAACGGCTACCTGAGCCCCGCTCAAGCTCGTCAGGCGTGGCACGCCGCGATCTCAATCAGGCCCGCCGCGTGAGACAAACTTGTGTCCAAGGAACCGGGTGCGCTACACCAGGGGCTGGGACTCTAGTGCCTCTGTAATAATCGAATCGATGGCGGCGTCGAGCACCGCGCGCAGGCGCCGCTCGCTGTGCGCGGCGGCCAGATCGCCGCTCGGCTGCACGCGTCCGGCAGTGTCGGCGGGTCCGCCGCGCGCGCGTCGCTTCGTTGTTCCGTCGCGCACGAGCCTACCTGACCCAGGCCACCTTGAACAGCCGCGTCTCGCCATCGTGCTCTAGCACCGAGACGTACTCGCCCGGCCGAAACACATGGCTGTCGAAGCGGTAGCCCGACTCATCTCCGACCGGCTCACTTTCGTCAACATAGTGGAAGGCCCAGCGGCGGCCTTGCGTGTGGATTAGATGGCCGTGCTCGTCGTCCTTGCGCGGCTCGAAGCGGCGTACCGTGCAGGCGTCGCGGTGCTTGCGCCATTGCTCCGGGTCGATGTGACCGTCGTCGCCGAGCGGCGCGATGACTTCATAGCCGTGGGCGGGGTTCCCGTTGGGATATTCGGCCGTTCGGGCCAATTCCAGGCGGATTTTCTTCAGCACGGCAGCCTCTTTTCCTGTGGTCTCGTCCTCGTCTGTTCGTCATGTGCCGCGATGAAGTGTCGTAGCACATGCACGAGCTGCGCCATATGGGCGTGGTCGCCATGGACCCGCGCATGTTCGATGTCGTCGAGGATCATGCGCCGAATGCGCGGGGCGCCGTCGGCGGTGTGGATCAGATAGTTGGCCATCTCGGCGGCAACGATCTCGGGTACATGCTCATGCTCGGCGATCGCGTCGACCTCGGCCTCGGTCAGCGCACACAACGCGATGCAGTCCTCGATGGTCAGGATGCCGCGGCTCAGTGGCTCATCAGGGCCGGCAGCGTGCCAGCGCCCAGCACACCGCGGGTCGCCCCGCCCAGGATCATCTCGCGCAGCCGGCTGTGGCCATAGCCGCCAATGACGAGAAGGTCGCAGTCGGCCGCGTTGGCCGCGGCGAGCAGCGAGGCGCCGACGCCGTCGACCTCCTCCGCCCGCGTCGCCCCCGCCTGGATACCGCGCCATGCCAGGGCTTCCGCCAGCGCATCGGGTGACCCGGTGCCACCGAGGGCCTCGCCGATACCGATGACGACCACGCTGTCGGCAAGCCGCAGCAGGGGCTGCGCATCAGCGACGGCGCGGGCCGCCTCGGCACTGCCGTCCCAGCCGATGGCGACACGCGTCGCGACGGCGCCGTGCCAGTCCCCCCCGCGGCACGGCCATCAACGGCCGGCCGGTGCTGAACAGCGCCGCCTCGATGCTGAGGGTGGCCTCGATATGCTCCGCCGTCGTCGCGTGCGGCAGCACGATGAGGTCGAACAGCCGCCCGTGCCTTTTTCGACCCAGGCCGACGGCTGCCCTTCGACCTCGCGCCACGCCGTGCTGGCGCCGTTCGGTCCGGGCGGCTTCTCGACGGTCGGCAACGCTCCGGCGACACTGGCAAAGGTCTTGCGTGCCGCGGCCGACCTTTTGTCGACCTCCCGCTGCGCGTCCGCCACCATCTGGTCGATCATCGAGGCCGTCATCCCCGGTGCCGCGATGGCGATCGAGGCGCGCGGGTCGGCGGTCACGTGAACCGCCTCGATGTGGGCGCGGCAGCGCTCGGCCAGCGCGACGGCCGCGGCCAGCGTCGCGTCGTCTCCCTCGGCGCCGAACAACGGCACGGCAATCGTCTTGATCATGTCTGGTCCCTTCCGCCCGTGGCGATTTCGCACCCTAGTGCACCGAC
>CBDHDN010000051.1:0-8920 GCA_965261585.1 Alphaproteobacteria bacterium
CGAAGCATCATGGGCAGGCGTATCAGCCATGATCCTGCCGGACTGCGAGCTTGATGAAGACGTAGATGCCTGCAGCGACGAGCGCCCGCGTGTGCCAAGGCTCGTCTGGGGTGAAGAAGGCGAGCACTCCAGTTCCGACCGCGATCGCGACGGCGTGGTCAATAAGGGCGGCCATCACCAAGGAGATATGCGCCGGCTAGGCTCCCCAGCAGGAAAGCCAGCGTATAAAACCAGGCCATCACTCTGGTTCAACGGCGTCTGTAGTAGGCTCGCGCCGCTGGGCTCCGCCCCGTATGACGATACGCGCCACATCTTCCGGCGACGGACCGGGAAGATGGATTGGCTCTTCTAGTTCAACCTTCGATGGCTGATGGCGAGGTGCCACGCCGATCTCTCGCGCGGCCGGGAACTCTCGCCGCTTGGACGGTTTAGCCCGAGTCTGTGTCATGGGATTCTCCGTTTGCCTAGAAGGCAGGATGGAGTCGACCAGTGCCCGTGTCAACCACGGTTGACGCGCTGCCTGGATTCAGCCCCTCTGACACAAATTTTCTGCGATATACTCTGAGCCCCGCCCGTTGCCGCGGGCGGGGCTCCAACCCACGACAAGGAGAAGTTGTCATGAGTGACGATACGGATAGACCCCCAGCAGCCGAGCTGGACGACTTTGCCATATCTAAAAGCGATCTCCGCAAATCTGCCATCCTTGTTCTTCGGCGGAAAGGCTTGAATCAAGATGAAGTATTCGAAATAGACGCGGAGAGTCTTCGTAGCGCGTGCAGCGAGTTTCTCGACACAACTGTGCTTGAAGAGCTTTCACAGCTTCGAAAACAGCTGTCGGGAATTGAACGACAGATGCCCCATCCGGGGGAAGTGGTAAATCAGGTCGTTTCTCAAATCGGCGAGTTGCTGGACAAGGTTTATGATTTGCCAAAGAAATAATCTCTGCGGTGGGTTCAGAGTTGACCATGGCATAGCTCCTCGGTAAGTTCCCAGGGTGCTCGGGGGCGTTCCGCACGGCTGGCAGGCTAAGGCGAAACGGAGGCGAAGCGTCTTGGACATCTTACCAAGAGGCTGTCGCATGTCTACTCCAAACTATGTCAAGGATTTGGAAGAGCGCGTTTCTCTTCTTGAGCAACAGCGTTCACCGTCTTTTCCGACCCCTGAAACGCTTTTTGATATCTTTGATGGCATCCGCGTACGCCGCCCGTTTCTCGGCCTGACCAGGGATTCCGTCAGGGATATTTGCAGGAAAACGGCGGCGGATCTGGGCATCGAGGTTTCTGATGATTATCCCGGCTACCTCTGGGGTGACGGGGCTGACCCGCATGAGGATGTCACAGAAGTCCTCAAAAGCGAGTAGACGGATTTTGATGTCGCGTAGTTCTTGTTCGGTCATTTGGCTATCAGTTCCCGATACATCAACCGCTTCCCGACCATGCCGGCAACCACCGACTGCATTTGGTCGATAGTGTCTGCAGGGCGGTCATTATGACGCCCGGAGAACTCGTTGATGTAGCGACCCAAGTGCTTTTCGCTCATGTGGTGGTAGGTGCCGTGGTAGCCCCGCTTCAGCAGCGCCCAGAACGATTCGATCCCGTTCGTGTGCGCCATGCCGTTCACGTATTCGCTGATGCTGTGTTTCACGGTTTCGTGCTTGAACGGCATCCCCTGATATCCGCCGTGGTCGTCGGTGTAGACCGTCGCGCCTTTGGCAGTGCGATCACCGACAAAACCCTGTAGCGTTTTGACATCCGTGTTGCCCACCACGGCGGCGCTCACGCGGTTCGTCTCGCGGTCCTTGGCACCAACAACGATCGCCTTGCCGACTGCGCCGCGCCCGGCTTTCAGCTTCTTGTTGGCGTGCTTGTTCTTTTCTTTGCCGCCCATGTAGGTCTCGTCAACTTCGACAGGTCCGGCGAAAGTCTCGCGGTTTGATTTTAGCGCCTCGCGCAGCCTGTGGGCCATGAACCACGCCGATTTCTGTGTGATCCCTAGTTCGCGGTGCAACCTCATGCTTGATACCCCTTTGAGATTGGTATTCATGAGGTAGATGGCGAAGGCCCAAGCCCTATAGCCCAGGTTCGATCCCTCCATAACCGTTGCGGTCTTAACGCTAAATCGTTTCGCGCACTGCTTCTCCCGGCAACGGTAAGGCATTGTTTTGTGCGCTGTATCTGATTGAACATTGGTGGAGCCGCAATGGGGACAATGAGCTCCGCAGCCTGCCTGAGTATGCTCAGCACGATGCGTGTCATTTCACCACGGCGCGCCCAATCCTCTGGGGGACGGAACGCTTTGAGCTTGATCGACTCCACGACGTGACTCGGGTCGAACATCACGAGCGTGGCGTCCAGGTGCTCTAGCTCGGCAAGCATCTGGCGTAGCCGCTTGTGAATTGCTTCGATCTCGCCAGTTAGGGCGGGACGGCGGCGGACAAGGCCGGCAACGACATATTGGTCTGCCATCCCGTCAGGGTAGGCCGGCCGACTGTCAGTGCCCTATAGGGCGCCACATGTAACTGCGCCATAATACCGCATCCATGGTTAAACCAACAAGACCGTCACCGACCGCCTGGGCATGATAAGACAGCTGGCGAGCGAACCGGCGTCACTGAGCGCCTGATGGCGATTGGCCGCCGAAGTGCGTAGCGTCCGCCACGGGATGGCCGCACCCCGGAAGAGATCATTGGTTACGACGAACGGGGCGTGCCGCGCTGATGCGCGCCATCGACGTCGGCGAGCTTTCGGCGTCATGCTAACGCCAAGGGATATCGAGCAATACGGCGATGCCGGCTATTGCATTGCCCGCGGGCTGTTCGCCGAGGCCGCCGTTTCTGCTTGTCTCGCGCGGCTCGATGCCTATGAGGGCGCGCATGCGCCCGCGGAACGGCCGCGGCTGAACACCGAGATCTTGCGCTACAAGCCGCATCTGCTGTTCACTTGGCTGGATGCGCTGGTCCACGATACGCGGCTGCTCGACGTCGTCGCGGCGCTGATCGGGCCGGACATCCTGGTCTGGGCGTCGGCGATCTTCAGCAAGGATCCGCACAGCGCGTCCTACATCGCCTGGCACCAGGATTCGGTCACCTATGGCCTCGACGGCGGTGCGCTGGTGAGCGCCTGGATTGCCCTGACCGACAGTGGTCCCGACAATGCGGCGATGCAGTTCATCCCGGGCACGCACCGGTTGGGGCCGGTCTCCCACTCCGATACCTGGGCGAAGGACAATGCGCTGTCGCGCGGCGAGGTCATCGGCCTCGCGATCGACGCGCACCAGGCCGTCGACGTCACGCTGGGCCCGGGCGACGTGTCGCTGCACCACATCGATTTGGTGCACGGCTCGCCGCCGAACCGCTCGGCCAGGCGGCGGATCGGCTATGCGGTGCGCTACATGACGCCGGACATGCGGCCGCGGGTCCGGCCGGCGAGCGCCATGCTGGCGCGCGGCGTCGACACCCACGGGCACTTCGAATTGGAGCCGCGACCGGCCGCGGACCGCGATGCGGCCGCCGTGGCGGCCCATCGCGAGGCCCTGGCGCTGCGCCAGCGCGCGGTCCTTGGTCAGGCAGGCAGCGCGGCGCCCGATCAAGCGTCCGGATCGGACCGCTAGACCGTCGCGTAGCGGGCGGCGGCGGCGCGTTCGAGGGCGGCGGCGGGTAGGCGGCCGACGCCGATCGCGTGGCGCAGCAACTCCAACAGGCGCAACTCTTCCTGGCTCGCCTTGCCGTCGACGGCCACGACGTCGCAGGCCAGCGCGTAGGCGGTCTCGCGCAGGCGTTCCGGCAATGCCGCCTTGATCAGGCCGAATGTCGCCTCGAGGCCATCCTCGTCCGCCAGCAAATTCGCACAATCGCCGGCGATCGCCGGCAGCTTCGCGGTGTCGAAGTCGGCGAATATCGGCAGGTGACTGACGATCTGGCCGATCCGCATCATTTCCGCATCGGTCATATCCGCGTCGGAGGCCGAGGCCAGGACCATGGTGTAGATCAGCGCCGTCTGCGGATCGGTCATCGAGTATTGCCTCCAGGGTTCGTGGTTCGCCCGATAAAGCCGGGCGGCCGCGTGGGCGTCAAGAGATCTCGGCCAGGAACTCGCCGGTTGTGGCGACGGCCTCGGCGAGGCCGAGGCGCTGGATCTCGACGCCCGCGGGAAAGGCGCCGCCCAGGCGCGACGGCATCATCGGGTCCAGCAGCACGAAGACGCCGCAGTCGCTGATGCGGCGGATCAGGCGGCCATAGGCCTGGGCCAGGCGCGCCCGTGTCAGCATGTCGACATAGCGGGCGCCGCCGAAGGCCTCGCGCCGGGCCCGGTGCAGGATCGACGGGCGCGGCCACGGCACGCGGTCGAACACGATCAGCCGCAGCGAGCGGCCGGGCACGTCGACGCCGTCGCGCACCGCGTCGGTGCCCAACAGGCAGGCGTCGGTCTCGGCGCGGAAGATGTCGATCAGCGTCGCCACGTTCATGCCGTCGACATGCTGGGCATGGAGCGGCAGGCCGGCGGCCTCCAGCGGCTCGGCGATACGGGCGTGGACCGCCTTCAGGCGGACGATCGCCGTGAACAGGCCGAGGGCGCCGCCGCCCGCCGCCTTGAACAGCTCGCGATAGGCGGCCGCGACCTGGTCGAGGTCGTCCTTGCGCACGTCGCCGACGCACAGCACGCGCGTCTGTGCGGCATAGTCGAACGGCGAGGCGACGCGGGCGCGCAGCGCCGGGGCGGCCAGGTGCGCGGCGCCGGTGCGGGCCTCGGCGGTCTGCCAGTCGGTCGTGTTGTCGCCGGTGCCGTCGGTCAGCGTCGCCGACGTGACGACGACGCCGTGGGCACGCGCCGCGACCGCGTCGGCGAACGGCGCGGTCGGGTCGATCCAGTGGCGATGCATGCCGACGTCGATGTCGCGGCCGGCGATGCGCTGGACGCCGAACCAGTCGACGAACGCCGCCGTCGGCGGCTCGGTCAGCGTCTCCAGCATGCTCTGCCAGCCCGGCAGCTGGACCTCGCCGCGGCGCTGCAGGCCGCGGCAGATGGCCTCGATGCGGGTCCGCGTCGGGCTGTCCAGCGCATCGGCCTCGTTGTCGAGGCGCGCCATCAGCCGCTGGCGCAGCACGGCCATCGGCCGCGCCAGGGCGCCGAGCGCCGCGTGCAGCCGGTCGCCGGTGCCGGCCAGCCCGTCGACCAGCGGCCGCACGTCGGTCTCCAGGTCGTAGAGGCTGCCGGCGTCCGTGACGCGCGTGTAGACCTGGCGGCGCACATTGGCGAGGAACGCCTCGGTCGGCCCGTGCGGCCGGCCATCGGCGGTGCGGCCCGACCAGCCCGGTCCGGGCAACGCTTGGGCGGCGCCGAGGATCGCCTGGAACGCCTCGTGCCCGCGCTCGTCGACGCCGATCAAATCGGTGGCACGCTCGGTCAGACCGCGCGCCCGGCGGCGCCGCGAATCCTCGCGGCCGAGGATCCAGCGCCTGAGGTCGGCGGTCTCCAGCCCCGTCAGGTGGCCGGAGAACGCCTGGTCGGCGGCCGCGAACACGTGGTGGCCCTCGTCGAACACATAGTGGGTCGGCAGGCCCACGTCGTCGACGCCGCCGAGCGCCGCCTGGATCACCACCAGCGCGTGGTTGGCGACGACGATGTCGGCGTGGCGGGCGCGCCGCACACTGCGCTCGATGAAGCACTTGTCGTAGTGCTGGCAGGCGGAATAGACGCACTCGCCGCGCCGGTCGGCCAGCGCCGTCGTCCCCGCCGGGCCGGCCAGCTCGGCCAGCCAGGCCGGGAAATCGCCGCCGAAGTCGCCGTCGCGGGTGTGCGCGCCCAGCGCGCCAGCAGGGCGATACCGACGGCGTCGCGCTGGCGCAGAGCACCGAAGCGGCTGGCGGCGTCCTCGTAGTTCAGCAGGCAGAGATAGTTCTCGCGGCCCTTGCGGATGACGACCTTGGCGGCCTTGAGCTCGCCGTCCGGGTAGAGCCGGTCCAGCTCGTCGTCGATCTGGCGCTGCAGGTTGCGCGTATAGGTACTGATCCAGACCGTGCCCTTGTTCTTCTCCGCCCACAGGCTCGCCGGCGCGATGTAGCCGAGGGTCTTGCCGGTGCCGGTACCGGCCTGGGCCAGCACCAAGGCCGGCGCCGTCGGGTGCGGCCGGGCGACGAAGGCGCCGCTGACGGCCGAGGCGTAGTCGGCCTGCTGCGGCCGCGCCTCGGCGTCCGCGCCAAGCAACTCGGTGAGCCGCTGCCGTGCCTCGGCCGGGTCCACGGCCTCGGTTCCCGGCGGCGGCGGCGGCGCCTGGGCCGACCACTCCGGCAGCTTGCTCCAGACGGCGAGGCCGGGACCGGCGGCGGCGCGGGCGTCGACGTCCGCCGGCGCATCCAGCGCCGCCAGGACGGCGTCGGCCCACGGCCAGCCGACGGCGGCCAGCGACAGGGCGATGGACGCGGCGGCTTCGTCGCCGCCGGCCTGCAGCTCGCCCAACAGCCGGATCGCGGCGCCGCGCAGCGCCTCGGCCGCGGCTTCGAGGGTGCCCGGCGGGTCGAGCCCGCACGCGGCGGCGAGGCCGCGCGGCGTCGGCAGGCAGAACTGCGCCGGGCGGACGAAGGCGAACAGCTCGAGCACGTCGTAGGCCGCGAACGGCGCAACGCCGAGGCGCCGCGCCACGGCCCGCGCGTGGCAGATCAGGGGCATGGCTGCCGCCGCTCGTGCTGCTGCGGTTGCGTGGTCGGTCAGCTCGACCTCGCCGTCGGCGGTCAGCCAGCAGGCCTGGCGCTGCCCGACGGTCAGTGTGGCGGCGCGGGGGAGCCGTGGCGGGGCGCGACGCTTGCGGGGCGGCGGATGGCATGCCCGGGACCATACCCCATGGCGCCTACGGTTGGGCGCCAACGGCGGCAGCGATCGCTAAAATACGCGGAAAATTTGCGCGGTATTCGAACCGATCGTCCGTGACATCGGGGGTCCGCAGCCTCATATGAGAGCTGTTCGAAAGCCGCGCGTTCCAAGAAGGATCGAATGCCATGGTACAGCCGATTGGCGGCGTGTCGACCCTGGTGCCGGACCGGCCCCAGGTCGCGGAACAGCAGAGGACGAGTCCCAGGAACGAGCAGGCACAGGAGCTGCCGCCGCGGGATACGCCTGCCGCGGGGCCACAGGCCACGCAGGGGCCGCAACAAGGCAGCCGCCTTGCCGCTACCGACAACGGCCGCTCGGAGCAATCCGCGCGGCAGGAGGCGTCGAACACCCAACCGCGCGAGCGGGGCGGCGTCGTCAACGAGTTCGCCTAGCCCTCCAGTAGCCCGCAGTCACGCCGTCCGCCCGGGGCCGACCCGGGCGGACGTTGACGTGTGTCCGCGCCCTGCCTAGGTTGCGGCCGGCGACCACAATGGGGCGCAAGCCCGACACGCGATCTCAGACATGACGCAGCTGCGGGAATTGGCGGCGACGACCAAGGCGTGGCCGTTCCAGGAAGCCCGGCGGGTGATCGACCGGCTCGGCGGCCTGGCCAACGCAACACCGCCCGACAAGGGCGAGGTGCTGTTCGAGACCGGCTACGGTCCCTCGGGGTTGCCCCACATCGGCACGTTCGGCGAGGTCGCCCGTACCAGCATGGTGCGCCACGCCTTCGCGACGCTGTGCGACGTGCCGAGCCGGCTGATCGTGTTCTCCGACGATATGGACGGCCTGCGCCGCGTGCCCGGCAACGTGCCGAACCAGGACATGCTGGCCGAGCATCTGGGCAAGCCGCTGACTTCGGTACCGGACCCGTTCGGCACCCATGACAGCTTCGCCGCCCACAACAACGCGCGGCTGCGGGCGTTCCTCGACGCGTTCGCGTTCGACTACGACTTCGTGAGCTCCACCGAGGCCTACAGGGCCGGCCGCTTCGATAAGACGCTCGTGCGGGTCCTCGCGCACCACGATGCGGTCAAGGGGGTGATCCTGCCGACGTTGGGGGAGGAGCGGCGGCGGACCTACAGTCCGTTTCTGCCCGTGTGCCCGCGCACCGGCCGCGTGCTGCAGGCGGCGATCGTCGAAACCAAGCCGGACGATGGGACGGTCGTCTATCGCGACCCCGACGACGACACCCTCGTCGAGATCCCGGTCACAGGCGGCCACTGCAAGCTGCAGTGGAAGGCCGATTGGGCGATGCGCTGGGTCGCGCTCGACATCGACTACGAGATGTCGGGCAAGGACCTGATCGATTCCGTGACCCTGTCGTCGAAGATCTGCCGCGTCCTCGGCGCCAGGCCGCCGGAGACGTTCATCTACGAGCTGTTCCTCGACGAGGACGGCCAGCGCATCTCGAAGTCCAAGGGCAACGGCCTGACGATCGAGGAATGGCTGACCTACGGCCCGCCCGAGAGCCTGGCGCTGTTCATGTATCAGAAGCCGCGGGCGGCCAAGCGGCTCTATTTCGACGTCATCCCGAAGTTCGTCGACGACTATGCGGACGCGGTAATCCGCTATGCCAACCGGCCGCTCGCCGAGCAACTGGAATGCCCGGCCTGGCATATCCACCAGGGCGACGTGCCGCCGCCGGACGCGGCGCGGATCACGTTCGCCGTGCTGCTCAACCTGGCGAGCGTCTGCAACACCGACGACAAGGCAGTCCTGTGGGGCTTCATCACGCGTCACGGCCATGGCGCGACGCCGGAGAAGAGCCCCCATGTCGACCGCCTGGTCGACTACGCGCTCGCCTACTACCGCGACTTTGTCAAGCCGGCCAAGCAATACCGGCCGCCGAACGACGTCGAGCGGGCGGCGCTTGAGCAGCTCGCCGGGGTCCTGGAAGGCATTCCCGAGGATGCCGATGCCGAGGCGATCCAGGGCGAGGTCTATGCCGTGGGCAAGGCGCACCCGTTCGACAATCTGCGCGACTGGTTCCGCGCTCTCTACGAGGTCCTGTTCGGCCAGAGCCAGGGGCCGCGCTTCGGCTCGTTCGCGGC
>CBDHDN010000052.1:0-23882 GCA_965261585.1 Alphaproteobacteria bacterium
AACTCGCGGAACGCGACGATCCAGGCACCGAGCTCGAACACCATGGCGAAGCCGAGAACGATGAAGTTGATCAGCGGTGAGGCCAGGGCGTGGGGCGCGCCGATCTTCTGTACGCCCTCGTAGATCGAGACGCCGGCGCCGACGCCGAAGATGATGATGGCGACGACGAAGGCCCAGAAATAGAGCTCCATGCCGAAGCCGAAGGGATGGGTCTTGTCGGCCGGCCGGCGCGCCCGCCGCAGGCCGTACAACAGCAGGCCCTGGTTGCCGGTGTCGACGAGCGAATGGATCGCCTCGCTCAACATCGCCGAGCTGCCGGTGATCGTCGCGGCGGCGAACTTGGTCGCGGCAATTAGCGCGTTGCCGGCGAGCGCCGCGTAGATGACGCGCTTCGAGCCGTGGGCCGCCATCCCGCCCTCCGCTCAGTCGCCGGCGAGCTTGCCGGCGAGCCACGCCCGGCCGGCCTCGGCATGCCAGGCCACCACCGCAGCGACCGCCGGATCCGCCGCCAGCGCGCGGCGCCACGGCGCCAGCGCCGGCGGATAGGTCGCGGCCAGGCCGAGCGCGGCCAGAATGATATCGAGATACATCAGCGTCGAGGGGTAGCCGCAATCGGCCAGGGTCAGGCGATCGCCGGCCAGGTAGGGGCCTGGTTGCGTCAGCGTGGCGAGCTGCGCCAGGCGCCCATCGATGCGGGCGAGATTGTCTTCGACGACCGCCGGGTCCCGGGTTGCCGGCGCGACCTGGCAGAACAGGGTGCGCAGCGGCGGCTCGAGATAGAGGTCGTGGAAGCGGGCGAGCAGGCGCGCCGATGCGCGGGCCCGGGGCGCGGCCGGCAGCAGCGGCGGCGTCGGATGGGTCTCCTCCAGATACTCGGCGATCGCCTCGGATTCACTGAGCACGAAGTCGCCGTCGACCAGCGCCGGGATCGTGCCCATGGGCACGCGGCGGCGATAGGCGGCCGAACGCAAGCCGCCGGGCGGTGGCGCGGCCGTATATGCGACGCCCTTGGCCGCCAGGACAATGGCGATCTTGGCGCCGTAGCTGCTGTGCGGCAGCGTATAGAGGATCAGGCCCGGCTGGGTCACGGTTCGTGCCATCGTTCGATCGGGCGGACGACTCGACTCGTTTACCGGCGCCATCGGCGGCCGTCGGTGCTGGTGGATCGGACGTGTCGGGTTGGCGGCTATGCCGGTTTGCGGCGGGCCAGCACGGCGAGGTTGTGGGCGACGACGGCGGCCCAGACGTAGGACTTGAAGTGTTCGAGCCCCTTCCAGGTGCAGCGGCCCAGACCGTAGGCGCGCTTGAGGCATGAGATGGCGGCCTCGATGCCGGCGCGGAAGTTGCGCAGTCGGCGGTAGACCCAGCGGCTCTTGACCATGTCGGTGATGGCAAGGCCGCATTTCTTGTGGAAGGCGACGTCCTCGACGCCCTTGTTCTTGGCGGCGGCGAGGTTGCCGGTGCTGGCGCAGCCGCCGTCGGCGGCGAGTTGCCTGGGCGGCCGGCCGTAGATCGCGATCTGGCGGTCGACCATGGGTACGAAGCGCTCGGCATCGGCCGGGTTGCCCTGCTCGACGACGATGTCGAGGATGAGACCGCTGGCGCCGCTGGCCAGGTTGAGCTTGTGGCCGTAGGAGACCTGGCGGCGGCTCTTGACGATGATGTCGCTATGGGGCTCGAACAGACTGACGAGCTTGTCGGCGGCCGGCACCTTCTCGCCATGCAAGACACGGCGCTCGGTCTGGTCGATGATGCGTTCGATCAGCGGCACGAAGTGTTCGGCCTCGGCGCGCCAGGCCGCGGCCACCGGCGCGGGATCGTCGGCCAGCCGCGCCATGGCGTCGTGCAGATAGGCGAGCGTCGCGCGGGTCTTGGCGAGCAGCTCGCGGTACAGCCGCTGCCGGTTGTTGCCACGACTGTACTCGATGGCGCGGGCGCGGTGGTCGCGCCAGGGCAAGGCGGGCAGCACGACGTCGGCTTGACGCAACAGCCGCACCATGACCCGCACGGCATCCCACAACAGGCTGGAGTCGGTGGGCGCATGGATGGCGGTCTCGGCGACCGTGCTGTCGAACCGGACCTTGGCGCCGCTCTCCAGCTTGGCCGTCGCGGCGCGCGCCAGCAGCATCCGGTTGAGGCACTCGAAGGTGGCGGCGGCGATGGCGCCGATGGCGCTGTGCAGCGCCGACTTCTTCGGCGACCAGCCGAACGGCAGTCGAGCGAACGCGCGCAGCGATGCCGAATCCGACAGCAGAAAGGCCAGCTCCTCGTAGCTCAGCTGGAAGTACTGCTTGAGCAGCGCGCAGCGCAACGCCGCATCGGCGCTCAGCCCGTGGCGCCCGGTCTGCCTGACCCGACCGATGCCGAGGTCTGCGGCGACCAGGCGCACCACCGCGGCCTCGCCGTCGAGCCAGGCGGACATCGCCGCGAGTTCACGACCGATCTCGTGCGGCGAAAACAGATCGAATATACTGCCCTGGACGGTGCGCTCTTCGCGCATGGTCACCTCCGGCGGTTTGGTGTTTGCCTTTGGGTACAGTGGCTTGTTCCCAACAGCATAGCCGAAACCGCCGGAGCCTGGCTCCGAAAATAGACGATTCACTCAGTTATTTCAGTGTTTTAGCGTTTCCGGATGGGCACTAGTCTAACCCCCGGCCCACTCGTCGGTGAAGGCATCTGCCGCGGGCCGTTTGATCTTGCCGGGGTCGGCAAGCTCGACGGTGCCGAGATACAGGAAGCCGACGACGTGTTCGTGGGGCGCCAGGCCCAACGCCTGCTTCACCATGGGGTCGTAGGCCGGCTTGCCGGTCTTCCACATGCAGCCATAGCCCAACGCGTGCGCCGCCAGCATGATGTTCTGGGCCGCGCAGACAGCCGACATCAGCTGCTCGACCTCGGGGATCTTCGGGTGGTCGCGCTGCAGCTGCGTCGCCACCGTGACGATCATCGGCGCCCGCAGCGGCTTCGCCGCCTCGCGCTCCAGCAGCGGTGCCGGCCCGTCGGGCTCCGCCGAGCGCATCCGCTCGGCCATCAGCGCGCCCAGCTTGTGCCGCGCTTCGCCGCGGATGACGATGAACCGCCACGGCCGCAGCCGGCCGTGGTCGGGCGCCCGCGCCGCCGCCGCCAGTATCTTGTCGAGTGCCTCGGCGGTCGGTGCCGGCTCGGTCAGCTTGATGGCCGAGGCGCGGGTCAACAGGACTTCGACGGCATCCATCGTCTTTCCTCTGTCCCTTCGGTCAGCCGCAGCGCCGCCATCCTATAAGGCGGCCCGCGGCGGGTGCAAACGCTCAGCGGAGGATCAGGCCCGGCAGCCACGTCGCGATCGTCGGGAAGGCGACGATCAGCGCCAGCACCATGAGCTCCAGGCCGATGAACGGCGCCGCCGCGGCATAGATCTGCTGCAGCCGGATCGACGGCGGCGCGACGCCCTTCATGACGTGGAGCAGCAGGCCGAAGGGCGGCGTCAGGAAGCTGATCTCCATGGCGATCAACATCAGCACGCCGAGCCACAGCTGGTTGATGTCGAGCACGAGCGCCAGCGGAATAAAGAACGGGATGGTGATCATGATCATGCTCACCTGGTCCATGAAGGCGCCGAGCAGCAGCAGTACGATCAGCATGGCGATGACGACCCGGAACGCCGTCGTGCCGCTGCCGCCGATCACCTCGAGCAGCCCGCCCGTGGCGCCGGAGAAGGCCAGGATCTGCGAGAACGTGACCGAGGCGACGATGATGAACAGGATCATCACCGACACCTTGGCCGTCTCGCGCAGCGCCTTCGCCAGGCTCGCCCAACTCAGCGAACGATAGGCGGCGGCCAGGATCGTCGCGGCGACACAGCCCAGCGCCGCCGATTCCGTCGGCGTCGCCAGGCCGCCGAGGATGCTGCCGACGACGACGACGAAAATCGCGAACAGCGGCACGACATGGACGACGCACGGCCGCCACCGCTGCCATCCCGTATACACGATCGCCATGTCGGCCGGCGCCAGCGCCGGCGTCAGCGCACAGCGCCCGATGACGTAGCCCAGGAACAACCCGCTCATCATCAGCCCCGGTATGATGCCGGCGATCAGCAGCTTCGAGATCGAGATCCCGGCCAGGCTGCCCAGCAGTACGGCCAGTGCCGATGGCGGGATCAGCATGGCGATGCCGCCGGTCGCCATGATCGGCCCCATCGCCATCGATGGGTGATAGCCGCGCCGCATCATGTCGGGCAGCAGCGTGCTGCCCAGCACCGCCGTGTTCGCCAGGGTCGAGCCCGACAGGGACGAGAACACCGTGCCGCCGACGACCGCGACGACCGACAGCCGCCCCGGCATGCGCGTGACGACCCGTTCAATCGCGTCGATGGCGCGGAAGGCAAGGCCGGTGTGGAACAGGATCTCGCCGAGCAGCAGGAACAGCGGGATCGGCGCCAACGTGAATGTGGTCAGCGACGCCACGGCGTTGCGCACGAGCTGGCTGACGCCCACGTCGCCGCCGAGGAACAGGAACGCGCCCAGCAGGTTCACGCCCAGGAATGCGAAGGCCACGGGCAGGCCGATGCCCATCAGCACGACCAGCGTACCCAGCAGCAGGGCCAGCGCCGTGCTCCACTCCATGCCTAGAGGCCATCGGCGACGGCGTCGTCGTCCACCGGCTTCGCCGCCGGCCGCGCGATGCGGCGGACGAACTCGGCCGCCAACAGGCTGGCCGAGCTCGGCAGCACTGCCAGCAGCCACCATTCCGGCACGATCAGCTCCTTGATGATCAGCGAGCCGATGCGGGCGGCGTCGGCCGTCGCGGCAATGCCGAACACCACGAGCACGAGCACGATCGTCAGCCCGATCAGGTTGACGGCGACGTCGACGAGCCGCGCCGCCGGCCCGCGCAGAAAGCCGACGAACACGTCGACCCGCACATGGGCGCCCTGGCGCAACGCCCAGGGCGCTGCCAGGAACGTCGAGACGTAGAGCACGTACTCGGCGATCTCGATGACCCAGGGCAGGCTGCCGAGTCCGGTGTTGCGCACGACGACATCGGCGGTGACCATCACCGCCAGCGCACCGATCAGCGCGCCGGCGACGACACCGCACACCTCGAGCAGCGCGTCATAGCACCGCGCTGCGAACGCCATGCGACGGCCCCCCGCGCCCGCTGCCGCGAACAGACCCGCGGCTCGACGCCTATTGGCTCAGCAACTCTTTCAGCCGCGGCCCGTGCTCCGGGCTGACCGCGATGATCGCCTCCCAGGCCGACGTCTCGGCCAGCTCCAGATAGGCCTCGCCGTCCACGCCTTCGAAGCTGATGACCTCGATGCCGAAGTCCACTTGGCGCTGGGCCTCGCTGGCATTGAGCGCGCCGTCATCGGCGCCGCCGGTCTGCTCCAGCCACGCCGCGGCCTCCAGCAGCACCGCGCGCTGGGCGTCGTCCAGGCCGTTCCACTGGTCCAGGTTCACGAGCACCTCGACGGCGGCGTTGTAGAAGCCGGGGTCGACGCGGAACTTCGTAACCTCGTGCCAGCCCAGATCGAAGATGCCCTGCACCGGCCAGCCATAGCCGTCGACGACGCCGCGCTCGAGCGCCGTGAAGACCTCGCCCGGCGCCGTGCGCAGCGCCGTCGCCCCCAACGCCTCGAAGAACGCGCGATAGATCGGCGTCACGCGGATCTTCAGGCCTTTCAGGTCACGCGCGTCGATCGGCGTATTCACATAGAGGTGGAACGGCACCTGGTCCTTCTGGCGGGCCAGGAAATAGGCGTTCACCTTGTCGTTGTGCAGGCCGTTGAAATAATCCCAGGCGCCGTTCTCGCGCAGCTTGCCCATCGGTACGCTGGTCATCTTCAGCGCGTCGGCCTCGGGCATCAGGTTCGTATAGAACGCCCCCGGCAGGTTGCCGACGTCGACGACGCCGGTGCGCACGGCGTTGCCCAGCTCGAACGGGCTCATCACCTTGCCGCCGCCGCCCAGATAGTCGATCTGGATGACGCCCTTGCCGTTGGCGTTGACCCGCTCGACGAAACGCTCGAAGTTCCTCGAGAAGTTCGTCCCCTCGGCAAAGGCGCTGACGCCCTTCAGCGTCACTTCCTCGGCCGCCACCGTGGTCGCCCCGACGGTGATCGCCGCCACTGCCGCGAGCGGCGCGAATGCCTTGCGAAACATCATGGTGTCGTCCTCCCTGACGCATTCATTATTGCGCCAAGGATAGCTGAGCCAGGCAATCGTTGGCCAGCCCATCGATTGGGTTGGGTGCTCCGTCTCGCGCAACGCCCACGCGATGGGGTCCCATGTGTGAGCATCGTCATGCGCCGGTTTGGGACAGGGTGAGGCGCGGTCCGCATTCGGCAAGAGACCCATCATCCAAGGGTTCGCCTTTTTTTGCCCCGCTCGTGGTCTTACACACGGTTTCTTAGGGGTCCTGACGTACACGGTTAGGTCGTATTCAATTCTCCGAAAATTTGCGAGGACGTGATGGTGCCAGGAAGGCAAATGTTCGCAGTCGCTTTCGCCGGTTTTTCGACGAAAACCCGCCTATCGCGGGTGGCGCTGATCACCGGTCTGCTGCTGCTGGCACCAATGTCCTTAGCGAGCGACCGCGCCCACGCCGCTGAATCGGGCGACCAATGGACGGTCTTTCAGGCCGTCGGCGACGTCCGCCTGCGCAGCGATGGCGACACCGCCATCTGGCGGCAGGTCGAACGCGGCCAAACGCTCGTCGGCACCTACGCGATCGCCACCGGGCCCGTTGGTCAGGCAACCCTGACGCATGGCGACGATGTCATTCATCTGGCGCCGAACAGCCGGGTCGAGGTACTGGCACCGTCCGCCGGCGACATTGGAAGCCAAGTCGTGCAGTCCCGTGGCACACTGTTCTATGGTGTCGAGACTAGGCGCAACCACGGTTTTAGGATCGGGACGCCCTATCTCGTCACGCGGGTGAACGGAGCGACGTTCTCCGTTACCGTGACCGACCTGGGCGCCGACGTCGCTGTCGCCGACGGTGCCGTGCGGATCGCTGCCGCCGAGGGGCGCCGCAGCTACACCGTCACGGCAGGCAGGCTCGCCACTGTGACGGCGTACAATCGCCGGGCCGTTGCCGTTGGCCAGATTGCGCCGGGCGGCTATGCCCCGACGCCCACCGCGCCCAGGCAGCCGGCGACGGCCGTCGAGCTGGCCCCGATCGGCGGCGTCGGCGACTTCGCGCCGCTGACCACGTCGGCCGGTCCCGTCGATCCACCGTCGATGAGCCCGCTGCTGCCGCCTTTGGGCCGGATCCTCAGGCCGAACTAGTGCACCGACTCAGTCAGAGCCGTCACCGTGGAAATCTGATTCCGAATACAAAACAACGGGTTGCTCCAGCGCACGGTGAAACATTTGTCTGGATCTGTGCACTAGCGGCCTGATCCCGAAGCTTGGTGCCCAAGCGTCAAGTGAACGTCCGCGACCGGAGCCGTAGTCGCCACGACCGTGATCGCCGCCACTGCAGCGAGCGGCGCGAATGCTTGCGCCAACAGCAGCCGGCACGGGTAATCGTTGACCAACGCATCGATGGGGCCCGCCGGCATTGCCCTACACGGTCCCACGGCGCACGCGATACGTGCCTGTGCCTCGTCATGCGGCGGTTTGAGGCGCATCGGGACGAAGCCTGGAGTCACCGCAGCGAAGTAAGTTCATTTCCTGCCGGTCACACACCGTTTCTTAGGGGGTTGTGACGTATACGGTAGGTCGCAGCCAATTCTCCAAGAATTTTGCGAGGACGCGATGACGCCAGGAGGGCAAATGTTCGCAGCCGCTTTCGCCGCTAGTTCGAAGAAATCGCGCTTATCGCGGGTGGCGCTGGTCACCGGTCTGGTCCTGCTGGCGCCTGCGTCTGTCGCCAGTGATCGCGCCCACGCCGCTCAATCGGGCGAGCAATGGACGGTCTTTCAGGCCGTCGGCGACGTCCGCCTGCGCAGCCGCGGCGACACCGCCATCTGGCGGCGGGTCGGGCCGGGCGACACACTCGCGGGTGTCCACGCGATCGCCACGGGGCCCGGGGGCAGGCAACCCTGACCCACGGCGACGATGTCATTCATATCGCGCCGAACAGCCGGATGGAGCTGCGGCCGCCCACGGGCAACAGTGTCGTAACCCAGGTCGTGCAAACCCTGGGCACGCTTTTCTTCGGCGTCGAGACCCGGCCGGACCGTCGCTTCCGGGTCGAGACGCCCTATTTGGTCACACTCGTGAAAGGCACGACCTTCTCCATCACCGTCACCGCCGACGGCGCGGATGTCGCGGTCGCCGCGGGAACGGTGTCCGTCGTCGCGTCGGAAGGGCGCGATGCCCGCGAAGTCGGGGCCGGGGGCGCTGCCCGAGTCGCGGCCGTGAATCCCACGGCGGTCGCCGTCGGCCAGGTGTCTTCGAGAGGGTATGCGCAGCCGCCGGGTGTCGCGCGGGGGGCCGTGGCGCCCGACGATGTGCGCGGCGTCGGTCGCGGCCGCCCCGCCAAAACCAAGGGCAAAGGGCCATTGCCCGACGAGCTGGATACCCTCGACACAAGCCTGAGTGTGACAAAGATCAAGCAGAAGAACGGTCATCGCAAGGGGCACTACACCAGCACGACCAGCGGCCTCGGCGGCGACGGTTCCGGCGGTAGTAGTAGTAGTAGTAGTAGTAGTAGTAGTAGTAGTAGTAGTAGTAGTAGTAGTAGTAGTAGTAGTAGTAGTAGTAGTAGTAGTAGTAGTAGTAGTAGTAGTAGTAGCAGCAGCAGCAGCAGCAGCAGCAGCAGCAGCAGCAGCAGCAGCAGCAGCAGCAAAGACAAAGACAAAACAAAGACAAAGATAAAACAAAGACAAAGACAAAGACAAAGACAAAGACAAAGACAAAGACAAAAAACAAGTAAAAATGGCACCGGCAACGGAAACGGAAATGGGCTAAAATCCCGTGACCGGGGCACTCGTAAGGCGGCTGACACTCCATGCGCTCATCGCGCTTGGAGTGTCGGCGCTTTATGGCTTCGGTGCCCTGGAGTTCCTCGAGAACAGGCTGCTCGACGCGCGTTTTCAGCTGGTGCAGCGCCCCCCCCAGCGGCGACATCGTCCACGTCGCGATCGATGCCGCCAGCCTGCGTGAGCTCGATGTATGGCCGTGGCCGCGCACCTTCCACGCCTCCCTCGTCGACAGGTTGGTTGCCGCCGGCGCGGCCGAGATCATCTTCGACGTCGACTTCAGCTCCCGTTCGAACGAGCAGGATGACGCGGCGCTGGCGGCCGCGTTCAGGCGCGCCGATGGCCGCGTCGTATTGCCGGCGTTCAAGCAGCCATCCGACCCGGAATCGACAGCTGATCCGCTGGTCTACACCGCGCCACTGGCGCTGTTTCGCCCGCACGTCGGCATCGCTGCCTTCAACGTCGAGGCCGACGCGGATGCCGTAGTGCGGCGCATGGACTGGGTGCAGACATGGGCCGGCATCACGCTGCCAACACTGGCGGGGCGCACCGCGGGCGTCGACCGGCCAGGGGCGCCGCCCTTCCTCATCGACTACGGCATTCGGGTAGGCACAGTGCCGCGGCTGTCCTACGCGCGCGTTCTGGCTGGCGAATTCGTTGCGACAGCGGTGGCGGGTCGGCGCATCATTGTCGGCGCCACGGCCGTCGAGCTAGGCGACTTCATGCCGGTGCCAGGCGGCGTCATCCTGCCCGGCGTGCTGGTCCAGATCCTGGGCATGGAATCGGCCTTGCAGGGACGGGCGCTGCGGCGGGCTTCACCGCTCCTCGTCGTCCTGTCCGTCTTGCTCGTGCAGGCGCTGATCGGCGCGCGGCTGATGCGGTGGTCGTGGCGGGCGGGGCTGTTGGGCGTCGCCGGCGTGGCCGTTGTTGCGCCCGGGGCCGCGCTTGCCGCGCAGGCGGTATGGCCGGTGCTGATCGACGTCGCGCCCGTCCTCACCGCGACCGCGCTCAGCTACATTGCCGGCCTGATCGGCCGCATCGACGACCAGCAGCTGCGCATTGTGGCGCAATCCTTTGCGCTGCGCCGGCACAACGCATTCATGCGCCGCGTCGTCGACAACACGTTCGACGGGCTGATCACGGTCGACGCGCAAGGCCGCATCCAGTCGTTCAATCCGGCGGCGGAGCGCATGTTCGGCCTTCGCCGTGTGGAGGCCGAGGGCCGCGCGCTCAGTCATCTGCTGACCGACGTCGGCGACCGCGGCCTGCCGACCTACCTGGCCGGGTTCCTGGCGGCCGTCGTCGAGATGCGGGCACCGGTCGAGCTGACCGGGCGCCGCGCCGACGGCCAGGAGTTCGCCATCGATCTCGCCGTCAGTCACATGCGCGAGGGCGATGCCGACGTCTATGTCGCCGTCGTGCGCGACATCAGCGCACGCAAGCAGGCCGAAGCGCTGGCGGCCCAGACCCGGCAGCGCCTGCAGGACGCCATCGAGAGCGTGTCAGAGGCCTTCGTCCTCTATGACCCCGACGATCGCCTGGTGCTGAGCAACACCAAGTTCGCCGAGACCCACGGCGGCGGCGTCGCCGCGGGCACCGACTTTCGTGAAATCGCCCAATCCTTCGCGCGGCTTGCCCAGGGCGGTGACGATCCGCGCTGGCTCGAAGAACGCCTGGCGAGGCATCGCGCCAGGTCGGGGCCGTTCGACGTGCGGCTGCGCGACGGCAGGTGGTTTTCCGTCAACGAGCGCCCGACGAGCGACGGCGGCGTCGTCGGCACGATGACCGAGATCACGCTGGCCAAGCAGCGCGAGCACGAGCTGGCGGCCGCCCACGCGCAGGCGGAGCTCGCCAATCGCACCAAGTCCGACTTCATGGCGATCATGAGTCACGAGCTGCGGACCCCGCTGAACGCCGTCCTCGGTTTCACGGAGATCATGAAGGCCGAGCAGCTGGGGCCGGTCGGGAATTCGAAGTATCTCGAATATCTCGGCGACATCCATGGCAGCGCCGCACATCTGCTGAAGGTCATCAACGACATGCTCGAGGTCACCCACATCCAGTCGGGCGAGGTCGAGCTCTGTGAGGACGAGGTCGACCCGGCGGACGTTGTCGAATCGTGCATGCGCATCGTCGCCGACCGGGCGAAGGCCGCCGGGGTTTCGGTCAGCGTCGCCATGGCGACCGAACGGCCGGTGTTGGAGGCCGACCCGCGGCTCGTCAAGCAATTCCTGCTGAGCCTGCTGTCCAACGCCATCAAGTTTACCGAGGCTGGCGGCCACGCGACCGTGCGAACGGAGCTGGCGCCCGACGGCACGTTTGCGATTGCCGTGTCCGACACCGGCATCGGCATTGCGGCCGCGGATCTCGACCGCGTGACGGAGCCGTTTGCCCAGGTCGACACCTCGCTCGCACGCAAGTACGAGGGCCTTGGCCTTGGCCTGCCGCTGGCCAAGTCGGCGATGGAGCAGCACGGCGGCGCGCTCGATCTCGTCAGCACGCCGGGGCACGGGACGACCGCAACCATGCGCTTTCCCGCCGCGCGCGTTTACGTCTTCGATACGGCGGTGGGCAGCGTCGCCTAGCGACTGCCTGCCGGCATGGGCGCCCGCGCTGCCGCCGTCAAAGCCGCGCCGCCAGCGCGGCGTCCAGGGCCGCCTGGGCAAGGCCGTGGCCGATCCGCCTGGCGTCGTCGCGCAACCGCGTCAATTCGGCCGCCACCTCGGCGTCCGCGTTGCCGCTGCCTTGGGCCGCCAGCGGGCGCCCTCGGGCGACGATGAAGTCGGACCACGGCAGCGGCTCGGCCGCCGTATAGGCGGCCAGCGCTGCGGCGTAGCGCTCTGCCGCGTCCCAGTCGCCGGCGCCGAGGCAGGCGTCGATCGCGTCGCGATAAAACCACAGATGGTTGTGGGCGTTGCAGCCACGCGCCAGCACCGCTTCGCCTTCGGCCAGCGCACCGCGGCGCGTCTTGTCGGCGCCGGCGGCCAGCGCGACGAGGCCGAGCACCCGTGGCGCGATGAAGCGCGGATCGGTCTCGCGGCAGATTGCCAGGGCTTCGTCCAACAGGGAAGCTGCCGCACCGGCGTTGCCCGCCGCCAAGAGGCCGCGCGCCTGGTGCATCATGACATTAGGGCTGGAAGCGCCGATTGCCGAGGGCACGGGCCGTGCTCAGGGCCTCGGCCAGCGGCACCGTGGCGCGCTCGCTCTCGCCACGCTCGATCATGAACTCGCCTTCGCAGGCGAGGGCATAGAGCAGGATCCGCGGGATCTTGGCGTCGCGGGCCAGGGCGGCGGCGGCCTGCACCTCGGCAAGTGCACCGGCGAGGTCGTTCATGTAGCGCAGGTTCGTGCCGACCATGAAGCGGTTCGCGACCTCGATCCGGCCGAAGCCGTGGTCGTGGCTCAGCGCGACGCAGCGGCGCAGGTAGTCGAGCGCCGTCACCATGCGGCAGCGCGCATAGTAGGCGTTGCCCAGGCCACCCAGCACGCGCGCCTCCCACATGGCGTCCTTGGCCGCCAGCGCGTGGGTCAGGGCGCGCTCCTGCTCGCTCAGGCAGCCGTCGATATCGCCGGCCGAGAAGAAGAAGGTCCCCCGGTAGTAGTGGATCTGGGCCCGTTCGCGATCGACGGCGTCGCCGTGCGCGTGCGCCTCGGCCTGGTTCAGCGCCTCGATCCCCTCGTCATATTCGCCGGACAGTCGCACCCCCGCGGCGATGCCGATCCAGGCGCGGCATTTTTCGAGGTCGGTCGCGGCGAGGCTCAGTGCCTCGCGATGCATCGCGATCGCCTCCCTTGGCGCGCCGCCCGATCGCCGCAGGTCGCCGAGCAGCATCGTCAGGGCCCAGCGATCCGCCGTCTCGGCCGCCAGCGCCAGGCCACGCTCCGCCAGCTGGATGGCGCGGTCGCCATGATGCCTCTGCAGCTGTGCTTCGGCCGCCGCGTGGTAGGCGCCCGGCGCCGCGGCGTCGGCCGCCCGCTCCAGATGCTCGGCCCTGAGCACTGGGTCGCGGCCGGCAAACCAGGCCGCGGCGCGCCGGTGCAGGGCCCGGCGGCGGTTCGTCATCAACGCGTCGTAGACGCCCTCGCGGATCAGCGAATGGGCGAACAGGTAGGCGTCGCCCTCGGGACGGATCAGCAGGCGCGTGACAAGGCCGCCGCAGTCGAAGGCCTGATCGTCCAGCACATGGCGCAACGCGTCGGCGGTGAAGCGCTGGCCGATGGCCGCGGCGGCCTGCAGCGCTGCTTTGCCCTGGGGCGCCAGGCGATCGACCCGCGCCAGCACGACGCTCTGTATGGTGCCCGGCAGCGCCCGGTCGTGGCTGTCCTGGTCCTGGCTGTCCGGGGCGCTGCGCAGCAACTGGTCGAGAAACAGCGGGTTGCCTTCGGCGCGCGCCACGCAGCTTTTCGCGAAGGCGGCGGACGACCCGGTGTATTCCCGGGCAAGCTCTTCCGCCTCCGCCGCGCGCAGCGGCGCCAGGTCGATGGTCGTCAGCACCGCCCCCGCCGCCGCCGTGCGCCACGTCTGGTCGAGCGGATCGCCGTCGGTCCGCGTCGTCATCACCAGGATGGCGGGTTCGTCGGTCACCGCCGCGGCGATCGCCGCCAGCTGCGCGAGGGTCGCGGTATCGGCCCAATGCAGATCCTCGACCGCCAGCAACAGCGGCTTGTGCGCATTGGCGCCACGGACCAACTCGGTGATCGTTTCGCGCAGGCCCTGGTCCCGGGTCTCATTGTCCATCGCGTCGTAGAGCGCGCGCAGCGCCGTCGGCTGCGGTAGCTCCAGCAGATCGTTGAGGAAGACCCGCTGCTTGGCCCGGCCCAAGCCTCGTTCCAGTCCCCGTTCCAGCGCGGCCGCGCGTGCCGCCTCGTCGCAGCCGCGCGGCAGGCCCAGCAGGCTGCGCACGATGGTCGCGGCCGCGTCCTCGCCCTGGCCGGCGAAATCGAGCACCTGCCCCGAATGGCATTCGAAGCCGCGCTCGCTGCCAAGGCCCCGGAACTCGTCCAACAGGCGGCTCTTGCCGATGCCGGCCTCGCCGTGCAACAGCACCAGGCTGCCGAGCCGGCTCTCGATCGCTTCGGCCAAGGCGCTTTCGAACTGCCGCAGCTCGCTGCGCCGGCCGACCAGGCGGTGGCCGCGCCCCGCCGCGCCGTCGATCGCGATATCGATGAGGCGCCAGGCGGCGATGGGCCGGTCGAGGCCTTTGATCGCGACGTCGCCCAACGGCTCCGCCGTTGCGATCCGCTCGACGGCCCGGTAGACCGCCTGCGAGACCAGGGTCTCTTGCGGTTCAGCCAGATCCTGCAGCCGCGCCGCCAAGTTCACCGTGTCGCCGGTGACGGTGTATTCGGGATGGCCGGCGCTGCCCGTGCCGCTGGCCACCACCCGGCCGCTGGCAATGCCGACGTGGACCGCGAGGGGCGGCTCCAGGGTGGCGACGGCTTGGTGAATGCCGAGCGCCGCCCGCACGGCGCGCTCGGGATCGTCGCTGTGGGCCACCGGCGCGCCGAACACGGCCATGACGGCATCGCCGATATGCTTGTCCACCGTGCCGCCATAGCGGTGTACCACGGCGTCGACTTGGCCGAAGTAGCGGTTGAGCAGGGCGTGGGTGTCCTCCGGATCCATGCCCGCGCTCCGCCGCGTGTAGCCGGAGATGTCGGCAAACAGCACGGTCACCGGACGCCGCTCGCCCTCGGCCTGCGGCGGCACCTGGGCGCTTGTTTCCGGGGCATGTCGATCAAGCCAGGCGATCGCCCGCAACATCTTCTTGCGATGGCCCAGCACAACGCCAAGGCTCTGCAGGTCGCCATCGTTCAGGTCCGCCAGCACGTCTTGATCGATGCCGTTGTCGATGAACGCCTGCGTGTATCGGTCGAGCCCCAGCGCGGTGAGCCAGTCGGCAATGTCGCTCATCCTGCCGCCGCCGCCATATCATGCATTATGTCTGCCTTCCGCTTGCGCGTCCCCACAGTCTAGGCTTACATCTGGAGTGGCTGCCGGCGCAACGCCCCGCATCCGGGCTCGGGAGGGAGGGCCTCGAGAAGGTGCCCACTGTTACGCAACCGTCGACAATGGAGGCACCGATACCGCCGTTCGTGAGGGGCGACGACCGCCGGCGCGGCATGGCCTTCATGCTGCTGGCCGCGGTCCTGTTCTCCTTCGTCGACGCCCAGGCCAAGTACCTGAGTGAGCACCTGCCCGTGCTGCAGATCGCCTGGGCGCGCCACTTCGGCATGTTCGTCGCCGTCGCCGTGGTCATCTGGCCGCGCACGGGCCTGGCGATCCTGCGCACGCGCCGGCCGAAGCTGCAGCTGTTGCGCGGCGTGCTTGTCATCCTGTCGTCGGTGCTGTTCATCACGGCGATCAGCTTCGTGCCGCTGGCCGACGCCGTGGCCGTCAGCTTCGTCGCGCCCCTCATGGTCACAGTGTTGAGCGCACTGATCCTGAGCGAGCCGGTGGGGCTGCGCCGCTGGCTCGCGGTCGCTGTCGGCTTCGCCGGCGCCATGATCGTCACGCGGCCGGGGCTGGGCGTCATTCACCCCGCGGCGTTTCTGGTCGCCATCGCGGCGGCGGCGTTTGCGTTCTACCAGGTCGTGGCCCGGCTGATCAGCGACACCGAGGATGTGCGCACGACGCTCTCCTACACCGTCATCGTCGGCGCCGTGATCCTGACGGCCCTGTTGCCGTTCAACTGGGTCTGGCCGGCCGGCCCGCTCGACGCCGTCATCCTGGCCAGCATCGGCCTATGGGCCGCCGGCGCCGAATACGCGGTGCTCAAGGCCTTCGTCGTCGCCCCCGGCGCCGTCGTCGCGCCGCTGCAATACACGATGCTGGTGTGGAGCACCCTCTACGGTTTCCTGCTGTTCGCCGATCTGCCCGACGCCCTGACGCTGGTCGGCGCCGCCGTCCTGATCGCCGCGGGCCTCTATACCTACCACCGAGAAGGCAAATGCGCGCCAGCGCTGACGGGCTGAGCCTCAGCCCGGCGTCGGCGCATCGGCGCGGATCAGGCCCTCGCCCTTGAGGTCGGACCACAGGCCGGGCGGGATCGCGTGCTGGAACTGCGCGACGTTCATCTCGACCTGTTCCGGCGTGAACGCGCCGGGGATCACGGCGGCGACGCAGCCGTGGCCGAGCGGGAACTGCAGCGCCGCGGCGGCCAGCGGCACGCCGTGGCTGTCGCAGACCGCCTGTATACGGCCGACGCGCCGCCTCACGGCGTCGTCGGCGTCGGCATAGTTGTACTGGGCATCGGCGGTCGGGCCGGTCGCCAGAATGCCGGAATTGAAGACGCCGCCGACGATGATGCCGACGTCGCGTGCCGCACAGGCCGGCAGCTCGTGTTCCAGCGTGTCCTGCTCCAGCAGCGTATAGCGCAGCGCCACCAGGAAGAAGTCGATGTCCACCGTCTCGAGGAAGCGCTGCATCATGCCCAGCTCGTTGATGCCGGCGCCGATGCCGCCGATCAGGCCGGCCTCGCGCAGCTGCGCCAGCGCCCGCCAGCCGCTGGTATAGAGCTGGTCCAGGTGCGCCTGCACCTTGGCCTCGGTGGCGTGGTGCTGGAAATCCAGGTCGTGGATCAGCAGCAGGTCGATGCGGTTGAGGCCGAGCGCTGCGGCGCGAAGAACACCCGCCCGACCTTGGTCGACAGTACGAACGCCTCGCGCGGCTGGCGGTAGAGGAAGCGCCCGAAGCGGTGCTCGCTCTGGCCGCGGCCGTACCAGGGCGCCGTGTCGAAGGTGCGCAGGCCGGCGTCCCACGCCGCCGCCAGCGTGGCCTGCGCCTGCGCCTCGTCGATGACGACGTTCAAGTCGCCCAGCGGCGCGCCACCGAAGCCGAGCTGCGTCACGGCCACGTCGGTCCGGCCGAGCTTGCGTATGGCCCGTGGGTCCATGTCCCTTCCTACAGGCCCATGGCGGCCCGGTACGCGTCGCGCTGCCCGTCGCGGCCGATGCGGTCGGTGATCCGCTCCCACTGGGCCGCGGCATCGTCCAGCGCCTGCTTGACGGTGGACTGACCGGCAAGCGCCTTCTGCACGGCGACGCCCAGCGCGTCGTAGTACTCGAAGCCACCGGGGATCCTGAGCTCCGGGAAGTTGTCCGAGATGCTTCGCTGGTAGACGTCGAGGTACGCCGCCGGCGCCACCTGCTTGATCACCGGATGCTCGAACTGCGAGGTCCGAAAGATGGCAGTGCCCGGCATCAGCACCAGGTGCAGCGACACCTCCGGCGACAGGATATGACGCAGCACCGTGTAGGCCGCCTCCTGGTTGCGGCTGTCGGCGGACATGCCGATGATCCAGCCGCCGCCGGTCATCGTGCGCTCCATCGTCGCGCCGTCGACGACGGCACCGGGCAACTTGGCGAAGCCCATCTCGGCGCCGGTGTTGGCCCTGTAGAGGCCTGTCATCAGGCCTTCGTCGGGCCAATGGACCAGGCTCGCGACGCGGCCCTGCATGAACGCGGCGTGCGCCTCGCCCCACTCCCACGCCAGCATCCCCGGCGGGCCCAGATCGACGGTGCGCTTGTAGTTTTCCAAGGCCTTGATGCCGGCCTCGTTGTTGATCAACGGCACCAGGGTGTCGGGGTCCATATATTGCGGGTTTGGCCCGTAGTAGTTGATGTAGCGCAGCAGGAACGAATAGAAGCCGCGGCCGCGCTTGACGATCGGGTCGCTGTAGCCCCAGTGGTCGATCTCGCCGTCGCCATCGGTGTCGCGGCGGAAGAATTCCTGGATGTCGACGACCTGGTCCCAGGTCTGCGGCGGGCCCAGGTCGTAACCGTATTGGGTCCGGAACGCGGCCCGCTCGCCGGAGTCTTCGAACAGGTCCTTGTTGAAGTAGGTGAACAGGATGTCGCCATCCATGGCCAGGCTGTAACGCTTGCCCTGATAGGTGTTCTCCCAGATCCGCAAGCCCTCGGGAATATCCTCCCACGCCGGATCCCAGCGCTCCATGAAGGCGTCCAGCGGCTCCAGGAAGTCGACATAGTCGCCCATCCAGCCCGGATTGAACTGCACCAAGTCGAACGCGCCGCTACCGGACAGCATTTCCAGGATCTGCGTGTCGAAAAGCTCGTCCTGTGGAATGCCGACAATCTCCATATTGATCCCGTAAAGCGCCGAAATCCGATCCTTGTGCAAGCTCCAGGCGCGTTCGTGCGCTCCGGACACGAGTGCCACCGTCACGCTCGCGCCGTCGAATGTCGGGTTCGGTACCGGTGCATCGGCGGATGCCGGCACTACCGCCGACAGCAACGTGCCGATCACCAAGCCCGGGCACGCCAGAGCAGCCACGCACGTCATGTGGATCCTCCCGGTACGATTTGTATGCAGACCGGCGGCAGCGTCGTCAACAACGTGCCGCCGAAGGAGCGCGATTGCGCGATCCGCCCCGGCCACGGCGACGGTCTCAAGACCAAGGTCAGCGTCGTCGAGTCGGCGGGCTCCGCGACCTCGTCTGCGGCCACCTCGCCGGCACGCTGATCTGCGTGCCGTCAACGAGCGCTTCCGCACCAAGCCGGGCGAGGAGCTTCATCTCCAGGTCGACGCCGACCAGGTCCACGTCTTCGGCGCCACGTCGCAGCAGCGGCTTTAGGGCTCGCTTGGCTGCCGCGTGGTTCGTCGAGAGGGGTGGAGCGGCGACCGCGCGACGACACGGAAATCGCCGCGTCGCCGGGGTTCACTACCAGGATGAAACCGAGTACGAATCACTAGCTTGTTGATTCTGTGGGCTGATTCACCTGACGCTTGGGGTGCCAAGCGTCAGGATCAGACCACTAGGCCGCAAATGACGCGTTCCAGATGTTGCTAGGGCCACCGCTCGTTCTTGAGTTGCCTGTCAGCCTTCAATCGACAGATTTTCCGCCGACGATTTGCCGTTCTTGCCGCTCTCCAGCTCGTACTGCACGCGCTGGCCTTCAGCCAGACTCGAGAGCCCGGCGCGCTCCACCGCGGAGATATGGACAAATGCGTCCTTCGAGCCGTCGTCAGGCTCGATGAAGCCGAAGCCCTTCGCGGCGTTGAACCACTTCACGGTTCCTTTAGTCATAGGTCTTTCCAATCAACATGTTACGTCCACCGAGCACACCGCCCGGTGGTTCTCAACTTACCGAAATCTTTGGGACAACGGTAACGGGTCGGCGTTGCGTAGCAACACTAGTCGAGCGCTCGAACGGCAACCATGAGATCGTATATGAGACGCCGACGGTCAAAATCAAAGAGATATTTTCGCACACCGGACTGCCGCGTCGCAACGGACCACGACACCGGCCACTTCAGCTCAGCCCGGCTTTTCTCAAGCCCTCGAGATACGTCTCAATCTGATCGGCCCGCTTGAGATAGAACAGGTGCTCCCGCGCGAACTCGAGGGAGAATTCCGGTTTGCTTTGCTTCAAGTCGTTGAGCGCGCTCTCCGCCTGCTTCTTGTCGCCGAGATGCCCCGACGCGGCGACGAGATGCGCCCTCGCCCAGTAGTGCGCATTGGGAATCTGCACCGCCCTGCGGGCCCAGGAAACGGCGATCTCGAACTCGCCGCGGAACAGATGGGCGAGCGACCGGTAGGTATAGAACGCCCAGCGGAAGGGATCATGCGGACTCAGCTTGATGGCGATTTCGAACTGTTCGATCGCTTCGTCGAGACGGCCTTCATAGGCCAGTGAATCGCCGAGGCCACAATTAGGTCACCGCAAGACAGGGGTTGAGCTCCCGAGCATATTGGAGCGCGTCGATCGCCAGGTCGTATTCACGCCGCGCCAGGTGGACGCGGCCGATGGTGAAATAGCCGTTGGCGTCCTGGTCATCCAACTCGATCGCACGCTTTGCCGCGGCCAGCGCTTCGTCCATCAGCGCGTCATCGGGCGCGGCATCGAAATAGACCATGGAGAGCACGATGGCGTAGGCGAGTCTGGAATATGGCCGGGCGAATTCGGGATCGAGCGCGATAGACCGGCGAAGCAGGTTCCGGCATTCAAGGTTGCTCTCCGGCGTAAACTTGTAGAACTCCGCCGTACCGAGTTGATAAAGGTCGCACGCGCCGAGGTTCTTTGCGCGGCCGCCGCTCGCCCTTGCGCTGCTCCGTCAGGCCGAGCTCCGCCTCGATGCGCGCCGCGACCAGCTCCGTAATCTCGTCCTGGAGGTCGAAGATGTCGGCCATGTTGCGGTCGAACCGTTCCGACCAGACGCTGTATTCGGTGCCCGCGTCGACCACCTGAACGGTGATGCGAAAGCGTGGGCCGGCCTTGCGGACGCTTCCGGTGACGACATAATCGGCGTTGAGCTTCTCTCCGATCGTGCGGATGCTGTCGCTCGAGTCGCGGAACGCGAACGCCGGATTGCGGGCGACGACAGGCAGCCACCGGTTTTTCGACAGGGCGGTGGTTATGTCTTCCGAAATGCCGTCGGCAAAGTAGTCCTCGTCGGAATCGCGGTTCAGGTTCATCAGCGGCAGCACGGCGACGGACGGGCGCTTGGCGATCGCCGCCAGCGCGTCGCCGCCGCGGCTCTGGTCAGCCGATTCGGCGGGCGCCGGAGCGGCGCTCTCGACCGATGTGACGAAGCGGAAGCCGCGGCCGTGCACGGTGGCGATCATGCGCTGCGCCGTGCCGTCATCGCCCAGCACCCGTCGCGCCGCCTTGATCTGGCCGCTGAGCGCCGCGTCCGAGACGATCCTGTCGCCCCAGATCGCCGTGAAGATCTCCTCTTTCGTCACGATCCGGCCGTGGTTCGTCGCGAGGAACACCAGGAGGTCGAAGACCTGGGGCTCGACCGCCACGCGTTCCCCTGATTTACGGAGCTCGAAAAGAGCGGTGTCGAGCTCGAAATCATCGAAGCGGATCACTTCGGATCCCCCGGCGGATCCCCCGGCGGATCCCCCGGTCTCCGACGCGAAGTCGACGCGGTAGGCCGCAATGGGCCAGCTGATGTTCTTGACCGATTGCTCGCCGAGCGACGTGAGCTGCACCGGAACGTTGGTTCCGATGTGGTCGTAGACCTGTTGCGACAGCACGACGCCACCGGGCGGCGCGAGCCTTTCGAGGCGGGCCGCCACGTTGACGCCGTCGCCGTAGATATCGTCGCCTTCGACGATCACGTCGCCGAGATGAAGACCGATGCGGAAGTCGAGGCGGTGCTGTTTACCCACGGCGCCGTTGCGCACCGCAAGCTCGCGCTGCAGATCCACGGCGCATTGGAGCGCGCCGACGACGCTGGCGAACTCCACGAGCGCGCCGTCGCCCATCAGCTTGACCGTACGTCCGGCGTATCGGTCGATCGCGGGCTCGACGATGCTGGAGCGAATGTCCTTGAGACGATCCAGTGTCCCGGTCTCGTCGCGCTCCATGAGGCGGCTGTAACCGACGACGTCCATCGCGACTATGGTCGTGAGTTTTCGAACCAACCGTTTCTCCGCCGCGCCGTCCTGGCGCGTCTCAGTCGTCGCCGAATCCATCGAACAGAACCGTGGATATATAGCGCTCGGCACAGCTCGGCAGAACAGTCACGACGGTGCGGCCCTTCATTTCGTCGCGCTTGGCGACGCGCATGGCGCAGGCGAGCGCCGCGCCCGAAGAGATACCGGCGGGAATGCCTTCCAGAACCGCCACCCTGCGGGCCATCTCGATCGCCTCCTCATTGCTCACGAGCAGCACCTCGTCGATGAGATCCGTGTCGAGGACATCCGGCACGAAACCCGCACCGATGCCTTGGATCATGTGTGGCGAGTGCGTGCCGCCCGACAGCACCGGGCTGTTCTCGAGTTCGACGGCGACGATACGAATGTCCGGGTTGCGCGCCTTGAGAACCTCGCCGACGCCGGTAAGCGTGCCGCCCGTGCCGACGCCAAGCACGACGGCATCGACGACGCCGTCGGTGTCGCGCCAGATCTCCTCCGCCGTGGTTCGGCGATGGATCTCGGGGTTGGCGGGATGGCCGAACTGCCAGGGCATCACCGCGTTTTCCGTCGCGGCGATGATCTCCTGCGCCTTCTCGATGGCGCCGCCGATGCCGTTCTCACGCGGGGTGAGTGCCAGTTCGGCGCCGAAGAACTTCATCAGCTTGCGCCGCTCGATCGAAAAGCTGTCGGGCATGGTCAGGATGCAGCGATAGCCCTTCGCGGCGCAGGCGAAGGCGAGCCCGATCCCGGTGTTCCCCGAGGTCGGCTCGACAATGACGCTGCCGGGCCCGATGGTCCCGTCGGCCTCCATCGCCTCGAGCATCGCGACCGCGATGCGGTCCTTGACGCTGGCGATGGGGTTGAAGAATTCGAGCTTGGCGAGGACCTCTCCCTGGCAGCCCTCCTCATGTGCCAGCCGCCCGATGCGAAGCAGCGGCGTGTTGCCGATCGTTTCGAGAATACTGCCATAGACCCGGCCGCGCCCGGGCTTGTCGAAAGTCAGTCGCGTGCTGTGCAGAACGTTCATCGGGGCTCTCGCTACCGGTCGGGGTTGGTCGCGCTGATCACCCACGAGGAGCTGTCCATGACGATCCCCTCGGCCGCGATCTTCTGCCGGCCGATGGCTTCGGCCAGCGCGGCCTCGATCTGGTCGCGCTTCGCCTCGGCTTCCTCGCCGGCCTCTCTGAACACCTCTCCGGCGGGACCGATGGCGAGCTGGAAGGCGATGGCATCGGCGACGTCGGCGCCGACCAGAACCGGCGCATCGACCCGGCGAAACTCGATCTCGTCATAGCCGGCGGCTGTCATCATCGCGGCGACAGTCGACTCGTCGGACATAGAGAACGGGCCGGGGCCGCAGGTCTGTGCGTCCGCACCGGGCTGCGGCAGAAAGCGCAGCACGACGTCCTTGGCCATGGAAAGCCAGGGATTGTCGGCCCGATCGCGCCAGACGATGTGCGCCATGCGCCCCCCTGGCCGCAGCGCCTTGCGCATGTTGCGCAGCCCGGCGACCGGATTGGCAAAGAACATCGTGCCGAAGCGCGCGAAAGCGAAGTCGTACTGGTTCGTCGGCAGCGCGATCTCGGCATCGCCGCGCGCGAACGTCACATTGCTCAGGCCGCGGGCTGCGACGTCGGTGCGCGCATAGTCGAGAAACGCGTCGCAGCAGTCGATCCCGACCACCTCTCCCGCCGGCCCGACCAATGCTGCGAGCTTGATCGCGGTGTCGCCGAAGCCGCAGCCGACGTCGAGCACCCGTTCGCCTTGGCGGACCGGCAGGGACGGAAATATCGCTTCACTGTGCTGCGTCAGGCCATCTACCAGAACGTGCTTGAAGCGGATGAACTTCGGCGCCAGCACCTCGTTCCAAAACTGGACGAAGGGCGTGTCTTCCGTCACTGGCAGGGCCGCCGTCGCGGTGGTGCTCATGGGATCGATCCTCTTCTGTCGGTTTTCTAGCAGAGAACGATCCAGTGATACCCGCGATCCGCTTTGCATGCTTGGTCGTTTGCTGAGGGAAATCTGGAGATCTTCTGGGGAGGCCCTGGAATTCGGCGACCGGCGCGCCGCCGCAGCCGGTCAGTCCCGACTATTGCAAACACTGGGCCCGGTGCCGAACCGCAACGAAGGCAGTGAGATCCGTCATTCCGGCGCGATATCGGCACCCATGCCCAACCGAACCGGCGCGTTCATGGCTTCCAGACTCAGCAGGAAGGCACTGTGGTCATGCTGCGTCAGCCCTTTGTCATAGAGGTCCTGAAACACGTCCCTGACCGCTTCCACGATCGGCAGCCGCACGTTCAACTCGCCCGCTGTTTCGAGGACCGTGTTGAGATTCCTGACGAAATTGCGAATTGGCGCGCCGGGGCGAAAGTCACGTCCGATCATGCGCCGGCCATGTTCCTGCAGGACGCGGCTGTCGCCGTGACCGCCCGATAAGGCTTCAGGGATCTGTGCAGGCTGTGCGCCACCGGCGCTGGCCAGCAGCAGCGCCTGGGCCACGCCGGAGATGTTCACCGCCACCATGATCTGATTGGCCAGCTTCGCGATCTGGCCGCTTCCGGCCGGCCCGATATAGCTGG
>CBDHDN010000053.1:0-108439 GCA_965261585.1 Alphaproteobacteria bacterium
CCGTCTATATTGTCGCAACCCTGCTATTGCCCGATCTCGGCGCGACGCGCCACAGCCTCCTGCTCGGCTGCGCCTATCTGCTGTTCCGCAGTTCCGTCCTACAGAACCTCGAGCTGCATCGCGCCGGTGAGCGGGTGCGCCGCTATGGCCTGATCCAGTACGTGCGCGGTGGCGTCGGCTTCGCCCTGGCCGTACTGCTGGTCGTCGGCCTGAAGATGGATGAACGCGGTATGCTGCTCGGCCAGGCCATCGCCTTCGCGCTGGTCTTGCTCATCGACGCGCCGCTGTTGGCACGGCGTCTATCGTTGCGCGCATTCGACCGGCCCAAGATAGGCGCGATTCTGGCCTATTCGACGCCACTGACGATCTCGTTCCTGCTGTTGACCATCATTACGACGTCCGACCGCTTCTTCCTCCAGTTCCTCGAAGGATCAGCGGCCGTCGGCATCTTTTCCGCCAGCTACATGCTGGCGGCCAACAGCATTGGTCTGGTCTTCATGCTGGTCAACGTCGCGGCCTACCCGCTGGCCATCAAGATGTTCGAGGTCGACGGCGAGCACGCCGCGCGCAACCGGCTGCGGCAGAACGCGTCCGTCATGCTGGCGATCGGCCTGCCGGCGCTGATCGGCCTGGTCCTGATCGCCGACACCCTGGCCGACACGATCCTGGGCGACAACTTTCGCGGCACCTCGGGCACAATCATTGGCTGGATTGCGCTTGGCTACTTCCTCTCGGCCGTCAAAGTGCACATCTACGACCAGGGCTTTCACCTGGCGCGCAAGACGACCGTGCAGATCTGGACCTACGTGCCCCCCGTGCTGCTCAACCTGGCCGCCAACTGGCTGCTGATTCCCCGCTTCGGCGTCGTCGGCGCAGCCTATGCAACCGTGACGGCTTTCGCGTTGAGCCTCGTCTTGTCGATCGTGCTCACCCGCAAGGTCTTCCGCATCGAGTTTCCGGTACGCGAGGCGCTGCGTGTCGCGTTGGCGACGGTGCCGATGATCGCCGCCCTCAGTCTGCCCGATTATCCGCAGGATCCGATCGGCCTTGCGCTCATGATCGTCGTCGGGGCGACGACCTATGTCGTCGCCACCGTCGGGCTGGACGTGATTGGAACAAGGCGGTTCCTGCTCAAGTCGATGATCCCGCAGCGGCCGTAGGCTGGCGGAAGCCGGCGCGGTGCTCGGCGGCGCGGCGCGGCGCGTCCTCGAGCAGGACCTCGAGGTACTGATCGGCGACGCCGAGCAACTCGAAGTCCTTGGCCCGCGCGACAAGCGCGCTTTTGGCCGGCGGGTGGTCGAGGGTCTCCTCGATCGCCGAAGCCATGGCAGCGGCGTCGCCGGCCGGCACCAGCGCGCCGTAGCTCGAGCCATCGAGGATCTCGGCCGCGGCGCCGCCGGCCTCGGTGCTGACCACCGGGGTGCCACAGGCCAGTGCCTCGATGATGACGTTGCCGAAGCCCTCGTTCGCCGAGGACAGGACGAAGACGGCGGCCTGGCGCATGTAGGGGAACGGGTTCGTCACATAACCGGGCATGCGCACATGCTCCGCCACGCCCAGGGCCTTGGCCAGCGACGTCAGGTCGCCGCGCAACTGGCCCTCGCCCAGGATGACGAGGCGGGTCGCACGGCGCTCGCGCACAGAGGCGAAGGCGCGGAGCAGCGTCGCGAAGTCCTTGGCCGGGACGAACCGTCCTACGCCAAGCAGCACCGGCGTGTCGGGATCATTGAACCAGGGATCGTCCAGCGGCTCTTCCGCCTGCGTCCAGACATCGGGCACCAGCGGGTTGTGGATGCGGGTCATCCGGCTGCGCCCGATCGTCGTGATCGACGCCAGATCCTCGCCGACCGCATCGGAGATGACGATAATGCCGTCGGCCTTGGGGTAGGCGAACGGCGCCACCCAGCGCAGCGTCTTGTATTGCCAGTTGTCGCCTGGCCAGATCTGGCTCGACAGCAGGCTGTGGATGCTGATGACGATCGCCGTCGGCGCCGCCGCCAAGGCGCGCCCGGCGACGGCAATCACGTTGGACACCCCGAGGCCGCTGAGCAGCACATCCGGCCGGTTGCGCCGAATGAAACCGGCGATGCGTGGGATCGCCATCACGCTGCGCGGTGCGTGCAGGTCGACGACGCGCACCGCCGGGTGGACGTGGGCCAGGTTCGGCCCCTCCGCCTTGTTGAGCAACAGGGACACCTTGTGGCCGCGCTCGACGAAGGCACCACTCAACATGGCGAAGACGCGTTCGCCACCGCCGCCGGCCATGGTCGGCAGATACATCGCGATGTGCGATCCCGGCCGCGCGGGCCGGACAGCGTCGTTCGTCATGGCGTATCGGTCCAAGGGGCGGTCGGCACCAGCATCGGGTCGTCTTGTAGGACCGGCCCCATTAAGCGCCGCTTAACCGCTGCACCCCCGGTCCTGACGCTGGGCACCCCAAGCGTCAGGCGAATCAGCACACAGAATCAACAAGCTCGTGGTTCGAGCGTCTGGATTGCTTAGGGCCCGGCGGCCTCGTAGACTACGAAGTAGTCGGTGTTCATCCCGGTCGGCGCAATCCGGCGTATGAAGGGCAGCCCGGCGAACAGGTCCGACTGCCGCGGGTGGCAGTAGATGACGTAGAGCGGCCGTGGATTGCCTTCGAAGGTGCGTCGGACGTTCGCGACGACCCGGCTCATGACATCGCGACCGAAGGGGTTGTAGAAGAACAGGACACACGGTTCGGCTGGGATCTCGAACGCGGCCGCGTCAGTGCATCGCGCCTCGATGTCGAAGCACTGCTGCGCGGCGTTGGCGTAGGCCCGAATGTTGCGGCGCGCCACCGCAACCAGTGCGGGCGATCGTTCCACACCGATGACGCGTTTGAACGGAAACTCCGTGGCGACAAGCATGGCGCGGCCCTTGCCGGCGCCGAAGTCCACGAACACGAACTCCTGCGTGCCGATCGGCAGTTGCGCGAGAATGCTGCGGATCGTGCGCACCGGCGTTGGCATATAGGCGCTGCCGCCGTCAGCGCCGTGTTCGGCGCCGAGGCCCGGGCCGCGCGCGCCGCTCGCGGTGTCGACGCCGAACCTGCGGTCGAAGAAGATCCGATCGATCTGATCGTCGACGAAGCTGACAACGCCGATCGTGCCGGCAAGCGCCACGGGCGCAAGGGCCGCGGCTGCGAGACCTACCTCGACGCCGCCCCGCTCATCCCTCAACAGCCTGGCGATTGTCGTAAGCATCGTGCAGCGTCCGCGTCATCGTCACGACGACCACGCCGCATCCTCGCACAGGGCGCATTAAGACCCAGTTTACGGGTATGAACAATCCGCTAGGTTGCCAGAGAGAAGGCCGGCCGAGCCCAATTTGGTCGCGACGCCATCAGTCTTCAGGCACGTTGCACTGCCGCCCGTAGGGGTTGCTTAAGCGCCGGCGGCTAGGGTCGGGGGCGCCGGTCCTTTGATCGGACGAACTTTCCAAGAACAGGCGCGGCCGATAATGAAAGAGATCGTCTCACTCACGAGCCTGCGGGCCGTCGCCGCACTGCTCGTCGTCTTCTTTCACCTGCGTGGCAGCGTCGAGGGCGCCTTCAACCCCGATGATTTCACGCTATTCATTTCACGCGGCTACCTGTGGGTGGATTTCTTCTTCATCCTCAGTGGTTTTATCATGTGCTACATTTATGGTAGCACGTTCTCCCAAGGAAGAAGCCGTGCCTATCCGGTTAACGCACACACCCACAACATGTAGTGTTGCGGTGATAGAAAATTCGGGGCCATCAGATCTTGAAGGAATTGTAGAGTTCGAGTGCCGAATTATTCACAAATGACCCTGGGAACTGGTTTTCAAGGTCGCTCAATACGTCATATGGAGCACGTCGGTTGAGAACCACACACCTGCGTGTGAGTCGGACCCGATTTCCTTGGACACAGAATTGGCTTAATCGAAGTGTCCAAGGAGGACCGGAACATGACCGATAATTTTGAGAAGAAAGTTACTGTTGATGGGCCTGTGGTAAATGCGGGCGAGCTTGGCTCGTCCACGTTTTCCCCAGGCCAGGCTTTGCCGGCAGGCCCGCTGGGACTTGGCCAGCGATGGACGGTGGCGCGCAAGCGTGAGGTCGTTCTGCGGCTTTTGCGTGACGAGCCGGTGCAACTTCTGTCGCGCCAGTTGGGCGTAGAGATCTTCCGGCTCGAGCAGTGGCGTGAGAAAGCGATCGGCGGGATCGACGCCTCGCTCAAGCAACGCAAGGGCGATCCGGTGCAGGCGGAACTGGATAGCGCCATGAAGCGGATCGGAGAGTTGACCATGCAGGTGGAACTGCTGGAGGCCAAGACGGAGACCTTCGGCCCTTTGGGGCGGCGGAGGTCGCGGCGATGAGTGCCGCCACCTCGCCCGGCACGGGTCTGGCCTACGGCCTGCGGCGGGTCTGCGCCGCCTGGGGCATGGCCCGCTCCTCGTTCTACGCCATGACCTCCGGCCAGCACGCCGAGCAGCCGCCGGCAAAGCGTCGGGACCGAAGCCCGCGATCTCGGACCAGGCGCTGCTGGTGGCGATCGAAGCCGACCTGGAGGCATTGCCCTGGGAGGGCGAGGGCTACCGCAAGGTCTGGGCTCGGCTTCGGGTCTGTCGCGACATCCGGGTTGCCCGCAAGCGGGTGCTCCGCCTGATGCGCGAGAACAATCTGCTCTCGCCCCATCGCTGCCGCCGCCGTGGCGGCAATCCCCATGACGGTGAGATCATCACTCATGCCCCGAACCTCATGTGGGGCACCGATGGCGTTCGGGTGTTCACGGTGGACGACGGCTGGGGCTGGATCTTCACCGCCGTCGAGCATTGGAACGCCGAGTGTGTCGGCTGGCATGTCTGCAAGCGCGGCGACCGCTTCGCCGCCCTGCAGCCGATCTCCATGGGGCTTGCCGGGCTGTATGGCTCGACCGCGGCCGGCGCGGCTCGGGGGCTGGCCTTGCGGATGGATCACGGCTCCCAGTATCTGTCGGACCACTTCACCAACCAGATCAAGTTCTGGGGCATCCAGCCGTCCTACGCCTTCGTCGCCGAGCCCCAGACCAACGGCGTCGCCGAGCGGTTCAATCGCACGCTGAAGGAACAGATCATCCATGGTCGCATCTACCGCAACAGCGCGGAGCTGCGGGACGCCGTCCGCGACTTCGTCGAACTCTACAATGCCCAGTGGATCGTCGAAAAGAACGGCTACCTGAGCCCCGCTCAAGCTCGTCAGGCGTGGCACGCCGCGATCTCAATCAGGCCCGCCGCGTGAGACAAACTTGTGTCCAAGGAACCGGGTGCGCTACACACACACCTGCGTGTCGCTTCGTCTTCGCTGCGGATCAGAGTGCGCAGAAGAGTAACAGGAGCAGACGGGTTTTTCGCAACGATCCGCGCCAATATGGCGCTTTCTTCGGCTAGTGCCATCAATCGCTGAGGCGATGTCTTTTCATCAGCAGCTTCCCGTCTGGCCGTGGGTTTCTTCTTTTTTTCCTTGGTCTTCATCAATCTGTCCCCCGATGTTCAGTGCGTAAAGTGAATCAAACCCACGTTCGGACTTCAGCACAATCAGAAATTTGCCAGATCGAATTCCCATTGCGGCCGCGACTACCCTTCCCTGCCGTGCGACAGGATACACTACATGTTGTGGGTGTGTGCGTTAACCGGATAGGCACGGAAGAAGCAATAAACAGACCCTCGAGTTCTATATCACCCGCTTCGCCCGGATCTATCCGCTGCACTTTGCCGTACTGCTCGCTTTCATTGGCCTCGAGCTCGGCCAGTGGCTCACAGTGCAGCTGCTCAATGTCGGCGACGTCAGCGTCTTCAGCGAGGGCACGAGCCCGGCCAGCCTGATCACGAACCTGCTGCTCGTCCATTCCCTGGGCATACACGACACGCTGACCTGGAACAGCCCGTCCTGGTCGATCAGCACCGAAGCGGGCGTCTATGTCCTATTCCCCTTCCTGATCGGGACGCGGCTCGTGCAGAGCCGCGGCGGCAACGTGGTGCTGCTGCTGGGCGCGACCGGCCTGCTGGTCGGCCTGCAGATGGCGCGCGGCAATCTGGACATCACCTACGACTACGGCATCGTGCGCTGCATCGCCGATTTCTCCATCGGCATCCTGATCTACCGGCTGAGCGGCGCGCTGGCCGGGCCAAGCACCGGAGCTGCGAGCGCGATGCAGGCGGTTGCCGTTGTCGGCATTGCCGTGCTGCTCCACAACGGCGCCTGGGACGTGTTGGCGATCCCGCTGTTCGCCCTGTTGATCTATGCCTGCAAGGACGATCGCGGCTGGCTGCCGGCCGTCATGGCGGCGCGGCCGCTCTACGCGCTCGGCGTGATTTCCTATTCTGTCTACCTCACCCACACATTCGTGCTGTCCGTTTTCAAGCAGAACTGGGGCGCCGTCCTGCCGAAGCTGGCGGTCTTCGACACGCCGGCCGTCGCCCTGGCGCTGGCCGACGTACAGCTTGCCATCATCCTTGGCGTCTCCGTGTTCACCTACGGCTGGATCGAGGAGCCCGGCCGGCGCTACCTGCGGAAGCGGCTGTCGGGCTGGACCCGGGACCACTCGGCCGGCCCGACCGCGACCGCCGGCGCGTGAGGCCACACGGGGCCTGTGTGCCGGCGGATTAACCGTTCCTGCACGGCGGGGTTGCTATCTGCGGGGGCGTGGCGGCGTTTGCCCCGTGGGGCTACCAGACGGAACGCTTGATTCGCCGCCGGCCCACGTCCTACACACCGTGCCGGGAGGTGCCGTCGACCCGCGCGCCGCGGCGCCGTTGGATTTGAGAGGTCGCCATGACGAACAGTCGACGCAAGCTGTCGGCGCAGGCCGGAGAGGCACAGTCGCGGACCCCGGACGCGGCCATGGCCGCCGATCTGAAGAAGCGGATCCTGGCCCGTGAGGCCCGCGTCGGCGTGATCGGCCTCGGCTATGTCGGCCTGCCGCTCATCCAGGCGTTCAGCGAGGCCGGCTTCACGACCGTCGGCTTCGACATCGACGCCGGCAAGGTGGCCCAGCTGAACGCCGGCGAATCCTATATCCGCCACATCCCCAGCAGTACGGTGCAGGCGCTGCTGGCGCAGGACCGGTTCCGCGCGACGACGGACTTTACAGACCTGGCCAACGTCGACGCGATCCTGATCTGCGTGCCGACGCCGCTGACCCGGCACCGCGAACCCGACCTTTCCTACGTGCTGGCCACCGGCCGCACGATCGCGCCGCACTTGCGCGAGGGACAGCTGATCGTCCTCGAATCGACGACCTATCCGGGCACGACGATGCACGAACTTCGACCGGCGTTGGAGGCCAGCGGCCTGACGTCGGGCAGCGACTTCCTGCTCGCCTTCTCGCCGGAGCGCGAGGACCCCGGCAACGCGAAGCACGGCACGACGACAATCCCCAAGGTCGTCGGCGGCCACGGCGTCGAGGCCACGGACGTTGCCTGCGCGCTCTACGATCAGGTCGTGACGCAGACGATCGCGGTCTCGTCGCTCGACACGGCCGAGGCGGTCAAGCTGACCGAGAACATCTTCCGCGCCGTCAATATCGCCCTGGTCAACGAGCTGAAGGTCATCTATTCCCGCATGGGCATCGATGTCTGGGAGGTTATCGACGCCGCCAAGACCAAGCCGTTCGGCTATATGGCCTTCTACCCGGGCCCCGGCCTGGGCGGCCACTGCATTCCGATCGACCCGTTCTATCTGACCTGGAAGGCGCGCGAGCACGAGGTGCCGACCCGGTTCATCGAGCTGGCCGGCGAGATCAACGCGACCATGCCGGGCTACGTCGTCGACCGCCTGGCCGAGGCGCTGAATGACCGCTTCGCCAAGAGCGTGAAGGGCACGCGCATCCTGCTGCTCGGCTTCGCCTACAAGAAGAACGTCGGCGACGAGCGGGAGAGCCCGGCCTTCAAGCTGGTCGAGTTGCTGGAGGGACGTGGCGCCCGGGTCGACTATCACGACCCGTTCGTGCCGGTCCTGCCACGCACCCGCGAGCATCCCGAGTTGTCGGGGCGGGAGAGCGTCGACTGGACTGACGCGCTGGCCGGCGGCTATGACGCGGCGCTGATCTGTACCGACCATGACGGCGTCGACTACGCCGCGCTGGTCGAGGCGCTGCCGCTCATCGTCGATACGCGCAACGCGACGCGCGCGCTTACCCAGGGCCGCGAGAAGATCGTCCGCGCCTGACGTCGCACCGGCGGCGGCATCTTTGGTGCCGCCGACCGCAACGTTTTGTTAAGGGATCGCGCGGCATAGCAGAAGCGCCCGGGACCGGCGGTCCCGGCACCGCCCACAGCCCAAGCTGCCGATCATGTCGAGCCAGCAAAAGCCCTTGCGGGTCCTGATCCTGTCGCGCCACCCGGACATGCAGGGCGGGGTGGTCAGGTTCCTCGAGCTCATGAAGCAGCGCCTGGCCGCCGGGACGCAGGCCGAAAGCTTCATCATCGGGCGCCGGCCAGGCGAGCGGAACGTCGCGGGCACGGCCGTACGCGTTGTCACTGACATGATCGGCATCTTCATCCGCGTCGTGCGCCGACGCTATGACGTCGTCCATCTGAACCCCAGCCTAGAGCCGAAATCGGTCGTGCGCGAGGGCGCTCTGATGGCCGTGTTGCTGCTCGCGGGACAGCGCCGGATTTTCGTCTTCTTCCACGGCTGGGACCCCGATTTGGCCGACCGCATTGCCCGCAACGCATTGTTTCGCAAGGTGTTCTGTGCCCTGTTCCAGCGGGCGTCGCGGATTGCCGTGCTGTCGGACCGGTTCCGCCGGAGCCTCGTCGAGATGGGCTTCGAGGCGGCGCGCATCGACATCGTCTCGACCATGTTCGACGGTGCCGAGCTGACGCGGGCAAGGGCAGAGGACGACCGGGCGAAGCAGCGGTGGACGACCCTTTTCATGTCGCGCTTCGTCGCCGCCAAGGGTGTGTACGAGCTGATCGACGGCTTCGCCCGCATCGCCGCGGAGTTCCCCGACGCCCGCCTGACTCTCGCCGGTGACGGCGAGGAGCGGACCGGCATGGGGCGCCGCGTGCAGGAACGCGGGCTGGGCGAACGAGTGACGTTCCCGGGATACGTCATGGGCCGCGACAAGGCGCGCCTGCTGTTGGAGGCGGACATCTTCGCCCTGCCCTCCTACTACAATGAGGGCCTGCCGAACGCGCTGCTGGAGGCCATGGCGGCCGGGGCCGCGGTGATCACGTCGGAGGCCGGCGGCATTCCTGAGGTTGTACACGCGCCCAAGAACGGCTTCATCCTGAAGGACATCACGGCCGACACGATCGCCGCGGCGCTGACCGAGCTGCTGGCCAACCCGAGCCGGGTGGCGATGATCGGTGCCGAGAACGAGTCGCTTGCGTGGCAGCGATTCGAATCGCTGAAGGTTACGGGCCGCATCGAATCGCTCTATGGCAACGTCGCCGCGGAGGCACACCCGGCTTGACCGGCACCGGTCCCGTCTTCGTCGTCGGCCCGCCGCGCTGCGGCACGACGCTGACCGCGCGGATCCTGGGCCAGCATCCGGCGATTTTCATGCCGGGCGAGACCCATTTCTTCGAGGATATCTACGCCCGCCGGCGGGAGCTGGGAGCCCCCTGCGACGACGATGCCCGCGCCCGCATCATCGAGCGCCTGCAGACGCTGTACGACCGGTTCCGCGAGCTGCCCGACCAGGCGCGCGTGGAACGCCTGTTCGCCGGGGCGGAGTTCCGCGCCGCGCTCAACCGGGCGCGCAGCTATCGTGACATCTTCAGCGCCTTCCTGGAGGCCCAGATGGGCGCCGTCGGCAAGCGCCGCTGGGGCAATCAGGTGCCACGGGACCTGTTCGAGCTGGACCGCGTGTTCGCATTCTTCACCGATGCCCGGGTCGTCGCCTGCGTGCGCGACCCGCGCGACTTTCTGTTGTCGTACCGCGACAAGTGGCAGCGTGACGGCAGCGGCTGGGAGGCCGACCGGCTGCGCCGGCTCTACCATCCCGTGATCACCGCATTGTTGTGGAAGAGCAGCATCCGGACGCTGCGCGCGGCCCAGCGGCGCTATGGCTCGCGCATCATGATCAATCCATACGAGGCGCTGGTCGCCGACCCGGAGGCCCAGGTGCGGGCGATCTGCGCCTTCCTGGACGAGGAATTCCGGCCTGAGATGCTGAACGTCGACGCCAGCAACTCCTCCGCACAAACCACGACCGTCGGCATCTTTACGAGCTCAGTCGGCCGCTGGCGCCGCGACCTGCCGGTGGCGGACGCGGTGGTCTTGCAGGGCATCTGCCGGGCCGAAATGCGGGCCACCGGCTATGCGCCCGAGCGCGTCCGGGCCAATCCCCTGGCCGTCGCGACGCGGCTGGCATCGAGCCCGTTCGCCGGCTGTCGCGCGCTGGCCGCGAACAAGGCCAAGCGCGGGCCGACCCTGCCCTATCTGGCGAAGCGACTGGGGGCCCTGATGCGGGCCTGAAATCAGGGCCGTCACGCGGCCCTGATTAAGCATCGCTTTAGATAAATCACCCAAGTTGGCGGGCACGGTGTCGACAACCGACGTGTGTCTGCTGGCAACCCGATTCGGACGGATTCATGCGTATCAGCGTCTTTGGGCTTGGCTATGTCGGCAGTGTGTCCGCTGCCTGCTTTGCCGCCGACGGCCATTCCGTCGTCGGTGTCGACCCGAACGAGGCCAAGGTCGCCCTGGTCAACGACGGCAAGGCTCCGGTCGTCGAGAAGGACCTCGGCGAGATGATGGAGACGATGGTGGCGGCGGGCCGCCTGAAGGCGACACAGGACCCGTCGGCGGCGGTCTTGGAGACCGACCTGTCGATGATCTGCGTCGGCACGCCGAGCCAGCCCAACGGCAGCCTCGACGTCGGCCACGTCGTGAGCGTGTGCCGCGAGATCGGCGCCGCGCTCGCGGCCAAGCGCAGCTATCACGTCGTCGTCGTGCGGTCCACGGTGTTGCCCGGCACGGTGCGCGACAGCGCCCTGCCGGTCATCGAGGAGAGCAGCGGCAAGCAGGCCGGCCGCGACTTCGGCTTCGCCAAACTGGGGCAACGTCAACCCGGTCGGGCCGCGCGCCTGCTATGACGAGGCCAAACGCTGCGCCGAGACGCTGTTCTTCGACTACTACGGGCAGCACGAGACGAATATCCGCGTCGTGCGCATTTTCAACACCTACGGTCCGCGCATGCACCCCAATGATGGGCGCGTCGTGTCCAACTTCATCGTCCAGGCCCTGCAGGACCAGCCGATCACCGTGTTCGGCGAGGGCCTGCAGACCCGCTCGTTCTGCTATGTCGACGACCTGATCGACGGCATGCTGCGGATGATGGGCGCGCCCGACGACATCACCGGCCCGATCAACATCGGCAACCCCAACGAGTTCACGATCCTGGAGCTCGCCAAGCAGGTGATCGAGCTCACGGGCTCGCGCTCGGAGATCGTCTACCGGCCACTGCCACAGGACGACCCGACCCAGCGCCAGCCGATCATCGAGAAGGCCACGCGGATCCTCCAGTGGACGCCCCGGACCCAGCTGCGCGAGGGCCTGTTGAAGACCATCGCGTATTTCGAGACGATCATCGAGCGCCCGGCCGCCCCCACGCCGCTGACCGTCGCCGCCCGTTAGTGGTTGATTCGGTGGGCTGATACACCCGACGCCTGGGTCCCAAGCGGCCGGATCGAGCCACCAAGGCCTGCCACCCGGCGGCCCGAGGCCACGCCAAAATGCCTGCGGTTTTTCTCACCTTTCGAGGGGCACTCGGCGTGAGTCGCGCTGAACTTTCGAACAATTTTACCGTCCGCTAGCACCTAAAGGCGCATCGTTGGGCAGGTACCCCCCAGTGGGTGCGGGCCGCCTGGCGGCGATCGTGCGAACGGGTTCGAATATGCCTCTCGAAGGAAGAAGCCCACAGGATGGTACGAATGGCGGTGACGCCGGACAACGGGCTCGGCTACCGCACAATGGCGGGTTGCCGCTCTTTCTGACGATCCTGCTGACCGGCCTGCTCGGCAGCTCGAGCCTCGCCGAGTCGGCCAGCACCATCCTGCACTACGACGAGAACGGCCGCGTCATCGAGCGCCAGCGCAGCATCATCGATGGCGAGCCACGGGGCGATCCGGGCAGGCCCGGGCCGGGCGGGCGCGGCGGTTTCGCCGGCACCGGGCCCGACGGCACGCCACTGGCGACGTTCGAAACCGGCGAAATCCTGGCCACCGGCGTCAGCGCGCAAGAAGTGCGACAGGCCCGCTCCCTCGGCTTCACCCCGATCGAGCGCCTGACCCTCGGCTCGCTGCAGTTCAACGTCGTGCGCTTCCGCACGCCCGCGTCGGCCCAGACCGAGGACGCACTGCGGACGTTCCGGTTCGCCTTCCCGACCGTCACCTCCGACGTCAACGGCTTGCTCGTGCCGGCGGCCCGCGAGGGCTGGGACGCCATCAGGACCATCGGCTGGCCGGAATTGCGGGCGGCCTGCGGCAGCGGCGTCAGACTCGGCATGATCGACACGCCGGTGGCGGTCGACCATCCGGCCTTTCTGGGCCAGCAGGTGACGCACCGGTCGTTCCTGGCCGACGACAAGCAGCCGGCCCTGGCCTCGCACGGCACCGCCGTGGCGGCGCTGCTGGTCGGCAGCCCAGATACAGACGGTTTCGGGGGCCTGCTGCCCCAAGCCTCGCTGCTGGCCGGCAGCATCTTCGAGCGCCGGCCCGGTGGCCGCACGGTGGGCAACCTGTTCGCGCTGCTGAAGGCCATGGAGTGGATGGCCGAGGAGCATGTCGACGTACTCAACCTCAGCCTCGAGACCGGCGAGAACCGGGTGCTGAGCCAGGCGCTCGACCGGGCCGCGGCTGCCGGCATGGTCCTCACGGCAGCGGCCGGCAACGGCGGCGCCGAGGCGCGCCCGGCCTACCCGGCGGCGCATCCGGCGGTGCTGGCGGCGACCGCGCTCGACCCGGGCCTCAACCCCTATCGCTACGCCAACCACGGCTCCTATATCGACTTTGCGGCACCGGGTGTGCGGCTGTGGACCGCGGTTCCCGGTGGCGGCCAGTTGCAGAGCGGCACGTCGTTCGCCGTGCCGTTCCTGACCGCTGTCGTCGCCGCCCAGATGAGCAACGGCATTGCCGCCGACCCGCAGGAGATCCGGCGCTCACTCTTACCTGGCGCCCGCGACCTCGGCGCGCCGGGCAAGGACGTCGTCTTCGGCTGGGGCTTGTTGCGGCTCAGCCCGACCTGCCGCTGAGCCCGGCGCACGCGGCGCCGGGGCCGCGTGGCGGCTCGGCCGCGCGACGGTGGCTGGCGCGGCCCCTACGCCCTACGATAGCACCGCCGAGCTAGAGCCGGCGAGCGGCGCCGGCACGACCGGGCCTGTCGTCGAGGGCATGAGCGAGCTACCCCGCATAATCGGACATCGCGGCGCCAAGGGGCACACGCCGGAGAACACGATCGCATCACTGCGGGCGGCCGCGGCCATGGGCGTCCGCTGGGTCGAGTTCGACGCCAAGCTGACGCACGACGGCGCGGTCATCGTCATGCATGACGAGACCCTGGACCGGACGACCGACGGCACCGGCGCCGTCGCCGACATGGACTGGGCGGCGATCGCGCGGCTGGATGCGGGCGGCTGGTTCGCCAGCGCCTTTGCCGGCGAGCGGGTGCCGACCCTGCGGACCGCGATCGCGGCGCTGGCCGAGCTTGGCCTCGGCGCCAATGTGGAGATCAAGCCCTGCCCCGGCCGCGCGGCGGCGACCGGCAGCGCCGTCGCGGCGATACTGGCCACCGACTGGCCGGCCACCGCGCCGCCGCCGCTCATATCCAGCTTTGCGCCCGACGCCCTCGCCGCCGCCCGGGCGGCCCGGCCGGAGTTGACGCGGGCGTTGCTGGTCGGTGCGATCCCCGACGACTGGGCGGCGCAGCTGGATGCGCTCGGCTGCGCGGCGCTGCATTGCGACCAGCGGCACCTAACCCGGGCGCAGGCGCAAAGGGTGATCGCCGCCGGCATCCCCTTGCGCTGCTACACGGTCAATGCGGGGGACCGCGCCGAGACCCTGTTCGCCTGGGGCGTCGGCTCGGTGTTCACCGACTTTCCGGACCTGATGCCGGCGCCGCCCGCCTCAGAAGCCGGGTAGGCGCGCGCCGCTATCGGCGTCGAACAGGTGCAGGTTCTCGGCGGCGATGACCAGCGGCAGCTTGTCGCCCATGCGCACCTTCACGTCGTGCGGCAGGCGGCAGATGATCTGGCCCGCTTCGACCGTGCCGTAGACCAGCGAGTCGGCGCCGAGGGCCTCGACCAGCTCTACCTCGAGCTCGAGCGTGGGCTCGGCGCCGTCGGCGATCGCCAGATGCTCGGGCCGGATGCCGACGCTGACGGGACGGCCGGCGTGGGCGGTTAATTTGCCATTCGCGGGACGCACATCGATGCCGCCGGGGAGGCGCACGGTCTTGCCGTCGGCGGCGACGGTGCCGGGCATGAAATTCATCGGCGGTGAGCCGATGAAGCCGCCGACGAACATCGTCGCCGGCGCCCCGTAGACCTCGATCGGCGTGCCGATCTGCTCGGCATTGCCGTCGTTCATGACGACCAGCCGGTCGGCCAGGGTCATCGCCTCGACCTGATCGTGGGTGACGTAAACGCTGGTCGTCGTCAGCGAGTTGCGCAGCTTGCGGATCTCGATGCGCATCTGCACGCGCAGCTTGGCGTCGAGGTTGGACAGCGGCTCGTCGAACAGGAACACCGCGGGTTCGCGGACGATCGCCCGGCCCATGGCGACGCGCTGGCGCTGGCCGCCCGATAGCTGGCCGGGGCGCCGCTCGAGCATCTCGCCAAGCTGCAGGATGCGCGCGGCCTCCTGCACGCGGCGGTCGATCTCCTGCTTGGGCAGCCGGGCGATCTTCAGGCCATAGGCCATGTTGCCGTAGACCGTCATGTGCGGGTAGAGGGCATAGTTCTGGAACACCATGGCAATGTTCCGGTCCTTCGGCTCGCGGTCGTTGACGACCTCGCCGCCGATCGCGATCTCGCCGGTCGTGATCTCTTCGAGCCCGGCGATCATGCGCAACAGGGTCGACTTGCCGCAGCCCGACGGGCCGACGATGACGGCGAACTCACCGTCGGCGATGTCGAAGTCGAGGCCGTGCAGAACCTCGGTATTGCCATAGGCCTTGCGCGCGTCGCGAATGGAAACCTGGGCCATCGGCCGTTTCCCCTTCCTTTACTTCTCGTGCTCGATGAGACCCTTGACGAACCAGCGTTGCATCAAGACGACAACCGCCACCGGCACGATCATCGCCATCATCGTCATCGCCATGACGACGTGCCATTCGACCTGGTCGTCGCCGACGGACAGCATCGATTTGATGGCGATGAGGATCGTCTTGAACTGGGGGTCCTTTGTGATCATGAGCGGCCACAGGAATTGGTTCCAGCCGAACACGAACAGAATGACGAACAGGGCTGCGATGTTGGTCCTCGACAAAGGCAGCAGGATGTCGAAGAAGAAGCGAACCGGCCCGGCGCCGTCGACACGTGCCGCCTCGACTAGCTCATCGGGGATCGTCATGAAGAACTGACGGAAAAAGAATGTCGCCGTCGCCGAGGCGATCAGCGGCACGATCAGACCCTGGTAGCTGTTCAGCATGCCGAGCGCTGAGATGACCTCGAACGTCGGCACGATGCGGACCTCGACCGGCAGCATCAACGTCACGAAGATCAACCAGAAAGCGGCCATGCGCAGCGGAAAACGGAAGAACACAATGGCGTAGGCGGAGATGATCGAGATGGCGATCTTCCCGACGGCGATGCCGAGCGCCATAATCGTTGAGTTCATCAGAAGCCGCCAGGCTGGGACACCGCCACCGCCGGAGAGAGCCCCGTCGGTCAGGGCGGACAAGTAGTTGCGCACGAACTCGCTGCCCGGTAGCAGCGGCATCGGCGCCTGTACGACCTCGCGCAAGTTTAGTGTCGAGCCGACGAACACGACATAGATCGGAAACGCCAGCACCAGGACGCCCAGCGCGAGTACGCTGTGGGCGAAGTATCTGCCGATCCTTCCGTGTTCGACCATCAATACGTGACCTTGCGCTCTATGTAGCGGAACTGGATGACAGTGAGCGTGATCACGATGCCCATCAGGATGACCGATTGGGCCGCGGAGCTGCCGAAGTCCAGGCCGATGAAGCCGTCGCTGAAGACCTTGTAGACGAGGGTGTTAGTGGCGCCAGCCGGCCCGCCCTGTGTCAGGATCTCGATCACCCCGAACGTATCGAAGAAAGCAAAGATTATATTGATCACCAACAGGAAGAACGTGATCGGCATCAGCAGCGGAAAGACGATAGTCCAGAATCGCCAAGTCGGTCCGGCGCCGTCGATCGATGCGGCCTCGACGAGCGACTTCGGGATCGCCTGCATGCCAGCCAGGAAGAACAGGAAGTTGTAGCTAATCTGCTTCCAGGCCGAGGCCAGGATGACGAGGAACATTGCTTGATTGCCGTTCAGCAGGTAGTTCCGATCGATGCCCAGCGACCGATTCAGCATCACGCCAAAGATGCCGAAGTTCGGATTAAACAAGGACAGGAACAGCACGCCAGCGATCGCCGGGGCTACGGCATAGGGCCACATCAGCAGTGTTCTATACGCGAAGCGTCCCCTGATAACGCGGTCGGCTTTGGCCGCAAGGAACAGCGCGACCAGCAGCGCAAGTGACGCAACGGCGAGGGAGAAGAAAAACGTCCGCCCGACCGAGCCGCTGTAGAGCGGGTCGCTCAGCACCAACGCAAAATTCTCGAGGCCGACGAACTCCGTTGACAGGCCGAAAGGGTCTCCGATCTGGGTCAACTGCCACAACGCCTGGGCCGACGGCCAGATGAAGAAGACGAGCGTGACGCCCAGCTGCGGCGCCAGCAGCAGGTAGGGCAGCAGCTTGTGTCTGAAATAGACGCGCTTTTCCATCGCACACCTGGCGGCAGGATCAAAGACGGGGCGACCCGAAGGCGGCCCCGTCCCGATCGTCCCGCGGACGCGCTAACGGGCCGAGAAGTTCTCGAGTTGGACCCAGGACTGCCATGCCGTCGAAAAACCGCAACTCGCGGCGCCGGACGAGATCAGCTGGCGCGACGCCTCTGCCATCTCCGGCCAGGTCTGCGGCGGGCTCTCGGGATCGAGCCCGGCCTGGGCGAACTTCTCCTTGTTGTAGTAGAGCACCGGCGTCGAGCTGTTGAACGGCATCGACAGCATCTGGCCGTCGTCGTTCGTGTAGTAGCCGGTCACGGCCTTGAGAAAGGCGTCGGGATCGAACGCCTTGCCGCTCTCCGCCATCAGTTCGTACACGGGCTTGATAGCGCCGCCGGCCGACATCATCGTCGCCGTGCCGACCTCGAAGACCTGCACGATGTGCGGCTGCTCGCCGGCCCGGAAGGCGGCGATGGCGCTGGTCATGGTCTCCGTGTAGTTGCCGCGGTTGATAGCGACGACCTCGAACTCGTCCTGAGTCGCGTTGAACGCGGCGGCGATGGCCTCGACCTTCTGGCCGAGCGCGCCGCCCATGGCGTGCCACCACGGGTGTGGGTCTGGTATGGAAAATCTAAGTCATTGATTTAGTGCGTTTTTTGTGTCGAGACGAACGGCCGAAAGCGGCTATTCGTGACAATGGGCCGCTCCAAGGCAGGATTTTGTCACGACGGCAGGGTCGAGCAGGGGAAGGTGGGAACGCTCCGCACCGCCAGAAGCGGTACGATGCCGTGTCTCGAAACCCAACATCGGGAGCATTCCCATGGCAGTATCCCCGCCTCCGGCGCCTTCGTCCATCGATCTTTCCGGCCTGCCTCCTCGGGTCGTCGAGGCGGCCGCCCGGGTGCTCGCACTGTGTCGCGAGGAGCTTCGTTCCGAGCCGCGCCCCGAGGCGCCCGAGGAGGTCGAGTTGCGGGTGCGTGAGGCCACGAACGAGTTTGCTCGCGATGTCATGGGCGCCGTCATCGAGAACCGGGACGATGGCGCTTCCCGGATCGAGCGGGACGGGCAGAGCTGGTTCCGGGTCGCGGTGACGCCGAAGACGATCATGACCTCGCTCGGTCCGGTGACCTACCGGCGAGCGCGTTACCGCAGCGGCGCGAGCGGGGCATCGCCGGTGCCGGTCGACGAGAGCCTGGGTCTCGTCGACGATTACCTGACGCGGCCGGCGGCCGAGCTCGGTCTGCTGATGATGGGTCACTGCACGGCCCGGGAAGCGGCGGCGTTCTTTGCGAAGACCGGCGCCATGACGCCGTCGGTGAGCACCCTGCAGCGCCTGACCATGAGCATGCACGAATGCTGGGAAGAGCCTCGGCCCGGAGACGCTGGGCAGCATCCGTGAGGCCGAGGGCATACCGCAGGACGAGACCACCGCCTCGGTCTCCCTCGACGGCGTCATGGTGCCGCTGAGACCCGGCGAGGACGGTCGCGCCAAGGCCTCCTGGCGCGAGGCCGCCTGCGGCACGGTCTCCTTCCACGACGCCGAGGGCAAGCGCCTGAAGACCCTCTATCTCGGCCGCATGCCGGAGAGCGGCAAGCTCACGCTGAAGGCGCAGCTTGCAAGCGAAGTCGCACACATCAGGCGAGCACGCCCCGAGATCGGGATCGTCGCTATCGCCGATGGCGCCGCCGACAACTGGACCTTCCTGGAGACCCTGTCGCCCGAAACCGAGGTGATCGACTTCTGGCATGCTTGCGAACATCTGCAAACCGCGTCCGACCATGCCGTGGCGCCCGGCTGGTTCGAGAAGTACCGCGAGATCCTCCGTCACGATCCCCGTGGCGTCGCCAAGGTGATCCGGGCGCTGCGCCACCTTCGCGATGCCGCCGCTGCGCCGGACCGGGCCGAGACCGAGCGGGAACTCGCCTTCTTCCGCAAGCATCGCCATTGCATGCGCTACCACGCCCTGAAGGAAGAGGGCATCGCCATCGGCTCAGGCGTGGTCGAGGCTGCCAACAAGACCCTGGTGACACAGCGCATGAAGCGCTCCGGCATGCGCTGGCGGATCGTCGGCGGACAGGCTGTTCTGACCTTCCGCGCCCTGATCAAATCCGGCCGCTTCGAGCGGGCATGGAAGGCCCTGATCAGCGCAACCGACACACCGGCCAACGACAACATCAGTCCACGTGCAGCAGCCATGGCAATCGCTGCCTGAACTCAACGAACCAAGCCGCAGACATCACTGCCATGCGAGACTCGCACCCGCCACCACTCGATCTGGGTCTGGGCGCTGGCCGCCGAGGCGAAACCGACGACGGCAACGGCCGCAACGCCGACGAGTAAATATTTGCGCATTCCTGGATACCTCCCAAAAGCTGGCAGCGGGACAGGCAGCGGCCGAGCTTCGCCCAGCCGCCGCGTATGCCCGCCTTGTCGTGGCGAAAGACTACATTTGCGCAGTGGGGAGCGCGACTCATTTGTGATGGTAATGCGACGGCGCGAGCGCCTACATCACCGCGCCCGGGGTCCAGGGCGTGAACTCGTCCTCGCCGTAGCCGAGGGCCTCGCTTTTCGTCGCCCGGCCCGACGCCGTCGCCAGGATCAACTCGAAGATCTCGCGGCCTTTCTCGGCGACCGTGGCGCTGCCGTCGACGATGTCGCCGCAGTTGACGTCCATGTCTTCGACCATGGTCTCGTACATCGGCGTGTTCGTGGCGAGCTTGAGACTCGGTGCCGGCCGGCAGCCGTAGCAGGAGCCGCGGCCGGTGGTGAAGCAGACGATGTTGCACCCCGATGCGACCTGGCCGGTGACCGACACCGGGTCGTAGCCGGGCGAGTCCATGAACACGAAGCCCTTGGCGGTCACCGGCTCGGCATAGCGGTAGACGTCGACCAGGTTCGTCGTGCCGCCCTTGGCGGCGGCTCCGAGCGACTTCTCGAGGATCGTCGTCAGGCCGCCTTCCTTGTTGCCGGGCGAGGGGTTGTTGTCCATCGAGCCGCCGTTGCGGGCGGTATAGTCCTCCCACCAGGCGATCAGATCCATGAGCTTGGCGCCGACCTCGCCGTTGACGGCGCGGCCGGTCAGCAGATGCTCGGCGCCATAGATCTCCGGGGTCTCGGACAGCACCGCCGTGCCGCCGTGGCGCACCAGCAGGTCAGCCGCGGCGCCGAGCGCCGGGTTCGCGGTGATGCCGGAATAGCCGTCGGAGCCGCCGCATTGCAGCGACAGCTGGAGCGCGCTGGCCGGCACGGGCTGGCGGGTAACGGTGTTCGCTTTCTCCAGCATCGCCTTCACCCGCGCGACGCCCTCGCGCACCGTCTTGGTCGTCCCGCCGGTCTCCTGAATGACCATGGGGTGCAGCATGTCGTCGGGGTAGAGGCCCTCGACATCCAGCAGGCGCGGCAGCTGGTTGGCCTCGCAGCCGAGGCCGACGATCACGACGCCGGCGAAATTGGGATGGCGGGCATAGCCGGCCAGCGTGCGGCGCAGCATGTCCATGCCCTCGCCCTCGCTGGCCATGCCGCAGCCCGAGCCGTGGGCGAGCGCAACGACGCCGTCGACGTTGGGGTAGTCGGCGAGCCCGCCGGGCCCGCGGAACTGGTCGCTGATGGCGCGGGCGACGGTGGCCGAGCAGTTCACGGTGGTCAGCACGCCGACGAAGTTGCGCGTCGCGACGCGGCCGTCGGGCCGGACGATGCCGTCGAACGTGGCCTGCTCGTCCGCCGCCACGAATGCCGTGTCGCGGGCATTGGCGCCGATCGCATGGTCGCGCGCGAACTGGCGGAACTCCAGGTTCTGGGTGTGGACGTGCTGGCCGGGCGTGATGTCGGCGCTGGCGAAGCCGATGATTTGGTTGTACTTGCGCACCGTGTCGCCCTTGGCAACGGTTGCCGTCGCCACCTTGTGGCCGCGCGGGACGGCTGCGCGGGCGGCCAGGTTGCCCTCGCCCAGGGAGTCGCCCTCGGCCAGCTCGCGCACGGCGACGACGACGTTGTCGTCGGCATGCAGCCGCAATGTCGCCGGTCGGTTGGTCATCGTCGTCCTCCTATTCCGCGGCCAGGGGCGCCGGATGCGGCGGCCCCTCGTAGGCGCCGACCACGGACTGATCGAAGTCGATGATCGTGCCGGTCATCAGGCCGGACTCGTCCGACACCATGAAGGCGATGGCGCGGGCGACCTCGGCCGGCTTGATCAGGCGGCCGAAGGGCTGGTCCGCCTCGGCCGCCGCGAGCCAGCCGGCGGGCGCGCCGTGGAAGCCGCGCTGGATCGCGTCCTCGGCCGGCGTGTCGGTCCAACCGATGTTGAGGCCGTTCACGCGAATGCGGTGGCGCATCAGCGAGAACGCGGCGTTCTTGGTCAGCGTCACGAGCGCGCCCTTCGACGCGCTGTAGGGCGTGATGAAGGGCTGGCCGCCATGGCTCGACATGGTGATGATGCTGGCGATCGCCCGGTGTGCCGTCGCGCACCATGAGCTTCGCCGCGTCCTGCATCAGGAAGAACGGCGCCCGCACGTTGACCGCGAACATGGCGTCCCACAGCTCCGGCGTCGTATCGAACACCGTGCCGCGCTCGGTCAGGCCGGCGCAGTTGACGAGGATGTGCAGGGTGCCGAAGGCGGCATCGGCCTTGGCGATCACCTTGCGGCAGTCGTCGACGCGTCCCAGGTCGGCCTGGACGAAGTGGCTGGAACAGCCGAGGTCGCCGAGCGCCGCGGCGACCCTCTCACCCTTGTCGGCATTGCGGCCGCAGATAACGAGGCCCGCCGCACCGCGCGCCGCCAGCAGGCGGGCGACGGCTTCACCGACGCCCTGGGTGCCGCCGGTGACGACGGCGTAGCGCCCGGCGAATTGGCCCTTCAGCGAGCCGGTGTTAGCCATATTTGGTCTCCTATAGCCCGACCGTCAGGCGCCGGGCCTCGCCCTTCGACAAGCTCCCCTTCGTCAGGCTCAGGGGTGAGGCCTTGGGGGTGAGGGAATTCATGGCGGCCCTCGGGCAAGGACTCAGTTAGGCCTCATGCTGAGCTTGTCGAAGCATGAGGCCCGAGCGGGACGCGCGCAAACGCCCTAATGCACGATCTCGAAGCCGGCGTCACCGAACACCTCGACCAAATGCTTGTAGCCCATGCGGGCGTACTCGAGCGGCGGCGCCTTGAGGGGATCCTGCTCGGCCTCGACGACGACCCAGCCGCCATAGCCGGCGTCGGCCAGCACGCGGGCGAACGGTGCATAGTCGATGCAGCCGTCGCCGGGCACCGTGAACACGCCCTCGACGACGGCGTCGAGGAAGCTCATGTCCGCCGCCTTGACCCGGGTCAGCACGTCGGCGCGCACGTCCTTGCAATGGATGTGGTTCAGCCGGTGGGCATGGCGCCGGGTGACGCCCGCCACGTCGCCGCCGCCGTAGGTCACGTGGCCGGTGTCGATCAGCAGGCCGACGGCCGGACCGGTGTTGGCCATCAACAGGTCGATGTCCGCGTCGCTCTCGATCACCGTGCCCATGTGCGGGTGATAGGCCATCGGCACGCCGCGGGCCCGCAGGTGCTCGGCAAGCTCGGTGAGTTTGCGGCCGTAGTCGGGGAAATCGGCTGGGTCGAGGTGGGGCCGCCGGCTGACCGGCGTCGCCTGGTCGGCCTGCAAGGTGCCGGTCGTTTCGGCATAGACCATGACCGGGGCGCCGAGCGCGGCGAAGCACGTCAGCTGGTCCTCGATGCGGCGCTTTTCCTCATCGACCGAGCCGTTGAGCAGCTCACCGGAGAACCAGCCCGAGGCGAGCTGCAGGTCGAATTGCCGCAGCAGCGGGCCGAGCACGGCCGCATCGAGGGGGTACTTCACCCCGGTCTCGGTGCCGGTGTAGCCGGCCTCGCGACTCTCCGCCAAGCAGACCTCCAACGGCGTGTCGCCGCCGAGCTCCGGCAGGTCGCTGTTCGACCAGGCAATCGGCGCGACGGCGAGACGAATGACCCGCGGCCGTACCGCCACGTCAGACCCCCATCCGCTGGTTTTTCTTCGCCGCGTCGTGCTCGGCCCGGGCCGAGCGCACCGCCTCGCGCTCGCTGACCTCGGGCACCGCGACGTCCCACCAGGCGTCACCCGGCGTCCATTCGTGAGCGTCCGTCTTCATGACGATGACGTAGGTCCTCTCGGCCGCCTTGGCGCGGGCGAAGGCCTGTTCGAGCTCGCCCGTGCCGCTGACGGTCTCGGCGAGCGCGCCCATGGACTCGGCGTGCTTGGCGAAGTCGACGCCGACCAGGTTCTTCACCCGGCTGTGCTCGAGCAGGTTGTTGAACGAGGCGCCGCCCTTGCCGACCTGCAACCGGTTGATGACGGCGAAGCCGCCATTGTCGCAGACGACGACGATCAGCTTGTGGCCGGTCAGCACCGACGAATAGATGTCCGAGTTCATCATCAAATACGAGCCGTCACCGATGAAGACGATGACCTCGCGGTCGGGGTCGGCCATCTTGGCGCCCCAGCCGCCGGCGATCTCGTAGCCCATGCAGCTGAAACCGAACTCGCAGTCGAACGTGCCGACCGACTTTGCCCGCCACACCTTCGCGAGCTCGCCCGGCAGGCCGCCGGCCGCGGTGAGCGCCAGGTCGGTCGGCGCGCAGGCGCGGTTGATGACGCCGATGACGTTCGCATAGGCCGGCAGCTCGGCGTTCGTCGGGCCGGTTGCGCGGTCGACGATCTTGTTCCACTCGCCATAGAGCTCGGCCGCCTGATGGCGCCAGGCGTCCGGCGCGCGCCAGTCGCCGAGCCCGGCGCTGAGCTCCGTCAGGCCGATTTGGGCATCGCCGACGACGGACACCGCGCGGTGCTTGGTCGCGTCGTAGCGGGCCGCGTTCAGCATGATCAAGCGCATCGCGGGATTGCCGAATACCGACCACGAACCGGTCGTGAAGTCCTGCAGCCGGGTGCCGACGGCGAGCACGACGTCGGCCTTCGCCGCCAGCGCGTTGGCCGAGGACGAGCCGATGACGCCGAGCGGGCCGGCGTTCACCGGGTGGTCCCACGGCAGCGCGGCGCGGCCGGCAATGGTCTCGACGACGGGCACGTTGTGCTGCTCGGCGAACGCCGCGAGCTCCGCCGTCGCCAATGAGTAGTGCACGCCGCCGCCGGCGACGATGAGCGGCTGCTTGGCCTGGCGCAGCAGCTCCGCGGCGGCGACCAGGTCCTCGGTGTCGGCGCGCGGGCGGCGCACCCGATGCACCTTCTTTTCAAAGAAGACCTCGGGATAGTCGAACGCGACGGCCTGCACGTCCTGGGGCAGCGCCAGGAACGCCGGGCCGCAATCGGCCGGGTCGAGCAGCATCGCCACGGCCTGGGGCAGCGACGCGATGAGCTGGGCCGGGTCGGTGATGCGGTCCCAGTAGCGGGTCACGGCCTTGAAGGCGTCGTTCACCGTCAGGGTCGGATTGTTGAAGTGTTCGACCTGTTGCAGCACCGGGTCGGGCAGCCGGTTGGCGAACGTGTCGCCCGACAGCAGCAGCACCGGCAGCCGGTTCGCATGGGCAACGCCGGCCGCCGTCACCATGTTCGTCGCGCCGGGCCCGATCGAGCTGGTCGCCACCATCATCTGCTGGCGCCGCTTGGCCTTGGCGAAGGCGACCGCAGCGAGCGCCATCGACTGCTCGTTCTGGCCGCGCCACGTCGGCAGGGTGTCCTGCACGCGCTCCAGCGCCTCGCCCAGGCAAGTCACGTTGCCGTGCCCGAAGATGGCGAACACGCCGGCGAATAGCGGCACCTCCTCGCCGTCGACCACCGTGCGCTGGGCGACGAGGTATCTGACCAGGGCCTGGGCCATGGTGAGACGGACTTTCTTCATCGCTGATGTCCTCCCCGTGGGCCGCGGTCCCGTGGGCCGCGATTTTGCGCTGATGCGGCCGCCTCGCACGACGGCCCGGCTGCCTTGGCCGGGGCGTCGCGCGACACCGCTTCCGTTTGAGCGGCATGTTAGGGTATCTGTGTTCCGCAGAAAAGATTGAAGGCAACGAATGTCGGTAACACGCGATATGTCCGGTTTATGTACCAGATGATCTGTCCGGTTTTAGAACGCCTCCAAGCCATGGAGGGAGGCGATGCGTCGGACGGAGCAGGTACAGGGACTGAGATTGATGAAGTTCGAGGAGGTTTACGGGCGCACCCATCGGGGTGGCTTGAGCCAGGCGGAGGCGGCGGAGGTTCTGGGTGTCTCGGAGCGCACCTTCCGGCGCTGGCGCGACCGCTACGAGGCGGAGGGAGCCGACGGTCTCTACGACCGCCGCCTGGGCCGCCTCTCGGCGCGGCGCGCGCCGGTGGACGAGGTGGCGCGGGTGCTGGAGTTGTTCGACACCCGCTACTGGGACTTCACGGCCAAGCACTTCCACGAGAAGCTGGTGGCCGATCACGGCTTCAAGCGCAGCTACAACTGGCTGCGGCTGAGCTTGCAAGCCCATGGGCGCAGGCGCGCGGCGCCCATGCGTGGGGCGCACCGGCGCAAGCGGCCGCGCCGTGCCCTGCCCGGCATGATGTTGCACCAGGACGGCTCGAGCCACGAGTGGGTCCTCGGTCGATGGTGGGACCTGATCGTCACCATGGACGATGCGACCAGCGATATCTACTCGGCCTTCTTCGTCGCCGAAGAGGGCACCATGTCGAGCTTCCAGGGGGTGTCCGAGGCGATCCGGGCCAAGGGCCTGTTCTGCTCGCTCTACGCCGACCGCGCCAGCCACTACTGGAACACGCCCGAGGCCGGCAGCAAGGTGGACAAGGACACCCCGACCCAGGTCGGCCGCGCCCTGGCGCAGCTCGGCATCGAGTTGATCCCGGCCTACTCGCCCGAGGCAAGGGGGCGCTCGGAGCGCATGTTCGGCACCTTGCAGAAGCGCCTGCCCCAGGAACTCAGGCTCGCCGGCATCACCGACATGGTCGAGGCCAACCGCTTCCTCAAGGAGGTCTTCCTGCCACAACACAACGCCCGCTTCGCGACCCCGGCCGAGGACCAGGGCACCGCCTTCGTCCCCTTCACCGGCGCGCTCGACGACATCCTGTGCATCCACGAGGAACGCACCGTCTCAAACGACAACACGGTGCGCTACAAGCGCCTGGCACTTCAGATCCCCGCCGGCCGCCACCGCCGCCATTACGTCAAGGCCAGGGTCCGCGTCCACGAATACCCCGACGGCACAATGGCCGTCTTCCATGGACCGCGATGTCTGGCGCGAAACCACGCCGATGGCCAACCGATCGACAGCCAAACCCGCGAGGCCGCGTGACCCGCTTCGACGCGACCGACCGGCGCCCTGTGGACAAGTGGACAGCCGCTCCGCGACCGACCACTTCCCCACAGGGCCAGAAACCGCAACAGAAGCGGTCAACTCATATGGTACATAAACCGGTCAACTCAGAATGTTCTCGACAGATTGAAGGCAACGAATGTTCCCGCCGAATCGCCTCACCGGGCCCGGTTGGAACGAAGCTTCGGGGAGGCTCAGCGATGGTGGGATTTGCCTTGTTCGGCGCCGGCCGCATTGGGCGCATGCACGCCGACAATCTGGCGGCCAATCCGCGGGCGCGGCTCGTCTGCATCTACGACGTGGTCGACGCGCCGGCGCAGGCGGTGGCGGCCAAGACCGGCGCGCAGGCCGTGCCCGACGTCGCCGCGGCGCTGGGCGCCGACGGCGTCGACGCCGTGCTGATCGCCTCGTCGACCGACACCCATGTCGACCTGATCACCGCAGCGGCCAAGGCCGGCAAGGCGATCCTGTGCGAGAAGCCGATCGACCTCGACATCGCCCGGGTCAACCGCTGCCGAGAGGAAATCGCCGACTGCAACGTGGCCGTGCAGATCGGCTTCAACCGGCGCTACGACCCGAACCACCTGGCGCTGCGCGAGGCCGTCAGGGGCGGCGCCGTCGGGAAGATCGAGCAGATCGTCATCTCCAGCCGCGACCCCGGGCCGCCGCCGCTCGACTATCTGCGCGTCTCGGGCGGGCTCTATCGCGACATGATGATCCACGATTTCGACCTCGCCCGCTTCGTGCTCGGCGCGGACGAGCCCGTCGAGGTGACTGCCATGGGCAGCGTCCTGGTCGACCCGGCGATCGCCACCGTCGACGACGTCGACTCAGCCATGGTGATGATGCGCACGGAGGCGGGCGTGCTGTGCCACATCAACTGCTCGCGCCGCGCCGTCTACGGCTATGACCAGCGCCTCGAGGTGTTCGGCGACGCCGGCATGGTGATCACGGGCAACCGCCACCCGACGACCGTGGAGCGCTACACCGCCACGGCCACGGCGGCCAAGGACCCGGTCGTCAACTTCTTCCTCGAACGCTACCCGGAAGCCTACGAGGCGGAGATCAACGACTTCATCGACACCGTCGAGAACGGCCGCGCGCCCACGGTCACGTTCGAGGACGGCCGCCGCGCCCTGATCCTCGCCGACGCCGCCACCGAATCGCGCAAGACCGGCCGGACGATCACGGTGGGCGATTGAGGCTTGCGCGAGGGGGCGGGCCGCCGGCTCCGGCGATGTCCGCCGTACCGACGATTGGGGCGGTACTCGACCGAGCCTCGTCACGCCCGCCCGGCGCGCTTCGGCGCGGCCGGGGCCACGGCGGCGGCGTTGGCGGCGTCGGCCCCGAGGGCCTGGGCGAGCGCGATGACGAGTGCCTGGGCGAGGCACATCGGCGCGGCGAGGGAGCGGACGAAGTTGGACTCGACGCCGCTGACCAGGAAAGCGACATCGGCGTGCTTGGCCAGCGGGCTGAGTTGGCTGTCGGTGATGGCGACGACGGGCACGCCGCGGTCATGGGCCGCCTCGACGATGTCGACGACCTCGCGGGCGTAGTGACGGAAGCTGACGGCCACAAGCACCGAGTCCCGGTCCATCAGCTGCGCCTGCTCCGCCGCCAGGCCGCCGGCGCCATCGAGCAGGCGCACGTCGCGGCGCAAATGGGTCAGCACGTAGCGGAAATAGTTGGCGACGGGAAAGGCGCGCAGCTGGCCGATCACGTTGACCGTGCGGGCCCCGGCCAGCAGCTGCACGGCCCGCTGCAGCGCCGCCTCGTCGACCGAGTCGAGCAGGTGCTCGAGCGCTGCGATGTCGGCGATCACGAGGTCGCGCAGGAACGCCAGGTTCGTCGTGTTGGCGCGGCCGCCGCCGAGCTCGGCCTTGAGCGCGTTGATGCGCTCGCTGAAACCGGGCGCGGCGGACAACAGGCGCGCCTGGAAGACGCGCTGCATCTCGGAGAATCCGGCATAGTCGAAGGACTGGGCGAAGCGGACCAGACTCGACGGCTGCACCCCGGCGCCGCCGGCCACGGACTTTACGGATTCGAGCGCGACGTGGTTGGGGTTCTGCACGACGAAACGGGCGATCTGCTGGAACCGCTTGCTCATTCCGGGATGCCGCTCGGCGATCTCGTTGATGAGCTGTTCGTACGTCAGGAGTGCCGCCATGCCTGTCCGCTTCCCGCGCCCTCGCTCGCGGCCCGGCGCCGCCGGGCCGCGCTGGATAATTCAGAATATGCGTTCTATTATGGCCACACTCGTAAGGAACGGTCCAGGTTGCTGAGCGCGCTTGGCGGCGGGCCCGATCGGGCCCGCGCGCGCCCCGCGACAAAGACAACAAGGGAGGAATGGCATGCGCGAAAACGGGGTGCGCCGTATCTGGGAGAGCGGCGGTGCGGCGGTCAATGGCTGGCTGGGTATTCCCAGCGCGTTTTCGGCCGAATCGATGGCCCACCAGGGCTGGGACTCCCTGACCGTCGACCTGCAGCACGGCGTCGTCGACTATCAGATGGCGGTCAACATGCTGACGGCGATCTCGACCAGGGACGTGACGCCGCTGGTGCGCGTGCCGTGGCTCGACGCCGGCATCATCATGAAGATGCTCGACGCCGGCGCCTACGGCATCATCTGCCCGATGGTCAACAACCGCGCCGATGCCGAGAAGCTGGTCGCGGCGTGCCGCTATCCGCCGCGCGGCAACCGCAGCTTCGGGCCGATCCGGGCGACGCTCTATGCCGGGTCCGACTATGCCAAGCACGCCAACGACACGGTCATCCCGTTCGCCATGATCGAGACCAAGGACGCGCTCAACAACCTCGACGACATCCTGTCGGTCGAGGGGCTGGACGCAATCTATATCGGCCCGGCCGATCTGTCGCTGGCGCTCGGCTGTACGCCGACGTTCGATCAGGAGGAGAAGCCGGTCGTCGAGGCGATCGACATGATCATGCGCAAGGCGAAGGAGTATGGCGTCGTCGGCGGCATCCACAACGGCACACCACAATATGCCAAGCGCATGATCGATCTGGGCTTCCTGTTCGTCACCATGATGTCCGACGCGCGCTACATGACCCTCGCCGCCGGGGCCGCGGTCAAGGAGATACGCGGCCTGATCGATGGCGAGGCCGCCGCGCCCGGGGCCGCCGCAGCGGGCGGCACCTACTAGCGCCGCCGCCTAAGCGGGGTCGCGGCCGCGGCGCGCGGCGGCGAGGGGAAGAGAAGCCAATGCAGATCTGGATGGGTGATTCGGCGCCAGGCGCGAGCGACGCGGGCGCGCGCGCCGGCCGCATCGGCATCGGCCTGATCGGCAGCGGCTTCATGGGGCGCTGCCACGCCTACGCGTTCCGCGCCGCGCCGGCGATCTTCGACGTGCCCGAGCCGGTGCTCGCCGTGTTGGCCGACGTCGATCAGGCGGCGGCGGAGCAGGCGGCGGCCGCGCTCGGCTTCGCCCGCGGTACCGGCGACTGGCATGACCTGATCGCCGATCCGGCCGTCGACGTCGTCGACATCACCGCGCCGAACGGGCTGCACAAGGAGATCGCGCTCGCCGCCCTGGCGGCCGGCAAGGCGATCTATTGCGAGAAGCCGCTGGCGCCGACGACGGTCGACGCCAAGGCCATGGTCGACGCGGCCGAGGCCGCCGGGATCAAGACCCAGGTCGGCTTCAACTACGTCAAGAACCCGGTCGCCGCGACGGCCAAGGAGATCATCGAGGCCGGCGAGATCGGTGAGGTCATCGGCTTCCGCGGCGCCCATTTCGAGGACTTCATGGGCGACCCCGCGGCGCCCTACACCTGGCTTCGAGCCGGAGGGCGGCGATGGCGTGATCGGCGACTTGGGCAGCCATGTGATCTCCATGGCGCGCTACCTGCTCGGCGACATCGAGGCCGTGTTCGGCGACAAGGACACGGTGATCAAGGAGCGCCCGGCGGCGCCCGGCGGACGCGAGATGCGTCCGGTCCACGTCGCCGATCAGGTGCGCGTGCTCACCCGCTTCGCCAACGGCGCGCGCGGCACGATCGAGGCGAGCTGGATCGCCACGGGCCGCAAGATGACCATCGCGGTCGAGGTCACCGGCACCAAGGGGGCGATCCTGTTCGACTTTGAGCGGCTGAACGAGCTCAGGCTCTACACGGCCGGCCAGCCGCGCGGCCGCGACGGCTTCAAGACCATCCTGACCGGACCGGAGCACGCCCACTACGCCCGCTTCACACCGGCGCCCGGCCACCAGCTCGGCTTCAACGAGCTCAAGATCATCGAGGTCGCAACGATGCTGCAGGCGCTCGCCGCCGGCGGCAGCCCATGGCCCGACTTCCGCGAGGCCTGGCAGGTGCAGCGGGTCGTCGACGCCGTCATCCGCTCGGCCGACGAAGGGCACTGGGTGGCCATCGACCACTAAGGCGTTGCCGGCGATGAGAGCCAACAAAAGCCGCGAGGGGCCTCCCACGCACGGTGAGCGAGCTTTGGCCTAGCAGTGCGCGGTGGTATCTGGCGCCATCCAGTCACAGGTTGCTGAAACAGTAATTTGCGTTAGTCTTCGTCCGACAACGAACTCGGTGTCGTGCAAACGGGAGGATACGCTTGAAGAAGTTGACACCTGCACTGCCGGCCAACGTTGTGCAGACCGGACCGGGCTTCGTCACCAAGGCGAACGCCGCCGAGGTGATCGAGCTTTCGGCCAAGGGCATACGATAAGCATCATCGCTTCGACTTTCGCTATGACGGGCGCCGGACTGACTGCGGCGCCAGGGCAGGCTTAGGGGGGGAAAGACCATGGCTGACGCAGCACAGAGTTCGGGCGGAACGGCCTCGGGCGGAACGGGCCCCGCGGACGAGCGCGTTCGCAAGGTCTCGTTCATCAGCAAACTGATGACGCGTCCCGAGCTCGGCGCGGTTGCCGGGACGATCATGGTCTTCGCCTTCTTCGGCATCGTCGCCGGCAACAGCGGCATGTTCGGCTCGAAGGGCATCATCACCTTTCTCGAAGTGTCTGCGCAGTTGGGTATCCTGGCCGTGTTCGCCTCGCTGTTGATGATTGCCGGCGAGTTCGACCTTTCCGTCGGCTCGATGATCGGTTTTGCAGGCGTCGCAATCGCAATACCGGTGAGCGAGTTCGGTTGGCCGATCTGGGCGGCGATCGTGTTCGCGTTTGGGCTGGCCGTAGTGGTCGGCTACGTCAATGGTCAAATCGTCGTCAAAACCGGACTACCGTCGTTCATTGTCACGTTGGCAGGCCTGTTCGTCCTGCGCGGCCTGACCATCGGCATCACCCGGGCGATCACCAGCCGGACGCAGATCCCCGGCCTGCGGCCGATGATCGAGGGCGACTTCCTGGCGCCGTTGTTCGCCAGCGAGGTGTTCGGTTTCGCGTTCCGTTGGCTGGCCGAAGCCGGTTGGATCCAGACGCGGACCGACGGCTCGCCGCTGGTCAGGGGCATTCCGGTGTCGGTTATCTGGTGGTTCGTGCTGACGGCGCTCGCCACCTGGGTGTTGCTGCGGACCCGCTTCGGCAACTGGATCTTTGCCACCGGCGGCGATCCGGTGGCGGCACGCAATGTCGGTGTGCCGGTGGCGCGGGTAAAGATCCTGCTGTTCATCGGCACGGCCTGCGCCGCAACCATATTTGCGGCGATCCAAGTGCTCGATGCCGGCTCGGCCGACACCCAGCGGGGCCTGCTCAAGGAGTTCGAGGCGATTATCGCCACGGTCGTCGGCGGCACCCTGTTGACCGGCGGCTACGGCTCGGCGATCGGTGCCGCGTTCGGCGCGTTGATCTTCGGCACCGTGCAGATGGGCATCTTCTTCACCGGGGTAAACACCGACTGGTTCAAGGTGTTCGTCGGCGTGATGGTGCTGATCGCGGTGTTGGTCAACAATTACATTCGCAAACGCGTGACGGAGGCACGGTAATGGCCGTCGAAGCCCTCATCGAAGTTCGCTCGATCAGCAAGTACTTCGGCTCCGTCATCGCGCTGAAAGACATCTCGATGATCTGCTACCCGGGCGAGGTGATGTGCCTGCTCGGCGACAATGGCGCCGGCAAGTCGGGACAGCCGCGACACGCGCGGCGCAGGCGGCGGAAAAGCCGGCGGCGGACTGAGGCGCAGGCGCTGTTTTGAGACGGCACGTTCCAGGTGTTTGTTTTGGAGAACGTTTGTTGCGCGTTGCCTGCCGTCGGGGATTCAGTGTAGCTTGACGCGCGCGGTGCAGCCGCGCTGACCGCGCCGGACAAAAAGTGTAGCGCACCCGGTTCCTTGGACACAAGTTTGTCTCACGCGGCGGGCCTGATTGAGATCGCGGCGTGCCACGCCTGACGAGCTTGAGCGGGGCTCAGGTAGCCGTTCTTTTCGACGATCCACTGGGCATTGTAGAGTTCGACGAAGTCGCGGACGGCGTCCCGCAGCTCCGCGATGTTGCGGTAGATGCGACCATGGATGATCTGTTCCTTCAGCGTGCGATTGAACCGCTCGGCGACGCCGTTGGTCTGGGGCTCGGCGACGAAGGCGTAGGACGGCTGGATGCCCCAGAACTTGATCTGGTTGGTGAAGTGGTCCGACAGATACTGGGAGCCGTGATCCATCCGCAAGGCCAGCCCCCGAGCCGCGCCGGCCGCGGTCGAGCCATACAGCCCGGCAAGCCCCATGGAGATCGGCTGCAGGGCGGCGAAGCGGTCGCCGCGCTTGCAGACATGCCAGCCGACACACTCGGCGTTCCAATGCTCGACGGCGGTGAAGATCCAGCCCCAGCCGTCGTCCACCGTGAACACCCGAACGCCATCGGTGCCCCACATGAGGTTCGGGGCATGAGTGATGATCTCACCGTCATGGGGATTGCCGCCACGGCGGCGGCAGCGATGGGGCGAGAGCAGATTGTTCTCGCGCATCAGGCGGAGCACCCGCTTGCGGGCAACCCGGATGTCGCGACAGACCCGAAGCCGAGCCCAGACCTTGCGGTAGCCCTCGCCCTCCCAGGGCGATGCCTCCAGGTCGGCTTCGATCGCCACCAGCAGCGCCTGGTCCGAGATCGCGGGCTTCGGTCCCCGACGCTTTGCCGGCGGCTGCTCGGCGTGCTGGCCGGAGGTCATGGCGTAGAACGAGGAGCGGGCCATGCCCCAGGCGGCGCAGACCCGCCGCAGGCCGTAGGCCAGACCCGTGCCGGGCGAGGTGGCGGCACTCATCGCCGCGACCTCCGCCGCCCCAAAGGGCCGAAGGTCTCCGTCTTGGCCTCCAGCAGTTCCACCTGCATGGTCAACTCTCCGATCCGCTTCATGGCGCTATCCAGTTCCGCCTGCACCGGATCGCCCTTGCGTTGCTTGAGCGAGGCGTCGATCCCGCCGATCGCTTTCTCACGCCACTGCTCGAGCCGGAAGATCTCTACGCCCAACTGGCGCGACAGAAGTTGCACCGGCTCGTCACGCAAAAGCCGCAGAACGACCTCACGCTTGCGCGCCACCGTCCATCGCTGGCCAAGTCCCAGCGGGCCTGCCGGCAAAGCCTGGCCTGGGGAAAACGTGGACGAGCCAAGCTCGCCCGCATTTACCACAGGCCCATCAACAGCAACTTTCTTCTCAAAATTATCGGTCATGTTCCGGTCCTCCTTGGACACTTCGATTAAGCCAATTCTGTGTCCAAGGAAATCGGGTCCGACTCACGCCGAACAAAAAGTAATACAGGCGGGGCACAGGGAGGTTCTTGTATGGCGCTGCTCGAGCTGCGCGACATCTCGAAGAATTTCGGTGCGATCCAGGCGCTGGACAACGTCGCCATGACGATCGAGCCTGGCCAGGTGCTCGGGCTGATGGGCGACAACGGCGCCGGCAAGTCGACCCTGGTCAAGATCGTGGCCGGCAATTTCCCGCCGAGTTCGGGTGACATCGTGCTCGATGGTACGACCGTGCATTTCCACAAGCCGGTCGACGCCCGCCATGCCGGGATCGAGGTCGTCTATCAGGATCTGGCGATCTGCGACAACCTGACGGCGGCGGCCAATGTCTACCTCGGCCGCGAACTCAAGAAGCGCCTCGGGCCGCTCAAGATCCTCGACTACGCCGCCATGTATGAGCGCGCGGGCAAGCTGTTCGCCGAGCTCAAGTCCGAGACGCGGCCGCGCGATTTGGTGCGCCTGATGTCGGGCGGCCAGCGTCAGGCCGTGGCGATCGCGCGCACCCGCCTGTCGGAGTCACAGATCGTGCTGATGGACGAGCCGACGGCCGCGATCAGCGTGCGCCAGGTGGCCGAGGTGTTGGACCTGATCCGGCGCATGCGCGACCAGAAGATCGCGGTGATCCTGATCAGCCACCGCATGCCCGACGTGTTCGCCGTGTGCGACCAGGTGATGGTCCTGCGCCGCGGCCGTAAGGTCGCCTACAAGCCGATCAAGGACAGCTCGCCGGAAGAAGTCACGGGCCTGATCACCGGGGCCATCGAGCATGCCTGAGGGTCGCCGATCCGGCACCGGTGCGCCCGCTCCCGCCGCCAAGGGGAGCGCCCCGTGAGCCAGGTCGCGATCGAAGACGTCGTCGGCGTCCGCGCAAGCTCGCCATTGCAAAAGCTGATGGGCAGCCAGGCGTTCTGGGTGACGTTGGCGGTCATCATCATCGGCATCGTCATGAGTTTCGTGTCGCCGGTGTTCGCGAGCGCCGACAACATGTTCAATGTCACCCGCAACTTCGCCTTCATCGGCATCATCGCCCTGGGCATGACGGCGGTCATCATCACGGCGGGCATCGATTTGTCCGTCGGCTCGGTCATGGGCATCTCGGGCATCATCACCGCCCTGGTACTGCAGGCCGGCAGCCCAATGTGGCTCGGCATCACCGCCGGCTTGGCAACGGGTGTCGTCGTCGGCCTCATCAACGGCTCGCTGATCGCCTATCTGAAGCTGTCGCCGTTCGTCGTCACCCTGGGCATGCTGTCGATCGCGCGCAGCCTGGCTCTGGCGTCCTCCAACAACAAGATGATTTTCGACTTCGGACCCCAGGGAGAGGCGTTTATCGAGCTCGGCGGCGGCAGCACCCTGGGCGTCGGCAACCCGGTCTGGATCATGATCGTTCTGGCCGCGGTGTTCGGCTTCCTGTTCAACTTCACGAGTTGGGGCCGATACGTCTTCGCCATCGGCGGCAACGAGCAAGCGGCGCGGATGACCGGCGTGCCGGTCGACCAGATCAAGGTCTCGGTCTACGTGCTGTCGAGCACCATGGCGGCGCTGGCGGCGATCCTGCAGATCGGCTGGCTCGGCGCCGTCACCAACGCGCTCGGCACGACCGTCGAGCTGCGTGTGATCGCCGCAACCGTGATCGGCGGCGCCGATCTGATGGGTGGCGGCGGCAGCGCCTATGGCGCGCTGGTCGGTGCGGCGCTGATCGAGGTCATCCGCAATGCCCTCCTACTGGCCGGCGTCAATCCGTTCTGGCAGGGCACGTTCGTCGGCCTGTTCATCATTCTTGCGGTTTTGCTTGAGCGAATCCGCGGACGCCGCCCGGGCTAGCAGGTAGCGCCGGGCATTTCCAAACCCACAGGGAGAAGAAGCCATGAGAAGCGTTTTACTAGCAACGGCCGCGGCCGCCTTTGTCGGCGTGCTCGCGGTCAGCCACAGCGCGAGCGCCCAGGACCTCAAGACGTTCGCCCTGGTGCCCAAGGCGATGAACAACCCGTTCTTCGATTTGGCGCGTGACGGCTGCCGTGTGGCCGAGCAGGAGCTGGCCGGCGAGGTCAGCTGCCTCTACATCGGCCCCGGCGAGCATACCGAGGCCGAGCAGCTGCAGATCGTGCAGGATCTGATCACCCGCCGGGTCGACGGCATCGCCGTGGCCCCGTCGAACGCGCCGGCAATGGCGCGCGTGCTGGCACGGGCGACCGACGCCGGCATCCCGGTCATCACCTGGGATTCGGACCTTTTGGCCAAGGATGCGAACCTGCGCACGTCCTATGTCGGCACCCTGAACCGCGATATCGGCGTGAACCTGGCGAAGATCGTCCAGACCATCAAGCCGAATGGCGGATCGATCTGCATCCAGTCCGGTGGCGCGGCCGCGGCCAACCACAACGAGCGCATGCAGGGCATTCGCGATACGCTCGCCGGCGTCTCCGGCACGACCCCGCCAGGCAATCGCCTGGAAGGTGTCAACGGCTGGACCGAGATCTCCGGCTGCCCGCTGTTCACGAACGACGACTTCCCGTTGTCGGTGCAGCAGATGGCGGACATCCTGGCGGCCAACCCGGATCTGGACGCCTTCGTCCCGACCGGCGGCTTCCCGCAGTTCGTGCCGAACGCCTATCGTCAGGTCGCCGAGCGCTATCGCGACCGCATCGCCAGCGGCGATCTCGCCCTCGTCGTCGCCGACACGCTGCCGGTCCAGATGGACATCCTCAAGGACGGCCTGAGCCTCGGCCAGGTCGGCCAGCGGCCCTTCGAGATGGGCTACCGGGCAATGTACATCCTAAAGGACCTGGTCGACGGCAAGAGTGTGCAGGACCCGATCTACACGGGCCTCGACGTCTGCACGCCGGACAACCAGGACGACTGCCTGTCCGGCTGACGCGACACGAACACCGCCCGCCGCCAATGGCGGGCAGCGCAGACCTCGCCCGGGGCCCAGTGCCCCGTGTTTTCTTTTGTGTGCCCGCGTGGACTCGACGCGGGCACGGTCGTAGGGTTTTACGGGCAGATGAAGACGGAGGGGCAGATGCCGCCAGCCAACAACGTCGCGAAGGTGAAGCTCGGCCGAACCGATCTCATCGTCTCGACGATCTGTTTCGGGACCGGGCCGCTGGGCGACATGCCGCTGACCTACGGCCACAGCGTCGATGAGGAACGCGGCCGGGCGACCGTGCGGGCGATGTTCGACGGGCCCGTCAACTTCCTCGACACCGCACGCAATTATGGCGCCGGGCGCAGCGAACAGCGCATCGGCGACGTCATCCGCGAGCGCGGCGGCCTGCCCGAGGGCTTCGTCATCTCGACCAAGCTCGATCGCGACATGGAGACCAACCGCTTCGACGCCGCCCAGGCCCGGCGCTCGCTCGAGGCGAGCCTCGAGGCCCTGGGGCTCGACCGCTTCCAGCTGCTGCACCTGCACGATCCGGAATACGCCGCGTCCCTGGGCGACGTCATCGGCCCGGACGGCGCCGTGGCGACGCTGTTCAGGATGAAGGAAGAGGGACTGGCGGAGGCCGTCGGCCTGGCCGCCGGCCGCGTCGACGTCATGACGCCGATCCTGCGCGACTGGGATTTCGACGCCCTGATCACGCACAACCGCTACACGCTGGTCAACCGCAATGCCGCGCCGATGATGGACATGGCAGTGGCCAAGGGCACGGCGATCCTCAACGCCGCGCCCTATTGCGGCGGCGTCTTGGCCAAAGGCACGGCGGCGCTGCCGCGCTATGTCTACCAGGACGCCTCGGACGCGGTGCTCGCGCCGGTCCGCGCGGTCGAGGCGATCTGCGCCAGGCACGGCATTCCGCCGGGCGCGGCGGCGCTGCAGTTCTCCATGCGGGACGCGCGGGTCACCTCGACGGTCTGCGGCATCAGCAGGCCCGAGCGGATCCAGCAGACGATCGAATGGGCCGCGCGGCCGATCGGCGAAGACGCGTGGGCCGAACTGGACGCCCTGCCCTTCACCACCGACGATCCCGAGGCGACCCGCGACTACGTCCCGGGCTGAAAGACCGCGGGTGGAGGGAACGCAGTGATCACACTTCGGTTGGCCGAGGATCGCGGGCACGCCGATTTCGGCTGGCTCGACAGCCGCCACACGTTCTCGTTCGGGCAGTACTTCGACCCCGACAATATCGGCTTCGGGCCGCTGCGCGTGATCAACGATGACCGCGTCGCGCCGGGCCACGGCTTCGACACCCACGGGCATCGGGACACGGAGATCATCTCCTACGTGCTGGAAGGGGCGCTCGAGCACAAGGACAGCATCGGCGCCGGCTCGGTCATCCGCCCCGGCGAGGTCCAGCGGATTTCGGCGGGCACCGGCATTCGCCACAGCGAATACAACCCCTCCCAGAGCGAACCCGTGCACTTCCTGCAGATCTGGGTGCTGCCCGAACGAGAAGGGCTGGCGCCAAGCTACGAACAGAATCACTTTGGCGACGAGCGCCGCGGCGTGCTGCGGCTCGTGGCCTCGCGCGACGGCTCGCTGACGATCCACCGGGACGTCGATCTCTATGCCAGTGTGCTGCAGGACGGCGAGGCGGTCACCCATGAGGTGGGCAACGGCCGCCAGCTCTGGGTCCACGTCGCCGACGGCGCGATGACGCTCAACGGTCAGCAACTCCGCGCGGGCGACGGCGCCGCCGTCGTCGACGAAAACGTCGTTACAATCGCGGCCACCGCGGCGGCCGAGGTCCTGCTGTTCGACATGGAAGTGCCGGCCTGAGGATTCGGTCCGGCGCCGACTTTCATGGGCGCCTGCGACGGACCTAGCCTGGAAGATTCACGAAAGGCACCGCCGAACTCCCAATATGCGTTATGATTCAATTGCCTAGATCGGATCAAACGCAGGAGCCCGGCGGTGACGAATTGTACCCCTGAGACGGTGCTGTTTCCAGTCTGCCGCAAGCGGCGGATCGAGGCGGCGTTTGACGGCGGCGATGTGACGAGCAACGGCGGCGTGCTGCTGTTACGCCAGGCGGACCGGCGGTTGGGTCTGACGGCGGCGGTGGCGCGTCGGCTCGGCGACAGGCGCCAGCGCGGCAAGGTCAGGCATCGCTTCGTCGACATGCTGCGCCAGCGGGTGTTCGCGATCGCGCTGGGCTATGAGGATCTGAACGATCACACCGAGCTGCGCCACGATGTGGCGGTGCAGACGGCGACGGGGCAGGACCGGGCGCTGGCCAGCGCGCCGACGTTGTGCCGCTTCGAGAACCAGGCCGAGGCGAGCTGGGCGTGGGCGATCCACGAGGTCCTGGCGGATGCCTTCATCGCCGCGCATGGTGATCCGCCAGCCGAGATCGTGCTCGACTTCGATGCCACGGACGACCCGGTTCACGGCCATCAAGAAGGCCGGTTCTTCCATGGCTACTACGACCACTACTGCTTCCTGCCGCTTTACGTGTTCGCCGGCGATCATCTGCTGGCGGCCTACCTGCGACGCTCGGACATCGACCCGGCGAAGCATGCCGGTGCAGTGCTGAAGCTGCTGGTGCGGCGGCTGCGCCTGGCCTGGCCCGCCGTGCGCATCATCGTGCGGGCGGACTCCGGCTTCTGCCGCTGGCGCATGCTGTCGTGGTGCGAGCGTCACGGCGTCGACTACATCATCGGCCTGGCCAGGAACAAGCGGCGGGAGGCGCTGGCGGCGCCCGTGATGGCCCAGGCGCGCGCACTGTTCGCCACGACCGGCGACAAGCAACGGCACTTCGCCGAACTCCGCTATGGCGCCGGGACGTGGAACCGCGAGCGGCGCGTCCATCGCGCGCCTCGAACACACCGCCCGCGGCGCCAACCCGCGCTTCGTGGTGACCAGCCTCGCCGGTGACGGCATGGCGCTCTACGACATGCTCTACTGTGCCCGCGGCGACATGGAGAACCGCATCAAGGAGCAGTTCGAGCTGTTCTCTGACCGCACCTCGGCCCATCGCTGGTGGCCGAACCAGTTCCGCCTGCTCCTGGCCAGTCTCGCCTACGTGCTGATGACGGCGATCCGGCGCTTCGGCCTCGCCGGCACCGAGGCCGCCCGCGCCCAGGTCGGCACGATCCGCCTGCGCTTGCTCAAGATCGGCGCCGTCGTCATCCGCAACACCCGTCGGGTCCGCTTCCTGCTCTCCTCGGCCTGTCCCGATCAGGCCCTGTTCACACTGGTCGCCACCAGGCTCGAACCAGGATAGCGGCCGCCCCTTCGGTCCCTTACACGATCCCAATGCCGTGCCGCGGCAACCAGTAAACGCGACCGCTCGCCGCCACCGAACACCGTAATGCTTCGCTCCTGCACCGCGGCCATGAACCCCGGTCAAAACCCGTCCCGATTCGCCTCATTCGAGACAGATGACCGGCCCAACAGGACACAATCATTCGCATCATGAAATATCCGGGCTAGCTCGGCGTGGCCTCGCCGCCTTCGACGATGATCAGCTCGACCTCGCCGGCGCCCCTGCGAAACGCCGCGGCCTCGGTGTATTCGGGTGAATCGTGGCAGGCGATCGCCTGTTCCATCGACGGGAACTCGATGACGATGAAGCGCCCGAACGTCTCCGGCCCCTCGAGGATCAGGAACTTGCCGCCGCGGGCCAGCACCTTGCCGCCGTGTTTTTCCAGGATCGCCGGCACCCGGTCCGTATACTTCTTGTAGTTCACCGGATCGGTGATGCGCGATCGCGCCACCCAGTATGCGGGCATGGCCATTCCTCCTGCTGTCCGTCCCCATGACGGACCAAGTCTTATAGAAGACTGTTGTACCACAAACGGGTGAGCGGCCAAGCTGAACAGCAAAGTTGAACCAGAGAGGCACAGAGACACAGAGACACAGAGGGCCAATTTCACGCTGTGCCCCCCTTCTCTGTGCCTCTGCGCCTCTGTGGTTCAAAAAAGCGTGGCGTGGTATCACCCGCGTCGAGAGCCATGACGGATTCGCAGACAGCCGAACGCGACGACGCGGCCGCGCCCGCAGGTGTCACGATTGCGGCGGCGCCCGAGACGCTGCACCTGCTGGAGCAGCTCGAGCGCAAGATCCTGTGGCTCGCCTGTTGGATGATTCACAACGCGAACCACGTGCGCCCGGCGCGCGACGGGATGAAGGTCGGCGGCCATCAGTCGTCCTGCGCGTCCGCCGCGACACTGATGACGGCACTTTATCTCGACGTGCTGCGGCCGGCCGACCGGGTCGCCGTGAAGCCCCACGCCTCGCCCGTGCTGCACGCCATCGGGTACCTGCTGGGCAAGCAGACGCGCGATAAGCTGGAGCGGTTCCGCGCGTTCGGCGGTGCCCAGGCCTATCCGTCGCGCACCAAGGATACCGGCGAGGTCGACTTCTCGACCGGCTCGGTCGGGCTCGGCGTCGGCGTGACCCTGTTCGCCTCGCTGGTGCAGGACTATGTGCGCCTGCACGACCTGGCCGAGGCGCGCACGCCGGCCGGCCGCATGGTCGCGATCCTGGGCGATGCCGAGCTCGACGAGGGCAACGTCTTCGAGGCGCTGCTCGAGGCCTGGAAGCATGACGTGCGAAATTTGTGGTGGATCATCGACTACAACCGCCACAGCCTCGACGGCGTCGTCCACGACTACCTGTTCCAGCGCATCGGCGAGTTCTTCGGGTCGGTCGGCTGGCGCGTCGTCAACCTGAAATACGGCAAGCTCTTGGAGGCGGCGTTCGGCGGCCCGGCGGGCGAGCCGCTGCAGCGCTGGATCGACGACTGCCCGAACCAGCGCTACTCGGCGCTGACGTTCAAGGGCGGCGCGGCTTGGCGCGCGGCGCTGGACCGCGACCTCAAGGGCACGAGCGGCCTCAAGGCGCTGCTCGACGCGCACGACGACGCGGGCCTGCACCGGCTGATGACGAACCTCGGCGGCCACGACATGGCGACGCTGTTGGAGGCGTTCCACGGCGTCGACGACGACGCGCCCCATTGCTTCATCGCCTACACGATCAAGGGCCACCGGCTGCCGCTGGCCGGCCACAAGGACAACCACGCCGGCATCATGACGCCCGACCAGATGGCGACGTTCAAGGCGGCGCACGGCATCGCCGACGGTGCCGAGTGGGACGCGTTCGCCGGCCTGGACGCCGAGGTCGACGACCTCCGCGAACTACTCGACCGCGTGGCGGCGGCACGGCGGCCGGCGGCGGCCAGAGTGCCGGCCGTCGCCGTGCCGGTGCTGCCGGTGCCCACCCTGGCAGCGTCGGCTGGCAAGACGACGTCGACCCAGGTCGCGTTCGGCAAGCTGTTGAACGATCTGGCGCGCGCCGGCGGGGCGCTCGCCGATCGCATCGTCACGACCTCGCCCGACGTGACGGTGTCGACGAATTTGGGCGGCTGGGTCAATCAGCGCGGCGTCTTCCATGTCCGGCGCCAGGCCGACATCTTCCGCGAGGAGAACGTCGCCTCGCCGCTGAAGTGGGAGCTCTCGCCGGCCGGCCAGCACATCGAGCTCGGCATCGCCGAGAACAACCTGTTCCTGCTGCTCGCCGCGGCGGGCCTGGCCGACCGCCTGTTCGGCGCTCGCCTCATCCCCATCGGCACGCTGTACGACCCGTTCATCGCGCGCGGCCTCGATGCGCTGAACTACGCCTGCTATCAGGACGCCCGCTTCATCGTCGTGGCGACGCCGTCGGGCATCGCGCTGGCGCCCGAGGGCGGTGCCCACCAGTCCGTCGGCACGCCGCTGATCGGCATCGCCCAAGACGGCCTCGCGGCGTTCGAGCCGGCGTTCGCCGACGAGATGGCGGCGCTGCTCGCCTGGGCGATCGACTATCTGCAGCGTGACGGCCCCCAACGCGATGGTTCGGGCCAGTCCGAGACCGACTGGCTGCGCGACGTCGAGGGCGGCTCGGTCTATTTCCGCCTGTCGACGCGGCCGCTCGACCAGCCCACGCGCACGCTCGATGAGGCGTGCAAGCGCGACATCATCCTGGGCGGCTACTGGCTGCGGCCGCCGGCGCCGGGGGCCGAACTGGCCATCGTCTACACCGGCGCGATCGCGCCCGAGGCGATCGCCGCCCACGACCAGCTGCTCGAGGACGTGCCCGGCGCCGGCCTGCTCGCCGTTACCTCGGCCGACCGCCTGAACGCCGGCTGGCACGCCGCCGAACGCGCCCGCCAGGCCGGCCGCGTCGGCGCCCGCGCCCACGTCGAGCGCCTGCTGGCGCCGCTCGCTGCCGACGCCGGCCTCGTCACCGTCATCGACGGCCACCCCGAGACCCTGACCTGGCTCGGCGCCGTCGCCGGCCACCGCGCCCGCGCCCTCGGCGTCGAACATTTCGGCCAGTCCGGCGACATCGACGATCTGTTCAAGGCCTACCGCATCGACACCGACGCCATCCTCGACGCCTGCGCGGCGGCGTGCCTGGGGCGGGCACGGTGGCTCGATCTGGCGGCGGAGTAGGCGACCGCTCCGACACCAACGACGGCGAGGCCGCGATGGATGAGCTCGATTTCGAGCATCACCGCCAACTAAACGAACAACTAGTGGGCAGGGGTGGGCTAGAAAACAACGAATACTTTCTACATCAGGCGAAACAAGCACACGCAAGGTCTGTTCTTAGTGCGTTAGGTGACGCGCTCGCTCGTTCCGTCTTACTGGCCCCAAGGCTCAACAACAAAAATGCGAAGTACTTCGCGATCTATGGCGTTGGGCGTCGGCTTCGAATGATTTGGGTGTCGTACCGACACCTTCTATCGCTTGCTCCTACTGACCGCATTCGACCTTTATCGTTAGATGAAGATGGAGAAAGCACACAAGACATAAATACCATGTACATCAACATTCTTGGGGTGTTGGATAACTTTGCATGGTGCCTTTATTATGACGTTGTCTCACGAGAAACAAGGAAATTTCACCGTACAAAGGTGTGACTCTTTTCTGCCAAGTTCATATGCGACCGAGGCTTAAGAGGGATTCGCGAGCCGGTAGACATGTATCGCGATTGGCACAGGGAGTTAAAGGCTCGCCGCGACCCCGCTGCCCACCGGATTCCGTTAACCGTTCCACCAGCGATCTTCGCGCCAGACCAGTTTGATCAATACGAGACGCTAGAGGGCGAAATTCAAGAGGCTGTTGGCTCCCACGACTTTGCTCGAGCCGACAGACTTAGAACAGAGCAATGCAACATAGGTACGTTCAATTTTTTCTCCATCATCCTGATGAAGGTCCTCATCCGATTTACCCAGTAATACCGCAGGATATTGCTAATCTTATCAAGATCGCAAACCTTGTGATAGGACTTCTCGGTGAGAGGACAGGATAACGCGCCTTCGGTTGTGCATGCTTTTCGCTTCTCTCCTATACCCATCAGCTGCTGCCCCCGACATCGCCGACCGGATCAGCTAGAGCACATCCGGTTTAGACGGAATATCCTGCATTGACGAGGTAGTTTCTGCATTCGGTTGGAGAGAATTCATCGAGGGCGTTTCCAATTGCCCGCCAGAGGTCATCGACGGTTCTGGCGCCGACCTTGCGGAGAATGGCTTTGAGCTTGGCGAAGACCTGTTCGATGGGATTGAGATCGGGGCTGTAGGGCGGCAGGTAGAGCGGGGTTGCGCCGACCGCCTCAATGGCCTCGTGTACGCCGGCGACCTTGTGGGAGGAGAGGTTGTCCATGATGACGATGTCGCCCGCGGACAGGGTCGGGACCAGGGCTTGCTGGACCCAGGCAAGGAAGCTTGCGCCGTTGATCGGGCCATCGAAAACGCAGGGCGCGGTGATCCGGTCGTGACGCAGGGCGGCAATGAACGTGGTTGTCTTCCAGTGGCCATGGGGAATGGCCGCCACCACCCGTTCGCCGCGCGGTGCCCGGCCATAACGCCGGGCCATGTTCGTCCGCGCCCAGGTCTCGTCGAGAAAGACCAGCCGTTCGGCAATCAGCCCAGGTTGCTCGTTGCGCCAAGTGGCTCGCGCCGCCGCGACGTCAGGGCGCTCCTGCTCGGCGGCGTGGGCTGTCTTTTTGAGTCGGACCCGATTTCCTTGGACACAGAATTGGCTTAATCGAAGTGTCCAAGGAGGACCGGAACATGACCGATAATTTTGAGAAAAAAGTTGCTGTTGATGGGCCTGTGGTAAATGCGGGCGAGCTTGGCTCGTCCACGTTTTCCCCAGGCCAGGCTTTGCCGGCAGGCCCGCTGGGACTTGGCCAGCGATGGACGGTGGCGCGCAAGCGTGAGGTCGTTCTGCGGCTTTTGCGTGACGAGCCGGTGCAACTTCTGTCGCGCCAGTTGGGCGTAGAGATCTTCCGGCTCGAGCAGTGGCGTGAGAAAGCGATCGGCGGGATCGACGCCTCGCTCAAGCAACGCAAGGGCGATCCGGTGCAGGCGGAACTGGATAGCGCCATGAAGCGGATCGGAGAGTTGACCATGCAGGTGGAACTGCTGGAGGCCAAGACGGAGACCTTCGGCCCTTTGGGGCGGCGGAGGTCGCGGCGATGAGTGCCGCCACCTCGCCCGGCACGGGTCTGGCCTACGGCCTGCGGCGGGTCTGCGCCGCCTGGGGCATGGCCCGCTCCTCGTTCTACGCCATGACCTCCGGCCAGCACGCCGAGCAGCCGCCGGCAAAGCGTCGGGGACCGAAGCCCGCGATCTCGGACCAGGCGCTGCTGGTGGCGATCGAAGCCGACCTGGAGGCATCGCCCTGGGAGGGCGAGGGCTACCGCAAGGTCTGGGCTCGGCTTCGGGTCTGTCGCGACATCCGGGTTGCCCGCAAGCGGGTGCTCCGCCTGATGCGCGAGAACAATCTGCTCTCGCCCCATCGCTGCCGCCGCCGTGGCGGCAATCCCCATGACGGTGAGATCATCACTCATGCCCCGAACCTCATGTGGGGCACCGATGGCGTTCGGGTGTTCACGGTGGACGACGGCTGGGGCTGGATCTTCACCGCCGTCGAGCATTGGAACGCCGAGTGTGTCGGCTGGCATGTCTGCAAGCGCGGCGACCGCTTCGCCGCCCTGCAGCCGATCTCCATGGGGCTTGCCGGGCTGTATGGCTCGACCGCGGCCGGCGCGGCTCGGGGGCTGGCCTTGCGGATGGATCACGGCTCCCAGTATCTGTCGGACCACTTCACCAACCAGATCAAGTTCTGGGGTATCCAGCCGTCCTACGCCTTCGTCGCCGAGCCCCAGACCAACGGCGTCGCCGAGCGGTTCAATCGCACGCTGAAGGAACAGATCATCCATGGTCGCATCTACCGCAACATCGCGGAGCTGCGGGACGCCGTCCGCGACTTCGTCGAACTCTACAATGCCCAGTGGATCGTCGAAAAGAACGGCTACCTGAGCCCCGCTCAAGCTCGTCAGGCGTGGCACGCCGCGATCTCAATCAGGCCCGCCGCGTGAGACAAACTTGTGTCCAAGGAACCGGGTGCGCTACAGTGGGCTGTCTTTTTTTGCGACTCAGCCCCTGAGCCAGAAGAAAGTCGCCAAGCGTCGAGCGCTTCGCATCGATCCCCTCGGCGGCCAGCAAGACGCAAAGCTCGTCAATGGTGATGTCGCAATTCTCCATCACCAGAGCCCGAATGCGATCGCCATGGGGAGCCAGTTTCGATTTCTTCCAGCCACCGTATTTGTCGGCTTTGATCGTGCCCCGCTGCTTCCAACGCTGCATCAGCTTCACAACAAAGCTGATGCTCACATCAAATTGCTTCGCCGCCGCATTGCGAGAGGTCCCCGATTCAACAACTCGAACAACTCGTTCACGAAGATCTTCCGAATAAGGTCGTGTCATCCATGGCTGGCCTCCTTTAACCCAGCTCATAGCTTGAATCACTTTTTGCGACCCTTGGGAATCCCCTTTTTGATTCTGTCTATGCCGGACCCGCTCTAGTGGGCCGGCGGGCTTTGCTTGTCAGGCCGCCCTCGGCTCCACTCGGTGCTCATCCAACCACCGATTCAAAGTGGAGCCCTCGTACAGAATTCGGTTCCCGAAGCGGACGTAGGCCGGCCCGCGTCCCTCATGCCGCCACACTGCAAGCGTTCCCTCGGTCGCGATCAAACGCATCGCGGGGTCTGCGGCGCGGTAATAGTTGTCGTCCTGGAAGCGTTCCATGTCGCCCTCCGATTAATTCTCAGGGCGACAAGATGAAGGCGCCTTAATGCGCCGTCGAACCCAAAAACCTAGGTCGATTTTTCAAACGGGCGAGTGTCACGGACCAGATCGACAGCCGAGCGCACGGTGCCCTCAAACATGGCCAACGCCACCGCGATTTCTCCGATGGCATCCTCCTTCGATAGTCCCAGTTCTTCGTGGAGGACGCGGACTGCGTGCATCATCTTCGCGTTGCGCTCCGCTTTCTTCGCCCTCCTGGGACGGGGCCATGTTCCGAGCGCGACTGCATATGCCCAATGTTGAAGTGCCTCGGGGATTGGCTCGCGACGTTTCCATAGAACGGCCAAGAGATGTTTCATCCCGTCCCATGCCCATTGCTTGGTGAACGACCAATTTGAATACGACAATAGGAGCATTTGCCGGGCTGTATGGGCGGGCAGCCTTGAATCCAACGCATCCTCTGGAATCGCCTCCCACCAGAAGGGCAGGTCGGCGAGTTGGGGAAATTTGTCGCCTTCATCCTCGACGAAGGCGCGTATCCGGACATGGTCTACTTCAGCCACGGCGGCGACCCATCGGCACAACTTCGCCGCCGACCTTGCTGGACATCATTGCGGACATCGCAGCACCGACCTGTTCGCGGGCATCGCGGACGGGGTTGCCGATGGTGCGGATATACCGATCGGCCATCGCTGTCGTCCGGTGGCCAAGAAGGTCGCGCAAGACGTGCGTCCCGATGCCCGCCGCTGCGGCGCTGGTCATAACGGTGCGCCGCAGGTCATGCAGCCGCGCGTCGGCGATCCCCGCCGCCTTCGCCGCCTCGGCAAAGACCGTGCGGACATAACGGTAGGTCACCGGCGCGTCTCGCACGGCCGTGAAACACCAATCGTTGACCCGGGGCATGGTCGCCAGGATTTCCAATGCGGCCGTCGGCACGTCATGGAGGCGCCGTCCGCTCTTTGTCTCGGGCATGGTCAAGCGGTTAGTCTCGAAGTCGATATGCGCCCACCGGATCGCCAGCACTTCGCCAATCCGAAGGCCCGTAACCGCTGCAAAGCGGATCGCAGCGACCGGGGCGGGGTATTGATCCTCTTGACCGCCCAGCGCCGCCGCCAGCGCCGCCAGTTCGGACGGCGCCAACACGCGGTCGCGGGCTTCCTCGCGAGAGCGCTCGATACCGCGTGCCGGATTATCGTTTTGCGCTCGCCATTGCCATCGTTCGGCAAGCGTGAACAGGCGGCTCGTGAGCGCCAGGACGCGATTGCGGGTAGGGGCGGGAAGGCGGGTAACCATGTGCTCGACGTCGCCACGCTTTACGTCCGCAACGCGCTGCTTGCCGAGCGCGGGCAATAGGTACGCCCGCGCCTGCTTCCGGTACTCCTGCAGTGTCCGCTCAGCCATGCGCCCGTGGGAAATTCGGGTAGGCCCCTCGACCGTCAGGAATTTGTCAATCAGATCGGCCACGGTTGGAGCGGCCTTCGCCTTGCGGCGGCGCTCCAGCGGATCGCCTTCACCCGCGCGGATCGTCGCCAATTCGGCGCCCGCCCGTTCGCGGGCGGCCCTGAGCGAGATTTCGGGGCACCGAGCCAGTGTCGCGCGGCGTTCGCGGCCGGCGACGCGATAGTTGAGGATGAAGGATTTCACACCGGCCGCCGTGACGCGAACGCCGAGTCCTTTGACCTCGTGATCCCAAATTATTGTGGTTTTCTTCCCCGGTTTCGCATCCCGGATAACCCGCTCAGTCAATGCCATGTCAGCACCCGTGTCAGCACCCGTGTCAGCACTATGTCAGCACGGAGACAGCATATGCCCTAACTTGGATTAATGCAAACGCATCTCGATAAGCAGGTAACGCTTTGATATAGTGATGATAAATTAAGATAGGTTAAACCAGATTGACGAACGCGAACCCTGCCAACTACAAACTCTTAATCAGCGGGTCCAAGGTTCGAGTCCTTGTGCGCTCACCAATCTCCCAGCAACCAAGTCCGGCGTTAGAGCATCACCAGCTTGCGGTGCTCGTAGCGGCAGGCCTCGTTGGCGCAGCGGGTAGACGCGTTCCTGCCCGCCAAGCCGCTCGAGATGCACGTGCGGGCGGATGTCGCGCAGCAGTACTCGGCTGCCGCACTCCGGGCACGGCTCATCGTCGACCTTTTTCGCTACGACGGCGATGCCGAGCTTGGCCTCGAGCGCGGTAAAGCGCCGCTCCAGGGCCTCGAGGCGCTTGATCAGCCCCGACCAGAGCGGCGAGCCCGAGAGCGCCTCGATAATGGATGTGTTGTCACTCATAGCGGCTATTGCCCATCGTCGGCCATGCTGGGCGCCGGCCACGCCGGGCGCCGGCCATCGATATTCTCAGGATCCAGGCGCCAAGCCATTTTCCTTGATACCACGGTGCTGAAAGATTGCAAAACGCCGCGCACAGGCCGTGGGTGAGCGTTGCGGAAGCCGCCGCAACGGCGACCAGCAGCAGGAAGCTGAGCGGAGCACCAGCGGGAATCGGCCGCGTGGGTGCGGCCTGGGCCTGATTGACAGGGGCGAATCGGCCGCTATTGTCCGTGGAATCATCATAACAAATTTTCGACGATTAGCGGCGCGCGTGCACACGGCGAAGCCCGTACTGAATCCAGGGAGGCAATTCATGGAGCCCGCTTGCAAGACACTTGTCGGCGCGGTGGCGGCGACCGCCCTGTTGGTTAGCGGTGCCGCGGCGCAAGACCGCGACGAGGTGCTGGCGCAGTCGTGGGACGACATCGTCGCCGCGGCGGATGGCGGCACCGTCAATTGGTTCATGTGGGGCGGGTCCGACACGATCAACAGCTATGTCACCGAATGGGTCGGCGGCCAGGTCAAGGAGCGCTTCAACGTCACGCTGAACCGGGTCGGCATCAACGATACGGTCGAAGCCGTCAACACGGTGCTGGGCGAAACCGAAGCCGGCGTCAGGGATAAGGGTTCCGTCGACATGATCTGGATCAACGGAGAGAACTTCCGAACGATGAAGCAGGCCGATCTGCTGTTCTGCGGCTACACCGGCAAGCTGCCGAACGACAGCCTCATCAACTGGGGCGACGCGGCGGTCGCGTCCGACTTCGGCACGGAAGTCGACGGCTGCGAGGTCCCGTGGGGCCGGGCCCAGGTCGCGCTCGGCTACAACACAACGAACGTCGCCGCGCCGCCGCGGACGATTCCGGCCCTCATCGACTGGGTCAAGGCAAACCCCGGCCGCTTCACCTACCCGGCGCCGCCCGACTTCACCGGCAGCGTCTTCGTCCGCCACGTCTTCTATCACGCGGCCGGCGGCGTCGACCGCCTGCTCGGCGACTTCGATCAGGCCGTGTACGACGAGGTGGCGCCGAAGGCCTGGGCGCTGCTCAACGAGATGGAGCCGTCCTTGTGGCGCGAAGGCCGGACATATCCGTCGGGCTCGCCGGCACTGACACAGTTGTTCGCCAACCAGGAGGTGGATTTCACGATCACCTATGAACCGAGCTCGATCGGCCTCAACGTGATCAACGGTACGTTCCCCGAGAACACCTCCAGCTATGCGCTGGACGACGGCACGATCGGCAATGTTCACTATGTCGCCATTCCGTTCAATTCGCCGAACAAGGCAGCGGCCATGGTGCTCGCCAACTTTCTGATCGATCCCGCGGCACAGTTCGAGAAGGCGAAGCCCGATGTCTGGGGCGTGACGACGGCGCTCGATTTATCCAGGGTGCCGGCACAGTGGGCCGACCGATTTGCGGCCCTGCCGCGGCACGCGGCGGTCGTCAGCGAGGCCGAGCTTGCCAAGCGGTCGCTGCCGGAACTGAGCGGCGGCTGGCTGACCGCGATCGAGAAGGGCTGGCTCGAGAACGTCGGCCGCTAGTGCACACCCGGCCGCGTTTGTCCTCAAGGCGCGCCGCCGGGCCTGCGCGAGGCTGGCATGTCTGACCGTCTGCGCATTGTTCTGCTGCTAAGCCCGGCGCTCGCCGTGATCGTCGTGCTGTTCCTCGGCGGGCTGGGGTTCGGCCTCGCGCGCAGCTTCAACTACATGCCGATCATCGGCCTGACGGGCCCCAATATCAGCGCTTACTTGAACGTGCTCTCCAGCGCCGACTTTCTGCTGTCCTTTGCCCTCACGTTCCATATCGCCTTCACGTCCACGGTCATCTCGGGCGTGCTGGCGATCGGCGCCGCGCTGGTGCTGCGCCAGACGTTCGCCGGCAAGCGGCTGGTCACGTTCCTGTTTCAGCTGAACTTGACCATTCCCCACATCGTCGGCGCCGTGGGCATCCTCTATCTGTTTTCCCAGAGCGGGTTCTTTGCCCGCATCGCCTACGCCGCCGGGGCGATCGAGCGAACCAACGATTTCCCGGCGCTCGTGTTCGACACCTATGCGGTCGGCATCATCCTGCAATATGTGTGGAAGGAGATCCCGTTCATCGGCGTCATCGTCCTGGCGGTGATGCAGTCGGTCGGCGACGACTATGAGGCGCTGGCGCAGTCGCTGGGCGCCAACGCCTTGCAGCGCTTCCGCTATGTGCTGCTGCCGTTGATCATGCCGGGCGTGCTGTCGGCCTCGGTGATCGTCTTCGCCTTCACGTTCGGGGCGTTCGAAATCCCGTTTCTCCTCGGCCAGAACCATCCGGCGGCGCTGCCGGTGCTCGCCTATCGGAGCTACACCGGTGTCGATTTGGCGTCGCGGCCCGAGGCGATGGCGATGGCGATGGTGATCGCGGTCATGAGCGGGCTGATGATCTACGCCTACCTGCATCTCTCTCGCCGCTACCTGCGGCCGGCGTAAGCAGCCATGAGCGCGACGGCACAGCATGTCGAACCCCGCCGCCGGCCCCGCAGGGGCGCGCGTGAGGGCATCGACCGGCGGGTCTTCATCCGCTGGGTGACGATCACGGTGCTGCTGACCTGGCTGGTCCTGCCGATGGTGCCGCTGCTGATCTGGTCGTTCAGCTTCCGCTGGTTCTTCCCCGACATCTTGCCGGCCGAATTCAGCCTGCGGGCCTGGAGTTACGTTCTGTCGCCGACGTCGGGGGTGCTGCGTTCACTGTGGGACACGATCCTGATTTCGGCCGGCGCTACCGCCCTTTCCATCGTCGTCGGCGTGCCGGCCGGCCGGGCGCTCGGTCAGTACAAGTTCCGCGGCAAGACCCTGGTCGAGCTGCTGATCCTGGCGCCGACGATCGTGCCCGGTATCGCCGTCGTCCTGGGCATCCACGTGTTCTTCATCCGCTATGGCCTGGCCAACACGGCGTTCGGCGTGATGCTGGTGCACCTGATCCCGACGCTGCCCTACATGGTCCTGGTGATGTCGGGTGTGTTCGCCAACTACGATCCGTCCTACGAGGATCAGGCGCGCACCCTCGGCGCCGGGCCGATCCGGACGTGGTGGTATATCACACTGCCGGCGATCTTCCCCGGCATCGTCGTCGGCGGCCTGTTCGCCTTCCTGGTGTCGTGGAGCCAGTACATCCTGACGCTGCTGATCGGCGGCGGCCGCGTCGTCACGCTGCCGCTGCTGCTGTTCAATTTCGCGACGGCCGGGCGCAACGACATCACCGGCGCCATCAGCATGATCTACGTCATTCCCGGGACCATCGTGCTGTTGCTGTCGGCGCGTTATCTGACCGGCAAAAGCAGCGCCGTCGGCGGGTTTGGGCAGGTATGACGAGCGTCGGCATCCACGGCTTGACCAAGCGTTACGCCGGCCAGCAGGAGGCGGCGGTCAGGGACATCAATCTGGACATCGAGTCCGGTAGCCTGGCCGCGTTGCTGGGTCCGTCGGGCTGCGGCAAGACGACGACGATGAAAATGATTGCCGGCCTGCTGGCGCCGACCGCCGGCGACATAACGTTCGACGATCAGTCCATCGTGGGCATTGCGCCGGAGCATCGCGGCGCCGTCATGGTGTTTCAGAACTACCTGCTGTTCCCTTACATGTCCGTTGGGCAGAACGTCGGCTTCGGCCTCAAGATGCGCCGGATGGACCAGGCGACGATCGACCGGCGGGTGGCCGAGATCCTCGATCTCGTGCATCTGCCGGGCATCGAAGGCCGGCGGCCGAAGCAGCTGTCGGGCGGGCAGCAGCAGCGGGTCGCCCTGGCGCGGGCGCTGATCGTGCAGCCCAAGGTGCTGCTGCTGGACGAGCCGCTCAGCAATCTCGACGCACATCTGCGTTTCGAGATGCGCGACCTCATTCGCTCGATCCAGCAGAAGCTCGGCATCACGACGGTCTTCGTGACCCACGACCAGGAGGAGGCGGTGGTGCTGGCCGACAAGGTGGCGCTGATCCTCGATGGCACGTTGCATCAGTACGACGCGCCGATGGCGTTCTATGAACGGCCGCGCTCGCAGCGGATCGCGATGTTCTTCGGCGGCGTGAACTTCTTTCCCGGCCGACGGAACGGCCAGGGCTTCGAATGCTCCCTCGGACGATTCCAGACGCCGCCGTCGGCGCTCGTGGGCGATCGCGGCACGCTCAGCATCCGGCCCGAGGACATTCGGATCGGGGTGAACGGTGCGACCAACACGATCGTCGGCCACGTCAGCTCGTTCGTCTATGTCGGCACCCACTCGCGGCTCAAGGTCGCCATCGCCGCCACGAGGTTCACGTCGTGGCCGAGGCGGATGCGGTCAAGCGCTTCAGCCAGGGCGACGAGATCACGCTGCATTTTCCCAAGGAGAAGATATGGGTGCTGCCGCCGGAAACACCTTGACCTGCTTTTTAGGTGAGGCGAGCCAGTGAAATACGGGGTTCACGTGGCGCTGTGGATGGCGCAGCAGGCGCTGAGGTGGCGAGCAGCAGCATGACGGCAACTCCCCAATTCATCCCGAAATACCGGCAGGTGTATGCGGCGCTGCGCGGCTTTACCACCGCCGCCGCCCTGGTCCACGAGCTCATGGAGGCGCGCGATGACAGACAGCTGCTGAGGTTCCAGAAGAAGCTCGCCAACCTCAAGCTCCTCATCATCGACGAGCTGGGTTTCGTGCCGCTCTCCAAGACCGGCGCCGAGTTGCTGTTCGAGGTGTTCAGCCAGCGCTACGAGCGTGGCTCGATCCTGGTGACCTCCAACCGGCCATTCGACGAGTGGACGGAGGTTTTCGGCTCAGAACGCCTGACGGGGGCGTTGCTGGACCGCCTGACCCACCACGTCCATATCCTGGAAATGAACGGCGAAAGCTTCCGCCTCAAGCAGAGCCGAAGAAAACAGAAACCCGCAAAAAGCGCCTGAGCGGCATCCGCTTGCCCCCGTGGGCCCACAGGCCCCTCCCACGCGCGCCGCGGCCTTTGCCTGCTGAGGGGCAGTCCACGCCGCGCGTGGGTCCCTCCCGTGGACTACGGGGACAAGCTCCTCACCGAACCAAAGTGGCCCACTTTTGCTCCGCCACATGGCCGGGTTTTACTCCGCCGTTGACAGCTGTTCTCGGTGAGCCGCATCACCGTGCGCGAGGCCCTGCAGATTCTCGAGCAGGACAGCTTCATCTCGCGCCAGCAGGGCCGCGGCACACGGGTCACCAACACGGCGCCGTTGCCGTCGAGCTGTTTCGTATCGTTCACCGACCAGATCCTGCGCCAGGGCCATCGGCTGCGTACGCAGATACTCGATGTCCGGATCCTGGATACCGAGGAGGTCGCCGGTCGAACCAACGCGCCGTTCCGGGCCGAGGACGACATCGTATTGGTCGAGCGGCTGCGCATTGTCGACGGCAAGCCGCGCCTGCTCGGCCGGGCCTATCTCCCGCACCGGCTGGTCATCGGCATTGGCCGGCACAGCTTCACGGAACGGGGGCCGCGTCAGTCGATGCTCTATACGCTCGGACACACTTTCGGCATCAAGATGGTGCAGGCGCGCGAGGTCATCAGTCCGACCGTGCTGGACGACAAGGACGCGGCGCTGCTCAAAGCGGCGCCCCAGGCGCCGGCGATCCGTCAGGTCTGCCAGATGTACAACGCCCAAAGCGAGTTGGTGTTGTCCGACGAGTTCATCACGTGCGATGCGATCGAATTCGACATGACGCCGGGCAAGCACCCCGCGGCCAGCTGAAGGAGAGGCAGTGCGCTATCGACGGTTCGGACGCTCGAGGCTGCTCGTCTCCGAGGTGATCTTCGGCGGCGGCGCCGTCGGCGGCATTCTGGTGGGTGGCGACGAGGCGACCCAGCGCGCCGCGATCCAGCGGGCGCTCGCGGCCGGCATCAACTGGATCGACACGGCGCCGGGCTACGGTCAGGGCAAATCCGAGGCGGCGGTCGGCTGGTTGCTGGCGGGCGTTGACCAACAGCCCCATGTGTCGACGAAGGTTCGGCTCGATCCGAACCGCGTCGACGACATTCCCGGCGTTACGGTAGGAATGCGCATTGCTGCGCACCCCCCGCGCAGATCCGGACGTGGTCGTTGAACCATCCGGCTCCTACCTCGGGTGCTTGACGGCGAACCGCTGGTCCGGCCATGGGTGGCGGATGGAGGCGCGTGGCCACAGGATTTCGGTCATGCGCTCCAGTCGCTTCCAACTAAATCGGGCTCGCTGGGACCGGCGGCGTAGCGCCCGCATCCACCGGCGTTGCAGCCTGCGGAGGAACGCACGGATGAACCGGCCTGACCCTGGGACGGCAAAGTAGTTGAGCCAGCCATTGCAGACTCTCCCCAGCCACCTACCAACTTCCCAGATGTCGTGGTGCCAGCGCTTGCGAAGCACCTCGTCGATGCGCGCCAGGGTCCTGTTGACCCGTTTGGCAACCGGTTTGCGACCAAGCCGAAAGCGTCCTCTCAGGGTCGTCGTGCAATAGTGCGTGAGGCCCAGAAAGTCGAAAGTCTCCGGCTTGCCCACCCCGCGCTGGCGCCGGTTCAAATCCGCGAACCGGCCAAACTCCACGAGGCGGGTCTTGTCCTGGTGGAGGCTGAGACCGAACCGGGCCAGCCTCTCTCGAACGTCGCGGAGGTACCGCTCCGCATCCCGCTTGTGTTGGAACCCGACAACGATATCGTCAGCGTAACGGACGATGATCGCTTCGCCATCCGGGACGTTCGGGCGCCATTTCTTGTGGAACCACACGTCGAGCACGTAATGCAGGAACACGTTCGCCAAGACGGGGGAGACTATTGCCCCCTGCGGCGTGCCCATACCCGTATCTGCCCATGACCCACTCTCTATGACGCCGGCGTTCAGCCATTTCCGGATCAGACGGATGACCCGCCTGTCTCCGATGCGGTGCTCTAGGAACGTGATCAACCCATCCCGCGGGATCGTGTCGAAGTACGCCCGGAGGTCTGCATCGACTATCCAGCTGACCTTGCGCCGTTCTATCCCGAAGGCCAGGGCATCGAGCGCATCGTGCGCCCCCCGCCCCGGTCGGAACCCGTAGCTGAAGCCAAGAAACACCACCTCGTAGATCGGTGTCAGGATCACATCCACAACCGCCTTCTGGACGACCTTGTCCTCCAGCGCCGCGATCCCGAGCGGTCGTGTCCCCCCGTCCGGCTTGGGTACCTCTACCCGCCGAACCGGTGGCGCCCGGTACGCTCCCCCTCTGTGCAGGCGCCGGTGCAGGTCGAGCAGGCGCTCATCCAGACCCTCGCCGTACATGTCCCACGTAACGCCGTCGACACCGGCTGCTGCGTCCTTCTTCAATGCGAAGTAGGCCGCACCGAGCGCGTCCGGCGTAATGTGGTGGAAGAGCGCAGTGAGACGTTCCTTCGGGTTTCTCTCTGCAGCTTTCCGTATCCGGGCCGCCGCCTGTGGCACGCTTACCCGACACTGGGTTCGGCGCGTGCTTTGGCAATCCGGATTCCCTTGGTTGAGGCCCTTTCCTCCGGCGACTCCGCAGAAGCTCGCGCTCCCTTGTTCGCCGCCCTCACAGGTCGTACGGCCTCATCCGACTTCTTCAAACCGTTCATCATAGGCTTCGGTTTTCTCCATTCCCTACGCGGCCCCTTTACGACAACCGGGGCAGTTTGAAGACCTCCCAGGGTCCCAACAGAAGGCGTGCGAACGTGCATGGGTTCTCTGACACCGCGGGGCTCGCCGACATCTCACCAAAACGACGCCTGCAATATTGCCTTCGACCGATCTGAAAGCCTCGGCACCCCGGACCATCGCTTTTACGGTGCTCAATAGCCCTGCCCATCCATGCCGCTACCGACGCTTCGCCTGCCCCCTCACGGGAGCCAACGCACGGCTCGCGGAGAAACGTGGTTCGGTTACTCCTTCGTTCCGGGGGACTTGCACCCCCTACCTTCTGCCAGTTCGCCTGGCGCACCAGATCGAGGCGAGCCTCGCCGCCAGCCTCGAGCGGCTGCGGCGCGACAGCGTCGACCTCGTGCAGCTGCACAATACGATCGAGCCCCAGGTGGGCGAGCGTGCGATCACGCCCGCCCATGTCCTGGACGCCGGTGGCGTCGCCGATGGCCTGGCGGCCATGCGCGACCAGGGGCTGACCCGCTGCATCGGCATGACGGCGCTCGGCGACGCCGCCTCCTGCCGGCAGGTGCTGGACAGCGGCCGCTTCGATGCGGCCCAGGTCTACTACAACATGCTCAACCCGAGCGCCGATCGGCCGGTCCCCGGTGCCATGCCGGCGGCCTGGAGCGGCCAGCATTTCGGCGGTCTCATCGCCACCTGCCGCGCCCATGACGTGGCCGTCATGGCGATCCGCGTCCTCGCCGCCGGCATCCTCGCCACCGACACCCGCCATGGCCGCGAGAGTCTGCTGATGCGGCAAACCGACGTCGCCGCCGAAGAGGGCCGGACGCGGGCCGTCGATGCCGCATTTGGCACGGAATACGGGACCCGGGCCCAGACCGCGATCCGCTTCGCCCTGGCCAATGACGACATCGCCGCAGCCATCATCGGTCTGGCCGATGTCGGCCAACTGGACGAGGCCCTCGCGGCGGCGGAGAGCGGCCCCCTGCCGGCGGCGGCGCGCGCCCGGCTCGAGGCGCTCTATGCCGAGAACTTCGGGCTCTAGGCGCCCCGCTCTAGAGCGGGTCCGGCATAGACAGAATCAAAAAGGGGATTCCCAAGGGTCGCAAAAAGTGATTCAAGCTATGAGCTGGGTTAAAGGAGGCCAGCCATGGATGACACGACCTTATTCGGAAGATCTTCGTGAACGAGTTGTTCGAGTTGTTGAATCGGGGACCTCTCGCAATGCGGCGGCGAAGCAATTTGATGTGAGCATCAGCTTTGTTGTGAAGCTGATGCAGCGTTGGAAGCAGCGGGGCACGATCAAAGCCGACAAATACGGTGGCTGGAAGAAATCGAAACTGGCTCCCCATGGCGATCGCATTCGGGCTCTGGTGATGGAGAATTGCGACATCACCATTGACGAGCTTTGCGTCTTGCTGGCCGCCGAGGGGATCGAGGCGAAGCGCTCGACGCTTGGCGACTTTCTTCTGGCTCAGGGGCTGAGTCGCAAAAAAAGACAGCCCACGCCGCCGAGCAGGAGCGCCCTGACGTCGCGGCGGCGCGAGCCACTTGGCGCAACGAGCAACCTGGGCTGATTGCCGAACGGCTGGTCTTTCTCGACGAGACCTGGGCGCGGACGAACATGGCCCGGCGTTATGGCCGGGCACCGCGCGGCGAACGGGTGGTGGCGGCCATTCCCCATGGCCACTGGAAGACAACCACGTTCATTGCCGCCCTGCGTCACGACCGGATCACCGCGCCCTGCGTTTTCGATGGCCCGATCAACGGCGCAAGCTTCCTTGCCTGGGTCCAGCAAGCCCTGGTCCCGACCCTGTCCGCGGGCGACATCGTCATCATGGACAACCTCTCCTCCCACAAGGTCGCCGGCGTACACGAGGCCATTGAGGCGGTCGGCGCAACCCCGCTCTACCTGCCGCCCTACAGCCCCGATCTCAATCCCATCGAACAGGTCTTCGCCAAGCTCAAAGCCATTCTCCGCAAGGTCGGCGCCAGAACCGTCGATGACCTCTGGCGGGCAATTGGAAACGCCCTCGATGAATTCTCTCCAACCGAATGCAGAAACTACCTCGTCAATGCAGGATATTCCGTCTAAACCGGATGTACTCTAGTGGCATGATGTGCCTGGCGCAAGAATGTTCGGATCTCCGCACGAAGGCGTTCGAGGTCAGCAATTGATGATCCTTCATCAATTTGCCCAAGCTTCTCAAGGATAGCGTTGCCGGTGTCGATGAGGCGGGACGCGCCAGAAAGAAGGAACGCACGGTTCGTGCGTTCAAAGGCAATACCGCAATCGATAGAACGAGCCGCTAGTGCGACACTGAGAACGTTGTCCTCCAGATTCACAAGTTGGTCGATTTCCTCGACTGCTTGGTGAAGCTTGACGCGGAACTGGTCTTCATCGGTCGGGTCGTAGCTTAGCCAGTCGGTGCGCGTCAGATCTGACGGTGCCATCGCTTGCTCTGACTTCACTATAACAAGAGGTTTTCCGCACATTGCCGCGAAACCAAGTTCAAGTGTGATGTTTGCCAATGCGCCCAGACGAGTCTCGTGTGAGAAAACCGCGACGGTGAAGCCGGTTGACCGAATGAGTCCCAGAATACGTTATAGATAGTCCATGCGGCCAGTTGACTGGTTTGCATCAATCGTCTTAATGCCGTGCGCCTCGAAGACATCACAGATGCTTCTTGTCATCTCCAGATCGACTGCGGGGGGCGATCCGAGTTGGCGCATGATAAACGCATGCCGTGGCATCAACGTACGAGGAGGAGAGTCAAGTATGGCTTCTGAGAGTGGCGAGAAGACTAACGGCACTATTTCTTCTTTCGGGAGACGACCCTGATGCCCTTGTACGGCCCAGGAGGTTTCTTTTGGTCGACGATTCTGCCTGTTTTTGTGTCGATTTTGACATATTTCCCTGTGACCGGATTTCTTGCCTGAGCCCGACCTTTTACTGCGCCTACGCGACTAGACTGCCCAGTGTTCTTTGCCATTGGCTTCTCTCAAGTCCGAGTGCTGGCCCGGGTGGGAGCATATCATGGGAGAGCCCGGGTTCAGATAGTGGATGGTGGCTGAAGGTGGATGCGTCGGTCGCCATGGCGGTCATCGGCAAAGTCGGTAGGCTGGCGAGCCGTTCGTCGAGTCGGAGTGAGTTGGTGAGCTATCCGGAGGCCACAAAATGAGCACGATATCGGCATGTCAGACGTACTTCGATGCCTGGAACAAGCGTGATGGGGCGGCGTTGACGGCGACGTTCGCCGATGGCGGCACCTACAGCGACCCGGCCTCGGGGGAGATCCCGGCGGCGGGTGTTGCCGGCTATGCCGGGGGGCTGTGGCAGGCGTTTCCCGATCTGCATTTCGACATCGTCAGCCTCGCGCAGACGGGCGAGGACGCGGCCGCGGCCGAATGGGTGATGCACGGCGTGAATCAGGGGTCGTTCCGTGGGCTGCCGCCGACCGGCAAGTCGGTCACCGTGCCGGGCGCCGACTTCATCGCCGTGGCGGGGGACAAGGTCAAGTCGGTCAGGGGCTATTTCGACAGCCGCGCGGTGCCTGCGCAGCTTGGCCTGCAGGTCGTCGTCCAGCCCGCGGCGATCGGGCCGTTCGCGTTCGGCACGTCGGTCTCGGTCCGGTCCGGCCGGCCCATGCGCCCAGGCGCGTTCGCGGTCACGAAGCTGGAGGTCCGGGGCGAGGCGGAGATCGAGCAGGTGCGCCAGTACAGCCGTCAGGTCGCGACCGACATGCTGGGGATGGACGGCTTCATCGGCTTCGTCGGCGCCACCGTCGGCTCGGCGATGATGACGACGACGGCCTGGGAGACGCCGGTGGTTCGATGCTGACGGATGGTTCCCATCCGTCGGCTGAATCGAACCACCAGATTATTGATTCTGTGGGCTGATTCACCTGACGCTTGGGAACCAAGCGTCAGGATCAGACCACCAGCAGGTCGCCCAGATCGGCGAGACCGCGGCCCACCGCGAGGCGGTTGGCAAGTTCTTCGGGCCCGCGCTTGCCGCCGAGGGCTGGACCAGCGTCTGGGTGCCGCACCACATCAACCCGCTGATGCTCCGCTGCGACGCCTGCGGCACCATGCAGCACACGACCGACGGCCAGACGACGGGCAGCTGCGGTGCGCGTGAGGCAAAGCCCTACAGGTAGGGCGCCGGGGCCCGGAATCGCGAAATCGGAGTCTTACCCCCCACGCCGACCCTCCCCCACAAGGCCCCACAAGGGGGCCTTGGCACAAGGGGGGAGGGAGCAGCATGATGCCACGATGCTCGTGGGGAGAGGGCTGGGGGGTTGAGTCACAAGGCTACGGCAACGGGCGCTATGTCGTGGTGCCGGGTTTGACGATGGTCAGGGGCGCCCGCTGGCCGGCCTCGTAGTGGCCGGGCACGAAGCAGCCGAGCTCCCATTCGCCCTCCAGGCCTTGCGGGATCCAGACGTGCAGCTCGCCGAATGGCTGCGGCATCGTTTCGCCGTCCCACGGCGGCAGGTGCAGGCCCAGGAAGCCGTGGCGCCGATGCCGGCCCGGCTGGCCCGGGGCTTGGGGCGCGAACAGGTTCTCGGCGTAGAGGCCGGTTTCCGGGTCGGGGTCGCGGCCGAAATGGACCTCGTGGCCGACAAAGCCCTCGTTGACGAAGCGGATGAGATGGGGCCGGCCGGTCTCGAGCACGAGCGGGCCGTTGTCGACCCCGCCGGGACCACGGAAGTAGAACTCGCCGACGATGATCGTCAGGTCGGCCGGCGTGCCGTGAGCGGAGTGCGCACGAACGGCCCTCGTCCTGCCGATCATCGGCAGCGAAAACGCCGACAGCAGACCGGCGGCGAAGGCGCGGCGGTTGATCCTCATGTTTTACATCCTTGCTGTTGCCTCACGCCTACGGTCCGACGGCGCGGCGCGGCGCGCTCTGACATGGGTCAATCACCGCGCGCACATCGGCACGGCACGCCCTTTTGACGTGCATCAATGCCGCGGCGCGACGGGCAAGATGTGATGTCTCAGCAGGTCGTCCATCCCGGGCCGCCGGAAAAAGTGGGGCCATGACGATGATGGCAAGGACTTGGCTCGTGCTGCTTCCCGCTGTGATCTTGTCGCGGCGGGCGCTGGCGCAGCCCTTCCCCGAACACGGACATTTCTTCGGCGGCGACGGCTTCGGCTTCGGCGCGATGATGTTGTTGGGCCCGTTGTCGGCGGCGCTTTTTCTCGCCGTGGTCGTCGCCATCATCGTGCTGCTGGTGCGCTGGCTCGGCGATGGGCGCGGCTACGCGGGCGGCCCGCCGCCCAGGGCGCGGTCCCCGCTCGACATCCTGGGGGAGCGGTTTGCGCGTGGCGAAATCGACAAGGACGAGTTCGGTGAGCGGCGCCGCGCGCTGGGAGAGTAGCGGAGGATCGGCGTCGGGCCCGCTTCAGCGGCTCATCTTCGGCTTCCGCCCTACGGCGAGTGGTCGGCGGGGCGCGCCCGGCCCTGGAACGACTCCCGGGGCGCCGCGGCGATCTCGGCGAGCGCGGTCAGCAGCGCCCGGACCTCGTCGGGCGTGTTGTAGTGACACATCGACACGCGCAGGCAATCGGGCACGCCGAGCTCCGCCAGGATGTGGCCGGAATAGGCGTCGGAGGTGCGCGCGTGCACGCGGATCCCGCGGTCGGCCAGCGCCCGCACCAGGTCGGGTGAGGCCAGGCCGGCGAGTGTGAACGAGACGATGCCCTGGCGCCCGGCCGTGCCGGGCGGGCCGATGACGGTGACGTCGGACATGCCGGTGAGGCCCGCGACCTCGTTGTCGCCGGCCAGCAGCAGGCTCACCAGATAACTCTCGTGCGCGGCCATCGCCGTGGCCGCGGCCACGAGTTGCCCGCGCCGGTCGGCGCTGTCGGTGAAATGGCCGCCAAGCCAGCACAGATAGTCGGTGACCGCGCTCTGCGCCGCGTAGAGGCCGGGGTCGCGCGAGCCGAGCTCCCAATTGTCGGCGTGGCCGCCCAGCATGTGTTCGTGCGGGATGGCGGCAATGCGCTCGTTAAGCCAGGCGAAGCCGGCGCCCACGCGCGAATAGGCCTTGTAGGGCGAGAACACGTAGGCGTCGGCGCCATAGTCCTCGACCGCGACGGCGCCGTGCGGCACGTACTGAATGCCGTCGACGATGACGAAGCACTGGGGCGCCGTGGCCCGCACGGCGGCGACGATGCCGGCGAGGTCGACGGTGAAGCCGGTCAGCTGGCTCGTGTGGATCACCGTCGCGAGCTGGGTGTCCGGTGTGACGATGGCGGCATAATCCGCCGGCGCGACGACGCCGGAGCGCGGATCGAACGGCACCTCGTGCCACGGCCGGCCGGTGTTGGCCGCCCATTGCTTGGCCGCGTCGAGGCTGGCCGGATGCTCCAGCGTGCACGAGATGACCGGCCCCGGCGGCGCACTGACCGCGACCGCGCGGATCAGGCGGTAAAGCAGCCGCGTGCCGGTCTCGCCGGAGATGACCTGGCCGCCGGTCGCGCCGAAGAGGGTGCGCAGGTCGTCGCGGCCGCGGTTGAGGATCGCTGAGAGGTGGCGCGAGGCCTCATTGTCGCGGGCTTCCTGGTCGGGCAGCGCCGCCACCTCGGCCACCCGCTCGATCGCCGCGATCAGCCTCAGCGAGCCGCCGCCGCTTTCGAGGAAGATCCGCGCATCGCCGATCACCGGACAGCGGTCGACGTGATGGAAGCGCTCACGAATCGCGGCCATCAGGGCCGCGTCGAAGGCCTGCTCGCCGCGGGATCGGCTGTTCGTTTCGGCCATTGGTCCTCCCTTCTCAGGTGGCGTCGCAGCGTTCGTCGATGACCAACCACGCGACCATGCCGACCTCCATCTGCATGAGCGCGGGCTCGCTCGAGACCTGCGCCTCGATGCCGGTCAGCAGCGCCGGGAAGCCCATGTCGGCGATGCAGACCGCCAGCTGATTGCGCCGGGCGATGCTGGCCTGCCCCGCGGTGATGCCGTCGGCCAGCCCGACCAGGTAGGCGAAGCGCGACTCGTCCGGCAGCGCGAAAAACGCCTTCAGCGTCAAAGCCTGCGCCGGCGTTGCCAGCAGGGCGAATGCGGCGGCAATCGCCAGGACCGGCCGCGCCGTGGTGCAAGCGTCGAACATGGGTTTTCCCGTGGTCAACCGTTCCGCTTGTCCGAATAATACATCGCGCGCCGACGCGCCACCGCGGGCGGACCGCAACGGAGGAATACCATGGCTGAGATCGGCATGCTCGACCGGCCCCTGGCGGAGATCGCCGATGCCCTGGGCGCGGGCATGGTCACCAGCGTGGTCCTGACCGAGGCCGCGATCGCCGCCCACGGGGCGCACGGGGCGCACGACACGGCGCTCAATGCCTACAAGACCTGGGATTCCGATGCGCGCCCGCGCCCAGGCCGTCGCCGCCGATGCGGCGCGCGCCGCCGGCCGCGACCTCGGCCGCGTGCAGGGCGTGCCGGTGTCGGTCAAGGACATCTATGGCGTCGCCGGCTACCCCACGTTCGCCGGCACGCCGCGGCGGCTGCCGGCGAAGTGGGAGCGGGAGGGGCCGGTCGTGGGCGCGCTGACGCGCCAGCTTGCGGTCGTCATGGGCAAGACCCACACGGTCGAGTTCGCCATGGGTACCCTCGGCGCCAACCCCCATTGGGGCACGCCGCGCAACCCGTGGGACGCGACGGCCCATCGCGTGCCGGGCGGCTCCAGTGCCGGCGCCGGGGTCACGCTCGTCGAGGGCTCGGCGGTCGTGGCGCTGGGCACGGACACCGCCGGCTCGGTCCGCGCGCCGGCGAGCTGGACCGGCACCGTCGGCCTCAAGACCTCGAAGGGCCGCTGGTCGACGGCCGGCATCACGCCGCTGAGCCCGACCCTCGACACCGCCGGCGTGCTGACCCGCACGGTCGCCGACTTGACGGTCGCGTTCGCCGCGATCGATCCCGTGGCGGCGGCCGACCCGGCCGGCCATGCCCGCGCGCTCGCCGCGCTCAACGTCGCCGGGCTGACGGTCGGCATCGCCGACGACTTCTTCTGGGACGGCTGTTCGCCCGGCGTCGTCGAGGGCGCGCGCGCCGCGCTCGCCGAGCTCGAACGCGCCGGCGCGCGGACGCGGCCGACGCCGATCCCCCAGGGGCCGGAGCTCTATGCCATGCAGCGCGCCGGCAGCTTCGGTGCGTCCGAGTTCTCGGCCTTCATCGCGGCCGAGCTGGCGGACTGGCGCGCCACGCTGGATGCCGGCGTGCGCGCCCGCGTCGACGCCGCCCAGGACATGACGGCGGCGCAGTATCTCGACCGCCTGCGCCACCGCCAGGCGATGATCACCGAAGCCGCCACGATCTTCGACGGCGTCGATGTCGTCGCCATGCCGACGATCCCCAACACGCCGCCGAGGCTGGACGATATCGCCGATCCCGCGGCGTTCCGCGACGCCACCGTGCTGGCCCTGCGCAACACGAGCATCGCCAACCTGCTGGACATGTGCGCGGTCACGCTGCCCGTCGCCCTCGACGCCGCCGGCATGCCCGTCGGCCTGCAACTGCTCGCGCCGCTCGGCGCCGACGCGCGCCTGCTATCGGCGGCACGCGCGGTCGAGCAGGCGCTCGGCACAGCGCGGGAGCGGCTGGGCGCGGCGCCGCTGCTCGGATAGCGGCGGCTCGTCAGTCCAAACGGTAGAACCCGACCGCGTTGTCGTGGAACAGCTTGGCGCGTTCGGCCTCCGAGTAACTGGCGGTGATGGCGTCGAAGGCGTTCCAAATCTTGTTGTAGTCGCTCATCAGCTTGTCGACCGGGAAGTTGCTGGCGAACACGCAGCGCTCGACGCCGAACAGCTCGATCGTGTCCTCGACGAACAGGCGGATCGTGTCGGTCGTCCAGTCGCGGTCGAACATGCCGAGGCCGGAGATCTTCACGGCGACGTTCGGCTGTGCCGCCAGCTGATGCATGCCATGGCGCCAGCCGGCGACGTATTCGGAGTCGCGCCGCCGCGGCATGCCGGTATGGTTGAGGATCACCTGGATGTCGGAGAAGTCGGCGGCCAGGCGCGCCGCGTCGATCATCTGCGGCCACCACAGCTGCATGTCGAACGTGAGGTCGTGGGCGCGCAGCCGGGCATAGCCGGCGCGCCAGGCCGCGTCCTCCATCAGATCGCCGCGCGGCGCGAAGCAGAAGCGCGGCGCGTGCGCATCGTAGTTCAGCATGTAACGGATGCCGCGCATGTTGGCGTGGGCACAGTGCCGCGCCAGCACCTCGTCGGCGTCGGCCGCCGCGAGGTCGGCATAGGCGACAATCCCGTTCGGCAGGCCGCGCGAGGCCGGATCGTCGGCGACCGATTGCAGCCACGCCGTCTCGGCCACCGGGTCCCCATGGTCGACCTCGGCCTGCAGGTGCACGGACTTGATGAGCGGCTGGTTGGCCGCGTCGTCGAGCAAGTCGGCAATGCGATAGCTGCGCCGGATCGCCGCGTAGTCGCCGACCGGGTGGTCGATCGGCTCGACGAGCCAGGGATAGTGCAGCTTGTCCAGATCCCAGAGGTGGTGGTGCGCGTCGACGATCTGCATGGCGTCCTCCCCACGGCCGTTGGATCGCCGGTTGGCCGGCCGATCACCTGTAATGATAAGAGAGCCAACCGTCTCTCGTCACGGGGTCGCGCGCCGCCGCCGTTGCCGCGCCCGAGCCGCGTCGCTAGGGTTGCCGCGCTGCATCCCCCCAACCACCCGCGCCAACGAGGACCGGCCACAGGCGATGACGAGGAACACGGATATGGGCCGGCCACCGCACGGCTATGGCCGTCGCCGCTCGGTCGTGTCGGTTGCCGACATGCGCTCGCCGCCGCCGGCGGTGAAGGTCGTGCTGGCGCTGATGGTGCTGACGACGCTGCCGCTGCTGCTGTTGCCCGACGGGATCAGCGACCGCGTCGCGGTCCACCTGGCGCGTAACCTGTTCGCCGGCGGCGTGCTGCAGACCGGCCGCCTGTACACGATCGTAACGACGCTGTTCGTCCATGGCGGCTTCGTCCACCTGCTGTTCAACGGGCTGTGGATCCTGACGCTGGGCCCGGCCGTGCACCGCCACCTCGGTCCGGCCCGCTTCGCGCTGCTGTTCGTCCTGTCGGGCGTCGGCGGCGCCGCCCTGTTCACGGTGACCCACTGGGGCGAGAGCGTCTTTGTCGTAGGCGCGTCCGGACCCGTGTTCGGCCTGATCGGTGCCGGCGCCTACGTCCTGACCGCGGGCGCCGAGACCTTCGCGAGGCGGGCGCGGCAGATCCTGCACTACACGGCGTTGTTCATGCTGCTCAATTTCGGCTTCGCCGCGCTGGCCGCGAGTGGCGCGTTCGGCGCGCCTTTGCGGGTCAGCTGGGAAGACCACCTCGGCGGCTTCCTGGTCGGCCTGGCGCTGTTCCCGCTGCTGCGGCGCTAGCGCGGGTGCGGGACAGAGGCGTGTTCGAGGGATCAACATGCTACAAGACCGGCGTGGCTCAGGGCCCGGCCCGGAGCCGGAAAGGGAGGGGATGTGAGTAAGCTGTTCTGTCTCGACGGCAAGGTGGCGTTGGTCACGGGCGCCTCGCGCGGGCTTGGTTTCGCGATGGCCGAGGCGTTGGCCGACCACGGCGCCACGGTCGTGCTCAACGCCCGCGACGAAGGTGCGCTGGCCGAGCGGGTCGGCGCGTTGACGGCGGCCGGTGCCAAGGCTGAAGCGGCGGCGTTCGACGTCACCGATTCGGCGGCCTGTACGGCTGCGATCGCCGGCATCGCGGAGCGCCATGGGCGCCTCGACATCCTCGTCAACAACGCCGGCACCCAGCACCGCACGCCGGTCACACAGTGGCAGGACGAAGATTGGGAGCGTCTGATCGCAACCAACCTCTCGTCCTGCTTCAAGCTGGCGCGCGAGGCCGCCCGCGTCATGCTGCGCCAGGGCCACGGCCGCATCATCAACACCGGCTCGATCGGCGCCATCCTCGGGCGGCCGACGATCCACGGCTACATCGCGGCCAAGGGCGGGTTGCATGCGCTGACCCGCTCGCTGGCCGCCGAGCTCGGCCCCCAGGGGATCAACGTCAACGCCATCGCCCCCGGCTATTTCGCGACGGAGCTCAACCAGGCGCTGCTCGACGACAAGGCGTTCACGGCCTGGGTCGAACAGCGCACGCCACTCGGCCGCTGGGCCGAGCCGCGCGAGCTCGGCGGCGCCGTCGTGTTTCTCGCCTCGGCCGCCGGCTCCTACGTCAACGGCCATGTGCTCGCCGTCGACGGCGGCCTGTCGACAAGTATCTGAAGGGTAGATACCTCAAGCTGTGACGCCACTAGGCGGCGAACGGCTTGATCCTGTTCAGCGCCCGACCGGCGGCCTTGCGAGCGCGTTCAAGCTCGTAGTTCTGTTGCAGGTTAAGCCAGAACAGGGCCGACACGCCGAAACACCGCTCCAGCCTCAGCGCCGTGTCGGCGGAAATCGCACGACGGCCACGCAAAATGTCGTTTATGCGGTTTGGCGGCACACCCAGCTGCCCGGCGACGGCGTTGCCGCTCAAGCCATGCGGTTCGAGAAAATCCGCCTTGAGTGTTTCGCCTGGGTGAATCGGCTCCATGGCACCACCTTAGTGATAGTCGACGATCTCGGCGTCGCGGGCATCTTGACCATCCCAGCTAAAGCAGACGCGCCACTGGTCATTGATGCGAATGGTGTGCTGGCCCTTGCGCCGCCCCTTGAGCGTTTCCAATCGGTTGCCCGGGTTGCGGGTCAGGTCATCAAGCCGCACTGCCGCGTGGAGCACGTCGAGTCGCCGTTTGGCTTGTCGGGCGAAGGCCTGAAAGCGCCGCACACGCAGTAGCTGGAACAAGCGCTCGGTATCCCGCGAGGCAAAGGACTTGATCATGATTAGTATACAGTACGTACCTCATACAAGCAAGAGAATCGATCCAACATCGGCCGGCGAATTCCCGCACAGCATCTTGCCATGGCCGCCGTACGTCTGTCGGTGCTATGAAGCGTCATTCATCCAACAGGTCCGGTTGACCCCGCTTGGCTCTGTACGACAAACCCGGCGCCTTCCGCGCAGTCGTCTGGGACGTGGACGGCACGCTGGTCGACAGCGAGCCGCTGCATGACGAGGCGATCGGCGCCGTCTGCGCGCGCTACGGCTACACGCTGACGGCTGCGGAATTCGCCGGTTTCACCGGCCACGGTATGGAGGTCTGCTTCGCCAGGCTGCAGGGTGTGCATGCCTTTCCCATCGACCTCGCGGCGTTCAACGATGCCTGCAGCCGCTACTATGTGGCCCATGCGCGGACCAAGGTGCCGCCGCGCCCCGGCGCCCGCGAACGGGTGCTGGCCATCGCCAGCGGCGGCATCGTTCAGGGCTGTGCGTCCAACAGCGACCGCATCGTCGTCGCCGCGAACGGTCGCAATCCTCGATGCCGGCGATGCCATCGCGGTGACGGTGGCGCGCGACGACGTCGCCAACGGCAAGCCGGCGCCGGATATCTATGAGGCGGCGTGCCGCGGGCTGGGCGTTGCGCCGGCGCAGACACTCGTCGTCCAGGATACGGCGACCGGTGTCGCCGCGGCGCGTGCCGCCGGCTGCACGGTCATCGCCTGGCCGAACGAGAAGACCGCGGCCATGGACTTCGGCCTGGCGCACCACGTCGTTGCCGAGATCGCCGACTTCCCCTGGGCGGCGCGACTCGCATTGGCTTGACGCGGCCGGCAACGGTCCGGGAGACTGGCGCCCGGCGTTGATGGGGCTCATTCGACCCGACGAACGGCGAGGGTTGCGTCCGCAGGAGGGGCCGCATGCTTGCGAAATTGGCGAAGCCCGCAGCGCTGGCCGTCGTAGTTCTCTACGGTACGCACGCCGGCCAAGCCGATGAGCACGCGGACTTCAGCGGCACGACGATCAACGTCGGCACGTTCGTCGGGCCAACGATCTCGGCGGCCCAGCGGGCGGCTGCCGCAGACTGGGAGAAGAGCACCGGCGGCACCGTGAACATGGTCGAGATGCCGGCCAGCCAGCTGTTCCCGAAATATCTCACCGCCCTGGCCACCGGGGACGTTTCGTTCGATGTGATGACGATAGCGCCGATGTGGCTGCCTGATTTTTCGCCGTACCTGTCGGAGATGCCCGGCGACCTCTTCGGCGCCGAGGCGTGGGCCGATATTCACCCCGTCTATCGCGAGATGATGGTGTGGGAGGGCAAACGCCTTGCCCAGACGATCGAGGGTGAGCAGTTCGCGCTCTACTATCGCGTCGATCTGTTCAGCGACCGCGGGGAACAGGCGGCTTTCGAGTCGCGCTTCGGCTACGGCCTGGCGACGCCGGAGTCCTGGGACGAGTACAATGAAATCGCCGCGTTTTTCAGCCGACCGGAGGACAGCCTGTGGGGCACGGCGGAGGCGTTTTTCCGTGGCGACCAGCAGGCCTGGTACCTGTTCTCCCATGCCGCGGGCTACACGAACCATCCGGCGAACCCGGGCGCCATGTTCTTCGATCCGGAGACCATGGCGCCGCAGCTCGACAATCCCGGCTGGGTGAAGGCGCTCGAGGACTACGCCGGGTCCGCGGGCCTCGCGCCGCCCGGCGCGCTCAATTTCAACGCCGCGGACGTCCGCGCGGCACTCGTCGCCGGCCGTGTTGCAATGGCAATCGCCAAAATCGGACCGCGCGAGCTCGCCGCGATGGCCGAGGCGAGTACCGCGGCCCTCGGCGTGGCGCCGCTGCCGGGCTCAAAGCGGATTTGGGACCACCGAACCGGGGCGTGGACGACGTTCGCGGAGCCCGTTCGATCGCCGTTCCTCGCGTTCGGCGGATGGCTGGCGGCGGTGCCCCTGGCCAGCCGCAACAAGGCGGCCGCGTGGCACTATGTCGCATCGCTGGCCGGCGCGGGTCCGAGCGCGCCGCATGGCGACGCGGCGCTGGCGCCTTATCGGCAGAGCCTGCTCGACGATCCCGGCGTTTGGCTCGCGGTGCTGCCCGAAGAGACGGTGCGGCGGCAGTATCTGGAAACGCACAAAGCCAACCTGGACGCACCGAACATCGCCCTCGACATGCGCGTTCCGGCCTATGAAATCTACGTCGATCTGCTCGAGATCGAGGTCGCCAAGGCGCTGGCCGGCGACGTCGCGCCGCAGCAGGCGCTGAACACGGTTGTCGAAGCGTGGGAGAAGCTCACCGACGAACTCGGTCGCGACGCACAACGCGCCGCCTACCGGACGGCGATGGGCCTGCCGCCACAGTGATGCAGGCGACGGCGGTCCGACGCCGGGCGATCAGGCCGCCGCAAACGTCGCCGTGAGGCGCTCGCCAGTGTCGGCGTCAAACAGGAAGCCGCGGTCCATCGGAAACCGCACGGCCACCGTACTGTCGAAGTCGGCGTCGTATTCCTTGGGCATCTTGATGGCCATGCTGGCGCCGCCCAGGGCGAGGGTCATCAGCGTGACGTCGCCCGTAAGCTCCGCGGCATAGACCGTCGCATCGAACAGTCCCGCGCCGGGGCCGACGACCTCGGCATCCTCCGGCCGGAAGCCCATGACCACCGTACGGGCGCCGTTCGCACCCGCGATCGGCAGGCTGACGCCATGGCTTTCGAAGCGGTCGTTTTCGATGCTGCCGCGGATGAAGTTCATCGGCGGCGAGCCCATGAAGCCGGCCACGAACAGGTTGGCCGGGTTGTCGTAGACTTCGCGCGGCGTGCCGATCTGCTGCAGCACGCCATAGTCCATGATGGCGACGCGGTGCGCCAGGGTCATGGCCTCGACCTGATCGTGCGTCACGTAGACCGTCGTCACGCCGAGCTCGTGCTGCATGTGTTTCAGCTCCGCGCGCATATAGCCGCGCAGCTTGGCGTCGAGGTTGGACAACGGCTCGTCCATCAGGAAGGCCGACGGCCGGCGCACGATGGCCCGGGCCAGGGCGACGCGCTGCCGCTGCCCGCCGGAGACCTGGCGCGGGTAGCGCTCCAGCAGATCCTCCATATGCACCAGGGCCGCGGCCTCGCGCACGGCCACCGCCCGCGGCGCCGGCTTGAGACCCCGCACCTTCAGTGGAAAGCCGATGTTCTCGGCCACCGTCTTGTGGGGGTAGAGCGCATAGGACTGGAACACCATCGCGACGTCGCGATACTTCGGCAGCTCGTTCGTCACGTCCGTGTCGCCCAGCAACACTCGGCCAGAGTCCGCGGTCTCCAGCCCGGCAATGATGCGCAGCCCCGTGGTCTTGCCGCAGCCCGATGGGCCCAAGAGGACGAGGAACTCGCCGGGCTCGACGGCAATGCTGAGGTCCTTGACGACGTGGTTGGTGCCGAACCACTTGTTGAGACCCTGCATCGTCAGCTGCTGGGCGCGCGAGCCGGGCGCGTGGGTTGGCTTGGTCTCGGTCACCCTTTCACCGCTCCCAGCAAGATGCCCTTGGAGATAAAGCGCTGCAGGAGCAGGGCCATGGAAATAACGGGGACGATCATGATGATGATGACCACGGACATCGTCCACCACAGGATGCCCTTCTCGCCGCCGTTCATGCCGGCGACGAGGATCGGCAGGGTCTGGGCGTTCGATGTCGAGAGAAACAGGGCCACCAGATACTCGTTCCACGACAGGATCAGCACCAGCAGCGTCGTCGCCGCGAACCCCGCCTTCGCCAGCGGAATGACGATCTCGTAGAAGACCGTCAGCCGCGACGCGCCGTCCAGCTGGGCACTTTCCTCCAGGTCGATCGGGATCGACACGAAAAAGTCGTGCATCAGCCACACGACGATCGGCAGATTGACGACAGTGTAGGTCAGGATGATCGCGATGTGCGTGTCGAGCAGGCGCACGCTCTGGAACATCATGTAGACCGGCACGACCACGACGATCGGCGGCAGGATGCGTTGCGAGATCATCCAGAACAGGATGTCGCCATTACCCAGGCTGCGCTTGAAGTGACGCCCGAGCGCCCGGGCCAGCAGAATGAACAGCCCAATCCCGACGGCCACGGCGATCCGCAGGTCGATGCGCCAGACCCCGACGGCGACCGCCGTTGCGACCATGATCACGATGAACATCATGATCGTGCCGAACTTCGGTTTGTACTCGATCCGGGCCAGGGCGTAGGCGGCCATGCTGCCGATCAGCACGCCCAGCGCGGTCGAGAAGAACGCAATGATGACGGAGTTCTTGTACGGCTTGAATGTCTCGGCCAGGGGCGACTCCGCACTCGTGTCCAGCAGGTCGGCCCAGGCATGCAGGTTGGGCGTGAAGTCCACCCATGGCAGGTATGACGGCCCCTCGAACACGTCGATCGGCAGCTTCAGGGACGTGACGAGCAGCCGGTAGAACGGAAACAGCGCGAAGACCGACCACACGATCAGCAGGCCGTAGACGACGATACTGCCGCCACGCGACATCTGGCCGATGTTGGTGGGCTCGAAGAAGCGTCGCAGCGTGCCGGCGCGGGGCCGCTGCAGGGTTGGTTGGATCGCCGTCATCCGTGCACGGCCCGCCGGCGCAAGACCACCAAATTAAAGTAGGACACGCACAGGACCACCGTCACGAACAGCAACAGGTACGAGATGGCCGAGGACTGGGCCGGGTCCAGCGCGCGCCAAGCAAAGAACGAAGCGAGCGTCATGGATTCGGTCGCGGTGCCGGGGCCGCCGCCGGTCATCATGTTGGGCAGGTCGACGAGCTTGAAGGCCTCGATGACCCGGATCAGCATTACCGTGGCGGCGACCGGCAAGATCTGCGGCCAGGTGATCTCGCGGAAGATCTGCCAGCCGCTGGCTCCATCGGCATGACCCGCTTCGACCAGATCGCGCGACACGGTCTCCAGCGCCGCCAGCAGAATCACGAAGATGAAGGGAATCCACTGCCAGGAATCGCCGATGATGATGAAGATGCGGGCGGTCCACGGGTTTACCGCCCAAGCGAAATCGCCGAGGCCGAACCACTGCCAGATCGGCGCGAACGGGCCTTTCCCGGTGTCGGCCAACATGCGGAAGCTGAAACCGATGCCGATCGGCGTGACCATCATCGGCAGAAAGAAGACGATGCGGAAGAACGTCCGCCCGCGGATCGGCTGGGAACAGAGGAACGCCAGACCCAACCCGATCAGAAACTGAATGGTGCAGCCCACCACGACATAGAACAGCGTGACGCCAAGCGTGCCGATCTGGGTGCCGCTGAACAGCGTCGCCGCGAACATGAAGGCAATGCCGAACAGCACGCCGGCCGTGATCAGCCGGCCGATCAGCCCGACCGCGGTCACGCCGCCACCGCGCAGGTACCGGCTCAACCACCAAATGAGCAGTGCGGCGGCGGCGATCGTGACGATCCAACCGAGTGCGCTGATCCCCTCGAAAGTCCCGAGGAAGTGCCACTGCTCAGAGCCGAACAACTGCTTATCGTAGTTGCGGGCGCCGACGTATTTGACGCTGTAGCCGCCGGCGCGCAGCCGGACCCGCGACAGTGAGAGAATGAACGTCGCGACGAGCGGAAAGATCGAGAAAATCAGGATCATGATCACGGCGGGCATGATGAAGAACTGCCGCGATTGCTGGTCGAACCACTCGGCCAGCCGCCCACCGCGCGGCAACACGACGGCGGCGGCCGGGGTTTCCCCCGCCCGCCGCGTGCCGATAACGCCGTTCTGTATTGTCACGGCTCTTTGTTAGGGCAGATCAGTTCGTGATGCCGAGGGACGCGCGATAGAGGTCACGCTGCCGATCGCGGCCGAAGTCCTCGGTGATCTCCTCCCAACCATCAAAGATGTTGTCCATCGCCTGCTCGGCCGTGCTCTCACCGGCCAGGAACCGTGCCATTTCGCGGTCCAGAACGATGCCCTGGTACTGCTGGGTACCCGGGATACGCAGATCAGAAGCCATGTTCGGGCTGTTCAGGCTCTCGCCGATCGCACCCAGATAGTTCTCGGCCGCCTCCTTGCTGAAGCCGGCATCGACCCACGGCTGGATGTTCTCGAACTGCGAGATGCGATAGGGATTGTAGCCCGTCCAGCCCTGGGTCACGTCGAAGTTGGATTGCTCCGGCGCGTTCATATAGGACAGGAAATCGTAGGCCGCCGCGATCACTTTGGGATCGGAGTTGGCGTTGATCGCACCGGACCAGCCGCCGAACGCGGCAAAAGGCGTGTGATTGACGCCGTTGGTCGCGTGCGGGCAGCGCTGTGCGTTGCAATCCACGAGCCGACCCGTCGCCCGGTCAAGCACCCGGCGCGAGCCCGGCAGGATCTTTGCGGCCACCAGACCGTCGATGCTCGACTGGGACTGGTCGATCGACAGCGGACCGATATCTCCCCACTCGATCAAGAGCGCGCAACGGCCGGTCAGAACGATCGGACGGGTGTCCGTGACGTCCAGGTTCAGCTCGTCCGGCGGCCCGTACTTGCCGGTCTCCTTCAGAATCCGCAGGGCCTCGGCAAACGCCTCGTTCTTGACCAGGGGCTCCATCGTATCGGTGTCGAAGAAGATGCCTTCACCCGTACCCTGGGTCTGCAGATAGGCACCGGCGACCGACAGGATCAGCCAGAAGCTCTGCGCATTGCGCTTCTTGAACAGGCAGGAGCCGTAGTCGCCCTCGCCGTCGCCGTTCATGTCCTGACCATGCACCGCGGCGGCGACCTCGAGATAATCGTCCCAGGTGTCCGGTGGCTCGAGCCCGGCCGCCGCAAGCACGTCATGGCGGTAGTACATCATGTGGAAATCGCCATCGACCGTGATCAGATGGGTCTTGCCGTTGATCTTCTGATTGAACTCGCGGAAGTAGGGCGCGATGTCGTTGACCTGCAGACCCGGGTCATTGGCGACGAAGTCGCTCAGATCGGCGAGCAGATCGCTGTCCGCGAGCTCGACCGCCCAGCCCGACGCGAACACGCCGACGTCGATGGAGTTCGTGCCGGTCGCCCAGTCGGTCAGCAGCTTCTGGAACAGATCGGCAAACGGCACCGTCGCCACGTTGACCGTCGCGCCGGTCGCCGCCTTGAACTCCTCACCACGTTGCTCCAGCCGCCCGGCGATGACGGGGCCCGGGCGCGTGAGCAGGTTGATAGTGACGCCTTCATGCTTCATCTGGGCACTCACCGGCGCCAGCAAACTTGCGCCGGCCAGTGCGGTGGCGCCTAGAATCGCTGTGATCAGCGGTTGTTGCAGTCTCATGTGGGTTCCTCCCGTTGCGTATCTGCGTTGTTTTTGATCGACAAAAGACACTTGGCCACCGGCATAGAGTCGAGAGTTCGTCTGTTGTTCAAACTCGCGTCAGGCGTTGGCATGAGAATTGACGCGGGATCTTCGTTCGGCGCAGCCCAGGCCGGCGCGCCACGGCTTGATGCCCTCCCGTTTTCCCACTTAACCCGCATTACCCAGATGATCATGTAATTTGACGACACCGCACCCGGATTCTGCTATAAGAATCATACAGTTGGAGCAGATATGGATCAGCGGATATGGCACACCCGATGGGTGAATCGAAACAGGGGTGCCTTCGGGTCGATTTTGACCGTCGACTCAAGCTTGAGTTCCACGGGTCCAAGGTCACTACTGACGCCGGTTTGCTCGCCTATCGAGAGCTTGATGCCTCCGTTGAACTTACTGAGATGGTTGGCGATGTTCTTGCCGACAGTCGTACCGGCATGAATGGGCGGCATGGCATGGTCGGCCAGTTCCGCCAGTCCGTTTTCGGACGCCTTGGCGGCTACGACGACGTGAACGATGCCGACCGGCTCAGCCTCGACCCGGTCATGCGGTGGATCGTCGGCGGCCATGCCGTCACTAAACAGGCGGCCTCGAGCAGTCAGATGGGGCGCTTCGAGACGGAGGTTCTGGCCACCGAGGAAAACCTCGCCGCGCTTGGTGATCTTTCCGGCCGATGGATCGACCGCGTTCATGACCGTTGCCCGCCGAAGAAGATCATTCTCGACATGGACAGCAGCGTCAGCCCAACCCACGGTGCTCAGGAAGGCTCGACCTACAACGGGCACTTCGGTTGCACCTGCTATCATCCCCTGTTCCTGTTCAACCAGTTCGGCGATTTGGAACGGTGCGCCCTGCGTCCCGGCAACGTTCACAGCGCCGATGGCTGGCGCAAGGTGCTGGAGCCGGTAGTGGCACGCTACAAGGAAAGGGATTTGCGTCGGTATTTCCGGGGCGATGCGGCTTTCGCCTCACCGGACATCTATAAGTTTCTGGAAGACGAGGGCTTCCTGTACGCGATCCGTTTGCCGAAGAACCAAGTTCTTCTGGAAAGCATCTGCCATCTGCTCACGCGACCCGTTGGCCGTCCGCCAAACCATGTGCGGCGCCATTACGCCGGCTTCAGCTATCGGGCCAAAAGCTGGGATAAGGCCCGCCGCGTCGTCGCCAAGGTGGAGTGGCACCCCAGCGAGCTGTTTCCCCGGGTCGGGTTCATCGTCACCAACCTGTCGCGACCGGCCGAGCGGGTGACATTGTTCTACAATCAGCGGGGCAAAGCGGAGCAATGCATCAAGGAAGGCAAGAACGCGATCAAATGGACGAGGCTGTCGTGTCGCAGGTTCCGCGATAACGCCGTCCGGCTGCAGCTTCACGCCCTGGCCTACAATCTCGCCAACTTCATGCGGACGCTGGCTTTGCCGAAGGAGGTTGAGTACTGGTCGCTGACCACGCTGCGGGAGAAGTTGGTAAAGATCGGTGCCAAGGTGGTCAGCCATGGCCGCTACGTCACGTTCCAATTGGCCGAGGTGGCGGTGCCGAGGGAACTGTTCCGGAAAATCTTGAGCCTGATTGATGATCTGCGACCAAGACCCGCCCCGGCGTAGGCCGGGGAAATCGACGGCGAGGTGAAAACGACAGGAGGGGTGTGTCTGAATGGCGGCAAATCTGGCCAAATGCCTTCCAACCGAGGGCTGATCTCCAAAATCAGGCCATCGGATGGCTGCAAAGGGAATACAGTTCCCTCGACGGTGGTACGGGGGTATGATCTCCGCAATCCTGGAGGTCATCTGGGTAATGTCGGCTGAGTCGGTGCACTAGCCCCTGGTCTCCTGCGCCACGGTGAAGCGGGCGTGGCACAGGCTCGAGGTCTCGGCTGCGAGGCGGCGCCACACGGCGAGCGCGCTGTCGCGGCTGGCGAAGGGACCGGCGATGCGCTCGGTCCCGACAACTAGCGTCTCGAAGCTGGTGTCCGTGTATTCCCCGCCGATGATCCAATAACGCGTACTCATAACACGCCCTTTCCTGGCGGCGCCTCCCCCGGCACCGCTCCCTTTTTCGTTTATTCCGCCGGCGCGAACTGTGCCGCTTCGGTCGAATCCTTCAGTGCGGTGGTCGCCGCTTCGCCGCCGGCGATGGCATTGGCGACGGCGTCGAAATAGCCGGTGCCGACCTCGCGCTGGTGGCGCGTCGCCGTGTAGCCCGCGGCCTCGGCCGCGAACTCGGCGTTCTGCAGCTCCGAGTAGGCCGCCATGCCGCGCTCGCGGTAGCCGCGGGCGAGCTCGAACATGCCGTAGTTCAGGGCGTGGAAGCCGGCCAGGGTGACGAACTGGAACTTGTAGCCCATGGCGCCGAGCTCGCTCTGGAAGCGGGCGATGTCGGCTTAACTAGGGGCAACCTCTGAGGATCGGACCATGGCGAGGCTGGACAATCAGACTGAGCTGAAGCAGGCGGCAACCGAGCAGCAATTCTCGCAGGAGGCGGGGCTCAGTACGGCGCGGCTGCCCGACTACTCGGCGTACACCAGCCGGCCGCCGCTATTGTTGACCGACGCCCAGATCCAGACGTTCCTCATGCAAGGCTGTCTGCAGCTGCAGCCGACGCTGCCGGCGGACTGTCACGACCGGGTCTATCAGGGCATCGATGCCGTCATCGGCGACGGCAGGGCGACCGACAATCCGGGTAACAACTTCCTGCCGCTGGTGCCCCAGATGGGGGTGGTGTTCGACGACCCGGTGATCCGCGGTGCGCTGCTTAGCCTTCTGGGCCCCGACTACATGCTGCACCCGCACCGGTTCTGCCATGACAATGTGCCCGGCAGCGGCCGCCAAGCCTGGCACCACGACACCTATTGGGGCTATCTGCGCAAGGTGCGCAACCACCACCCCTGGTGGGTGATGATGATGTACATGCCCCAGGACACGCCGTTGGAGCGCGGCCCGACCGGCGTGCTGCCCGGCAGCCAGCACCTGCACAAGCGCTTCGAGGACGCCAACGACTTCGAGCTCGCCAATGCCGGGCCGGCTGGCACGTGCATGCTGATCCACTACGACATCTGGCACCACAAGCTGGAGAACCTCACGGCGCTCAGCCGCTATATGATCAAGTTCGAGTTCGTCCGGCGGACCCGTCCGGGGGCGCCGACCTGGGACTTCCGCGACCCCGCCTGGCACCGGCCCGACGGTCGTGTGCACTACGGCCTCGACCCGGTCTGGCGGCACAACTGGCAATGGCTCACCGGCCAGCCGGCCGGGTTCGAGACGGCCGCTGCGGCAGAGGTCGGACGCCTCGCCCGCCAGCTGGCGACCGCTGATGACGCCGCCCGCGCCGCCGCGGCGGAGCGGCTCGGCGCGCTCGGGCCCGGCGCGGCCGCGGCCCTGGACGCGCTCGAGGCCGCGGTCGCGGACGGCCACGAGCCGGTCTCGCTCAACGCGGCCCATGCCCTGGCAGCGCTCGGCGAAGCCGGCGTGGCGGCGCTGCACCGGGCGTTACGGCGCCACGATGGGGTGAACGACGCCGACGGGCGTCTGTTCTTCGACGAGGGGCAGGAGTGGCACATCGGCCACGCCGTGCGCAGTGCCGCCCACGGCCTGATCGCCGCCGGTGCGGCGGCCGTGCCGGGCCTACTCGCACTGGCCGGGGACGGTGACGAGCTCGGTCTTCGCTACGCTGCGTTCGCCCTGGGTGAGATCGTGGACGACACGCCGGCCGTGCAGGCCTGCCTGGTGCGGCTGACCGGCGATGCCAACACCCATGTGCGGGTCAGCGCGATCGAAGCGCTCGGCCTCAAGGCGGCGGACGACACGACCGTTGCGGCGTTGTGCCGAATCCTGGTGAAGGAGCCCGACGACGAGTCGCGCTCGAACGCCGCCCTGGCGCTGTGGCGCATCGGGGCGGCGGCCGCCGACGCGGTGCCCGCGCTCGCGGCGGCGCTCCACGACGGCGACCGCTATGTCCAGAGCTACGCGCTGGAGGCGCTCGAGCGCATCGCCACGCCGGACGCGCTGGCCGTGCTCCTGCCGCACCTCAGGACCGCCCGCTGGTGCCCGATCACGAACCCTGGCAGCATGTTCTAGTGGTCTGTCCTGACGCTTGGGGACCCGAGCGTCGGGTGAATCAGCCCACAGATTTAAGGGACGGGTGGTTCGGTTCAGCTGACGTATGGGAATCATCCGGCAGCGCGAACCACCCGCCGGCCTCGGCGACCGCGGCAGCGGCCGCCACGGGCCTTGGTTAACGGACGGTTATGCAATTCGCCCTAGCTTCCAACGGGTCGTCGCCAACCAGTCCGATTTCGACACATGCAAAAGCGCCGCAAGCGGGGGCTCTTCGGCAAGCGCGATCAGCGCCGGCACGCGCGCAACCGCACCCGGCCGCTCGAGGTCTGGTTCGGCGACCAGCGCTACTACACGCTCGACTGGTCGCGCAGCGGCTTGTGCATCAGTACGCCACGGGCCAGGATCCAACGCGGCGACTTGGTGACCGGATACATCGGCCACATGCCCGCCGCGCGGCTCGGCCGCTTCGCCGCCGTGGTCGCACGGGTGGCCGACAACGGTGATGTGGGGCTGCGCTTCCTGCGCTGTGCGCCACCCGCGCTCCTGCGACCGGGGCTTGCCTTCTAGTGGTCTGATCCTGACGCTCGCCGCAGCGGGCGGCGGACGCCGCAACGGCGGCGTTTTCGCCGTCCGTGCCGGCCGGTCGCTGGCCGATGTTTCTGCTTGAAGCCCCGTCGGCCCAGCCGTTATACGTTGGCGGCGGGCAGCACTCGTCTCTGCGTCACCTCGTCATGCCGCAACGCGGCTGGCATGGAGCTTTGAGTTGTGATGCTCGAAAACACGTCGCCCGTACACGGGCGGGGGGCGTACCGACTGGACGACTGGAGCATCACGACATGGCGACCGGAAAGGTTAAGTGGTTCAACCCTGACAAGGGTTTTGGGTTTATCGAGCCCGAGGACGGCTCGAAGGACGTGTTTGTGCATATCTCGGCGGTTGAACGCGCCGGTTTCCGAACACTGTCGGAGGGTCAGCGGGTCGAGTACGAATTGGTTCCCGGCCGTGACGGCCGCACGGCTGCCGACAACCTCGTAGTCAGCGACTAGCGGGCAAATTCCACCGGTAGACGATACCGGCAGCGCAGGCAGCTGCGTTTCGGCCGTCCGTGCCAAAGGATTGGCGGCACGGCGCCGCCGACGCCCGGGTATGCTTGCCCGCAAAGGCTTCGCCGGTGGCGCCCCCCTCGATCATGACAATCGGACCTGTCAACGGCGGAGCGATATGGGACCGCGGTGGCGGTGTAAAAAGGGACCACTCGGTGCTGGGGGTTTGTCCCCGTAGTCCACGGGAGGGCCCCGCGCGCGCCGCGGCGTGCCCCTCACCTGGCTGACGCGGCGGCGCGCGTGGGAGGGGCCTGTGAACCCACGGGGGCAAGCCGGGTCTGGGTGTTGGGTCAGCCGGCAGCCGTTTTTTGACGGTTGCGGCTCTGGTTGAGCCGATGGCTCTCGCCATTCCTCTCGAGGATATGGACGTGGTGGGTGAGCCGGTCGAGCAGCGCGCCGGTGAGTCGCTCGGAGCCGAACACCTCGGTCCATTCATCGAACGGCGGGTTCGAGGTCACCAGGGTCGAGCCGCGCTCGTAGCGTTGGCTGAACACCTCGAACAACAGCTCGGCGCCGGTCTTGGAGAGCGGCACGAAGCCGAGCTCATCGATGATCAGGAGCCTGTATTTGGCCAGCTGCCTCTGGAGGCGCAGCAGGCGTTTCTCGTCACGCGCCTCCATCAGCTCGTGGACCAGGGCAGCGGCGGTGGTGAAGCCGACGGACAGCCCCCTCTGGCAAGCGGCCAGGCCGAGACCGAGGGCGATGTGGGTCTTGCCGGTGCCGCTGTTGCCGAGCGCGATGACGTTCTCGTGGCGGTCGATGTGCTCGCAGCGGGCTAGCTCGAGGACCAGCATCTTGTTGAGCGAAGCGATGACCTTGAAGTCGAAGGCATCCAGGCTCTTGACCACGGGGAAGCGCGCCGCCTTGATGCGCAGCTCGATCATGCGGCGCTCGCGGTCGATCAGCTCCAGCTCGGCCAGACGCAGCAGATAGCGGGCATGGTCAACGCCTTCCGAGGCGCACTGCCGGGCGAGCTTGTCGTATTCGCGCAGGAACGTCGGCAGCTTCAGCGTCTTGAGGTGGTGGGTCAGCAGGACCCTTGAGTCGGGGCCCGAAGGCAGGCTCTGCGGCGCATCGCTCATGCGTGAGCCCTCGACAACAGACCCATGTAGCTCCTGGCCGACGTCGTTGCGACCCGGGCACGCGGCAGATAGGGATAGACGTCGAGGTTGAGCCGCGGCGGCCGCCGCTCGATCCGGCACAGCACCAGGTGCTTGACGGCATCAAAGCCGATCGTGCCGAGCCGCAGGGCATCACGGACCGCGCCCGCTACATCGGTGAGCCGGAAGGTCTCGAGCAGCCGCAGGACCTGAACGTACTCGCGCTTGCCCGCCTTGCCCATGCGGGCCTCCAGCAGACGTCGCAGGATGGCGAAGACCTCGGGCAGGTGCCAGCCGGCGAGCGGCGCAGCCTGGTCGAGGGCGCCGATCTTCTGCTCGATCAGCGCCAGGTAATGCCGCGGATCGAAGATCAGGTCCGCGGTATCGTAGGATCGGCGGTGCCGGGCGATCACGTCGGCCGCGCAGCTGATCACCACCTCATCGACGTAGCCGCGGATCAGTACCTCGCGATGGCCGTAGGCCACGGGCACGGAGTAGTCGTTGTTCCGGTAGCGCACCAGCGACAGCGAGCTCACCCGCCCGGGACGCTTGTCACAGGCGTCGTAAGGAGCCGGCGGCAACGCCAACAGGGCGTCGCGATCCCGCTCGAGGCGCTCGCCGATCGTCTCCTCGTGGCCCCGCAGCCGCGCGCCCTGGCGCCGCCGGCACTGCGCCACGAGACCATCGTTCAGGGCATCGATGCTCTCGACCCGCGGCACCGGCACCAGGAAGTTGCGCCGGATGAAGCCTATCAGCCCCTCGACCTTGCCCTTGCCGGGCCGGCCGAACCGGTCCTCGAACAGGTAGTGCGATTGCAGCTCCGTGAAGACACGCGTTCGCTGCCGCGTGCCGTCGCCCAGGATCCGTGCAACCGCCAGCTTCGTGTTGTCGTACAGGATCGAGCGCGGGACGCCGCCGAAGAATGCAAACGCCGCGTTGTGACCATCGCAGAACGCCTCGGTCGTTTCCGCCGGCTAGGCCTTCACGAAGCAGCCGTCGCTGTGCGGCAGATCCAGTGCAAAGAAGTGCACCTTGCCCGCCACACCGCCGATCACCGCCATCGCCTTGCCGAAGTCCACCTGGGCGTGGCCCGCGGCATGATGCAGCCGCCCGTGAACCCGTGCTCGTCGCACAGACGCTCGAAGATGCGCTTCGCCGTGTGCCGTTGCTTGCGGTGGCTGGACCGGTCCTCTTCCACGATCCGATCGATGATCCCCGTGAACGGATCCAGCTTCGGCCGTCTCGGCGGCCCAGCTCGCCGATACCCCGGCGGCACCGAGAACGCCAGCATCTTGCGCACCGACTTGCGGTCCAGCCCGAACAGCCGCGAAGCCACGCGAATGCTCATCCCCTCGACGTGACAGGTCCGCCGAACCCGCGCGTATAGCTCCACTCGATACATCCCCCCGGCCCTCGGTCGTCTCGTTCCGACCAAAGGCTACTGGCGGTCCCTTTTTGCGCCGCCGGGCAACGGCCAAACCGGCCACTTCAGTGGGGGATTATTGCGCCGCCGTTCTCAAAGGCAGTCTCGAGCATCGACATTGTCGGCGTGGGCTCGCCGTCCGTCGGGCGTCCGAGGACGATTACGTCGAACAGCCTGCCGCGGTCGCCGATAGGAGCGTCGCTGCCAGATTCTTCCTCTCTCCAGACGGCGGTCATCCCTTGAGCTGACTCGCTCCAATTGCTCAGCGAGATGCCCTTGCCGCTAGCAAACCTTTCAAAGTCACGACGGAGCGCCTGTGCACGCTCCCTGGTTTCGCGCTCAAAACTTTCTATGAAATTCGGGGCGGTGCCGATTCCATGTGCAGACACCAGCGCATTGCTCGATGAAAGCAGATGAAACCCCTCCAGGCAGCTGTTGAACCGTTGCGCCGCGAGAAAGGCGGTTTCATACACAGAAGGAAGAATCTTGCTCGGCTCGATGGCTATGAGAATGTTCTTCATGGCGATAGCGCGACCGTTCTGGGCAACCATGAAGGCCCTGCGACACGGTTGATGGTGCTCCAACCTCGCTCGTCGCGCAACCAGTTCGGGCCTTGGCGGGCAGCACCGGATGGGCGTACGCCAACGATGGGCGACTCACGCTCCTTCGCAACACGTGGCCGCGCACTTTGCACGGGTCTGCTCTGCGACTGACTTAGCGGCCCTATTCCGCAGGGCCAGCGACGATAGGCTCGCTGCCCGCCTGCTTGCACAGCGCGTCGGTGGGGGCGCAAGGTGCAGGATAGCTGGGAGGACGAGAAATGGCAGAGAGTGTCTACAAGGTTATCGAACTTGTGGGGACGAGTAGTGAGTCCTGGGAGAAGGCGACGGCAGCACGGAACCTGTCAACGACTTTGAGACACCGACGGTTTCTATTTACTGACTCGTTTCTCCTGTTGTGGAAGTGGCGGGTGGGTTGATCCAGACGGCTTCGGGAAGCGGGGCGGGTTTCGGGGTGCCGTGGACGAAGCGTTCGGGGTGAAGGGCCCAGGCGGCTTGCAGGGTACGTCCGCGCTGAGCCAGCACATCCGGTGCCCGGTGATGATGGACATCATCGGGGGTGAGCATCGCGATCCCGGCATGGCGGTGCTCGGTGTTGTACCAGGGGAAGAACGACCGGCAGAAGGCGATGGAGGCGGTAATGTCTTCGAAGCGCCCAGGGAAGCCGGGGTGATACTTCAGGGTCTTGAACTGCGCTTCGGAGAACGGGTTGTCATCGCTGACCTGGGGGCGGCTCAGAGAGCGGGTGACCCCGAGGTCGGCGAGGAGTTGGGCGGTACACTTGCTGGTCATCGGCGCGCCGCGGTCCGAATGCAGGGTGAGCACCTGGGGCTCGATGCCTTGCTTGAGACAGGTTTCCTCGATCAGCGTCGCGGCGAGCGCGGCGTTCTCCCGATCGGCAACCATCCAGCCCACGACGCAGCGGCTGAAGATGTCGAGCAAGACATAGAGGTAGAAGGACGTCCAGCGTTTGGGCCCCCGGAGCCGGGTGATATCCCAGGACCAGGTCTGGTTGGGGCCCGTGGCCACCAGCTCGGGCTTGGTGTAGCAGGGATGACTGCGCTGATTGCGCCGCTCTCGCACCGGCTGGTTCGCGGCCAGGATCCGGTACATCGTGCGCTCGGCGCACAGATACTGGCCTTCATCGAGCAGCGTCGCGACGACCTCGGCCGGTGACCGGTCGACGAAGCGCGGGCTGGCGAGCACGTCGAGGACGTGCGCGCGTTCGGACGCACACAGGGCCCGGGCGGGCGTAGGACGGGGCTGCTGATGCCCGGGAGCGGGCCTCTGACGACGGTAGAAGGAAGCCCGTGGCACCCCCAGCGCTCGGCACGCCGGCGCCACGCCGACCTGCGATGCGAGCGGCTGGACGGCCATCAGCAGTCCTTCCCGTGTTCGAGGCTGAATCCCAGCAGCCCGGCAACTTTTCCCTGGACGTCCAGGATCGTATGGGCGGTGTGCAGCTCCTTCTCCAGCCGAGCCACTTTCGCCTCGAGCTCGTGCACCTTCGCGCTGAGGGGGTTGCGCTCGGCGGGCTTCCGACCGCGTTTGCTCGGGGTCAGGCCTTGAAGCGACCCCTCACGCCGCGCCCTGCGCCATTCCGTCAGATGGGAGCTGTACAGCCCCTCGCGGCGAAGCAGCCGGCCCACCTCGCCGGGCTGCGTGCAGCTCTCTGCCTCCTCCAGAATCCGCAGTCGATACTGCGCGGTGAACTTGCGCCTCTTCGGCTTGGCCACGACCTCCGGGTCCGGCGTTGGCCGCGCGTGGCGGGCTCCGCCCCGGGGGCCTCGTCGCGACGCTCCTCGACCCCCAGGGCCGGAGCGTCCATCTCTTGCAATGTCATCGATCCTCTCTCTGCGGTCATTGGTATTCACCTCCACCGCCCTACAGTAATTCCAAGGGGGGCCGGTGTCTCAGTGAGGTTGGCAGAGAGGGGCAGCCGTTGAGCGGGCGGCGCAGTCGCTTCGAGACCTCCGAATAGCCGAAGTCTCGGACCTAGTGCACCGACTCAGTCAGAGCCGTCACAGTGGAAACCTGATTCTGAATACAAAACAACGGGTTGCTCCAGCGCACGGTGAATCATTTGTCTGGATCGGTGCACTAGATGTGCAGATACAAGACGGAAAGATCACCGCCTATCGCGCCAAGCTGAAAGTGTCCTTCAAGTACGAGGACTAACCCCGGTTAGTCGGCTCTGCCATGGCGGGTCGGCGCGCGGTGGCAGCCGTTGTGCTCACCGTGACATTTCTCGCCGTGCTATTCGGCTTGCACTACATGCGTGTGTCCATCGTCAGCGCCTGTGAGACAGATTTAGGGAATTGAATCTTAGAAGAGATCCATCATCAGGTCATCGACCCGCATGTTCTTGATGATGGCCAGCACCTCGCGAGAATTCGTGCAAGTTCGTCCTCCGGCACAGCCCGCAGTTGTGTGTCGTCGAGAAGCTCCCGTCGAGGCGCGAAGGCCGAGCTTGGTCGCGAGATATCCGTCATCCGCCTGATCGTAACAGGCGTCCGACCGGCAACAAAAGGGATCGGAGACTAAGCGTGATTGGAATTGGACCAGATCGCCTCAAGTTCAAGGTCGACCTGACGCCTGGCCGCGATCTGGGAGCCTTCCATCACGTTGAGCAGATAGTGCATTAGCAGATCTGGCAGCGGACGCCGTTCGAGCCGGACCTGGTGTCCCACCGCTGCGAGGTCATACACCGTTCCGGACCGGCGGGAGTAGGCCCGCACATAGAAAAAACTCTTGCTGTGCTCAATCCAGCCTGCGAGTGCCGAGGCGGCAATCCGATGCACCAGGTCCGCCGGGACGCTCGCCTCGGCTCCAGCCACGAGGCTAAGGTCCTCAGGGCCGAACTCAAACCGATACCAGTTCGCTTCGCCGTCGGGTAGCACGACGGCAATCGCATAACGGACCCGGTGGCCCCGATAGAGGCCGATAAGCCTATCGTCGTTCTGATACCCCGCGCGAGCATAAGCATTGATCCCCTCGGCGATGAAGGAATCGATGATCTCGACGAGGGATGCCCGGGAAGCGCCGTCCGGATTGGGGTCCAGCAGGTCAGGTACGGGGGCAGTCGGGTCGAAACGGATCTTGTTCGTGTCGTCTGCAATGAGCTCAGCCACGGCCGAAGCACCTGGAAGATGAGCCACATTTCCGCCGTCGATGTTGAAGACGTCGCCCGGGTTCATGATCTGGGTGGTACCGCAGAACCCGAGCTTGCTCAGATCCGCGACGAAACGCTCTCTCGAAATCGGGAAGACGAAGCTGTTGAGCCAGGCGCGATCGGCGGCAAAGCGGAAGCCGGCCGAGCCGGGCGTCGCCATGCGCGGGTCAATTCGCAGAGCGATCTCAAGGTTTTCCCTATGGGTCTCGTGCGGGAACTCGGTCGAGCGACCTTCGAAATACTCGAAATTCTGGCTGGCATACATGGCAAACAGGAGATCGATAGTACCAAAGCGATGTTTGACCGCCTCGACGGTCTCGACCGAAAGGAAGCTGTCCACTTGGTTCCAGAAACACCCTGAAGCATCCTTGAACACCATGCCGAATTCCCGGACGCCTCGGGCCTCGGATTTTGTGGGATAGAGCTCGAAACGCTCGGATAGTATCGGACCCATAGGGTGAACCGGATGGATCCGGTGGAACCCCAGCTTCTCCAGGGCGTAAACGATCAGAGGGTCCGCAGGGATGATGACGTCGCAATCCCGCTGGACCTGGGCCAGGGACGGCAAGTCAAAGTGGTCCGGGTGGCGATGCGACACAATCAGGGTGTCGACGGGCGGCAGCCTCGCCAAGTGCACCACGCGCTTTGGACAAGATACGACCGCGCCTTCTTCGAAAGGATCGAAGAAGATCGGGTCCATAAGGCAGGTGGCACCCTCCATCTCCACAAGAACCGAGGCATGCCCCAATAGGGTTACCTTCATCGCCGACGCCCACTTCATTGATGGACCGCAAGTCGACGGCGCGCACCGTATGGCCACTTCTCGACCTGTTAGATGCCACCCTGCTTGGTGGGCGGCGTATGTTCGAGATCGGGACCCGCACCGAGCGCGTGCAGCGCGTTCAGGATCCGATCAGGAACGTCTGAAGGCTGCGCGCCCAGCATGTTCTCTTCCTCTGCCACCTCAAGAGCGCGGGCGTCGTATCCGAAGCGGCGCAAGATTTCGATCTTCTGGGCCTGGGTCAGATCTACGCGCTGAAGCACCTCCTCCGGGTCGCGGAAAACAGCCGTCGGATCCAGCATTGCTTTCTCGAGATCGGTCGGAATTTCGCGCCTGGCCATCGCGAAGATCCTTTCTAACCACTCGGATCCTACGGCAAACATCCTCCCGGCACACCTCGATCTCGAATGGACGGAAAGTTCGCTTCTCCCGCACCCCACCCGAATTCTTCAAGTGGGGGCCCGCCAGGGTAGTCGCCATGCGCCTGCGGGGTGCAAGTCTCACGAAAAGGCAGTGTTGGATGGCGCCGATCTGAAAAGGGGGGGGTTGCGCTGAGGAGCGTCCAGAATTGTCGGAAGTTCTATGGGCGTGGCACGACGCGATATCCTATCAGCCGGACGTTTGCGAGCCGTGCAAGGGCCGATCCGGGGGTGCGAGGACCTGGTCATACGAACGCCCTGAAGGACTTCTAGAAGATCGAGTCCGGCGGATCCGCTTGCCAGGGGCGGAGGCTAGGGTCAAAACGGTACAGCGTGGCGCAGTACGGACACAGGATCGTGGCATCATCGCCCATGTCGAGATAGACATGCGGATGATCTAGTGGTTCAGACACGCCGGCGCATTCGAATTCCCTTGTACCGATGCGAACCTCTGGCAGCCCACGATCGTTCTTGAACTTGGGATACCCTTCCGTCCCCATACGCACCTACTGGGTGGCCACGACTCCCGAAAAACGGGGTCGTCGCTCATCACCTTCGTCCTCTGTCGGCGGTGGTTGGGGCCGTGGATGCCTCAACCGGCATTCCCCAAATGGAATGCGGAGCGCCGAAAGGCAATCCAAACCCGAGACCAAGCCAGGACGTCTTCGGAAGGTCCGGGCTACCTCTTGTTGATTCCAGCCATATGTGAACGGCGGACGTGAATTCGTGGGAGCGTCGGCTCCGCGGGGGCGGGCGGCTTCGGCGTTCTGCGCGATCGAGGGTAGGCCGGCATGTCGCCGAAGAACCAGGGCAGGCGCGTGACCACACGATACGTGCCCGATAAGCCTCTGCCCGGCACTGTCAGAGCAAACCAGCTTGAGGCTGCCGGTGGGGTTCCGTAGCCTCCTGCGATGCGAAATCCGTTCCGATATTTCAACAGTTCGCCTGAGGTGATCCGTGTCGCGGTGATGATGTATGTTCGATATCCGCTTTCACTCAGGCAGGTAGAGGATCTGCTGTTCGAGCGTGGCGTCGACATCTGCCATGAGACCGTGCGGTTCTGGTGGAACCGGTCCGGTGTAGCGCACCCGGTTCCTTGGACACAAGCTTGTCTCACGCGGCGGGCCTGATTGAGATCGCGGCGTGCCACGCCTGACGAGCTTTAGCGGGGCTCAGGTAGCCGTTCTTTTCGACGATCCACTGGGCATTGTAGAGTTCGACGAAGTCGCGGACGGCGTCCCGCAGCTCCGCGATGTTGCGGTAGATGCGACCATGGATGATCTGTTCCTTCAGCGTGCGATTGAACCGCTCGGCGACGCCGTTGGTCTGGGGCTCGGCGACGAAGGCGTAGGACGGCTGGATGCCCCAGAACTTGATCTGGTTGGTGAAGTGGTCCGACAGATACTGGGAGCCGTGATCCATCCGCAAGGCCAGCCCCCGAGCCGCGCCGGCCGCGGTCGAGCCATACAGCCCGGCAAGCCCCATGGAGATCGGCTGCAGGGCGGCGAAGCGGTCGCCGCGCTTGCAGACATGCCCGCCGACACACTCGGCGTTCCAATGCTCGACGGCGGTGAAGATCCAGCCCAGCCGTCGTCCACCGTGAACACCCGAACGCCATCGGTGCCCCACATGAGGTTCGGGGCATGAGTGATGATCTCACCGTCATGGGGATTGCCGCCACGGCGGCGGCAGCGATGGGGCGAGAGCAGATTGTTCTCGCGCATCAGGCGGAGCACCCGCTTGCGGGCAACCCGGATGTCGCGACAGACCCGAAGCCGAGCCCAGACCTTGCGGTAGCCCTCGCCCTCCCAGGGCGATGCCTCCAGGTCGGCTTCGATCGCCACCAGCAGCGCCTGGTCCGAGATCGCGGGCTTCGGTCCCCGACGCTTTGCCGGCGGCTGCTCGGCGTGCTGGCCGGAGGTCATGGCGTAGAACGAGGAGCGGGCCATGCCCCAGGCGGCGCAGACCCGCCGCAGGCCGTAGGCCAGACCCGTGCCGGGCGAGGTGGCGGCACTCATCGCCGCGACCTCCGCCGCCCCAAAGGGCCGAAGGTCTCCGTCTTGGCCTCCAGCAGTTCCACCTGCATGGTCAACTCTCCGATCCGCTTCATGGCGCTATCCAGTTCCGCCTGGAGCTATTGTCAAAAGTTGTGTATGGGTTTGTCATGCGGCGGCGCGATCCTGGCGTTCTCCATTCACGAATTTGACGCCTCGAATGATCTCGGCGAACTGATCTGATCCATTGAGCCTCCCGCCATTTCTTGCTGGCCCCCTGGCAAAGCTTGAAGACCATGGCCATCGCCGTCTTGCGTGACAGGCAACCCTTGGTCCGATAGGTGCGAAGGCGAACCGTGGCGAAGGTGCTCTCGATGGGGTTCGTCGTCCGCACATGCTTCCAATGCTCGGCGGGGAAGTCGTAGAAGCTCAGCAAGGCGTCCCGGTCCTTGGCCAGGCAGGCCGTGGCCTTTTCGTACTTCGGTCCGTAGGCTTCCAGGAAGAAGTCGAAGGCGGTCTCCGCGTCCTTCCTGGTTTCGGCCATCCAGATATCCTGCAAGTGACCCTTGGCCTTGTTCTGCCGACCCTTGGGTAGCTTGTTCAAGATATTGCCCGTCTTATGCACCCAGCAGCGCTGCTCGCGGGCGGCCCCGTAGACTTGGCGGAGCGCCTTCCAGAAGCCGAGCGCGCCATCGCCGGTCACCAGTTCCGGGCCGATGCCGAGACCACGCCGCTTGAGATCGAGCAGCACCTCGCGCCAGGATTGTTCGCTCTCGCGGTAGCCGTCGGTGATGGCGATCAACTCCTTGGTTCCGTGATCCGTGGCGCCGATGATAACCAGGATGCATTGCTTCTCCTCTTCCAGGCGGGCGCCAAAATAGATGCCGTCGACCCAGAAGTAGACGTAGCGCTTGGCCGATAAATCACGCCGTTGCCAGCGCTCCATCTCGTCTTGCCAAACTTCCTTCAGTCGCCCGATCGTGGAGGCCGACAGACCCGGGGCCTGTGCCCCCAGCAACGCCGCCAACGCTTCCGAGAAATCGCCGCTGGAGATGCCCCTCAAGTATAGCCACGGCAGCAAATCCTCCAGGCTCTTGGTGCGGCGCAGATAGCGCGGCAGGATCGCCGACGTGAACCGGATGGCGCCGGCACCCTCGCCGGCTCTCCGATCCCGGACACGCGGCTGACGCACGTCCACCGGGCCGATCCCGGTCTGTATCAGCCGTTCCGGCAAGTGGCCATTGCGTACAATCCGGCGACGGCCCCGGTCATCAACCAGCGTCGCATGACCTTCCAGAAACTCGGCAACTTCAGCTTCCACGGCTTGAGCCAGCAACTCACGCGCCACAGCTCGTAGGACTTCCGTCAACGGGTCATCCTGAAAATTCGATGGGTTCCGAAAGGCAACAACGGTATTCTCTTCCATGGCGTATCCTTCCTTGGCTTAGGTCAAGTGGTGACTGCAACAATCACCAGGATACGCCGCCCTCTTTCCAACGCCGTACACAAGATTCAGCTATACCTCTTCCGCCTGCACCGGATCGCCCTTGCGTTGCTTGAGCGAGGCGTCGATCCCGCCGATCGCTTTCTCACGCTACTGCTCGAGCCGGAAGATCTCTACGCCCAACTGGCGCGACAGAAGTTGCACCGGCTCGTCACGCAAAAGCCGCAGAACGACCTCACGCTTGCGCGCCACCGTCCATCGCTGGCCAAGTCCCAGCGGGCCTGCCGGCAAAGCCTGGCCTGGGGAAAACGTGGACGAGCCAAGCTCGCCCGCATTTACCACAGGCCCATCAACAGCAACTTTCTTCTCAAAATTATCGGTCATGTTCCGGTCCTCCTTGGACACTTCGATTAAGCCAATTCTGTGTCCAAGGAAATCGGGTCCGACTCAGAACCGGTTCGGTCCGATGTTCGCCGCGGAGATCCGGAAGCGGCGAATTCGGCAGCATCGATGCTATTCGCAATGGCGATGGCATCTGGACGAGGTGTTCGTCAGGATCAACGGCGAGACACACTACCTTTGGCGCGCCGTGGATCACGAAGGTCTTTGCGACGAAGCGCCGGGATCGCATGGCGGCGCTCGGGTTCCTGAAGCGCGCGATGAAGCGTTATGGCCGACCGAAGGCAATCGTGACGGACCGGCTTCGGTCTTACGCTGCTGCGATGAAAGCCATTGGGATCGTGGAGCGTCAGGAGTGCGGACGATGGCTCAACAACAGAGCTGAGAACTCACACCAACCGTTCCGACGACGGGAGGGGGCGATGGCGAAGTTCAGGGACATGAAGACCCTGCAGAAATTCGCCTCCGTCCACGCCTCGATCCACAATCACTTCAATCAGGACCGCCATCTCAATCGCCGCGACATCTTCAAGCAGAACCGCTCCGCCGCCCTGGTCGAGTGGCGCCAACTGGCGGCCTGAGCGTCGCGACTTCGGGTGCTTTGGAGACTGTTCGTATTAGACTGACAGCACCCTATGCCTCTATGCCTCTTTGGTTCAGCCTGCCCTTCGCCGCTGGCGCCGCGGCCTACACGTCGACCCACGCCCCCCGCGCGCGGGCCGACTCCACCGCGGCATGGACGACCCGCAAGGAGTGGAGCCCGTCCTCGGCGCTCGGAAAGGTCAGCGCCAGCGGATCGGGCGCGCGCCCGTCGCGCTCGGCGCGGATCGCTTCGGCCAGGTCGGCGTAGATGTTGGCGAACGCGAGCGGCATGCCCTCGGGATGGCCGATCGTGACCCGCGAGGCGCGATCGGCCGCCGCCGACAGGCCGCGGCCGCCGCGCTCCAGCGTCTGGGTCGGCGCGTTGAGCGGCGTCCAGTGGAGCTGGTTCGGCTGTTCCTGGGCCCAGCGCAGGCCGCCCTTCTCGCCGTAGATGGTGAGGGTCAGCCCATGCATGCGGCCGACCGCGACGCCGCTGGCCCATAGCCGACCGACGGCGCCACTGGCCATGCGGAACGACGCCATTGCGTCGTCCTCCAGCTCGCGGCCGGGGACGCAAGAGGCGAAGTCGGCGCTGATCGACTGGATCGCCTGGCCGGTCACGTAGCAGGCCATGTGCTGGACATGGATGCCCTGGTCGGCGAAGACCGCTGAGCTGCCGGCCTTGGCCGGGTCGAAACGCCAGCGCACCCGCGGGTTCTCCTGATCGGCCGCGTCGCCATAGAAGCCGTGCGCGAACTCGGCTACGACCAGCCGCACGGCGCCCAGGTCGCCGCGCGCCACCATGGCCCGCATGTGGCGCACCAGAGGGTAGCCCGAATAGCCGTAGTTGACGGCGCAGATCCTGCCGGTCTCGCGGGCGATGGCGACCAGCGCCTCGGCGTCCGCGACCGTGGTGGTCATGGGCTTTTCGCAGAGCACGTGGAAACCGGCCTCAAGGAACGCCTTGGTGATCTCGAAATGGGTGGTGTTCGGCGTTGCGACCGTGACCAGGTCGAGCGGGTCGGCGCGGCCGCGCTCACCGGCCAGCATTTCGCGCCAGTCGCCATAGGCCCGGTCCGCCGCCGCGCCGAGACGCATGGCGTAGTCGCGCCCGCGCGCCGGATCGATGTCGAGGGCGCCGCCAACGAAGCGGAATTCGTCCTCGAGCCGCGCTCCGATGCGGTGGGTGCCGCCGATCTGGCTGTCTTCGCCGCCGCCGATCAAGCCCCAGTTCAGCTTCTGCACGGACGTGTCTCCCTGTTGCGCCGTCGATCGGGTCGGAAGACCATTGGGCAACCTACATGGCCCGCCAGTCGCCACTGGCTTCGAACGCGGCGGCGACGGCGAGCACCGTGGCCTCGTCGCGATGGCGACCGACCAGCATCATGCCGATCGGCAGGCCGTCGGCCATGCCGCAGGGCACGCTCATCGCCGGGTGGCCGGTGAGGTTGGCCTGGCAGGTATTGGCGTGCAGCGTCTCGGCCGGCTCCAGATATTTGGCGAGCGATGCGTCGGCAGGCGGCAGCGGTTGGGCGCGGAACGGCACAGTCGGCATCACCAGGACGTCGTGGCGGCCGAGCGCCTCGTCATATGCGGCCGTCAATCCGTGCCGGGCGTTCTGCGCGATGGCGTAGTAGCGGCCGTGATAGTGACGACGCATGTAGGTGCCCATCAGCAACACCATGCGCACGGTCGCCGGCAGGTCATTGGGCCGGGCTTGCCGGCCGCGGGCAAACGCCTCGGCCAGATCGACGTTGTAGTAACCGGTCCAGTTGCTGCCCATGCCATAGGCGCCAAGCATGGCGTCGGTCGCGCCTTCGATGGCGACGCCGCGAAAGAGGTAAGGCCCTTCGCGATGCATCGGCACCGACACTGCCTCAACGGTCGCGCCAAGCATCTCGAACCGCCGGGCCGCCGCCCGCACCGTGTCGTCGACCACGGCCTCACTGGCCGGCAGGCCGATATCCTCCCACGCCGGCTGGCCGAAGCCTTCCGTGACGACGCCGATCTTCAGCCCCGCAACGCCGCGGTCGAGCGCCGCCAGATAGTCGCCGACATCCTCACGCGCGACCCCGCGCTGGCGCGGGTCCAGCGGATCGGGCCCGGCCATCGCCTGCAACAGGCGCGCGACGTCGCGGCAGCTGTTGCCCATGGGTCCGATGTGGTCGACCGTCATCTCGATGGAGGCGCAGCCGGTATAGGGCACCAGGCCGTAGGTCTGCTTCAGCCCGTAGACGCCGGACCACGCCGCCGGGATACGGATCGAGCCGCCCTGGTCGCCGCCGATCGCCATGTCGACCTGGCCGGTCGCCAGGACGACGGCGCTGCCGGACGAGGAGCCGCCGGGCGAATGGGTCGGCTTGTGCGGGTTCTGCACCGGGCCGCTGGCGCTCGTGTGGCCGCCGCCGGAGAACGACAAGTTCTCGACGTTCGTCTTGCCGACGATTGTCGCGCCGGCGTCGAGCAGGCGCGTGACGATCGTCGCGTCGATGTCGGGGACGAAGCCGTCCAACAGGCGCGAGCCGATCGCCATCGGCATGCCCGCGACCGAGACCGTGTCCTTGATGGCGACGCGGGCGCCGGCCAGTGGGCCGTCGGTCGCACCGGCGATCTCGCACCGCCAGAACCACCCATTGCAAGGGTTATCTTGCGGTGGATGCCCGGACGAGCGCGCGTATTTGACCGGCGGCCGCACGGCCGGCAGGTCCTCGATCCGCCGGTAGGCGGCAATGGCGCCGCCCATCAGGGCCACATGCTCGCCAGCTTCGGCCAACGTCATATCCAGGCCGTAGTCACGCGCGATCTCGAGGATCTGCCGCGCGCTCGGCGCCCGCGGTCCAGCCGCCATCGCCACCTCCCGTTTCCCAACTCGCCTATCTATCCCAGGACGTCCCTCAATCGATCGTCGCGCCACCGTCGATAACGATGTGGGCGCCGGTCACTTAAGAGGCGTCGTCCGATGCCAGGAACAGCACCCCCGTCGCGATCTCATGCCGCCATCCCATGCGTTTCCTGCCGAACCTGGCGATCCACCCGATCGGGCGCGGGCGGCAGGGTTCACGACCCCTGCTCGAGCTCCTCCACCTCCGCCCAGTCGACCGCAACGGGCCTGTTCTCCGTTTGGCTGACCTGGGCAGCCTCGGCGATGATTTGCGCGCGAAGCCCGTCGATCAGTGTTGCGTTTGTCTGCGGCTTGCCTTCGAGCACATCGACAAAGGCATTCAGCTCATCCATGTAGGTGTGCTCCATGTGCGCATACCAGCCGTCCACCAAACGACTACCGTGACGGCCCGCATCATCAAAGATCCGGAACTCGTGCAACGGCTTGCAGTCGGATTGAGCCATTGCCTTCGAACCCATGACCTCGATCCGCTCATCGTAGCCGTAGGGTGCGCCGTAGCTGTTGTTGATGCTGACGATGGCGCCACTGGCCAGCTTCATCAGCATCATCGTTGTGTCCGTCTCGCCAACAGCGGCGACCGAGGGAAGGAACGTCGCGCCATAGGCAAAGACCTCCGCGGGCCGCTCGCCGGCAATCCAGCAGGCGAGATCGAAGAAATGGACCGTCGCCGCATAATATATGCCGCGCGATCCTTGCAGATGGTCGAGGGCCGGCTGACCCGGCGTCCGACAGATGACATGCACGACCTCGAGCTGGCCCAGCCGGCCCGTCGTGACGGCCTCTTTGAGGAGGGCATGCTCGCGCGCGTAACGGCGGTTGAAACCCATGGCGCTCGGCACCTTTGCCGCCAACGCCGCGCGCACGGCCGGCCACGCATGCTCGACATCGTTGTGGATGGGCTTCTCGCAGAGGACGGCCTTGCCGGCTTCGGCCGAACGAGTGAGCTGTTCGGCGTGGGCGGGCGTGGCGGAAGCGATCAATACCGCATCCACCGATTGGGCCAGCAGATCCTCGACTCCTGTCGCCAGTTGCGCCCCACAGCGCTCCGCGATCGCTTTGGACCGAAGTTCATCCGGATCATAAACGGCCGTCAGCGTTGTCCTTGGATTGGCAGTGATATTGTCGGCATGGACAGATCCGATGACGCCGGCGCCGAACAGACCAAATTGGACCATTTGCCCCTCCTTCAATGCCCTGCTAACCGGAAGGTCAGATAGCGAGGGTGGCGTCGGTCCACTGACCTGCGGCCGCATTCGACTCTTTGGTCGCCTGGACAAATCGGACACCAATCGCGCCGTCGCGCACTGTTGGGCAGCCGAGAGCCGGCTTGTCGAACACTTCGCCGCTCTTTTGCGCGAGGATAGCGTCCGCGACTTCCGTGTACAGGTTAGCAAACGCCGCAAAGAAGCCCTCCGGATGCCCGAGGCCCGCTCTTGCGTAACGGGTGGCGTCATTCGACAAGCCGGCCTGACCCTGTGCCAGTGTTTTTGCCGTTCCGTCGGCGTCTCGGAGCACGAGATGATGCGGATCCTCGTGCTGCCACATCAGGCTACCGGTCTCGCCATACACTCGTATGCGCAGACCGTGCTCATGCCCGGCCGCCGCCATGGAGGCCCACAGCGACCCAACGGCACCACGTTCGAGACGCAAGTTGACGTGCGCGTTGTCGAAGATGACGCGGTTCGGAACAATCTTGCTCATTTGCGCCGACACCTCGGTCACCTCTAGACCCGTGACGAACCGGAGCAGATGGTGGGCATGGGTGCCCAGATCGAACATCACGCTGGCCTCGTCCGCGACAGCAGGATCGGTGCGCCACGACTGCTGCGGAGCGATGCGCTTGCCGTGCGCGTGCTCCACCTGGACAAGGCGGACTTTGCCAAGGGTGCCATCCCGGACAAGCCGGGCTGCGTGACGCACCATGGCATAGCCCGAGTAGTTGTGCGTTAGGCCGAAGACTGCGCCAACTTCCTCCACGAGCCGATGAAGCTCGAGCGCCTCTTCGAGGCTGAGCGTCAACGGCTTGTCGCACACGACGTTCGTTCGGCGCTCGAGAAACGCCTTGGCAATCTCATAGTGACTGTTGTGCGGCGTGACGATCGAAACACAATCGATGCCATCGGGGCGATCCGCTTCCGCGTCCGCCATATCTCGATAGCTTCGATAAACCCGATCCGGCACGATGCCGAGGGTTCGGCCTGTCTCCCGCGACTTGTTGAAATCTCGCGAGAAAGCACCCGCCACAAGCTCGAAGCGGTTGTCGAGACCCATGCCGATGCGGTGCGCCCCAGCGATGCTCGCCCCCGGGCCCCCACCCACCATGCCGATCCGAAGTTTGTCCGGGACCATAGTGTGCAATCGACCTTGTCATGCACGGCCGACGCCGACCGACTTGGCCGTCGGTGGGGTCAGCGTGATGTGGTAGTTGCGTGACGATAACGCAGCCTCATGTTGGTCGCCAGGACAAACAGGTTTGCGCGGTCGCCCACGCCCCGGAACGGGATGGATCTAGTTCAGTCGCGTGTTCACCGCGACAATCCGGTGATCCGGGCCGAACTCCCAATCAAATCCTTCGCGAACCCGGATCGCTAAGGGCATGTGGCGAGCCCCACCTTACCGGATGTACCCACATGCTTGTTTTTGATTACCCGCCTGAAAAAGGCCGGCACGAAAGTAAAGGCTGTCCGCCTCAACAGCGCGAGTTCTGGCACGCCGATATCGCGGCCGACGCCGGGCTCTTGATTAGCTGGGATCGTAGATATCGGGCCGCCGCTCATCGGACAGGGCTTCGGCCTTGCCGGTTTCGAGCGACCGCGCCGCCGCGTCGGCGACGCGCATGGCGGCATAGCCGTCCCAGACGGTCGCGCCTGTATGCGTTCCATCGAGCACCGCGCGCACCCACGCCTCGGCCTCGAGGATGTAAGCCATCTCGAAGCGCTGCAGCCAATCCGCCACGACGGTGTGCGATGCGGTGCCGTCCTGGCGCAGGATCGGACTCGTCAGTGACGGCGTGCGCAACGTGCCACGCTCGCCGGATACTTCGACGACGACCTCGTAGCCATAGTTGTCGTCAACGTCGACCTCGATCGTTGCGAGGCCGCCACGCCTGAACTTCATCTGGAGCAGGACGAGGCGCGTGCTCTCCGGCCGGTCCGGGTCGGCGACGACGTGGTCGGCGAATGCCGTCGCAACGTCGTCGGCCATCAGCCAGCGTGCCGAATGAATGTCGTGGACCGCGGAATTGACGATGACGTCCACCGCCGTCCGCTCCTGGCGCCAGTGCTTGTGGATGCCGCGGAACAGCAGCGGCCGGCCGATCGTGTCGTCATCGATCGCCTGCTTGAGCGCCGTGTGCTGCGGGTCGAACATGCGCATCAGGCCGACCTGAACCAGACGCCGGCCGCCGGCGACCTCGGTACGCAAGACGCGCTGGGCATCGTCAAGGTCGACGCCCAGGGGCTTCTCGCACAGGGTCGGCTTGCCGGCCTCGATACAGGCGACGGCCAGGTCGGCATGGGTCGGATCTGGCGACGCAATCACGACGGCGTTGACGGCGTCGTCGTTGATCAGCGCCGGCGCGTCGGTAAAGACTGCAGCGCCGCCGCATACCGCGGCGACGGCAGCGGCCCGCGCCTGGTCCAGATCCATGATCGCGACGACCTCGGCCGCGCCTACGCGGTGCGCGAGGTTGCGAGCGTGGCGGCCGCCCATGCCACCGGTGCCGATGATCCCGACGCCCAGTTTTCCATCGCCCATTGACCTGTCCTCCCAGCTTTGTCCTTGCTTTGTGTTGAGCGCTACTCGAGCGGCGGGTGCGGCGGCGTCGACGGCCACGGATAGGCGAAGCCGAGGAGCTGGCGCAGCAGCGGGCTCGTGGCGTCCAGGAACTGCTGATCAAGGCCGCACAACATGTCCTCGACCGGCTTCACGAACTTCGGCAGATACTCGATCAGGATACCGATCCGACCCTGCTCGGAGTTGTTCGGCATGGCGCAATGCCAGGCCGCGCCGAAAAACAGGATCACGTCGCCCGGGTCGCCGACCATCTGTTCGTAGTCTTGAAAAAAGTCGTCGGCGGCACCGGGATAGTGCAGCGCCTTCTGTGACCCCGGTCGGAACGCAGTCGCCCCCGATTCCGCGGTGAACGGGTCGATCACGATGGTCGCCTGGGCGTTGAGCGGAAACGACGCGTTGATGCGTATCGGGAAGCTGTCGGTTCGATAGAAGTCCCAATAGGGGTAGTCGATATGGGGCTCCTGCCCACGAAAGCCCGGCATCGTGCGGGAAGCGCAGATCGACCCCATGATGAAATCGGAGCCCAGGAAGGCCTGCATGCTGGCAATCATCATCGGGTGCTGAACCATGTCGAGGAAAACCTCGCCCTTGGCGAGCAGGTTCCAGACCCGACGCTGCAACATGGCGTCCACGTCGTCCCTGTTGAAGTGCGACCCGGTGAACTTGCGATCACTGGTCTCGCCAAGGATGATGTCCCGCGCCGCTTTGACTTGGGCCACGGTGAAGAGCTGGGGCAGGCGTAGCACGCCACTGCCATCGAGCAGCTCGGCCACGACCATTGACGGATCGAACGCGTCAGTCGACATGGTTTTCATGTCCGTCTCCCGCTAACGGCACAAGCGAAACCGATGTTGCTTTCGATGACAACCCTCATGGCGGCGAACCGGGCGCGGGTCGTACGGTCGCGTGGCTATCGGTAGAGCTACATCAGCCGCACGCTGTCGGTTCTGCGGGCGGCGCTGAATAGGGCCTATCGGCGCCAGGAGATCAAGACGGTTCCGTACGTGATGGACGTCGCCAAGGGCGCACGACGCGAACGGCGGCTGTCGCTCGACGAGGCAGCGGCGCTGATCGACGCGATCGAGTCAGACCATCTCCTGATGTACTGCCTTATCGCCTTCAACACCTTGGCGCGCCCCGAGGCGATCCTCGAGCTGAAGGTGTTTCAGATGTGGATTACAAAGAAAGGTTGACATTTCAAGCCAGACTCCCTATATTCCATTGTGTTGAAGGGAGACATGGTCATGGCGAAGAAAGCACCCGGCAAAGCCCATCGCGAAGGACTCACCGTCGTTGAGCTGATGGACATGTTCCCGACCGAGGAAGCCGCGACCGAGTGGTTCGAGTCTATCATCTGGCCGGACGGTCGCCATTGCCCCAAATGCGGATCGGTCCGTACCCGCGAAGCCTCTCACGCGAAGATGCCCTACTGGTGCAGCGATTGCCGATCCTATTTCAGCGTCAAGACGGGCACGGCGATGCAGCGATCCAAGATACCGCTGCGCAAATGGGCCATCGCCATCTATCTCTGCCTGACAAACCTCAAGTCGGTTTCGTCCATGAAGCTGCAACGCGACATTGGCGTTTCGCAGCCTACCGCATGGTTCATGCTGCATCGTATCCGGCAGGCATGGGCGGTCGAACACGACGATCAGTTTGACGGCCCTGTAGAGGTCGATGAGACCTATTTCGGCGGCAAGCGCAAGAATATGAGCAAGGCAAAGCGCAAAGAGTTGGCGGGCACCGGGCGCGGCGCAGTCGGCAAGTGAGGTGGCTCCGCCTTTTCGGACGGTCTGGCGGCTCAGTTAAGGTGTATTCCGGTTGTCATTCATGCCGCCAGAATCCCTTTGAATCGATCTCCTTGCCGTTGTTGTTGCGCCTGTGGGGATGTGGGCAAGGCGCGTAGCGGCTTGTCCATCATATCCACAGGCGGGGCGCCGCGGTAGGCCTCGGCCGGCGTTTTCCCCCCGAGCGCCGAGTGCGGCCTCTCGGTGTTGTAGAAGTCGATCCACTCGCCGATGACGCGCCGGGCCTCGAAGCCGTCGGCGAGCTCGCGCAGATAGACGGCCTCGTATTTGAGCGAGCGCCACAGCCGCTCAATGAAGATGTTGTCCAGGTACCGGCCCCTGCCGTCCATCGAGATCCGGATGCCGGCCTCCCGCAAGCGCCCGGTGAAGGCGAAGCCGGTGAACTGGCTGCCCTGGTCGGTATTGAAGATCTCCGGCGTGCTATGGCGGGCCAGCGCCTCGTCGAGCGCGTCTGTGCAGAAGCCCGCATCCAGGGTGTTCGACAGACGCCAAGCCAGCACATGCCGGCTGGCCCAGTCCATGATCGCCGCCAGGTAAAGAAAGCCGCGCCGCACCGGGATGTAGGTGATGTCGGCGCACCAGACATGGTTCGCCCGCTCGATCATCAAGCCTCTGAGCAGATAGGGGTAGACCCGGTGCTCGGGATGCGGATCGCTGGTACGCGGCGCCCGATAGATCGCCTGAAGCCCCATCAGGCGCATCGACGACCGGCCCGGCGACGACCGAGGCGCACGCCCTCGCGGCGCAGATGACGGACCATCTGACGGGCGCCGTAGAACGGATACTTCAGGAACAACTCATCAATGCGCCGCATCAGCGCCAGGGTCTCCGGGCTCTCGCCCTTGGGCGTGTAATAGAGCGAGGAGCGTCCGATCGACAGCAAACGGCATTGACGGCTCAAGCTCAGCGCCGGGTGAGCGCGTATCACCATCGTTCGCCTCTCGGCCCGGCTCATCGACCGGACCCTCGAGACAAAAAATCCCGCTCCACCGTCAACTCGCCGATCTTCGCGTGAAGATCACGGATCTCGCTCTCATGGTCCCGACGGCGGCGCTCGCCCCCGTTCGAAAACACTTCGCCAAGACCATCGATCGCCTGGCGCTTCCATGTGCTCACTTGGTTCGGATGAACCTGGTGCTTCGAGGCGATCTCCTGAAGCGTCCGGTCGCCACGAAGCGCCTCAAGCGCGATCTTCGCCTTCAGCTCCCCGGAAAACCTGCGTCTCCTGCTCATCGCGTATCCCTCCTCAGTCGGGGGAATACACCTTAAACGCCTGTCCGATTTTCCGGGGCCACCTCAACATGGTGACAGCCCGTGTTGTTGACGAAACAGATGCCCAGACATTGCAGGGTTTCGTCGGTGATCATGCAGCCGAAGGCGCCACGGTTTACACCGACGATCACGGTGGATATCAGGGAATGCCTTTCGAGCACGAAACTGTGAAGCACAGCGTCGGCGAGTACGTCAACGGCATGGCGCACACCAACGGCATCGAGTCGTTCTGGTCGATGCTGAAACGCGCTCACAAGGGAACGTTCCACAAAATCAGCCCGAAGCATCTGCAACGCTACGTCTCCGAATTCGCGGGCAAACACAACGTCCGCGACTCAGGAACGCTTGCGCAGATGCGGCACACCGTCGCTCGGCTGGTCGGGCGCAACCTTCTCTACCGCGACCTGATCGCCAGCAACGGGCTTTCGAACGCGAGCCGGTCGTAACGGTTCGACACGGCGGAACAGCGCGCGCGCCAGCGTCTCGGGCGTCGCGCCAACCAAATCCACCTTCGGATCAAGCTTCGGCATGTATTTCATGTTGCAGCCCTCCATTCGGCCATTGTGCGCCCGCCCTTGCTGCGATTACAGCCAGAGCAGAGCAGTTGCAGGTTGTCGGTATGATCGGTGCCGCCCTTTGACCGGGGCAGGATGTGGTCAACGTCCATGACGCGGAACGGGAAGTGAGTCTCACAGCCGACACACACGCCTTCCTGCTCGCCGTAGAGGCGGTGGCGGTGCGTCCGGTAGTTCGGCAGGTCGCCTAGGTCAGTGCGCTTAGGCGCCTCCGTGATCTCTATCGCTCCGCCCCAAGGCATTTTGCCGCGATCCTCGGCAATTCGCTCATTGACCAGCTTGATCGCCAATGGGGATAGATCGATACCAGCCCACGCGCGCTGTAGCCGATCCGCCGCGACAAGGGCCGTGGCGCAACCGCAGAAGGGGTCCAGCACCATGTCGCCGGGGTCACTGCTGGCGAGTATAATGCGCTCCAGCAAGGCGATGGGTTTCTGTGTCGGATATCCCGTGCGTTCTTTCGCCTGTGAGTTCACCGGCGGTATATCGGTCCAGACATCCGGCGGGATTTGCCCTGAGCTGGCGGCGAGATAGCGTTTGAGTTCCGGCGTACCGTTCGCGGTGAATGCGATCAAGCCCGCCCCATTGAGCATGTCAAGCCGAGCCAAAATGCTTTCCTCGGCTCGGTAGCCGGGGATCATATTGACCTCGATCCAAGCCGCGTAATCCCCCGTTCTCGGCACACTCCAACATCTTCCGATATTCGTCGGATTCCAGCCCTTCCACGGCTGGCCTGCTTCGCCCCAGCTCGTCTTAGGGCCGGTCAAATCGCCTCGCCGGTACAGTCCCCGTTCGCCGTTGTGCCGGTATTTCGAGGAGATGTTGCTATCGGACAACGGAATCCTTACCCCTCCTCGCCGGATATCCGCGCCGTAGAACAGAAGCCGGTCCCCAGTGCGCCCGAACCTCCCCGCGTCGTTGTGATTGCCGATCCGCTTCCACACAATCTCATTGCGGAAGGCCGACTTGCCGAAAATCCCATCCATGAGCACCCGGAGCCAATGCCCTGCGGCGTCATCGCAATGAAGGTAAATGCTCCCTTCGCCCTTCAGAATCCGGCGCATCTCAAGCAGCCGGACGGCCATGAAGATCAGGTAGGACTGCATAGACTTGCCGTGCGCGAGACGGGCCGCGTCAATTACTAAATGGGCCGCCGGATTTCGGTCAGCCAGCTCGCCACGTAGGTGCGATTCGAGTTGAACGGCGGATCGAGATAGATCAGGTCCACGCAGGCATCGTTCATGCCTCGCATGATGTCGAGATTGTCGCCGGTCCAGACCGTCCCGCTGGCGAAGTTCGCCGTCATCAGACTCGTCGGCGCGCAGGTTCACGGAAGCTGTCGCCTCAATCGCCGGTGCTGTGACTTCGAGCGGCAAAACGGGAATCCGCCGAGGGGAAACGATTTCAATCGGCCCGTCGGCCTTGAAATGCCATTCGCCATTTGCGCCACGGAAATCATTGTATGTAGCACCATGATGGAGAATTATCCGCGGAGACTTGCCATCAAGCTTCGCCTCAATCTCCGCGATGCGTTTACGGACCTTGTGCCAAGTGAACCAGCGATAGATCGCTAGCACGGCGAGCATCCAAACGACTTCATGCCACCTCTCGACAAGGAGTGTCGAGAAATAGCCCGCGAAGGCGTTGAGAACCGAGTCCATACCCACATCATGCGGATTCCCCCTCCTCCGTCAACCTTTCTTTGTAATCCCCTTTCAGATCGACTTCGAGAACCGGCTCATCCAGCTCAACCCGCCGGGGCGGCGCCAGACCAAAAAGTATCGGCCGGTCGTCCCTGTGTGTGCGGCGGTGACAAATTAGACCACGGAAGCGGCGAGATTTGCCCGGCTGCGGGCGGAGTAAAACTCTGCCACCTGTAGCCTTCGATCCTTTTCGGGATGGAAGGTGGGAGGATGTATACCGTGGACCTTTATCTACGCGTTCGGCTGGCGTGCCATGTTGATGGGCTGAGTCAGCGAGAGGCGGCGGGTCGGTTTGGCATAGCGCGAGAGACGGTGAGGAAGATGCTCGGGCACTCGGAGCCGCCTGGCTACCGCCGCCGCCAGCCACCGAAGCGCCCGAAGCTGGACCCCTTCAGGGATATCATTGACCGTATTCTGGAAGAGGACCGAACGGTTCACTGCAAGCAGCGCCACACGGCGAAGCGGATATTCGAGCGTCTTCGCGACGAGCATGGCTTTGCGGGCAAACAGACCATCGTCAAGGATTACGTCCGGGAACGGCGCCGTCGCCAGCGTGAGATGTTCGTGCCGCTGGCGCACCCTCCGGGTCACGCTCAGGCGGACTTTGGCGAGGCGGATGCGATCATCGCCGGCGTCAAGCGGCGGGCGCATTTTTTCGCCATGGACCTTCCCCACAGCGATGCCTGCTTCGTTGCGGCCTACCCGGCGGCGGCGACGGAGGCCTGGCTGGACGGCCACAACGGGGCCTTCGCCTTCTTCGGCGGCATTCCCCAATCGATTCTCTACGACAATGACAAGTGCCTGGTGTCGCGCATCCTGCCGGACGGCACGCGGCAACGAACGCGAGCGTTCAGCGGGCTTCAATCCCATTATCTGTTCCAGGATCGATATGGCCGCCCCGGCAAGGGCAATGATAAGGGCAAGGTGGAGGGGCTGGTCGGTTACGCCCGCCGGAACTTCATGGTTCCCATCCCCCGGTTTGCGAGCTGGGACGCCTTCAACGCTCACCTGGAACATCAATGTCGGAGACGGGAAAGCGACGTCTTGCGCGGCCATCGCGAGACCATCGGCGAGCGGTTCGGATGCGACCGGGAGAAGCTGATGGAATTGCCGCCGGCGCCTTTCGAGGCCTGCGACAAGGAGGGCACGCGGGTCAATTCGCTCTCCCTGGTGCGCTATCGGGGCAACGACTACTCGGTGCCCGTCGCCTACGGTCACCAAGAGGTCTGGGTCCGTGGCTACGTGCACGAGGTGGTCATCGGCTGCGCCGCCGAGGTCATCGCCCGGCACCCACGCTCTTACGAACGAGAGGACCTGATCTTCGAGCCGGCCAAGCGTCGAGCGCTTCGCCTCGATCCCCTCGGCGGCCAGCAAGACGCAAAGCTCGTCAATGGTGATGTCGCAATTCTCCATCACCAGAGCCCGAATGCGATCGCCATGGGGAGCCAGTTTCGATTTCTTCCAGCCACCGTATTTGTCGGCTTTGATCGTGCCCCGCTGCTTCCAACGCTGCATCAGCTTCACAACAAAGCTGATGCTCACATCAAATTGCTTCGCCGCCGCATTGCGAGAGGTCCCCGATTCAACAACTCGAACAACTCGTTCACGAAGATCTTCCGAATAAGGTCGTGTCATCCATGGCTGGCCTCCTTTAACCCAGCTCATAGCTTGAATCACTTTTTGCGACCCTTGGGAATCCCCTTTTTGATTCTGTCTATGCCGGACCCGCTCTAGAGCGGGGCGCCTAGAGCCCGAAGTTCTCGGCATAGAGCGCCTCGAGCCGGGCGCGCGCCGCCGCCGGCAGGGGGCCGCTCTCCGCCGCCGCGAGGGCCTCGTCCAGTTGGCCGACATCGGCCAGACCGATGATGGCTGCGGCGATGTCGTCATTGGCCAGGGCGAAGCGGATCGCGGTCTGGGCCCGGGTCCCGTATTCCGTGCCAAATGCGGCATCGACGGCCCGCGTCCGGCCCTCTTCGGCGGCGACGTCGGTTTGCCGCATCAGCATACTCTCGCGGCCATGGCGGGTGTCGGTGGCGAGGATGCCGGCGGCGAGGACGCGGATCGCCATGACGGCCACGTCATGGGCGCGGCACGTGGCGATGAGACCGCCGAAATGCTGGCCGCTCCAGGCCGCCGGCATGGCACCGGGGACCGGCCGATCGGCGCTCGGGTTGAGCATGTTGTAGTAGACCTGGGCCGCATCGAAGCGGCCGCTGTCCAGCACCTGCCGGCAGGAGGCGGCGTCGCCGAGCGCCGTCATGCCGATGCAGCGGGTCAGCCCCTGGTCGCGCATGGCCGCCAGGCCATCGGCGACGCCACCGGCGTCCAGGACATGGGCGGGCGTGATCGCACGCTCGCCCACCTGGGGCTCGATCGTATTGTGCAGCTGCACGAGGTCGACGCTGTCGCGCCGCAGCCGCTCGAGGCTGGCGGCGAGGCTCGCCTCGATCTGGCCGGGAATGTCGTCGACGCGGTTCGGATCGAGCCGAACCTTCGTCGACACATGGGGCTGTTGGTCAACGCCCGCCAGCAACCAGCCGACCGCCGCCTCGGATTTGCCCTGACCGTAGCCCGGCGCCGTGTCGATCCAGTTGATGCCGGCCGCGAGCGCCCGCTGGATCGCGGCGCGCTGGGTCGCCTCGTCGCCACCCACCAGAATGCCGCCGACGGCGCCGCCGCCGAAGATCACCTCGGAGACGAGCAGCCTCGAGCGTCCGAACCGTCGATAGCGCACTGCCTCTCCTTCAGCTGGCCGCGGGGTGCTTGCCCGGCGTCATGTCGAATTCGATCGCATCGCACGTGATGAACTCGTCGGACAACACCAACTCGCTTTGGGCGTTGTACATCTGGCAGACCTGACGGATCGCCGGCGCCTGGGGCGCCGCTTTGAGCAGCGCCGCGTCCTTGTCGTCCAGCACGGTCGGACTGATGACCTCGCGCGCCTGCACCATCTTGATGCCGAAAGTGTGTCCGAGCGTATAGAGCATCGACTGATGCGGCCCCCGTTCCGTGAAGCTGTGCCGGCCAATGCCGATGACCAGCCGGTGCGGGAGATAGGCCCGGCCGAGCAGGCGCGGCTTGCCGTCGACAATGCGCAGCCGCTCGACCAATACGATGTCGTCCTCGGCCCGGAACGGCGCGTTGGTTCGACCGGCGACCTCCTCGGTATCCAGGATCCGGACATCGAGTATCTGCCGTACGCAGCCGATGGCCCTGGCGCAGGATCTGGTCGGTGAACGATACGAAACAGCTCGACGGCAACGGCGCCGTGTTGGTGACCAGTGTGCCGCGGCCCTGCTGGCGCGAGATGAAGCTGTCCTGCTCGAGAATCTGCAGGGCCTCGCGCACGGTGATGCGGCTCACCGAGAACAGCTGTC
>CBDHDN010000054.1:0-15643 GCA_965261585.1 Alphaproteobacteria bacterium
CATGAACGTCGGGGTGCAAGGCCTCCCGGAGGCACACTTCAGGGGCTAGCCGTGATGACCAGCCGCAGAGTCCTTATCAACATCAACCAGCTGCATGGCCGCGAGGCGTCGTACCTGCAGCGCCTGCGCGACGCGGATGTTGAGTTGATCATGAATACGCGCGGCCGGCTTTTGACTGAGGAAGAGCTGATCGCGGCGCTGCCCGGCGCGTTCGCAACGATGGCAGGCGGCGAGCCCTATACCGAGCGGGTCTTCGCGTCGGCGCCCGATCTGCGCTTGGTCTCGCGGTTCGGCGTTGGCTACGACCAGGTCGACGTTGCCGCGGCGACGCGCAACGACACCGTCGTTACGATCGGCCCGGGTACGAACCACGAGGCCGTGGCCGACTATGCGGTTGGCCTCATGATTGGGCTCGCTTGCGAGATGCTGCCCAATCACAATCTCACGAGGTCAGGCGGGTGGGGCCAAGACTTCCATCCCGGCGTCTGGGGTCGGACCGTCGGCATTGTCGGACTTGGGCGCATCGGTCGCGCCGTCGCGGAAAGGTGCCAAGGCTTTCGTCTGCGCGTTGTCGCGCACGACCCGGTGCCCGATCGCACATATGCCGCGGCGCACGACGTCGAACTGGTGCCGCTGCATGATCTGCTCAGGCGCTCCGACTTCGTGTCCCTGCACGCGCCTTTGGCGCCGGAGACCCGCTATCTGATCGGCGCCGCGGAGCTCGCTTTGATGAAGCCGACCGCCTACATCGTCAATACGGCGCGCGGGTCGCTCATCGATGAACACGCGCTCAATGCAGCCCTGGTCGATCGAACGATCGCCGGCGCCGGCATCGATGCATTCGCCAGCGAACCTCCGGTTGGATCGCCGCTTCTCACTCTGGACAACGTCTTCCTGTCGCCGCACGCGGCTGGCTTGGACGCCAAATCCGAAGCGGCCATGGCAAACCGATGCATAGACCATATCCTGGCGCTTCTTAGCGGCCACGGCCCGGCTTCGGCCGACGTATTGAATCCGGAAGTGATTGACCGCATCGGGCTGTCGCGCGGGTAGCAGTACAAATAGGGGAGGACCGTCATGTCGGAACGAAGCCTGGACCTGAAACGACGCCTGCGCGCCGGCGAGTCGGTGGTTGGTGCGTGGTTGACGCTGGCCGATTCGGTGGTCGCCGAGGTCATGGCGTCGACCGGATTCGATCTCATCCTGATCGATACGGAGCACGGGCCGTTCTCCATCGAGTCGCTGCAGACCGTGCTCATGGCGTTCCGTGCGCAGCCGACGGTGCCAATGGTGCGGGTGCCTTGGAACGACCCCGTTCTCATCAAGCAGGCACTCGACGTGGGCGCTGAAGGGATCCTGATACCGATGGTCCGCAGCGCCGAGGAGGCGCGCCGCGCGGTTGCGGCCTGCAAGTATCCGCCTGAGGGCATCCGAGGTTTCGGCCCGCGCCGGGCATCTGACTACGGCCGCAACGTTGACGACTATGTGGAGACCGCCAACGAAAGCATCATCGTCATGCCGCAGCTGGAGCACGTCGACGCAGCGCGCGACATCGAGGCGATCCTCGATGTGCCCGGTGTCGACTGCCTGTGCATCGGTCCTAACGACTTGTCTGGCAGCGCCGGATACCTGCGACAGCTCGACCATCCCGTCGTAGCGGATGCGATCAATCGGATCCTCGATGCCGCCAAGGCACGCGGCATCGCGGTCGCACCGGGCATCGCGTTGCCTGACGGGGCGCAGCCCGAGTGGACGGAACGCGGCGCGACCATCGTGCTAGCGACGGATGATCTGGGCCTCGTCGTCCGCGGCGCCAAAGAGGCGCTGGCGCGCGCCCGGGCGGTCGGCGCCTAGGCCGACCCGGTCGCGCTGGCTGCGCGTAATTGCGCTACAGCCGAACTCGCGGCCCAATTCCGCCGCTTTTTCCCATCGTCTTGTTGTGTCTCGACGGCCAGCAGATGGCGCGCCCGCGCCAAGAGGTTCGGAGCCATTTCACGAACACCTCCTCGGTGTCCAAGACCTCGTGGAAGCCGGCCTGATGGAGCTTCAAATGCTGTCGCAATTGAATCGCGACTTCGCCGCCTGGTTCGGGCTCACAGCCCCGCACTTGGTTCTTTAGCCAACTCCTGGATTTGCCGGGAAGGTAGGCGACGGTGTCCCCTCCGGCGCGATCTGTCGCTCGTTCAGCCCCACGGATTTCGCGGTCGCGACAATCTGCCTCCACGTCTCTTCGTCGACCACGATGCCGTGCTTGAGCCTGTCAGCGCGGCGGCGCGCCTCGATCTCGCCGGGGACCAAGACCTCACCATCCGCGCTAATTGGCGCAGAGCTCTTGACCCATGCGGCGGCACTGGCGAGGGTTGCGCCGAGCTCGCTATTGCCGCGCAGCTGGGCTGCATCAATAAACACCGACAGCATGTTGTTGCCTTCGGCCTCGCGTGAGCCAGCGCAGCCGCCGGACGTCAACGCGCCCGCGAGAATGTCCACCATCATGCAGAGGCCCGACCCCTTGTGCCCGCCAAAGGGCAGGAGCGCCCCCGGTGGTGGCCCGTAGAAGGCATTGGGGTCCCGGGTCGGCGCGCCGCCCGCGTCGATCGCCGCGCCTTCCGGCAGCGCAACGCCCTTGTTTCGGGCAACCCGCACCTTGCCCTCAGGCAACACGGAAGTCGTTATGTCCAAGACAATGGGGGGACCGGCCTGCGGAAAGCCACAAGCGAGGGGATTGGGCGCGAAGCGCCGCTCGCGGCCACCAAACGGCACCACCTGGACCGCGCCGCGGCCGGGAGAGTTGACGAAGTGGAGTGAAACGATTTCGAATGCGGCCACCCGTTCCGCCCAATAGCCGATGCGCCCGAGGTGGCCGGAGTTGCGAACACCAACGATCGCTACCGCATTCTGACGGGCTTTCTGCACACCAAGCTCCATCGCGGCCTCACCGACGACCTGGCCGAAGCCATGCTCGCCGTCGATGATGGCGAACGACTCCTTGTCGGTGTCAATCCGTGGCCGTTGGTTTGGACGCAATAGTCCCTCGCGCGTTAGGTCGACGTACTGGGGTACGCGGATGACCCCGTGCGAGTCGTGCCCGGCGAGATTTGCGCTGACCAGGTTTCGCGCAACGGTGTCGGCCTCATCGGCGCTTGAGCCAACCGCCTCGAAGATCATTCTCACCCGAGCCTGTAGAATTTCACTATCGATCAACATTGGGTGCCATCAGGTTGTTCCGTTTCCGAGTAGATCGTATACCGCCCGGACGCGATCCGGATAGCGGCACCGACGAAGCTCCGATGCCGGGAAGATCACGGCGGACGATGAGTCGCCCCGCACTTTGCCACGGCGAGGATTAGTGATCGCGAATGGGAGAGCTGCTGATGGCGATCCTGCAAAAGCACACCAAGCGGCAACGTCGTCGGGGTCGCCGTGGCGAAGCTTGACGCAAGCGTTTTGCGCGCGCGACCGGCGACATCCCACAGAACGTCAACTTCGCGCTCAGCGCCGGCACCGTGCGGTCGTTTCTCGACGGACAGGGTGTCCCTTACGACACCGCGCCATCGACCGACGAACTCCGACCGGTCCGACGTAGCCGCCGGTGCAAAGCATTTACTGTCCCAGTCGAGTGCTGGAATTGACGGGCCCACGGTGAGGTACATGTTCCGCTAGCAGATCGCCGAGGCCCAGCGGCTGGCGGCGAACAATTCGCCCACGCCGATGGTTGATCACGGAACTGGCCGGCATACCGTCGCCGGCGACGCCGTTTGAGCCACTGCTCATGCTCGTGCTCAGGCGTGAGCGGCGCGTCACGCACATAGGGTCGAGACATACAGCCATAGCGCAGCGCGTCGGCCGTGTGGTCCTTGGCGGCGGTGCCCAAGTCTTCCAGCCGGTGCTCGTCGTGCTGTAGCGCCGGCAACGTGCGGGTCAGGTGCGTGCAGGTGGAGAAGACGTAAAGCATGGGCCGATCATCCTCGCCCACCAGTCTTTGCCGCACTTGGTCCCAGCCCGGTATGCGTTTGTTGTCGGCCGGCGTCCACGACAGTTTCGCAGCCTCGTTAGGTCATCACAGTTGGTCAAGGCCGTCCTCAAATTCACACAGCGCTACCGCTCGCGGTATTCAAGCTCGGTTTGACGATGGCATATAAATACAACAACGACTTGATCCGATGACCACTCAGAGATACTAGTGCACCGACTCAGTCAGAGCCGTCACAGTGGAAACCTGATTCTGAGTACAAAACAACGGGTTGCTCCAGCGCACGGTGAATCATTTGTCTGGATCGGTGCACTAGCTCAAGGGGCGATATCAGTTATGAACAAGGCGTTGAGGCACTTCTCGAGCCTGACTGACTGCGAGATCACCGCCACGTGCAAAACAAGGTCAGGCTGGTGATCGAGCAGGGGAGGAGTTGATGACCGACACGAACTCACTTGCCGGCAAATATGCCGTCGTTACCGGAAGCACCCAGGGCCTCGGGCGGGCGACGGCGGAGCTGTTCGCGGCGCGCGGCGCGGCCGGCATCATCGTCACGGGACGTAACGTCGACCGCGGCAAAGCGGTCGCCGATCGCTTGCGCGGCGACGGCTGTCAGGCCGTGTTCGTGCAGGCCGACGCGGCCGACGTCGATGCGTGCCGGCGCATCATTGCCACCGCCGACGAGACCTTCGGCACGCTCGACGTGCTCGCCAACATCGCGGCGCTGACCGAGCGCGGCTCGATCTGGGACACGACGCCCGAATTCTTCGACCGCATGATGGCCATCAATGTGCGGGCGCCGTTCTTCCTGATCCAGGATGCGGTCAAGCTGATGGCGCGCGAGGGCGTGGCCGGGTCGATTGTCAACATCTCCAGCGTCGCATCCTATGGCAGTGAGCCGTACAGCTGTCCCTACGTGACGTCCAAGGGCGCGCTCAACGCGCTGACGAAGAACGTCGCCTATGCAATCGTGCGCCACCGCATCCGGGTCAACGCGATCAACCTGGGCTGGATGGATTCGGACGGCGAGGACGTGATCCAGCGTCGCTGTCACAGCGGCGGCAAGGACTGGCTTGCCCAGGTCGAGGCGAAAATGCCGTTCGGCCGTCTGCTGAAGCCCGACGAGGTCGCGCGCGCGATCGCTTATCTGGCGTCGGACGAGTCCGGTATGATGACCGGTGCGTTCCTCGACCTCGACCAGTCCGTCATCGGCGGCGGCCCCGGCCCCGTGCCGCCGCCCATTGAAGAGTGGCCGGCAGTCGCGGGCGTTTCGTTTTCGTAGGTCGCCCCTCGACGGGCTCGGGCGGGCCAAACAGCGGTTCTACGGCGGAGCGCGCCGTCACACGTCGACCCACGCCCCCCGTGCGCGGGCCGACTCCACCGCGGCATGGACGACCCGCAAGGAGTGGAGCCCGTCCTCGGCGCTCGGAAAGGCCAGCGCCAGCGGATCGGGCGCGCCCGGCGCGGTCGGCGCGGATCGCTTCGGCAAAGTCGGCGTAAATGTTGGCGAAGGCGAGCGGCATGCCCTCGGGATGGCCGATCGTGACCCGCGACGCGCGATCGGCCGCCGCCGACAGGCCGTGGCCGCCGCGCTCCGGCGTCTGGGTCGGCGCGTTGAGCGGCGTCCAGTGGAGCTGGTTCGGCTGTTCCTGGGCCCTGGCGTGGCACTTGCCCATGAAGCCAGCGTCGATGAGCCCCACGCGCACCGTTTCCTTCGCATCTCCACCGGATATGTTCAGGTACCCGAGGCAGTCAGTAGGCGATCGTAACCGGTCGGCTGGATGCGAGCGACTCGGTTGCCGCGTCGGCGATGATCTGGGCCCGCAAGCCGTCCGCCAGCGATGGGGCGACCGCTTCGCCGGACTGGACGCTGCGGATGAACGTATCGAGTGCCGCCGCGAATGTCTCCTGTCTGATGAATGTGGAGTCGGGCTCTGCGCGGCTCAGCGTGACCCCCGCGTGCGTCGCGTGGGCGACCTGTCTTTCGTGACCGGGATCCCACTGGAGCAACCCGAGCGCGCCATAGACCTCGACCCGCTCGTGAGCGCCGAAAGCCGAACGGCGGCCGTTGGTGATCTGGCAGAGCGCGCCGCCCGGCATCTTCAGCGTGACCATGACGGTGTCGATGTCGCCGGCCTGGCCGATTTCGGGGTCCACGAGACACGCACCGCTCGCATGCACCTCGACCGGAGCCTCGCCCGTCAACCAGCAGAGAAGGTCCAGGGAGTGAAGGGTCTTGTCGCGCAGGAGGCCGCCGGACACCTTGACGTACTCGAGCGGCGGCGGCTGGGAGTCGCGGGCAATGATGTGTACGACTTCCACCTGACCAATGTCGCCACCGCGGATGCGCTCGTGGATCGCCTGGAGCTCCGGCAGGAAGCGCCGGCGAAAGCCGATGAACACAGGTACGTCGGTGCCGCGCGCCTCCTCCGCCAACGTCTTCGCTTTGGCCAGATTGAGGTCGATGGGCTTCTCGCAGTAGACGGCCTTCCCCGCGCGGATCGCCCCACGCAGCAGCTCGACGTGGGTGTTGGTCGATGAGGCGATGAGGACCGCATCGATACCGTCAGCGTTCCAGATCTCGTCTGGAGTTTCCGCTACCTTCCCGCCCAGAGCCTCGACGACCCGCTCCGAAGCTGCGCTATCGACGTCGTAGACGTGACTCAACGCGGCATCGGGGTGATTCGCGATGTTCTGGGCGTGAACCCATCCGACCCGGCCGGCGCCGAACAGGGCAAAATGCATGCGCGTCTCCTCGTGACTGGCAGTTGCTACACAATATGCCGGCATCCCGCGGGCAGATTTCCCGGGACTCGCGCCGGGAGGTGCACCATCGATGGCCAGCTTGCACGACACCGAAAGTGCCCCGCTTTGGGCACCGCCGCCACACCGGGCACCCTGCCACCGATCGTATTCCAATGGCTCTTTCAGCGCTATCTCGTTCGAGCATTGACGCTCGGCGCCGTCCGTTAGGTATGTCTCCGACCATGCAAGCCTTTGACTACATCATCGTCGGTGCCGGGGCGGCCGGTGCGGTGATCGCGTGTCGACTGAGCGAGATGGCGGAGGCGCGCGTGCTTCTGCTCGAAGCCGGCCCGGCCGGGAGCTGAGCGCGGCGATGCGCGAGGCCTCGATCTGCGGCCTCGGTCAGGCGGCGCCAAACCCGCTCGACAGCGTCTTCAGGTTCTTCCCCGACGACGTGCCCAAGTAAGCCGCCCACAGCGTGCCGCCAACGGCAAGTTCATTGGGCGGACACTGTATCTTGGGGCAAGCCCCTGAACGCGTTGCCACGACGGAGTGCGCCGAACGTCACGCTGATATTTCGACGTTGAGCTGCTCGCGGTACGCTAGCGCGGGGCAGGCGCGGCCCGAAAATTCGCCGCGGTCACGCCGATCGTTGCTCGCGCCACAGGGATGTGTCTAGGTTCGTCCACGTGCGTGGGCCACGGCGGTCGCCGAGCGTGGCGCAAAGCCGGTGTCGCATGCCTGGAGGCTCCGGTGTGGTGAACGCCGGCAGCGTGGATCGGGCCTTTGGGTGGCGCCGAGGCACGCCGCCGCCGGGACGCGACCCAATCGGAGGAGAGGACAAAATGAGCACCGACGCCGAGTCCCTGGACCAGCTGTTCAAGAGCTACACGGTCGACTGGTACCGGTGCCCGATCGATCGGCCGACACTGCGCGGGCTGGCGCAAAGGAGCGACGGCCAGGGGCTGTTTCAGGCGCTCGGCCACCTGGCGTTGGCGGCGGTAACGGCGGCGCTGACTTTCATTTTCTTCGAACGGCAGATGTGGTTGGGCTTCGCCCTGGCGCTGTTCGCCCACGGCACCGTTTCCTCACACTACATCTTCGCCTGCCATGAGCTCGGCCACGGGACCGTGTTCAAGACGCGGTGGCTGAACGCCGCGTTTCTGCGCCTCTACAGCGTGCTCACCTGGTGGAATTTCCACGAGTACGCGATGAGCCACACCTATCACCACACCTACACGCTGCACTCGCGCGCCGACAAAGAGGTGGTGCTGCCGAAGCCGCCGTCGCTGGCGCCGGTCTATCTCTTGCAGCTGTTCACCTTCAACGTCACCGGCGGCTTCGAATCGCGCGGCGTCATCAACATCATTGGCGGCGTCATCAGAACGTCGTTCGGGCGCTACACGGTGCTCAGCACGCCGGGCTGGCTCGAAGCGCTCTACGCCAATGAACCCGTGGCGCGGCGGCGCGCCGTCACCTGGGCCCGCGTCGTGCTGCTGATCCACGTCGCCGTGGCCGCGGTCTCGTTCGCCTACGGCCTGTGGATCGTGCCGGTCCTGTTCAGCCTGGCGCCGGCGATCGCGAACTGGTGGCGCTATTTCGTCGCCGTGCCGATGCATTGCGGTCTGCGCGACAACGTGCCGGATTTCCGCAAGTGCGTGCGCACGAACACCCTCGATCCGTTGTCGGAGTTCCTCTACTGGCGCATGAACTGGCACCTTGAACACCACATGTTCGCGGGCATCCCATGCTACCGACTGAAGGCCCTGCATCGCGCCGTGGCGCATGACATGCCGACGCCGCGGACGCTCGTCGGGGCCTGGCGGGAGATGCGCGAGACCTGGCGCCGACAGCAGGAGGATCCAGGCTATCAGTTCGACACGCCGGTGCCCACGCCGGCCGATGATGCGTCGGCGGCACAGGAACCCGAAGCCGCCTCCATAGGCGACTTGGCGCCAAGGGAGCTGTCGAACGCCGCCGTTCGCGGGGGCCAGGCGCATTAGCACGAAACGCCGGCGCTTTTGCTGGGTTCCGCCGTTCGGCTCGCTGGCGCTCGACGGTCGCCATCTGGGCCTATAGTCTGATGCCGAACCATGTGCATCTGATCGCCACCCCGAAGACGACCGACGGCCTGCGCCTGGCGATCGGCAAGGCGCATCGCCGCTATGCGCGGCACGTCAATCTCAGAGAGGGTTGGCGCGGCTATCTTTGGCAGGGACGTTTCGCCTCGTTCCACTGGATGGCCGCCACCTGGTTGCGGGCCGCACGCTACGTCGAGCTCAACCCCGTCCGGGCGCGCCTGGTGGCGCGCGCCGAGGATTGGCCGTGGAGCAGCGCCCGCGCCCATCTGGAGGCGCGCGGCGACGGGTTGGTCGCAGTGACGCCGCTGCTCGGGATGATCGGGGATTGGCGAGCGTTTCTCTCAGTTCCGCCCGCCGACGAGGACCTCGAACAGCTCAGGCGGCATCAGCGGACTGGCCGTCCGCTGGGCGGCGGCGCCTCGTCGCCGGCCTGGAACGGACCCTCGGGCGCACCCTACGCCGCCGCAAGCCGGGCCCGAGGCCCAAGAGTAAGGGCCGGGCGGTAAAAGGCGTGCGGGCCTGGGAACCAACAATTAAGTATCGTGTCCAATCGTGTCCCCTTGAATTACCCGGGATCGTGCACGATGCACAATCCCCTTTCCTTGCCGACACGATACTCGCTATATTACGGAGGAGCGCCATTGACCCTGGCCGTCGCCTCGTCGGCCAGGGGTGCGCTTCAATCAAGCAGAGGACGGCAAGCCCAAAACAGTCGGGAGGGTGAAATGAAGGTTCCATCAATCGGTCAAGGCCAACATGTTTGGCGCCGCTGGACGGCGTCTTTAGGGGCGGCGCTGCTGGCTGTCGGGCTCGCCGGAACAGCCCTGTCGCCCGTGGCAATGAGCCAGGAGGAGAAGCCGCTCATTATCTACTTGGGGAATTCGGCGTCCGAAAAGTTCTGGCAGCCGATTATGAAAGGGTTCGAGCAAGCCGGCGAAGACTTGGGCTTTGAGGCCAAATACCGGGCGCCGGGGCCCAAGGGATACGCATCGGCATTCGACTACAGGATCGCGGTCGAAAACGCCATTGCCTCCGAGCCCGCTGGCATCATCGTCGCCAATCCACGACCGGAAGCGATGAACGCCAGCATCAAGCAGGCTGTCGACATGGGCATTCCCGTCGTTCTGGCCAATTCCGGATTCGGCCAGCAGAAGATCGTCGGCGCGCTCGCATTCGTCGGAATGGATGAAAGGGACAACGGCGTCATCGGCGGAGAACAGATGAAGAAGACCGGCGCCAAGCACGCGCTGATCGCCACGACTGCCCCCGGCATCCCCGATATCGATAACCGGGTGGAGGGATTCATCGAGGGCTTCCAGCCCGGGAAAACGTCGTTGGTCGAGGTGCCGGAGACAGTCCTCTTCGACACGCCGAAGCTCATCAACGCCATGATGGCGACGCTCGAAAAGGATGAGACGATCGACAGCATCTTCTCGACCGGCGGATGCTGTGCGCCGGCAATGCTCATAGCCAGGGAACGGCTCGGCGAGCGTGGTAAGAGCATGCATTTCGGAACCATCGCTCTCGACGATCTCGTGGTTAATGGGCTGGTCGACGGAAAGCTCGACTTCGCGCTGGATTACCAGCAGTACCACCAGGGCTATCTGCCGGCCGTGTTCCTGATACACTTCATACGGTATGGCATCACGCCGGGGACCGATTTCATTCCTACCGGTCCCGGCATTATCACGCCGGAGAACGCGGAGCAGATCATCGAGCTTTCGGCTCAGAACTTTCGCTAGCGCTATCCGTTCACCTTGCCGCCGACAGATTCGCGTATCGCGAGTCTGTCGGCGGCAGCTTCTGTGGCAGTGTGCGTAAAACCACGAAAGAGATCAGCCCCGGTGGAACTCACCAGCCCAGAGACGTCTCAACCGAGCGCGGTTTCTATGGACAGATCGCGCGGCCGGCTCCGCGCGTTGATACTGAGGCCGGAACTCACCGCGGTCGCCGGAACCGCCCTCGTTTTCCTTTTCTTTGCGAGCGTCGCCGGCGACGCCGGTTTCCTCTCTTTCTCCGGAACGCGGAACTATTTGGAGGTTGCGGCATCGGTCGGCATCATCGCGGTCCCGGTGACGCTTTTGCTCATTGCCGGCGAGTTTGATCTGTCGGTCGGCGTGATGGTCGGGGCCACAGGCATGGCCGGGGCCTTCACGATTGTATTCCTCGATGGGCCGCTGTGAGCGGGGTTGCTGACCGGAGGCGCCCTGGCGGCTTTGGTCGGCCCCGTCCGCGCCTCATCCAGATAGCCGCCGCGAGGGAAGTGCAATAGACACTGGCAGACTGAGGACGAGGATATCATGACCAATTCGACTGGCGTGGGTCTCATCGGCACCGGCGGCGTGGCGACGCTTCATGCAGAGGCCATCAACGCGGTAGAGGGGTTGCATGTTGCCGGCGCCTTCAGCCGAAACCCCGAAAACGTCCGCCAGTTCGTGGAACAACATGGTGGTCGCGCCTACGCCTCTCGCGAGGAACTCATACAAGACGACGAAGTCGAGGTCGTCTCGGTCTGCACGCTGCTTGACGGGCATGCTCCCTTCGCGTTGGAGGGCTTGCGCGCACACAAGCACGTCATCGTGGAAAAGCCCGTTGGCAGCACCGTTGAGGAGATCGACTCGCTGCAGCAGGAGGCCGAACGCGCCGGCCGCTTCTGCGTGCCGTGTCACAACTATGTCTACGCACCGGCGCTGAGGCGCGCGAAAGAGCTACTGCGCGAAGGCAAGTTCGGTCGCGTCGCCAACTTCTGGCTGATCTACAACCAGAGGCATGACGCCGATGGCGAGCCCGGGACTGTGGGCGAGCCCGGGACAACGTTGCGCCATCTTTGCATCCACCACGCCTATGCGCTGTTGTATTTCCTCGGTCGCCCGACAAGTGTCGTCGCGGCTGCGAGCCACATGCACTTCAGCGACCCTGACGCGGATGACCAAGTGATGTTGGTGTTGAAGATGCCGGATGGGGCAATCGCCAATCTCTGGGGGAGCCTCGTTGCCGACGATCGGACCGGCGCGCCATGGACCGTCTTCTACAAGCTGCTGGGGACCGAAGGCGGCTTCGCCCACACATATGACGATGTCTATTGCGGCGAGGCGCCACTACCCGGTTGGGACAAGCCTGCGTACCGCGACAGCTTCCGCTACGTGTATGAGCACTTTGCCTCTCGCTGCCTGGCGGCAGGCGACGCGCCGCTGTCTACATTGGCGGATGCGCGCGACGCCCTGTGCCTGATCAACGCGGCCGAGCAGGCGTTGGCGGGGGCTACGGCAATCGACTACCGCTAGGCTGTGAGACAGGCAGGGCGGCGGTTCCGCCAGTTTGCTGGCGGTGGTCTGCGGCTGGAGCTGATCCTGATGGAAGAAATACGGGTGAGAATCTACACTGAAGATAAGGAGTCGACATGAACGGTTACGATGTAATAGCCCGCGTGCTCAAGGCCGAGGGTGTCGAGTTCCTCGCCGCCTTCCCTCATCAGGACCTCATCGAAGCCGCCACCAAGGTCGGCATTCGACCGATTATCAGCCGTCAGGAGCGCGCCGGCGTCAACATCGCCGACGGCTTCAGCCGGACCAGCAATGGCCGGCGATTCGGGGTCTTTACCATGCAGCAGGGCCCGGGCGCCGAGAACGCGTTCGCCGGTGTCGCGCAGGCATACGCGGATTCGGTTCCGATGCTTCACCTACCCGGTGGGGAACCGCTCTCTCGACAGGGCGTCCACCCGACGTTCGAAGCCGTGCGCAACTACCGTCACGTCACGAAATGGGCGGCCCAGATACACCATGTTGCCGACATCCCGACCATGATGCGCCGGGCCGTCACGCAATTGAAGCATGGCCACCTGGGACCAGTGCTGTTGGAAATGCCGAACGACGTGATGGCGGCCGACTTTCCGACGGACGAGGTGGCTTATGCGCCGGTCCAGCGGCGCCGCTCCGCCGCCTCGGCCGAGGATGTGCGCGACCTGATCGCGGGCCTCGTCAAAGCCTCCGATCCGATCATCGTCGCCGGGCAAGGGGTGCTCTACGCCGAAGCGACGGCGGAGCTCATCGAGTTTGCCGAGCTGGCCCAGATCCCGGTGATGACCACGTTGGCGGGCAAGAGCGCATTCCCGGAAACGCATGCCCTCGCGCTGGGCACCGGCGGCAAATCTTATACGCTGATGGTCCGCCGGTTTCGGGATTCGACCGACTTCGCACTTGGCATCGGCACCAGCTTCACCCGCAACACATTCACGACGCCAATGCGCGACGGCATCACCATGGGTCAGGTGACCAATTGCGCCGAGGACATCGCCAAGGACTACGAGGTCGCGCTCGGCGCGATCGGCGACGCCAAATTGGTTCTCAGGCAAATGATCGAAGAGTATAGGCGCCAGGATGGTGTCAAAGCCCGCGGCGACGGCAATGGAGCGGTGCACCGCGTTGCTGCCATTCGGGACAAGTTCGTGGCGGAATGGGAGCCTTGCTTGACCTCCGACGAGGTGCCCATCAGCCCCTACCGCGTGTTCCGTGAGCTCGAGACTGCGTTCGACGTCGCCGATACGATCATCACACATGATTCCGGTTACCCGCGCGACCAGCTCGTGCCGATATGGAAGCCGGTCACGCCGCGTGGCTACATCGGCTGGGGCAAGTCGACCCAGCTTGGCTATGGGCTCGGGCTGTCTATCGGTGCCAAGCTGGCGGCCCCCGACAAGCAGGTGATCAACATCATGGGGGATGCGGCCTTCGGCATGTCCGGCATGGATATCGAAACCGCGGTGCGATCGGAAATCCCAATCCTGACCGTCGTGCTCAACAACGGCGTGATGACGAACTACGACAACTACATGCCGGAAGCGACGAAGCGGTTCGGGAGCAATACGATGGGCGGCAACTATACCGGGGTCGCAGAGGCCCTGGGCGCCCACGCCGAGCGGGTGGAAACTCCGGCCGGCCTGGCGCCGGCCATCAAGCGCGCCGCCGCGGCCAACCGGGAAGGCAGGCCGGCGCTCGTGGAAGCGTTGACCAAGGTCGAGATGAACTTTCCGATGTAGCGGAAATGCGGCGCGGAGCGCTGCGGCCGGCAAGGCCTTGGAGGCAGCCCATGGTTCGGCGACGGAAGAAGGTTCTCTTCGAAGGCAACGACGAAGTGCACGAAGGCGGTCTGGAATTGCTCAGGCAGCACCCGGATATTGCCGTTGAAGTGATTCCACTGTGTAGCATATCAGCCGCCCGGTCGGCGGCTGAGGAAACGTACGGCATTCTGGTCAGAGACCTTAAAATCGACGCTCAGCTCATCGATGACATGCCCAACCTCGCAGTCATCTCGCGCCTGGGCGTCGGGTTCGACAAAGTCGACGTTGCAGCGCTGACGCGTCGGGGCATACCGCTGACAATCGTCGGTGACGTCCTTGCGCCGACCGTTGCCGAACATGCCCTATACTTGATGCTCGCGCTTGCGAAGCAGGGGCTCGCATCGGACAGTCAGGCACGTCAGGGCGACTTCACATCTCGACAGAGCTGCACCCTGACGGAACTGTGGCGAAAGACAGCCCTGATCATCGGCTTCGGCCGCATCGGGCGCCGGGTGGCGCAGCTGTGCGCTGCCTTCGGCATGACGGTTCACGTGTTTGATCCGTACGTGCCGGAGGATCTACTCGAGGAATGCGGTTTCAGCGGCGTGACCGATCTGAAGGCCGCACTCGGCAGAGCCGACTACGTTTCCCTGCACGCGCCTCTCAATGCAGACACGAGAAGCATGATGGGACCATCCGAACTACAAGCGATGAAGGCGGATGCCTTTCTGATCAACGTGTCGCGGGGCGAGCTGATCGATGAAGCCGCACTGCAGCTGGCCCTGACATCGGGCCATATTCGAGGCGCTGGAATCGACACGTTTACTGACGAGCCGCCGAGACCGGATAATGCTTTGCTGAAACTAGAGAACGTGGTTCTAAGCCCTCACAATGCTTCCATGACGGCTGAATGCATGGCCCGTATGGCGATGGTTGCGGCCCAGAATATTATTGACGCCCTTTCGAGTTCACTGAACGAAAATCTCGTGGTGAACTCTGAAGTTCTGGACCTCCGGTAACTGCAATCTGATATAGGACATTGCTCGTGTCGAAGCGTTTGTGGAACATCGGAATGAAATGCCCGGACCTGGCCGCCGAGGTCGAGTTCAATCGCCAGATGGGCCATGAGATCGTCGTCGAGCGCGAGACGGTCCGGGTCGGCGACCGCGACCAGCAACAGGCGATGGTCAAGGTCGGCGACAAGTATCTGGTGCTGTTCGAGGGCGAGCTCGGCCTTGAAAAGACGCTGAGCGAGAAGCTCGACTACGGCGCCACGCACATGTCGCACATGGTCGATGATATCGACGCCGCCATGCAGACCGCCCGGAACGCCGGCGCCACGCTATTGCATGGGCCGGACCGGATCGACGGCGAGTTTGGCAGCCGCATCACGGCCTGCTTTCGCTCACCGGGCGGGTTGGTCTTCTGCCTCTTTCAGGTCATCGAGCACAAGGTCGAGGTGGTCTGAGGACGTCCCGCCAGCGCAGATCTTCGCCCCGTTGGTCAACAAGCACGGCTGCGCCTGTTCGCTGACTTGCTTCCCTCGGCGACGTTGCGGTCGATATCCAGTGAAATAGCTCACAGACTACCTTGGAGCGGTTCTCCTACGCTATCAGGACCGCAGCCTGACAGGGAGGCTCGACCGATGCTCTGTCGACCATTTTGCGCGCTTCTGTCTGCCGCGCTTGCCAGCTGGCGAAGATCTCAACTTCATGGTGATCTCCTCACACCGAGTGACACTGGAATGTTGAACTTGGCCAGGGGTTGTTGCGCGTCCAGATAGTCCTGCAC
>CBDHDN010000055.1:0-199380 GCA_965261585.1 Alphaproteobacteria bacterium
CTCGCGGGTGATGCCGGACAGGAACGTGCCGTTCGGCATCGGCGTGTAGACGATGCCGTCCTTGACGATGAAGATGTTGGCGGTCGCGAACTCGGCGATGTTGCCGATGGCGTCGCGGATGACGGCATTGTCATAGCCGCGGGCCTGGGCATCCTTGATGGCGCGCGCGCCGTTGGGGTAGAGGCACGACGCCTTGGCGTCCGTCGGGGCCGATTCCGGTGTCGGCCGCCGATAGCTGCTGAGGCAGGCCGAGAAGCCGCTGGCCGGCGGCATCGGCGCCTCTTCCAGCACCAGCGCGAAACGGGTGCTCGCGGGATCCGCCTGCAGGATGCGCAGGCCGCTTTCGGCCCAGAACATCGGCCGGACATAGAGCTCGGCCCCGGGCGGAAACTTGGCGATGCCCTCGATCGCGATCTCTTCGATCTCGCCGGCTGTCAGCATCGGCGACAGGTCGAACGCGCGCGCCGAGGCGACGACGCGCCGGCAATGGCCGTCGAGGTCCGGCGTCACGTTCTCAAACGCCCGCGCACCGTCGAAGACGACGGAGCCCAACCAGACGGCGTGGGTCGTGGCGCCCATCAGCGGCGGATTGCCCTCGTACCAGCGGCCGTCGATATACGTGAGGGCGGTCATCTGAAAGGCCCGGTAGATCCTGTTTTGAAGCAGCGCGGCCGGGGACGATTGTGGCTGCGAGCTTAGCGCCCTTCCCGCCGGCGCGCCAGAATGCGCGGCCGGCCGTGGCGGTGCATTGTCCGCTTGTGTTTTTTTGCGTGCGGTAACAGCCATGCTGGTGATGCTCCAGTGGCAATGGTTAATAAATCGTTAACGAAATCCGGCCGTTCCGGTGGCGCTCCCGGCCTTTACGCCCGCCGCGAGGCACCGCATATTGAAGGTATGGCGATACTGAAAATAGCGCGCATGGGCCATCCGGTGCTGCGCCAACGGGCGGCGGAAATCCCCGATCCGACCGCGCCGGAGGTCCGCGCCCTGGTCGACGATATGGTCGAAACGCTGGCCGACGCCGTCGGCATCGGCCTGGCGGCGCCGCAGGTGTTCGTGTCGCAGCGCCTCGTCATCATCAAGATTCCCGCAGAACGGGCCGCGGACCGGGGCGGCGAGGCCGACGACGAGGTCGACGACGACGACGATGCGGCGACGCCGCTGACCGCAATGGTCAACCCGGTGATCGAACCGCTGTCCGACGCGCAGAACCTGCGCTGGGAGGCCTGCTTGTCGCTGCCGGGCATGGCTGGCGAGGTGCCGCGTTACGACCATATCCGCTACCGCTACCAGACCCTGGCGGGCGCGGTCGTGACGGCGGCGGCCAGGGGCTTTCCGGCCCGCGTCATTCAGCATGAATGCGACCATCTGGACGGCGTGCTCTATCCGATGCGGATCAAGGATATGGCCAACTTCGGCTTCGTCGAGGAACTGAACCGCGCCGAACGTATTGGAACTCAGGCTCAGGAAGCGAGAGCCGCAGAACAGCAGGAGGCTATCAATGACTGACGACACCAAACCCGGGCCGAAGAAGCGTCCTGGCACCAGCGCCAAGAGACGAGCCGACGCCAAGGCCGGCGCGGCCCGGTCCGAGGCACCGCGGTCCGAGGCACCGGTGTTCGACATGGACATCACACGCGAAGCGATCCTCGAGGCGACGCTGACCCACGTGCCGTTCGACGGCTGGACGCTGGCCAGCCTGCGCGACGGTGTGCGCGACGCTGGCCTCGACGAGAGCATGGCCGTGCGCGCCTTCCCCGGCGGCATCGTCGAGCTGGTCGAGTTCCACAGCACATGGGCCGATCAGCGCATGCTGGAAGGACTGGCGAGACAGGATCTCGCCGCCATGAAGGTGCGCAAGCGTGTCGCCGCCGGCGTGCGGCTGCGGCTCGAGCAGAGCGCCCCGCATCGCGAGGCGGTCCGGCGGGCGGTGCTGTTCCTGGCCCGGCCGCAGCGCGCGGCGTTGGCGTGTCGGTGCCTCTACCGGACGATCGACGCGATCTGGTACGCCGCCGGCGATACGGCGACGGACTACAACTTCTATACCAAGCGGGCACTGCTCGCCGGCGTCTACAGCGCGACGGTGCTCTACTGGCTCAACGACAACTCCGAGGGGACCAGCGCGACCTGGGATTTCCTCGACCGGCGCATTCGCGACGCCATGCGGATCCCCCAAGTGACCGGTCGCCTGCAGGCCATGGCCAAGCGGCTGCCGGACCCGCTCCGCATGTTTCGTGCGGCCGTCTATCGGCGGTAGCGGCGGCGCCGAGTCAGCTTGGGCCGGTACACGGTGACAGACGCGTAACGTGGCCCATCTTGCGGCCCGGCCGGGCAACGGCCTTGCCGTAGAGATGCAACCGAACATTCGGTTCGCGCAACAGCGCCGGCCAGGTATCGACCTCGGCTCCCAGCAGGTTCTGCATCGTCGCGTCGGCATGGCGCGCGGGATCGCCCAGCGGTAGGCCGCAGATCGCGCGCACCAGCTGCTCGAACTGGTTGACCGCACAGGCATCGATCGTCCAGTGGCCGGAATTGTGCGGCCGCGGCGCCAGCTCGTTGGCCAGCAACGTGCCGTCGGTCGTGACGAAGAACTCGACCGCCAGGACGCCGACCAAATCGAGCGCCGCGGCCAGCCGCTCGGTATGGGCCCGCGCGCCTGCCGCGACGTCCGGCGCGAGTGTGGCCGGGGCGATCGTCTCGCGCAGGATACCGTTGTCGTGCCGGTTCTCGACCGGCACATAGGCGGCCGTCGTGCCGTTCGATGCGCGGGCGACGATGACCGAGACCTCCAGGGCGAACGGTACGAATGCCTCGAGGATTGCCGGCTGGCCGCCGATCGCCGCCCACGCGTCGGCGGCTGCCGCGGCGCTGTCGAGGCGGACCTGACCCTTGCCGTCATAGCCCATGCGGTTCGTCTTGAGCACGGCGGGAACGCCGATCACGCCGAGGGCGTCGGCCAAATCCGCCGGTGTGCCGACGCGGCCGAAGGCGGCTGTGGGCACGCCGGCCTCGCGCATGAATGCCTTCTCGGCCAGCCGGTCCTGGGCGATCGCGAGGGCCCGCGGACCGGGGTGGCAGGGCACCGCCGCGGCGAGTGTCTCGACGGTGGCCAGCGGGACGTTCTCGAACTCCAGCGTGACCACGTCGACGGCGCCGGCGAAGGTTGCCAAGGCCGCGGTGTCGTCGTAGGGCGCGATCGTCGCCGGCGCCACCTGGGTCGCCGGCGCGTCGCCCTCGGGGCAGAAAATATGGCAGCGATAGCCGAGCGAGGCCGCGGCCAGCGCGATCATGCGGCCGAGCTGACCGCCGCCGAGGATGCCGATCGTCGACCCGGGAGGAACGGCCACCTAGGGGTCGGCGTCCGCTGTCGGCGCTGCCGGCACCGCCGCGGTCTGCCGGGCCCGCCAGTCGTCCAGTGCCGTTGCGATCGCGGGGTCGCGCAGCGCCAGCACCGCGGCCGCCAAGAGGGCTGCGTTGATCGCCCCGGCCTTGCCGATGGCCAGGGTGCCGACGGGCACGCCGGCCGGCATCTGGACGATCGACAACAGGCTGTCCAGTCCCCCCAGGGCGGAGCTTTCCACCGGCACGCCGAACACCGGCAGGGGCGTCATCGACGCGGTCATGCCCGGCAGATGGGCGGCGCCGCCGGCGCCCGCGATGATGACGGCGAGGCCGCGGTCGCGGGCGGTCGTGGCGTAGTCGGCCAGCCGCTCGGGCGTGCGATGCGCCGACACGATGCGGACCTCGTGGGGGATGTTCAGCTCGTCCAGCGTCGCCGCGGCATGCCGCATGGTCGGCCAGTCGGACTGGCTGCCCATGATGATGCCGACCAACGGGTCCATCTAAGCAAGCTCTTTCATTCGCCTGGATCGCCGGCGCCGTGCGTGGCAGAGGCGACGCGCAAACCTACAGAAAGCGCCGACGCAATAGCAATACGCAGGCAAGAGTGGCCGGAAGGCTGCTCGCGCAAGGGTTTCTTAACGCCATATCGCTAACGTCAGCGTAGGCCGGCGCCTGGACCGGTCCGGCACGCTGGGCGAGAGGGCCCCGGGGGCTGCCCATGAAGATCACCGAATCGAGGCCCATTCGCGACACCGTGGTGATCCGGTCCGCGACGCCGACGGCGGGCGCGGGTGTCGTAGCCCCGCAATATGGCGGCACCATCCGGCCGGCGGTCGACGTGGCGACCATCGCCGGCATTCCCGACACCGATCTGACACCGAAGGTCCGGGTCGCGATCGAGATGCTGATGGCCAAGGTGCAGCGGCTGCGCGAGGACCTGACGCGGTCCCACCAGCGGGTCGGCTATCTGGAGAAGCTGGCCGACGAGGATTCGCTCGTCCCGGTGGCCAACCGCCGCGCCTTCGTGCGCGAACTCGGCCGCTCGGTCGCCCTCGCCGAGCGCTATGGCACCGCGGCCAGCGTGCTCTACTTCGACATCAACGGCATGAAGGCCATCAACGACCAGCACGGCCATGCCGCCGGCGATGCGGCTTTGAAGCATGTCGGCGAGATTCTGACCAACAGCGTGCGCGAGTCGGACGTCGTCGGCCGACTCGGCGGCGACGAGTTCGGCGTCATCCTGGTGCAGACGGACACTGGGCGGGCCGTCGAGAAGGCCGACAGTCTGGCCAATGCGATCGCCACCAATCCGCTCGAGTGGAACGGCAATGTTCTCGGCCTGTCCGTCACCTACGGCGCGCACACGGCGAAGTCGCAGGAGAATGCCGGCGAAGCGCTCGAGCAGGCCGACAAGGCCATGTATGCGCACAAGCAGGGTCTCGTCTAGCCAACGGCAGCGGCCGGCGCGCGCGGGCACGAATACCTCCGCCTATCGATTCCGTGGGCCGATTTCACCCGACGCCTGGGGTCCCCAAGCGTCAGGGTCAGGCCGCTAGTACCGGGAATCACAAATCGCGATGACGTGGTTTGAGCCTCTTCTGATGGATGTTGGTGCTGACCCAACGGAAAGGCTTGGCGGTCTTGTTGTGGGCGTGGATGAAGGCATCGATGGCGTCCCTGAGTTGTCGGGGCGAAGTGAAGCTGGCGCCGTGCAGGGCGGCGCGGCTGAGGATCGAGAACCAGATCTCGATCTGGTTGAGCCAGCTGGCGTAGTTGGGCGTGAAGTGGAAGTGGACATGGGGATGCGCCTTGAGCCAGCGGTCGCGCTTGGGCTTATGGGTGTTCAGGTTGTCGAGAACGACATGGATCTCGCGGTCGGGATAGGCGGCCACCAAGCGGTTCATGAAGTCGAGGAACTCACGGCGGCGCCGCCGCTCGTAGTGTCCGGCCTGAACCTCGCCGCTGGCGACGTTGAGAGCGGCAAACAGCGTCGTCGTGCCGTGTCGCTTATAGGTGTGGCCATGGCCGATCAGGGCGCGCCCGTTCGGCAGCTTCAGATAGCCCTGGGCGCGCTCCAGCGCCTGGATGTGCGGCTTCTCGTCGACCGCCAGCACGATGGCGTCCTCCGGCGGGTGCAAGTAGAGGCCGACGATCTCGGCCGCCTTGGGGACGAACTCGGGATCGTTGCTCTGGCACCAGGATTTACGGCCGGCCAGGTCGATCTTTTGCCGGCGCAGGAAGCGCCAGATGTACTGGTCCGACACATCGCCCAGCGCCCGGGCCAGCAGTGGCGCCGTCCAGCGAGCGAAGCCGGCGGGCGGCGGCTCGTCCAACTGCGCCAGGATGCGCCGGCCCGTCTCGGCCGTGTAGATCGGCGTCGCCCCCGGCCGCGCTCGATCCGACAGCCCGGCCAGCCGTTCCGCCGCGAAGCGCGTGCGCCAGCGGCTGACCCGCCCCGGCCAGGTGCCAAGCGCCGCCGCAATGGAGCGCGTCGAGCGGCCGTCCGCCGCCAACAACACCATGCGGGCGCGCTCGCTCACGCCCTGTTCCGTCTTCGGAGATCGGACCATGCTCTCAAGCACCGCCCGCTCCTCCTCCGTCAATATGATCGGAGTCGCGTCCTGGATGTTCATCCATCCTTTGAATCACGACTCCGCCGCCAGCGATAGCCGGTACTAGGCGATGATGTCGGGCACGATCTCGCTCTCCAGCTGAGCAATCTCGTCCTTCAGCAGCAGCTTGCGCTTCTTCAGCCGCTGAAGTTGCAGCTGGTCGAACGGGGCGCCGCCGCTGATTTGCCGGATGACGTCGTCGAGATCGCGATGCTCGCTGCGCCGCTCTTCCAGCTTTTTGCGCACGGTCTTCGGGTCGTCCATCGCAACTGCCGTTGGCGATTTCACCTGCGCATTCGAGTATAGCAAAAAACGATTCACAGCGGGACCGGTGATGGTAAAAGACGGGGGCACGGGCCGCCGGTTGTGCGATGCACCATGGGGCGCCCCGGCGCCGCCGTCTGCGTTGCCGCGGCATGCGCCGACCTGGGACCGGACTTCATGAAAAAGCGTATCGGAATACTCACCAGCGGCGGTGACTGCGCTGGCCTGAACGCCGCTATTCGTGGCGTCGTGACCCGCGCGGTCGAGGGCCACGATTGGGAGGTCCTGGGTATCCACGAGGGGACCATGGGTCTACTGGCACGGCCGCTCGACTACCTCGAGCTGGAACCGCAGATGTTCACCGGCGAGATCCTGCGGCAGGGCGGCACGATCCTGGGCACGACGAATAAGGGCGATCCCTTCGCCTTCCCGATGGCCGACGGCACGATCGTCGATCGTTCGGGCGAGATCGTCGACGGTTATCGGGAACTGCGGCTCGATGCCCTGATCGGCATCGGCGGCGACGGCTCCATGGATATCCTGCGCCGTCTGGCCCAAATCGGCGGCATTCCCCTGGTCGGCATTCCCAAGACGATCGACAACGACCTCGGCTCGACCGAGTTCTCGATCGGCTATGCGACGGCGGTCGACGTCGCCACCGGGGCGATGGACATGCTGCAGCCGACGGCGGCAAGCCACAGCCGGGTGATGATCCTCGAGGTCATGGGCCGCGATGCCGGCCACATCGCGCTGGCCGCGGGCATCGCCGGCGGCGCCGACATTATCCTGATCCCGGAGATCCCCTACGCGATCGATCCGATCGCCCAGAAGATCGACCGCTTGAAGATGCGTGGCCGCAACTTCGCCCTGATCATCGTGGCCGAGGCCGTGAAACGCGAGGATGGCGAGCCGGCCATGATCATGCACACCGACGGCCAGACCCGCTATGGCGGCATCGGCGCCTACCTGGGCGACCGGATCGCCGACGCGACGGGGGCGGAGACGCGCGTTACCGTGCTTGGCCACGTCCAGCGCGGCGCCCGGCCCGGGGCCCAGGACCGGCTGTTCGCCCAGGCCTTCGGGGTCGCCGCGGTGGACCTGATCGCCGCGGGCGAGTCCGACTGTCTGGTCGCCTGGCAGAACCGGGAGATCGTCGCCGTTCCCATCGCCGACGCCATCGCGCAATACCGGCGCGTTGATCCTAACGGGGTGATGGTGCGCACGGCGCGTGGCCTCGGCATCTATTGCGGCGGCCCCTGACCGGGTGCTGCGCAATGGATGCCGACCGGCCGTCACTGTGGGACTTCAGCCTCGCGGTCTATGCGCGGACCGGTGTCGCCGATGCTTGCCTGGCACTGCAGGACCGGCACGGCGCCGACGTCAATCTGCTGCTGTTTTGCCTGTGGTGGGCGTGCCACGGCGGTGGCTGGCTGACCGCCGCCGAGCTCGATTCGGCGCGGGCCGCGGCCGGGGCGTGGCAGTTGCAGGTCGTTGTGCCGCTTCGGGCCGTGCGGCGGGCCCTCAAGGTGCCGCTCGGCGCGCCGCGCGGGCCGGCGGAGAAGCTGCGGCAACGGGTGAAGGACGTGGAACTGGAGGCGGAGCGGTTGGAGCAGTCCATGCTAGCGGCGTCCTTCGCCGCGTCGCCGGCCGCGCCGCCGGCCGTCGAGACCGCCCTGGCGAGCGCGGCGGCGAACTTGCGGGACTATCTGGCGGGCGTCGACCTGGCCGCCGGGTCGACGGACCGCGCCGCCGTTGCGGCGATCCTGGCCGGTTGCTTTGCCGACGCTGCGCGAGCGCGAATCGAGGCCGCTTTGTCGTAGCGGGGAGCCGGTCGGACTGGCGGAATCGGGCCGGTATGCCTAAATTGTAGGTATCGGCAGGGCACAAGTAGGAAGGAGGAGCAACGTGACCAATCGTATCGAGGTGTTGAAAGAACGGCACGCTGATCTGGAAGTCCGGTTGGACGAAGCGGGGCGACGCCCCCGGCCAGATCAATCCGAGATTTCGCAGCTCAAGCGCCAGAAGCTGATGATCAAGGACGAGATCGCCGCGTTGGAGCGCGCGTGATAACCGCCATGCGATCGCATTAGCGAAGGTGGAAGCGGCGATTCGCCGCTTCTTTTGTATCTGCTGGTGGTCTCAGCTGACGGATAACAACCATCCCGCAGCATCGAACCACCGGCCCGGTCAGCTGCCGGCGGCGTCGCGGGCTCGCTCGCGCAGGATGAATTTCTGGATCTTGCCCGTCGATGTCTTGGGCAGGTCGCCGAACTCAACGTGCCGCGGGCATTTGTAGTGTGCCAGGTGGGCGCGGCAGTGGTCGATCAGCTCGTCGGCCGTGACCTCGGCGCCGGGCTTTGTTTCGACGAACGCGCACGGCGTTTCGCCCCACTTGTCGTCCGGCCTGGCGACGACGGCGGCCGCGGCGACGGCGGGATGGAGGTAGAGCGCGCTCTCGATTTCGATCGAGGAGATGTTCTCGCCACCTGAGATGATGATGTCCTTCGACCGGTCCTTCAGCTCGATGTAGCCGTCCTCGTGCCAGACGCCGAGGTCGCCGGAATGGAACCAGCCGCCGCCGAACGCCGTGGTCGTCGCCTGGGGATCCTTGAGATAGCCCTTCATGACGATGTTGCCGCGCATGAAGACCTCGCCGATGGTCGTGCCGTCGCGCGGCACCGGTGACAACGTCTCCGGGTCGGCTACCATCAGATCCTCGAGCACCGGGTAGCGCACGCCCTGGCGGGCCTGCAGGGCCGCCCGCTCGTCCAGCGGCCGCGCGTCCCAGGCCGGGTTCCAGGCACCACCGACCGCCGGCCCGTAGGTCTCGGTCAGGCCGTAGACGTGCGTCACCTTGATGCCCTGCCGTGCCATCTCGGCCAGCACCGCCGCCGGCGGCGGTGCTGCCGCCGTCATCATCTCGACGGGCTGGTCGAACGCCTGCCGCTCAGCCTCAGCGGCGTCGACGATCATCTGCATGATGATCGGCGCGCCGCACAGGTGGGTCACCTTGTGGTCGGCAAAGGCACGGTAGATCGCGCCGCCCTCGACCCGCCGCAGGCACACGTTCGTACCGGTCATGGCGGCAACGCCCCAGGGGAAGCACCAGCCGTTGCAGTGGAACATCGGCAGCGTCCACAGGTAGATCGGCTGGTGCCCCATGCCCCAGACCAGCACGTTGCCGAGGGCGTTCAGATAGGCGCCGCGGTGGTGATAGACGACGCCCTTGGGGGCGCCGGTCGTGCCCGAGGTGTAGTTGAGCGAGATCGCCTGCCACTCGTCGGCCGGCAGCGACCAAGCGAAGTCCGGGTCGCCCTGGGCCAGCAGAGCCTCATAGTCGGTGTCGCCCAGCCGCCGCGCGGCATCGTCCACCCACGGCCCCTCGCTATCGCAGATGTCGATTACCACCGGCTTGGTCCGGGCCGTGGCCAGCGCCTCCCGGACGACGTCGGCGTACTCGGTGTCTGCGATCAGGATCTTGGCTGTCGCGTGGTCGAGGATGTAGGCGATCGTGGCAGCGTCGAGGCGGGTGTTGATGGCGTTGAGGACGGCGCCGGCCATCGGCACGCCGAAATGTGTCTCATAGTGCTCCGGCGTGTTCGGGGCGATCACGGCGACGCAGTCGCCCGCGGCGATGCCCAGGCGGCGCAGGGCGGAGGCGAGCCGGCGGCAGCGCGTATATGTCTCGCCCCAACTCCGCCGGATGCCGCCGTGCACGATCGCCGGATGATCGGGAAATGCCAGCGCGGCGCGCGTCAGAAACGTCAACGGCGTCAGCGGCGCGTGGTTGGCCGCGTTGCGGTCGAGGTCCGTTTCGAATGGGTTGCTTGTCGCCGCGGGCATTGCCGGCCTCCCCTAGTGATCCGCCGGTGGCGCCGGCTAGGTCTTGAACAGGGCCTGAGCGACGCCCAGTTGCGACTGCTTTTCGGCGATGTCCGCCTCGACGCGTGCAATCTCGGCCCTCAGTTGCTCGATGTATTCTCCGAGGTCTTCGATCGACATGTCATCGAGGCGCAGCGGCTCGAAGGACTGTGCGACAGGGTGTTGGGGTTCGAGGTCGTCCAGGCTCATCGTTCCCTCTCTACTGTACGTCTTGGCCTCGTATGCGCGCCGTGCAAGTCTGACGCTGGCCGTCATCTGCCGCAAGACCGCGGTGTCGTGTGTAGATAGCGTGTGAGTTGTCCGGATTATGTAGCGCGCGAAGTGACCGTTTCTGGAATCGCTCCAAGGAGGTTTTTTGCGGGGGCGAGGATGGGGCGGGCGCAGGTGCTACAGGAGATCCGGGTGATGCGTTTCGAGGAGCTATTGGAGCGGCACGAACGCGGGGAGTTGACGCAGGAGGAGACGGGAGAGTTACTCGGGATGAGCGGTCGGACGTTCCGGCGTTGGCGTGAACGGTATCGCGAGGAGGGTGTGCCCGGGCTTGCGGACAGGCGTGTTGGCAAGCCGTCGCCGCACCGTGCGGCGGCGAGCGAGCTATCGCGAATGCGGGGGCTGTATGAGGAGCTGTACGGCGACTTCACCGTGAAGCATTTCCACGAGAAGCTGGTCAAGCGGCATGGGTACAAGCTGGGCTACACGGTGACGCGTCTTGCGCTGCAGTCGGCGGGCTTGGTGCGTGCGGCGCCGCGGCGTGGCGCGCACCGGCGCAAGCGGCCGCGCCGGCCGATGGCGGGCATGCTGGTGCACCAGGACGCCTCGCGCCACGCCTGGCTGGCCGGCCATGCGCCGCTCGACCTGGTGGCGACACTGGACGATGCGACGAGCGAGCTCTACTCGGCGTTCCTGGTGGCCGAGGAAGGGACCGCCTCGAGCTTCCACGGGCTTGCCGAGACGATCTCCGCCGAGGGTCTGTTCTGCGCGCTCTATACCGACCGCGGCAGCCACTACTTCCACACGCCGGAGGCCGGCGGCAAGGTCTCGAAGGAGCGGCTGACCCAGGTCGGCCGGGCGCTGGCCGAACTCGGCATCGAGCACATCGCGGCGTACTCGCCGGAGGCGCGCGGCCGCTCGGAGCGCGCCTTCCGCACGCTCCAGGACCGCCTGGTCAAGGAGCTGGCGCTGGCCGGGATCGCGACCGTGGCCGCCGCCAACCGGTTCATCGCCGAGGTCTACTCGGGCACAACGCCCGCTTCGCGGTGGCGGCCGAGGAGACGGGCTCGGCCTTCGTGCCGTGCCGGCCCGAGCAGTGGCGCGAGGTGCTGTGCGTGCGCGAGAACCGCCAGGTCGGCAACGACAACACCGTGCGCTGGCGCGGCCGGAGCTTGCAGATACCGCCTTCACGGCTGCGCCCGCACTTCGTGCGCGCCAAGGTGTGCGTGCATGAATACCCCGACGGAGCGCTCGCCCTGTTCTGGGGACCGCACCGTATCGCCGAGCTCGCGCCGCCGCAGGCGAGCGCACCGATCGAACAGGCCGCGTGAATGACCGCGACGTGGCAAGCCCTGTGGGTTTGGGGACAAGGCTGCCGCCTTGCCCACAACCCCACAGGGCCAACCACCACAACAGCGGACAAATCATGCGCTACATAAAGCGGACAACTTGACGCGGCAGCTACAGACCGCGGTGTCGTGGAGGCGAGATCGGAGCAAGATAATGTCGGGTACGGGCGCGCGGCTACCGGAGACGATGTCGGCGGTCGAGATCGCCACGCCCGGCGTGCCTGACGTGCTGCGCCCGGTGGCGCGGCCGCTGCCGCGGCCCGGTAGCGGCGAGGTGCTCGTGCGCGTTGCCGCCGCCGGCGTCAATCGGCCCGACGTGCTGCAGCGCAAGGGCCTTTATCCGGCGCCGCCGGGTGCCTCCGACATTCCTGGCCTGGAGGTTGCCGGCACGATCGTCGAACGCGGCGACGCGGTCGGCGACTGGCAGGTCGGCGATCGCGTCTGCGCGCTCCTCGCCGGCGGCGGCTATGCCGAATATGCCGTGGTCCCGGCGCTCCAGGCACTGCCGATCCCCGACGGGCTCGATATGGTCGAGGCGGCGGCGCTGCCGGAGACCTGCTTCACGGTCTGGACCAACGTGTTCGAGCGCGGCCGGCTGGCCGCCGGCGAATGCATTCTGATCCACGGCGGCTCTAGCGGGATCGGCACGACGGCGATCCAGCTCGCCCGCGCTTTCGGCGCGCGGGTCTTCGTGACGGTCGGTAGTGCCGATAAGGCGGCGGCGTGCGAGCGCCTGGGTGCCGAGCGGGCGATCAATTACCGCGAGGAGGATTTCGTCGCTGTCGTCGAGGGTCTTGTCGACGGCGTCGATGTCATTTTGGACATGGTTGGCGGCGACTACTTCCCGCGCAAGCTACGGCTCTTGGCCGAGGACGGCCGCCTCGTGCAGATCGCGCTGTTGCGCGGCGCCAAATCGGAGGTCGACCTGGAGCGGATCATGCGGCGACGACTGACGGTGACGGGGTCGACCCTGCGGCCGCGGACGGTGGCGCAGAAGGGCGAGATCGCCGCCGCGCTACGCGCTCAGGTGTGGCCGCGTATCGCCGCCGGCGAGGTGCGGCCCGTCGTGCACGCCCGGTTCGCGCTGCACGACGCGGCGGCGGCGCACACGCTCATGGAGAGCAGCACCCATATCGGCAAGATCGTCCTGGTCGTTGGTGCGGACGTTTGATGCGCCCCGGTCGTGAGGCGAGCCCCATTGCCGTTTCTTTGCAATCGAATCGGCGGCCGATTATATATCAAACGACGCGACGACCAGAGACTATGCAGAACACTGACCACGCGGGCGCTTGTTTGCCGCGGCGGAGAAAGGGAGCCATGACACTACCGCTCATGCCAAAGGCCACGGCCATGTGGCTCGTCGAGAATACCGCGCTGACGTTTGCGCAGATCGCCGCGTTTTGCGGCCTGCATCCGCTCGAGGTGCAGAGTATGGCCGACGGCGAGGTGCCGGGCAGCATCCAGGGGCTCGATCCGGTCGTCAACGGACAGGTCGATTGGGAGGAAATCGAGCGCTGTTCCACGGATCCGAGCGCCCGGCTGAAGCTGAAGCAGTCGAGCAACCCGCCGCTGGTCAAGCGCACGAAGGGGCCGCGCTATGTGCCCGTGTCCAAGCGCCAGGACAAGCCCGACGCGATCGCCTACCTGTTGCGTTATTTTCCCGAGTTGAGCGATGCCCAGACTGGCAAGCTGATCGGAACCACAAAGCCAACGATCAACGCAATCCGCGAACGCACGCACTGGAACTCCCAGAACATCACACCGCGCGATCCGGTCGCTGTCGGCCTGTGCAAACAGATCGACCTCGACGAGGCCGTTACCAAGGCGCGCAAGGCCGGCCGCAAGCCGGCCGAGGAAAAGCCGGCCGTGCCGGCGGCTGAGGCCGCGCCCGCCGCGCCGCGCCCGGCCGGCGGCATTCCCGACTGGATGGCCGGTGTTACCGTCGGCCGCTCGGGCGAGGGCTCCTAGTGGTCTGATCCTAACGCTTGGTACCCCAAGCGTCAGGTGAATCAGCCCACAGAATCAATAAGCTGGTGGTTCGATTCAGCTGACGGATGGGTACCATCCGGCAGCATCGAACCACTAGGCCACTCGTCCGATCCCCGCCCCAGGGTGCCCCCAGGGTGCCCCCGGGGGGCCGTCCGGCGGGCTGCGCCCGGGCGGTCCTGCATGGCCTGTTGAGTGTGAGCGCCGAGGCCGCGGCCGGATGGTCTCCAGCTTGCCGTGGCCAAAGAAAAATGGGCCGCTCCAGGGGGGGGCGGCCCAAGTCAACAGGGAGGCATCAAACGAGAATGGATGTATATCCAAACCGATGGATCAATACGGAACCATCTGGGTGCCAGTTATGACGGTCGGACCTTAACAAACGGTTAACGGAAACTCTTTTTTAGCCACGGCGATCAGAAAGTTAGGAAACCGCCGTCGCGACGACTTGTCCTGCTGTCCTGGAATGCTTGCTCAACAAGGAATTTCAGCGTTTGACCGGTCGGCGCCGGCGGTCGTAGTCGTCCACTACGGTTAACCCGGCGACGCGCTCCAGTTAAACCGTTGAACCCCCGATTGTGCTACAATGCCACAACGCGTGTCGCGAGGAGTTCGAGATGACCGTGTAGCGCACCCGGTTCCTTGGACACAAGTTTGTCTCACGCGGCGGGCCTGATTGAGATCGCGGCGTGCCACGCCTGACGAGCTTGAGCGGGGCTCAGGTAGCCGTTCTTTTCGACGATCCACTGGGCATTGTAGAGTTCGACGAAGTCGCGGACGGCGTCCCGCAGCTCCGCGATGTTGCGGTAGATGCGACCATGGATGATCTGTTCCTTCAGCGTGCGATTGAACCGCTCGGCGACGCCGTTGGTCTGGGGCTCGGCGACGAAGGCGTAGGACGGCTGGATGCCCCAGAACTTGATCTGGTTGGTGAAGTGGTCCGACAGATACTGGGAGCCGTGATCCATCCGCAAGGCCAGCCCCCGAGCCGCGCCGGCCGCGGTCGAGCCATACAGCCCGGCAAGCCCCATGGAGATCGGCTGCAGGGCGGCGAAGCGGTCGCCGCGCTTGCAGACATGCCAGCCGACACACTCGGCGTTCCAATGCTCGACGGCGGTGAAGATCCAGCCCCAGCCGTCGTCCACCGTGAACACCCGAACGCCATCGGTGCCCCACATGAGGTTCGGGGCATGAGTGATGATCTCACCGTCATGGGGATTGCCGCCACGGCGGCGGCAGCGATGGGGCGAGAGCAGATTGTTCTCGCGCATCAGGCGGAGCACCCGCTTGCGGGCAACCCGGATGTCGCGACAGACCCGAAGCCGAGCCCAGACCTTGCGGTAGCCCTCGCCCTCCCAGGGCGATGCCTCCAGGTCGGCTTCGATCGCCACCAGCAGCGCCTGGTCCGAGATCGCGGGCTTCGGTCCCCGACGCTTTGCCGGCGGCTGCTCGGCGTGCTGGCCGGAGGTCATGGCGTAGAACGAGGAGCGGGCCATGCCCCAGGCGGCGCAGACCCGCCGCAGGCCGTAGGCCAGACCCGTGCCGGGCGAGGTGGCGGCACTCATCGCCGCGACCTCCGCCGCCCCAAAGGGCCGAAGGTCTCCGTCTTGGCCTCCAGCAGTTCCACCTGCATGGTCAACTCTCCGATCCGCTTCATGGCGCTATCCAGTTCCGCCTGCACCGGATCGCCCTTGCGTTGCTTGAGCGAGGCGTCGATCCCGCCGATCGCTTTCTCACGCCACTGCTCGAGCCGGAAGATCTCTACGCCCAACTGGCGCGACAGAAGTTGCACCGGCTCGTCACGCAAAAGCCGCAGAACGACCTCACGCTTGCGCGCCACCGTCCATCGCTGGCCAAGTCCCAGCAGGCCTGCCGGCAAAGCCTGGCCTGGGGAAAACGTGGACGAGCCAAGCTCGCCCGCATTTACCACAGGCCCATCAACAGCAACGTTCTTCTCAAAATTATCGGTCATGTTCCGGTCCTCCTTGGACACTTCGATTAAGCCAATTCTGTGTCCAAGGAAATCGGGTCCGACTCAGTTCGAGATGACCGCAGGTAGCGGTACGACGTCATTCTTCTCCAAAACATTCGACGAGACCGTCGACCTGCTCGATCGGACGAAGTCCTTCGTGGCGGTGTCCCGGCTGGGCCAGGGTGTCGCTGCGGCCGAGACGGACCGGCTGCTGACGAGCATCGAGGCGTTTCGGGTAACGACCAGGCTGGCCTAGGTCATGGTCTGGCTGCTGGCCCAGAAGGCCGTGCATGCGGGTGAGCTCACGCTTGAAGACGCGATCGCCAACCCCGAGTTCGAGCTTGGCGCCGAGGATGTCTGCCTGGACGACCGGGCGCATGAGGACCCGCGGTTGCCGCGCGAGTTGCGGATCCTGCTCGAGCTCAGCCACCGGCTCGATCTACGGGTGACGCGCCTCGACACCATGATGCGGTCGCGGCCGCCGCTGAGGATCGTTCGGTAGGCGAGGACGGCCGCGGCTATTTCAGGCCAAGCCCCTCGTAGCGCTTGTTGAATTTCGCGACCTGGCCCTGGGTGTCGACCAGCCGATGGGTTCCCGTCCAGGCCGGGTGCGACTTGGGGTCAATGTCCAGGCGCAGCTGCGCGCCCGGCTTGCCATAGGTCGAGCGGGTCTTGAACTCCGTGCCATCGGTCATCAGCACGGTTATCTCGTGGTAGTCCGGATGGATGTTCTTCTTCATGGCGTCTGCTCCCTGGAAGAGGCGGCGTTATAGCTAACCCTGGACGCGCGGGCAAGGACGCGTTCCGGCGCGGCGCGGTGATGGCGTCCCTTGTTGGCAGCCATGGGCACTGCTAAACGAGGCCGGCTTTGTAGGACGGTGGGCGGTCGATGGTGCGAACTGCAATGACGACAACGGTGGAACAGGACCGCGGCGAGCTGCGCGAGTTGCGCCGCCTTGGCCGTTTTCTTACTCCCTACAAGCTGCCGATCGCCGGCGCCATCGTCGCGCTGACGGCGGCCGCGGCGACCGTCCTGGTGCTCGGCCAGGGCCTCGGCAGGCTCGTCGACGAGGGCTTCGCCAGCGGCGACGCCGGACTGCTCGATCAGGCGTTGCTGGCGCTGTTCGTCGTCATCGGCATCCTGGCACTGGCGACCTTCGGCAGGTTCTATCTCGTTTCCTGGGTCGGCGAGCGGGTCGTCGCGGACATCCGCCGGGCCGTCTATGACCATGTATTGAGTCTCAGCCCCGCGTTTTTCGAAGTGACGCGGGTCGGCGAGATCCTGTCGCGGCTCACCGCCGACACGACGCTGCTGCAGACCGTGGTCGGCTCGTCGGTGTCGATGGCGCTGCGCAACGTCCTGCTGTTCCTCGGTGGAACGATCATGCTTGCGGTGACCAGCCCGAAACTCACCGGGCTCGTCGCCCTCGTCGTGCCGATCGTAATCGTGCCAATCCTGGTCTATGGGCGGCAGGTGCGCCGCCTCAGCCGCGCCAGCCAGGACCGCGTCGCCGATGTCGGCGCCTATGTCGAGGAAAGCCTGGGCAACATACGCACGGTCCAGGCGTTCGTGCACGAGCCCGTGGACCGGGCCCTGTTCGGCGGGCGGGTCGAGGCCGCGTTCGCGACGTCCGTGCGCCGGATTCGCGCCCGGGCCGTGCTGACGGCCGTCGTGATCCTGCTGGTCTTTGGCGCGGTCGGCACGATCCTGTGGATCGGCGGTCGCGACGTTCTTGCCGGCAACTTGTCGGCTGGGCAGCTGTCGGCGTTCATTTTCTACGCGGTCATCGTCGCTGGTTCGGTCGGTGCGATCAGCGAGGTCATCGGCGATTTGTACCGCGCCGCGGGGGCGACCGAGCGGTTGTTCGAGCTGCTTGCGACACGGCCGCAGATCACGCCGCCGGCGCGGCCGCGCGCCCTGCCGCAACCTGTCGAGGGTGTCGTCACCCTGCGCGACGTCCGCTTCCAGTATCCCTCGCGCCCGGACCGTTCGGCCCTGGACGGCCTGAACCTGACGGTCGCCCCGGGCGAGACGGTCGCGCTCGTCGGGCCGTCGGGCAGCGGCAAGACAACCGTCTTCCAGCTGCTACTGCGCTTCTACGATCCGCAAGGCGGCCAGCTATTGCTCGACGGGGTCGATCTGCGCGAGCTCGATCCCGCGGTGGCACGGGCCCAGATCGGCCTCGTGCCGCAGGATCCCGTGGTCTTTTCGGCCGACGCCCGGGAGAACATCCGCTATGGCCGGCCGGATGCCAGTGACGATGACGTCCGCGCCGCCGCGACGGCGGCGGCGGCCACCGAGTTCATCGACCGCCTGCCCGACGGCTTCGATACGTTCCTCGGCGAAAAGGGCGTGCGCCTGTCGGGCGGCCAGCGCCAGCGCATCGCCATCGCCCGGGCAATCCTGCGCAACCCGCGCGTCCTGCTGTTGGACGAGGCGACGAGTGCGCTCGATGCCGAGAGCGAGCGCGCCGTACAGCAGGCGCTGGAAGGGCTGATGGTCGGACGCACGACGTTGATCATCGCGCACCGGTTGGCGACCGTCATGCAGGCCGACCGTATCGTGGTGCTGGATGCGGGGCGCATCGTCGCCACCGGCACCCATGGGGAGCTGATCGCCGAGGGCGGCCTCTACGCACGGCTCGCGGCCTTGCAGTTCGGCCGTGGCGAGGCGAAGCCGGAGGCGCCGGTCCCGGCTACCTCTGCGTCAGTTTGAACTCGATGCGGCGGTTGCGACGGTAGGCGTCCTCGTCGAAGCGCTCGTCCAGTGGATGGAATTGACCGAAGCCGGCAGCGACCAGACGGTTGGCGGGGATGCCCTGGTCGACCAGGAAGCGCACGACCGACAGCGCGCGGGCCGACGAAAGCTCCCAGTTCGACGGGAACACGGCCGTGCGGATCGGGCGAACGTCGGTGTGGCCGTCGACGCGCAGGACCCAATCGATGTCGTCAGGAATGGACGTCGACAGCTCGCGCAGCGTTGCGGCGAAGCGGCCCAGCTGATCGCGGCCCCCGGATTCCAGCTCGGCCGCCGCGGTCTGGAACAACACCTCGGACTGGAAGACGAAGCGGTCGCCGACGATGCGGATATCGTCGCGCTCGCCCAGCACCTGGCGCAGCCGGCCGAAGAACTCGGATCGGTACTCCGCCAGCTCCTGTACGCGCGCCGCCAGGGCCTGATTGAGCCGCCGGCCCAAATCGACGATCTGCGTCTGCTGCTCCTCGTTCTTCGACTCGGTGGCCTCGAGGATTTCGCTCAGCGCGGCGATTTGGGTGCGTAGCTGCAAGAGCTGGTTGTTCAGCAGGACGATCTGCGCCTCGGCCTCGCTATAGATCGCCTCGGCCCCCTCGGCCCGCTGCAGCAACTCGGCCAGACGGATGTCGCGCTCCGCCAGGTCGCGTTGCGCGAGCGACGTGCGCTCCTGTTCGTCGGCGAGGCGCGCTTCCAGGGCCTTCGACCGATCGCGTAGCTGCTGGCCTTCCGTGCCCAGGCTGGCGATCTGGGTGGCCTGGTCCCGCGACAATGCGTCGAGGTCGGCGACCTGGCGCTCAAGCTCTTCGCGGACCTGGCCCAGGGCGGCGATGTCGCGGCGCAGACTCTCCAGGTCACGCAGCTGCAGCTCGATTGTCTCCTTGTCCGCCGAGATGACGGTGAAGGCGTCGACGAGCTCGGCCCGGACCCGCTCGGCCTCGGTGAAGGCAGCGTCGCGCGAATCCGTCGTGGCCGAGAGCTCGGCGCGGATCGCCGCCAGGCGCCGGTCTAACGCGTCACGTTCGCTGAGCAGCACGTCGTTGCGGTCGACCAGGCTGCCGAGCTGGGTCGACAGGCTCTCGCGCTCGGCCAGCGAGCTCTGCAGCTCGGCCGACAGCTGCGCCACCGACAGGCGCAGATCGGCGTTGGCGCCACGCTCCAGATCGAGCAGCTGCCCCAGCTCGTTGACCTGCCGGGTCAGCCGGTCCAACGCAGTGCTGCGGTCCGACAGCGCCTCCGATAGGAAGATCTGGGCCAGCGCGAAGATTAAGATCAGAAAGACGACGACCATGAGCAACGCCGCCAGGGCATCGACGAACCCTGGCCAATAGTCGTTGCTTTGACGGCGTGATCGAGCAGAAATCCCTGGCATGGAGCGGGTCCCGGCGGCGCTGCGCTAACGCTCACCCTCCTCGGCGAGTGCGGCAATCGTGCGCGCGAGCAGGCGAATCTCGGACCGAATTTCCTGAACGACTTGATTGCGGCCCCCCGGAATATCCTCGACCAGCCGTGCCAGGTAGACGTCGACGTTGCGGATGTGATTGCGCGTGGCGTCGTCGAATCCCCCTGCATTGACGTTGGCCAAGCGCTCCAGGACCGGCCGCAGCTCGGCCTGACCCTGGGCCAGACGCAGCATCAGCTCCTGCTCCGCTTTCATCTGGTCGGTCAGTGACGTCAAGCGCTCGGCCAGCGCCACCAGCGAGGTGTCGGCCTTGCTGCGGTTCTCCTCACCCTTGGCGATCGTGCGTTGCAGGCTTTCCAGAGAATCCGCCGTCGTCTCCAGCAGCGCTTGGATATAGGCCGGCACGTTGTGATCGCCCTCGGCGATCATCGAGCCGCTCGACAGGCGCGTGTTGCCGCTCAGCCACTCCTCGAGGTCATTGTAGAACCGGTTCTGCGCTTGGCTCGCCTGCAGGTCGAGGAAGCCGAGCACCAGCGACCCGGCAAGGCCGAACAGGGACGAGCTGAACGCCGTGCCCATGCCCGCCAGCGGCGCCTCGAGGCCGCTCTTCAGGTCGTTGAAGACACTGTTCGAGTCGGTGCCCGTGATCTGCAATCCGGCAATGACGTCGGCGACGGCACGCACCGTCTGCAACAGCCCCCAGAACGTGCCCAGCAGACCCAGGAAGATCAGCAGGCCGACCATGTAGCGCGAGATGTCGCGCGATTCGTCGAGCCGGGCGCTCAGCCCGTCGAGGAGGGAGCGCAGCGAGGTCGTGGACAGGCTGATGCGGCCCTGCCGCTCGCCCAGCATCGTCGCCATCGGGGCCAGCAGCCGCGGCGACGCCTTCACCGACATGCCTGGCCGCTGGCTGCGGAAGGCTTCGATCCACGCGACCTCGGCGTTCAGCATCCAGACCTGCCGCAGGATGTAGACGACGCCGATAATGAGGACACCGATGATCGTGCCGTTGAGGGCGGCGTTGGCCCGGAAGGACTCGAAAAGCGGGCCGCTCAAGGCCCCGGCAACGACCAACGCCGCTACGAGAAAGAACCCCATCCGGGTCAGGTAGCGGTGCGGACTCGTCATGCCCTGACCCTCTGCCGGACGGTGCGTCGCAGTAACGGCCACGGTCACCTAGGGCTGTACGAGGCGGATGTCGACGCGATCAGCAGGGCCGTTGCCGATCTTGTTACCGAGCGCCCGGACATCCATTCTGGTGCTGCGCACTCCCTTCTCAATCAAGAACGAGCGCACAGCCAGCGCCCGTGACAACGACAACCGGCGGGCCTGGCTGGAGTTTTCCGACGACCCTGCGGCATAGGCAAGCAGTTGAACTCGCGACTCGGCATCGGCGCCGAGCCGCTCCGCAAGCGTTTCCAACGACGCTGCCGAGTTGTCAAGCAGCTTCGCCGACTCCGGCTCGAAACCCACCCTCACTTGACCGTCGCTGTCGGGGCCGGTCGGGCCCAGCGACGCTGTCTGCGGCGGCGGTGCCGGCGGCGTGGCGCTGGGCGCCGGCGCTGCTGCGGCGGCCGCCTGGGGCGCCGCAGGTGGGGCTGGCGCCGCCGGCGCAGCCGGCGCGCTCGGGCGCGGCGGTGGTGCTGGAGCGGCGGCGGTGCGTGTGCTCGGTGCCGGTGGAGAGGCAGGCTCCGGCGCGGGCAGCGCCGCTACGACGCGCGGCGCCGGCGCGGCCGGGCGTGATGCGGCGGCGCGTGCGGGCGGCGCCGGCGGCGGCGGTACCGCGGCGGTGGTCGCTAGCGCCGGCGGTGGCGCCGGCAGGCGCCGTGGCGCGGCAACCGGGGCCGGCGGCAGTGCCAGCGGTGCGGTGCGCACGCGCTCCTGCGGCACCGGCGGCGGTGGCGTTGGCGGCCGCGATGCCGTCCGTCGTGGCGCCGCCACGGCGGGGTCGACACGCAAGCCCTGGCCCAGTGCCGGCAGGGCCTCCGTATGCAGCCGCGAGACCGGTCCCCGCGCCGGCGGCGGCCGCAGGCCATGAGTCGCCACCGGCAATGGCCGCGCGAAGGGCGGTCGGGTCGCCGACGGCAGTGGTTGCAGGCGCGGGGCCGGGGCCGACAGCGGCGTCTGAAACTCGTCCAGGACGCTCAAATCGACCGTCACGTTCGGGTTCGTGTTGATGTAGCCCTGGGCCGCCAGAGCCGTCGGCATCGCCACCGACAACACCGCCGCCGCCAGCGTTCTGATGGCGAATCGGATCGGCTGCGTCGTCATGCTGCCCGGCAAGCTGGAACGGTCCATGATGCCCATTCCTCATAGCGTCGTCGGTATCGGGCGTGGAGCGTTGGCAAGATAACCTACATAAACCTTAAGTAACAACTACCTAGTGGTCTGATCCTGACGCTTGGTCCCCAAGCGTCAGGTGAATCAGCCCACAGAAACCAACAAGCGGGGTGGTTCGATTCAGCTGACGGATGGGAACCATCCGTCAGCATCGAACCACTGCGCTGGCCGAGCGGCGCGGCGTCTCCTCACGGCGCACCATCGGGCGGTGTCGGGCCGGGATCGGCGGCCCGCAGCATATCCAATAACGGCTGATGCAGGTGAGTATTTCCCGCGACGATGTCGCCTGTCGCCAGCATGTCGCCGGTGCCGGCCGGGTCCGAGACAAAACCGCCGGCCTCGCGCACGAGCAGGATGCCGGCGGCGATGTCCCAGGAATGGAGCCCGTATTCCCAAAACGCATCGAAGCGCCCGGCCGCGACATAGGCGAGGTCGAGCGCGGCGGCGCCGAACCGGCGGATGCCGGCGACCCGTCCCATCACCGCCGCCATGGTCGCCAGATAACGAGGATGGTCGCCGCGGCCGAGGAACGGGATCCCGGTGGCGATCAGCGCCTCGGGCAGGTGTTGGCGCGCCGACACGCGCAGGCGCCGGTCGTTCAGATAGGCGCCGCCATTGCGGGTCGCCCAGAACAGCTCGTCGTGCAGCGGCTCGTAGATGACCGCCGCGGTGATCTCGCCATGCTCCTCGAGGGCGACGGAGATGGCGAAGAACGGCAGGCCGTGCAGGAAGTTGGAGGTTCCGTCCAGCGGGTCAACGAGCCAGCGGCTCGCGCCGGACCCGGTCACCGACGCGCCGCCTTCCTCGCCCAGGAAACCGGCTTCCGGGCGCGCCCGCATCAGCTCCTCGCGCAGGGTCTTCTCCGCCTTCAAGTCGGCGATGGAGACGAAATCGGCGGCGCCCTTCTTCGACACCTGCAGCTGTTCGACCTCGCCGAAATCGCGCGTCAGGCCGCGCCCGGCCTTGCGGACCGCTCGGTCCATGACGTTGATGACGGCAGGACGCATGGCTCAGCGATCGGTGCGGCGAAGATAGACTAGGGTGACGACGAGCCTAGTCCTTGGCCCGTTCGACGTAGCTGCCGTCGGCGGTCGAGACGACGACGCGCGTGCCGGCCTCGAGATAGGGCGGCACCATGATGCGGACGCCGTTTTCCAGGAGCGCCGGCTTGTAGGACGATGAGGCCGTCTGGCCCCTGACCACGGCGTCGGCCTCGGTGATGGCCAGAACCACCTTTTCCGGCAGTGCGACGCCGATCGGGCTGTCCTCGTAGGACTCGACGCTGACGACCATGCCTTCCTGCAGAAACGGCACTTGGTCTTCGCCGATCATATTGCCGCTCAGGGAGATCTGCTCGAACGTCTCCTGGTTCATGAACGCGAAGTCCTCGCCGTCGGCGTAGAGATACTGATATTCCCGCTGGTCCAGGCGCACCCGCTCGACGCTTTCCGACGACCGGAAGCGTTCGTTCAGCTTGGACCCGTCGCGGACCTCCTTCAGCTCGACCTGCAGGAAGGCGCCGCCCTTGCCGGGCTTGACGTGCTGGATCTTGACGGCGCGCCACAGGCGGCCCTGATGCTCGATGACGTTGCCGGGGCGGATCTCGTTGCCGTCGATCTTCATGGTCTGGCGCTGATATAGCGGGCGATGGCTGGCGGCGCGGAAGCTACCAACTTGGCCGCGGCGTGGCAATCTTCGTCAGCCGTGGTTCGATGTTTCGTCCAGGATGCGGTTGAATGCGCTGACCGCCGCGGCCGGACCCTCGGGATCGTCCCATATGGCGGCGGAGACCGCCAGGAAGTCGGCGCCGGCGGCGACCAGGGGGCCACAGTTGTCGGGCGTGATGCCACCGATGGCGGCGCACGGCACCTCCATCAGGGCCGACCACCAGGCCAGCAGGTCCGTCGTTGCCCGCGTCTTCGGGACCTTGGTCCGGGTCGGAAAAAAGGCGCCGAACGCGACATAGTCGGCGCCCTGCTCGGCGGCCAGCATGGCCAGGTGGCGTGAGGCATGGCAGGTCACGCCGACGATCGCGTCGGCGCCGACAAGGCGGCGCGCCTCGGCGTGGGATGCGTCCTCCTGACCGACATGGACGCCGTCGCAGCCGAGCTCGGCCGCGAGGTCCGGGCGGTCGTTCAGAACAAACGCGGTGTCGTGCTGCCGGGCGATCGGCTGCAGCGCCGTTGTTGCCTCGCGAATGACATCGTCGGCGGTGTCCTTCAGGCGCAGCTGCACGCAGGCAACGTCGCCGGCGTCGAGCGCCGCCCGCAAGGCGGGCGAGAACGCCACCGGGTCAAGCCGCGGCGGCGTGATCAGGTAAAGCCGGCAGCGCGCGGCGGCCGTCAAGCCTTGCCCCGGCAAATCTGGACGATCGTGTCGAGCTTGCGGACACGCTGGGTCACACTCATCGCCTGGTTCCAACGGCTGGCCGGGACTTCGCCGCAGGCTTAGCGGACGCCCTGGACCTTTGCAATGCCGTGGTGGGACCCGTTTCGCCGAGCCAGGCACGGCATGCGGCCGCCGCGTCAGCGACATCCAGAAGGTCGAGGCACGGCGCGATCGCTGCCTTGGTCAGCTGCGCCCCGTACTGCCGGGCGATGGCCGCTACCTTGGCGCGCACGCCGGGCGGCGCGGCGAGCGCCACGGCGGCGACGCCGGCCCGCAGCGCGGCCAGGGCGTGGCTGGGCTCGGCGCCGCAGTCGAGCACCGCCGAAACCTGGGCCGCCGGCGCTTCGGCATGGGCCAGCGCGACGACCTCGCGGAACCAGCCGGGGCCGGCATAGCCGGCGGCATCGGGCGCGCTGTGGAGCGTCACCGGGACACCAAGCGCCGCCGCCGCCGAGATGGCGGCGCGGGCGTGCGCCAGATTGTGAATGATGATGGGGCCGGGCGGCCGCCGCTGCCGGCCGCGCCGCGCTCCACCGCGTGGGCGAGGCTTGCCGCTAGTCGAGCTTGCCAAGGGCGACCGCCGTGTCGCTCATGCGCGACGAGAAGCCCCATTCGTTGTCGTACCAGCTCAACACCCGGACCATCTTGGCGTCGATCACCTGGGTCTCGCCCAGATCGAAGATCGAGCTGGCCGGGTTGTGGTTGAAGTCGACGGAAACCAGCGGCTCATTGTTTGTCGTCAGAATACCGCGCAGGCGGCCCTTGGCCGCGGCCTTGGCAACGCTGTCGTTAATCTCGTCGGCGGTGGTCTTGCGTTTGGCTTCGAACACCAGGTCGACCATCGAGACGTTGGGCGTCGGCACACGCACCGCCGTGCCGTCGAGCTTGCCGGCGAGCTCCGGCAGCACCAGGCCGACGGCGCGCGCCGCGCCGGTCGTCGTCGGGATCATGGCGGTGGCCGCGCCGCGTGCCCGGTGCAGGTCCTTGTGCAGTGTGTCGACGACGGCTTGATCGCCGGTGTAGCTGTGGATCGTCGTCATGAAGCCGTGCTGGATGCCGACCGCCTGGTTGAGGACCGCCGCCACCGGGGCGAGGCAGTTCGTCGTGCACGATGCGTTCGATACGACGGTGTGCTTCTTGCGCAGCTTGTCCTCATTGACGCCATAGACGACCGTCAAATCGGCGCCCGAGGCCGGGGCCGAGATGAGCACCCGCTTGGCGCCGGCGTCGAGGTGCTTGGCGGCGGCGTCGCGGCTGGCGAACAGGCCGGTGCACTCCATCACGACGTCGATCCCAAGCTCCTGCCACGGCAGCTTGGCCGGGTCGCGCTCGGCAAGCACCGTGATCCTGCCCTGGCCGAGGTCGAGCCAATCCTTGCCGGACTTCACCTTGCCCGGGAACGGGCCGTGCACTGAATCCCACTTCAAGAGATGGGCATTGGCTTTCGCCGTGCCGAGGTCGTTGACCGCGACGAACGTGAGGTCCTTGCGGCCCCGCTCGGCGGCGGCCCGCAAGACCAGCCGGCCAATGCGGCCGAAACCGTTGATTGCCACCCGTACTGCCATAGCTCTCCTCCAGGTGTGGGCGTGGGCCAGCTTTGCTGGCTGAAACTGCCGATGAAACGCGCGGTGGAACTTTCGCGCCGTCTTTAGGGCAGATCGGCGCGGACTGTCGACATGTTTGCAGCCGCCGAGGCGCGTTCGCTCGATTTTCTCAGCGAACGCGCGCGCGGACGGCCGCGGCCACCGCGTCGGCGGTGATGTTGAAGTGCGCGTAGAGGGCCTCGGCCGGGGCCGAGGCGCCGAAGCCCGCCATGCCGATGACCGCGGCTTCGTCGTCGACATAGCGGGTCCAGCCGAACGGCACGCCGGCTTCCACCGCGACGCGCGGTGCCGTTCCCAGGACGCGCGCGCGATAGCGCGGGTCCTGGCGCTCGAACAGGTGCCAGCACGGCATCGACACGACAGCCGTCGGCAGGCCGTCACCCTGCAGCGCGTCGCGCGCGGCCAGCGCCACGGCGACCTCGGATCCCGTGGCCAGGGTCGTCGCCGCCCGGTCGCCGTCGGCGTCGGCCAGGACATAGGCACCGCGCGCGCACAGGTTCTCGTCGCCGGGCGCGGCGCGGACCGTTGGCAGGCCCTGCCGCGTCAGCACGATCACCGACGGCGTCGCCGTCGACAGCAATGCCTGCTGCCAGCACTCGGCGGTTTCGATGGCATCGGCCGGGCGGAACACGTTGAGGTTCGGGATGGCACGCAGGGCGGCCAACTGCTCCACGGCCTGATGGGTCGGCCCGTCCTCTCCCAGGCCTATGGAATCGTGGGTCATGACATAGACGACCCGAATGCCCATCAACGCGGCCAGGCGGATGGCCGGCCGGCAATAGTCGGTAAAGGTCAGGAAGCTGCCGCCATAGGGTATCAGGCCGCCGTGCAACGCGAGCCCGTTCATCGCCGCCGCCATGCCATGCTCGCGCACACCGTAGTGCACGTAGCGGCCGGCGAAATCGTCCGGGGTGATCGGCGCCGTCGCCGCTGTTTTCGTGTTGTTGGAGCCGGTCAAATCGGCCGAGCCGCCGATCAGCTCGGGCACCGCGTCGGTCAGGACCTCGAGCACCTCCTGGCTGCATTTGCGCGTGGCCCAGGTCGGCCGCGCCTCGGCGAAGCGCAGCTTCAGCTTGGTGACAGTGCCGTCGAGGCCGGCCGGCAGCCGTCCCGCCAAGGCGTGCTCGAACGCGTCGCGCTCGCTCTCGGCCCGCGCATCCAGGCGGCGCCGCCAGTCGGCCCGCGCCGCCGCGCCGCGCCGGCCGACCGCGCGCCAGGCCTCGAGGATCGGCGCCGGCACTTCGAACGGCGGGTACGGCCAGCCGAGCGCAGCGCGCACCGCGGCGATCTCGTCGGCACCGAGCGGCGCCCCGTGCGCGCCCGCCGTGCCCTGCTTGTTCGGGGCGCCGAAGCCGATCACCGTGCGACAGGCGATCAGGCTGGGCCGGGCGGCCGTGCGCGCGCGCTCGATGGCGCCGTCGATGGCCGCCGGGTCATGACCGTCGATGGCCTCGGCCGACCAGCCGCAGGCGCGGAAGCGGGCGAGCTGATCGTCCGAGACCGACAGCGCCGTGGGCCCGTCGATCGAAATGCCGTTGTCGTCGAACAGCACGACCAGCTTGGCCAGGCGCAGGTGACCGGCCAGCGAGATCGCCTCGTGGCTGATGCCCTCCATGAGGCAGCCGTCGCCGGCGAAGACGTAGGTATGGTGATCGACCAGGTCGTCGCCGTGGCGTGCCGCCAACAGGCGCTCGGCCAGCGCCATGCCGACGGCGTTCGTCAGTCCCTGGCCCAGTGGCCCGGTCGTCGTCTCGATGCCAAGTGCGACGTCGTGCTCGGGGTGGCCCGGCGTCTTGCTGCCGAGCTGGCGAAAGCGGCGCAGCTCGGCCAGGGTCATGCCGGTATAGCCGGTGAGATAGGAAAGCGCATAGAGCAGCATCGAGCCGTGCCCGTTGGACAGCACGAAGCGGTCGCGGTCCGGCCAGTCCGGCACGCCAGGGTCGAACGTAAGGTGGCGCGAGAACAGCACCGTCGCGATGTCGGCCATGCCCATCGGGGCGCCGGGGTGGCCGGAGTTCGCCTGTTCGACCGCGTCCATGGCCAGCGCCCGGATGGCGTTGGCCATGTCGGCGTGGCTGACAGGGACATCGGATGTGGCGGCGGATGTCGTCATGAGCTTGCGGATGTGGCTTACGGATGCTGGTGTTCTGGGTTCCGGCGGTGCGCTGTGCAACCCACCGGCGACGCCGCGGCAACCCACCATGCCGGTCCGCCGGGGGGCCGTCAACGGGCGCGTCGGACCTTGATCGGGTGCGTTTTGTTGACCACGGGTTTGGGCCGGACGTACGATGCCGTCGATTTCCGAATCGCCCGCCCGCGCCGCAGTAACCAGGGGCAACGCCCGTGTCGCAGTTGCAACTCGCAGCTCAACAGGTCGACGAGGCCCTGGACCGGCTTGAATCGGTCCTGCAACAGCGCACGGCGCTGGGGCTGGACGTGCATCTGCAGCAAGAGCTCGCGACACTGCAGGCCGACAACGAGGCCCTGCGCGAGACCGCGGCAAATGCGCTGACGCGTCTTGATTCCGCGATCGACCGGCTACGCAAGGTGTTGGGGGACTGAATGGGCCAGGTCGCGGTCACAATCAACGACCGGAACTACAAGATCGCCTGCGAGGACGGGCAGGAGCAGCACCTGGCGATGCTCGCCGAGTTCCTAGACGGCAAGGTCGGCGAACTGATCGGCGAGGTCGGCCAGATCGGCGACACGCGACTGCTGCTGATGGCCGGCCTGCTGGTCGCCGACGAGCTGTCGGACACGCGTGAGGAGCTGGATGATTTGCGCGAGGCGCTGGCCGCCGCGCGCGCCGGCTCAGCGCCCGGCCCGGCCGACCCGGATGGCGCCGCGACCGAATCCAGCCTGCAGTCGCTGGCGCAGCGGATCGATGCCATTGCAGCCGGGCTGGAGCGTGCCTAAGTTGAGCCTGGGCGGTGGCTGGCTGGTTCGTTAGGCACCAATGTCCCGGGGGCCTTAGCACGTCACCAAGGGAGCTGTCCCTGCCGGGGCCGTGGTCTCGGTATTACGGCGCCCACCTGCAACCAGCAGGCCTCGGTGGACGTACGGTCGCCGACGGCTGTGCCGGCGCCGCCCACCCTCACCCCGGAATGACGTGACGGCCGCCGGGGAAGGCGCCGCCAAGGCGGCGCTGCGCGGCCCCGCCAAGGCGCGCCGCGCCGGCCTCAGCGAGGCCCACGGCGCGACGGCGCCGACGGATGTCCTGGCCGCTTTCCTGGCGGCGCCCGAGCTCGTGCTGCAGCTCGTCGCCGGGCGGGTCTGTGCCGGCTATGCGCCGATCGCGAGCGAGCTCGACCCCGGCCCGCTGCTGCGCCACCTGGCGGCGTGCGGGCTGCGCCTGGCGCTGCCGGTTACGCGCGGCCGCGACGCGCCGCTCGTCTTCCGTGCCTGGTCGTGGGGTGGGCCGCTCGAGCCCGGCCCGTTCGGCGTGCGCGTGCCGCCGGCCGACGCGGCGACGGTCGAGCCCGACTTGCTCGTGGTGCCGCTGCTGGCCTATGACGGAAGCGGGCACCGACTGGGCTATGGCGCCGGCTACTACGATCGCACGCTGACGGCGTGCCGTCAGGCAAGCGACGTGACCGCGGTCGGGCTCGCCTTCGCCGGCCAGCGCATCGACGCCGTGCCGACGACAGAGCGCGACCAGGCGCTCGACTGGGTCGTGACGGAGGCCGGGGCCGAGAAGTTCGTGTAGGGTTGGGGCCATGCGGATCCTGTTCTGTGGCGATGTGATCGGCCGGCCGGGCCGCCAGGCGCTGACCGCCGAGTTGCCGCGCCTGCGGCGCGACCTGTGCCTCGATTTCGTCATCGTCAATGGCGAGAACGCGGCGCACGGTTTCGGCATCACGGCCGGCATCTGCGCCGATCTCTACGATGCCGGTGTCGATGTGATCACCAGCGGCAACCATATCTGGGCGCAGCCCGAGATCATCGCCACGATCGGCAGCGACGAGCGCCTGCTGCGGCCGCTCAACTATCCCGATGGCACGCCGGGGCGCGGCGTCGGCCGCTATCGCACGGGGCTTGGGCAGAGCGTCGTCGTGATCAACGTCATGGGCCGGGTCTTCATGGACCCGCTCGACGATCCGTTCGCCGGGGTCGAGGCCGCCCTGGCGGGACACGACCTCGGCGCCGGCGTCGACGCCGTCGTGATCGACGTCCATGCCGAGGCGACGTCGGAGAAAATGGCGCTCGGCCACGCCTTCGACGGCCGCGCCAGTCTCGTCGTCGGCAGCCACTCGCACGTGCCGACGGCGGACGCCCAGATCCTGCCGGGCGGCACCGCCTATCAAAGCGATGCCGGCATGTGCGGCGACTACGACTCGGTCATCGGCATGAAAAAGGACACGGCCATCGCGCGCCTGCGGCGCAAGCTGCCGGGCGAACGTTTCAGCCCGGCCGACGGGCCGGTATCGCTGTGCGGCGTGTTCGTCGAGACCGACGTGGCGACCGGCCTGGCGCGCCAGGTGGCGCCGCTGATCGTCGGCGGCCGCCTGGCCCAACGCTGGCCCGAGGCCGCCGCCGCGCCCCGCCCGCTGGCCGCCGACTGACGAGACGCTCGTCGGGAGAGACCGCCTTGTGATCCCACTCAGACCTTATAATTCGCCCACAGGTTGACAACAACGAGCAAATTAGCTAATATAGTCGAATTGGCCATTTGCAGGCGCCTTCAGAATGGAAAAGAGCATAACGGCAACCGAGTTCAAGAATCGGGCAGGCCTCTACATCGACAAGGCGGCCAAAGGCCCGGTCTTCATCACCAAGCATCGACGGCCCGCTCGTGTGCTGCTGGATATCGATGAGTACTGGCGTCTGAAGCGCCTCGATGATCGTCGGGTGCTGCTGGCCGAGGAGATGAGCGAGGAGGACCTGTCGGAAATCGCCAAAGGCGAGATGCCACGCAGCTTTGAGCACTTGGACTCGGAGTTGAAGAGCTAAGTGCCGCTGCCGAAGCCGCACGACGGGTTCGTCATTCGCTATGCCTATCTGTGGCATTGGCAGCACAAGCGCGGGCAGGAGGAGGGCCGAGATCGCCCGTGCATGATCTTGCGTGCCTACGAGAAAGCAGACACCGGTGAGAAACGAGCAATTGTGCTGCCGATCTCACACACGGCGCCCGATCCACGGCGCGATCAGGAGGGAATAGAACTCCCAGCCGCGACGAGCCGCCGCCTGGGGCTGGACCACGAGCGATCCTGGCTGATTGTCAGTGAGAGCAACCGCTTTACTTGGCCGGGACCCGATGTGAGGCCCGTTGATGACAAATGGGACGCCTATGGACCGATGCCGCCGGGTCTCTACGTCAAGAGCCGGGATCGGTTCCTGGAGCGAGCGCGAGAGCGGCGCACGAGAACCGTCGAGCGGACGGGCGCTGATAGAGCCACGCTAGGTCTCACGTGATACCAAGTGCCGTGATTTGGCGTGCCGGTGTCCTACTCATCGAGCCAGCACCGACGCGGCGCCCCATTCTCGCCATATTGGGTTGCTAGTCAGGCCGGCCGGTCGCGGCCCCCGCTGTCGGTCTGGCTCGGTGCGCCTGGGGCGCACGCTTGCGGCAAAGGCCATGACGTATGTATAGCTTGCGGCAATCCGCCTGGGGGCAGTCCGCTTGGGGACCGGGGAGTTTCACGAGGCCATGGCCGGCCATTCCCAATTCAAGAACATCATGTATCGAAAAGGCGCGCAGGATGCCAAGCGCGCCAAGGAATTCGCCAAGTTGGTGCGTGAGATCCATGTCGCCGCCAAGCTCGGCGCGCCCGAGCCCGATCAGAACCCGCGGCTGCGCGCGGCCATCACCGCGGCGCGCGCCGCAAACATGCCGAAGGACAATATCGAGCGCGCGATTCGCAAGGCGACCGGCGGCGATGACGACACCAACTATGAGGACGTGCGCTACGAGGGCTACGGGCCCGGCGGCGTCGCCATGATCGTCGAGGCGCTGACCGACAACCGCAACCGGACGGCGGCGGAGGTCCGCTCGGCCTTCTCGAAGTTCGGCGGCAGCCTGGGCGAGACCGGCAGCGTCGGCTTTCAGTTCGACCGCGTCGGCCAGATCTTCTACGACGCCGATGCAGGCTCGGCCAAGGCCATGTTCGAGGCGGCGCTTGAGGCCGGGGCCGAAGACGTGGACTCGAGCGTCGACGGCCACGAGGTGACCTGCGCGCCGGACGACTTCCATAGCGTGCGCGACGCCCTGGAAGGCACGATCGGCGCGCCGCGGTCGGCCAGCCTGGCGTGGAAACCCCAGGCGACGATCGCCGTCGATGCCGCGGCGGCGCCGACCTTGCTGAAGCTGCTGCAGGCCCTGGAGGACAGCGACGACGTGCAGTCGGTCTCGGCGAACTTCGAGATCGACGACGCGATCATGGCCGAGCTGACCGCCTAGACGATGCGGCTTTTGGGGCTCGATCCAGGCTTGCGCGTGACCGGGTGGGGGGTCATCGATGCCACCGACAACCGGCTGCGCCATGTTGCCGACGGAGTCGTGCGCTCCGACGGCGCGCGCGCCATGGCCGAGCGCCTGTTGCAGCTGCACGATGGGCTTGCCGAGGTGATTTCCGCGTTCGCGCCGGAGGTCGCCGCCGTCGAGGAGACGTTCGTCGCCAAGAACGCGCGCTCGGCGCTGAAGCTGGGGCAGGCGCGCGGCATTGCCCTGCTGGTGCCGGCGGCGGCGGGCCTGCCGGTCCATGAATACGCCGCCAACGTCATCAAGCAGTGCGTCGTCGGCTATGGCCATGCCGACAAGACGCAGGTGGGGGCCATGGTGACCCTGCTGCTGCCCGGCGCGGTTGCCCAGTCGGCCGACGCCGCCGATGCCCTGGCCGTGGCGATTTGCCATGCCCACCACCGGGCGACCCACGACCGCTGGATGGCCGCGTCATGATCGCCAAGCTGCGCGGGCTGGTCGACGAGGTCGGCGGGGATTCGGCCGTCATCGACGTCGGCGGCGTCGGTTATCTCGTGTTCTGCCCGGCGCGCACGCTGTCGGCGCTGCCGGGCGTCGGCGAGATGACGAGCCTGCACATCGAGACGCATGTGCGCGAGGACCACATCCACCTGTTCGGCTTTGCCACGCCGGCCGAGCGGTCGTGGTTCCGGCTGCTGACCACGGTCCAGGGCGTCGGTGCCCGCGTGGCGATGGCGCTGTTGAGCGTGCTCGGCCCACAGGCGCTGGTCGAATGCGTCGTTGTCCAGGACAAGCAGCCGCTGACGCGGGCCGATGGCGTTGGGCCGAAGCTCGCCGGCCGCATCGTCGCCGAGTTGCGCGACCGCGTCAGCGGGCTGGACATGGGCGGCATCGCGCCGGCGCCGGTCGCCCTCGGTGACGGCGGCGACGGCGTCGACGCGGCGACGGCGGACGCGATCTCGGGCTTGGTCAATCTCGGCTATGGCCGCGCCGAGGCTTTCGCCGCCGTTGTCAGGGTAGCGCAGACGCTCGGCGGCGGCGCGTCGGCCGAGTCGCTCATCCCCGCGGCGCTCAAGGAGTTGAGCGCGTGAGCGAGGCGCCGGCGGCGGAGCGCCTCGTCGGGGCCGCCGCGCGCGGCGATGATTTCGACGAGCCCGCACAACGTCCGCGCACGCTCGCCGAATTCGCCGGCCAGCCGGCGGTGCGTAGCAATCTGGCCGTGTTCGTTGCCGCGGCGCGGCAGCGCGGCGAGCCGATCGACCACGTGCTGCTGCACGGGCCGCCCGGCCTCGGCAAGACGACGCTGGCCCAGATCATCGCGCGCGAGCTCGGCGTCGGCTTCCGCACGACGTCGGGGCCGGTGATCGGCAAGGCCGGCGATCTGGCGGCCATCCTGACCAACCTGCAGCCGCGCGATGTCCTGTTCATCGATGAGGTCCACAGGCTCAATCCGACGGCGGAGGAGATCCTCTATCCGGCGATGGAGGACTATGAGCTGGACCTGATCGTCGGCCAGGGCCCGGCGGCACGCACCGTGCGCATCACGCTGCCGCCGTTCACCTTGATCGGGGCGACGACGCGCATCGGGCTGCTGACGACGCCGCTGCGCGACCGCTTCGGCATCGCGCTGCGCCTCGACTTCTACTCGGCCGCCGAGCTCGAGCAGATTGTCCGCCGCAATGCCCGCCTGCTACGGTTCGAGTTGACCGACGCCGGCAGCGCCGAGATCGCCCGGCGGTCCCGTGGCACGCCGCGCATCGCCGGCCGCCTGTTGCGCCGGGTGCGCGATTTCGCGGCGGTCGACGGCATTGCGCCGGTCGATGCCGCCGCGGCCGATGCGGCATTGCGCCGGCTCGATGTCGACGACAGGGGCCTCGACGCCATGGACCGGCGCTACCTCGGCTGCATCGCCGACAACTACAATGGCGGCCCGGTCGGGGTCGAGACGCTGGCCGCCGCGCTGTCGGAAGAGCGCGAGACGATCGAAGAGGTGATCGAGCCCTTCCTCATTCAGCAGGGCTTCCTGCAACGCACGCCGCGCGGCCGCCTGCTCGCCGACGCCGCCTATGGCCATCTCGGTCTGCCGCCGCCGCCGCGGGCCCAGCTAGACCTGCTGGCGGCGGCGGGCGTCGTCCGTGGCTGAGCTGGACGCGCATGGCTGGCAGGGACGCATCGAGGACGGCTGCCACGTGCTGCGGTTGCGCGTCTACTATGAGGACACCGATGCGGCCGGCGTCGTCTACTACGCCAACTACCTGCGCTTTGCCGAGCGCGGGCGGACCGAGTTCCTGCGTGGGGTCGGGGCCGACCATCCGCAGCTGCTGGCCGCGCACGGCGTGGTCTTCGTGGTTCGGCGCTGTGTCGTCGACTATCGCGCACCGGCGCGCCTCGACGACGTCGTCGAAGTGCGCTCGCGGTTTGTCGCGCTCGGCGGCGCCAGCCTGCGCGCGGCCCAGTCGATCACGCGCGACGGGCGCGAGATCGTGCACATCGACGTCCGGCTCGCCTGTGTCGATCGGGCAGGCCGGCCGACGCGGTTGCCGGCCGCGCTGCGCCAGGCGCTCGCAACCTTCGCTTAAGTTTTCTCGGTCACAGAATGCGGCCGTCAACCGACGCAGGAACGATCAATGGAAAGTAATATTATCGAATCAGTGGCGCTGACCGGCGGCACGGTCGTCGTCGATCTTACCGTTCTGGGCCTGTTTCTGCGGTCGGACTGGGTCATCAAGGCGGTGATGGCGGTCCTGTTCTTTGGCTCCGTCTGGTCGTGGACGATCATCGTCGAAAAATGGCTGCGCTTTCGCCGGCTCGCCAAGCAAGCCAAGGTCTTCGAAAGCTCGTTCTGGTCCGGCGGCTCGCTGGAGGATCTGTTCGACGAGGTCGGCAACATGCCACACAACCCGATGGCGGCGATCTTCTCGTCGGCGATGGGCGAGTGGCGGCGATCGTCGTCACGCGGCCTGATCGCGACGGAAACGATGCGCGAGCGTTTGCAGGAGCGGATCGACCGGGTGATGGAGGTATCGCTGGGCCGCGAGGTCGAGCGGCTCGAGCGCTACATGGTGTTCCTCGCCTCGGCTGGCGCGACCGCGCCGTTCATCGGCCTGTTCGGCACGGTCTGGGGCATCATGAACAGCTTTCAGGCGATCGGCGCGGCACGCGACACCAACATCGCCGTCGTCGCGCCGGGCCTGGCCGAGGCGCTGTTCACGACGGCGATGGGGCTGATCGTCGCCATCCCGGCGGTGGCCGCCTACAACAAGTTCAGCACCGAACTGGGCCGTTATAGCCAGCGGCTGGAGGGCTTCGCGGCCGAGTTCAGCGGTATTTTGTCGCGCCAGCTCGAGGAGCGCGTCTGACATGGCGCTCGACGCCCGCGCCCTGCGCGCCCGACGGCGGGGCCGGCGAGGGCCCGTCACCGACATCAATATCGCGCCCTTCGTCGATGTCATGCTGGTGCTCGTGGTGATCTTCATGATCGCGGCGCCGCTGGTCAGCGTCGGCGTGCCGATCGACCTGCCGAAGGCGCGCGTCAACCCGGTCAATGCCGAGCGCGAGCCGCTGGTGGTCACGATCGACCGCGATGGCCGCATCTTTCTGCAGGAGACCGAGATCCCGGCCGAAGCGCTGATCCCGCGTCTCGTCGCCGTTTCGGCGGAGAATGCGGAGCTGCGGATCTTCGTGCGCGGCGACCGCGAGATCAACTACGGCCGCATCATCGAAGTGATGGGCCTGGTCAACGAGGCGGGCTTTTCGAAGGTGGCGCTGATCGCCGAGCTGCCGGAACAGGGTACGCGAACGCAGTGAGGGTCGCACCGCGGTCATGACGATGCGGAGTATCGTGCTGCTGTCGGTCGGCGTGCACGTCGCGGCACTCCTGTTCGGCCAGCTCGGCCTGGATCAGCTGTTCATCGAGCGCGAGGTCGCGGCCCAGATCATTCCCGTCGAGATCGTCCGGGTGAGCTCGAAGACCGTCGCGCCGCCGCCGGACGAACCCGAAAGCCTGCCTGAACCGCCGACACCCCCCGCACCGCCGGAGCAACAGGTAGCCGCCGCCAATCCGCCGCCGCCGCCCGAGCCGCTGCCGCCGGAGCCCACGGTGGCGCCCGAGCCGGCGGCGCCGCCGGAACCTGATATTGTCGCAGCGCCGCCCGAGCCGGCACCACAGCCGGAGCCGCCGGCTGTCGTCAAGGCGCGCCCGAAGGCCAAGCCCCAGCCGCCGGTGCGGCGCCAGTTCGTGAACGTTCTGAAGGACTTGGCGGTCATCGAGCAGCCGCCGCTGCCGCAGCTGACGGTCCGCCAGACCTTGGAGCCGCGGCCCAGCGATCGGGCGCCCGTGACGCCGGCAACCAGCCGCGTCGCCACGGTGGCCGAAGTCGACGCGCTGGCGGCCATCGTGCGCCGACAGATCGAGCCGTGCTGGAACCCGCCGATCGGCGCGGTCGAGGCCGAGGATCTGATCGTGCGGCTGCTTGTGCGGGTCGACCGGGCGGGCTATGTGCGGGAGGCACAGATACTCGGTGCCGGCCGGATGGCACTGAACCCGTTCTTCGAAGCGGCGGCCGACAGCGCGCGGCGCGCGGTGCTCAATGACCGTTGCCGGCCCTTGTCCTTGCCACTGGATCGGTATGAACTGTGGAAGGAACTCGAGCTTACATTCAATCCGAGCGACATGTTGGGATAGCCATGAAGAGACTACTGCGCCGTTGTTGCACGCTCATTGTCGCCACGACGGTTATCGGGCTGCAGGCACCGCAGGCCTGGGCCCAGCTGAAGGTCGACATCACGCGCGGCCAGGTCGAGCCTATTCCGATCGCAATTCCAGAGTTCATGGGCCGCTCGCTCGAGGCGACCAAGATCGGCAACGACATGGCCAAGGTCATCGCCTCCGACCTTGAGCGCTCGGGCCTGTTCCGGCCGATCGATCCGCGGGCCTTCATCGAGGCGCCGAACGCGTTGGAAGTGCGCCCCAATTTCTCGAACTGGCGGGCGCTCAACTCCGACGCCTTGGTCGTGGGTCAGGCGCAGATCCAGGATGACGGCGAGTTGCGGGTCGAGTTTCGTCTATGGGATGTCTTCTCCGAAGAGCCGATGACGGGTCTCAGCCTCTCGACGGCGCCGTCCAACTGGCGCCGCGTCGCCCATATGGTCGCCGATTCCATCTACAGCCGCGTGACCGGCGAGGAGGGCTATTTCGACACCCGTATTGTCTATATCGCCGAGACCGGACCGCTTACGAGCCGCATCAAACGGCTGTCGATCATGGACCAGGACGGCGCCAATCATCGCTTTCTGACCGACGGCGATACCCTGGTTCTGACGCCACGCTTCTCGCCGACCAGCCAGGAGATCACCTACCTCGCTTACTACGACAATCAGCCGCGGGTCTATCTTTTCAATATCGATACCGGCGAGCAGGAGGTGCTGGGCGACTTCCCCGGCATGACCTTCGCGCCGCGCTTCTCGCCGGATGGCAATCAGGTGATCATGTCGTTCGCCAACCAGGGCAATTCCGACATCTATGCGATGGACCTGCGGACCCGCCAGGTAACGCGGCTGACCCGCAACCCGGCGATCGACACGGGACCCTACTACTCGCCCGACGGCAAGCAGATCGCGTTCGAATCGGACCGGGGTGGGACCCAGCAGCTCTACCTCATGGATGATGACGGACGCAATCAGCACCGCATCAGCTTCGGCCAGGGGCGCTATGGCACGCCGGTCTGGTCGCCGCGCGGCGACCTTATCGCCTTCACGAAGATCTTCCGTGGCGAGTTCCACATCGGCGTGATCCGGCCGGATGGCTCGGGCGAACGCCTGCTCACCAAGGGCTTTCTGGTCGAGGGGCCGACCTGGTCGCCGAACGGCCGGGTGTTGATGTTTTTCCGCCAGGACCGGCAGGATACGGCCGGCCGCGGTGGCGACAGCCGTCTCTATTCGATAGATCTGACCGGTTTCAACGAACGCGAGGTCATCACGCCGGTCGGCGCATCCGATCCGGCATGGTCGCCGCTGAGCCCGCGCTAAGGCACCACCGCCGGGGGTTGATTCGGCGGGCATTGATTTGGCCGCACGCCTACGGGTGCGGAAAAACAGCGAAAATCGCGACCGACCTGGCTCGACGGCTCTGTCGAGAACATTCTGAGTTGACCGGTTTATGTACCATATGAGTTGACCGCTTCTGTTGCGGTTTCTGGCCCTGTGGGGAAGTGGTCGGTCTTGGAGCGGCTGTCCACTTGTCCACAGGGCGCCGGTCGGTCGCGTCGAAGCGGGTCACGCGGCCTCGCGGGTTTGGCTGTCGATCGGTTGGCCATCGGCGTGGTATCGCGCCAGACATCGCGGTCCATGGAAGACGGCCATTGTGCCGTCGGGGTATTCGTGGACGCGGACCCTGGCCTTGACGTAATGGCGGCGGTGGCGGCCGGCGGGGATCTGAAGTGCCAGGCGCTTGTAGCGCACCGTGTTGTCGTTTGAGACGGTGCGTTCCTCGTGGATGCACAGGATGTCGTCGAGCGCGCCGGTGAAGGGGACGAAGGCGGTGCCCTGGTCCTCGGCCGGGGTCGCGAAGCGGGCGTTGTGTTGTTGCAGGAAGACCTCCTTGAGGAAGCGGTTGGCCTCGACCATGTCGGTGATGCCGGCGAGCCTGAGTTCCTGGGGCAGGCGCTTCTGCAAGGTGCCGAACATGCGCTCCGAGCGCCCCCTTGCCTCGGGCGAGTAGGCCGGGATCAACTCGATGCCGAGCTGCGCCAGGGCGCGGCCGACCTGGGTCGGGGTGTCCTTGTCCACCTTGCCGCCGGCCTCGGGCGTGTTCCAGTAGTGGCTGGCGCGGTCGGCGTAGAGCGAGCAGAACAGGCCCTTGGCCCGGATCGCCTCGGACACCCCCTGGAAGCTCGACATGGTGCCCTCTTCGGCGACGAAGAAGGCCGAGTAGATATCGCTGGTCGCATCGTCCATGGTGACGATCAGGTCCCACCATCGACCGGGGACCCACTCGTGGCTCGAGCCGTCCTGGTGCAACATCATGCCGGGCAGGGCACGGCGCGGCCGCTTGCGCCGGTGCGCCCCACGCCTGGGCGCCGCGCGCCTGCGCCCATGGGCTTGCAAGCTCAGCCGCAGCCAGTTGTAGCTGCGCTTGAAGCCGTGATCGGCCACCAGCTTCTCGTGGAAGTGCTTGGCCGTGAAGTCCCAGTAGCGGGTGTCGAACAACTCCAGCACCCGCGCCACCTCGTCCACCGGCGCGCGCCGCGCCGAGAGGCGGCCCAGGCGGCGGTCGTAGAGACCGTCGGCTCCCTCCGCCTCGTAGCGGTCGCGCCAGCGCCGGAAGGTGCGCTCCGAGACACCCAGAACCTCCGCCGCCTCCGCCTGGCTCAAGCCACCCCGATGGGTGCGCCCGTAAACCTCCTCGAACTTCATCAATCTCAGTCCCTGTACCTGCTCCGTCCGACGCATCGCCTCCCTCCATGGCTTGGAGGCGTTCTAAAACCGGACAGATCATCTGGTACATAAACCGGACATATCGCGTGTTACCGACACCTGGCTCGACGGCTCTTGATTCCGCGAATCCGCCACAGTATAGTCGCGAGAGAATCGATGGGCCGCGCAGGCGATCGGGGGGATTCTGTGGCGCGGCTTAACCGAAAATTCAGTAACGCAATTCTAAGGGTTGCCCCGGAACTCGGTTTCAAGGAGTCTTCGATGCGATTGAATTTCCCGTCCATCATGGTTGCAGTATTCGTGCTCGCAGCGTGCTCGACGGCGCAGAAAGATAGCGCCGGTACGGGTGGCAGTGGCGCTGCAGCCTCGCAGGCGACCTCGCCGCAGGCGACCTCGCCGCAGGTGGCCGCAACGACGACCGGACCCATTCCGGGTTCCCAAGAAGATCTGGTGCAGAATATCGGCGACCGCGTGTTCTACGACTTCGACAGGTTCAACTTGAAGCCGGAAGCACGCGCGACGATCGAGCGCTGGGCGGCGTGGTTGAAGACGTACGATCCGGTCTCCTTGACGATCGAGGGCCATGCCGACGAGCGCGGCACGCGCGAGTACAACTTGGCCTTGGGAGAACGGCGCGCCAACTCAGCGAAGGAATTTCTGATCAGCCTTGGTGTCAACCCGGACCGCGTCAACATCATCAGCTTCGGCAAGGAGCGGCCGGCGGTGCTCGGGTCGAACGAAGAGTCGTATTCGCAAAATCGCCGCGGCGTGGCCGTCGTCAACTAGATACGCACCAGCGAATTGCTTGCGGGGGCGCCTGTAAGCCACGGACCGGGGTTCTCGGCTGTGGCATCGCAGGCGCCTTATTTTTGCCTGATTGCGGGGCCACCCTGGGGAGGTGTCGACCGTCTCGGGATGGAGGACGCCTTGAAGAGGCTCGCCCCACCAATTTGCATCGCCCGCGCCACCGCCGTGCTGGCCGTCCTGGGCGGAATGGCCGCGTCAGGCGGTCCGGCCCTGGCTCAGGGCAACGAAATCGTAACGCTGACGCAAAACATCCGGCAGTTGGAGACACAGCTGCGGGTGTTGCAGCGCGAGGTCTACCGCGACGGCGGACCGCGCCTCGCCGCACCGCGTGAGGCGGCGGCAACGGCGACGACGACGAGCGGCTCCTCCCCGGCGACAGCCCAGCTGCAGGTCCGCCTCGATCAGTTCGAGCAGGAGGTGCGCACGCTGACCGGCCAGGTCGAGGAGCTTGGCTTCAGTATGCGCCAGGCCGGCGCACGGCTCGACAAGCTGGTGGCCGACGTGGACTTCCGCCTGCGCACGCTGGAAGGCGGTGCGCCGGCTCCGGTGGCAAGCAGCCAGCCGCTGGCGCAGCCCGGCCAGGGGTTGCGGGCCACGCCGTCGCCACAAGCCGCCGCCGCGGCACCACCGCGCAGCACAACGCCCGGTGTGCTCGGCCAGCTGACGGACACGCAGCTGCGCCGGGCCGGGGTCACGACGGATGTCCAGCCGGTGTCGGTCACAACGGATGTGCGCCAGGCCCCACTCACGAGCGATGTCGCCAGTGCGGGGCCAGCGGATCCGGCGGCCCTGCGGCTGCCGGTCGAACTGCCGCCGGAAGATCAGTACCAGTTCGCCCGCGCCTATCTGGTGCGCGGCGACTATGCCGGCGCGGAAGGGCTGCTGCGCGAGTTCGTGTCGGTCCACCCCAGACATCAGCGCGCGGGCAACGCCCAGTACTGGCTGGGCGAAACCTACTATGTGCGGCAGAACTACCTTGAGGCGGCCCGCATGTTCGCCGAGGGCTATCAGCACTATCCCGAAAGCGACAAGGCGCCGGACAATCTGCTGAAGCTGGGGCTGTCCTTGGTCAATCTCGATCGCAGCGACGATGCGTGCATCACCCTGACCCGGCTGACGACCGAGTATGGCAACGCCCCGGCCAACATCCTGCGGCGCGCCGGGCGCGAGCAGCAACGCCTGGGTTGCGGCTAGCCACCGCCGATTCCCCACCGATCACGGCTGGCGAGTTTGCCGGCCTGCTGGCGCCGCTGGGTCCCTTCGAGCCACGGCCTGAGTTCGCCGTCGCCGTTTCCGGCGGCCGCGACAGCATGGCCCTCGTGTTGCTGGCGCACGGCTGGGCGCGGCGACGGCGTGGGCGCGTGACGGCGCTGATCGTCGACCATGGCCTGCGGCCGGAATCGGCGGCCGAGGCACGCCGGGTCGGCGCCTGGTTGGCGCGGCGCGGTATCGACCGTCGGGTCCTGCGCTGGCCCGGCCCCTATCCGGACCATGGCGTGCAGGCGGCCGCGCGGGCGGCGCGCTATGACTTGCTCGAGGCCTGGTGTCGCCGGCATGGCGTACTGCATTTGTTGTTGGGCCACCACCGGGGCGACCAGGCCGAGACGTTCGTCCTGCGGCTGAGCCGCGCCAGCGGCACTGACGGACTGGCGGCGATGCCGCCGATCGCCGACCGCGGCGGCATGCGCGTGCTGCGACCGCTGTTGTCGGTGCCGCGGGCACGACTGGCGGCGAGCCTCGTGGCCGCGGGCCAGGATTGGGTCGACGATGCGTCGAACCGGGATATCCGTTACGGCCGTATCCGCGTCCGGGCGCGACTGCCGGCGCTGGCCGGGGCCGGCCTGACCGTGCCGTGGCTGGCCGCGACGGCCGGGCGCCTCGGCCATGTCCGTGCTGCCCTTGAAGCAGCCGTCGACCGCTGGCTCGCCGCCGGCGCGTGGCTGCACCCGGCCGGTTACGCGCTGCTTGATCCGGCGGTGCTTGCGCGCGCCCCGGCGGCTGTCGGCCGGCGCGCGCTGGCCCGCTGTCTGACGACGATCGGCGGTGGCGACTATGGTCCGCGTTCGGCGCGCCTGGGGCGGCTGCACAGCGCCATCGTCGGCGACACGCTGCGGCGCGGGCGCACGCTTGCCGGCTGCCGCATCGTTGCGCTGCGGGACCGCCTGCTGATCTGCCGCGAACCGCGGGCCGTACAAGACCATGTGAGCCTGGACCAGGTGAGCCTGGACCGGGTGAGCCTGGTTCATGGCACGACCCGATGGGATGGCCGGTTTACCGTTTGCGTCGGCCGAACCGTACCGTCGGGCTACACGCTCGGCGCCCTTGGTGCCGCCGGCTGGCGGCAGGTCGCCGGATCGCCCGGGACGGCCGACGTGCCGGCCGCGGTGCGCGTGTCGCTGCCGGCAATCTGGCGTGGCGGCACCGTCGCGGCAGTGCCGTTTTTGCGCTATCATGTTGGGGCTGAGAGCGAAACCATTAAGGCGATTCGGCTATGCTTCGCGCCTCGACGCGCGCTGTCGGCCGCGCATTTCATCATTGTTTCGAGCGCTTGATGTCCCTATTTCTTAGTGTCGGTGGCGATCGCGCCACATGCATGCATTTGGGCAGCGTCGCGGTCGGTAGCGCCATTGTGTGGCCGGCAGCGTCATTGGAGTGACTCGGTGAACAATTTCGGCAGAAACCTGGCTCTGTGGATCATCATCGCGCTCCTTGTCGTCGCGCTGTTCAACATGTTCCAGGGATCTTCCCAGCGCGGTATCCAGCAGGAGCTCGCGTTCTCCGACTTCCTGGCCCAGGTCGACAACAGCCAGGTGTCGGACGTCACCATCCAGGGCAGCAACATCACCGGCCACCTGCGCAGCGGCACGGCGTTCCACACCTACGCGCCCGATGATCCGAACTTGGTCACCCGGATGGCCGAGCGCGGCGTGCACATCACCGCCGCGCCGGCGGATGAGCGTGTGCATCCGCTGGTCGCGATCCTCTTCCAGTGGCTGCCGTTTTTCATCCTGATCGGTGTTTGGGTCTTCTTCATGCGGCAGATGCAGTCGGGCGGCGGCCGGGCCATGGGCTTCGGCAAGTCGCGGGCAAAGCTGCTGACGGAGAAGGTCGGCCGGGTCACGTTCGACGACGTCGCCGGCATCGACGAAGCCAAGCAGGAGCTTGAAGAAGTCGTCGAGTTCCTGAGGGATCCGCAGAAGTTCCAGCGCCTCGGCGGCAAGATTCCCAAGGGCGTCTTGCTGGTCGGCCCGCCGGGCACCGGCAAGACCCTGCTGGCGCGGGCGATCGCCGGCGAGGCGAATGTGCCGTTTTTTACGATCTCGGGCTCGGATTTCGTTGAGATGTTCGTCGGCGTCGGCGCCAGCCGCGTCCGCGACATGTTCGAGCAGGGCAAGAAGAACGCGCCGTGCATCATCTTCATCGATGAGATAGACGCCGTCGGCCGCCATCGTGGCGCCGGCCTTGGCGGTGGCAATGACGAGCGCGAGCAGACGCTCAATCAGCTGCTCGTCGAGATGGACGGCTTCGAGACCAACGAAGGCGTGATCCTGATCTCGGCGACGAACCGGCCCGACGTCCTTGATCCGGCCCTGCTGCGGCCCGGCCGCTTCGATCGTCAAGTCGTCGTGCCGAACCCGGACGTGGCGGGGCGCGAGAAGGTCCTCAAGGTTCACATGCGCAAGGTGCCGCTGGCACCGGACGTCGATGCAAAGATCATCGCGCGCGGCACCCCGGGCTTTTCCGGTGCCGACTTGGCCAACCTGGTCAACGAGGCCGCGCTGATGGCGGCGCGTGTCGGCAGGCGCATGGTCACCATGGCCGAGTTCGAGTACGCCAAGGACAAGGTCATGATGGGCGCCGAACGGCGGTCGATGGTCATGACCGAGGACGAGAAGCGCCTGACGGCCTATCACGAAGCCGGCCACGCGCTCGTTGGCCTGCACATGGACGGCACCGATCCACTGCACAAGGTAACGATTATTCCACGCGGGCGGGCACTGGGCTTGACGATGTCGCTGCCCGAGCGCGATCGCTACAGCTACTCCGTGTTCGAGCTCGAGGCCAAGATCGCCATGATGTTCGGCGGCCGTGTTGCCGAGGAGCTCGTGTACGGCAAAGACAAGGTGACGACCGGTGCCGGCAACGACATCCAGCAGGCGACCGGCCTGGCGCGTCGCATGGTCACCGAGTTCGGGTTCAGCGACAAACTGGGTCCGCTGCGTTACGAGGATAATCAGGAGGAGATCTTCCTCGGCCACTCCGTGGCCCAGCACAAGACCGTCTCCGACGCGACGGCGCGTCTGATCGACGAGGAGACGCGCCGGCTGATCGAGGAAGGCGAGGCCCGGGCGCGCGCCATCCTGACCAGGGAAATGGACGACCTGCACACGCTGGCCAACGGCCTGCTGGAATATGAGACCCTGTCGGGCCTCGAGGTAGACCGGCTGCTCGCCGGCAAGCCGATCGACCGGCCGACGGACGACGAGCCGGCGGCGCCGCGCGGCGGCCCACGGTCGTCGGTGCCAACCAGCGGCAAGACCGGCAAGGATCGGCCGCCGAGCCTGGAGCCGGAGCCGCAGCCGGAGGGTTGACCCGCGCGCTGGCGTCGGCACGCGGCGGGGGCCGTCCATGATCGAGACACGGCGAGGCCTCGCTTCCGAGCGGGGCCTTGATGCATTTCGGCTCTCCGACACCGCGCGACTCTATGTCGAGCCGCTGGCCTTGATGCGCGGCGCTGACGCCGTGGCGGCAATCGACGCCGGCCTGGCTCTGGCGCTCGCCGGTGGCCCGATCGCGTTCGCCGCGGCGCGGCTGTGGTCGCGCGAGCCGGGCGAGCGCGGCGCGCCGGTCGAGGCCCCGGTCCCGGCGCTGACGGCCTGGGCCGACCGGCGGGTGGCTGCCGGCGATCCGCGGCCGGTCGCGCTGCTGGCGCGGCTTACCGGCGCGCGGCCGCTATTTGCCGGTCTCGCCATCGGCGGTGCCAGCGTGCGTCCGCGGCTCATGGGCGTCCTCAACGCGACGCCTGACAGCTTCTCCGATGGCGGCAGCTACGCCGACGCGGCCGCCACGGTCGCCGCCGGTGAGGCGATGGCCGCCGCCGGGGCCGACATCGTCGATATCGGTGGCGAATCGACACGGCCCGGCGCGGCCGCCGTGCCGGCTGCCGATGAGATAGCCCGCGTCCTGCCCGTGGTCGCGGGTCTTGCCGGTGACGGCCGGGTGGTCTCTGTCGACACGCGCCGGGCTGGGGTCATGCGCGCGGTGCTGGCGGCCGGCGCCGAGGTCGTCAACGACGTGAACGCCTTGCGCGCCGCCGATGCCCCGGCCGCGGTCGCCGAGGCCGGAGCCGCGGTCGTGCTGATGCACATGCAGGGCGACCCGGCGACGATGCAGGAAGCGCCGCACTACACGAACGTCCTGCTCGACGTCTATGACATGTTGGCCGCCCGCGTCGACGGCTGTGTGGCGGCCGGCATCGCCCGGGCGAATATCTGCATCGACCCGGGCATCGGCTTCGGCAAGACCGTGGCCCACAATCTCGCGCTGATTGGCGGCCTGGCGCTGTTCCATGGGCTGGGCTGCGCCGTCGCCCTGGGCGCCTCGCGGAAGGGCTTCATCGGCCGCCTGACCGGCGAGGACGAGCCGCAGGCGCGGCTGCCCGGCTCGCTCGCGGCGGCGCTGGCCGCGGCCGATCGCGGCGTGCAGATCTTGCGCGTGCACGATGTCGCGGCGACGGCCCAAGCGTTGGCCGTCTGGGCCGCCATCGACACGAGCTAGCGGATTTTCGTGTCGGCCGGTAGCGGATCAATCGCGTTGAAGGACCGGCCGGTCCGCCGATCGCCGGGTCCGGACCGCGGTATGTATATGCTTTGGAAACTTTTCGTGATATCGCGTCTATCGTGGCGCTGGACTTGGCGCTGGCCCTGGCGGACTCCGGTCGCCATCGAACACTCTGGTGGATGAGCGAGAATGGCCCGTACGCTCTTTGGAACGGACGGGATTCGCGGCACCGCGAATCAGGAGCCGATGACTGCCGAGACGGCCCTCAAAGTCGCGATGGCGGCGGGCCGTCAGTTTACCCGCGGCAATCACCGCCACCTCGTCGTCATCGGCAAGGACACGCGCCTCTCGAACTACATGATCGAGCCGGCGATGCAGGCCGGTTTCATATCCATGGGTATGGACGTTGTCCTTGTCGGGCCGCTGCCGACGCCGGCGGTGGCCATGCTGACGCGCTCGCTCAGGGCCGACTTGGGCGTCATGATCTCCGCCTCTCACAACCCCTATCAGGATAACGGCATCAAGCTGTTCGGACCCGACGGCCTGAAGCTGTCCGATGCCGCCGAGAGCGAGATCGAATCGCTGATTGCCGGTGGCTTGGCGAGGCACTTGGCGCCGGCGCCCAAGCTCGGCCGGGCCTGGCGGCTCGAGGACGCGCCCGGTCGTTATATCGAGTTCGTCAAGTACACGTTTCCGCGCGGCCTGCGCCTCGACGGTCTGAAGATCGTCGTCGACTGCGCCAACGGCGCCGCCTACAAGGTGGCGCCCCGTGTGCTCTACGAGCTGGGGGCCGAGGTCGTTGCCTTGTCCGTCGACCCCGACGGCACGAATATCAACAGAGAATGCGGCGCGCTGCACAGGGCGATGCAGAACCGGGTCGTCCAGGAGGGCGCGCACCTCGGCGTTGCCCTCGACGGCGACGCCGACCGCGTACTCATCTGCGACGAGGCGGGCGCGCTGCTCGACGGTGACCAGCTGATGGGCCTGGTGGCCAGCAATTGGCATGAAGACGATCGCCTCACCGGCGGCGGCGTCGTTGCGACTGTGATGTCGAACCTGGGGCTGGAACACTACCTGCGTGACCTGGGCTTGGCACTGTTCCGGACAAATGTCGGCGACCGCTATGTGCTGGAGCAGATGCTCGACCGCGGCTGCAACGTCGGCGGCGAGCAGTCCGGCCACATCATCCTGTCCGACTATTCGCGGACCGGCGATGGCCTGATCGCCGCGTTGCAGGTCCTGGCGATGGTCGTGGCGCGCGACCGCCCGTTGAGCGAGATCGGCCGGGTCTTCACGCCCTATCCCCAGGTCCTGCGCAGCGTTCGGGTCAATGGCGGCAAGCCGTTGGAGTCCGAGCCCGTTAAGGCGGCGATCAGCGCCGGCAAGGGCCGGCTTGGCGAAACTGGCCGGCTGGTGATCCGCAAGTCGGGGACCGAGCCCGTCATCCGGGTGATGGCGGAAGGCGTCGACAGACAGCTCGTCGACGCCGTCGTCATGGAAATCGCCGGCACGATCGAGCAGCAGGCGCGTTAGCGCGTTCCTCGCCCGCCGAGGCCCAGCTTCCTCGGCGACTGAGCCGCCGAGCACGAGGCCCTCGTGCTTCGACAGGCTCAGCACGAGGGCCTCACCCTGAGCTTGTAGAAGGGCGAGGCCCGCTGCGAGCTGCTACCAGAGTCGCCACCCCGGCCTGGACCTTGTCCCGGTCCCGCCCTAGCGTAGCGCCGGGAGGGCCGGCATGCGCGGACGCATCCTTATCGTAGCGGGCTCCGATTCCGGTGGCGGTGCCGGGATCCAGGCCGATATCAAGGCGGTTACCGCGCTCGGCGGCTTCGCGGCCACGGCCATCACGGCGCTGACCGCCCAGAACACGCGCGGCGTCTTCGGCATCGTCGGGGTCGAGCCGGCCTTCGTGGCCGAGCAGATGCGCGTCGTCCTCGGCGACATCGGCGCCGACTGCATCAAGACCGGCATGTTGCACAGCGCCGCCATCATCGAGGCCGTCGTCGCGGTGCTGGAAGATGCCGCGCCGGCGGTGCCGCTGGTCGTCGACCCGGTGATGGTGGCCAAGGGTGGCGCCAGGCTGCTGCAGCCTGAGGCGCAGGACGCCATGGTGGATCGGCTGCTGCCGCGGGCGACGATCGTCACGCCGAACGCGCCCGAGGCGCAAGTGCTGAGCGGCCGCAAGATCGTCGACTTGGCGACCCAGCGGCAGGTGGCGGCCACCCTGCTGGACGCCGGCGGCGCGGCCGTGCTGCTCAAAGGCGGTCACCTGCCGGGCCAAACCATTACCGACGTTCTGGCCACGCCCGATGGTTTGGAGGAGTTCACCAGCGCACGGCTGGAGACGCCCCATACCCACGGCACCGGCTGCACCCTGGCCTCCGCCATTGCCGCCGGCCTCGCCCAGTCTATGAGCCTGCGCGCGGCCGTGGCCCGCGCCCGCCGTTACGTCAACGCGGCGATCGCCGCCGCCCCCGGCTACGGCGCCGGCCACGGCCCGCTCGACCACGGCGTCACCGTCGATCCGGCGCGCTTCGACCGGTAAGCCGGCGCCAACCGAGGCCGGACAGTGCTCAGTTGGGCCGTACCGGTTCGGTGCATGCCCATAAGGCAAACCGCCACAAACGACCCTCGGAGGCCACATAGTGCGGCTGTCGTTAATATCTTGTTAACGAACAGGGCTGAAGACTCGCCCTGGCACCCCTGGCCGATTCGCAACAGGGATGGCTGGTGCCCAACGATATGATGAGGCGGGTTCATCCTGCCGCGGGAGAGGCTGAATTCGGGGACATTTGCGCCGATCTGGGGCTGGGCCTGTTCAGGGCCAGTCGTAGCGGAAGGATTCTCTCCGCCAACGCGCCCATGGCCGAGATGCTGGGTTACGCCAGCGTCGAGGCGATGGTGGCCGAGGTCGCGGACATCCAGACGCTGTTCCGGCTCGACGGCGCCGATCAGTCGCCGTTACCACGCTTGGCCAAGCTGGCCCAGGGCGTCGAGCACGCCTGCCTGCTGCACCGGCACGACGGCGTCGGGCTGCCGGTGATGCTCCTCGTGCAGCCGGCCGGCGGAAACAAGAGCGCCGGCGCGTTCTCCGGTGCCGTGCGCGTGCTCGCCGACGCTCGCCAGAGCCGGGAGGAGACGCTGCGCAAGGCGCTGGCGGCGGCGGAAGAGGCGAACCTGGCCAAGTCCCGCTTCCTCGCCAACATCAGCCACGAGCTGCGCACGCCGCTCAACGCCATCACCGGGTTCTCCGAGATCATGCGGTCGGAGCGGTTCGGCCCGATCGGCAATGCGCGCTACCGCGAATACGCCAGCGATATCAGCGCCAGCGCCGCCCATCTGCTGAACGTGATCGAGGACATCCTAGATCTGTCGAAGGCCGAGACCGGCCGCCTCGACGTCGTCGATGAGTTGTTCGATGTGCGCGAGGTCGTGCGCACCGCGGTCAACATGCTTTCGGGGCGGGCCCAGCGGGACCAGGTCGAGATCGCCATGAATGTCGGCGCCAAGCTGCCCTTGATGCGTGCCGATCAGGGCAAGGTGCGCCAGGTGCTGATCAACCTGTTGTCGAACGCCGTCCGGTTCTCGCAGCCGAGGGGCCGGGTCTCCATCTTCGTGCGGCAGCGCGCCGACGGCGGCCCTACCTTCTCCATCAGCGACGAGGGCGTCGGCATCGAGCCGGGCGACCTTGCCCGCGCCGTCGAGCCGTTCGTGCAGCTCGACAACCAGCCCAGGGGCGCTGCCCGCGAAGGCACCGGCCTCGGCCTGTCGCTGTCCAAGACGCTGATCGAGTTGCACGGCGGCCGGCTCGAGCTGACCAGCCGGCCCGGCGCCGGCACGACCGCCCGCGCCGTCTTTCCGGCGGAGCGCAGCGTCGCGCGCTAGCGCAATGGATAAGTGGATAAAAATACCCACAATGTCTGGCGAATATGATGGGCGAGGGCCACGGGCACGGCCGACACCGTGATTGCGCCGGCCGTGGCGGCGGCGGACGTCACGGCGGCGGCGGCGCTGTTTCGAGAGTACGCCGACTGGCTCGGCATCGATCTGGTGCGCCAGGCGAACTGGCAGAAGGTAGGGGGTGCAAGTCCCCCGGAACGAAGGAGTAACCGAACCACGTTTCTCCGCGAGCCGTGCGTTGGCTCCCGTGAGGGGGCAGGCGAAGCGTCGGTAGCGGCATGGATGGGCAGGGCTATTGAGCACCGTAAAAGCGATGGTCCGGGGTGCCGAGGCTTTCAGATCGGTCGAAGGCAATATTGCAGGCGTCGTTTTGGTGAGATGTCGGCGAGCCCCGCGGTGTCAGAGAACCCATGCACGTTCGCACGCCTTCTGTTGGGACCCTGGGAGGTCTTCAAACTGCCCCGGTTGTCGTAAAGGGGCCGCGTAGGGAATGGAGAAAACCGAAGCCTATGATGAACGGTTTGAAGAAGTCGGATGAGGCCGTACGACCTGTGAGGGCGGCGAACAAGGGAGCGCGAGCTTCTGCGGAGTCGCCGGAGGAAAGGGCCTCAACCAAGGGGAATCCGGATTGCCAAAGCACGCGCCGAACCCAGTGTCGGGTAAGCGTGCCACAGGCGGCGGCCCGGATACGGAAAGCTGCAGAGAGAAACCCGAAGGAACGTCTCACTGCGCTCTTCCACCACATTACGCCGGACGCGCTCGGTGCGGCCTACTTCGCATTGAAGAAGGACGCAGCAGCCGGTGTCGACGGCGTTACGTGGGACATGTACGGCGAGGGTCTGGATGAGCGCCTGCTCGACCTGCACCGGCGCCTGCACAGAGGGGGAGCGTACCGGGCGCCACCGGTTCGGCGGGTAGAGGTACCCAAGCCGGACGGGGGGACACGACCGCTCGGGATCGCGGCGCTGGAGGACAAGGTCGTCCAGAAGGCGGTTGTGGATGTGATCCTGACACCGATCTACGAGGTGGTGTTTCTTGGCTTCAGCTACGGGTTCCGACCGGGGCGGGGGCGCACGATGCGCTCGATGCCCTGGCCTTCGGGATAGAACGGCGCAAGGTCAGCTGGATAGTCGATGCAGACCTCCGGGCGTACTTCGACACGATCCCGCGGGATGGGTTGATCACGTTCCTAGAGCACCGCATCGGAGACAGGCGGGTCATCCGTCTGATCCGGAAATGGCTGAACGCCGGCGTCATAGAGAGTGGGTCATGGGCAGATACGGGTATGGGCACGCCGCAGGGGGCAATAGTCTCCCCCGTCTTGGCGAACGTGTTCCTGCATTACGTGCTCGACGTGTGGTTCCACAAGAAATGGCGCCCGAACGTTCCGGATGGCGAAGCGATCATCGTCCGTTACGCTGACGATATCGTTGTCGGGTTCCAACACAAGCGGGATGCGGAGCGGTACCTCCGCGACGTTCGGGAGAGGCTGGCCCGGTTCGGTCTCAGCCTCCACCAGGACAAGACCCGCCTCGTGGAGTTTGGCCGGTTCGCGGATTTGAACCGGCGCCAGCGCGGGGTGGGCAAGCCGGAGACTTTCGACTTTCTGGGCCTCACGCACTATTGCACGACGACCCTGAGAGGACGCTTTCGGCTTGGTCGCAAACCGGTTGCCAAACGGGTCAACAGGACCCTGGCGCGCATCGACGAGGTGCTTCGCAAGCGCTGGCACCACGACATCTGGGAAGTTGGTAGGTGGCTGGGGAGAGTCTGCAATGGCTGGCTCAACTACTTTGCCGTTCCAGGGTCAGGCCGGTTCATCCGTGCGTTCCTCCGCAGGCTGCAACGCCGGTGGATGCGGGCGCTACGCCGCCGGTCCCAGCGAGCCCGATTTAGTTGGAAGCGACTGGAGCGCATGACCGAAATCCTGTGGCCACGCGCCTCCATCCGCCACCCATGGCCGGACCAGCGGTTCGCCGTCAAGCACCCGAGGTAGGAGCCGGATGGTTCAACGACCACGTCCGGATCTGCGCGGGGGGTGCGCAGCAATGCGCATTCCTACCGTAACTGCTTCCAGGACTTCGAGGGTGAGCTGGCGGCGCTGCCCGGTGCCTACGTGCCGCCCGGCGGCGGCCGGTGGCTCGCCCGGCTGGACGGGTGCGCGGTCGGCTGTGTCGCCGTGCGGCCGCCCGACAGCGACGCCGTCGATGGCGACGCTGTCGATGGCGGCGCCTGCGAGATGAAGCGGCTCTACGTGCAAGCGGCGGCGCAGGGGGCCGGTCTCGGCCGCCGGCTATGGCGTCATGCGGCTGGACACGCACCCGTCCCGCATGGTCGGCGCGGTCGCGCTCTATCGCTCGCTGGGCTTCGTCGAGACACCGCCCTACTATCGCAGCCCGATCCCGGCGACGGCCTACTATGCGCTGCGGCTGCGCGATTTAGCGCAAGAACCGGGTGGCGGCGTCGGGGCCGGCGCGCCTACGCTCGCTCCATCACCTTGAAGGAGCGGGATCCATGCGACAGGCAATTGCCACGATGGAACGGGACGAGCCACGCGACGATGGCGCCTATCAGGCGATCGGCAAGGCGCTGACCTGGCTTACCGAGGCCTATCAGGACCAGCCGTCCCTGGCCGACGCGGCGGCGCAGGCGGGGTTCAGCCCCTATCACTTCCAGCGCCTGTTCACGCGCTATGTCGGCGTCAGCCCGACGAAGTTCGTGCAGCACCTGACGCTGTCTCATGCCAAGCAGAGCCTGGCCGAGGCGGCCAGCGTGCTCGATGCCGCATACGACGCGGGGCTGTCGGGGCCGAGCCGCCTGCACGATTTGTTCATCACCCACGAGGCGATGACGCCCGGCGAGTGGAAGCTCGCGGCCGCCGATAAGGAGCTGCGTTATGGCTGGCACCTCAGCCCGTTCGGCGACTGCCCGATCATCGCCACGACACGCGGGGTCTGCGGCCTCGGCTTCGCCCTCGACGCCGGCCGCGCGGCGACGCTGGCGAACCTCGCCCATGACTTCGGGCGGGCGCGGCTGATCGAGGACCCGGCGGCGACGGCGCCCTATGCGGCGGCCGTGTTCGGCGGCGAAGTGGGGTCGGTACACCTGGTCCTGCACGGCACGGCGCTGCAGCTGAAGGTGTGGGAGGCCCTGCTGCGCATTCCCCAGGGGACGGTCGTCAGCTATGGCCAGCTGGCCGCCAGCGTCGGCCGGCCGACGGCCGCGCGGGCGGTGGCCGGCGCCGTCGCGCGCAACTCGATCTCGCTGCTGATCCCGTGCCATCGGGTCATCCGCGCGACCGGCGCGCTGACCCACTACCGCTGGCAGCCCGAGCGCAAGCGGGCGCTGCTCGCCTGGGAGGCCGCCCACGACGACGCCGCGGCCGGCGTCGCCGCCTGAGCGCTCAACGGATCGCGTGCTCGCGCTCGGTGTCGAAAATATGCAGGTGTTCCAGGTTGAGGGCGAAGCGCGCGAGGGCGCAGGCCTCGGGCTCGACCCGGCCCTCGGCCGTGCCGGTGATCTCGTGGCCGGCGATGTCGAGCTCGACCAGCGACTGCGACCCCAGGGGCTCGACCGCGTTGATGCGGGCGTCGACCTGCCAGTCGTCCGGATAGGGTGAGGCGCCGTTCACGAGCACCACGTCCTCGGGCCGGATGCCCATGATCACCGGCTGCCCGTCGGTCAGGCTGCTGCCGGTTCCATCCGGCAGCGGCAGCGTCAGGCCACCCAGGTCGAGGTGCAGGCGACCGGCGACCGATCGGGTCCGGCAGCGGATCATGTTCATCGCCGGGCTGCCGATGAAGCCGGCGACGAAGGTATTGACCGGGTCGTTGTAGACCTCGCGCGGCCGGCCGATCTGCTGGATGTAGCCATCGCGCATGATGACGATGCGGTCGGCCAGGGTCATCGCCTCGATCTGATCGTGGGTCACGTAGATCACCGTCGTCTGCACCTTCCGGTGCAGCTTCTTGATCTCGGTGCGCATCTGGTGGCGCAGCTTGGCGTCGAGGTTCGACAGCGGCTCGTCGAACAGGAAGACCTGGGGGTCGCGGACGATGGCACGGCCCATGGCGACGCGCTGGCGCTGGCCGCCGGACAACTCCGCCGGCTTGCGCTCCAATAGCTCCTCGAGCTCGAGCACGCGCGCCGCTTCGTGCACCCGCCTGGCGATCTCGTCCTTCGGCAGCCGCGCCGCGCGCAGGCCGAACGAGATGTTGCGGTACACCGTCATATGCGGATAGAGCGCGTAGTTCTGCGATGTTCCGGTTCTTCGGCTCGACATTGTTGATCAGCCGCTCGCCGATATAGATCTCGCCGCCGGTGATGTCCTCCAAGCCGGCGATCATGCGCAGCATCGTCGACTTGCCGCAGCCCGACGGGCCGACGAGGACGACGAACTCGTTGTGGGCGATGTCCAGGTCGAGGCCGTGAATGACCTGCACCTTGCCGTAGGCCTTGAAGACATTGCGGATCGATACGCTGGCCAACGGCTTGCTCCTAGATGTCCAAGACCTGATCGACTGCCGCCGCGAGGCGCGCATCGGCAGCGGCCATGGTCCGGGCGATATCCTCCGCTGCCGTCCGCCGCTCGGCAAGCACCGCCCGGTAGCCCGCGAGGCTCCGCGCCATGGCCTCTGGCGCCGGGCCGCCGAAGCGCGTCCGCACGGCGATGAAATGCTCGGGGCTGACGAATCGTCGTAAATCCGCCTCGCTCAGCGTCGGTGCGCGGTCCATGACGGCGCGGAACGCCGCCTCGATCGTCGCGAATGGGACCGTGTCGAGGGTCCCTTCGTCGGCGATCACCCGGCGGGCCAGCCGGCTTGCCACCTCGTGCGCTTGCCGGAACGAGATGCCCTCGACGCGCACCAGGGAGTCCGCCAGTTCCGTCACCGTGATGCAGCTCGCGTCGATGTGCCGGCGCACCTGCGCCTCGTCGATCGAGACCGCACCGGTCAGGCCGCCAAGCAGCGTCAGCACGCGCTCGGCCGCGGCGAAGGCGGCATAGCCGGCGATCTGCACCTCGCCCTCGGAATCGTTCATGTCGGTGAACGGCGTGTTGTGCATCGTGTTGATGACCAAATCGCAGTGGCCGGCGCCGGTCGAGGCGATCAGGCGCAGATGCTCGAGCGCGACAGGATTGCGCTTCTGCGGCATGACCGAGCTGACCTGGACATAGGCGTCGGGCACCCGCAGGTGGCCGGTCTCGAACGTCGACCACTGGCTCAGGTCCTGGACGAAGCGGCCCATGTTGATGAACATGACCTTCAGCGCGGCGTAGACCGAGGTGACGTAGTCGCACGCGGCGATGCAGCCGTAGGCGTTCTCCTGCACGCCCGTGAAGCCGAGCAACTCGGCGACCCGCGCACGGTCGATTGCGAAGCCCGTCGTCGTGATCGCGGCGGCGCCCATGGACGAGCGGTCGACGACGGCGGCGGCCTGCAGCAGCCGCTCCATGTCGCGCAGCAATACCTCGATCATGGCGCCGAGATAGTGGGCCAGCGTCGACGGTTGGGCCGGCTGGCCGTGGGTGTAGGCGACGATGATCGTCTCGCGGTTGCGCTCGGCGACCGCGAGCACCCGCGGCGGCAATCTGGTGACGCTCTACCAACGGCCGTGGGACAACTGGGATCCCGAAAGTGTGCCGCCGCGCCTGCTGAAGATCGGCCAGCCCTCGCTGCGCTGGCGGGTGACGGACCCCGCCGCCGCCGTGACCCATCTGGCCCCGGACCATCCGGTGCTGAACACGCCCAACCGCATCACCGAAGCCGACTGGCGCGACTGGGCGAAGGAGCGCGGCCTCTACTTCGCGGCCGCCTGGGACGACGCCTACGTGCCGCTCGTGGCGATGGCCGACCCCGGAGAGGCGCCGCACGAGGGGGCGCTGCTGGCGGCGCGCGTCGGCGACGGCCAGCACATTCATACCGGCCTGATCCTGCACTATCAGATGGACTTCCTGGTGCCGGGTGCGTTCCGCCTGTTCGCCAACATGATCGCGCCGCCCGCCTGACAAGGAGGCATGCCATGACCCGGGTCCGTGCCATCGAGATCGACGGAGTGCCGGATGACGTGAAGCCGGTCTACCGACGGTTTGCCGATTACGGCCCGTTCGCCAACCAGATCAAGGCGTTCGCCCACCGTCCGGTCGCCGTGAAGCACCTCTACGGGCTATTGCTGGCGTTGGCCGACGAGGCCGTGCTGGCGAAGCGCTATCTCGAGATCGCCGTCGTCACGGTGTCGAAGCTCAATGCGTGCCGCTACTGCGTCGCCCATCATACGCCGAGGCTGACCGAGGACGGCATCACGGCCGATACCGTCGCGCGCATCCTCGAGCCGGATTGTCCGGGGCTCGACGCGGTCGAGCGCATGGTGCGCGACTATGCGGTTGTCGTGACCGAGCAGCCGCAGGCCATCCCCGACACTCTGTTTGCCGCGCTCAAGCAGCACTTTTCCGAGGCGCAGATCGTCGAGTTGACGCTGCGGACGGCGCTGTGCGGGTTTTTCAACCGCTTCAACGACGCGTTGCAGATCGACATGGAAGACGGCGTCATCGCCGCGTTGCTGGCGACGGGCGCCCAGCTCGCCGACCTGCCGCCCGGCGGCGGGCCGGCGGAAGCGGCGGAATGACCATGGCCAGGACCATCGGCATACTGCTGTTCGACGGGACCGGGGAGCTGGATGCCATCGGCCCTTGGGAGGTGTTCAACGTCGCCGCGCAGGCGGCCTCGGACCTCGCCGTCATGACCGTGTCGCAGACGGGCGCGACGGTGACCTGCGCCAAGGGCCTGCGGGTCATCCCCGACCACAGCTTCGCAACCGTGCCTGACTTGGATGTCGTTCTTGTGCCGGGCGGCGTGGGCACGCGGCGCGAGGTCGACAACCCGGCGCTGCTCGACTGGATCGCCGGGGTCGCCCCCTCGTGCACCTGGGTCACCTCGGTCTGCACCGGGCCCATGCTGCTGGCCGCCGCCGGGCCGGCGCGTGGCAAGCGCATTACGACCCATTGGGCCGCCGTCGAGGAGGTGCGCCAGCGCGGCGAGGCGGGCGCGGTGCTGACCGACCTGCGCTACGTGCGCGATGGCAACGTCGTCTCCTCGGCCGGCGTGTCGGCTGGTATCGACATGGCGCTATGGCTGGTCGGACAGCTGTGCGACCCGGCCGTCGCCCGCGCCGTGCAACGGCGCATGGAGTACGACCCGGCACCGCCTTACACGGCGGATGTCTGAGGGCTCGAGCGGGTCCGCACAAGAGGAAAGGCCGGAGACCCGCGGGTCTCCGGCCTTTCCGTTGAAGCCTGGCGGCCCCTATCTGTAGGGGTGGCCGCTGGTCCCGAACGAGGGATAGCGCTGGCTGTCGCTGTGGCCGCTGGCCGGTCTGACGCCGGCCATCGGGCTCGCGTCGATGTTGCGTTGAGCCATGGCGGGGCCGGTGTTCGTGCCGACACGGAAGGAGCGCGTCATCAGCACGTCGCCGTCGGAGTCGACGAGTTGCACCCGCCAGTTGCCGGGGCGCAGGTTGGCGCTGCTCCAGGTCCGCCAGGCGGAGGAGCTGCCGATCGTGAGGGGCACCGTCGCGTGGTGCTCGTTGTTGTAATACCAGCGGAATTGTACCTGGGTCGGCGCACCGGTGTTGTTGATCCGGGCAAAGGCGAAGGCCTGGTCGTCGTGTTTCGCGTAGGCCGCGATCTTATCCGTCGGCTCGCGGCCGGTGATGCCGTGGGTCAGGGTGAAATCGCGAACAATCAGGTCTTCGCCGGCCATGGCTTGTTGCGCCGTCAGGCTGAAGACGGCCAAAGCCGCACCACCCAGCGCGGCTGACAGAAAACTCTTGCGATCGGGACGTTTCATCTCGGAACTCCTGCTGGTTGGGCTCGCGCGAAATGGCTGGCGAGACCCCAAAGGAACTTCGGTGCAAACACCGGGTAATCGATCCGGACGAGGTACGGTCGGGCGGGCACCCTTGAGACGTTGCTACCAAGGGCACGAGACTAGCTTCAAAAATCTTCTAAAGAGTTACGTAAACCGCTGATTTTGTGTAGAATAATCGAATAGAACTCAGCAAAATTCGAACGTATCGAGGAGATGCAGGCGGCGGCTCGGGGCTCGCAGCCAACGCCCGAGCAGCCGCTACGGTGCCCGTGGTCGCGGTAAGGCGGTTTCCCATCGCTTAACACGACCTTAACGCCTGCCGGGTGATCTCAGGCCGATGGTGGCACGGGGACGTGGCGGCGCTGGTTTCGCTCGGTCGGGGCACACTCGGGTGCTAAGCTCGCGCCAGTGGCGGGCGCGGCGGTCGCAGCGTGGGATCTCGCCGGGCCGCAAGCCCGCGCCGTTGCTAGGCAGCGCGGTGCCCCCAGTCGACACCATGTTCGGGATGTGGGCGACGTTCGCCATCATCGTGGTGGCGCTTGTCCTGTACGCGACCGAGCGCCTGCCGCTGACGGTCACATCGTTGGGCGTCATCTGCCTGCTCTTGCTGGTGTTTCACTTCGCGCCGGTGCCGGACGGCAGCGGCCTGGGGCCGGCGCGGCTGCTCGCCGGTTTTGCCAATCCGGCGCTGTTGGCCCTTGTCGGGCTGCTCATAATGGGCCAGGGGCTGGCCCAGACCGGGGTGCTGGAGCGCGGCGCGGGGATCCTGCTGCGGGCCGCCAGAGGCAATGGCGCGATGGCGTCGTTCCTCGCGTTCTTTGCCGTGCTCGTGGTCAGCGGCTTCCTCAACAACACGCCGGTCGTCGTCATCTTCATCCCGGTCATGCAGAGCCTGGCCGAACGCATGGGGCAGTCGCCGAGCCGGCTGATGATGCCGCTGAGCTATGCGGCCATCCTGGGCGGCATGACGACGCTGATCGGCTCCAGCACCAACTTGCTGGTCTCCGGTGCCCTGATCGATCTGGGCCGCGAGGGCCTCACGTTCTTCGAGTTCACGGTGCCGGGGGTCGTGCTCGCCCTGTCCGGGCTGGTCTATGTCGTGTTCATTGCCCCGTTCCTGATGCCGCGGCGGCGCCTGCTGACCTCGGAGATTGCCGGCGAGGGCCGCCAGTTCATCGCCCAGATCACGGTGCCGGCGGGTTCGCGCTATGACGGGCTGGAGCCGCGCGGCGGCTTCTTTCCTCAGTTCAAGAACATCACGGTACGCATGGTCCAGCGCGGCGAACACGCGTTCGTGCCGCCCTTCGACGACGCCTTTCATCTGGAGGCCGGCGACGTCATCGTCGTCGCCGCCACGCGCAAGTCTCTGACCGAGGCGTTCAGGGGCGAGACCGACATACTCGATGCCGAACTCGCCGACGAGGCCGAGATCGACGGCGGCGAGGGCGCCGCGCGGCGCAAGAGCAATCAGATGATTGCCGAGGTGATGGTCACGCCGACGGCCCGCATCATCGGCCAGACGCTGGAGATGATCGGCTTCCGCTACCGCTACCACTGCCTCGTGCTGGGCATTCAGCGGCAGTCGCGGATGATCCGCAGCCGGATGACCGAGATCAGGCTGGAAGCCGGTGACGTGCTGCTGATCCAGGGCCGGCGGGGCGACATCCAGGCGCTGCGCGGGGATCCCGACATTCTGCTGGTCGAGTGGTCGGCCGCCGAGTTGCCGTCGGTGCACCACGCCCGGCGCGCCATGTTCATCTTTTTCGGGGCTGTCGCGCTGGCCGGCGCCGGTATTCTGCCGATCGTCACCGCGGCGCTGTGCGGCGCCGGCCTGATGCTGGTGACCGGCGTCTTGAACGTGCGTCAGGCCGGCCGCGCCATCGACCGCAACGTTGTCATGATGATCGCGGCCGCGCTGGCTCTGGGCGCGGCGCTGCAGGAGACGGGCGGCGCCCAGCTGTTGGGCGATCTGTTGCTGCGGGCGACGGGTGACTACGGCCCCCGTGTCGCCCTGTCGGCCTTTTTCCTGCTGGTGGCGCTGCTGGCGAACGTCATCAGCACCAAGGCGACCGCCGTCCTGTTCACGCCGATCGCCCTGACCATGGCTGACGGCCTGGGCGTGCCGGCGTTGCCCTTCGTCGTCGCCGTGATCTTCGCCGCCAACTGCGCCTTTGCCTCGCCGGTGGGCTATCAGACGAACCTGCTGATCATGGCACCGGGCAACTACCGGTTCGCCGACTTCGTCCGTGCCGGCCTGCCGCTCCTGTTCTTCTCGTGGGTCGTGTTCAGCCTCTTTGCACCCTGGTACTACGGGTTCTAATGCGGGTCGCGCGGGCGGCGCTGCGGCCGGCTGGTGTGCGCTGCACACAGGCGTTGACGCGGTGCAACCAAATCGTACACTCCGCGGCGGGCCACGCCCCCCCAACGGGGTGCAATCGTTCTGGAAGGAACGACGACGTGACACGATCCCCGCCGCGGCCGGAGGTTTGCCCGGCCAACCCCTGCTTCTCATCAGGTCCCTGCGCCAAGCGTCCCGGCTGGTCCGTGGCGGCGCTCGGCGCTGCCGCGCTAGCCCGGATTTCTCACAGCGGGATTGGTGGTGGCCGAGAGCCAGTTCATCTTCGGCGCTGTTGATGGGTTGCTGAGAAGCAGGCAGGCTGGAGGGTTCCGCCGGCTGCTGGCGGTGGTCTGAGGCTGGAGTTGATCCTGTGTGGTTGACGGGACGGGCGGAGGCCGGCTGCTGGGGTCAGCCGGTGGCGTTGCATAATCGATGGTGAGCCAGGCGGTATTCCTGCTGGTAGGGGAACGAAGACGCCATTGCGAACTTGACGCGGCGGACGGAGCGGCGCACCTGGGCGCCGATCTTCAACAGCTTCAAGCGGATGGTGCCGCAGGTGGCGCGGGCGAAGCGGGTGTGCTTGAGGGCGATGCGGCGCAGCGCGCAGAGCAGCGCATAGGCCATGGCGGCGAACCACAAGCGCAGCTGGTTGGCCCGCATGGTGGCAGCCGAAGTGCGGTCGGCGAACAGATCGGCCTGGCATTCCTTGATGCGGTTCTCCATGTCGCCGCGGGCGCAATAGACCTTTTCATAGAGCCGGCGGGCCTTGACCTCGCCGGTGCCGAGCGAGGTGACGACGAAGCGCGGATTGGCCTTACCGTGGGTCCATTCGGCCTTGGCGACGACGCGGCGTTCGCGGCTCCAGCTCTTACGCGTCGTCCACACCAGCTCCTGGTAGCGGCGGGCCGGCTTGCCGGTGCGCCGGCTGTCGGCGGCGGCGGCGGCGAGAGCGTTCTCGATCGCGCCGCTGAGCCGCTTGTTCCTGGCCAGCCCAAAGACGTAGTCGACCCGGTTGGCTTCGCACCACGCCATCAGCGCCTCGCGGGCGAAGCCGGAATCAGCGCGCACCAGAATACGCACGTCCGGCCAGTCGTCGCGGATCTGCTCGACGATCCGGGCGAGCTCCTCGATCGCGCCGGCGGCGCCGTCGATATTGGCCGGCCGCAGCTTCGCCGCCAGCAGATGCCGGCCACAGAAGATGTACAGCGGCAGATAGCAGTAACAATCGTAGTAACCGTGGAAGAACCGATCCTCCTGCTCGCCGTGCAACGGATCGTCGGTCGCGTCGAGGTCGATGATGATCTGCTTCGCCGGCCGCCGGTGCGCGGCCAAGAACAGCGCGACGAACTGGCGCTCGATCGCCGCCGCGTCGTGGCCGATCTTGTGATAGCGCGACGGCGCCCCCGACGGCGCGTGCTCCAGCCGGTTCAGCGTCGACTTGCCGGCGAGCGGCGCGCAGTCCGCCCGCCGCGCCTCGAGCTTGCCGGCGAGCACCGCCATCACCGGATCATGGCGCAGCTCGTCGTGGTCGATCAGGTCCTCGTAACCCAGCGCCAGGGCGAACACACGTTGGCCGACCAGCGTCGCGACGCTGTGCTCCGTCAACGCCGGATCGCGGCCGTCCTGGAAACATCGCGCAAACCCCGCGACCAGGCCAATCGCCCGCTCCGTGGCCCCCAGCAAAAGCGCGCCGCCGTTCGACGTCACCGCACCGCCGTCAAACGCTGCCTCAACGCGCCGGCTCTCAACGCGTGCAAATCCGAACAGATCCGAGATACACTCTGTTGGCATCGGGGAGATCCTCCGTCTCAGCTTAAGTTCTTGTTGCAACAATCACTTTCGCTGATTCGGGGCCCCGATGCACTACTCCGTGTGAGAAATCCGGGCTAGGCCGGTCGCATCGGGCCGCCGCGGCGAAGGCCAAGATCGCCGCGGTGATCGAGCGCAGCCGCGGCTTGCTCGGCATCCCCGACGACTACCGTCTGGCGGTCGTGCCGGCGTCGGACACCGGCGCCGTCGAGATGGCGCTGTGGTCGCTGCTCGGCCCACGCGGCGTTGAGATCCTGGTATGGGACAGCTTCGGCGAAGACTGGGCCGGCGACGTCGTCGACCAGCTGCGGCTCGACGACGTCCAGGTGTGCCGGGCCGACTATGGGGCGCTGCCCGATCTGGGGCGTGTCGACTGGGCGCGCGACGTCGTATTCGCCTGGAACGGCACGACGTCGGGCGTGCGCCCGCCCCATGGCGACTGGATCGCCGCCGACCGGGCCGGACTGGCGATCTGAGATGCGACGTCGGCCGTGTTCGCCATGGCGCTGCCGTGGCCGAAGCTGGATGTCGTCACATGGTCATGGCAGAAGGTGCTCGGCGGCGAGGCCCAGCACGGCATGCTGGCGCTGAGCCCGCGCGCCGTCGCGCGGATCGAGACCTACACGCCGCCGTGGCCGCTGCCGAAGATCTTCCGCATGACCAAGGGCGGCCGCCTGAACGCCGGCTTGTTTCGCGGTGAGACCATCAATACGCCGTCGATGTTGTGCGTCGAGGACCAGCTCGACGCGCTGGGCTGGGCTGGCGACACCGGCGGTGTCGCGGCGGTGATCGCGCGGAGCGAAGACAACCTGCAGGCGATCGCGGACTGGGTCGACAGGACCGCGTGGATCGACTTCCTGGCGCGCGATCCGGCGACCCGATCCTGCACGAGCGTCTGCCTCAGTATTGCCGATCCGTGGTTCGCCGGTCTGGCCGACGGTGATCAGCGCGGCCTGGTGAAGATCATGAGTGACCGGCTGGCCGAGGCAGGCGTCGCCTACGACGTCAACGGCTATCGTGACGCACCGCCGGGATTGCGTGTCTGGGCCGGTGCCACGGTCGAGAGACGCGACATCGAGGCGCTGTTGCCTTGGCTCGACTGGGCCTACGCCCTCGCCAAGGCCCAGCACGGGCAGCGCTAGAGCGGGTCCGGCATAGACAGAATCAAAAAGGGGATTCCCAAGGGTCGCAAAAAGTGATTCAAGCTATGAGCTGGGTTAAAGGAGGCCAGCCATGGATGACAGGACCTTATTCGGAAGATCTTCGTGAACGAGTTGTTCGAGTTGTTGAATCGGGGACCTCTCGCAATGCGGCGGCGAAGCAATTTGATGTGAGCATCAGCTTTGTTGTGAAGCTGATGCAGCGTTGGAAGCAGCGGGGCACGATCAAAGCCGACAAATACGGTGGCTGGAAGAAATCGAAACTGGCTCCCCATGGCGATCGCATTCGGGCTCTGGTGATGGAGAATTGCGACATCACCATTGACGAGCTTTGCGTCTTGCTGGCCGCCGAGGGGATCGAGGCGAAGCGCTCGACGCTTGGCGACTTTCTTCTGGCTCAGGGGCTGAGTCGCAAAAAAAGACAGCCCACGCCGCCGAGCAGGAGCGCCCTGACGTCGCGGCGGCGCGAGCCACTTGGCGCAACGAGCAACCTGGGCTGATTGCCGAACGGCTGGTCTTTCTCGACGAGACCTGGGCGCGGACGAACATGGCCCGGCGTTATGGCCGGGCACCGCGCGGCGAACGGGTGGTGGCGGCCATTCCCCATGGCCACTGGAAGACAACCACGTTCATTGCCGCCCTGCGTCACGACCGGATCACCGCGCCCTGCGTTTTCGATGGCCCGATCAACGGCGCAAGCTTCCTTGCCTGGGTCCAGCAAGCCCTGGTCCCGACCCTGTCCGCGGGCGACATCGTCATCATGGACAACCTCTCCTCCCACAAGGTCGCCGGCGTACACGAGGCCATTGAGGCGGTCGGCGCAACCCCGCTCTACCTGCCGCCCTACAGCCCCGATCTCAATCCCATCGAACAGGTCTTCGCCAAGCTCAAAGCCATTCTCCGCAAGGTCGGCGCCAGAACCGTCGATGACCTCTGGCGGGCAATTGGAAACGCCCTCGATGAATTCTCAACCGAATGCAGAAACTACCTCGTCAATGCAGGATATTCCGTCTAAGCCGGATGTGCTCTAGGCAATTGAATCATAACGCATATTGGGAGTTCGGCGGTGCCTTTCGTGAATCTTCCAGGCTAGGGGACGCCAATGGGGATGTCCCGGGCTCTGTTGAAAAGCTGAAGTAGGCGTCGTCCGCCTGGAGCCGCTAGGCTCTGGGTGCTGATTCCATCAAGGAGAACGACGCCATGACCAAGACTACACGCAACGACCGTTCCTCGGAACCATCCTGTCGGCTCTTGCCATCGATGCCGGAGGCCTTCGACGATCTGCGCATGAGCGTCGATCGCTTCTGCCTTTTGGCGGGCCTCGAGTCTTTGAACGAGATGATGTCGGCGGACGCGGAAGCCTTGTGCGGTTCGCGCCACGCCCGCTCGGGCGAGCGCAAGGGCCATCGATGGGGCACGACCCGGAGCGAGATCGCCTACCACGGCGGCAAAGTGAAGGTCGAGCGCCCTCGGGTGCGGGACTTCGCGGGTCGGGAGATGAGCCTGCCGAGTTGGGAGCTGCTGTCGGAACCCGAACTCTTGCAAGCCTGGGCGATGAATCTGATGGTGATCAACGTCTCGACCCGCAAGTATGCCCGCGCGGTGCGCCCGCCGGACGATGCGGGCGGCGATCTGCCGGCGGCATCGGGTGACGCAACCTCGAAGTCGGCGGTCTCGCGCCGTTTCGTGGCGTTGACGCGAAGCAAGCTGAAGGCCTGGCTGGCGAGCCCGCTCGACGATCTCGATCTCGTGGTGCTCCAGATCGACGGGCTCCATGTCGGCGATCACCTGATGGTGGCGGCGATCGGCATCGACACCGGCGGCGCGAAGCACGTGCTGGGCCTGGCCGAGGGCGCGACGGAGAACGCGGCCACGGTGCAAGCCATGCTCGACAACCTGATCGAGCGCGGTCTCGATCCCGAACGGCCTCGGCTCTACATCGTCGACGGCGCCAAGGCGCTCTCGAAGGCGATCCGGCGGACCTTCGGGCGGGCGGCGGCCCTCCAGCGCTGCCAGGTGCACAAGGGGCGCAACATCACGGACCGGCTGGACGAGAGCCTCCATGCCGGCGTCAGGAAGGTCTTGCGGCAGGCCTGGCAGCAGGACGACGCGGCCAAGGCCGAACGGCTCTTGCGCAACCTCGCCCGCCGTCTGGAGCATGACGCACCCGGCGTCTCGGGCTCGATCCTGGAGGGCCTGGACGAGATCCTGACGGTGATCCGGCTCGGCCTCCCGCCGCAACTTCGACGCTCGCTGGCTTGCACCAACGCCATCGAGAACGCGATCGGCACCGTCCGGACGGTGCAGCGGAACGTCAAGCGCTGGCGCAACGCCGAGATGGCGCTGCGTTGGACCGCCGCCGGCCTCTTGGAGGCGCAAAAGACCTTCCGCCGCCTCAAGGCCTACCGCCAGCTCCCCATCCTCGACGCCGCCCTGCGGGAGGCGGTGAGAAAGGCCGGAGCAAAGTCCGTCATTGAAGACATCGAGGTGGCCGCGTAGCCTCTCGATCAGAAGATGCCTATCTCGCACTTTTCAACATTGGGTGGGACATCGCCACGCCAATGGTTCCAATGACTTACAGCTCTTCGGCACATCGCGTTAGACTATTTTAGACTACCGTTTTAGACTTTCGTTCCCGTTTTTGCCGCGCGGCCTGCGATTCACGGGCGGCAGCCCGGCTCGGGCGCTCGTAGATTCGCAGGACGTTTGAGCCCGGCCGATGACCCGTAATGAGCTCGGCGCGCCCGCTCCCGGCCAACACCTCGCTCGCACCGGTGCGCCGCAGGTCACGGAACTGGAGAGTGGTGGGGAGCCCCGCCAGCGTCTTTTGCTTTCCTGAACCAGCGATTGAAGGCTACCTGTGACACGTAGGGCTGCCCCGTCCCCTCCGAGATGATGATCTGGATGCCCCGTCGTTGCGTCCTCTTCACGATGCGGAGCGGCAATGACATGGCATTGTTCGCGGTGCTGCCGGATGATGTGCGCATGCTGTCGTGGAAATACTGGATCGAAGAAATCGATCTTGCGCCGAGAGAATAGGGGCATTTGGGCGCGCCGACACATTCCACAAGAACCAGCTGAACGCCAGACGTTCCCGGCCTAGGGAACGCTGGTCATTTGCTCGTCGACCTCGGCAATCCGGGTGTTCGGCTGACCGCCTGGGTGCGTCGCCGCGTCGACGTGGGGCAGGTCGGCCAGCTGGTCGATCGTTCCATGCACAAGGTGACCGGCGGCGCCTCGCGTGAGTCGCGTGGGGTCGACCAGGGTGTCCCGCGCATCGAAGTCCGGCCGCAACAGGTCGCGGCGGGTGCCGATCTCGAAGTCGCGGGGTGCCAGCCAGCGCGACTTGCGGCCGTCGGAGAATTCGAAGCACAGGATGTCGCGCGTGGCGTAGCCGGCTTCGCCGGTGGCGCGGTGCAGGCCGTTCGTGTCGAGCAGAATGCAGTCGCCCTTGCGGCCGGTGAGTTGCGCGATCGGGAAGCGCCGCTCGACCCAGGCGTCGGCATAGCGGCTCAGCGGGTAGCTCATCCAGCGCCAGGCACCGCTGTGGGAGCCCACGGCATAGCGCGTCGGCCGGCCCGCGGGCGTCACGTCGTGCAGCAGGACGAACAGCTTCAGCCGGTGGCCGCACCAGTCGTGATGCCACAGGGCCGGGTTCTTGCGCACGCTCGCAGCTTCCGGGATGCGCCAGACGACGAGGCGGTCAAACGCGGCGGCGCGCCCCAGATAGGCGCGGACGATGTGCTGCAACGGCGCGTCGTGCAGATATTCCGCCATCGCGGGAGCGGCGAGAAACGGGTGTCTCAGGTAGAACCGTGACACGCCCGAGAGGCGCGGCTCGCCGGCGCCGAGCAGCGCCTTGATCTCGCACGCCACCGCGTCCACCGTGCCGAAAAGCGGGCCCAGATTGACGAAGCCGTCATGCCGCAGACGGGCCAGGGGCTCGGCCAGGGCGCCCGCGGTAGGCCGTGGGCCAAGCCGGCCGGCGCCGTCGAGCAGCCGGACGAGGACGGTGTAGCAGACGCCCCTGAGGAGCGTCTTCCACGATAGCGCCGCCGCTTCCCGCGGCGTGGCCGATACCCCGCGCAGCATTCCCGAGCGGTACTGCAACGCGGCTTAAGACTTCGTCTATGGGCCGGGGCGGGCGTTCAGGGTTTTGTAACGCCGGTTCAATAGAGCAGCCTGACCCGGTAAAAGGAGGCGCGGACCGCGCAATGGACTGGGCAGGACAGTTTCAAAGCACCGGCAAGTCGCTGCGGCCGTATCGCCTGCCGGTGGCGGCCGGGCACGACCAAGCCGCCATCTTTCGCGGGCGCCAGATACTGTGGTCGGACGAATTAGCGGTCGGCGGCGTCGACCGGCTGCCGCCCGAGGACGCGGTCAGCACGTTCTACAGGAACGAGTTCCGGCACGTCTTCGGCAAGATGGTCGGCCTGGATAACTACATCGCCAGCCCGTACTACACGGCGCGCAACGGCTCCGCCATCAAGTGGCTGGCGGACAGCGGCCTCACGGGCGGCGAGAGCTGGCTCGATTTTGGCGCCGGCTACGGCCTGCTGCTGCACCAGCTGGGGACCCTGTTTCCGGCGATACGGACCTACGCTTACGAGCCCAGCGGCGAGGCCCAGGCGGATCTGGCGCGGGTCGCGAGCGAGGCGTTCACGAGTATCGCCGCGGCGGAGGCACGGCTGGCCGGGGCCGCCGGCGGGTCGCTCGACGTGATCAGCATGGTTCACGTGCTCGAGCATGCGTGCGCGCCCGAACAGTTGCTGGCGCAACTGAAGCGCTGGCTGAAGGTGGGCGGCCGGCTGTTGGTCGAAGTGCCCAACGATTGCGAGCGGGTCCTGGCCAGCGATCTGCGGCCCGTCGATTTGCCGCATTTGTGGTTCTTCTCGCTGGACGGCCTTGAGCGGCTGCTCGAGCGGGCCGGCTTCACAGTCGAGCGCGCAGGCGAGGTCGGCAGCCCGTTGGCCGCGGAGCCGGCCGTGCCGCGGCTCGTGCGCAAGCTCCGCGCGCGCCTGACGCGCGAGGCCCTGGCGAAGTGGGATCTGGGCTACGGTCGCGCGGGGGCCGATCGAGACGCGATCCGCGTGCTGGCCAGGTGCTGACGCGCGGCCGCTGCCTCAGACCGGCGTGTGGCTGCCCGACGGCAGGCTAGGCGGAGCGCGGGTTCCTGCTGGCGGGGCGGCGGTTGGGCGCCGTCGCATGCGATAGAGCAACGGCAGGGTCGCGGTCTGAGCTGCCGCCGACGTCGCCATGACGGCGTTCAGCGTCAGCATGTCGAGGGCGTGGAGGGCGATAAGGATGGCGGCCTTCAGCGCCAGGGCGGCCAGGTTGATGCGCAGGGCCATGCCGGCGAACGTCGCCAGCGCCGGCCTTCGCGTCGCGTCCGCCTGGTCGTCGCGCAGGCCAATTAGCCTGGGCAGCGCGACGAAGACGAAACTCTGGCCGACTCCGTTGACCATGGTCACGAGGATCAGGGCGATGGCGAAATAGCCAAGCTGGGTCTCGCCGAACCGCTCGCCGATCAGGATGATGTCCAGGCGCACCAGCGCAAACGCGGCGAGCGACGACAGTACGTTGAGCAGCCCGACCGGCCAGGTGCGCCGCGCGATCAGGCCGAGCCGCCGCCACGAGACGCCGGCCAACGCGATCGGCCGGCGATACAGGTAGGCAAGGACGGTCAGGCCGCTGGTGCCGGCCAAGGCGAGCAGAACCCCGCGCAAGTCCACGCCGATGACGACGAGCGCCAACAGCGCCGCCAGCAACAACACGCGCTCCAACGTGAAATAGCGGTAGTAGGCGGGGAAGTTCAGGCGGCCGCGCTCGCGCGCATCGATCAGCGAGAACTGGGTGCGGAAGAACGCATAGGCGCAATGATCGCCAGCAGGCCGCGGAATTCCGGCTTCAGCACGTGCAGTGCCATGAACAGGACGCCGGCAACGAAAGCACCGACCGCGATCAGCGTCACGAGCGGCGTCATGAAGCGCTGGTAGGTGCCGGCGCGCACGGAGATGTTCAGCAACACCTTCGACAGCCCGAAGCCCAGCCCCAGCAACGCAATGTCGACGACGGTCATGAGGTAGCTCAGCTCGCCGCGCTCCGCGATCGTGATCGAACGGGCGATGACGATGCCGATGATGAACGTCAGCAGGGAATTGACGTAGCGAAAGCGGACCGAGGCGAAGAAATCGGCGAAACTGAAGCCGCTCATCTGGACATGGCCTTCTCAAGGCCCCGCACGGCCCGCTCGGATCTCAACGCGGATGCTTCACCTGTTGGCTGGCCCGGCGCCACGACGCCGCAGCAGCCCGGCAGGGTAAATCCGCGATCGTGTTGGGGTGGTTAACGAAGCGTGACGGGGCGCCGCCCCCGACGGGCCGGCCTCGTCTTCGTGGCGCTGACCGAGCCGCGTGCGGCGCCGGACGGGGCGCCGCTGCCGCTGCCCATGGCGTGCGGCGTTACATCATCCGCCGGATGATCTTGCGGGTCCGGTCCTTGCTCAGGCCCAGGGGCCGGTGGCTCAAGGCGCCGCCCTCGGCCAGAACGGGCTCCTGCGCCTCGAGCGTCGGTTCGTCGATCTGCAGGAATAGCCCGGTGTAGATCGTGTCGCCCCACACCAGCGCCTTCTCGCACGCGGCCTTCCAGTCGCCGGTGTCATGCTCCTCGTCCTGCAGACGGCGCACGCGCGGCTTGAAGAACGGGAAGTCGTTGTCGAGGTTGAACGTGACGCAGGGGCTGAACACGCTGACCAGCGCAAAGCCCTTGTGCTGGATCGCCTGGGCCATCAGCCACGTCAGCTGCTTGATGTCGCCGCTGAAGCCACGGGCGACGAAGGTGGCGCCGTTCATGATCGCCGACGTGATCGGATTGAACGGCCGCTCGACGCTACCGAAGGGCGTGCTCTTGGTCTTCATCTCGAGCGCGCTGGTCGGCGAGACCTGGCCGGTCGTCAGGCCATAGATCTGATTGTCCATGACGATATAGGTCAAATCGACGTTGCGCCGCGCGGTGTGGGTGAAGTGGTTGCCGCCGATGCCAAAGCCGTCGCCGTCGCCGCCGGTCACAATGACCGTCAGCTCGTGGTTGGCGAGCTTGGCGCCCGTGGCCACGGCCAGCGACCGGCCGTGCAGGGTATGCATGCCATAGGCATTGAAGTAGCCGGGGAAGTTCGACGAGCAGCCGATGCCGCTGACGACCAGCATCTCGTGCGGTTGCAGCCCGAGCTCGACGCAGGTGCGCCTGAGGCTGTTCAGCACCCCGAAGTCGCCGCAACCCTTGCACCAGTCCGGGTCGACCTTGCCCTTGAAATCATCGACGGTCAGGGCGGCCTCGCCGCGTTGATTTTTCTTGACTACCGACATCTCTCGACCCCCTAGACCATGATTTCCTGATCAGGCACGGTGTGGTTCGTCTTGCCTGAGAGCTGTTCCGTCACGCCGGCCACGATGTGGTGCGGCATGAATGGCTCGCCGTCGTATTTGCGGATGTGCCCGTCGACGTCCATGACGGTCTCGCCGCGCAGATAGCGGTGGAACTGTCCGGAATAGTTGTTCTCGACGATGATCGTGCGCTTGGCGCCCGCGATGATGTCGCACACCGCGTCGGCGTGGAACGGCACGATCCACTTAACCGGCAGTTGGTTGGCGGTGACGCCGGCCGCGGCCAGCTGGGCGACCGCCTCTTTGATGACGCCGTAGGTCGAGCCCCAGCCGATCAGTGTCACGTCGGCGTCAGCCGGCCCTTCCAGTACGGGCGGCGCGATGGCATCGATTGCGCTGGCGAACTTGCGGGCCCGCTTCTCGACCATCTGGCGGCGCTTGTGCGGGTTCGTGAACTCGTCGCTGATCAGCACGCCGTCCTGGTCGTGCTCGTCGGTCGCGACAACGTGCACGTGGCCCTCCAAGCCCGGCAAGGCGCGCGGCGAGATGCCGCTCTGTGTGTCCGCGTAGCGCAGGTAGGTGCCGTCCTTCTTGGCCTCGGTTATCAGCTCGCCACGGTCGATCGTCGGCTGCATGTCGATCGCCTTTGGATCGACACTGAACGTCCCCTCCGAGGTCAGCAGATCGGTAATGACAATGCCCGGGCACTGGTGCTTGTCGCACAGATTGAAGAGCTCCGGGATCGTCGCGAATGCGTCGAGTGCGTCACGCGGGGCGACGATGAAGCGCTCGAAGTCGCCCTGGCTGGCGCCAAGCACCTGCCACAGGTCGCCCTGCTCCGTCTTCGTCGGCACGCCGGTCGATGGGCCGGCACGCTGGACGTTGATGAACACGGCCGGGATCTCCATCATCGCGGCGGCGCCGACGGCCTCCGTCATCAGGGCGAAGCCGCCGCCGGAGGTCGCGCACATGGCCCGGCAACCGGTATGAGCGGCGCCGATCACCATGTTGGCGACTGCGATCTCGTCCTCGGCCTGGCGCACCATGATGTCCAGATCGCGCGCGTTGTTGGCCATCCAATGCAGCACCCCGGTCGATGGGCTCATCGGATAGGCGCAGTAGAACTTGACGCCCGCGGCGGCACCGCCCATCGCCAGGGCCTCGTTGCCGGTCCACAGCCCCTGGGGAGCACCGCCGTTCGGGATGGCGTCGGGATAGGGCTCGAAATTCGCCGCCGCCTGGTCGTAGCCGGCGCGTGCGACGCGCACGTTTTCATCGACCGTGTCCTGGCCCTTGCGCTGCAGCTGCAGGGTCAGGGCATCGCCGAGCACGTCGAAGTCGAGGCCGAGCACGAATGTGACAGCGCCGAGCGAGATCGTGTTCTGGACGACCTTGTTGCGGCTGTCCTGGGACAATTCGGTGACCGGCAGCGGGCACAGCTGTACGCCCTCGCCGGCCGGGCCCGGCGTGATCGTGTCGCTGTTGAAGATCACCTTGGTCCCCGGCCCCATGAGGCCGAGATGCCGGTTCATGGTGTCCTGGTTGAGGCAGATCAGCAGGTTCAGGCGATCGCCGTGGCTGGAGATCTCGCGATCGGCGATCCGTATGGTGAGGAAGATGTGACCGCCGCGAACGATCGACTGAAAGGCGTTGTAGGCATGCAAATGCAGGCCGCGGCGGACGAACAGTTTGGCGAGGATGTTGCCTGGTGTCGCGATGCCCTGGCCGGCAGCCCCACCAATACTCAAGCAAAAGTCGAACCCTGCTGAGGTCATTCGGTCACCTCCTCCTCTCGCGTTGCTGCACTACCTCTGCAAACAAACCCTTCTCGTCTCGCCGCGAAGCGTGGGCACCGGCTGACACCGTTACGCTAGCATACATGCCGATGCGGCGCGATGCAGTCGCACGCGTATTTGAGCCGCGCGGTGACCCGCGCATTTCCTTGGATGGGAGGGCGGCCGATGCCGCGCCGGTCCTGGATGAGAGGGGCGGCCGATGCCGCCCCGGTCCTGGATGAGAGGGGCGGCCGATGCCGCCCCGGCCTGTGGACTAGTACCGGGAATCACAAATCGCGATGACGTGGTTTGAGCCTCTTCTGATGGATGTTGGTGCTGACCCAACGGAAAGGCTTGGCGGTCTTGTTGTGGGCGTGGATGAAGGCATCGATGGCGTCCCTGAGTTGTCGGGGCGAAGTGAAGCTGGCGCCGTGCAGGGCGGCGCGGCTGAGGATCGAGAACCAGATCTCGATCTGGTTGAGCCAGCTGGCGTAGTTGGGAGTGAAGTGGAAGTGGACATGGGGATGCGCCTTGAGCCAGCGGTCGCGCTTGGGCTTGTGGGTGTTCAGGTTGTCGAGAACGACATGGATCTCGCGGTCGGGATAGGCGGCCACCACGCGGTTCATGAAGTCGAGGAACTCACGGCGGCGCCGCCGTTCGTAGTGTCCGGCCTGAACCTCGCCGCTGGCGACGTTGAGAGCGGCAAACAGCGTCGTCGTGCCGTGTCGCTTATAGGTGTGGCCATGGCCGATCAGGGCGCGCCCGTTCGGCAGCTTCAGATAGCCCTGGGCGCGCTCCAGCGCCTGGATGTGCGGCTTCTCGTCGACCGCCAGCACGATGGCGTCCTCCGGCGGGTGCAAGTAGAGGCCGACGATCTCGGCCGCCTTGGGGACGAACTCGGGATCGTTGCTCTGGCACCAGGATTTACGGCCGGCCAGGTCGATCTTTTGCCGGCGCAGGAAGCGCCAGATGTACTGGTCTGACACATCGCCCAGCGCCCGGGCCAGCAGTGGCGCCGTCCAGCGAGCGAAGCCGGCGGGCGGCGGCTCGTCCAACTGCGCCAGGATGCGCCGGCCCGTCTCGGCCGTGTAGATCGGCGTCGCCCCCGGCCGCGCTCGATCCGACAGCCCGGCCAGCCGTTCCGCCGCGAAGCGCGTGCGCCAGCGGCTGACCCGCCCCGGCCAGGTGCCAAGCGCCGCCGCAATGGAGCGCGTCGAGCGGCCGTCCGCCGCCAACAACACCATGCGGGCGCGCTCGCTCACGCCCTGTTCCGTCTTCGGAGATCGGACCATGCTCTCAAGCACCGCCCGCTCCTCCTCCGTCAATATGACCGGAGTCGCGTCCTGGATGTTCATCCATCCTTTGAATCACGACTCCGCCGCCAGCGATAGCCGGTACTAGCCGGCCTCGTCGGCCAATCCGGCCAGGGCCTGGCCGATCGCCTGGCGGCTGCGGAACAGCACGAGCTCGCGCCAGTCGGTCCGATCGGGATAAAAGGCGCGCTGCAGCGACGTCTTGATCTCTCGGGTCTCGGGGCAGTCCCAGGTGACGTCACCGCGGGCATGCAGCCAGTGATCGGCCTGCAGAGCCTTGAACGTGGTCTCGAAGTCGTAGGTGCCGAATTCCAGCGAGATGAAGGCGACGCGATCGCCTAGCTCGTACAGCCAGCCATACTGGGACAGACCGACGCGGGGGTCTGCGGCACGGTCGGCGCACGGGCGCGGTCAGGCAGTCGCCGTACCACTGGCGCGTCAGGCGGCGGCCCGCCGTGTCGGGACGATGGCCACAGATGGGCTCGCCGGAACCGTAGGGTCCGCGACCGGTGTGGAAGTCGATCACGGCGACCAGATCGCGCAGCGCCAGGCGGTTTTCCTCGATGATCGTCTCGAGCGTGCGGCGCGCCCAGGTCGGCGCGGCGCCGCCATAGTAGGGCCCGCAGGGGTGCTTGAACTGGCCGTCGTCGAGAACTGCCCGAAATGCGTGCTCGCCGTGCTTGTCGCGCCAGGCGGCGAGCTTTGTCTGAGTGCTTGTAAGGCCCGGCCCGGCCAGGGCGCCGGGTAGGATCGCGTCGGCGAGCGCGTCGTAACCTCGGTTTTCCGGCAGCGGCCGGTTGAAGTCGATCCAGTTCCGGTTGAGGTCGGCACCCTCTTCGGTCACGCGCCGCAGCCAGGCGAAGCCATGGGGGTTGATCGCGTGGATGAGCAGAACCGCGACGTCCGCCGGCAGCGCGCCGGGCCCGCCATTGTCCATCCAGTCGAGCTGCGCGGCGGCCCCGGAGAAGCCGTCGATGCCGCGGGTGCCTGAGACGAGCACCAGCACACGCTGGGCTTCGACGGGACCGAACCATGCGGTATCCGTCGCCAGAGTCTCGCCGGCCGGCCCCTGATTGGCATTGGCGTAGGATCGCGCCGTGCCGCCGTGGGTCTCGCAGCAGGCGACGAAGCGCGCCCGCGCCGTCGCGTAGTCGGGCGAATAGCAGGCGTCGATATCCATCTCCGGTGTCACGGCCCGGGTCACCACCTGTCCGTGTGCGCAGGCTGCGGCAGCCTGTCCTCGGATCGGCCACTGTGGCGCCAATAGAATGAAAAATCGTATGCGGGCCGTTAACCCGGGCCGCTTTGCCTGGTCGTGGCGGATAGCAGGCGCCTGCCGCAAGGCTACCGCGGGGCTGCTGACCCGCCGCCCGCGTCGCCGGCGGCGCGGATCGGCGGTTGGGGCCCGCGCAGACCCCAATCGCCGACCCGGCCAGGGCAGGGAGGTTCAGCGGCGAGGTTGATCAGCCGCTAAGTTCACAACGTCTTGGTCGCCTGTCGTTGTCCCTCGACGATCGGCAATATTGGGCTGAAGATCGAATCCCAACCGGGTCGCGGTCGTCGATTTGCCGTAAGATCGGGACCGAACAGCCAGGGCAAGCCCGCGTGAACGACGTTCGTATCAATCTCTACAGCGATACGCAGACGCAGCCGACGGCGGCCATGCGCCGTGTCATGGCGGCGGCGCCGGTCGGCGACGAACAGCGCGGCGAGGACCCATCCGTCAATCAGCTGTGCGAGACCGTCGCGGCCCTGCTGGGCAAGGAGGCCGCGATGTTCCTGCCCTCCGGCACGATGTGCAACGAGATCGCCATCCTCGTGCACTGCCGGCCTGGCGACGAGATCATCGCCGACTGGACGGCGCACATACTGAACTACGAAGGCGGCGGCCCCGGCGCCCTGGCCGGTGCCCTGATCCGGCCGGTCGACGGCGACCGCGGGATATTCACCGCCGAACAGGCGCAGCGCGCGGTGCGGGCGGACAGCCGCTACGAGCCGCGCACGCGCTTGATCGTCGTCGAACAGACGTCCAACCTCGGCGGCGGCAGCGTGTGGCTGGGCGCGGCGATCGGCGCCGTTGCCGAGGTTGCCGCGCGGCATGGGTTGAGCCTGCACATGGATGGCGCCAGGCTGCTGAACGCGGCGGTCGCCGCCGGGGTCGCGGCGCGCGACTTCGCGGCGCCGTTCGATTCCGTATGGCTCAATCTGAGCAAGGGCCTCGGCTGCCCGGTCGGGGCCGTGCTCACCGGCTCCGCCGCCTTCATCGCCGAGGCCTAGCGCTGGAAGCAGCGGCTCGGCGGCGCCATGCGGCAGGCCGGCATCCTCGCCGCCGCCGGCGTCCATGCGCTGGCGCACCACGTCGATCGGCTGGCCGAGGACCATGCGAACGCGAAGACCTTGGCCCGGGCGATCGCGGGTCTGCCCGGCATCGCGGTCGAGCCCGCGCACATCGAGACGAACATCGTCTATTTCGGCGTCGCCGGCACCGGCCGGTCGGCACCCGCGCTCAGCGAGGCCCTGGAAGCGCAGGGCATCCGGATCGGCGCGGTCGACGGCGAGACGATGCGCGCCGTGACCCATCTGGACGTGACCCGGGCCGACGTCGACGCCGCGGCCAGCGCAATGTCAGCGCTTTTGGATACCACGAGAGCCAGGTGAAGCGAGCGCCCATGCTGGACGATGTGGCGCGCCGCCGTGGTGCGCTTGCTCACTGGTAACAAGCCTGTGCGAGAATTCGTCGTGACTGTCGCCGGATAACATCGATTTTTAGGATCGTCACGTCATAAAATCGATGTTATGCTGATCGTGTCGCTAGGAACGGTGATTCAACGGTGACCCTCCCATGTGGCGTGTGAATTCCATTTCCATGCAGCAGTTGTTCGGCGCGGTCGCCGACCTCGGGCGCAGCTACTTCCAGCGGCCGAACGGTGGCCCGCAGACGCCGCTCGGCTCCATCGAATGGCTGTGCCGCGAGCTGTTGTCGCATCGTGGCGAGGCGTCGGGCACGGCGCTGGCGCGCGAGGTGGCCCAGGCCATTGCCGCGATGGCTGGCGAAGAGCGCGTGGCCTTCCTGACCCTGCTGGCCGACGCCTTCGGCCCCGACGCGGTTGCGCTGAGCGCCGCCGCGCGCGCCTATCTGGACGCGCCGAGTGTGGCGAACTGCCTGGCCCTGGGCACGGCCATCGAATCGCCGCGGCAGGCACTGTTGCGGCGCCTCAACATGGCGCCGGGCGGCACCGCGGCCATCGTCGGCCTGCGCGCCGACCTGTTGCGGGCAGTCCGCGAGCAGCCCGCGCTCGCGGCCGTCGAGGCGGACTTCCAGCACGTCCTGGCATCGTGGTTCAACCGTGGCTTCCTGGAGTTCGAGCAGATCGACTGGAACACGCCGGCGGCGATCCTGGAGAAGCTGATCGCCTACGAGGCCGTGCATGCGATCGACGGCTGGGACGATCTGCGCCGGCGGCTGGCCGACGACCGGCGCTGCTTCGCCTACTTCCACCCGGCGCTGCCCGACGAGCCGCTGATCTTCGTCGAAGTCGCTTTGACGCGCGGCCTGGCGACCGAGATCGCGCCGCTGCTCGACGTCGCGGCGCCGCAGCAGCAGGCCGATCAGGCCGACACGGCAATCTTCTATTCGATCAGCAACTGCCAGGCCGGCCTCAACGGCATCTCGTTCGGCAACTTTCTCATCAAGCAGGTGGTCGACCATCTGTCGGCGACGCTGCCGCACGTCACGACGTTTGCGACACTGTCGCCGATCCCCGGCTTCGTCGGCTGGCTCGAAGAGTTGTTGGACGAGGACCCCGCCGCCGTGCCGGCTGACGCGGTGGCGCTTGTCGACGACGGCGCTTGGCCCGAGGGCCGCGCCGCGGCACAGCTGGAGGCACGATTGGCGCCGTTGTGCGCGCGCTACCTCGTGCAGGAACGCGGCGACGGGCTGCCGCTCGATCCGGTCGCCCGCTTCCATCTCGGCAACGGGGCTCAGGTCGAGCGCATCAACTGGGCCGCCGACCGTGGGTCGCCGGCGCTCAAGACCTCGGCCGGGCTGATGGTCAACTACCTCTACGACCGCGCCCGCATCGTCGACAACCACGAGGCCTACTCGAGCCGCGGCGAAGTCGCCGCCTCGGCCCGTGTCAAGAAACTGCTCGCGGCGCGTTGAGCAGGCCTCCGCCACACCCTTCGACAGGCTCAGGGTGAGGAGAGCGTTTGGGACGAGCCCGCTTGCTGAGCCGCAGAAGGCCTCACCCTTCGACAGGCTCAGGGTGAGGAGAGCGTTTGGGACGGGCCTGCTTGCTGAGCCCAACAGAGGGCTTCACCCTGAGCTTGTCGAAGGGTGTGGCCCGTCACGCCCGGCGAACGAAGCCGCACGCCGCCGGTTGCCCGCTACCCCGCCGGTTGCAGGCGGAAATCGTACTCGACGGGGTCCGCGAAGCTGATCGCCAGCGAATCGCGCACGCGAACACGGCGTCCTCGTCGACGTACTTGTCGTCGGCGGGAAACAGCTCCGTCACGATCGAGCGGTGGCCGTCGGCCGACACCTTGAAGTGCAGGTGGGCGGGGCGCCAGGGGTGGCGGCCGGTGGCGCGCAGGACGTCGCCGACCGGGCCGTCGTCGGGGACCGTATAGGGGCACGGCCTGACGGTGCGGAACTGGAACCAGCCCGCGGCGTCGGTGGCCATGCGGGCGCGCAAATTGTAGCCGTCGAGGGCATCGTCCTGCACGTCGTACAGGCCGTTCGCGGCGGTCTGCCAGAAATCCAACATCGCGCCGGCGAGCGGCGCGCCGGCCGCCGACCGGACGTGGCCCTGCACGGTGATCGGCTCGCCGGGCTGGCCATGCACAAGGTCTGCGCCGATCGGCAGGATCTCCTGGTCGGCGATATAGAACGGCCCGAGCACGCTGACCTCGGTGCCGCCGGGTGGCGGGCCGTTGATGATGTCGACGAGGGACGAAACGCCGAGGATGTCCGACGCGAGGATGAACTCGTTGCGCTCCGGCGTCGAGATCTTGCCGGCGCGGAACAGAAAGTCGATGACCGCGCCCCACTCCGCATGGGTCGGCCGGACCTCGCGCCCCAGGTCGTGCAGGTGGCGGACGACCGCGCTCAGCACCTCCTTGACGCGCGGATCGTCGGTCTTGGCGATCGACGTCAGGACGGCGTCGGTGATGTTGTTTTCGTTCAGGTCACGCATGGAGGCTCCTCCCGGTACTCGCCCGCCGCCGCCCGTCGCTACACGAGGGCCAGGCTCAGCCACGGAAATGCAATGATCAGGATCAGCACCAGCGGCATCACGACGGCGAACGGAAACGCGCCGAAGAATATATCGTAGAGCGAGATGTCGGGGTCGTTGATCGTGCTCTTGATGACGAAACACGAAATGCCCAGCGGCGGCGTCAACAGGCCGATCTCGGCGCCGACGACGGTGACGATGCCGAACCAGACCAGGCTGCCCCCCAACGCCTCGATCGACGGCAGGGACAGCGGCACGACGATCAGGATGATCGACGCCGTGTCGATGATCGTGCCCAGGAGGATCAGCACGACGACGTAGAGCGCCATGATCGCGCTGAAGCCGAGGTCGAGGCCTTGCAGCCATTCGCTGAACAGCGTCGGCAGGGCGGCGACGCCCAGCATGCGGCTGTACATCGACGCCGTGATGATGAGGAACAGGATGGTCGCGGTGATGTGGCCGGTCTTGACCGCGACTTCCCACAGCCCGCGCCACGACAGCCGGCGCTTGGCAAGGCCGATGATCAGCGCGCCCAGCGACCCGGCGGCGCCGGCCTCGACCGGCGTGAAGACGCCGCCCCAGATGCCGCCAAGGACCAAGACGACCAGCGCCGCCACCGGCAGGGTCTTGGCCGCCACGTCCAGCCGCGTCATATCCTGCCAGGGCTCGGAGCCGGCCGCCCCGGCGCTGCGGCCGCCGACCGCGGCCGGGCGCAGGAAGGCCATGGCCAGGATCAGGACGGAAAACGCGACCGCCAGGACGAGGCCGGGTACGACGCCGGCGATGAACATCTGCCCGACCGATTGTTCCGTGACGATCGCATAGATGATCAGCATCGCGCTGGGCGGGATCAGCATGCCCAAGACGGAGCTGCCGGCGACGACCCCGACGGCAAAGCGCGGGTTGTATTCGAAGCGGCGCATTTCCGGCACCGCGACCCGCGTGAAGACCGAGGCCGAGGCGATCGACGACCCGGTGATCGATGCAAAGGCTGCGTTGGCGGCGACCGTGGCAATGCCGAGGCCGCCGCGGACCCTGTGAAAGATCAGGTTGGCGACCTGATAAACGTCCGTGCCCAGCCCGGCCCGGCCGACGATCAGGCCCATCAGCGCGAACAGGGGAACGGTCGCAAATACCTCGTCGGTGACCGTCGTCGCGACGGACGCCGACAACAGGCTGACGGCAATGTCGACGTTGCCGCGCAGGATCCAGACGCCGAGGAAGGAGACGAGGCCCAGCGCTACGGGGATGTAGAGGCCGGCATAGATCAGCAGGACGATGACGACGACGGAGGCAATGCCGACTTCGACGCCGCTCATCGCCGGGCCCGCGCTAGTCGCGACCGACCGTCGCGCCAGGCAGTGCGTCCGCGGCCGGCCACACGTAGCGGCGCGCGAAGACGAGGAACTGCAGAAGCGTGACGGCGCAGCCGATGACGACGATCAGCCTCACCGGCCATAGCGGAAACGTGAAGACGCCCTCCTCGCCGACGTAGTAGCCGCGCTCGATCGCCCGGGTCAGCAGCGGGAAGCTGCCGTAGAGGATGAGCGCCATGAACGCCGCCGCGGCCAAGTCGAAGATCGCGCCCATGGTGCGGCCGATGCCGGGCCGGCGGCGCAGCATCAGGCCGAAGAAGCCGTCGGAGCGGGTCAGGCGGCCACGCCGGGTGGCGTCGCCGAGCTGCAGAAAGACGATCCCGACGATCGACAGCTCGATCATCTCGATGACGCCGTTGATCGGTCGGGCGAACAGCGTGCGGCCGAACGCATCGAAGTTGATGAGCACCATCAACGCCAGAATCCACAAGGAGCCGATGGCGTTCAGACCCGACAAGACGCGGTCGAATGCGGCAGAAAGGGCGCCGCCCCCGCCGTGGCGTGGCGAAGGCGGCGCTTCAGGAGTAATCGCCGACATCGCGCGGTTCGGTGCCCGGGTCGGCGATCGGGAGGATGGCTCCGTCAGCCCGCGAGCTCACGATCCCAATGGCGCAGGATCGGCTGGTCGTTCGCCCGCATGATGTCCATGTAGGCCTTGAGGATTGCATGGCCCGGCAGGCCGCGCTCCTCCAGCCCGTCGGCCCACGACTTGGCGATGTTGGGCATCGCCGCGGCCCAGGCCTCGCGGTCGGCGCTGCTGATCTCGATGATCTGGCCGCCCTGGTCGCGGAACGCCGCGACGCTGGCGCCGCCGGCCTTTACGGCCACCTGGGCGGTGTGGTCGCGGTAGTCGATCGCGACCTCCTGCAGCACCTGCTTGACCTCGTCGGGCAGCGACGCCCAGACATCGGCGTTGACCGTCACGGCCTTCGAGTTCACCGGGCCCAGGTCGGCCTGCAGCATGTAGGGCGCGACTTCGACGATCTTGAACGAGACAACGGCTTCCGGCCACAGCATCGCGCCGTCGACCACGCCGGTCTTCAGCTTGTTGTAATAGCTGACCAGGCTGCCGCCGACCGTCGCCGCGCTGGAGCCCTCGAGATAGCGGGCGTTGATGCCGGCGACCGCGATCTTCATGCCGTCGAAGTCGCCCAGCCGGCGGACTTCTTCCTTGGCGAACATCTGGTAGCTGTCGAGCACCACCAGGTTGGTCAGATAGACCTGATTGTGCGTGCCGAAGGCCTGCCGGATCTCGGGGAAGCGCGTCGCCAGCTCGTCGACCGTGCGGGCGACCAGGGCCGGGTCCTTGGTCACAAACGGCGTCACATAGGCGATCGCCTGCAGCGGTACCTTGTCGTGGTGGAACACCGTCGTGACGACGCCGATGTCGCCGAGGTTCTGCTCGACGCCTTCCAGGACAAAGCGCGGCTTGACGATCTGGCCGGCCCAGGCCTGGTTCCAGTTGATGCGGTAGTTGCCGGTCTCGGTGAGGCGCCGGTCGACCTCGGGAATATAGAAATTGATGAACTCGCGCACCCACATGGAGCGCGGCGGATAGCCGTCGATGGCGGTGAGGTTGATGACCTCCTGGGCCCGCGCCGGGCCCATACTTGTAAAAACTGGGCCGGCAAAGGTGGCGAGGCCGGCTGCCAATACCACGCCGAGCCGCGTCGCAGTTCGTGTCGACCGCATGGTGATTCCCTCCCTCAGACTTTGACTTGCGAGTTGCTGCGGGTCAGAATATCAACAAGCATGCGGCCGGCAACGAGATTTCGATTTTTTGCTCGAAGACGGAGATTGTGGTTTTTTATATGGCGGCTACCGGATGGGCTGAGCGGGCGAGGGCCGAGCGGGCGAGGGCCGAGCGGGCGAGGACTGGCACATCATGAGCATCACCGACGTTGCAGACGAGACTCGCGCCGAGGGGGCGAGCGCCACGCTGGCGTCCTCGGTGTATGAGCGCCTGCGCGGCGACATCCTGACCGGCGGGCTGCGCCCCGGCGCGAAGCTGCGCGCGGAGTTCCTGCGCGAGCGTTACCGGGTCGGCAACTCGCCGGTGCGCGAGGCGTTGAACCGGCTCTCCGCCGACGGCCTCGTGGTGCGCCAGGACCAGAGGGGGTTCACCGTTGCCACCGTCAGCCGGGCCGATCTAGCGGAGCTGATCAAGACGCGCTGCTGGCTCGCCGAGGTCGCGCTGCGGGCCGCCATTGTGGCCGGCGACGACGCCTGGGAGGAGGGCATCGTGCTGGCCTTCCACCGGCTGTCGAAGACGCCGCGCTCGGCGCGCGAAGACGGCTACGCCTTCAACCCGGACTGGGAGCGCCTGCACCGCGCCTTCCATATGAAGCTGATCGCCGCCTGCGGCTCGCGGCTGTTGCTCGGCTTCTGCGAGCAGCTCGACGACCACGCCGACCGCTATCGCCAGCTCGCGGTCCGCGCCAGCTTCCCGAAGCGCAACGAACTCGACGAGCACCGGGCGATCATGGAGGCGACGATCGGCCGCCAGGCCGACGCGGCCGTCGCCCTGCTCGCCACCCACTATCGCCGCACCGGCGAGATAATCCTCGAGTCCGACTTCAACCTGCCGGATTAGCGAAGATCGTCATCCTCGGCCATGTGCCGAGGACCCATCCCACGTTCCGCGAAGGCGTCGCAAATCCGGAACGGGTTGGCCGCCCCCGGGGCGATCCTGCGGTAGCCCGCCATGGATCCTCGGCACAAGGCCGAGGACGACGGATGTGTGGCTGGGGACTGCCGTGTGCTTCAACCGTCATCCTCGGCCTTGTGCCGAGTACCCATTCCGCGAGCTCGGCTATTCTGCGGGGCTGATGCCCTACTACGTCTACATCCTGGCGAGCCGGCCGAACGGTACGATATACATCGGCGTGACCAATGATCTCGTACGGCGGGTCTACGAGCACAAGGAAGGGCTCGTCCCCGGCTTCACGCGCAAATACGGCGTCAAGCGCCTCGTCTACCATGAGATCCACGATGAGGTGCTCGCGGCGATCCAAAGGGAGAAGAGCCTGAAGCGCTATCTGCGCGACTGGAAGATCGCGCTGATCGAGCGCGACAATCCGCACTGGGACGATCTCTACCCGGCAATTTTGCGGTAATGCGTCATGGGTCCTCGGCACGAGGCCGAGGATGACGGATGGTGTAGTCGGCGGTTCCGATGGCGTGTTCGGCTGGGGATGCCGCCCTACGGCCGATTGACGATCCACTCCTCCTGGATCGTCGTGCCGGCGGCGCGGATCACCTTCGAGATCGGGCAGAACTTCGGCAGCTCGGCGCGCAGCCGGGCGATCGCGGCATCGTCGGCCGTCGTCGTCACGCTGAACGTCAGCGTGATTTTCGGGAACGGCACCTCGATCTCCTCTTCCAGGGTAACGCCGCGGCGGTCGAACATGGCCTCGGCATCGATCGTCATGCGTTGGAGGTCGATGCCGGCGCGGTGGGCGATCTTCTGGCTGATCACGTTCGAGCAGGCGATCAGCGAGGCGATCATCGCCTCGGTCGGGCTCGGGCCCATGTTGGTGCCGCCGCGCTCGATGGGCTCGTCGATCGTCGTCTCGACGTCGCGGACCGAAACGTCGGTGCGCGAATGGCTGGTCGCCTCGCCGTGCAGCTGCATGCGGACCGTCGTCTTCGGTTTCACCGTTACCATTGCGTTCCTCCCTGGGGGGTCTGATCGAGACGCCTGGACCGCCAGGCGTCAGGTGAAATCAACCCACAGAATCAACCACTATGCGGCCGTCGACGCGGCCGCGCTGACTTCGTCGCGAACGGGGTTTGACAGCACGCCGATGCCCTCGATCTCGATCTCGCAGATGTCGCCGTCGCGCATGAACACGGGCGGCGTGCGGGCATAGCCGACGCCGGCGGGCGTGCCCATGACCAGAACGTCGCCGGGTTCCAGCGTCAGGCATTCGGTAATCAGCGCGATCGTCGTGGCGACCGGGAAGATCATGTCCGCGGTGTTGGCGTTCTGCATGAGTTGGCCGTTGAGGCGCGAGCGGATGCCGAGGCCGCGGGCGCCCGGCGGCAGCTCGTCGGCCGACACGAACTCCGGCCCGAATGCGCCGGTCCGATCGAAGTTCTTGCCGATCGTCCATTGCGGGGTCCGGCGCTGATAATCGCGCACCGAGCCGTCGTTGAAGATCGAATAGCCGGCGACGACGGATAGCGCCTCGGCCTCGGCGACGTGGCGCGCGCGGCGGCCGATGATCACCGCCAGCTCGGCTTCGTAGTCGAGCTTGGTCGAGGCCTGCGGGCGGATGATCGCGTGGCCGTGGGCGACGAACGAGGAGGGTCCGCGCATGAACAGCGTCGGGTAGTCCGGCGGCGTGAAGCCGCCCTCGGCCGCGTGATCGGTGTAGTTCAGGCCCAGGCAGATCGTCTTCGACGGGTTCCACACCGGCGGCAGGTAGTCGATCTCGGCAAGCGGGCGATGGGTGCCGGCCGGCGCCCGTTCGGCCGCCGCGCGCGCCGCGTCCAGCGCGTCGGGCCCGTGCGTCAACAGGCCGCGCAGGTCGCCGGGCAGGTCCGGCGCGGCGACCGACAGGTCGACGACCGCATCGCCCAGCCGCACGCCAAGGGCCGCCCCAGAGCCGTTGTCGAACGCTATCAGCCGCATCGTTGTCTCCTCCAAGTGCTGTCCGATGAAAACGAATCCGGTCGCGTCCGTCAACAGATTTTCGATTATTTCGTTGAATCTGCGACATCATCGATTTATTCGGCCGGCCCGGTTGACGCCTGCGGGCGCGCGGCATCTAGTCCCTTGGCCCACGGGCTCACCAGTGCGGTCACCATGACGGACACCAACCTTTATGGGTTTCTACGCGGTCGGTTTCCGGCCGACCGCGACCAGCCGTTCCTGGAGACGCCCGACGGCGCGGTCGTGCGCTATGGCGCGCTCGACGCCCAGGTGGCCCGTTATGCCCTGCTGCTGGAGTCGCTGGGCGCGCGGCCCGGCGATCGCGTCGCCGCGCAGGTCGACAAGTGCCCCGAGGCCTTGTTCCTCTATCTCGCCTGCGTCAGGGCCGGGCTCATCTACCTGCCGCTCAACACCGCGTACGAGGCGGCGGAGCTCGCCTATTTCATCGGCGATGCCGAGCCGTGGTTGTTCGTGTGCGCCCCGGCCCGCGAGGGCGCGATGCGCGACCTCGCCGCCGGCCGGGTGATGGTCCGCACCCTCGGCCCCGGCGGCCCCGGCGGCCCCGGCGGCCCTGGCGGCCCTGGCGGCTCGCTGCCGGCGGCTGCTGCGGCAATGGTCGGCACCCACGCGTTAGCTCCGGTTGCGGCGGACGACGTCGCCGCGATTCTCTACACGAGCGGCACCACGGCCCGGCCCAAGGGGGCCATGCTGACGCACGGTAATCTGGCGTCGAACGCGGCGACCCTGGTGCGGATCTGGGCGTTCCACGGCGACGACGTGTTGATCCACGCGTTGCCGATCTACCACGTGCACGGGCTGTTCGTGGCCGTGCACTGCGTGCTGTTGAGCGCATCGCGCATGTATTTCATGCCGAAGTTCGACGCGGCCGCCGTGGTCGAGCGCCTGCCGTCGGCGACGGTCCTGATGGGCGTGCCGACGTTCTACACGCGGCTGTTGGGCGAGCCCATGCTGACCCCGGCCCAATGTGCGCGCATGCGCCTGTTCATCGCCGGCTCGGCGCCGCTGCTGGCGGAAACGTTCGGCGAGTTTCACGCCCGTACCGGGCAGACGATCCTCGAACGCTACGGCATGTCCGAGGCCGGCATGATCGCGTCGAACCCGCTCGACGGCGACCGCGTCGCCGGCACCGTCGGCCAGGCGCTGCCGGACGTCGCGGTGCGCGTCGCGGCGGACGACGGCACGGCGCTGCCGGCGGGCGAGGTCGGCACGCTGGAGATCAAGGGGCCGAACCTGTTCAAGGGCTATTGGCGGCAGCCGGCGAAGACCCGGGCCGAGTTCCGCGACGACGGCTTCTTCATCACCGGCGACATGGCGCGCATGGACGCCGACGGCCGCATCTCGATCATCGGCCGCGCCAAGGACCTGATCATCACCGGCGGCCTCAACGTCTACCCGAAGGAGGTCGAGGCCGCACTCGACGCCATCGACGGCATCGCCGAGAGCGCCGTCATCGGCCTGCCCGACGCCGACTTCGGCGAGGCCGTGGCCGCCGTCGTCAAGCCGGTGGTCGACGCCGGCGCGCTCGACGCCGACGCCATCGTCGCCGCGCTCGACTGCAAGCTCGCCAAGTTCAAGCGGCCCAAGCACGTCTTCTTCGTCGACGAGCTGCCGCGCAACGCCATGGGCAAGGTGCAGAAGAACCTGCTGCGCGAACGTTTCGGTACGTAAGTCCTGCGCCGGGCAGCGCCTAGGTCATGCACTCATTTGTTTGCGAGCAGCGAATGTTCAGGGGTGCACTCCGGTCGATCGTAGCGATTTCAGCGAACTACCGCGTATGACCCTGGCTGTGTGAAAACTCTCGACGTGTCTGCCATCGCGCAACTTCAGAATCAAAAGTACGGCGACCGTGCATCTGTCATGCGCAAGACCGAGTCTGCACGAATCAAACTTGCGCTCCAGCGATCGGCAAAAGCGTTTTCACACAGCCAAGACCCAAAGCCGACGTTGGGCTACCCCGGCAATACCCGCAGGCGCGAAGATCAGCGCGGTGCGCATCGGCCGTAATTTGTTATGAGGCCGCGAACTCGCTTTATGGTTTGGTCGCAATCTCATTGAAGCCAAGCAGTTGAACCGGATTAAACGACCCAAATTCCCACCTAGGGAGCCGCCTTGGCTCTTTTTCGAATAACTCAAGAAGCGGTTGAAGCGCATCCTTACTATCAATTCCCAATAACGCCTTCAGCAGTCAAAGTAGCCCAACGATTGTGACCGTGCGAACACTTCGAACGGTCCAGTGTGACGACGAATGTACAGCAAGGTCTCTGGCCACCACATCCGCTCGTCTAGTCGATCAAGATTATCTCGCAAGAACAGAACAAAATCTGCCTGCATGATGTGTCAAAACTCAATGCCAATGCCCCTGCACCGCTGCTTCAGAAGGTCAGCGCGCAGAGATAGACGGCGCAGGTCAAGGCGTTAATTGCGATGGCGGAGTGATTCCATGAAATGCCGGAAGACACCAAAGGGAACCATGTTGTTAAGACCGTATTGAGAGCGGGCAACTACGTAGTAGTCGGAATTCATGAGGTAAGCAGCCGACTCGAAACGTTCGTACCGAATGAGGCACGCCACTGCATACAGAAAAAGCTTGTGAATCACGAACCGAAAGTTGTCGAAATCCTGTTCCCGCCATTGATTGACGTGTTCAGGGCGATCTAAATAAGGGATAAGTCCCTCGAAGAAGCGATGCAGCGTGGTCCGCGTTTCCGGAATGTCTAGATGGAGCGCAAGGGCAATAATCAGCTCAATGGCCTCATTCCGGTACGGGAGAAACGAATCGATGCTTTGAACGACAGCCTCGTCGAAGGGGTCTGCATTGGGGTCGGGTCGAAGCTTTTCCATCGGCAAGCGCTGGTATGGCATGATCACGGTTGTTCTTCACGGCATCCATAGCACGCCTGTGCCGCGCAGAGGTCACCAGCGCGATGGCGTCTTCCTCCTGTGAGAGGAATGCCGGCTTGTCCCCTAGAGCACATCCGGTTTAGACGGAATATCCTGCATTGACGAGGTAGTTTCTGCATTCGGTTGGAGAGAATTCATCGAGGGCGTTTCCAATTGCCCGCCAGAGGTCATCGACGGTTCTGGCGCCGACCTTGCGGAGAATGGCTTTGAGCTTGGCGAAGACCTGTTCGATGGGATTGAGATCGGGGCTGTAGGGCGGCAGGTAGAGCGGGGTTGCGCCGACCGCCTCAATGGCCTCGTGTACGCTGGCGACCTTGTGGGAGGAGAGGTTGTCCATGATGACGATGTCGCCCGCGGACAGGGTCGGGACCAGGGCTTGCTGGACCCAGGCAAGGAAGCTTGCGCCGTTGATCGGGCCATCGAAAACGCAGGGCGCGGTGATCCGGTCGTGACGCAGGGCGGCAATGAACGTGGTTGTCTTCCAGTGGCCATGGGGAATGGCCGCCACCACCCGTTCGCCGCGCGGTGCCCGGCCATAACGCCGGGCCATGTTCGTCCGCGCCCAGGTCTCGTCGAGAAAGACCAGCCGTTCGGCAATCAGCCCAGGTTGCTCGTTGCGCCAAGTGGCTCGCGCCGCCGCGACGTCAGGGCGCTCCTGCTCGGCGGCGTGGGCTGTCTTTTTTTGCGACTCAGCCCCTGAGCCAGAAGAAAGTCGCCAAGCGTCGAGCGCTTCGCCTCGATCCCCTCGGCGGCCAGCAAGACGCAAAGCTCGTCAATGGTGATGTCGCAATTCTCCATCACCAGAGCCCGAATGCGATCGCCATGGGGAGCCAGTTTCGATTTCTTCCAGCCACCGTATTTGTCGGCTTTGATCGTGCCCCGCTGCTTCCAACGCTGCATCAGCTTCACAACAAAGCTGATGCTCACCTCAAATTGCTTCGCCGCCGCATTGCGAGAGGTCCCCGATTCAACAACTCGAACAACTCGTTCACGAAGATCTTCCGAATAAGGTCGTGTCATCCATGGCTGGCCTCCTTTAACCCAGCTCATAGCTTGAATCACTTTTTGCGACCCTTGGGAATCCCCTTTTTGATTCTGTCTATGCCGGACCCGCTCTAGTGCCGGCTTCTTGTGAAGCGGTTGGCCATGTACCCAGCGGAGGAGTTTCTCGAAATTCTCGGCGACTGTGCTGGGATCGCTCATGTCAATGTAGATTCGAGAGCGATAGTAGACGGGGAGATACAGTTTACCGTGTTCGTCACGTTCAGTCACGATCGCGACGAACTTGTCCTGATCCTGCTTCTCGTAGATCTCCGGCGAGATGATCTGGGCTTCGGTTCCGACGCCCCCGGTTCGCTCATCCGTCTTTTCAACGTAGGCCTTGTCACAGACTAGAACGACCTTCTTGATCTCCGGGTCGGTGACCATTTTTTCCATGAAAGCGTGGGCGTCGTGCCCTTCCCTCGGATCCCACTTGTCGAGTATGACGTCAACGCCAGACTCACGGAGGTCAGTGGCGAGGCGGAGGACCCGGGTCTCGTGATCCGGGCTTGACCAGCTGTAAGACACGAAGAGCCTCGGACCAGCCATGCAGGTCTCGCTGCTGTCGTCTAACGTACTACTTGGTAAATTCCAGATAAGATCGCTGTCACGGTTCTCCAACCATCTAATAACACCAAACGGAAGCTCTGCCATACCCCGTAGGAAGTCAGCTCCTGGCTACAGGCGGCAGTGCGCAGATGTGCGGATTGCCACCGGTGTTGGCGCTAAGGCCAACATCGGCGCCCCGTCGCTGGGCAACTCTCGCTTATGAGTGCACGGCCTATCCCCGCTCCGACAGGTAGCGGTAGTACTGGGTGTGGCAGCGGCTGACGCGCCATTCGATGGGGCGGCCGTCGAGGCCGTAGGCGATGCGGTCGACCTGGAGCAGCGGTGTTCCCGGTTCGATCGCCAGCTGCTCGGCCTCCTTCGCCGTGGCGGCGACGGCACTGGCCAGCTCGCGCGCCTTGCCGATCGTGATGTTGTATTCCGTCTGGTAGAAGCGATAGAGGTGATTGGGCGGCATGCGCCCCTTCTTGCCGAGGTCGGGGAACAGCGCCTGGGGCAGGGCGATGCGGTCGACGATCGTCGGCTCGCCGTCGAGGTAGCGCAACCGCGAGAAGCGCACGACGCGCGTGCCGCCGGGCAGGCCGAGCTGCGCCCGCTCCTCGGCCGTCGCCGGCAGCTGCCGGCACGACAACAGGCGGCTCTGGGGCAGCTCGCGGCCGCCGTCGTCGCGCACCAGGTTGAAATAGAGGAACAGCGCGCGCCGCTCGGTATGCTCGGGCACGAAGGTGCCGAGCCCCTGGCGGCGATAGAGCAGGTTCTCGGCGACCAGGTCGTCGAGCGCCTTGCGCACCGTGCCCTGGCTGACGCCGAGGTCCTTGGCCAGCTGGAATTCGCTCGGCAGGGCGCCGCCGGGGGCCCAATAGTTCTCCGCCAGGCGCTGGCGGATCAAATCGCCGACCTGCTCGTAGAGCGGCTTCGAGCGGGGGTCGACGTGGGTCAGCGACACCTTCGGCAGGCGCCGCTTGGGCACCCGCATGGCGCCGCCCCCCGACGCTTCGGTCGCGTTGGCCTCGGCGTGCGCCGGCATGTCCAGTTTGCGCGTCATGGCTTGGCCGGCGCCGCTATGGGCCCAGCAATGCGACGACGGCCGACAGCGTGACGACCGAGATCGCGGTCGAGACCATGATCGCCGACGCCGTGCGCTCGGGCCGCACGTTGCGGTGCTGGGCGACGATGAACGTCGTGGCGCCGACGGGCAGCGCCGCGGTGATCGTGGCGATCGCCGTCAGTTGCGGCTCGAGGCGGAAGACGTACGTCGCCAATACCCAGACGGCGATGGGATGGACGGACAGCTTCATCGCCGTGATCGCGACCGCCTCGCCGACGGCGCCACGCAGGCGAAACGTCGTCAAGGTCGCGCCCAGCGCGAACAGTGCGCACGGCGCCGCGGCGGCGCTCAGCAGGTCGATGAAGCGTGCCGCCGGTGTCGGTATGTGCAGCTCGACCGCGCCGGCGGCGACCCCGGCGGCGAGCGCCAGGATGATCGGGTTCTTGACGACGGCCGTCATGATCGTGCCGACGAGCCTCTTGCCCCGGCCGTCGCCCCGGCAGTCGTGGCGGCCAAGCTCGACGATCACCGTGGTCAGCGGCATCAGGATCACGGTCTGCAGGGCGACGATCAGCATCATCGAGGCAAGGCCGCTCGCGCCATAGAGCGCCAGGATCAACGGGATACCCATCAGCACGGTGTTGCCGTAGGCGGCGCTCATGCCGACCAGCGCCTGCTCGCTCGTGCGCATGCCGAAGGCCAGCCGGGCCAGCACCGCGGCGGCGATGTAGGTCAGCAGCGTGCCACTGTAGTAGGTCACGACGATATCGGGCTGCAGCACCGCCAGATCGATGCGCGTCGCCGCCGTGCGGAACAGCAGCGCCGGCACCGCCGCATAGAAGACGAACGTCGACAGGCCCTCGGCGCCGGCCGGGCCGATCAGGGCCGTTCGCCCCATGACGTAACCGGCGAGGATCAGCCCGAAGATCGGCACGACGCTGTTGATGGTCGTTTCCATCAGGGGCCACGGACGCGGCGATCAGCCATCGGAACATGGTGCGGATCCGCTCACAGCGCCCCAGTCATAGCGCCCCGGCGACCGGCTCGCTCTGGCCCGACGCGGCCGACCGGACGATCGCCTCCAGCGTCGCGATGTTCTGAAACATCTGCTCGGGCCGGAACCGGTAGTCGCCGGCGCCGGCGACGGCCGCGGCCCAGGCCTCGAAGTTGGCGCGCACCGCGTCGTACGGCTCGAAGGCCGTCTCCGTGCGCCGGCCGGCGGCGTCGCAGACAGTCAGCCGGCTGATGCCTCCCTCCTCGACATGGGCGTCGTCGCGGGCCTCGAGCCAGCCATCGGCGCCGAATACCATCAGCCGGCCATAGAACGGCGTCGCCGAGATCGCCACCAGATAGCCCGTCGCCCCGCTGGCGAATTCGAGCTGCACCGAAACGATGTCGCCCGTCGGCATGGCGAGCACGCGCTGGGCCGTGTGCGCATAGACCCGGGCCACCGGGCCGAACAGGTTCGTGAAAGCATCGGTCAGGTGTATGCCCATGCCGGTCATGCCGGCGGCCGGGGCGTCCTTCGTCTGGCCGCGCCAGTTGGCCGGGTCGACCTTCGTGAACTTGTCGTGGCTGAAGTTGGCCTCGATGTGCATCGGCGTGCCCAGCGGGCCGGCGCGCACCCGTTGCTCGATCGCCTCAAAATGGTGCTCGTAGCGGCGCTCGTGGCCGATCCCCAGGACAATGCCGGCGTCGGCACAGGCCCGCAGCATACGCCGTGCGCTGTCGGCCGTCAGGGCCAGCGGCTTCTCGCAGAAGATCTGCTTGCCGGCCGCGGCGGCGGCAACGAGTTGCGCCTCGTGCAGCGAATATGGCGTCGCCAGTATGACGGCGTCGATCGCCTCGTCGGCCAGCGCCTTGTCATAGTCGTCGAGGTAGCGCAGGCCATGGTCGGCGATCAGGTCGCGGGCGATGTCGGCGTCGGGGTCGACACCGGCAACGACGCGGATCCGGCGGTTGCCGGCCAGCGTGGTCACGATCTTGCGGCCCCACCAGCCCAGGCCGACAACGGCGGCGTTCAACATGGATCCCTCCCAGTGCGGCTGTCCGGCCGCGACCGCTCAGGCGTCCGGCCTGCGCCTTGACATCCGCGCGGCAACGGAAATAGGCTTGCAGTCTTATATAAGACAGAGAATTTTCTCATATAAGACAGGGGGTTTGTCAACCGCAGAACGGCGCGACGGAGGCCCGAGGGAAGCGCTGGCAAGGGCCCGTCGGGACTGTCGCCGCCATTGCGGAACAAGCGCCCGCGCCGCCCGGGGGAGGGAGCCGGCGATGGATCAGGAGCGGACGACGCCGGGCGGCGGCCGGCACGCCATGGCCACGCTGAATTTCAATGGCGTCGCCGGCCTGTTTTTTGTCGTCTTGGGCATCGTCCTGTTCGTCATCATTCCGCATCAGGTGGCACGGCCAACACTTCTGTTCGGACATGCGCCGTCGGGGCTGGACCCCGATTTGTTTCCCCGGCTGGTCGCCGGTGGGTTCGTCGTCCTGGGCGCGCTGTTGCTCGTGCGCAGCTCGCGCATCGGTGAGGCGAACGGGTTCCTCGCGCTCGACCGCGAGGCGCTGGTCAATGTCGGGGCGACGCTCGTGGCCCTCCTGGCCTATGCGCTGTTGATGATCCCGCTGGGATTTGTCCTCGCCAGCATCCTGGTGATCGCGTTCCTCAGCACGTTCTACGGCAACCGGAACATCTTCCTGGGTGCCGGAGTGAGCATCGGCGTGCCACTGCTCATCTTCTTCACCTTCACGCGCCTGCTGCGCGTGTCGCTGCCCGAAACGCCGTTTCTGTAGTGCCGAATTCGCGCGAAACTTGCAGCGGCTTCACCCCTCGACAGGCTCAGGGTGAGGGCCGGGTGCGCGGCAGCTTGGTTTCTTACGAAGGCCGACTCTAGCGCATGTACGACAGCTTCCTCCAAGGGATCGAGCTGGCGCTTCGGCTCGACACGTTCGTCGTCATGGCCGGCGGCCTGCTGCTCGGCATGTTCGTCGGGGCGCTGCCGGGCTTCACGACCGTGATGGCGATGGCGATCCTGCTGCCGCTGTCGTTCTTCTTCGACCCGCTGGTCGGCATTCCGTTCCTCATCGGCGTCTACAAGGGGGGGCATCTATGGCGGCAACATCCCGGCCATCCTGGTCTCCATGCCCGGCCCCGGCGCGGCTGTCGCGACGACGCTCGACGGCCCGGCGCTGACCCGCAAGGGCCACGGCCGCAAGGCCATGGAGATGGCGCTGTTCGCCTCGGTCTTCGGCGACTTCTCCAGCGACGTCGTGACGATCGCGATGATTGCGCCGATCGCCCTGCTGACGCTGAAGATCGGCCCGCCCGAGTTGGCGGCGGTACTGCTGCTGTCGCTCATCATCATCGCCGCGACCTCGGCCGGCGTCTTCGTCAAGGCGCTGATCATGATGGTTGCCGGGCTGGCCCTGTCGCTGATCGGGCAGGATCCGATCGGCGCCTTGTCACGCTTTACGTTCGACATCTTCGCCCTGCGCGCTGGTATACCGCTGCTGCCGTTGCTGATCGGCGTGTTCGCGCTGCCCGAGATCCTGCTGGCCATCGAGAAACGGGCCTCCGCCTTCGTTCAGAGCGGCGCCATCAAACTGCGCGGGACGGAGCGGCTGGCCTTCGCCGAGTTCAAGCGCTGCTTCCGAACGATCCTGCGCTCGACGGCGAGCGGCACTGTCATTGGTGTCGTGCCAGGGGTCGGTCAGGTCGTCGCCGCCTTCACCGGCTATGCGGCGGCGAAGAGCGCCTCGAAGCATCCGGAGCGGTTCGGCAAGGGCGAGATCGAGGGCGTTGCCGCGGCCGAGGCCGCCAACAACGCCGTCAACGGCCCGACGCTGGTGCCGCTGCTCACCCTCGGCATTCCCGGCGACAACGTGACCGCGATCCTGCTGGGCGCGTTCGTTGCCCAGGGGCTGCGGCCGGGGCCACAGCTGATGGTCGAGCAGGGGCCGACGGTGTTCGCGATCCTGATCGCCATGCTGCTGGCGAACGTGCTGTTCCTCGTGCTCGGCTTCCTGACGATCCCGGTGTTCGCCCGGGTCGTGACGATCCGCAAGTCGCTGCTGCTGCCGCTGACCGTCGTGTTCGCGTTCGCCGGCTCGTTCGTGTTCCGCTCGAACCCGACCGACCTGTTGTTCCTCGTTGCGTTCGGCGCGTTCGGCTACGTCGCCCGCAAGCTCCGCTTCGACGTGACGCCGATGGTGATGGCCTTCATCCTCGGCCCGGTGCTGGAGAGGTCGCTCAGCCAGACCCTGAGCCTGGGGCAGGGCGATCTGCTCGGCTACGTCTTCGTCGACCGCCCGATCACCGCGGTGATCCTGGTCGTGACGCCGGTCGTCGCCTATCTGCTGTGGCGCCGCAACGTGCGCATGCGCGCCCGCCTGCGGCCCGCGGCGTGAGGGCCGCCGATCGGTTTCACGGTAGGCCTATGCCGCTTCACGATCTCGCCGGGCTTGGGCGAAAGGGTTGTACGCTGACCTGATCGGCCTTATTTCGCATCTGCGCGGCGTCGTACCACGCCTGCATGTTGAGCAGCGTGTCCATCGACAGGTCAAAGGCCTTCTCGAGCCTTAGCGCCATTTCCGGCGACAGGCTCGCCTTCTCGTTCAAAAGGTCGGAGAGCGTGGCCCGGCGCACGCGCAGCACGTCGGCTGCGTCTGTGATGCTAAGGCCTAGAGGCCCCAAGACTTCCTCGCGGACGAACTCCCCCGGGTGCGAGGGCGTCATCCCTACCTTGAGGGGTTCCTTGGGCATCAGTGGCAGTCCTCCAAGATCAAATTCCATTTGTACGGTATTACCGTACGTTTGTCGATTTGGGGGGGGGTGATTTTCATCGAGTAGTGCTTGCAGAACCGGGGCAAGACCTCTTGGGCTTGTGCGCCAAATGCGGAGCAGATCCGCCGGCCAGAGTTCAGAGCGCGCCGCGACCGGAGGGCGGCCAGGCGTTGCTTCAACAAAGTGCACACCGCGCAGCGCCGGCTTGACCCGGTAGCCGCCGGGGCATTCTTATATAAGACTTAGAAGGGTCGATGCCGCGCAAGCGGGCTCACGGTTGGCCCCAGCAACGGTTAGGGAGGAGAGCATGCAGTTTCAACGAATTCTCGGTGCCGTCCTTGGCGTCGTGGTTGCCGTGGCCATGGGCGTCGGCGCCGCGACGGCGCAGTCGTTCCCGGAGAAGCCGATTACGCTGATCCTGCCGCTTGGCGCCGGCGGGTCGCACGACCTCAACGCCCGGGTGTTCACGAGCGTACTGCCGGAATTCCTCGGCCAGCCGGTCGTCGTCCAGCTGATGCCGGGCGCCAGCGGCCAGACCGGCACGGCCGCGGCGGCGACCGCGCCGGCCGACGGCCACACGCTGCTGTTCTCGCACAATTTCTTCGACCAGTTGCAGCAGCACGTCACCGAGCTCCCGTACAATCCGATGGAAGACTTCGTGACCGTCGTGCGTCTCAACTTCGCGCCGGCCTCGATCGTCGTGCGGTCCGACAGCCCGTACAACACGCTGGATGAGCTGCTCGCGTTCGGTCGGGACAACCCGGGCAAGCTGAAGTTCGGCCACAGCGGCCAATGGGGCGCCATCATGGTGCCCGGCGCGCGCTTGCTCGACGAGGCCGGCGTCGTCGCCAACTTCACGCCGTTCCAGGGCGGCGGCCCGGCGCTGCGCGCGCTGCTGGCCGGCGACGTCGACTTTTCCATGATGTTCCCGTCGGTCATCGAGGCCCAGGGCGACAACCTGCGGACCCTGGCGAGCGCCGGCTCGGAGCGTACCTTCGGCGAGGTGCCGACGTTCGGCGAGCTCGGCTTCAAGAGCGACATCGGCATGATGCAGCGCGTCGTCTTCGCGCCGCGGGGCATCCCCGCCGATCGCCTGGCAACGCTGCGCGGCGCGTTCGCCGAGTTGCAGGAAAACCGGACGTTCCAACGGCTGATGTCACGCCTCGGCGAGGACTTGTCCACATTCATGGATGGCGCCGACTATGAGGCCCTGCGGCCGCAGCAGAGCGCCGCGTTCAAGGAGGTTGTCGAGTCGATCACGAAATAGCTCCAGGGCTCGACAGGGATTGGGAGGGGCGTCGCCTCGGCGGCGCCTTTTCCATGTCCGGTGCGGCGCGGAGGCGGCGATGGACAACGGTATCTGGGCGAGTTGGTACGACCTGCCGGCGGACGGTAGAGACGCGCATTTGGCGTGGCTGCATGAAGCCTATCTGCCGGCCCTGACGACCCATCCGGGCCATGCCTGGGTGGCCCACTACGAGGTCGTCGGTGGTGGCGCCGACATGGCGAAGCTGGCCGACCGGCTGGCCCGACCGGAAGAGGATGGCGTCGGCCAGGGCGCGGCCTATGTGCAGCTCGTCGGCGCGGCGTCGCCGCACGTCTTCTTCCACCGCGATGCGCCCTGGCGGCCGGACCGGCAAAGCGCCGAGACAAGCGCCCGGCTCGGGCAGCGCACCGGCGTGCGCAGCGGCGTCTTCGTCGAGGAGGCCCGGGTCAATGGCCCGGCGTTCGATGCGACGGTGCCGGGCGGTACGCCGGCGCTGGCGATCCAGCTCGGCAACTTCCGGATCCGCAGCGCGGAGGAGGAGTTCGACCTCGGCGGCTGGTATGCGCAATATCGGCTGCCGGCGATGACGCGCATGCCCGGCGTCGTCGCGACCCGCAAGCTCGCCGGCTTGGCCGGCTGGGCGAAGCACGCGATCCTCTACGAGTTCACCTCGCTCGAGGCGCGGCTCGAGCATTTCGAGAGGCCCCATGAAGCGCTGGCGCTTGACGAAAACGAGTGGACCGGCCGCATCGTGCGGCTGACGATCCACGCGCCCGGCTCGCCGAGCATCGGCCGCCGCACCTGGCCGGCGGCCTGACCGAAAGGAACGCAAACCATGGCCTTGCTGCACGCGATCCAGGACGACGAGGCGTCGCCTGAGGCGCTCAAGCTGTTCGAGCACAGCCGCAAGATCTTCGGCCGTGTCGCCAATTCGCTGCGTGTGGCGGCGCACACGCCGCGGGTGGCCCAGGCCCTGTTCGGCTTTCTCGTCGCGGCGACACGCAAGGAGATCTCAGGCGAACTCGACATCCGCACGAAGACCCTGGTGATCCTCAAGACCTCCATGCTCAACGGCTGCAAATACTGCGTCGGCCACAACGTCATGCTGGGCCGCGCCTGGGGTATGACCGATGAACACGTCGCGGCGCTCGAGGACGGTTACGCCGCATCCGAGTTGTTCTCGCCGGCCGAGCGGGCGGCGATCGCCTGGGCCGAGGACCTGACGATGCTGACCTACCGCCAGCACCCGGAAGCGATGGACGCGCTGAAGCAGCATTACAGCGAGGCCCAGATCGTCGAGATCACCATGGTCAGCGGCTTTTTCAACTTCTGGAACCGGTTCAACGACGGCCTGCAGATGGACCCCGAGGGCCAGCAGGTCACCGAGCTGTTCAAGAAGTCGGTGAAGGTCGACCCGGCCGCTTACGTCACCTTCATGCAGGACTGCTGGTGGGCGCGCGAGAGCGTCAGCCGATCGGCCGCCGAATGAGTCCGTCGAACGCGGAATAGAGCAGCGTGAAGTCGACGTCCCAGACGACGAGCGGCGTGCCGGCCCGGGCGATATTGCGTGCAATGCCGGCGCCCTTGTTGCCGGGCCCGATCAGGCCCACCCGTTGCTTCACCCATGTAACGGGGTTGAACCGCCGGAAAACGCGGGCATACGCGGCCGGTTCCGGTCGACTCTAGGATGGCCGGCATGCCGAAGGATCCCGATCCCGCCGACGAATTCGCGACGAATCAGGAGCTTATCGTCGCCGCCAGCGAGAACCTCGAGCAGGGCGTGTGGGACTACATTACCGGCGGCGGCGAATCCGAGACGACGCTTCGGCGCAACCGCCAAAGCCTCGACTCGATCGCCTTTCGGCCACGAGTGTTGCGCGATGTCTCGGAGGTCGACACGAGCGGCACGTTGCTCGGCCATCGGCTGCGCCTGCCCATCGTGCTGGCGCCCATGGGGTCGATGCAGACCATGTCGGCCAACGGCGCGGTCGATGCGGCGCGCGCCGCCGCCGCCTGCGGCACGATCCAGATCGTCAGCTCGGTCACGCAACCCGACTTCGAGACGACGGCGGCCAGCACCGCTGCACCGAAGATCCTGCAGCTCTACGTCTTTGGCGACCTGGACTGGGCCGAGGCCATGCTCGCGCGGATCAAGGCGGCCGGCTATGTCGCCCTGTGCCTGACCGTCGATACCGCCGTGATCAGCGCGCGCGAGCGGGTGCGGTTCAGCCGCTGGACGCCGCCGTCGCGCCGTTATGATCCCGACCGTATCCACCAGGCGCGGCTGACCTGGGACAGCGTCGAGCGTTATCGCGACATGATCGGCCTGCCGATCATCACCAAGGGCATCGCGACGGCCGAGGACGCGACCATCGCGGTGGAGCGCGGCGTCGACGCCGTCTACGTCTCGAACCATGGCGGGCGTCAGCTCGACCACGGGCAGGCGGCGATCGACGCGCTGCCGGAAGTCGTGGCCGCGGTCAATGGCCGGGCCGCCATCGTGTTCGACAGCGGCGTTCAGCGCGGCTCCGACGTCGTCAAGGCGCTTGCGCTGGGCGCCGATGTCGTCGCCATCGGCAAGTTGCAGGCCTGGGCCCTGGCCGCTGCCGGCGAGGCCGGCTGCCGCCGCACGCTGGAGATCCTGCAGGCCGAAGTCCGCACGACCATGGCGCTGTTGGGCGTCACCCGGCTGGCCGAGCTGGGCCCCGACTACCTGACCCGCGCCGAGCCGACGACCCCGCCGCACGAAATGAGCGCCTTCGTCCACCTGCCCGAGGGGCGTTTGCGCTAGGCTCGCCGGCACGCTTGCTGGTTACGTACCGCGTCGATGAGCTTCGTAGTAGGAGCGCAGGACGGCGTTCATGCGCGTCTGATAGCCGCGGCCCTGTGCCTTGAACCACTCGACCATGTCGGCATCCAGGCGCACCGTAAGTTGCCGTTTCGGCTCGGCCGGATAGACGACGCGTGCTTCGTTCCAGAAATCCCTGCCAAGGCTAGGGCCTTCGGCGGCATCGGTCCGCGTCCGATCTTCAATGGCGTCGAGTTCACGGTCCGAGACGGTGGATGTATGCCGCTTTTTCATCCCTGCCTGCCCTCCATGCCGATATGATTCGGCGGCGCTCGCCGCGCCACGTGTAGACGACTACCAGAAAGTCTCCTTCCCAGTGGCCGACGGCGGCCAAGCGCTCCTCGCCATACTGCTCGCGATCATCCACACGTTCGAGAACCGGATTTCGGAAGACCTTGGCGGCCCGCACGAAATCCACGCCGTGCTTTTCAATATTGTTCGCTCGCTTGGCTTCGTCCCATTCAAAGTCCATCTGTTCTCCGTAGTATAGCTACATTTGTAGTTACATTCAAGGCGGTGGCCAAGTAGCCACTGTGGGCGGGCAAACTGCTAGAGTCGCAGGCTCTATCGTCACATGTGCATGCGGGGGAGGCGATCTCCAATGAAGACGGTACTGATTACCGGCGCGGCCGGCGGCATCGGCACGCGGCTGCGCACGTTGCTCAAAGGCGTCTATGCCGATCTGCGTCTCAGCGATCTGGTTGAGCCGCCGGACCTCCAGGCGGACGAGACCTTCAACCAGGCCGATCTGACGGACCTCGTGCAGATCGAGCGCATCGTTGCCGGCGTCGACGGCATCGTCCACCTGGGCGGGCGTTCGGTCGAGGATGAATGGGACGTCATCCACCCGGCCAATATCGTCGGCACCTACAACCTCTTCGAGGCGGCGCGCCGGCAGCGCGTCAAGCGGGTCGTCTTCGCCTCGTCGAACCACGTCATCGGCTTCTACGGCCGCGGCCGGCGCATCGACAACCAGGTGTTGCCGCGGCCCGACAGCCGCTACGGCGTCAGCAAGGCCTATGGCGAGGCCTTGGGTGCGCTCTATGCCGACAAATATGGCCTCGGCGTGCTGTGCATCCGCATCGGCAATGTCGATGACCGGCCGATCGACAAGCGGCGGTTGAGCATCTGGATCAGCCCAGCGGACCTGGTGCAGCTCATGCGCATCGGCCTGGAGCATCCCGAGCTGCACTACGACGTCGTCTATGGGGCGTCCGACAACGCGCGGGGCTGGTGGGACAATGCCGCGGCCTATCGCCTCGGCTACCGGCCGCAAAGCCGGGCCGAGGACTTCCGCGACGAGGCCCTGGCGGCGCAAGCCCTGCTGCCGGCCGATCCGATCGGCGATAAGCTCCAGGGAGGTGGTTTCGCGGCGCATGAGTTCGCGCGGGATGTGCCGGTTTCGGCGACCTGGCCCGACTAGCCAAGCTAGGATGCCCCATACGCGGTAGCGCTGCCGGGGCCGGGTCTGGCCGGTGCATGTCGTAACCGGGGCAAAAGGCCGGGCAGGTGAGGCTCGGGTGCGGTGAGTCTGATCCGCCACATATGGGGCAATTGTTGAGCCGCGCCACAAGATAGCGATATCGTGTGCGTCATTGTTGTGATTCGATCCGGTTATGACCGAATCGCCTCCGGATATCGACGAGCTTGATATCACCTTCCTGAAGGCGTTGGTTTTGGAACTTCTTGAAGATCAGGCGGCTTTGCGTGCCGAGAACGCGGTGTTGCGTGAAGAGATCCGCCGCCTTAAAGGCCTTTCCGGGCCGCCGGATATCAAGCCCAGCGGCATGGATGGAGAAGCCCGGTCTCGGGGCAAGGCGGGTCGGGCGGCCAACAAGGCGCGGCGTCGGGCCAAGAAAGGCCGGGTTGCGATCGATGAGAGGCGCGTGGTCGCGGCCGAGGCACCGGCGGGTTCGCGCTTCAAGGGTTATGAGGATTATCTGGTTCAGGATCTGGTCTGCCGGCCGTACAATCGGCGATCGGAGCTACAACTTTGATTTCGTGAGCAACGCCGCGACCGTCGTGGATACCGGCGCGATGATGCTCAACAAGCTCAAATTGCCCGACGAGGTCGATGACGGGTTCCGAGGGGACTTCATCACCTGGCGTTTCTTGGGATTCAGTACCGGCGACGCGTTCCGGTTCGACGTCGATCTCGATCCGGATTCGTTCGATGACACCGTCGACTACCGGACGATCATGTTCAACAACGGCGCGACCCGGAACGCGGCCGTGTTGGCCCGCTTCGACAACGGCGACAGGCTGCTCGCCAAGCTGCCCGACAAAGGGATCCGCAGCTCGTACATGTTCCGTATTCCTGAGCCGGCGACCCTCGCACTCTTCGGCTTCGGCCTGGCCGGCCTGGGCGTGATGGCGCGCCGTCGCCGGCGCGCCTGACGGGGCGACGCGACTGGCGGCGGCGGAACAGCCGCCGCACGCTTTTCACTGACGGCCCACGTGGCGGACTGGTTCCGCCTGAACGAATGATGCTCTAGTAGTGCGGGTCATGCCGGCCGAGCGTCGTTTCCCCATTCGACTCGTTGTCGCCGTGTGCACGGCGGAAGTCCTGACCATGTTGGGCGTGTTCGCGTTTCCGGCGCTGCTGCCCACATTCTTCGATCAGTGGCAGCTCACGAACACCCAGGCCGGCTGGATCAGCGGTATCTACTTCGCCGCCTATGCCGCCGCCGTGCCGGTGCTGTCGAGCCTGACCGACCGCATCGATGCACGCATCGTCTATCTGCTTGGCGCGGCCGTCGCGGCCGTCGCCGCCATCGGCTTTGCCCTGTTCGCCGTGGGCTTCTGGAGCGCCCTGGTCCTGCGCGCGCTCGCCGGCGTCGGGCTTGCCGGGACGTACATGCCGGGCGTGCGGATCCTCGTCGACCGCTACGGCGGCCCAGCACAGTCGCGGATGATCGCGCTCTACACGGCCAGCTTCAGCCTCGGCACCGCGCTGTCGTTCCTCGTCGCCGGCCAGGTCGAACAGGTTCTGGGCTGGCAGGGGGCTTTCGCGGTCGCAGCGGCGGCGGCGGCGGCCGCCATGGCTCTCGTGGCAACGCTCCGGCCGATCAGCCCCGAGCAGCCGGCGCGGCGCGGCATCCTGCTCGACCCCCGCCCGGTGCTGCGCAACCGGCCGGCAATGGGCTACGTCCTGGCCTATGGCGCGCACAGCTGGGAGCTGTTCGCCATGCGCTCGTGGCTCGTCGCCTTTCTCGTGTTCAGCTTGAGCCTGCAGCCGGCCCGGGGTTTCAGCCTGGCGCCGACGACCGTGGCGACGCTCAGCGGCCTGGTCGCTATGGCGGCGAGCATCGGCGGGGTGGAGCTGGCACGCCTGGTCGGGCTCAGGCGCCTGATCGGCGTGGTCATGCTGGCCTCGGCCGCCATGGCCATGGGCATCGGCTTCCTGGCGGCCGTACCGTACGTCGTGCTGGTCGCCCTCGTACTCGTCTATTCCATCGCCGTGCAGATGGATTCGGCAGCCCTCACGATCGGCGCGACGACGTCGGCAGAGCCGGGCCGGCGCGGGGCAACCCTGGCTATGCACTCGCTCGTCGGCTTCGGCTGCGCCGGGCTCGGCCCGCTCGTCGTCGGCATCTTGCTCGACCTCACCGACGCCACGCGCATATGGTCGTGGGGCCTCGCCTTCGCCTCGATGGGCATCGTCGCGGCACTTGGCCCGGTCGCCCTGTGGACGCTCGGCGGCCGCGGTGACGCAACGCGTTGAGCCGGCCGGTCTTCAGCGACCTCGTCGACGCGGACCCAGCGGTGCTCGGCGGCCGAGCGCTCGACGGCGTCGATGGCGCGGCTGATCTTGTGGCCGAACGCAAAGTCCGGGATGATCCCGAACGGCTCGGCGCCGGCCACCTTGGCGACGACGTCGCGCGCCTCGATGATCTTCAGATCGTTGTAGCCGAGGCCCATCCCGGCGATCGGGTGGAACCCGGCATAGCCGGGATGGTCGGGGCCGATGAAGATCGTCTTGTAGCCCTGTTCGGCGCGCGCATCGGTGAAGCGATAGAGCCGAAGCTCGTTCATCCGCTCCTGATCGAAGAACAACGCGCCCTTGGTGCCCTGGATCTCGTAGCCGATATAGAGCTTGCGCCCGGTGCCCATGCGGCTGGCCTCGACGACGCCCATAGCGCCGGTGTCGAAGCGCGCCAGGAACATCACGACGTCTTCATTCTCGACCTCGGCCATGGGCGCGTCGGCGCGCGCCGTCGAGGTGTGCCCGGAGCCGCCCGACGCGACCGGGCGCCGCTTGATGACCGTCTCCATCATGCCGCAGACTTCGACGAAGTCGCCGACCAGGTACTGCGCCAGGCTCATCGTGTGGGACGCCATGTCGCCGAGCACGCCGGAGCCGGCGACGGCGCGCTGCATGCGCCAGCTGACCGGCACCGCCGGGTCGGTCATGAAGTCCTGATCGAACGTGCCGCGGAACTGGATGACGTCGCCGATGTCGCCGGCCTCGATCAGCTGCCGGGCCAAGCCCTGGGCCGGGTTCTTCAGGTAGTTGTAGCCCAGGGCCGTGACCGTCCCGGCCTGCTCGGCCGCTGCGGCCATGCGCCCGGAATCGCCGGCGTTGAGCGCCATCGGCTTTTCGCAATAGACGTGCTTGCCGGCCGCCAGCGCGGCGAGCGCCATCTCGGCATGGAGGTTGTTCGGCGTGACGATGTCGATCAGGTCGACCTTGGGATCGCTCACGACCTCGTGCCAGTCGCCGGTCCAGCGCTTGAAGCCGGACTCCCGGGCCAGCCCCTCGGCCCATGCCGCGTTGATGTCGGCAACGACTTCCAGCACCGCCACCGCCGGCTCGGTGCCGAACACCATGGGCACGTTGCGATAGGCCGTCGCGTGCGCCCGGCCCATCCAGCCGGCGCCGATCAGACCGATGCGGACTTCGTTCATTGGGACCGATCTCCCTGCCGATCGCCCACGCCCGCGGCGGACGGGGCCGGCCATGATAGGGAGCCGCGCGCGCAGAGGTCCAGCCCCGGAAAGTCGGGAGCCATCGCGACGCTGCATCGCGGCCGCGGGCCCCGATTGCCGGGCTGGTGTACGATCGCTAGAACCTCGCCATGGACATGACGAAGCGCCCCCCTCACCCTCCCACCGCTGGCGCGGCGGGCCCCTCCCTCTCCCGCCGTGGGAGAGGGAAAACACAGCGCGATCCATCCCCGTGGGCCTGAGCATCGCCGAGGTGAATGACCTCGACCGCGACCGCTTCGTCGCGGCGCTGGGCGGCGTGTTCGAGCACTCGCCGTGGGCCGCGGCCGCGGCGTGGTCGGCGCGGCCGTTCGCCGACGTGGCGGACCTCCACCGGTGCCATGGTCGTCGCCGTCGACGCTGCGGACACGGCGCGGCAGTTGGCCCTGCTGCGCGCCCACCCCGACCTCGCCGGCAAGGCGGCGCGCGCCGGCGCGCTCACCGCGCACTCGACCGCCGAGCAGGCGGGCGCCGGCCTCGACCGCCTCTCGGATGCCGAGTACGCGCGCTTCCACGCCCTCAACGACGCCTACCAGAAGACGTTCGGCTTCCCCTTCATCATCGCCGTCAAGGGCCACACGAGGGAAACGATCCTGGCGGCTTTCGCCGAGCGGCTGGAGAACAGCGAAGCGATGGAGCGTACGACGGCTTTGGCTCAGGTCGCCCGCATCGCCCGCATCCGCCTCGATGCAATGCTCGCCCGCAAGCGGCGAGCTAGTGCACCGATCCAGACAAATGATTCACCGTGCGCTGGAGCAACCCGTTGTTTTGTATTCAGAATCAGGTTTCCACTGTGACGGCTCTGACTGAGTCGGTGCACTAGGAGCCTCAGCGAGCCTCGAAGCATTTCGGCGTTCCTGGCGCCGATCGATCTCACGGACGACGAGAATGGCGAGGACTGCGCCGCGCTCGTCGGCGGACGGTCGGTTTGCTAGGTTGCCTGGATCGACGAAGCCAGCCGAGGGGCAACGAATGCCGACTGGACACCTGACCACCCACGTTCTTGACACCGCCCAGGGCAAGCCGGCCGCGGGCCTGACGATCGAGCTCGTGCGCCTTGGCGAGGCCGGTGACGAGTCGATCAAGACCGCCACGACGAACGCCGACGGGCGCATCGACGCGCCGTTGCTGGAGGAAGCGGCGATGGCGGTGGGCACGGTCGAGCTGCGCTTCCACGTCGGCGACTACTTTCGCCGCGAGGGTCTGGCGCTGGCCGAGCCGCCGTTCCTCGACGTCGTGCCGGTTCGCTTCGCCATTGCCGACGTCGACCAGCACTACCACGTGCCGCTGCTGTGCAGCCCGTGGAGCTATGCCACCTACCGGGGGAGTTAGCGCGTTTCCCACTTGCGTGGAATCGGCTCCGGCCCGCTCCCCCACCCGGCCACCCACGGGATCGTATGCTATGGGTGGCCGGGTGGGGGAGCGGGCCGGAGCCGAATGAATTGGAAACGCTTTAGCCGCGCGCCGTGGGGTCAGGCCCCGGGTTGGGTGCCCGGCAGGTGGCCGAAGTTCTTCGCCGGGACGAAATCGAGGCTGCCGGTCTCGCCGGGGCGGAGCCAGTAGAGCTCCAGCGTCGACGTGTTGCGCTTCTCGAAATAGACGATCTTCAGCGGATACCAGCCCGGCGTGTCGATCACCACGGGCACCAGCTCGGAGAAGCGGTCGGCGTGCACGTCGGGGTCGGAGACGATGGGCTGGCCGCCGATCTCGAGCTCGACACCGTCGTTGGAGTGGACGGCCATGGTGTAGGTGCCGGCCGCGGGGAAGTTGATCAGCCCCTCGATCTGGGCGCCGACGCCGTCGTGGCGGTCGCTGGTCAGTACGTCGCCCGAGCCGACCATGTAGTTGAGCTGTGGGATCGGCGCGCCCGGCGTACCGTCCTTGTAGCGCGCCCAGTCGCCGACCTCGTAGGTGAAGTTGAAGATGTTGAAATGATACATCACGGCAAGGCCGGGATTTATCGTCGTCGGCGGTTCCGCCAACGGCGTCAAGCCGGTCACGGTTTCCGCCGCCCTGGCAGTGCCGCTGGCGGCCAACGCGGCAATTGTCGTTATTGTCAGGACTAGTGACGCCTGACGCAGACACAAGCGAAACATCGTCAATCCTCCCACTACGCGCTCCGGCGGTTGGCCCGACCCTAAACGAAACGCCGCCGGGAACCAATCCCAAGGCTCACCGCCCCCGGCGGGCAACGGCCACTCGGCCCCGACACTAACGGAATTGTGTTGCCGATGGGTTTGTCGCGCGCGCCATATTGTGGCGGTGAAAAATAGGGAGAGGCTTTCATGAGACGCACGCTCGGTACGACGCTTGTGGCACTCACCCTATTGGCGGTGCCGCACCTGGGTCTGGCGCAGACCGGGGCCGGCCCGGCACTTCCCGGGGACGAGCTCGACCGGGTGGTGCGGCTGGTCTACACCCGCGATTTCGTGGCGCGCAGTCAGGCGCTGACGACGCTGGAGGCGCGCGGCGACACCGACGTCGTCGCCGCCCTGATCCAGGCGCTGCGCTTCTTCGGGCTCGATCCGCAGCTCGTCGACACCCTGCAGAAACTGACCGGGCAGTCGATTGGCGCGGACTGGCACGCCTGGATGTTGTGGCAGGAAGAGAACCCGCAGATCACGCCCTACTCGGGCTTCACCGCGCTCAAGGCCGACATGTTCGCGCTGATCGACCCGAACTTCCGTCTGTTCCTTGGCGGCGATGTGGAGCACGAGATCCGGATCGAAGAGATCACCTGGGGCGGCGTCGTCAAGGACGGCATCCCGGCGCTCATCAATGCGACGCAGATCAGCCCGGCGGCGGCCGACTATCTGACCGACGGCGAACTCGTCTTCGGGGTCGAGATCAACGGCGACGCGCGGGCCTATCCGCTGCGCGTCATGGACTGGCACGAGATGTTCAACGACGTCATCGGCGGTGTGCCGGTGGCGCTTGCCTACTGCACGCTGTGCGGCTCGGGCATCCTGTTCGAGACGCTGTTGCCGGACCGCGGCGCGCCGTTGGTGTTCGGCTCGTCGGGCTTTCTCTATCGCTCCAACAAGCTGATGTACGACCACGAGACGAACTCGCTGTGGAACCAATTCACCGGGCGCCCGGTGGTCGGCGCGCTGACCGGTTCGGGCATCGAGCTGAAGGTGCGCCCGGTGACGATCACCAGCTGGGCTGCCTGGCTCGACAAGCACCCGGACACGACGGTGCTCTCCCTCGACACCGGCTATCCACGCGACTACACGCCGGGGCGGCCGTACGGCGACTATTTCGCCAGTGCCGAGCTGATGTTTCCGGCGCGGCTGATCAGCGACTCGCTGGCGGCCAAGGACTATGTCTTCGCGCTCCGCCTGGCCGACGGCGAAAAGGCATGGCGGTTGACCGATTTCGAAGGCGGCCGGGTCGTCAACGACACGTTCGGCGACCTTGACGTCGTGCTGATCGGCGACGCGGCGACCCGCACCGTGCGCGCCTACGCCGCCTGCGGCCGCGACTTCGCCGGCGTCGGCGGCGACGTCGACCGCGTCGTCGCCGACGGCATGGATTGGCGGGTCGAGGAGGCTGCACTGGTGGCGGCGAACGGCGAGCGCCTGGAGCGCTTGGCCGGCCATGTCGCCTATTGGTTCGCCTACAGCAACTTCAAGGAAGGCTCGCCGCTGGCCGATGCCGTGGGCGGTTAGCGTCGAGCCGCCGGGGCGTCAGGCGACGATGAAACGCCCGCGCTGATACAACCGCCACGCCCGCAGCAGCAGGCGGGCCTGGGCAATCTCGCCAGCGGTCATCGCCTCCGCGATGGTGTTGCGATTGGTGTGCGCGCCCTGATGATTCCCGGCGGCGGCCAGGGAGAACCAGAGATAGGCCCGGGATATGTCGGCCGGCACGCCCTCGCCGGTGGCGTACAGCGCGCCCAGATTGTTCTGTGCCACAGCCAGTCCGCGGGCCGCGGCGCGGCCGTACCAGAACGCGGCCTCGTCCGGCGCGGCCGGCAGGCCGCGTCCGGTATCGTACATGACGCCGATGTTGTACTGGGCGACCGGGTCGCCGTCGGCGGCGGCGCGGGCGAACCAGATTGCCGCCGTGGCCTCGTTGTGCTCGATACCGGCCGCTTGCGTAGAGAACGCCGAGGGCCGATTGGGCGCCGGAATGGCCCTGCTCGGCGGCGCGCCGATACCAGGTCGCGGCGACAGTGGGATCGTGGCTGACGCCGATCCCCAAATCGTGCATGAGACCCAGCCAGTACTGGCCCTCGCCGTCGCCCACCGCCGCGCGTGCCGACCACTTTTCGGCCGCGGCGGCAAAGATCGTGCCGCCGTCGTCGCGGCGCGCGTCCGGGGCCAACGTGGAACCCAGCGCAAGCGCGCCAAACATGAACAGAACGACCAGTGAACGGCGCATGACACTAGAGCGGGTCCGGCATAGACAGAATCAAAAAGGGGATTCCCAAGGGTCGCAAAAAGTGATTCAAGCTATGAGCTGGGTTAAAGGAGGCCAGCCATGGATGACACGACCTTATTCGGAAGATCTTCGTGAACGAGTTGTTCGAGTTGTTGAATCGGGGACCTCTCGCAATGCGGCGGCGAAGCAATTTGATGTGAGCATCAGCTTTGTTGTGAAGCTGATGCAGCGTTGGAAGCAGCGGGGCACGATCAAAGCCGACAAATACGGTGGCTGGAAGAAATCGAAACTGGCTCCCCATGGCGATCGCATTCGGGCTCTGGTGATGGAGAATTGCGACATCACCATTGACGAGCTTTGCGTCTTGCTGGCCGCCGAGGGGATCGAGGCGAAGCGCTCGACGCTTGGCGACTTTCTTCTGGCTCAGGGGCTGAGTCGCAAAAAAAGACAGCCCACGCCGCCGAGCAGGAGCGCCCTGACGTCGCGGCGGCGCGAGCCACTTGGCGCAACGAGCAACCTGGGCTGATTGCCGAACGGCTGGTCTTTCTCGACGAGACCTGGGCGCGGACGAACATGGCCCGGCGTTATGGCCGGGCACCGCGCGGCGAACGGGTGGTGGCGGCCATTCCCCATGGCCACTGGAAGACAACCACGTTCATTGCCGCCCTGCGTCACGACCGGATCACCGCGCCCTGCGTTTTCGATGGCCCGATCAACGGCGCAAGCTTCCTTGCCTGGGTCCAGCAAGCCCTGGTCCCGACCCTGTCCGCGGGCGACATCGTCATCATGGACAACCTCTCCTCCCACAAGGTCGCCGGCGTACACGAGGCCATTGAGGCGGTCGGCGCAACCCCGCTCTACCTGCCGCCCTACAGCCCCGATCTCAATCCCATCGAACAGGTCTTCGCCAAGCTCAAAGCCATTCTCCGCAAGGTCGGCGCCAGAACCGTCGATGACCTCTGGCGGGCAATTGGAAACGCCCTCGATGAATTCTCTCCAACCGAATGCAGAAACTACCTCGTCAATGCAGGATATTCCGTCTAAACCGGATGTGCTCTAGATCATGGGGCACTGGCATCGTCCGATCAACGAACGCCGCACGCATTCGACAGAAACAGCTCGTCGCGCACCGTCTCGGAATGCGGGTTCAGGCAGCCGTGCCCCTTGAGGGCGCGGGTCTTTGCGTCGGCGGGACGTCTGGCCATCGCGCGGGCTCCATCGGCGAAGGAATGTAAATATAATTATGCACAGTCTTGCCACAGAATCAAGTTTCCTCTTCCCCTGTATGGACGAAAATAGCCGGTAATACATTACGTCCCATCATCGCCGCTTGTTCGGCCGCTACAGCACCTTGAGATCGGCATACTTGGGCAAAAATATCCTTACACATACGGCAAAATCTCCTTGACAGTGCTCGTCCCGCCGCCGGCCCCCCTCCCAGCGCAATCGTCCCCGTCAAGCCCGTCCAGCAATGCCGCCAACGCGAGCAGATCCGAAACACGAAACGCCGCACGACCCGCCGCCACCCTCACAAACGAATCCTCGGCAGCAACGCTGGTCCAAGCCTGCCGAATGGCACGCAATGTCCCGTCATCACCGGTGTAGTGGGCCCACCCCACCCCGAGGAGAGTCGTGGTCTCGATCAGTTCAAACTCGCGTCCGCGAAGAGGGTGAAACGGATGCGTAACCCGAAAGTTCCGTCTCTCAATACCTAGAGGAGGTGCAGTTGACTTCTCATTCCCGCGAACGCGACTCCTACTTGCCGTTCCGCTTGCGCGCCGGCTTCTTGCCTCCCTCGACCGTGAGGTCCGGTTCGTGGGCCACGGCTTGCGGCGCGCTGTCCGCCGCCTCGTCATCGGGGCCCGTCGTCTCGGCGACCCGCTCCACCATCGGTCGGAAGTTCTGCATCGACACCAGATGGGTGTACAGGAGTTCCAGCGCCGGCCTCGCGCACGCGCGGATCGAGTATATTACGGCGATGTCCGGCGCTCTCCATCCAGCCGTCGACGACCGCTTCGGGCGTGGCGAAGCCGGCGGCCACGTTCTCCGCCGCGGTGCCGTAGGGGTAGCCGGCCGCATCGAGGCGAACCGCCAGGTCGGCGCCGTCGGGCCCGCTGTGGCCGACGAAGCCGTTCGTGGCCATGGCGGCGGCGTGGTCACGGGCGGCCCGCCGCAGACGAGGCTCCGGCGCTATCGACGCCAGACCGGCGGCTGCGCGAGGGCCGTTGACCAGCGCGACCACCCGATGCGCCAGCGGGTCCGCGACCGATTGGACTGCGGCGGGCGGGCCCGCCGCCTGGCCATTGCCGATCGGCGCGGCGCACGCCGCCAATGCGCCGGCCAAGCCGATCAGGGCTATCCGTCTGCGCAGGCTGTTCATGACAATATCGGCCGCCCTTCTTCGTTCGCCAATGGTTGGTCATCGTCCGATGCCCCGTCGCCCCAAGACTAAGCGTCCAACGGCCACTTTCGAAGAGCTGTCGGACGCGGCGCGGGCGGCAAGCCTGCGGGCGACGCTGGCCTCGGCGCCGCCGTCCGGCGAGGTTTGGGTGTTCGCTTATGGCTCGCTGATCTGGCGCCCGTGCTTCGACCACGTCGAGCGGCGGGCCGCGACGCTGGCCGGTTACGCCCGCCGGTTCAGCGTGTGGACCCTGATCGCCCGTGGCTCGCCGGAAGCACCGGGCCTGGCCCTGGCGCTCGAGGCCGCGGCCGGGCACTGCCACGGCGTCGCCTACCGGCTGGCGCCCGCCGCGGTGGAGGCGGGGCTGCAGGCGCTGTGGGCGCGCGAGATGCTGACGTCGATCTATCGCCCGCACTGGCTGCCCGTCGCCATCGAAGGGCGCTTGCTGCACGCCATCACGTTCGTCGCCGAGCGGACCGACCCGCAATATGCCGGCCGCCTGCCGGCCGCCGAGCAGGCCGAGATCATTGCCGGCGCCCGCGGCAAGCACGGCAGCTGCCGCGACTATCTGGCCGACACGGTTGCCGAGCTGGCGGCGTTCGGCGGCGAAGAGCCGGGCCTGACAGACCTGCTGCGCAGGGTCGATGCGATCGCGCTGGGCCAATGAAATTGCCCCGGGATCGTGATGATTTCGTGATAGGTGGCCCCTACATAAGGAGCTCCACTCCAGGGGGATGACCATGAGACAGTCACTATCCGTCCGCACATCCATTGGGTTTGGCCACCTGTTGGGCCTCGTCGTCGGACTCGTCGTATGGGCCACGGCGGCGCAGGCGCTGGAGCCCGTGTTCTCGGCCGGCGGCCTGGCGATCCGCGGCTATGACCCGGTTGCCTATTTCACCGACGGCCGGCCGGTCGAGGGCGACCCGGCCCTTGCGCTGGAACATGACGGCGCGATTTGGTACTTCGCCAGCGCCGAGCATCGCGACCTGTTCGTGGCCGATCCGCAGGCCTACGCGCCGCAGTATGGCGGCTATTGCTCATGGGCGGCCAGCCGCAACTACGTCGCTTCGACCGATCCAGAGGCCTGGGAGATCGTCGACGGCAAGCTCTACCTCAATTTCTCGCGCGCCGTGCACACGCTGTGGAAGGTCGGCAAGCGCAAGAATATCACCAAGGGCGACGCCAACTGGCCGGGGCTCCTGGCCGGCGGGCCCAGCTAGGGCCAGACATCGCGGGAGCGCCTGACGGGCCTCGCCCTTCGAAGGGGGGGGCTGGCCCGGCTCTCCTCACGTCGTTTTTGTGTGTCGGCGCAGCCGCGGTCATAATGTGCCCGGCGACGAGGCGGAGACAGACCTTGCGATGGCGGATGCGATCACGGTCCGGGACGCGGTGCCGGCCGACGAAGCGACTTGGCGGGCACTTTGGGCGGGCTATTGCGCGTTCTACCAGACAGTGATCGACGAGGCGACGACGGCCGCCTCCTGGCAACGGCTGATCGACACGGACCCGTCGATGGGCTGCTTGGTCGCCTGTGCCGGTGACGCGCCGCCGATCGGCTTCACGAACTATGTCGTGCACCCCATTACCTGGAGCCGCCGGCCGGTCTGCTACCTGGAGGACCTGTTCGTCGCGCCCGACCAGCGTGGCGCCGGTGTCGGCCGGGCACTGATAATGGCCTTGGCAGAACGGGGCCGAGCCGACCGCTGGCTGCGCCTCTACTGGAACACCGCGGACGACAATCGCCAGGCCCAGGCGCTCTACGAAAAGGTGGCCGCGCGGACCCGCTGGGTCCGCTATGACCTCGCCCTCTAGGCTGTCCCGCGGCCCAGGGCAACAGCACCACGTTGCAGGCGCGCCTCGGCGGCCTTAGCCAGCGGCGGCGCCCGGTCGAGCACCGGCCTGATTACGCGGGCCGGTCGCCAGCGCCGACGATCGTGACTCGCCGCGTCACCGCCGCAATCGGTGTTGGGCGTTGGACGGCACAGGCAAAGCGGCTTCCGCTATTCCGCCTTGCTCTTGCGGCCGCCCTTTGCAAAGCCAACGATTGCCGCAACCACCCCGATCACCAACAGAATCCAGTACAGCACGGTTGGCGCGCCGGCCTGTGCGGCGTTACCGTCGGCTGCCGGCTGGCTCCCCCCTGCGAGCACGAGCGCAATGGCAAAGACGACCGCTAACGCAATCCCGCCCCACTTCAGCACAGGAATAAGTGAATTTGGCATGGTTTCCCCCTGTCACCCATCTCAAGGCTCCGCCAACTGTTTAGCATAGTCGACGCCGTGAGATGCAACGGTTCATGGGCTCGAACCCGCGACTCGATTCGTTGCGAATGATGCCGGCCTACTGGCGGGCCAGCCGGTCAAGCTAGGCCTCCCGGTACTTGGCCGACAGCCGGACATAGTGGGCGGCGTCCCAGGTGAGGAACTGCGTCTCGTCGGGGCGCAGGTCGCGCAGCTTGCGCGCGGGATTGCCGGCCCACAGCTCGCCGGCGGGTATCCGCTTGTTGGGCGCGACCAGGGCGCCCGCCGCTACCAGGGCGCCGGCCTCGACGACGGCGCCGTCAAGCACGATGGCGCCGATGCCGATCAGGCAGCCATCCTCCAGCGTGCAGCCGTGCAGGCGCGCGCCATGGCCGATGATGGCGTCGGCGCCGATGATCGTGGGGTGGGTCTCCACGGTGACGTGCACGACCGTGCCGTCCTGAACGTTCGTGCGCGGGCCGATGCGGATGGCGTGATCGTCGCCGCGGATGACGCAGCCGAACCAGACGTTGGCCTGATCGCCGATCTCGACGTCGCCGATGATGCAGGCGCCCGGCGCAATGTAGGCACTGTCGCTGATCCGCGGGGCCTTGCCCGCAAAGGGCAGGATGATGGGCGAGGGCGCCGGCGGCAACCGCGTCAGCGCTCCTGCGCCAGGTATTGGCGGCACAGGGTGACGCCGTCGCGCGCCTTCTTGCGCCAGGCGCTGCCGGGGTCGAGCGCGAGATAGCGCTCCCAGTGTTCGGCCGCCGCGGTGTACTCGTCGTTGCGATAGGACAGATAGGCGAGGTTGTAGTGCGCGTCCGCGTAGTCGGGGTCGACGGCGAGGGCGCGGCGCAGGTGCGCCTGGGCCTCGGCGCCCTCGGTCAGGTCGGCCAGGTTGTACCAGGCCTCGGCATAGCCGGGGTCGAGGGCGACGACCTGGCGCAGGCAGGCGCGGGCTTCGCCGGTCCGGCCCCGTTCGCGCAGCACGTTGGCCAGGTTGAAAGCCGCCGTCTGGTCGCTCGTGTCGAGCTCGGCGCAGCGGCGGTACAGGTCCTCGGCGGCCGGCCAGTCGCAGATCGCCTCGGCCGTCTCGGCGGCTTCGAACAGGCCGTCGATCGACGGTCCCGCGGCCTCGGGCAAGGGCAGCTGCAGCTGGCCGTCGAGGTCCGCAAAGGCCGCGCCGACCTTGAGCGCCAGCATGCCCGTGGGCGAGCGCGCCAGCCTGAGGTGCGCCAGCGGATGGCCGTCGGCCTCGCCCCGCCGCAGCGCGGCGACGCCGGCCAGCAGCTCGGCCAGCGGCATGCCGTCGGCGAGCAGCCGCGCGACCTCCCTGACCCCGATCAGGTCGAGGAAGCCGTAACGATCGTCGCGTGGCTCGATCACATCGAACAGCTCGAGCAGGCGGCCGGTCGTGCCATCCAGCTCGGTTTGGCTCAACAGCGCGGCCAAGGGCATCGACTGGTTGCCGTCGTCGACGGCGTCGAGCAGGCCGAGCCGGCGTAGGAACGCGTTCTCGCTGAGGCATGTGGCGCCGGCGCGTTCGGCGATCGCGAGCTTGGCCTGGAACGTCCCGCGCGCCAGCAAGGCATGGGCGCCGTGTCCGATCACGACGGTGCGGCAGCGCCGGCTGATGCCGCGGCGGGTGTGGCCGCCGGCGGCGCGCACATGCTCGGCCGCGCGCCACAGCGCCATCGCGCCGAGGCGACCGATGAATGCGACCGTCTCGCCGGTCAAGCCGGCCGGGCGGTCCCGCCCCGCCGGCGCTGACCGCGCGGTCACGCCGTCAGGCCGTTTTGCGTGCGCTGCGCCGATTGTTGCCCGCCCCCTTCGTCGTTGCGGACTTGGCCGCGCCGGCCCTGGCCGAAACCGCCTTGGCCGAGCCGGCCTTAGCAGCGGCGGCCTTGGCCGAGCCGGCCTTGGCCGTGCCGGCCTTGCGGCTCTTGCTCTGGGCCGGCGGCTTCTTGCGGTCGCCCTGTTCCAGCGTGCGCTTCAGCGCGTCCATCAGGTTGATGACCTGGCCGCGCTCCGGCGCCTTGGCGACGACCGGCTGCGAGCCCTTGATCTTCGCCTTGACGACTTCGGCCAGCGCCTTCTGGTAGCGATCCTCGAACGCGCCGGGATCGAACTTGCCAGTGTGCTTGTCGATGATCATCTCGGCAAGCGACAGCATTTCGGCGTCGATGTCGGCGTCGGTGATGTCGTCGAAGAACAGCTCGTGGCCGCGGACCTCCTCGGCGCTGCGCAGGGTCGTCATGACGAAGCCCTTGCCGCGGGCGTCCAGCGCGACGATGCGCTCGCGCCCCGACAGCACGACGCGGGCGATCGCCGCCGTGCCCTTGTCGCGCATCGCCGCGTGGACGACGCGGAACGTCTCCTCGGCCACCGGTCCGTCCGGCGCGACATAGTAGGGCTGGTCGTAGTAGATCGGATCGATCTCGTCGACGTCGACGAAGCGGTCGAAGTCGATGGTCTTGGTCGATTCGATCTGGATCGTCTCGAGATCCTCGTCGTTGACGACGATGTACTGGTCCTTCTCGAATTCGTAGCCCTTGACCAGGTCGGCGCGTTCGACCTGCCCGAGCTCGGGGTCGAACGGTTTCATCTGGATGCGGTTGTGGGTGTCCTTGTGCAGCCAGTTGAAGGCGATCCGATGGCCGGCGCTCGTGGCGTTGTAGAGCCGCACCGGACACGAGACCAAGGACAGCTTCATATAGCCCTTCCAGGTGGCACGCGGCGCCATGGTTCGATCCTTCGCTTCGGTCCAATGACTCCTTTTACATGCCTAGCGGATGATTTGTTAAGCGATTGATTCCGCTCGCAAGGCTGGTGTGTCAGGCGCGCCTGCGGTAGAGGACCTGCGGGTCCCCGAAGTGCTCGATCTCGCGTTCGAACGCGAACCCGACCTTCGCCATGACGTGTCGTGACGCCGCGTTGGCCGGGTCTGCGGTGGCGACGAGTTCGGCCAGGCCCAGTTCGCCGGACGCAGCGGCGACGATCGCCGCCGCCAGCTCGGTCGCGAGGCCCCGGCCCCAGTGCCGGGCGGCGAGGGCGTAGGCCAGCTCCACCTCGTCATGGCCCTCGATTGCGACGTGGCGCAGCCCGGCGCGGGCGACGAAATCGGCACTCGGCTTGTCGCGGAAGGTCCACAGCCCAAATCCGTGCCGCTGCCAATGCGCGATGCTCGTGGCGAGAAACCCGCGGGTCACCGCCGCCGAACGCAGACCGCCCAGCGTCGCCATGACCGCCGGATCCCGGTGCAGCCGGCACAGATCGCCCAAGTCATCGGGGCCAATGGGTGCTGCGACGAGGCGGTCAGTGGCGTACGAAGCCCGGGTGAGCGGCCCGGTTGACAGCGGCGTTTGGACCACCTGTCTGTCCTCGTCCTGCGGCCGTGGTCAACTAGCGCGGATCCGCGCGCCGCCCGAGCCCTTCGGCCAGGAATGCCGTAACGAGCTGGTTGAGGCTCACACCCTCCCGGGCCGCCGTCGCCGCCAATGCAGCGTGAAGGCTCTTAGGCACGCGTTGCACCCACTTGCCACTGTAGCTTTGGAGAGAGCCCGGCCGCGGCACCGGTCTGCCCATCTCCTCGGCCGCCGCGATCCATTCCGCGATCGCGCCTTCTGCGGCGGCAAGGGCATCTTCGCGCGTTTGCGCGTCGGTCATGCAGCCGGGCAGATCCGGTATCTCGGCCAGCCAGCCAGTGCCCTCATTGCGGCCAAGCGGGCGCAGGAGAACAGGATAGGCCTGCGCGGACTGCTTTTGGGGTCGACTTCGCCGATCACTCACGAATCACCACCGGGTTCATCTATGATATCGTCGATGATACTAACAAGGCGCCTGATGTAAATGGGCTTGATCGGGCGTGCCGCGGGTATCGTCAGGATCGTGGGCGATCCGACGATGCGCACGGTGTAGTGGGAACCACGTCTTGGCGGTGTGAGCTCGACTCCGGAACTGCGCAAAGACCGGCACAGCCTGTCGACGTCTGCCATGGACCAGTCGCCGCGCGGGTTCGCCCGCATCCTTTCGAGCAGGCTTCGCCGCCTGTTCACCTAGCACGCCCGGTCGTGATTCCCAGCGCGCGTTCGGCGGCGCGGGTGAGGAGGCGGGCGCTGCGGGGTAGCTCGGCCCAGGGGTCGGTCGTCAGCGTCGCCAGGCGGTCGGGCACGGTCCACAGATTGAACTCCAGGGGGTCTTCGAGGTCGGTGAGCTCGGTCCAGGTGACCGGCGCCGCCACGGGCACGCCGGCGCGGGCGCGCAGGGAATAGGCGCTGACCGCGGTGGTGCCGCGGCCGTTGCGCAGATAGTCGATGAAGATGCGACCGCGGCGCGCCTGCTTCGTCGGGTTGGCGGTGTAGCGGCGCGGCGCGCGCGCCGCCATGGCTTTCACGAAGGCAAGCGCGAAGCCTTTGACCACCGGCCAGGTGTGGCGCCGCTCCAGCGCGACGACGACGTGCAGGCCCTTGCCGCCGGTGGTCTTGACGAAGGGCACGAGGCCCAGGGCCGCGACGGCCTCGCGCAGCTCGAACGCGGCGTCGACGACCTCGCGCCAATCCAGGCCCTCGTCGGGGTCGAGATCGAAGATCATGCGGTCCGGCCGCTCGGGCTTGTCGGCGCGGCAGCCCCAGGGGTGAAACTCGACGACGCCTAACTGGGCCAGCGACAGCAGGCCCTTGGCATCCTCGACGTAGAGGTAGTCGGCGCGCGCGCGGGTGCCTTCGTCGCGCAACGGCACGCGCTTGATCTCCGGCGGCATGCCGGCCGTCGCGTGGCGCTGATAGAACGTGTCGGCGAGGTCGCCCGACGGGCAGCGGATCAGCGTCAGCGGCCGCCCGGCGACCTCGGGGATCATCCAGTCGCCGACGCGGGCGTAATAGACCGCGAGGTCCAGCTTGGTCGGCCCGCCCGGGCCGAACATCACCCGGTCCGGATTGGTGATCCAGATGTTGGCCAGATCGGCGTCGGAGACGAGGCGCTTGCGCGGCCGTGGCGCGGCGCCGCCGCCGCCGGCGTCGTTGCCTGGCGCCTTGTCCGGGTGCATGCCCTTGTAGACGGCGTGGCGCAGGATGGCGTCGCGGGTCCGGGCGGCGTATTCGACCTCGGCGACCAGGTTGGGCCGCACCCAGGTCGTGTCCTTGCCGCCGACGCCCTTGGGCACGGCCAGCGGCGGCGTCTTGCGCCGGTGCTCGTCGAGCGCGGCGCGGAGCTCACGCGCCTGCCGCGCCGACCAGCCGGTGCCGACCTTGCCGACATAGCGCAAGCCGCCGGGGAGATCGCCGTGGCCGGGCTCGGCCAGCAACAGCGCCGACAGGCCGCCCGCGGCGTCGCTCTCGGCGTAGCCGACGATCGGGAAGTCCTCGGCCGAGGTGCACTTCGCCTTGAGCCAGACCTTCGAGCGGCCCGGCGTGTAGCGTCCGTCGATGCGCTTGGAGATCACGCCTTCCAGCGACAGGCGACGGGCCTGGGCGAAGAACGCCGCGCCATTGCCGACGACATGATCGCTGAGCTGGACCGGCGACGTTGCGTCGACGATCGGCTCGACGAGCGCCGCCAGGGCGTCCTTGCGTGCGGTCAGCGGGACCTTCGACAACGCGTAGCCGTCGAGATGGAGCAGGTCGAAGGCAAAGAACGTCAGCCTCTCCGTCGCACCGCTGCCGAGGGCGTCCTGCAGAGCGCCGAGCGTCGTCAGGCCGCGGCCGTCCTGGACGCAGATCTCGCCGTCGATGACGGCCGTCTTGGCCCGCAGTCCTTCGAACGCCTCGGCGATCGGCCGGTAGCGGTCGGTCCAGTCGTGGCCGTTGCGCGTGAACAGCCGCGCCCGGCCGTCGTCCAGCCGGCACAGCGTGCGGTAGCCGTCGAACTTGATCTCGTGCAGCCAGTCGGCGCCGTTCGGCGGTGCGTCGACGAGGGTCGCCAGCTGGGGCCGCGGCGGCTTCGCGGGCAACGCCGCCGCGGCGGCGCCGGCCAACTTGCCCGGCGCCGGCCGGCGGCGCTTGCGCTTCGCCTTGCGCGGCGCGTCGCCGGCGATCTCGGCGAGCGAGCGTCCGGTCAGGACGCTCAGCGGCTCGTCCTCGAGGATGTCACCCGCGGATTCCGGCCGCACATAGGTGTCGCGTTCCTTGATCAGCAGCCAGTTCTTGCCGTCGCGATCGCGGTCACCCTTCAGCCGCACCAACGCCCAGCCGCCCTTCAGCTTGTGGCCGTTCAGGCGGAACTTGATGTGCCCCTTGGCGAGGTCGTCCGCGGCGTCGCCCATGGGCGCCCAAGTGCCGCGGTCCCACACCATCATCGTGCCGCCGCCGTATTCACCCTTGGGGATGATGCCCTCGAAACCGTAGTAGTCGAGCGGGTGGTCCTCGGTACGGACGGCAAAGCCGGCGGACCTTCGGGTCGAGGCTCGGCCCGCGGGTGACGGCCCAGCTCTGCAGGACGTCGCCGATCTGCAGGCGCAGATCGTAGTGGAGCCGCGTCGCCGCGTGCATCTGGACGACGAAAACGGGGTCGCCGTCGGTGCGGCCGCGGCCGCCGCGCGGCTCGTCCGTCCGCGCGAAATCGCGCTTCGCCTCATACGGGGTGAGCGACGCGGCGCGGCGCTTCGCGACCTTGGCTTTGCGGCGCGGCGGCATGCCGCGATCCTAGCGGATGGCGGCGCAACTCCTAAACGTTCCCCCCCCCCCCGGGGGGGGGGGGGCCGCCCTACAGAATGATCAACGTCGAGCGGCCGGAGAGCTGCAACGGCGCGACCGGCAGGAAGCCGATCGACAACAGCGCAAACGGATAGGTCAACTGGACCGTGACCGAGCCGTCGGCGCTGTTGTTGGGTGCCCAGGTGACGACGACCGTGACGTCGTCCGGCGGCACCCCCACGGCGCGGCCCTTGGCATAGGTGACGATATCCGTCTCGGTCGCCGGCGTGGCCGCCTCGGCGCCGCGAATGGCAGCGAACCGGGCGCTTTCGGTCGCCACATGCCTGAGCGTCGAGTTGACGAGCATGGCGCGGCCGAAGTCGATCAGTCCGACGGTCAGAAGCAGAAGCGCCGGGGCGAGCAGCGCGAACTCGACAGGCGCGAAGCCCAAGCGGTCGCGCAGCAGGGCCCTGAAGCCGCGGCGGCGCATGACTAGCGGACCCGAATCGTGTGGCTGGCTGTCAGCGTCGCCGGATCGGAGATCCCGGGATAGTAGGGAAACCACAGATCCAGATTGTCGGCGACGATGACCTCGACGTACATCTGCGGGAACCCGCCGTCGGCACAGGTGCCGCCACAGGGAACCTCGCCGCCGCCGCCGGGGCAACGGCAGTACTGCCGCGCACTGATGTCGAGCGCGCCGGTGGTGTCGGCGGCGTCGTTGCGCGCCGCGGCGATCATCTGCAGGGGCTGCACGGCCGTGGCCTGATCCTGGACGCCGTATTGGGCGCCGGCGCGCGCGGCGCTGGCGACCGTCGACAAATCGAGCGCGTAGCGGCCCAGATCCAGGCCGCCCATTGCCCGCATGACGAGGACGGGCACCATGAACGCGAACTCGATGCTCATGATGCCGGCGTCGTCCAGCGGGCGCCGCCGGCGTCGGCCGAACCAAGTCCTGGCCGGCTGAATCAGCTTGTTGAAGATCATTTTACCGCCTCCGGCGTCGCTGCCCGGCGGGCGCCAGGGCCGCACCGCAGACCAGCTCGTCCGACGCAACTTCGTCATCCTCGACGAACTCGGCTACCTGCCCTTCGCTCAGGCCGGCGGGCAGCTGCTCTTCCACCTCATGAGCCGGCTCTACGAGCGCACTTCGATCGTCATCACCACCAACCTCGCCTTCGGCGAATGGCCATCCGTCTTCGGCGACCCCAAGATGACCATCGCGCTGCTCGACCGTCTCACCCATCATTGCGAGATCATCGAGACCGGCAACGAGAGCTGGCGCTTCAAGAACCGCTCCTGAGCCTGCGCCGGCCGTGCCTGCGGCCCGGTTGCCCCGGTGGGCCAACAGGCACCCCCCACGCGGCTTCGCTCCGCGTAGCGCAGGGCGCTACACGAAGCCGCGCGGGTCCCCCCTATTGACTACCGGGACAACCTCCGCCGTGCCGCTCAGGGGGGTAAATTTTGCACGCCGATCGGGGGTCAATACTGAAAGCCGATTGACACTTCAGGGTCTTGAACTGCGCTTCGGAGAACGGGTTGTCATCGCTGACCTGGGGGCGGCTCAGAGAGCGGGTGACCCCGAGGTCGGCGAGGAGTTGGGCGGTACACTTGCTGGTCATCGGCGCGCCGCGGTCCGAATGCAGGGTGAGCACCTGGGGCTCGATGCCTTGCTTGAGACAGGTTTCCTCGATCAGCGTCGCGGCGAGCGCGGCGTTCTCCCGATCGGCAACCATCCAGCCCACGACGCAGCGGCTGAAGATGTCGAGCAAGACATAGAGGTAGAAGGACGTCCAGCGTTTGGGCCCCCGGAGCCGGGTGATATCCCAGGACCAGGTCTGGTTGGGGCCCGTGGCCACCAGCTCGGGCTTGGTGTAGCAGGGATGACTGCGCTGATTGCGCCGCTCTCGCACCGGCTGGTTCGCGGCCAGGATCCGGTACATCGTGCGCTCGGCGCACAGATACTGGCCTTCATCGAGCAGCGTCGCGACGACCTCGGCCGGTGACCGGTCGACGAAGCGCGGGCTGGCGAGCACGTCGAGGACGTGCGCGCGTTCGGACGCACACAGGGCCCGGGCGGGCGTAGGACGGGGCTGCTGATGCCCGGGAGCGGGCCTCTGACGACGGTAGAAGGAAGCCCGTGGCACCCCCAGCGCTCGGCACGCCGGCGCCACGCCGACCTGCGATGCGAGCGGCTGGACGGCCATCAGCAGTCCTTCCCGTGTTCGAGGCTGAATCCCAGCAGCCCGGCAACTTTTCCCTGGACGTCCAGGATCGTATGGGCGGTGTGCAGCTCCTTCTCCAGCCGAGCCACTTTCGCCTCGAGCTCGTGCACCTTCGCGCTGAGGGGGTTGCGCTCGGCGGGCTTCCGACCGCGTTTGCTCGGGGTCAGGCCTTGAAGCGACCCCTCACGCCGCGCCCTGCGCCATTCCGTCAGATGGGAGCTGTACAGCCCCTCGCGGCGAAGCAGCCGGCCCACCTCGCCGGGCTGCGTGCAGCTCTCTGCCTCCTCCAGAATCCGCAGTCGATACTGCGCGGTGAACTTGCGCCTCTTCGGCTTGGCCACGACCTCCGGGTCCGGCGTTGGCCGCGCGTGGCTGGCTCCGGCCCCGGGGGCCTCGTCGCGACGCTCCTCGACCCCCAGGGCCGGAGCGTCCATCTCTTGCAATGTCATCGATTCTCTCTCTGCGGTCATTGGTATTCACCTCCACCGCCCTACAGTAATTCCAAGGGGGGCCGGTGTCTCAGTGAGGTTGGCAGAGAGGGCTCGTCGAACACACGGTCGCCGCACATCCCGGCGTCGAACCGAGCGCTGACTTGGTAGCACGGACAAGGCAACATGACTTGGTCACAACGCCATTCATGGATTGCGCCAACAACCCCGATACTCGACATGAACTCGTCGTCGGCATCGAAATGGAGCCCGCCCGCGGCGTTCCGGGACGTAGTTGCTCGACCTCGTCTAAAGCAGGATTGCCGGACGTCTGGAGGAGGGCGAGATCCGAAGCGGGATAGGCTGTTGCAGAGGGAATGTCCCGGGCCACATACTCGAGACCGGGCAATACGTGCACGGCAAGTCCTCGATCCATACGAGTGTCTGCGCCAGGTGAGGTCGAGGCAACATGGCTGGAATTGTCGAGCATCAACATGGAAGCAAGTAGTCGTTGCCCGTGTCGGCCTGTCGTATGCCTCAGCCGTCCGCCGGGACAAGGCCCACGGTCAGCCGCGTGCCGGTTGCTTCGGCGTAGCGGCGGAGGGTCGCGAAGGACGGCGACACCCGGCCGCCTTCCAGCCGCGCGACTGCGGATTGCGTCGTGCCGAGCCGCCGGGCAAGCTCCGCCTGCGTCAGCTTCGCCGCCGCACGGGCGCGGACCAGCGCCTCGATGAGCGCATACTCCTCGTCGACGCGCGCGTATTCCTCCCGGAACTCCGGGTCTTCCATGAAGCGCGCCTTCAGATCCTTCAGCTTCGTCATGTCGTCACCTGCCTCATCCGCTCCCTGGCGGTCGCGAGCGCACGGCGCGGCGTCCTGCGCGACTTCTTCGCGAAGACGTGCAGCACTACCACCCGCCGGCCCGCCGCCGTCACGTAAATCCCCCGAGCGATACCACCGTCTGCCCGCACCCGAAGCTCCCAGAGCTTCCCTTCAAGGTGCCTGACATGCGGTGCGCGGAGGGCCTCCAGCCCGACATTCTCCACCGTCTCCAACAGCCGCAACAGCCGGGCGCGCAACGCCACCGGCAAGGCTGCGATTTCGGCGTCGACGGCCGACACGGTTTCGACCGTCCAATCCATCTCCGGCATATAGCGCATCCGCTATAGTCTTTCAAGCATGCGACCCCGGCGAGGCCGATGGCCAATGGCTCCCGGACTGCGGGCCTTCGACCGGATCGCCGTGATCCGGGTGCGCGCACCGCCCGTGCGCCCTGTGCGGCAAACGATGGGGTGGACGCCCCTCCCGACGGCATCGCGATCGGGATCGATCTGGCGAAGAACAGCTTTCAGGTGCACGGTGCGCGGGCGGACGGGTCGGTTGCGTTCCGTAAGAAGCTGAGCCGGGCGAAGCTGTTGGACTTTGTGGCTGCGCAGCCACGCTGCACGGTGGCGATGGAGGCGTGCGGTGGCGCGCACCATTGGGGCCGGGAGATCGGCAGGCTCGGCCATGCGGTGCGACTGGTCCCGCCGATCTACGTCAAAGCGTATGTGAAGCGGCAGAAGAACGATGCGTCGGACGCGGAGGCGATCTGCGAGGCGTCGTCGCGCCCGACCATGCGATTTGTGGCTGTGAAGACGGAGGAACAGCAGGCTCGGGGCATGCTGTTCCGGACGCGCGATCTTCTGGTGCACCAGCGCACCCAGACGATCAATGCGCTGCGCGGCCATCTGGCGGAGTTCGGTGTCGTTGCCCCGCAGGGGCCGGCTCATGTCGGCCGGCTGGCCTCGGCGCTTGAGGGACCGGCTTCGGGGTTGCCGGAAGCGGTCCGCGGCGAGCGAGAGCCCCGCATAGGGCGTCACCACACCGAGGCCGCGCGGTGCGCCAAACCCGTAGCCGAGCTCGGCCTCGAGACGGCGCTCCGCCTCGAACTCCCCGCCGGGCGCCAGGCCAGCCGCGTCGCGCGCCGACCACAGCCGGTCCACGCCGCTCGACGGCGTGCCCCAGACCGGCGCCAGCGTCAGCAAGAGACCGCGGCCCGAGGCGCCGGGGTCGAGCCGCACCAGGCGCAAGCGGCTCGCATCGGCCCGCGTGTCCGTCTCGTTCGACACCTTCTCCCAGTCCATCTGCACCAGGAACGCATCGCCGCGCAGCGCAAGGTCGATCCCGCCGTCCTCGCCCGCCTTCAGCAGCACGCCCCGCGCGCCGGCCGCGCCGAGGCGCATGGAGATGTCCGTCCGGGTGACGATCTCGCCGCGATCCTCCGTCGCCGCCTGCGTCATCGTCATGTCGCCCGTGCCGTAGCCCAGAAGGCCCCAGGCCGAGAGCCGCTCGCTCGCCTGATAGCGCACATAGGGGTTCACGCTGGTGAGGCTGCTCTCGACGGTGCCCGAGTTAACGCCCGGCTGGTCGAAGGCGCCCTCGCCCTCGCTCACCGAGAGCACCACGCCCCGCCCGGCCGAAGGAACGGTGTGAAGGCGGCATTGTCCCGACCGCTGAGGAAGCCATGGCCCCGGCAGCGGACGAAGCGGAGACCGCCAAGGGTCGACAAGACAGCCCGAACATGCAGAACCCCGTTACGCATCCAACCGCAAGACTCGACGGTTAGACAAAATAATACTCAATTACAACCTCTTGGATTTGTTAAAAATAGTGCAGGATTGATATATGATTTGCAGTCTAGTTTTTTTGCCGTTACTACAAACTAAGTCTCCAGATACTACACATGAGTCGGACCCGATTTCCTTGGACACAGAATTGGCTTAATCGAAGTGTCCAAGGATGACCGGAACATGACCGATAATTTTGAGAAGAAAGTTGCTGTTGATGGGCCTGTGGTAGCCGCCGTGCGCAAGGTCGCCGGCTTATGACCGTGCATGACGGTACCGATCCGTTTGCGGTTGCGGATGCCGTTGTGGATGCCCACGATGCGGAGAGCCTCAGCCATGGGAACACGGGCCGCCGTATGCCGGAGCTTGTCACGGTCGCGCTGCGCCGCATCGCCATGACCGCGGGGGCGGAGATCCTGGCGATTTACAAGCGCGACTTCGCGGTGCGCGAGAAGGCCGATGCCTCGCCGGTGACCGAGGCCGACGAGGCCGCGGAACGCTTGATCGTGCGTGAGCTGGCGATGCTCTCGCCCGACATCCCGATCGTCGCCGAGGAGAGCTTCGCCGCCGGCAACGCGCCGACGGCGCTGGGCAACCGCTTCTGGCTCGTCGATCCGCTCGACGGCACGAAGGAGTTCATCAACCGCAACGGCGAGTTCACCGTCAACATCGCCCTCGTCGAGGGCGGACGGCCCGTCATGGGCGTCGTCTACGCCCCGGCGATCGGCCGCATGTTCTGCGGCACCGTCGGCGTCGGCGCGACGGCTCAGCAGGTCGACGCGGACGGCGATCTGGGCGAGGCCAGTCCGATTGCCGTGCGGCGGCCCGCCGCCGACGGCCTCGTCGTCGTCGCCAGCCGCTCCCACCGCGACGCCAAGACCGATGAATACCTCGCCCAGTATACGGTCAAGCAGCTGACCTCGGCCGGCAGCTCGCTCAAGTTCTGCCTCGTCGCCGCCGGCGAGGCCGACCTCTACCCACGCCTCGGCCGCACCATGGAGTGGGACACCGCCGCCGGCCATGCCATCCTCGCCGCCGGCGGCGGCACCGTCGAGACCCTCGACGGTAAGCCCCTCGGCTACGGCAAGCCGGGTCTCGACAACCCGCACTTCGTCGCCTGCGGCGGCCCCGGGGCGCACCCTTCGACAGGGTCAGGGTGAGGTGTTCGGGGGTTGCCTTGTCGGTGTTTCGCGGACCGCTCGGTGGTCCCGTAAGCCCTCATCCTGAGCCTGTCGAAGGGTGAGGGCGGCAGGCGCGGTCGCCCGGCCGCATGCGTCCTGCGAAAAACCACCCGTTAGTCGCTGTTTGTCGTGGACGGCATCCGGTGCTGGGGGGGGGGGCGAACCGGGCAAGCGGTTGCGTCCGTTCCGGCCCGTTAGCGAAACGTGCCGCCCGGAGGCCCGAAGACCCGGGGCTTCAGCGCCGCGTGGAACCAAGTGATGAACGTGTAGCTGTCGAACACGGGCACGCCCGTCGCCTCGCGCAGGGCGCGGGCGTAGGGGGCCATGTTCGTGCATTCCAGCAGGATGGCGCCGAGGCGTGGCGCCAGCGCCTGCAGCCGGCGACCGGCGTCGAGGATGTCGCGCTCGGCGGCGGCGACGTCTAGCTGCAGCTCGTCGCCGAGGATGACGCGGGAGAACTCGTGGCCGGCCTCGGTGCCGACGACGGGCGCGTCGGGCGGGACGCCGGCGGCGGCCAGGTGCTCGGGCGACAGGGTCTCGGCGGAGATCGTGAGGATGCCGACGTCGCGCTCCGGCGGCAGTAGCTGGCGGATCATGGCGTATTGCATCAGCGCCGAGGTGGCGACGGGCACGTCGCAGGCCGCCGCGATGTGGTCCTGGAACAGCGACAGGAAACCACAGTTCGTGGTGATGCCGTCGGCGCCCTCGGCGACGAGGTCTTGCGCCGCGGCGGTGAAGGCGTCGGCCAGGCCCTCGGCTCGGCGGCGCACGACGCGGTCGGGCGAGGCGCCGCGCACGACCTTGTAGAGCACCGGAAAGTGCCAGGTCTCGGCGTTGCCCGTGTCGCCCGGGATGCGCGGGAAGCGGGCCTCGAGCATGAGGATGCCGAGGCTGGCGCCGTAGACCGCCTTGCCGCCGACGGCGACGTTCTTGGGGGCGGTCACTACGCGATCCACTCGCTGACCGGTGCCCGGGCCTCCTGCAGGGGCTGGCAGATGACGTCGACCAGGGTCGGGCCGTCCGTCCCGATGGCCGTTCGCAGGGTCTGTTCGAGCTCGGCCGGATCCTCGACGGTCCAGCCTTTGCCCGGACGCCGAAGGCCTCGGCGACCCGGGCATGGTCGGTGCGCGAGAAGTCGACGCAATAGTAGTGTTCGTTGAACGACGCCTTCTGGCCGGCCTTGATCCAGCCGAACACGCTGTTGGAGACGACGATCATGGTGATCGGCGCGCCCACGCGCGCAATGGTCTCCAGCTCGCCGCAGGCGAAGCCGAAGCTGCCGTCGCCCATCACCGACACGACCTTGGCGTCCGGTCGGCCGGTGTATGCGCCGAGGGCGGCGGGCAGGGCATAGCCGAGGGCGCCATGTGCCCTGTTCGAGATGAAGCGCCGCCCGGTCTCGTTCCAGTCGAGGTAGGCCGAGAGATAGGGGCAGGGCGTGCCCGGGTCGGCGACGACGACGGCCTCGTCGGGCAGCACCTGCTGCAACGCCGCGACCAGCCGCTCCGGCCGGATCGGCCGTGCCGTCGAGTGGGCGAGCTCGGCGAACGCCGCGCGCTTCGCCGCCCGGGCGCGGGCCACGGCCGCGGCGGCGTCGCGCGACGCCGCCGGGCGGTCGGCGACGGCGTCGTGCAGCATGGCCAAAGCCAGGCGGGCATCGCCGACGACGGCGGCCGCGGTCTCATAGTTGGCGCCGATTACCTGCGGGTCGGCGTCGATGTGTATGATGGGCGTACCGCGTTTGGGGTAGCGCCAGCGTTCCGTCGTGACCGAGCCGGCCCGACAGCCGACGAAGACGACCAAATCCGCGGCCTCGACAACGGCGCGGGTCGGCGCGGTGCCGCCGTTGCTGCCGACGACGCCGAGGGCGAGCGGGTGGCCGTCGCCGATCGCGCCCTGGCCGCTGATCGTCGTTGCGACGGCCGCATCCAGGTGTTCGGCCACCGCCGCAAGCTCCGCTTCGGCGCCGGCGATGACGACACCACCGCCGCAGATGAACAGCGGCGCGTTCGCCGCCAGGATCGCCGCGGCCGCGGCGTCGACGGCGGCCGGGTCGGGCGCCGTGCGGCGCGCCGGGAACCTGCCGAGGGCCGGGTCGGCCCACACCGACGCGGCGTCGACCGGGCCGCGCTGCACGTCGATCGGCAGGCCGATGTGGGCCGCGCCCGGGCAGCCGCTGGTCATCGCCGCGAAGGCGCTGCGCACGGCGGCCGGCAGCTCGTCCGCCCGGCTGATCACGGTGTTCCATTTGGTCAGCGGCCGGAACAGCGCCTCCTGGTCGAGCTCGGTCAGGGCATAGTGGCCGCGCGACGTGACCGACACGTCGGTCGTGATCGCCAGCACCGGGATCGACGACTCATTGGCCTCGACGACGCCGGGCAGGATGTAGGTCGCGCCGCCGCCGCTCGGCCCCTCGCAGACGCCGACCTTGCCGGTGACCCGGGCATAGGCGTCGGCCATGTAGGCGGCCGAGCGCTCATCGCGGGTCAACACGTGGGTCATCGGGTGGTCGAGGCGGTAGAGCGCGTCGTAGAACGGCAGGCTGGTGTCGCCGCACAGGCCGAAGATGTGCTCAACGCCATGCAGCGCCAGCATGCGGACCAGCGCTTCCGCCCCGGAGGGCTGGTTCGTCATGGTCTAACCTCCGGGTGCCGTTCTGATGTTTTCAGGCAGCCAGGTTGCGATATCGGGAAAGGTTATCAGGACAAAAACCATCAACACCATGATCAGGAACATTGGAAAGGCCGCACGCGCAATAAAGCCAATTTCATGGTCCGTCATACCCTGCAAGACAAACAGGTTGAATCCGATTGGCGGAGTGATCTGCGCCATTTCGACAACCACAACAATGAAAATGCCAAACCAGATGTTACGGTAGGAATGCGCATTGCTGCGCACCCCCCGCGCAGATCCGGACGTGGTCGTTGAACCATCCGGCTCCTACCTCGGGTGCTTGACGGCGAACCGCTGGTCCGGCCATGGGTGGCGGATGGAGGCGCGTGGCCACAGGATTTCGGTCATGCGCTCCAATCGCTTCCAACTAAATCGGGCTCGCTGGGACCGGCGGCGTAGCGCCCGCATCCACCGGCGTTGCAGCCTGCGGAGGAACGCACGGATGAACCGGCCTGACCCTGGGACGGCAAAGTAGTTGAGCCAGCCATTGCAGACTCGCCCCAGCCACCTACCAACTTCCCAGATGTCGTGGTGCCAGCGCTTGCGAAGCACCTCGTCGATGCGCGCCAGGGTCCTGTTGACCCGTTTGGCAACCGGTTTGCGACCAAGCCGAAAGCGTCCTCTCAGGGTCGTCGTGCAATAGTGCGTGAGGCCCAGAAAGTCGAAAGTCTCCGGCTTGCCCACCCCGCGCTGGCGCCGGTTCAAATCCGCGAACCGGCCAAACTCCACGAGGCGGGTCTTGTCCTGGTGGAGGCTGAGACCGAACCGGGCCAGCCTCTCCCGAACGTCGCGGAGGTACCGCTCCGCATCCCGCTTGTGTTGGAACCCGACAACGATATCGTCAGCGTAACGGACGATGATCGCTTCGCCATCCGGGACGTTCGGGCGCCATTTCTTGTGGAACCACACGTCGAGCACGTAATGCAGGAACACGTTCGCCAAGACGGGGGAGACTATTGCCCCCTGCGGCGTGCCCATACCCGTATCTGCCCATGACCCACTCTCTATGACGCCGGCGTTCAGCCATTTCCGGATCAGACGGATGACCCGCCTGTCTCCGATGCGGTGCTCTAGGAACGTGATCAACCAATCCCGCGGGATCGTGTCGAAGTACGCCCGGAGGTCTGCATCGACTATCCAGCTGACCTTGCGCCGTTCTATCCCGAAGGCCAGGGCATCGAGCGCATCGTGCGCCCCCCGCCCCGGTCGGAACCCGTAGCTGAAGCCAAGAAACACCACCTCGTAGATCGGTGTCAGGATCACATCCACAACCGCCTTCTGGACGACCTTGTCCTCCAGCGCCGCGATCCCGAGCGGTCGTGTCCCCCCGTCCGGCTTGGGTACCTCTACCCGCCGAACCGGTGGCGCCCGGTACGCTCCCCCTCTGTGCAGGCGCCGGTGCAGGTCGAGCAGGCGCTCATCCAGACCCTCGCCGTACATGTCCCACGTAACGCCGTCGACACCGGCTGCTGCGTCCTTCTTCAATGCGAAGTAGGCCGCACCGAGCGCGTCCGGCGTAATGTGGTGGAAGAGCGCAGTGAGACGTTCCTTCGGGTTTCTCTCTGCAGCTTTCCGTATCCGGGCCGCCGCCTGTGGCACGCTCACCCGACACTGGGTTCGGCGCGTGCTTTGGCAATCCGGATTCCCCTTGGTTGAGGCCCTTTCCTCCGGCGACTCCGCAGAAGCTCGCGCTCCCTTGTTCGCCGCCCTCACAGGTCGTACGGCCTCATCCGACTTCTTCAAACCGTTCATCATAGGCTTCGGTTTTCTCCATTCCCTACGCGGCCCCTTTACGACAACCGGGGCAGTTTGAAGACCTCCCAGGGTCCCAACAGAAGGCGTGCGAACGTGCATGGGTTCTCTGACACCGCGGGGCTCGCCGACATCTCACCAAAACGACGCCTGCAATATTGCCTTCGACCGATCTGAAAGCCTCGGCACCCCGGACCATCGCTTTTACGGTGCTCAATAGCCCTGCCCATCCATGCCGCTACCGACGCTTCGCCTGCCCCCTCACGGGAGCCAACGCACGGCTCGCGGAGAAACGTGGTTCGGTTACTCCTTCGTTCCGGGGGACTTGCACCCCCTACCTTCTGTCAGTTCGCCTGGCGCACCAGATCAATGCCTGCCTGACGCACCATCGGTTCGACCACGGCCATTGTCAGAACAACCGACGAAATCCCGTCTAGAAACATGCCAAGCACAATATAGAACACAAGAAGCACCAGCAGCAGTTGGAACTTGGACAGTTCCGTTTGGGCGATCAAATCGGCTAGGCCCCTAGGAAGGCCGGTGAAGCCCATCGCCAGTGACAAGAATGACGCTCCGGCAAGAATAAGAGCAATCATCGCCGAGGTCCGCGTTGCCCCCATCAGGCTCTCGGTAAAGGTCGACCAGGACAGCAAGCCTTGTGAGGCCGCCAGCGCCAGACTACCGATCACGCCGAAGGCCGCGGCCTCGGTCGCGGTCGCAATTCCCAGATACATTGATCCGATCACAGTTACGATCAGCAGAACGACAGGTATCAGAAACCGCGAGTTTTCGACGCGCTGCCGAAATGACATGGCCGGCTCTTTCTGCGGCCTCCAGCTAGGGGAAAACCAGGACATGAACGCCACATAAGCCATGAACATGACAGCCAGGATCAAGCCCGGAAGGATCCCGGCAAAAAACAATTTAGAGATGCTCTCGTTGATTGTGACGCCATAGACGATCAACGTCGGTGACGGGGGAATCATCAAACCCAATGTCGCCGCGCCTGCAAGCGTGCCAATGATTACATGTTCGGGATATTCGCGCCGGCGCAACTCGGGGATCGACATTTTTCCAACCGTTGTCAGAGTAGCGGCAGAAGATCCCGACACCGCGCAAAAACGGTGCAGCCAACGATATTAGTGTGAACCAACCCGCCGGGCAAACGAGCCATCCACGGCGCAAGACCTCGGAACATTTCTTCGGATAGTCGCGTTCGATACAGAATTTCCCCCATCCAGATAAACATGGGTAAGGCCGTCAGCGTCCAGGAGGACGATGAAGACCAGATCGTGGTCAGCATGACATCCCCTACCGGGCGCGTGGTGAACAGTTCCATCCCCACCCAGGCGACCCCCATCAACGCCAGACCAACCCAGACGCCAGAGCCAAGGAGAAGAAACAGAACAAAGAGGAAGAGGAAGATAATTGATAGATCTTCCATGGTACTATTCCCCCACGCTCTGGTCGACGATGTCGCGTCTCATTCGGTGACCCCCTTTGAAAAAGAGGTGCCACAAATGATCCGTCAGGGCGATGGCCAGAACGATTGCGCCTATGAGGATGAGGGACTGCGGAATCCACAAGGACGTGTTGTCCTGCCCCTGGCTAATATCGTTGAATTTCCACGAAAAGTGGACAAAACGGAACGCGTAGTAGACAAGGTATCAGGCGACCGCAGATCCAATAGTGAAACACCAAATGTCGATTAGACGGCGCAGGCGTGGGCCCACAGCATTAAGCAAGACCGAAACCCGGATATGCGCACTCCGATTAAGTGCATTGGCAAAAGCCAGAAAACTGGCGGCTGCCATCGCATAACCTGCATAGTCGGGAGCACCGGGAAAACTTCACCGGTCCAACGAGCCAGCATTTGAACGACAATCAGAAAAAGAATGAGAATCCAGCAAAGCGCGGCAACAACGCCCGACAACCAATACATACCGTCGAGTAACCGACGATTGCTGCGCAACAAATTCATGTGTCGCCCCCCGTCGAACAGTGATAAGCGGGGGCCGCAGATCTGCGGCGCCCGCCGATTTCATCACTTCAATGACATGAAGGCGTCGACAATCGCCTTGCCCTCCTCACCAGCGGCTTCTAGCCACTCTGAAGTCATGGTTTCGCCGATTTCACGCAACTCGCCCTTCATGGTGTCGTTGGCCGGTTCAACCGTCATTCCACCGTCGCGCAGTCCCTGAAGAGTAAAGCCTGTATACTCTATGGCACGCCATTTGCCAGCATATTCGGCCATTTCTGAGCACGCCCGAATGACGTTTTTGTTGACGTCGCTCGTGTCGGCCCAGACATCCGAATTGATCAGCATGTAGTTGCGCGGCAGCCAAGCATCGACCTCGTAGAAATAGTTCAGGCTTTCCCAGACCTTACGATCGTAACCCGTTGAGCCCGAAGATACCATGGCATCCGCAACACCGGTGACAAATGCCTGACTGATCTCGGCTGCCTCAATTGAGACAGGCAGCATACCGGTCAGCTCGGCCAAACGTGCCGCTGCACTGTTGTAAGAGCGGAACTTGATGCCGGCCATGTCCGAGACCGACTTGACCTCATTCTTGAAATAGAGTCCCTGCGGTGGCCATGGGACCGAGTAGAGAAGCGTAATATTTTGGTCCGCAAGTACCTTTTCGAGAGCAGGTTTGGCGGCTATCCACAATTTCTCGGCATCGTCAAAGGAAGTGGCCAAGAACGGCACCGAATCCACGCCAAAAAGAGGGTTTTCGTTCTGATGGCCGGATAACAGGCGCTCACCAATTTGCACCTGACCTGTTTGCACCGCGCGTTTGATATCAGCACCCTTAAACAGGGAACCGCCAGGATGTGTCGTAATCTCGATCTCACCGCCTGTGCCCGTGGTGACGCATTTGGCAAATTCCGCCCCGTTTACAGAGTGGAAGTTCGACCCTGAGTAGGCCATGGGCAAATCCCATTTTTCAGCCAATGCAGGCGTAACCCCGAAGGCAAATGTCGCGGCTGTCAGCGCCGGGACGAGTTTTGATGCTAGTTTTTTCATGGAGTTTATCCCTTCCTGTCGATGTGGTTATTCAGGCCCTTTTCGCAAATCTGTCAGGATTATCCGGGCTCATATCATTGTTGGGGCGCCTGCCGGCGATCAAATCTGCCGCCATGCGCCCGGTTTTCGGACCTCCAGTCAGGCCGATATGGTGATGCCGAAAGGCAGCGTGTACACTACTATTTCCGACTTCTCCAATCAAGGGTAGGCTGTCACTCGCGGTGGGTGTCTCGCGCACCTTCCTGCGCAAGAGGTTGAGCGGCGGGTCGGACGGCCCGGCTTCCGGCTCGCCGAATTCGACGCCCCCCGCGCAGCGCAGGCCTTGATCCATTTCCCGCACCCACATTGCCGCGCTGACAATAGTCTTTGGCGTGCTCATGCGTGCCCCCCGTCACCATGATTCACGGCGTAATGCGCAATCTTGTCCAGATCGGGCCGGTTTCTGAGACCCGGTGACTGCGGAACAATCCCCTGACCGCTTTCCACCGGAAACGATTCTTCTAAAATGTCTTCAACCAGAAAGTAACTTGCCTGATAAAACTCGCATCCCAATGTAATTTCTGGTGTCGCCGCGATCATGTGGGTGCCCGCCAGATGGGCCAGCCCCGTTTCGAACATGTCACCGCCATAGGCCGACATGCCCACATTGGCTGCCATGCGGGCCACTGTCTGGGCGCGGGTCAGGCCACCTGCTTTCATGATCTTTACCGACACGCCATCGGCGATTCCGATGTCTATGGCGGCCTGCATGTCCTCAGGCCCGAAAACGCTTTCATCGGCCATTATAGGCACGTCGGTGGATTGCCGGATTTTCGCCATCAACGGGCGCAAGTGGTGGGCGACCGGTTGTTCGATGAAGGTCGGTTTGAATTCAGCGACATCGCGTACGCAATCCAACGCGCAATCATGGTGGAGACCCTGATTGTAATCGACACGGATATCGAACTCCGGGAAATCCTTGCGCAGGCGTTCCAGACGCATCATGTCGAACGCGTGCCCGGCAAAGCCGGTTTTGAGCTTGATGATCCTGACGCCGTCTTCGCGCAGACGTACCATCAGGGCCAGATCCTTGTCGAAATCCGAGTCGGCAAGGGAACATGACAAGGGGATCGTGTCGCGACACTTCCCGCCCAGAAGCGCCCAGACCGGCAGCCCGGCAGCCCGGCGATACGACCCTGCAAATCCAGCAGGGCGCTTTCCAGCGCCGCCTTCGCCTCGGTGCAATGGGCCACCACCTTGGCCGCCTCCTGCATGATCGCCGCCCGGTCGCCCACGAGACGCCCAACAACCAGCGGCCGTATATAGCGGTCGAGCGCGGCAAAACTCGCCTCGGCGGAACCGGTGAAAACGGACCATGGCGAGGCCTCGCCAAAGCCGCTTTCGCCTCCCTCGGCGGTCAGGCGCAGGACCACAATGTCGATCTCATGCTCAACCGGCCCGATCCCGTGATCGCGCCGTGCGTTCACCGGCAATCGCAGGTGCCAGACGTCAAACTAGGTGATCTTCTGGTCCGTATACATCTACGCCAGCCCATCCACTGCCGCGCCCGCCGGTCGCGATGCCTGCCGCCTCAGCAGATGCCTTAGCAATTCCAAATGCACCGAACACGAGACGTCGACGAGCTCCCAAGCTTCACACTGCATTAACTATTGTATACAATCGGATATACAGTCAATCAAGGGACGCGGGAGGTCGGCTTGGCGCACCGCGGCGCAAACGCGACCAACATCGGCCAGAGTTCGGTAGACCGGGTCCAACAGCACCTGCGAGCCATGGCGGTTGCTTATGCCTTCAAGCCCGGCGAACGCATCAACGAAGGCGTGCTGGCGCAAAGCCTCGGGGTCAGCCGCACGCCGGTCCGCGAAGCACTCAACCGGCTATGCGTCGAGGGTCTGTTGGAAGTCCGTGCCGGCCGCGGCTTCTTTTGCCGCGGACTGAACGCCAAAGATATCTTCGATCTCTATCAGTTGCGCGCGGCGATCGAGTCGGCCGGTGTGCGGCTCACCGTCGAGCGGATCGACAGCGACGCCATCCGGCGCCTCGAGGCGTTCTTGCGTGAAACCGGGCCCGAGGTCGGCGACCGGTCAACCGCCGAACTCGTGCGGCTCGACGAAGAGTTCCATGAGCGGCTGATGGAGATGTCGGGCAACGCCGAGATGCTGCGGGTCCTGAAGAACGTGAACGACCGCATTCACTTCGTCCGCTGGATTCACATGGACGACCACGACCGCCCGATGGCCCAGCGCGAGCACCGGCAGATCTTGCGGGCGGTGCGCAAGCGTGACGCGGCTGCGGCCGTCGCCATTTTGGCGAAGCACATCGACCGCCGGCTGGGCGAGATCACAGCGGCGATCCGCGAGGGCTACAGCCGAATTTACATGGGCGAAACCGTCGTCGCGGCCGAGTAGAACGCCCAGGCTCCAAGAGTCCCGCCGGGCTGACATCCCGTCGCTTGAGCGCCGTCACTGAAAACGCGCGTAGGTCAGGCCGTCGAGTTCGATCTCCGGCGCGCGCCCCAACATCAAATCAGCGACAATGCGCGACGAGCCGCAGGCCGTGGTCCAGCCCATGTGGCCCTGACCGGTGTTGAGGAACAGGTTTTCGACGGGCGTCGCGCCGAGGATCGGCGGGCCGTCGGGCGTCATCGGCCGCAGGCAGGCCCAGTATTCCGGCCGCTCCATGTCGAGCCCGTGGGGGAACAGCTGGCGTGCCAGCGCCATCATGTGATCAAAATCGCGCGGCGCGTGGGTGGTGTCATAGCCGGCGAAGTCCGCCGTCGCCGTCATGCGCAGCCCATCGCCCATGCGCCCGAAAGCGGTGAACCGGCCCTCGTCGACCCCGCCCACAAGCGGCGCCGCGGCGTCGTCGGTGATCGGCAGGGTCAGCGAGTACCCCTTGACCGGATAGACCGGCAGCCGCAGGCCGACGCGCCGGGCGACGAGCGGCGAATAGCTGCCGAGGGCGAGCACGAAGCGGTCGGCCGTGATGGCGCCGTCGGTGGTCTCGACGGCGGCGATCCGGCGACCGTCGCGGACCAGGCCAGAGACGGTGGTGCCGAGGCGCAGCGTCACGCCCAGATCGGTGCACAGCTTGGCGAGTTGCTCCGTAAATACGCGGCAGTCGCCGCCCTCGTCGGTCGGGCAGAACACGCCGCCCGCCAGCTCGTCGCCGAGGTTGGCGAGGGCCGGCTCGATGGCCTTGCAGCGCGCGGCATCGACGATGCGCAAATCGTGGCCGAACTCGCGGAACAGCTCGAGGCTGGTGACGCCCTCGTCGAAGTGCCGGGGATCGCGATAGTAGTACAGCAGGCCGCCGTCGATCCGGTCGTAGGCAATCCCGGCCTCGTCGCGCAGGCGCGCCAGGCACTGCTGGCTGTAGCGGGCGATGCGATACTTGGTGGTCGAGTTGCGCCGTGCGGCGGCCGTGCTGCATTGGCCGAGAAAGCGCAGGCCCCAGCGCATCAGGGCCGCATCGGCGCGCAGGCGCATGCGGAACCCGGCATGGGGCCGCCACAGCGACTTCAACAGTATGCGCGGCGCCCGCGGCGAGCCCCAGGCGAGGGCGTGGCCGACCGCGATCAGGCCGGCGTTGGCGCGGCTGGTCTCGGCCGCGACCTCGTCGCAACGGTCGACGAGGGTGACCTCGCAACCCTCGCGCGCCAAATAATAGGCCGTGGTGACGCCGACCACCCCGGCGCCAAGAACGACGATGTGCATGAGCCTCCCCTCCCCCGGGGAGCTTGGCCGCACCGGGCTGCGGATCACCGGCCGGCAGACCAGGCTGCCTCATAGCATCCCGTGGGCGCGCGTACACGCCCCGGCCCCCGGTCAGTGGGCGCGGAGGCTCAGATCGTCCGGCGTGAACTCACGTGCTTTTGCGGCGCACCGTCGGCGGCACTCAATCTATACGCTGGTGCTCCGAGATCTTCCAGCAGTGGTCGAAGGTGAAGATGTCCACGCCGCCAAGGCGGTCGCCCCAGTTCGCTTCAACTTCGTCGGCGCATTGTCGAGCGACGTTGTCGAAGAGGATTTTGACAAAGGCCCAGGTGTTGTTTTTGAGTCGGACCCGATTTCCTTGGACACAGAATTGGCTTAATCGAAGTGTCCAAGGAGGACCGGAACAGGACCGATAATTTTGAGAAGAAAGTTGCGGTTGATGGGCCTGTGGTAAATGCGGGCGAGCTTGGCTCGTCCACGTTTTCCCCAGGCCAGGCTTTGCCGGCAGGCCCGCTGGGACTTGGCCAGCGATGGACGGTGGCGCGCAAGCGTGAGGTCGTTCTGCGGCTTTTGCGTGACGAGCCGGTGCAACTTCTGTCGCGCCAGTTGGGCGTAGAGATCTTCCGGCTCGAGCAGTGGCGTGAGAAAGCGATCGGCGGGATCGACGCCTCGCTCAAGCAACGCAAGGGCGATCCGGTGCAGGCGGAACTGGATAGCGCCATGAAGCGGATCGGAGAGTTGACCATGCAGGTGGAACTGCTGGAGGCCAAGACGGAGACCTTCGGCCCTTTGGGGCGGCGGAGGTCGCGGCGATGAGTGCCGCCACCTCGCCCGGCACGGGTCTGGCCTACGGCCTGCGGCGGGTCTGCGCCGCCTGGGGCATGGCCCGCTCCTCGTTCTACGCCATGACCTCCGGCCAGCACGCCGAGCAGCCGCCGGCAAAGCGTCGGGGACCGAAGCCCGCGATCTCGGACCAGGCGCTGCTGGTGGCGATCGAAGCCGACCTGGAGGCATCGCCCAGGGAGGGCGAGGGCTACCGCAAGGTCTGGGCTCGGCTTCGGGTCTGTCGCGACATCCGGGTTGCCCGCAAGCGGGTGCTCCGCCTGATGCGCGAGAACAATCTGCTCTCGCCCCATCGCTGCCGCCGCCGTGGCGGCAATCCCCATGACGGTGAGATCATCACTCATGCCCCGAACCTCATGTGGGGCACCGATGGCGTTCGGGTGTTCACGGTGGACGACGGCTGGGGCTGGATCTTCACCGCCGTCGAGCATTGGAACGCCGAGTGTGTCGGCTGGCATGTCTGCAAGCGCGGCGACCGCTTCGCCGCCCTGCAGCCGATCTCCATGGGGCTTGCCGGGCTGTATGGCTCGACCGCGGCCGGCGCGGCTCGGGGGCTGGCCTTGCGGATGGATCACGGCTCCCAGTATCTGTCGGACCACTTCACCAACCAGATCAAGTTCTGGGGCATCCAGCCGTCCTACGCCTTCGTCGCCGAGCCCCAGACCAACGGCGTCGCCGAGCGGTTCAATCGCACGCTGAAGGAACAGATCATCCATGGTCGCATCTACCGCAACATCGCGGAGCTGCGGGACGCCGTCCGCGACTTCGTCGAACTCTACAATGCCCAGTGGATCGTCGAAAAGAACGGCTACCTGAGCCCCGCTCAAGCTCGTCAGGCGTGGCACGCCGCGATCTCAATCAGGCCCGCCGCGTGAGACAAACTTGTGTCCAAGGAACCGGGTGCGCTACAGAATTACGTTCTTCATAGTGATACATACCCCCCCTTCGTTACGTTGTTGACCAGGATTTAGAACATCGGTTTAACATGATCGCCAGCATCCAACTCATGAGCCGCAGGTTGGCGAGGGCTCGAAAACTCTGAGTCCGGACGCCCGCACCTGATCCCATCAGCCCAGTTGCGGCTCGGTCTTCGTCATGCTCTCTCGGACGCTCATGCTCTCCCACCAGCGATGTAACGCCGGCTTGCGCTCGAGGATCGGGCCGCTCTCGGGAGTCATCGTAAAGTAGGCGAAGATGGGGCCGAGGTGCAGGTCGGCAAGGCTCAGCGAGTCATCGGCGAGATAGGCATTTTCGTCGAGCAAGTTCTCAAGTACGTCAACGCAATTTCGCACCGCCGGCAGAGCGGCTTCGATCGCCGCTTCATCGGCGCTACCGCCCATCATCGGCACAACCAAGCGCTGGATCACAAGCTGGCCCACGGTTGGCGCATAGGTATAGCTGTCGAGCAAGCTGATGATCTGAGTCATGCGGGCGCGTTGGCGCGCGTCGCTGGGCTGTAGCTTGGGTCCGGGGAAGGATTCGTCCACGTAGCGCTCGATAGCGCAAACCTCGTACAGAGCGAAACCGTCGTGCTCGAAGGCCGGAACCTTGCCGAACGGGTGCCGAGTTAGCTGTTCCGGCGGCATCCCCTTGAGAAAATCGACTTCTACCAGGCGGTAGGCAACCCCTTTCTCCTCGAGTGCGAGGCGGGCGGAGCGGGTGTAGGTACTGTAATTCGGACCGTAAAGTATCGGATCGGCCATAGGTGCTTCTCCCTCGAAAGATGAGACGGGCAGCCGACAGGACGTAACGCGTCACGAATTCGCCGGTCCCCGATTACCTTGGTTTGAGCTGGGATTTCCGGATGATTCTTCCAGCCACCGAAGACGGTAGCACACCTGTGTGAGCGTGGAGGCCCGCCTATGTGCTAGGCTCGGACGCCCGCGGCCCGGATGATTTCGACGATCGCACGCTCCTGGCGCGGGCCCATCAGGTGGACGCCGTGCACGCCGGGTATCTCGCGAAACTGCTGGATGAGCTCGACGCAGATCCGGCGGCCCTCGGCGCGCTCGTCGGCCGCGCCGGCGATCCTGCTGATGATGGCGTCCGGGACATTCACGCCGTGCAGGTTCTCGTTCATCCAGCGCGCCGCCTTGGCGGACGCGAACGGCCCCAGGCCAATGAGAAAATATGCGCGCCGGGTCAGTCCGGCATCGGTCAGACGCGCCATGTAGCGGCCCAACATGGCGGCATCGAACACGTATTGGGTCTGGAAGAAGTCGGCGCCGGCCGCGACCTTCGCCGCGAGCCCGTCGGTGCCGAACGCGGCATCCGGTTCACGCGGCGCGTCGGCGGCGCCGATGAAGAGCCGCGGGGCCGGGTCGATCGCGCGACCCGAGGGGAACCTCGCCTCATCGCGCATTTGCCGCGCCATGGCCATGAGGCCGCGGCTGTCGATGTCGCGCACGGCCGTGGCCGCGGGCTGATCGCCGGCCGCGGCTTCGTCGCCATGCAGGCACAGGATGTTGGGGATGCTCAGCGCTGCGGCGCCCAGCAGATCGCCCTGCAAGGCGATCCGGTTGCGGTCGCGCGTCGTGAACTGCAGGACCGGCTCAATGCCGTTCGCGGCGATGATCGCCGCGGCGGCAAGCGCCGACATGTGTGCATTGGCGCCCGATCCGTCGGTCACGTTGACGGCATCGACGGCGCCGTCGAGCGCGGCGACACGATCCAGCACCACCGCCGCGCTGGCCGCGTCCGGCGGCGAGGTCTCCGCGGTGACGGCGAACCGCCCGGCTCGCAGGGTTGCTTCGAGAGCGCCGTCGGAGCGGCTGGCCTGCTGCACGTTCATAGGCGGCGATCTCAAACGTCCGGCCCGGCTCTGCCCAATCGCTTTGCCACAGCCGAATTTGCCGGCCGATTCGCCCCGGCCGCTTTGCCACTGCCGTTTTCACTGCGGCCCAGCTGCACTAGGCTGGTTCGGGGAGGATGCTTTTCTTGCCGCACGGTCCACATGCGCCGCACCACGTCGTCATGGCCCACGCCGTGGCGGCGAGCGTGCTTGTCCTGCTGACGAGCGCCGCCGCGGGCGCCGAGCCGCCGCGGTTTGTCGAGGAAACGGCGGTGGCCGGCGTCGACCATCGCTATACCGGCGGGTTCGAATTCTTCGTCGGTGGCGGTGTTGCCGCGTTCGATTGCAACGACGACGGGTTCACCGATCTGTTCTTCGCCGGCGGCGCCGGGCCCGCGTCTTTCTACCGGAACGTCGGCGCGCGCGGCGGCCCCTTGCGGTTTGCCCGGGGCGACGGGCTGCCGAGCGGCCTCACGGACGTCACCGGCGCCTATCCGTTGGATGTGGACGGCGATGGCGTGACGGACCTCGCCGTGCTTCGGGTCGGCGAGAACCTGTTGCTGCGCGGGCGTGGCGGCTGCCGCTTCGAGCGCGCCAACGAGGCTTGGCGCTTCGCCGGCGGCGGCGCCTGGTCGACGGCGTTTTCCGCGACATGGGAGGGCGGCAGCGCGTGGCCGACCGTGGCCGTCGGCAACTACATCGATCGGGCGCAGCCCGGCGCGCCATGGGGCACATGCCATGACAACGCGCTCTATCGCCCGGCGGCCGATGGGGCGGGATTCGCCCACCGGCTGAGCCTGCGGCCGGGCCACTGCAGCCTGTCCGCGCTGTTCAGCGACTGGGACCGCTCCGGCCGGCCGGCCCTGCGCTTCACGAACGACCGGCAGTACAACCGCGGCGGCGAGGAGCAGCTGTGGCGGGTGCAACCCGGCGCACCGCCACAACTCTATGGGCGTGGCGATGGCTGGCAGCACCTCAGGATCTGGGGCATGGGCATCGCCAGCTATGACGTGACCGGCGACGGCTACCCCGACTACCTGTTGACCAGCATGGGCGACACCAAGCTGCGGGCGCTGGCCGACGGCGCCGAGCGGCCGGCCTATGCCGATCAGGCGTATGGCCGCGGGTTGACCGCGCACCGGCCCTTCGCCGGCGACAGCGATCGCCCGTCGACCGGCTGGCACGCCGACTTCCAGGACGTCGACAATGACGGCCTCGTCGACGTCTTCATCGCCAAGGGCAACGTCGAGGCGATGGCCGACTTCGCCGAACGCGATCCCAACAACCTGCTGCTCGGGCAGCCCGACGGAACGTTCACCGAGAGCGCTGCGGCGGCCGGCCTGCTGAGCTATCATCGGGCGCGTGGCGCGGCCGTCGTCGACCTCAATCTCGACGGCCTGCTCGACATCGTCGTCGTCAATCGGCAAGCGCCGGCTGAGCTCTGGCGCAACACGACGCCCGGCGGCAACTGGCTGGCGCTGCGCCTGCGCCAGGATGGCGCCAACAGGGACGCCGTCGGCGCCTGGATCGAGGTGCGGGCGGGTCGGCGAACCTGGCGGCGCGAGCTGACGGTCGGCGGCGGGCACGTCGGTGGCGTGCTCGGCTGGACCCATTTCGGCCTGGGGCCGGCCGAGCGGGCCTCGGTCCGCGTTCAATGGCCGGGCGGCGACTGGGGCCGTTGGGTGGACGTGGCGGCGGGGCAATGGCTGGTCATCGATCGCGATGCCGCGGCGCCGATCCCTTGGCTGGCACCGCAGGCGGCGCAATAGCAATGGAGGCACCATGACGACCGCTATCCTGGACGAGATCGCGTTGCCCGATTTCGGCGCGCCGACCGTCGAGCCGACGATCCCGGCGGCGACCTATCAGGCGCGCATCGACGCGGCGCTGGCACGCAGCCGGGCCCTGGGACACGACGTGCTCGTGATCTATGGCGATCGCGAGCACAGCGCCAACCTGGCCTTCCTGACCGGCTTCGACCCGCGTTTCGAGGAGGCGATGCTCGTCCTTGTCCCGGGCCAGGAGCCGGCGCTGTTCGTCGGCAATGAGGACTGGGGCTACGCCGATATCAGCCCGGTGCGTCTGCGCAAGGTGATGTTCCAGACGTTCAGCCTGATGTCGCAACCGCGCGACCGCAGCAAGCCGCTCGCAACGTTGCTGAGCGAGGCCGGTGTCGGCGCCGGCAAGCGGGTCGGCGTCGTCGGCTGGAAGTACTTCGACGAAAGCGAGACGGCGATGCCGGCGCAATGGCTGGAGGTGCCGGCCTATCTGGTCGATACGTTGCGCGCGTTGGCGGGCAACCCCGCGCTCGTCGTCAACGCGGGCGCGATCTTCATGAACGCCGCCGACGGACTGCGTGTCGTCAACGACGTCGATCAGCTCGCGGTGTTCGAGTACGCCGCGTGTCACACCTCGACCGCCGTTCGCAACGTGCTGTTCGGCCTGAAGCCGGGGCTCAGCGAATACGAGGCGGCTCAGCTGATGCAGCTCAACGGCATGCCGATGTCCTGCCACCTCATGCTGTCGTCTGGTCCGCGGGCAGCCATGGGCCTGGGCAGTCCGTCGAGCCGCAGGATCGAGCGGGGCGATCCCTTCACGACGGCGTTCGGCGTCTGGGGCGCCCTCAACTGCCGCGCCGGCTTTGTCGTCGAGGACGCGGAAGAGCTGCCCGAAGGCCGGCGCGACTACGTCGAGAAGCTCGTCGCGCCGTATTATCGGGCGATCGCCGAATGGTACGAGACGATCGGCATCGGCGTCAGCGGCAACGCGCTGTTCGAAGTCGTCGATCGGCATTTGCGCGATCCGTTCTTCGGGATCTTTCTCAACCCCGGTCACCAGCTCCATCTCGACGAGTGGGTCAACTCGCCGATCTATGCCGGTTCGGACATCGCCTTGGCCTCCGGCATGGCGTTTCAGGTCGACGTCATACCCGCCACCGGTACCGATTATTTTACGACGAACATCGAAGACGGCATCGCCTTGGCCGACGCGGACCTGCGCGAAGCGCTGCAGTCGAAGTACCCGGAGGCGTGGACGCGGATCGATGCGCGCCGGCGTTTCATGGTGACGCAACTCGGCATCACGCTGCGGCCGGAGGTCCTGCCGTTCTCGAACATCCCGGCCTATCTGCCGCCGTTCCTGCTGCAACCTCAACGGGCCATGCGGATCGCCGGCTAGCCCTGAAGATTCACGAAGTGCACCGCCGAACTCCGGTAATACGTTATGATTCAATTGCCTAGATTGGATCGAACGCAGGAGTCCGACGGTGACGAATTGTAGCCCTGAGATGGTTCTGTTTCCAGCCTGCCGCAGGCGGCAGATCGAGGCCGCATTCGACGGTGGCGAGGTGACGAGCAACGGCGGTGCGTTGCTGTTGCGCCAGGCGGACCGGCAGTTGGGTCTGAGCGCGGCAGTAGCGCGCCGGCTCGGCGATCATCGCCAGCGGGGCAAGGTCAGGCATCGCATCGTCGACTGCAGACGGCGGCGGGGCAGGACCGGGCGCTGGCCAGCGCGCCGACGCTGTGCCGCTTCGAGAACCAGGCGGAGCCGAGCTGGGCGTGGTCGATCCACGCGGTGCTGGCGGATGTCTTCATCGCCGCGCATGCGGTTCCGCCGGTGGAGATCGTGCTCGACTTCGATGCCACTGACGACCCGGTTCATGGCCATCAGGACGGCCGGTTCTTCCATGGCTACTACGACCACTACTGCTTCCTGCCGCTGTATGTGTTCGCCGGCGATCATCTGCTGGTGGCCTACTTGCGGCGCTCCGATATCGACTAGGCGAAGCATGCCGGCGCGGTGCTGAAGCTGCTGGTGCGGCGGCTGCGCCTGGCCTGGCCCGCCGTGCGCATCATCGTGCGGGCGGACTCCGGCTTCTGCCGCTGGCGAATGCTGTCGTGGTGCGAGCGCAACGGCGTCGACTACATCATCGGTCTGGCCAGGAACAAGCGGCTGGAGGCGCTGGCGGCGCCTGAGATGGCCGAGGCGCCTGCCCTGTTCACCGCCACCGGCGAGAAGCAACGGCGCTTCGCCGAGTTCCGTTACGGCGCCAAGACCTGGAACCGCGAACGGCGGGTCATCGCACGCCTCGAGCACATGGCCAGAGGGGCCAACCCGCGCTTCGTGGTGACCAGCCTCGCCGGCGACGGCCAGACACTCTACGAGAAACTCTACTGCGCCCGCGGCGACATGGAGAACCGCATCAAGGAACAGCTCGAGCTGTTCTCGGACCGCACCTCGGCCCACCACTGGTGGCCGAACCAGTTCCGCCTGCTCTTGGCCAGCCTCGCCTACGTGCTGATGACGACAATTCGACGGCTTGGCCTCGCCGGCACCGAGGCCGCCCGCGCCCAGGTCGGCACGATCCGCCTGCGTTTGCTCAAGATCGGTGCCGTCATCACCCGCAATACCCGCCGGGTCCGCTTCTTGCTCTCCTCAGCCTGCCCGGATCAGGCCCTGTTCACACTGGTCGCGGCCAGGCTCGAGCCTGGATAGCCACCGACGCCCAGCCGACAGCCGCCATCGCAACGCCGCTAACGACAAGCGGAGGCGTCAACGCGTCCGCAACCGACCCCACCACCAGCGATCCGACAACTTCCCGCCATCCATCTGCCAATACACCTGCCCTCGGCCACGGCACGCGCCCCCAACGCCCTCCTGCCCAGGCCAACTGGCTACTCAACTCGCATTCATGAAATATCCGGGCTAGGCTATGCCGGGGCGGAAGAGGCCGGGCACGGGGCACCCTCATGCTTCGACAACCCCGGATTTGATCCGGGGATGAGGGGCTGGTTCTGCACGCTTAGATCCTCGCCCACCGCTCGATCCTTGCCTATCAAGCGCGCCTCGTCCTGAGCCTGTCGAAGGGCGAGGCCGGCTCCGGCACAACGGGCATCTGCCGCCCTCACTCCGTGGCGTCGGGCCGGGCCTGTGCCACGGGTGCCGCGATAGCGCCATAGAGCTCCGGGCGGCGGTTGCGGTCGAAGTCCCAGCGCGCGTCCCGGTAGGCCTTGGCAAAGTCGAGGTCGCAGGCCGCGATCAGCAATTCATCGCCGAGCGTGCAGGCCTGGGCGACGAGCTCGCCCGACGGCGCGACGATGGCGCTGCCGCCGATCATGTCGCAGTTCTCCTCCAGGCCGGCCTTGGCGACACCGACGACCCAGGTCGCGTTGTGATAGGCGCCGGCCTGCAGGCACAGCGTGTTGTGCCATTCCGCCAGGTGATCGCTCTCGGGCAGGCTCGGGATGTGGCGCGGCGTGTTGTAGCCGAGCGCCACCAGCTCGACGCCCTGCAGGCCCAACAGGCGGAACGCCTCGGGCCAGCGGCGGTCGTTGCAGATCAGCATGCCGACGCGGCCGCCGAACGCATCCCATGTCGGGAAGCCCAAATCGCCGACCGCGAAATAGCGCTTCTCCAGGTTCTGGAACGGGTGCTCCGGCACGACGTGGTCGACGCCCGGCAGGTGGGCCTTGCGGTACTTGCCGACGATACGGCCGTCGCGGTCGACCATGACCGCCGTGTTGAAATAGCGCTCGCGGCCGTCGGCGCGCACCAGCTCGGCGTAACCGAGCACGAAGCCGATCGACAGCCGCGCCGCCTCGTCGAACAACGGCTGCGTCGCCGGGCCGGGCATCGCGGTCTCGAAATAGCCGTCGAGCTCGCGTTTGTCCTGCACGTCCCAGTGCGCGAAAAAGCTGCACAGCGCCGCCTCGGGAAAGACGACGAGGTCGCAGCCGGCCCGCTGGGCCTGGCGCAGCAGGATCAGCAGCCGCTCGACGGTCTGGGCGCGCGTGTCCGCACGCATGATCGGCCCCATCTGGGCCGCGCCGACGGTGACGATGCGGGTCATGGTTCACCCCTCCGGTAAGCTCCTGCCAGCTTAGTGCGGTGCGGTACAGCCCCGCCAGCCAGTAGGTCGGCGTCGCTTTCGGAGCTTAGGCCGTCAGCGCCGCGGCCTCGTCGGCGCGCAGCGGCGCCAGCCGCGCCGGGTCGAACGCCGCCAGGTCGAGTGTCGTCGCGGCGCCGTCGACGATCAGCTCCGCCATCGCTTCGCCGCTGGCCGGCGCGTTCAGGATGCCCCAGCAATTGTGGCCGGTCGCGACGTAGGCGCCGGCGACGCCCGGCACGGCCCCGAGCAGCGGCAGCGCGTCGGCTGCGATCGGCCGGTAGCAGGCCTGAGTCGCGACGATCTCGGCCCGGCCGAGGGCCGGTGCGACCCGCGCGGCGATGGCGCGCAGCGCGTCCTCGGCGCCCGCCTCGGGCGCCACCTCCGCCGGATCGACGGGCAGGGGGGCCTCGCTCGACAGGCCGGATACATAGGTCGTGCCGTCGGGGCGCGGGACCACCTCCGGCGCGTGGACCTCGCCGTCCGCGGCCTCGTACTCGACGAACAGGGCGTGCGGCGTCGCCGGCGGGTCCGGCCGCACGACGATGGAGTGCCCCTTCAGCCCATGGATCGCCGGCAGCGGCAGCCATCGGCAGGCCAGCACCGACCATGGCCCCATGGCGATGACAACGGCGTCTGCCGCGACGATCTCGCCGTCGACCTCGACGCCTGTCGCCCGTGTGCTGTCGGGCGTCAGGGCGACGCCGGTGACCCGGCCCGCCCGCACCTGCGCGCCGCCCATGACGGCGCCGTCCACCATGGCTCGTGTGAAGGCCGCGGGATGGACCTGCGCCGTCGTCGCCGTCGTGCCGAGCTGCCCATGCACCGCCGCGTCCGGGCCGAGCCACGCCGGCCCCGCTTGCCGCCGGTAGCGGTCGACGCCGCCCCGGGCCCGGGCAAAGACGCCCAGCGTGTCGAGGACGCGGTAGCCCCAGTCGACGTTCGATTCCGCCGCCAGGGTTTCGTGCAGGGCATAGCTGCGCCGGGCCAACGGTCCCATCGCGTTGCCGTCGCACCAGTCGAGCGCCAGGAAGCCGCCGGACTTGCCCGACGCCGCGCAGGCGACTCCCGTGCGCTCGACGACAATCGCCGCGACGCCGCGGCGGCTCAGGAAATAGGCGATCGACGCGCCGATGACGCCGCCGCCGCAGATTAAGACTCGCATGGGGCCAACCCTGCCGTTCGGTGTTGCCGACAGCCTGCATCGCCTTGCCGCATGGCGCAAACCCGTCGGTGGGGCAGGGCTCAGGGCGCGACCGGCACGCCCTCGGCCAGCGAGCGCACGGCGGCCTCGGCCAGCCGCTGCGCCGCCAGGCCGTCGTGGTGGTTGGCGAGCGGCGGCGTGCCGTCTTCGATCAGCCGGACGAAGGCATCGATCTCGGCGGCGTAGGCCGCGGCATAGGGGTCGATGAAGCGGGGTGTGGCCGGCGCCGACGTGAAGCCCTCGCTGCCGCCGGTAACGACCAGGGTCTCGGGCGCGTTGGTCACCTGCAGGAACGCCTGCGACGCCAGCACCTCGATCCGCTGGTCATAGCCGAACGGCGCATAGCGGCAGTTGTTGATCTGCACAAGCGGCCCGGCGCGCGCGACCAGCACGATCATGGCCGTGTCGATGTCGCCGATCGCGCCGATCGCCGGATCGCCCAGGCAGGCACCGACGGCGTAGACGGACCCGAACTCGCCGCCGGTGAGGTAGCGCGCCATGTCGAAGTCGTGGATCGAAGAGTCCCGGAACAGGCCGCCCGGGACCTTGAGATAGTCCATCGACGCCGCCGCCGGCCCGCGCGAATACGCGTTGATCTGGAAAACCATTCCCGCCCGGCCGTCGCGGATCCGCTCGCGCACGGCGCGATAGCTCGCGTCGTAGCGGCGCTGGAAGCCGACCATGCAGCGGATGCCGCTGCGCTCGATGGTCTCGACACAGGCCACGGCCGTCGCGAAGTCGATGCTGAGCGGTTTCTCGCACAGCACGGCCTTGCCGGCGGCGGCCGCGCGCTCGACGAGCCCGGCATGGGTGTTCGTCGCACTGGCGATGACGACGCCGTCGATGCCGTCGTCGGCGAACACGGTGTCCGCATCCGCTGCCGCGGCGCCGCTCAGCGCGGCCAGGTCGGCCGCCGCCGTGCCCGCCGGATCGACGACGTAGCGCAGCTCGACCGCGCCATGCGCGGCCGCGTTGCGCGCGTGCACCTGGCCGATGCGCCCGGCGCCGAAGACGGCGATCTTGATCATTTGGGTCTCCCGCATCCGCGGTCGAAAGCTAGCACGCCGGCCTCTGGTACCACCGTGGCGCCGCGCCCGCCCGCGGTCAGCCGTGGCTGTTGAGTAACCGGGGCAGGAAGCCGCCGAACCATTGTGCGATGGCCCGGTCGTAGCGTGCCACACCCGCCAGTTGCTCGTCGCGCGACTGCGCGCCCGGCTGCGTCAGCTTGTGGGCGCCTCGCGTCGTCCAGCGGTCGACCATGCCCGGCGTCACGTCGGGATGGAACTGCAGCCCGTAGGTCAGCGTGCCATAGCGGAAAGCCTGGTTCGGAAACGTCGCGCTCTCGGCCAGCAGCGTCGCGCCGCGCGGCAAATCGAAGCCCTCCGAGTTCCAGTGGGACTGTCAACGGCGGAGTAAAACCCGGCCATGTGGCGGAGCAAAAGTGGGCCACTTTGGTTCGGTGAGGAGCGTGTCCCCGTAGTCCACGGGAGGGACCCACGCGCGGCGTGGACTGCCCCTCAGCAGGCAAAGGCCGCGGCGCGCGTGGGAGGGGCCTGTGGGCCCACGGGGGCAAGCGGATGCCGCTCAGGCGCTTTTTGCGGGTTTCTGTTTTCTTCGGCTCTGCTTGAGGCGGAAGCCTTCGCCGTTCATTTCCAGGATATGGACGTGGTGGGTCAGGCGGTCCAGCAACGCCCCTGTCAGGCGTTCTGAGCCGAAAACCTCCGTCCACTCGTCGAATGCCAGGTTGGAGGTCACCAGGATCGAGCCACGCTCGTAGCGCTGGTTGAACACCTCGAACAGCAACTCGGCGCCGGTCTTGGAGAGCGGCACGAAACCCAGCTCGTCGATGATGAGGAGCTTGAGGTTGGCGAGCTTCTTCTGGAACCTCAGCAGCTGTCTGTCATCGCGCGCCTCCATGAGCTCGTGGACCAGGGCGGCGGCGGTGGTAAAGCCGACCGACAGGCCCTTCTGGCAGGCGGCAAGGCCGAGGCCGAGCGCAATGTGACTCTTGCCGGTGCCGGAATTGCCCAGAGCGATCACATTCTCCCGGCGCTCGATGTACTCGCATCGTGCCAGCTCGAGGACCAGCGCCTTGTTGAGCGAGGCGATCGCTTTGAAGTCAAAGCTGTCCAAGCTCTTGACGGTCGGGAACTTCGCTTGCCTGATTCGCCGCTCGACCATGCGGCGCTCGCGGTCGATCAGTTCCAGCTCGGCCAGGCGGAGCAGGTAGCGCACGTGGTCGGCGCCCTCGCTGGCACACTGGCGAGCCAGCTTGTCGTACTCCCTGAGGAAGGTCGGCAGCTTGAGGGCCTTCAGGTGATGGGCCAGCAACACCTGCGGCGTGTCGCTCACGGCGCCGCTCCGCCCAGCAGGCTCATGTAGCTGGCGGCGGATGTGGTGGTCACCTGGGCCCGCGGCAGATAGGGATAAACGTTCAAGTCGAGCCGGGGGGGTCGACGCTCGACGCGACACAGCACCAGGTGCTTGACCGCATCATAGCCGATGGCGCCTAACCGCAGGGCATCGCGGATGGCACCGTGCACCTCCTCAAGGGCAAAGGTCTCCAGAAGACGGAGCACTTGCACGTACTCCCGCTTGCCGGCCTTGCCCATGCGGGCTTCAAGCAAGCGGCGCAGGTTGGCGTACGCCTCGGGCAGCTTCCAACCGGCCAGCGGGGCGGCTTGATCGAGGGCACCGATCTTCCGCTCCAGCAAGGCCAGATAGTGGATCGGCTCGAAGATCAGGTCCTCTCGTTCGTAAGAGCGTGGGTGCCGGGCGATGACCTCGGCGGCGCAGCCGATGACCACCTCGTGCACGTAGCCACGGACCCAGACCTCTTGGTGACCGTAGGCGACGGGCACCGAGTAGTCGTTGCCCCGATAGCGCACCAGGGAGAGCGAATTGACCCGCGTGCCCTCCTTGTCGCAGGCCTCGAAAGGCGCCGGCGGCAATTCCATCAGCTTCTCCCGGTCGCATCCGAACCGCTCGCCGATGGTCTCGCGATGGCCGCGCAAGACGTCGCTTTCCCGTCTCCGACATTGATGTTCCAGGTGAGCGTTGAAGGCGTCCCAGCTCGCAAACCGGGGGATGGGAACCATGAAGTTCCGGCGGGCGTAACCGACCAGCCCCTCCACCTTGCCCTTATCATTGCCCTTGCCGGGGCGGCCATATCGATCCTGGAACAGATAATGGGATTGAAGCCCGCTGAACGCTCGCGTTCGTTGCCGCGTGCCGTCCGGCAGGATGCGCGACACCAGGCACTTGTCATTGTCGTAGAGAATCGATTGGGGAATGCCGCCGAAGAAGGCGAAGGCCCCGTTGTGGCCGTCCAGCCAGGCCTCCGTCGCCGCCGCCGGGTAGGCCGCAACGAAGCAGGCATCGCTGTGGGGAAGGTCCATGGCGAAAAAATGCGCCCGCCGCTTGACGCCGGCGATGATCGCATCCGCCTCGCCAAAGTCCGCCTGAGCGTGACCCGGAGGGTGCGCCAGCGGCACGAACATCTCACGCTGGCGACGGCGCCGTTCCCGGACGTAATCCTTGACGATGGTCTGTTTGCCCGCAAAGCCATGCTCGTCGCGAAGACGCTCGAATATCCGCTTCGCCGTGTGGCGCTGCTTGCAGTGAACCGTTCGGTCCTCTTCCAGAATACGGTCAATGATATCCCTGAAGGGGTCCAGCTTCGGGCGCTTCGGTGGCTGGCGGCGGCGGTAGCCAGGCGGCTCCGAGTGCCCGAGCATCTTCCTCACCGTCTCTCGCGCTATGCCAAACCGACTCGCCGCCTCTCGCTGACTCAGCCCATCAACATGGCACGCCAGCCGAACGCGTAGATAAAGGTCAACGGTATACATCCTCCCACCTTCCATCCCGAAGAGGATCGAAGGCTACAGGTGGCAGAGTTTTACTCCGCCCGCAGCCGGGCAAATCTCGCCGCTTCCGTGGTCTAATTTGTCACCGCCGCTCACACCGCAGGCGGCCTCGCGCCAGGAGGCCTTGGCGCGACCGTCCTCGCCGGGTCTCAGCGGCACCATGACGCCGTCGAGGGAGACCGAGGCGGTGGTCGCGTCCTGCGGTATGCCCTCGGCCTCACGGATGCTGCCCAGCGTCTCCGGGCCGAGGCTCTCCCAGCATATTCGTGCATGCTCATGGTCAGGCGCTGCAGGGTGCTCACCGACGGCGTCATGGCGCCGGTCTTCGCAAAGAACGCCGCCGCTTCCCGGGCCGTGCAGTGACCCATCATCAGCAGACCGAGCTCGGCCGCCGGCCGCGTCAGGTAATCGTCGACGAGGCCCAGGCTCTCGTCGACCGGCACCGGCGATGCCCCGCTCGCGCCGCTGCGGTAACGCGCTCGCCGGTAGGTCACCGGACCGAGCGAGGTCATGATCGTCTTCGGCGTCACCGCGACCCGGAACCAGCTCTGCCCGTCCCGCTCGATCCGGGAAGCGCCATCGTCCCGGTTCTCGATGACGGCGCCCATGACATCGCGAGCGAACTCGTTCGTGGCCTCACGCACCCGCAACTCGACCTCCTCGGGCGCCTCGGGGCGCGGCTCGGAACGAAGCTCCTCGCGACACAGTGCGAGCACCCGGGCGGCCGCCTCGACGACCCGAGGAGGCAGGCCGGAAAGATCGATGGACGAAGGCGCCGGAGGCGGGGATACTGCCATGGGAATGCTCCCGATGTTGGGTTTCGAGACACGGCATCGTACCGCTTCTGGCGGTGCGGAGCGTTCCCACCTTCCCCTGCTCGACCCTGCCGTCGTGACAAAATCCTGCCTTGGAGCGGCCCATTGTCACGAATAGCCGCTTTCGGCCGTTCGTCTCGACACAAAAAACGCACTAAATCAATGACTTATATTTTCCATACCAGACCCACACCCGATTGAGAGCGCTGTGCAATCCCTTGTAATTTAATCTTAAAACTTCCCAAAGGCACTTCTCGTGGTTGAGCCGTTGCAAGAGATTACCATCCGTTTCCTTATACTGGGACAGCGCCTCGTGCCACTCATTGAACATTTCGGCGGTAAGTTGATGCCGTGCTTCTGTTAACAAAGCGGTCGCCACCGTTTTCCAATTTGTCCCAATGGCCTTCCAGTCGACATCTACCGCGGAATCGCCCTCAATACATTCCGCTTTGCAATCAAACTTACTTAGCGCTCCCACCGCGGCCTCTTCAAGCTTCGGGTCCAGCGGTTCCATCAAAATAGACTTGCGCCAAAGAACTTCATCTAAGATTTCCAGCCGCCGATCTATAGAGTGCTGGCCCATCGATGTGAGAATCACCCTCTCCCATTCGGAGGTAACTGAACTTAGCTGGTTTACTCGTCTAAACGGTAATACCAGCCAATTCGGATAGAGATTTCGGTTATGAGACCAAATCGCAATTGTTTCTGAAATTGTCGCCGGCGCATGATTTCCGATATCCTCGGCACTTCTCTCAGGCCAAGGCTCAGGCTTTGGCAGAAGGGAGGGGAACCGCTGGACAGGTTCCAAGTGAGATGGTATCTCTTCCTTACTGATCTTTGATATCAGCGGCCAATCGGAAATGTCATTGGGACGGCCAACTTCGAAAGATGTAATCAGCCAGGCAGTAGCATACCTGTGTTTTAGAGGTTCCGGCCATTGCGACGCTTTGGGATGATGTGCAAGGCAATTGGTGTGACGTTTCTAGCTTCCAACATGCGCCGTCGATGCGGCGAGAGATTTAGCCAGCCTGCCAAGTAGAACCGTGGTGCGGAGGCTCCAAGATTATCGCGAACCCAACCCGACCAGTGTAAGAAGTTCGGGTCATCACCAGAGAAACCGATTAGGCAGAATGTCGTCTCCATCAGCGCTTGTTGGACAGTGTTCACAAACGGAGCATATTTTGTCTGATATTGCCGGTAATCCTCTTCGGTGAGAATGAGCCGATTGTGGATCGATAGACAACCGGGCAGCTTGACAATTCGCGGTCTGGGATATAATGGGATTTCCTTCAATGTCCGAACAAGCCCATACTAGCGTTGTATCACCGAGGGACGGGTGCGTTCCAATAGTGTGTCCCAGTTGGTAGTAAAGACATCGTGCCAAGGAAGGCTCAATATTCTTGAATGATATTCGTCCGGTGTGAACTCGTCATTTCTTATGTGGCGCTCAAGTAGTTGGGCGAGTTTTTGTTCGCTGAAAGCCACTTCGTATTCTTGCGCCGTACGCGAAATAGCTCCCGGTTGTGACCAGTCGGGCACTACCGGTGGACTTTTGTCGGCCGGGTCATAGGGATAAAGTGCCTCGTACATCTGCTCGGCTAGGTCGGCCCAGAGCGGAATGTCGCGTACGTCAGGTCGCAACTTCTCTGCATTTCGGCTGAAGCCCGAGCCTACCATAAGAGACGCACCACCAGACGACCGGCTCCATAATGCGTCCCGCACGCAATTGAGGTGGCTTTGATCGCTAAATGCGGTCATTTCGCTCTCATGGGGCTTTGGTTCATTCAGTATCTTCCTTGGTAGTACAAATTACCAGCGCGCATCATCGAGTCTCTAGCAGCGCATAACTGCCCCCTTTTAAAAACGCCAAGGTCCGTTGGTCCATTCCCTCGAATTGGTCAGCCGCTCGTATCTTCCTGAGGGGAGTTTTTCGCTAAATTGCGGGCTCTTCGGTGTTGGCAGCAGCGAGCCGATGCACGAAGACCGGTCTGTTTCGGTGGTCCGGTATACCCCTCCAGACCAGGATTTTCTTGCAGGCGGACACCGTCGGAAGTCGTATACAAAGGCGGCGTCGGCCATTGTCAGGTTGATTTCCGTCGGTCCAACCAGTTAAGTTGCTAAGATCCGCGAAAGACCGCTGGACCGAGCTGACGTGACCTAGCCGTCGCGGTACTCGGCCACGCCATGCTGCACCCTCCACCCCTCTTCTGTGACTTGCTTGCCTCATATGCAATCGACCGTCCACCCGGCCACAGACAAAGCTGAAAGCGCGCGACCCGGTTGGCTCTTCAGGTCAGCAGCGCGGCAGCGCCCGGTAGGTTGGTCATCGTATCGCAATCGGCTGGACTCCAAGTCTGAGGTATCCATGGCGTCCGTTGTCGCGATCAAGGCTGAGTCGAGGCTCGCGGGCAACCTGCAATAATCGACCTGGGCTTGCGCGGGAAAGCACTGCCGTATGCCCCTCGAACACGCCGTCCACGGCATCCTTTGCCGCAGCCTTGTTCAATCCCAGCCGGTCGGCCAGCCGATCCCCGATGTCGGTCTTGTTTACGCATTCGCTCCCTGAATCGGTGGACGCCTCAAGTTCCGGCATCTGAGTAGCACGCTGCGCTATCCGGTGCGAGACGGGCCCCGCGTTTTCTCGCCAATGGCTTGGGCACCAGAGCCCGGGATGTCCTTCAGCCGTCCTTGCCGCGGCTACGGGCGTAGTCCTTTACATGATGCATCGTGACCGAATCGATCTTCGGTTTGTCCCACCCGTCCGTCGCCGGTCGCACCAGGTCGCGGAACGCCTGGAAGTCCGGGTCCTCGGCCTTGATGAAGAACGTGTAGATCTTGTTCACGATCTCGCGCATCAGGTCGCGCATTTCGTCCTGGTCGAAACGCGACACCTCCGGCCAGGGAATCCGCCGACCGTCGGCATCGATCACGACCACGTCCGAATAGTCCCCGGTCCGGGTGATGGGGGAAAGACCCCGGTGCAGGTTCTCGAGCCTCGACTGCCTGACGCACATCAGCGCCAGGATTCTGGTAAAGGCGGGCGCTCCCCGACGCTCTTTCCTGTCCATGGCCGTCTCCAACACCTTGTATGCGGCAGCGCGACGACGGTCGCCGCGGAACGATCCCGGTTCCGTTTCCCGAGCTCTGGATCGTTCTGCCAGCTTTCCACCGTGCCCGGCGATGGGCACCGACGCCTGTATGGCACGCCGAACACGGGGCTGCCACCGCGGCCGTGACGCCGCCCCACCCGGATCGGCCGCTTCCGTCACCTCGCCGCGTTCGGACAGACCGGCTCGATCGACCGGCGAAACGCGCCCTTGAGCGGACGCGGGCTTTCCCGCCCAAACGCTCCCGGTCCCTTCCCCCCCCCCAGCTCGCCAGTCCCCACCCGGGGGCGGAGTCGGGCCCGGGACGGGCGAGACGCGGCGCTCGGGACGAGGCCATCGCCATGTCTCCCGCTCCCGCGTCCGCTCAACGGAGGATTGCCATGACCGCAAACAGTGCCGCAGAAAACCGCCGCGCCTTTCAGGCCCCAAGCCACGGCGAGCAGGACAATTCCCGCCCGCGTTTTCGCCGACCCGCCGTCGAACTCCCGGTTCCTCCCGGGTGCCGGGAGATGATCGAACAAGGTGCTCTCGTCGCGGTCAGTTCGTCCGGCGGCAAGGACAGCCAGGCTATGACGATCCTGCTGTCCGGGATCGTCCCCGCCGAACAGACGGTCGTCGTTCACGCGCCCCTCGGCGAGGCCGAGTGGCCCGGTGTCATCCGGCACATCGCAGACACCATGCCCACCGATGTGCCGCTCATATTCGCGCCTATGGCGTCCGGCAAATCGCTGCTCCAACGCATCGAGGAACGGGGCAAATTCCCCGGGCCGCAACTCCGATTTTGTACCTCGGAACACAAGACCGGACCCATCCAGCGTGAGCTCCGCCGCTATCTCAAGGCGAACCCCCGCTTCGGGGGCCGGCTGGTGAACTGCCTCGGGATCCGGCGCGACGAGAGCTCCGCCCGCGCCAGATGCGTCCCCTGGCGGCGCAATGACCGCATGAGCGTCGCCGGCCGTGAGGTTTTCGACTGGCTGCCCATCTTCTACCTGTCGACCGAGGAAGTCTTCCGGGTCATCCGGGACGCCGGCCAGTCACCGCACTGGATCTACCGTCACCTGTCCCGGTGTTCGTGCAGTTTCTGCATTTTCTCGTCGGTAGAAGACCTTCGGCGCGCGGCCGAACTCCGGCCCGATCTCTATGCCAGGTACGTGGAGATCGAGAGGCGCATCGGCCACACGCTGTCGCCGACAGGCCGGCCGCTTCCGGAACTGACCGGCATTCCACCGCTAGCGCCGCGCACCGCTCCCGAAGACCCGACCGGCCTGAGCCGCGCGTGACTCCGGCCGGCCGGCCGCGTGCCCCGAAACGCAAGGTGGAGAGCGGTGCTGCCGGCGCGGTGAAGGCGGCGGCGCCCGAGAGAGGGTCCGCGCCGCCGTCCAGCCATCTCGGAGTCCCGCCCATGACCGATCCCGACACCATCGCCGCTGATTACACCCTGCGCCCTTCCGAGCTCGCCGCCACCCTCGCGCTTCTGGTCGAGGCCCGCCAGCCGACTATCCTGTGGGGTGGCCCGGGCACGGCGAAAAGCGCGATCGCCCGGCAGATCGCGGCCGAAGCCAGCCGCCAATACGTCGACGTCCGCGCGCTGTTGCTCGACCCCGTAGACCTGCGCGGCATCCCCTGGCGCGACGGCTCCGACCGCACACGCTGGGCGCCGCCGGCCTTCCTGCCGCCATCCGACGATCCGGGCCTCTGGCTCATCAATCTCGAAGAGCTGCCGTCGGCTCCGCCGATGGTACAGGCGGCCCTGTACCAGCTCGTGCTCGACCGCAAGGTCGGCGAGTACGAGCTGCCCGAGGGCGCATCGCTCATCGCCTGCGGCAACCGCGAATCCGACCGCGGCGTCGTCCACCGCATGCCGACGCCGCTCGCATCGCGTTTCGTCCATCTCGAAATCAAGGTCGACGCGGAGGACTGGCTCGCCTGGGCCGCCGGCAATGGAATCGCCCCGGAGGTGATGTTCTTCGTCTCGATGCGCCCGGAGCTGTTGCACCAGTTCGACCCCAATTCGCGCGAAGCGGCCTTCCCGTGCCCGCGCACGTGGGAGTTCACAAGCGGCATCGTGCAGCGTCGGGGCGGCCGAGGCTGCTGCCGCCCCCGAGCGGAGGGCCGCATGATGGCCGGCCGGGTACTCGGAGAATCGGCGCAGCGCATCAGCGGCTGCGTGACCGCGTTGCTGCGCGAGCAGCCCTTCTTCGGCAGCCTGGCGCTCCGCCTGCCGATCCGCGCCGACGCAAGCCGCGAGACCGTGGCGAGCGACGGGCGGGAGATCCGCTATGCGCCGCGGTGGATCGCGGAGACGGACGCGCATGTCATCGAGACCGCGATCGCCCGGGTCGTGCTCGCCTGCGCGTTGAAACACCACACCCGCCGGAACGAACGCGTCCCGGAGCACTGGCAGCGCGCCTCGCAGTTCGTCACCCACGCGCTGCTGAGGGACGCCGGCTTTACCCTTCCCCCCAATGCCGAGGCCTGGGAGGGAATGAGTGTCGAGCAGGCCTACGACCGGCTGGCCGACGAACAGGACGACGGCGACGGCCAGGACCGGAACCCGCCTCCCGCGGGAGGCGGACCCGGCGCCGCCGCGCCCGCCCCGCAACCGGACTCTGGCGACAACGATGGTTCCGGCGATTCCGGCGATTTGCCCGGTGACGACGACGGCCAGGGGCAGACTGGACCGGGGCAGGACGATGGGTCCGGTGCACCGCCGAGCTTCGATCCCTCCGGCACCGGCGAGGTCATGGACGCGCCGGCAGCGGGCGGCGATGGCGCAAGCGCCAACCCGGACGAGGCGCCGCCCGACATCACGGCCGAGGAACAGACCTGGGACGAGGCCATGCACCAGGCGCTCAGCCTCGCGAAGGCCGAGGGCAAGGCGCCGAGCGGGATCGAGGAGACGGTCCGGAGCGCCCATGCGAGCACCGTGGACTGGCGTGCCCTTCTGCGCCGCCACATGCTCGACGCCGCCAAGAGCGACTATTCCTGGAGCCTGCCCAACCGGCGGTTCATCGACTCCGGCCTCTATTTGCCGTCGATCCGCTCCGAGGGTATCGACGCCATCGCCGTCATCATCGACACCTCTGGTTCGATCCGGGCCGACATCCTGGCGGCGTTCTGGGCCGAGATCAGGGAGGTCGCGACGGAAATCCAGCCCGAACGCGTCGTCGTCCTCCAGGTCGACGCCGCCTTGCAGGACGCCGCCGAATACGCCGCCGGCGATCCTCCCGACGAGATCGTCGTCAAGGGCCGGGGCGGCACCGACTTCCGGCCGGGCTTCGCCTGGCTCGACGAACAGGCCATCCAGCCCGGCGTCTGCCTCTATCTCACGGACATGGAGTGTTCGAGCTACCCGGATGCCGAGCCCGGATTTCCTGTCGTGTTTTGCAACTGGGGCGACCCTCCCGGCGACTGGAACCGCGAGCCCTGGGGCGAACGCATCGACATCGCCCCGGAAGAACCCCAACCGTGAGCCGGGCAATTTACGGTTTGCCCGCCCAGGCGCTTTCCGACGCGCTTCAGGCGCTCGCGAAACTCGCCTGGTGGGTGTCGTGGACCGCCGATCCGGACCTTCCTCCCGAGATCCCGGTGAGCGCCCGCAACATGCGCGACGCCGCGGCCGCTCTGCGCAAGGCGGCCAGGGCGCTCGACGCCGCCGCCGACCGGGCCGAGGCGGGCGGTCCCGTTGACAACTGTCATAGTGCATATTACGGTCCGCCATGATACTGACCTTCAGGAGCCGGACGCTCAGGCGGTTCATGGAACGCGGCGACGTGCGGCGCATCCACCCGGAGCACCGTGAACGGGTGCGCGACATCCTGGTGCGACTCAACGCGTCCGCCGCCCCCGGCGACATGGACCTGCCGGGTTTCCGGCTTCACCCGCTCCGGGGAGACTATGCCGGGTTCTGGGCGGTCACGGTCCGTGCCAACTGGCGCGTGATCTTCCGCTTCGAGGACGGCCACGCCGTCGATGTCGACTATCTGGACTACCACTAGGGAGGCAACGCCCATGCTCATGCACGATCCGCCCCATCCCGGCGCGTTCATCCGGCGCCAGTGCCTCGCGCCGCTGGGACTGACGGTGACCGAAGCCGCGAAGGGGCTCGCGGTCTCGCGCAACACCCTCTCCATGCTGCTGAACGGCCGCCTCGGGATATCCCCCGAGATGGCCATCCGCCTGTCCGAGGCGTTCGGCGGCAGCCCCGAGAGCTGGCTGACGCAGCAGATGCAGTACGATCTCTGGCACGCTCTGCACAACCGAGAGCCGGTCGATGTCCGCAAGTTCGCCGCCGCCTGACCGCGCCCACCTGATTCCGCGTGCCGGCCGGACTGCCGGGCATCGCATTCATCGAGGATCGTGAATGCCGCAGCATGTGAAGAGCGGATTCTGGATGGTGCTGGTGCCCGGCGCGGTCGCCTACCTGCGCTACAGGGGCGATCCAGACCCCACGTCGCCCACGCGCATCCACGACCTGCTCGACGAACTCGGCTTCCTCGACGGCGTTCCCCGCGACCGCGACAGCATCCTTGCCACCATCGCCAACCGTCTCGGCGACCGGCACGAGGGCCTGATCCCCGACTGACGCGTGGCCGCCGGACGCTCCCCGTCTGAATTCCCGCCCGTTACGGTCGCGGCTTCCAGGTCGCCGCCGACCGCCGGTACTCCCACCCGCACGCTTTCTCCCCACTCCCGACACCGACGCCGGGCCGACACCGCCGTCCCGGCGTCCGCACCCATGCCCCGCGAACGCTCCGGCCGGAGCCGAGACGAGCCGGCGCGGCGGTGAGTACGGTCCGGACGGTGGGAGCCGTTTCCGCCGCGCCCATTCCATCGATTCCAATCCCCAAACCGGGAGAGATACGCATGAACAACATCGCCCCCAGACCCGAACCGCTGAACCGGGAGATCCCGCTTTCCCGGCTGGCGCTCGCGCCCGAGAATCTTCGCAAGACCCCGGCCGATCCGGTCGCCGAGGCCGAGATCAAGGCCTCGATCGCCGCCCACGGCCTCCTGGAAAACCTCGTCGCCCGCATGGACGGTCCGGCCGATGCCGGCACCTATGCCGTGGTCGCCGGCGGGCGCCGCCTCGCGGCCATGCAGGCGCTGGCCGAGGACGGCACGATCGATGCCGACCATCCGGTGCCCTGCCTGATCGCCGCCGATCCCGACATCGCCGGCGAGCTTTCGCTGGCGGAGAACGTGGTCAGAATCGCGATGCATCCGGCCGACCAGGTGACGGCGTTCACGAAGCTCGCCGATGCCGGTCTCTCGGTTGCCGCGATCGCGGCGCGTTTCGGGATGTCGGAGCGTCTGGTCGAGCAGCGTTTGCGCCTCGGCAACGCCGCGCCGGAACTGCTCGACGCCTACCGCGCCGACGAGATCGATCTCGAAGTGCTGAAGGCCTTCACCGTCACCGCCGACCGCGCGCGCCAGATGGCGGCCTGGCAACAGGTCACCGGACAGGGCTACCGCCCGTCCGCCTGGCAGGTGAAGCGGCTGCTGACCGAGGAGCGTGTTCCGGGATCCTCTTCCGTCGCCCGGTTCGTGGGCGTCGCGCCCTACGAGGCGGCCGGCGGCCAGGTGCTGCGCGACCTCTTCTCCCGGGACGACGAGAGCGGCGTCTGGTTCGATGACCCGTCGTTGCTCCACAACCTCGCCATCGCGAAGCTGCGCGTCTTCAAGGACGAGCTGGAGACCCGCTGGAAGTGGGCGGTGGCCATGGTCGAGGTCGACTGGAACACCACCGCCCAATACGGCCACATCTATCCCGAACCCGCCGAGCGAACGCCGGCGGAGCAGGCCGAGGTCGAGAAGCTGGAGGCCCGCCAGGGCGTCCTCGCCGAGCTCGACGACGAGCAGTGGACAGAGGCACTGGTCCACGAGGCCGAGACCATCGAGGAGCGCCTCGACGAGATCGAGGGCGTCATCGAGGCCCGCGCCGTCTACAGACCCGAGGACTTCGCGATCTCCGGCTGCATCGCCACCATCGCCCATGACGGCTCGCTCCAGGTCATCCACGGGCTGGTCAACCCCGAGGACATGCCGAAGCAGAGCGACACGTCTGGAGAAGCCGATCGCGACGCCGCCGCCGGGGCAGGCAATGGCCCGGACGAAAGCGCCGGCACCGATACTCGCTCCGATACCGGCCGCATCGCCGGTCCGGCCATGTCCGCGCCGATGCAGCTGCCCAAGGACCGCGAGGCCGAGGCCCGCAAGGAAGCTGGAGTCGGAATCGGCCTCGCCGACGATCTGCGTTCGATCCGGACGGCGCTCGTCAAGGCCCGGCTCGCCGGGGACTTCGAGGCCGCCTTCGACCTCATGCTGTTCCAGCTAGGGCGCTCCGTCTTCACCGACGGCTACAAGTCCCACGCGCTCGATATCGCCGTCCGCGAAACCGCCGACCGCCCGACGATGCGCATGAACGACGAGGACTTCGCCAACTGGTCCCCGGGCGAGGCCATGCTGGCGGACCGCTCGGGCCTGTCGTTCGACTGGCTGGAAATCGAGGACGACGGCAAGTCGTTCGCGGCACTCCGGGCCTTGCCGTCGGCCGACAAGCAGGCGGTGTTCGCGACCTGCGTCGCCCGCACGGTGAAGGGCCAGCTGGCCTTCGAGCCCCAGGCGCGCCCCGAGCTCGAAGCCACCGTTGCCCGGCTCGATATCGACTTCGCGCAGCATGTGCGCCCGACGGCGGACATGCTGTGGTCGCGCATCGCCAAGGGCCGCATTCTCGACATCGCCCGCGCGGTCCTGAACCCGGCCTGGGCGTCGGCCCGTGCGAAGAACAAGAAGCCGGCGATCGCCGAGGCGATGGAGGCCGCTTTCGCGGCCGGGGATCCGCCGGTCGGCGTGAGTGCGGCGATGCACGCCGCGGCACTGGCCTGGACGCCGCCCGGGTTCGCAGCGTTCGATACGGGCCGGGAGGACGACGAGGCTGGCGACGACTCGACGGCCCCAGCGGCAACGGATGCGTCCGATGTGGAACCCGCTGCAGCTGTTGAAAGCGCGGAGACGCCAGCGGAGGCGCCGCGTACCGCATCGGCGGTCGAGAGCATCGAAGCGCCAGGCGTAGCCGAACGCCGCGCCGCCGCACGCGCCGCCGATGCCAACGGTCCCGCCATCCCGGTCGAACCGGACACCGGAAACGTCGATGACGGCAAGGATGCCCAAGCGGGCGGCGTGGAGGCCGGAAGCGCCGATGCCGCACAGGCGGAGGACATCGCCGCGCCGGCCGGCGCCATGCCTCCGGTCCCGATGAACGGCCACGACAGGGACCCGCTGGAGATCCCGGAGTTCCTGCGCCGGGTCCAGTAGTCGTTCGCCCAAGCCCCCGAGCGCCCCGCCCGGCACACCGCCCCGGCTCACAGAGAGCCTGCCCCGGCCTCCGAGCCGGGGGGGCAGGCCGGGCGGGGCGTTTCCTTTTCCGAGACCCCGATGGAGCTCCACGAATGAACGATATCGCCACAACCCTTCCGCAAACCATCCGTGCACGGATCCACGAAAGCGCCATCCGGCGCGTCACCCGCATCTATGCATCTACGATTTCGGATGTGCTCATCGAGGCCTTGCAGAATTCACGCCGCGCCGGCGCCAGCGAGCTCGTCGGTGGTGACGTGCCCCAAGGCGCCCGCCAAGTCAAAATGACGTGGGATTATTGCTCCGGGATTGACACCCTTGATTGACATCGACCAGCTCGTTTGCGAGCGGGCGGTGGTCGGGTATGTCCGTTTGTCTGTGTTAGCGGCGCTGCGGGTGTTGGCACCTTCCGGCCTCATCGCGCTGAGTCCGGAAAGTGATCTTCGAACAGGATCGCAAACTGCCAGATTGCGGCGGTCCAAGCAACGGGGCGCTTCCAGCGCATACCGCGAGGCCGCATTCGGCCCTCGGTTACCCGTTTGCCTATTTGTCCGGTTCGAACACGAGTTCAGGAACGACCACTTCCCAGCTATCGCACTTCACGCTGTCCTGATACTGCGGATCCGACGCTTCGCGGCACCACTCGACGATGGCCAACACTGTGCCGATCCGGCAGCGCATCCCCGCCGGCGGCTTGAAGCTCCTTGCGAGACGTCCCACCACCATCCCTGCGCGATCCAGCAATTCCCAATTCCCGCGCTCTGCGACGCGTATCTCCAGCCCATCTCCTGGCGACAGCGAGGCGATCGCACGATGGATTCCATGGTGGGAACGCTGACGTCCGGCGAAGCCGAGGTCCACCTGCTCGAGATTGGCCCGGACGTGGCGATACTCAATCGCTTTCGAGACGGGCGGGAGCTCGACCGGATCGCGATGCACCACCGATGGATTGCGCAGCAACGCTTCCTGCAATGTACGGGGCCCTTGGAAACGCGCCAGCGTGAGCGTCTGCCGGGCGCGCGTCATCGCCACATAGTAAAGCCGGCGCGGCTCGTCCGGATCCTCGTCCTCTCCGATGCGATTCCAGCCGCCGTCCAGCACGGCGACATGATCGAATTCCAACCCCTTCGCCCGGTGCCCGCTCAACAGCAGCAGCCCGTGCTGGCGACGGCGTATCTCCCGGCCCCACTCCGCCAGCCACTCGATGAAGTGATCGACCGGCATGTCCCCGCCGCCCGTCTCCAACGCGTGCTCCTCGAGCGCCTGCCGCAGCAGGTCGTGCCAGGGATCGTTCGGCTGCGTCTTCATCCAATCTTGTAGAGCGGCTCCGTCAATGATGCGGGGCTTCCTTGCGCGCACCCAATCGACGAATGCCCGGGTCTCGCGCAGGCGCCAGAAATTGGGGATTTCCTCGTTCCCCATTTGCGACGGAATTTCGTGCAGCTCGCAGAATGCACGCACGGGGGCCAGATAATCCCACTCGCGCGCGATCACCGCGCAACGCGACCAGTCCCAGTTCGGCGCGAGCGCAGCCAGGCGCTGCAGCTCCCCCATGACAGATCTTGCCTGGGAGATGGGATCGCGGCCTGCCGGCAGGATCTGCACCCGTGCACGCGAGACAGCGTCGAGCGTTTCCCACGACCCGCCCGCCGGGTCATTCGCGCGCGCCCGGTCGATACGGATCGGATGGCCGGCCTTCATCCGTTCCCGAGCTGGCTCGATCACGGCGTTCGCTGCCCCCACGATGTGGCCCGTGGAACGGTAGTTTGCCGTGAGATATCTCGGTTTCGGCCCGTAATCCGCCTCGAAACGGCGGATGAACTCCACCGATGCGCCGTTGAAGGCGTAGATGTTCTGATCGTCGTCGCCGACCGCGAACAGGGTGAGCTTGCCGGCATCGTCCTCCAGCGTTCGTCCGGCTAGGGCCGATATCAGTTCGTATTGATCCGGACCGATGTCCTGGTACTCGTCCACCAGGATCCAACGGAATCCTGCGAGCAGACGCTCACGCTGCTCGTCGGCTTCCTCTGGCGGCAAGCCCTCTCCGCGCAGCAATTCGACCGCTCGGCGCATCACCTCCTGGAACATCTCGTCGTCGGGGCGCTCCGCCCGCCCCGTGAAGCTGGCCCCGGCAAGCCGCATCGCCAGGGCATGGCAAGTGAGCACAGTCACACCGCGGGCGTCGTCTCCGATCAACTCCGCGAGGCGGCGGCGGATATCGACGGCCGCGTGACGGTTGTAGGCGAGGGCCAGGATGCCGCGTGCGCTCTCCCGCCGCGCGCGTATGAGATAGGCGATGCGATGCACGAGCACGCGAGTCTTGCCGGAACCGGGACCCGCGAGCACAAGTACGTTCGTTTGCTCCCTATCGTCGGCGACGATGCCCTGCTGGACCGGATTCTTCAGGCTGTCGACGATGGTCCACCAGGATTCGGGCGTGGTCTCCCGTCCGATCTCCTTGTCCCGACCGGGCAGCCAGCGGGTAAGAAACTCATCCTCCCTGAGCGTGAAGTAGTCCATCGCCAGCCGCAGGGCCTCGCTCATGGCGGCGCGGCCCCGTTCCGCGAACTCCACCATTACGTGGATCTGCAGAACCTGTCCCTTGTAGTGAAGTGAGAGGGGCTCGAAGTCCGCCCTGGCGAAGCCGCGCCGTTCCCGCTGCTCCAAACGGATCGTCATGGCCGGACGGAACACCGCCAGGCCCTTGTTGAGGCGGATGACATCCAGTTCGTGCAGCCACAACAGGGCGCGGTCCAGCAGCTTGGCGGTGTCCTTGACGCTGCTCTTGAGAACCAGGTCCGACTCGATCGCTTGCAACAACCTGCCGAGCGTGGTCTCCGCCAGAAGATCCGTCCCCCGGCTGCCGGACGGCAGGCACTCGATGAAATGCTGTAACAGGCGCCTGGCGCCCTCGCGGCGGCGCCGCGCGGTCTCCTCAAGCGCCCACCATTCGCGTTTCAGAGTGATACGCGCCGTTTCCGCGTCCTGCTTCCGTACCGCCAGGCTGCCCCCGGCCCCGTCCTCGCCCCAGCCGTCGTAGGCGATGCCCCTCACGATGCGCCACAGGCGCTCCGGCAGGGGATCCGACAGGCCCTGATCCCGCAGGACCTGGGCCGCAACACGCAAATGCAGGGAAGATGTGTCTCCCTTGCCCTGATCCGGCGCTGCCTCGCGCATATGAGCGATCAGGGCGGTCTCCAACGCTACCGCTTCCTCCAGGCGCTTGAGGGAAGCGCGCTCCACGCCGGCGTGAACGAACGCGGTCAGCACCGTGTCGTTGCTCGCGATGCCCAGCCGCTCGAGATCGTACAGAGCCGCGCGTACACCCTCGGAACCCAGTCCCGAGACTCCCATCAGTTCGTCCGTGGTAACACCTTCGTCCGCTCCCGCCTCGATCAGCGTCTCGGCGATGCGCTGCAATTGCCCCCGGTAACTGTCCGTGATCGCTGCGCGGGCAAGCCGCTTTCTGGCCTCCTCGGCCGAGCCCACCCGAAGCGAGGAAGGGAATACTTGGACGAAGTTTTCCTCCCTCTTCAGGAGCTCCGCCTCCTCCAGCCAAGCGACGGCGGTGCGCACACGCGTATCGTCGGTGGCCGAATCGCGCTCGAAGGCCTTTTCCTCGTCTTCGCCGAGGATTTCGCCCGCGGTTGCCACGACGTCGCCATCGAAACGCTTCTTCCGGTCCAGGTTGCGCAGCGCCCGGAGGATGCCGTGAATCTCCTCCCTGGTGAGCCGCGACCGGGCCGACATGCCGAATTGACGCTCGACGTCGTCCGCCGCGTACAGCAGCACGCAGCGCGCCGTTTCCCGGTCACGCCCGGCTCGTCCAGCCTCCTGAAGATAGTTCTCGAGCGAGCCCGGGATGTCCGCGTGGATGACTAGCCGCACATCCGGCTTGTCGATTCCCATGCCGAAGGCATTGGTCGCCGCGATCGCGCGAAGCTCACCGTCGATGAAGCGCCGCTGCACGTTCTTTTTGGTCTCCGGTGGCAGGCCCGCATGAAAATGGTCTGCCGCCACCTCCTTCAATTGCAGGTACTCGGCGACCTCCTCGCTTTGGTTCCGTGTCGCGCAGTAGACGATCGCGCCACCAGGCGTATCCGGCGGCAGGTGCGACATCAGGATCTGGTGAATGTGGGCGAACTTCTCGCCCCCGGAGGTCGGGATCACCTCGAACGCCAGGTTTGTGCGCTCGGCGCCCCCGTCGAAGACGGTCAACTCGATCCCGAGCCTGTCCCGGAAGTGCCGCGCGATGTCCTCCACCACGTCCGGCTTGGCGGTCGCGGTCAGGCAAAGCACCGGCGGTACCGCCCCGTCTCCCGCCTTCTCCCGGATGAAGCGGCCCACATAACGGTAATCCGGCCTGAAATCGTGCCCCCAGCGCGACAGGCAGTGCGCCTCGTCCAGCACCCAGGCGCCAATTTCCCGTTGATTGAGCACCCGGCGCAGCGAGCGGGCGCGAAGCTGCTCAGGGGAGATGAGGAGGATGCCCGCATCGCCCAGCCGGACCCGGTCCAGCGCGTCCGCGCGTTCGGGCATCGACAACAGCCCGTTGATGGTTACGCAGCAGCCGATCCCGCGCGCCTCCAGCCCCGCCACCTGGTCCGCCATGAGCGCGACCAGGGGCGAGATCACCACCGTCAGCGCGCCGGTCTTGTCGTAACGCGAGAGTGCCGGGATCTGGTAGCAGAGCGACTTGCCCGTGCCGGTGGGCAGAATGCCCAGCACATGCTTGCCGGCCATCGCCGCCTCGACGATGGCCTGCTGCATTGGACGCCCGTCGTCGTCTGCTGGTTCGGGTCGAAACTCGTCGAAACCGAACCAGCGCTTCAACTCCTTGCGGGCATCGTGCCGCTCGCGGCACCAGGCGCACCCGGGATCGGCACATGCGAGGTCCCTGAGTCGGCGCACGAGGTGTCCGGTCTCCGGGAACTGATGGCGCACCCAGGGCGGCATGACAGAGTTGCCGCCGGCCACCGAGAGCCATGCCAACGCATAGGCCAGCGGCCAGCCGCACTCCTTCGGCTTCACCAATATCTCCCGGCCGTGAGTCGCGCAGGCCGCGCCCTCCAGGCACCGGCCGATCGCCGCCAGAGCCTCTCTCTCCGAAGGACGGGGCGGTTGGCTGAGCTCCCCGAAAAGTTCGCCCAGAGCGCGGTCCGCGGCCTCGGGCTTTGGCGTGCACAGCCAATGCCAGGCCGCGAGCAGATCCGGCGGAGCTCGTTTCAGGGCTCGCCGCTGGTCGCCGAAAACCTCCAGCGCAAGTCGCGCATCCAGTTCCGAGTCGTTGACGCGTCCTCGTTTGAGCCCGCCGTCCTGATAGTGCTTGACGAGGTGGTGATAGGGATGGCGCGGAAACGCGAGTGGACTGAGGCGCAGCGTATCCACCGCCGGCAGCGTCAGCAAACGCAGATCCGGCTTCGCTGCCGCGAGATGGGGCAGGTCGAAGGCGATCAGGTTGTGCCCCAGAACGAAGGATGCCCCATCGGCCAGCTCGTCAAGCTTCAGCAACGCTTCCGCCAATCCGGCGCCGGAATGCACCAGGCGCTCGCCAGTATCCGCGCGGACCGCGCCGATCGCGTGGATGCGGCCATCCTGCCTGCCAATTTCCAGATCGAGCGAAAGGCAGCGGGGCCGAAACAGCTTATTTTCCTCCGATGCCGGCGCATCCGGATCGGGCTCTACATGAGAAGCATTACCGGCTGACTGCTCGGCCGCGGGCTGTGCGATGCCTCGGATCTCGTGCCGGCTATGCAATTCGAATCGTCCGCTTCCCGTTACATGGCGCCGTTCGGCTCGGAACAATAAACCCGTGCCGCCCAGGCGAGATCAAATGCTTACCGGCTCCATCGGCGCCGAATCTCCACTCAGGTCCGTACGGGCGTCAACTGTGTCGTCTCTTGTGCACGACCACCCGGTGCTGAGCCTGAGCCGGCAATGCTGCCTGCTGTCGATCGGGCGTTCCTCGCTCTGCTACAAGCCGAAGGGCTGGAACGCCGAGACGCTGGCGCTGATGCGACTGGTCGACAAGCTGTTCCTGAAATATCCGTTCTACAGTGTGCGCATACCCTAACTCTTAGGAAACGCTCGCGGCCATACCGGCGCTGGCATCGACTTCCTTGCAGGGGCCGGTTGCCTCTAGTCTATTCGATGGCCCACATTAGAGAAGTAGCTCGGCAGCAACATCAGGGCCGCCGCAAATCGGATCAGCAAGGGGCTCTCATCGATGACAGATGCACAAAGCGTACACGAAGCTTTAAGTCATGCGCTAGCCGGCAGTAGAGCCTGGGCAGCAGGAAAGGAACATCTGTCCAATGTTACTCGGTCCGCTCGGTTTCTATCCGATGCATGCAAAAGGCTCGACGATTCGATCAATGCCAGCGGCACTCTGTGCTGTAGGTACATATCGGTTGATGATTTGGGCATCCGTCAACCCGGAGAATGGCTGCTGGATGGAGTGTGGACAGAAGACGCTAGCGCCGACGAGCTCTTTACAGAACGGTTTCCAGTTCGAATTCGATGCGGACTCGAATGCGAGAGCAGTACGAATGGAAAAGAGCTCTTCAAGGACTTGGCGAAGCTGATCGTAGTGGCGAGCGAAATCAAGATTTTTGCCGCGGGCATGAATCAGAAATCAGTCGAAGGAGCGGCAAATTATGTCAGTGTAGCGCACCCGGTTCCTTGGACACAAGTTTGTCTCACGCGGCGGGCCTGATTGAGATCGCGGCGTGCCACGCCTGACGAGCTTGAGCGGGGCTCAGGTAGCCGTTCTTTTCGACGATCCACTGGGCATTGTAGAGTTCGACGAAGTCGCGGACGGCGTCCCGCAGCTCCGCGATGTTGCGGTAGATGCGACCATGGATGATCTGTTCCTTCAGCGTGCGATTGAACCGCTCGGCGACGCCGTTGGTCTGGGGCTCGGCGACGAAGGCGTAGGACGGCTGGATGCCCCAGAACTTGATCTGGTTGGTGAAGTGGTCCGACAGATACTGGGAGCCGTGATCCATCCGCAAGGCCAGCCCCCGAGCCGCGCCGGCCGCGGTCGAGCCATACAGCCCGGCAAGCCCCATGGAGATCGGCTGCAGGGCGGCGAAGCGGTCGCCGCGCTTGCAGACATGCCAGCCGACACACTCGGCGTTCCAATGCTCGACGGCGGTGAAGATCCAGCCCCAGCCGTCGTCCACCGTGAACACCCGAACGCCATCGGTGCCCCACATGAGGTTCGGGGCATGAGTGATGATCTCACCGTCATGGGGATTGCCGCCACGGCGGCGGCAGCGATGGGGCGAGAGCAGATTGTTCTCGCGCATCAGGCGGAGCACCCGCTTGCGGGCAACCCGGATGTCGCGACAGACCCGAAGCCGAGCCCAGACCTTGCGGTAGCCCTCGCCCTCCCAGGGCGATGCCTCCAGGTCGGCTTCGATCGCCACCAGCAGCGCCTGGTCCGAGATCGCGGGCTTCGGTCCCCGACGCTTTGCCGGCGGCTGCTCGGCGTGCTGGCCGGAGGTCATGGCGTAGAACGAGGAGCGGGCCATGCCCCAGGCGGCGCAGACCCGCCGCAGGCCGTAGGCCAGACCCGTGCCGGGCGAGGTGGCGGCACTCATCGCCGCGACCTCCGCCGCCCCAAAGGGCCGAAGGTCTCCGTCTTGGCCTCCAGCAGTTCCACCTGCATGGTCAACTCTCCGATCCGCTTCATGGCGCTATCCAGTTCCGCCTGCACCGGATCGCCCTTGCGTTGCTTGAGCGAGGCGTCGATCCCGCCGATCGCTTTCTCACGCCACTGCTCGAGCCGGAAGATCTCTACGCCCAACTGGCGCGACAGAAGTTGCACCGGCTCGTCACGCAAAAGCCGCAGAACGACCTCACGCTTGCGCGCCACCGTCCATCGCTGGCCAAGTCCCAGCGGGCCTGCCGGCAAAGCCTGGCCTGGGGAAAACGTGGACGAGCCAAGCTCGCCCGCATTTACCACAGGCCCATCAACAGCAACTTTCTTCTCAAAATTATCGGTCATGTTCCGGTCCTCCTTGGACACTTCGATTAAGCCAATTCTGTGTCCAAGGAAATCGGGTCCGACTCAGCAAATTATGTCAGCAAGCGGGTTTCGCAGATAGATCGCTTGTTGGATCACGTGCACGACGAGGAACGTGCAACGGATTGGTACTTGGCGTTTTGGCCTGCGCCGTTGAAAGTCGAAGGAAAATCCCTATGGGAGCACCTGGACTGCGGGCGCTTCGCGCATCTTTCGTCGATCCGTTTGTATCGCCGATTTGGAAAATCGTTCCGGGAAATGGAAACTTTTCGACAATAGATCAGCGGTCAGCAGCAGTGAGAATATGAGCCGGCGCGGCGGCATAAAATCGTGATGCCCCCTTGAAGTGATCAACCATGAAGTTGTGGATGAGAAAGCAGGAGGACGCTCATGGCGAGGAACCGATACAAGCCCGAGGAGATCGCCATGAATCTGTGCCCAAGTCGATGTCTAGGTACCCGATCTCTCCGACTCTGTATCACTGGGAATTGCAGAACACTGCATCACCCGATACCATCACCGGGCGACGCTATGTCCAACAACCGGCCCGAGGTACGAACGTCATCCTGTTCGTGCGTGAACGCAAAAGGGATGGCCGGGGTGAAACCCTTCCGTACCACTGCTGCGGCCATGCCCGCTACCGAAGTCATGAATCGGAACGACCCATGAAGATACTCTGGAAGCTGGAACGGCCAATGACGGGGTGGCTCTATCAGGCGGGGAATTTGGTCGCGGGTTGAGGTTGTTGATCGGCGCGCCAGTTCAATGCTGATCAGTGACTCTGCCTCGGCGTGAAAGGATCGCGTTCAGCGAGGAGATCGGGATCGGCATCCAGACGATGCGCGATCATTCGTTCGAGGTGAGCGGCGGCCGGGTGACGAAGCGAGGCGCGTAAACGGGGGCCAGGGCCCATAGGAGATCAAGGTCGATCTGGAGAAGTGTGGTCTTGCTTCGGTTTAGTGGAGAGCTGATTGCTCACTCTCGGCCCGCCATCTCGAAGTGGACCGGGCTCTGGTAGCCGAGCGTCGAGTGGCGGCGGATCGGATTGTAGAACCCGTCGATGGATCTGGCCACCGCGTTCTCGGCCTGGCTGCGGGTCTGCCAGGAGACCGGCCAGATCAGTTCGGACTTGATGGTCTTGAAGAACGTCTCGACCACAGCGTTGTCGTAGCAGTTGCCCTTTCCACTCATCGAGATCAGCAAGCCATGTTTTCTCAGCACCGCCTGATAGTCGATTGAGCAATACTGGCTGCCGCGGTCGGAATGAGAGCTATTGTCAAAAGATGTGTATGGGTTTGTCATGCGGCGGCGCGATCCTGGCGTTCTGCATTCACGAATTTGACGCCTCGAATGATCTTGGCGAACTGATCTGATCCATTGAGCCTCCGCCATTTCTTGCTGGCCCCCTGGCAAAGCTTGAAGACCATGGCCATCGCCGTCTTGCGTGACAGGCAACCCTTGGTCCGATAGGTGCGAAGGCGAACCGTGGCGAAGGTGCTCTCGATGGGGTTCGTCGTCCGCACATGCTTCCAATGCTCGGCGGCGAAGTCGTAGAAGCTCAGCAAGGCGTCCCGGTCCTTGGCCAGGCAGGCCGTGGCCTTTTCGTACTTCGGTCCGTAGGCTTCCAGGAAGAAGTCGAAGGCGGTCTCCGCGTCCTTCCTGGTTTCGGCCATCCAGATATCCTGCAAGTGACCCTTGGCCTTGTTCTGCCGACCCTTGGGTAGCTTGTTCAAGATATTGCCCGTCTTATGCACCCAGCAGCGCTGCTCGCGGGCGGCCCCGTAGACTTGGCGGAGCGCCTTCCAGAAGCCGAGCGCGCCATCGCCGGTCACCAGTTCCGGGCCGATGCCGAGACCACGCCGCTTGAGATCGAGCAGCACCTCGCGCCAGGATTGTTCGCTCTCGCGGTAGCCGTCGGTGATGGCGATCAACTCCTTGGTTCCGTGATCCGTGGCGCCGATGATAACCAGGATGCATTGCTTCTCCTCTTCCAGGCGGGCGCCAAAATAGATGCCGTCGACCCAGAAGTAGACGTAGCGCTTGGCCGATAAATCACGCCGTTGCCAGCGCTCCATCTCGTCTTGCCAAACTTCCTTCAGTCGCCCGATCGTGGAGGCCGACAGACCCGGGGCCTGTGCCCCCAGCAACGCCGCCAACGCTTCCGAGAAATCGCCGCTGGAGATGCCCCTCAAGTATAGCCACGGCAGCAAATCCTCCAGGCTCTTGGTGCGGCGCAGATAGCGCGGCAGGATCGCCGACGTGAACCGGATGGCGCCGGCACCCTCGCCGGCTCTCCGATCCCGGACACGCGGCTGACGCACGTCCACCGGGCCGATCCCGGTCTGTATCAGCCGTTCCGGCAAGTGGCCATTGCGTACAATCCGGCGACGGCCCCGGTCATCAACCAGCGTCGCATGACCTTCCAGAAACTCGGCAACTTCAGCTTCCACGGCTTGAGCCAGCAACTCACGCGCCCCAGCTCGTAGGACTTCCGTCAACGGGTCATCCTGAAAATTCGATGGGTTCCGAAAGGCAACAACGGTATTCTCTTCCATGGCGTATCCTTCCTTGGCTTAGGTCAAGTGGTGACTGCAACAATCACCAGGATACGCCGCCCTCTTTCCAACGCCGTACACAAGATTCAGCTATACCTCTCGGAATGATGGATCAGACCACTGGGTGGGTGTCGCGTGACAAGCGCCATACGCAGGGCACGCAGCGCCAAATCCTTCTTCAGCCTATCGCTGACAGCCCAGCCGACGACACGCCGTGAGAAGAGGTCGATGAGCACGGCGAGATAGAGCCATCCCTCGGCGGTCCAGATGTAGGAGATGTCGGCGCTCCATTTCTGGTCTGGCGCCTCTGCCGCGAAGTCCTGGTCCAGCAGATTGGGCGCGACCGGCCAGGCGTGCGTACTGTCCGTGGTTCGTTTGAAACGACGCTTCTGGCGCGCGGCCAGGCCGTTCTCGCGCATCAGGCGGGCTGTCCGGCGGCGTCCTATGGACAGACCCTCATCCACAAGATCACGGTGCATGCGCGGGCTGCCGTAGGTTCGGTTCGATAACTCGAAGGCGATGCGAATATGAGCCAGATAGATCATATCGTCCCGCTGACGCTGACTGGCAGGCCGCCCTTTCCATGAAAAGAACCCGCTCTCGCTAACATCCAGAACCCGGCACATCGTCCTCACGGGAAATTCGGCCTTCTCGGCATCAATGAGCGCGAACCTCATCGACTTCCCTCCTTCGCGAAGAAGGCCGCGGCTTTTTTTAGAATGTCACGCTCCTGCCGGAGAACCGCATTCTCTTTGCGCAGCCGCTTCAACTCGGCCTGCAGGTCGTCCCGGATCTCTGGCGGCATCTCTTCACCGCGATATTGACCGATCCAGCGTGTCAGCGATGACAGCCCGACCCCAAGGTCCTCCGCGATCTCTGTCCGCGGCCGGCCACTACTCAGCACTAGGCGCACCGCCTCGCGCTTGAACTCCGTCGTAAACCTGATTCCTCGCCCCATCTAACACCTCCTGTTTCAGTAGGTGCTCTCCACTTTTGCGAAGCAAGACCAACCGAGGATTTGGCCGATCTCGATGAGTACGGATTTGACCGCTGCTGTCGTCCGGTCATCGTAGTCACCGGCGGCCTGGGGTTCCCTCACAACCATGGAAAGCACTTCGCGGCCATATGGTCGGCGGCCTCACGGTCCCGATCGTTGCCGTTCCACAGATCGAGGTAGGTGACGACCGGATTGGCGCAGAAGATGCCCGGCACCGGCTGAACGGCGTCTTCGAATAAACTCTCATCATTCGGGATGCGCAGGATCACGTTGGCCCCCTGTGCAGCATGAGTCAGGCGGAGCGTCTCTTTCAGCATCTGAGCCCCGGGTTCGTCCGCATAGAAGCTGTGTGTGCCACCTCGGACGTATGGCGCAAACCACTGGGCGGCCGAGTTTGACGCGCAGATCGCGCGCGGAGGTTGCGGTCCCGGGTTTAGTTTTCCTGACAAGGTGTTACGCAGTTGGTCGCCGTGGAGAAGCGTGTATCCGCTGATGTGATGACCGGCCGGTTGACGGTAGTTCTCGCGCCACGACTTCAGTAGCGTGTCGGGCTGGACAAGGACGAGGCCGTCGTCACGAATTGCGATCCATTCCCGGTCGAGGAGTGCTTTGCGAACATTGCTCACATGGCCAAGGCTTGCGTTGGCTGTCTCGGCCAGATCGGTGACGCGCCATGCCCGGGCTGGATCTCGAAGGAGGACGCGCAGGATTGCGGCTGCCTTCGGGGTGAACAGTGACCGCAGAGAGCGGGTTTCGGACTTCGGTCTGTCTGGGACGGATCGCTCGATATAGACATTGCCGAAAGCAAAGTGCGCGTTACCGTAGAGGTCGAGGTAAGCGACATCATGATCGAGACAGATGGAGCGCGACTCTGGAGACAGATAGGAACTGACCAGCATTGGAATGAACTGCCGAGTGACGTCTTGGTGCTCAGATCGATGCAAATGCGCGATATAGCTCTCGAGCTGATAGACCGCGGAACGGGCAAAGCGTGGCGCCCCATTTGACTTGATTTCCATGAGGAGCGCATAGCGGATTCCATCGTGGCGGAAATCGATCCGAGCATCGAGCTGGTAGCCTGGCGCGAGAAGCTGTTCGTGGCGAACCTTGGTGATCTGTATGTTCGGGACGTGTTCGAGCAGGGCGCGGACCGCGTCCACGGCCGTGATCTCCACTTGGTTCTCTATTTCATACGGTTTCACCATACGGTGAAAATAACTTGAACGGTGAAATCGGTCAAGAGCTTTTCGGTCATAGGCCACTTTCAGCAAACTGCTGATATAGGACCTACTGGTGAAACTGCCCAAGGCCAGCTGACCCGAGAGTTGCTGCTGGACTGCATGCTATCCATGCACTGTCCGGTCTGGGTTGACTGCATTCGACCCGGCCGACGATGGTCCGCAGTCGGGTGTCCTATTTGGCTTGTGGGGCTGTATTGGTGCGCTGCGCAGTGCGCTGCTCGGAGCGAGCGGTAGGTACTGTGCCGGACATCAGCGCCTCGATCCGATCCGCGATCTTCTGCGCTGGCTCGCGAAGCTGCGCGACGGTCCAGTCGGCGGCGTAGCCTTCGGTGACATCGTTTGGGCGGGCGTGATTGACGAGGCGTTTCGTGAGGGAGGAGGGCAGCATCAGCTCGCGCTCGGCGACGGTGATGAAGCAGTTCCGCAGGCCGTGGAACCAGAACTTGGCGCCGCCGGCCTTGCTGATGCGGCTGTAGAGATGGTGGATATCCTGCACATGGCCGGTGGCGCTGGTGGGCGAGGGAAACACCCAGTCGCGAACGCCGGGCGGGTAGTCGTCGACCGCGGCCAGGCGGCGTTCGAGAATGGCCGCGAGTTGCCGGGTGATCGGAAGCTCCAGGGGTACGCCGGTCTTGGTCTCCTCGACCCGGAAGGTGAGCGCTGCCAGGTCAACCCGCTCCCAGCGGAGTGTGAGCACCTCCTCGCGGCGCATGCCGGTGTAGAGCCCGAACCAGAGAGCGTCCCGGATCGCCGGGTTGTGCACCTCCACCTCGATCCCGGCGCGCCAGCACGGCAGCACCTCTGCCGGGGCCGAGATCTTGCGCCGCTTCTTGCGGTGGAACTTGCCGCCGCCGGCGAGCCAGCGATCGACCGGATTGCGCAGCCCGTCCAGGTCGACGCAGGGCCGGCGGTAGACCGAGCGTAGAAGCGACATCGCGCGATTGGCTGCGGACCAGCCGTGGTCGGCTGTGATGCCGTTGAAGCGGGTCTCGACATCCTTGCGTGTGATGGTGTCGATGGAGCGGGTGAGCCAGTCGCCCAGGTAGCGCTTCGCCTCGTAGCGGTAGAGCTCGTTGGTGCGCTTCGTGCGGTTGGGATTAGCCGTCATATACTCTTCGAAGGTATTTCCGAGCGTCGGCATGCTGCGGGCCTCGGCGCGTTCCTCCGCCGGATCGTCGCCGTCGGCGACCTTGCCCAGGATCTTCTGTGCCTGCCGCCTCGCCTGGTCGGGCGTCACCTTGCCGTAGCGGCCGATGACGACGCGCTTGTTGGGCGCCTTCCGGCCGCCGTCGCCGGCACGGTAGTTGACGATGAAGGACTTGGCGCCGCCGGGATGGACACGGATGCCGAAGCCGGTGAGTTTTTCGTCCCATGCGATTCAGGACGTGTCGGTCGGCTCAAGCGCTTCGATGACCCGCTTGGTGAGTGTCGTGCGCACCTTTGCGGTGCGTTTTCCGGTGTTCGTCTGCATGAAGGAGATATGGCATCATGCGGGAAATGCGTCAACACATACGGCAACACCAGAAAAGAAATGCATGACACTGAATGGCCCTGTATGGCCCTATGGTCGGAGGCCAGGAAGCCGATAACGCCTTGGATAATATGACTAAATGACACTGTTTGGCCTCAGTCGGCTCCCTCTGGCCCAATATTGGAACGAGTCTCATAACCTGAGTAGAGCGCTACGCGCGCTTCTTCGGCCTCGATCCGGCTCGTGCTTTCGGTGAGGTGGCCCCGGAAATTCGGACAGGTCGTTAAGGTGTATTCCACTGTCTGACGGAGGAATACAGATGAGCAGCAAGCGACGGAGATTTTCAGGGGAGCTGAAGACGAAGGTGGCGCTGGAGGCGCTTCGGGGCGAGCGGACGCTGCAGGAGATCGCCTCGCAGCACCAGGTCCATCCGAATCAGGTGGGCGCCTGGAAGCGCCAGGCGATCGAGGGTCTGGTCGAGGTGTTCTCGAAGGGCGCCGAGCGGCGGGTCCGGGACCATGAGAGCGAGGTCCGCGATCTTCACGCCAAGATCGGGGAGTTGATCGTGGAGCGGCCTGCTGTCGGTCGGACGTTCCTCGCTCTACTACGAGCCGACGGGGGAGAGCGCCGAGACGCTCGCACTGATGCGGCGGATCGACGAGCTCTTCCTGAAGTACCCGTTTTACGGCGCCCGTCGGATGGCACTTCACCTGCGCCGCGAGGGCGTGCGTATGGGGGCCGCCGGGCCGGGCGGCTGATGAGCCTGATGGGGCTTCAGGCGATCTATCGGGCGCCGCGTACCAGCGATCCGCACCCCGAGCACCGGGTCTACCCATATCTGCTGCGGGGCCTGGCGATCGAGCGGGCGAACCATGTCTGGTGCGCCGATATCACCTATATCCCGGTGCAGCGCGGCTTCCTTTACCTGGTGGCGATCATGGACTGGGCGAGCCGGTACGTCCTGGCCTGGCGGCTGTCGAACACGCTGGACGCGAGCTTCTGCACAGACGCTCTCGAAGAGGTCCTGGCCCGGCATGGCGCGCCGGAGATATTCAACACCGACCAGGGCAGCCAGTTCACCAGCTTCGCCTTCACCGGGCGCCTGCAGGCGGCCGGCATCCGGATCTCGATGGATGGCAGGGGCCGGTGCATGGACAATATCTTCATCGAGCGGCTGTGGCGCTCGCTCAAATACGAGGCGATCTATCTCCACGAGATCGCCGACGGCTTCTCCGCCCGGCGCCTGATCCGTGATTGGGTCCGCTTTTACAACCTTGAGAGGCCGCACTTGGCGCTGGACGGGCGGCCCCCGGCCGAGGCATATCGCGGCGAGCCGCCTGTGGATATGATGGACACGCCGCTCCGCGCCTTGCCCACATCCCCACAGGCGCAACAGCAGCAGCAGGAAGATCGCATGAAAGGGATTCTGGCGGCTTGAGAAACAACCGGAATACACCTTAACTCAGCCGCCAGGCTGTCCGAATCGGCGAGGCCACCTCACGGCACGCTCGCGATCGGCGGCCACCGCCGCCGCCTCAACGCGGGATTCCAGGCGCGCCACGATCTGGCCTTGCTCGACGAAGTCGCCGCGGTCGACGAGGACCTGCTCCAACAGCCCGGGGACCGGGCTGCCCACCAGCACCGTCGCCGAGGGGTCGATGATACAGTCGAAGATATGTTCCTGCGCGGCGCCGGCCGATGCGGCGAACCCGATTGCCAGCGCTATTGCGGCCGCCGTTGTCAGCCGTCTTGTCCCGTCACCGTGCCCCTGGAAAGCGACGAACACGTCCCCGCCGCCCCTTCACTGTTTCGTGATCGTGTTCAGCCATCTCGCGCCGCCACGCTTGCTGATCGGCCCGGAAGGGCAAAGGGCCGCATGTGCCAGTAGGTTACCATAGATCCGACCGGCGCGCCTGCAACGGGCTGTGCGAGCGCGGGTTGCACGGTGGCGTTTTGACGCCGACCGCCTGTCATGCAACCCTAATGGGCCGCCGCCACGTGTGTTGTTTCAAACTCCGGCGCCATCCGGACGCGGTGGGGGCTATTTTGGGGGGAGCACGGCGTTCCCGTTCGCGGCGCATGAACGCGGCGTTATGTCGGGCGGCAGACACCGTCGTCGGCCGTGGGCGCGGACGGAAGAGCGCCGCTATCGCCCGGATTCCGAGCACCAGACCCGTCTGATCTTCGAGCCGCTCGAGCCGCGGCTGCTGCTCAACGCGGATCTGCTCGCGGTCGACCTCACAGCGGCGGCGCCGGACCGGCAGGACCACGATCTTCTCGTCCGCATGGTCGAGGAGACGCAGACGGTCGACCAGCAGTCGGTCACGGTCCAGCGCGTCGAGGTCGTCGATCGCAATGACGCCGACGCGGTCATCGCTACAGGCGACCTCAGTGCCATCGGTGCCGTTTCCATTGCCAGCGGCACCGGTAGCGAAGTGCTGACCATCGACATCGACTCGTTCGGCGACCTGGCCGCGCCGGTGATTTCGTACTTTGCCGGTGATGCGGCGGGGACCGACAGCCTCGTCCTGCAGACGAGCGACGCCGCCGTCTGGCGGCTTGACGCGGCCGGTGGCGGGACGATCGGCGGGCCCGACTTTACCATCGACTTTGCCGGCGTCGAAGCGCTGTTCGGAGGCGTTGGCCAAGACACGCTCGTCGGTTCTGCCGGACATACAGACTGGCTGATCGACGGCGCCGGTGCGGGCAACGTGTCAGGGCTCACCTTCAGCGGCTTCGAGAACCTGACCGGCGCCGCGGACAACGAGGACGTCTTTACGCTCGCCGATGGCGGTGGGCTGAGCGGCGCCGTCGACGGGGGCGCGGGCGGGTTCGACAGCCTGGTGTTGGCCGGCGGCCCCTACAACACGGTGGACTACCAGGCAACCGATGCCCACTCAGGCACGATCGTCGTCGACGGCGCGATCATAGCCTATGCCGGCCTGGAGCCGTTGACGCAAACAGGCACCGCCGCCAACGTCGTTCTCAGCGGGTCGGCGCTGCTCGACGTGCTCACGCTTGGGAGCGATCCGACGAACGACGGCAACCTGCTGTTTGCCGGACCGACGATCGAAATCGTCTCGTTCCCGCACCCGACCGAATCGCTGACGATCCGGCTCGGGGCCGGTGACGACATCCTGACGATCCTGGACTTCGACGGGGGCCTCGGGGCGTTGCTGAACGTGCAAGGCGAAGACGGCTACGACAGCCTTTTGGTCTTCGGGACCATATCCACGCGAGCTGCGGCGGGTGGCGGCGCCGGTGATGTGGACGTCGTGGTCGAAAACATCGCGCTCCGTCCCGGGGCGGAAATTCTTGCCGATGCCAGCGGGTCTATCGACGGCAACGTGAGCCTTGTGGCCGCCGCGACCGGCCTTCCGACCGGCCTCCTGCCGGGCGCCGTCGCGGTACTGGACGTCGACGACGCGACGATCCGTGGCGGCAACGTGACTCTGAGCGCGAGCGCCGCCATAGCTGTTGACGCCGCGTCGCCCGGAATTGCCGCCGTCGGGGCCATCTCGGCGGCCATTGTCACTATCGGCGGCCCCTCCCCAGATCAGCGCCAGCGGCGATATCGACGTGTCGGCCACGTCCGACCTTCAGACTACGGCCCTGGCAACAGCCGCTACCGGTGGCGTCGGCCTGGCGGCCAGCGCGACGTCGATCGTCGGCAGCGCCGCGATTGCGCGGGTAGTCGACGATGCCAACCTGGTTGCCGTTGGCTCGGTCTCGATCGCTGCGACGAACAGTACGGACGTCACCACGATCGCGGATGGGAGCGACGGGGACTGCGGGTGCCGTGCTGGCGCAAGCGCTGGTCGTCGTAGTTACGGTAGGAATGCGCATTGCTGCGCACCCCCCGCGCAGATCCGGACGTGGTCGTTGAACCATCCGGCTCCTACCTCGGGTGCTTGACGGCGAACCGCTGGTCCGGCCATGGGTGGCGGATGGAGGCGCGTGGCCACAGGATTTCGGTCATGCGCTCCAGTCGCTTCCAACTAAATCGGGCTCGCTGGGACCGGCGGCGTAGCGCCCGCATCCACCGGCGTTGCAGCCTGCGGAGGAACGCACGGATGAACCGGCCTGACCCTGGGACGGCAAAGTAGTTGAGCCAGCCATTGCAGACTCTCCCCAGCCACCTACCAACTTCCCAGATGTCGTGGTGCCAGCGCTTGCGAAGCACCTCGTCGATGCGCGCCAGGGTCCTGTTGACCCGTTTGGCAACCGGTTTGCGACCAAGCCGAAAGCGTCCTCTCAGGGTCGTCGTGCAATAGTGCGTGAGGCCCAGAAAGTCGAAAGTCTCCGGCTTGCCCACCCCGCGCTGGCGCCGGTTCAAATCCGCGAACCGGCCAAACTCCACGAGGCGGGTCTTGTCCTGGTGGAGGCTGAGACCGAACCGGGCCAGCCTCTCCCGAACGTCGCGGAGGTACCGCTCCGCATCCCGCTTGTGTTGGAACCCGACAACGATATCGTCAGCGTAACGGACGATGATCGCTTCGCCATCCGGGACGTTCGGGCGCCATTTCTTGTGGAACCACACGTCGAGCACGTAATGCAGGAACACGTTCGCCAAGACGGGGGAGACTATTGCCCCCTGCGGCGTGCCCATACCCGTATCTGCCCATGACCCACTCTCTATGACGCCGGCGTTCAGCCATTTCCGGATCAGACGGATGACCCGCCTGTCTCCGATGCGGTGCTCTAGGAACGTGATCAACCAATCCCGCGGGATCGTGTCGAAGTACGCCCGGAGGTCTGCATCGACTATCCAGCTGACCTTGCGCCGTTCTATCCCGAAGGCCAGGGCATCGAGCGCATCGTGCGCCCCCCGCCCCGGTCGGAACCCGTAGCTGAAGCCAAGAAACACCACCTCGTAGATCGGTGTCAGGATCACATCCACAACCGCCTTCTGGACGACCTTGTCCTCCAGCGCCGCGATCCCGAGCGGTCGTGTCCCCCCGTCCGGCTTGGGTACCTCTACCCGCCGAACCGGTGGCGCCCGGTACGCTCCCCCCCTGTGCAGGCGCCGGTGCAGGTCGAGCAGGCGCTCATCCAGACCCTCGCCGTACATGTCCCACGTAACGCCGTCGACACCGGCTGCTGCGTCCTTCTTCAATGCGAAGTAGGCCGCACCGAGCGCGTCCGGCGTAATGTGGTGGAAGAGCGCAGTGAGACGTTCCTTCGGGTTTCTCTCTGCAGCTTTCCGTATCCGGGCCGCCGCCTGTGGCACGCTTACCCGACACTGGGTTCGGCGCGTGCTTTGGCAATCCGGATTCCCCTTGGTTGAGGCCCTTTCCTCCGGCGACTCCGCAGAAGCTCGCGCTCCCTTGTTCGCCGCCCTCACAGGTCGTACGGCCTCATCCGACTTCTTCAAACCGTTCATCATAGGCTTCGGTTTTCTCCATTCCCTACGCGGCCCCTTTACGACAACCGGGGCAGTTTGAAGACCTCCCAGGGTCCCAACAGAAGGCGTGCGAACGTGCATGGGTTCTCTGACACCGCGGGGCTCGCCGACATCTCACCAAAACGACGCCTGCAATATTGCCTTCGACCGATCTGAAAGCCTCGGCACCCCGGACCATCGCTTTTACGGTGCTCAATAGCCCTGCCCATCCATGCCGCTACCGACGCTTCGCCTGCCCCCTCACGGGAGCCAACGCACGGCTCGCGGAGAAACGTGGTTCGGTTACTCCTTCGTTCCGGGGGACTTGCACCCCCTACCTTCTGCCAGTTCGCCTGGCGCACCAGACCCAGGCGTTCGTCGACGGCTCTGCGTCGATCGCATCCGCGGGCGGCCTTGACGTCGCCGCCGACGCGACGAACAGTGTCGTCACCAGGGCCTTGGCGACGCCCGACGGGGCGCCGGTCGGCGATATGGCGGCGCGAGACTTGCTCGTCGAGATCGCGGAGCAAACGGGTCGGGGCGCCCAGGCACCGGACGGCGGCAACATTGTCTCGCCCGCCGCCATTGCGTTCACCACGTTGGCCAGCGGCCGACCGCCGGCGCCGCTGCCGGCGCCGTCGCTGACGATCCCGATCGTCAATCTGACGCTGGCGCCGATTGGCACGGAAGCCTTCATCCGATCGAGTGGCCCGGTTGCGGCGGGTACGGAGGTCAGGGTTTCCGCGGTGTCTTCTTCGGCGTCGGCGACGACGGCCGATGCGGCCGGGACCGACAGTGCAAACGGGTTGGGCGGCAGCGTCGCCATCAATTTCGCGCTGGTCAGCGACACGGCATTCGTGGATGGCGCGAACCTCTCCGCGCCGAGCGTTCGGATCGAGACGGGGACCGGAACGACAGCCCGACCGGCGCCGAACCAGCAGCGCGCGGAGGCGATCTCCGGCGCGGCCGCCAACGTCGACCAAGCGGGGGCGTTCGCCTTCAACCTGGCGAGCTCTACCAGCGAGGCCCTGGTCCGCGGGGCGACCTCGGTCACCGGCGATGTCGTCGTCGTCGCGACAAACGCGTCGAGCGACGAGGCGACGGCGCGCCCCGCACCCGGCGCCGGCGGCGCCCAGGGCGTCGGCCTCTCGGTCGCAGCGCACGCCGACATTGCGCCGGCCCTCACGCGCGCCGAAATCCAGGACGGGGCCGTCCTGACCGGCGCCAACGACGTGACCTTCGTGGCCGACTCGGACCGCTCGGCCACGGTCACTGCCGAGGCCGGTGCCGGCACCGGCGGCGACACCGCGACGACCCGGTCGCTGGCAGGTGCGCTGACCCAACGCGAGACAGTCGCTGGCTTTGGCGCCGGCACCCCTCTCGACGTGACGGGTGCGCTTTCGGCACAGGTCGTCCATCGCGGCACGACGACGACCCGTGGCCGTGGTGATACCGCCGGGCCGACGGCGCTGCTGGGTGGGGCCGTCGCGCTTACCATCGCCGACGACACGGCGCGGGCCGGCACGGCGCGCGACCTCAGTGCGGTCGGCGACGTCAGCTTCCTGGTCGACGCGATCATGACCAGCGAGGCCGAAGCGCTCGGTAGCCAGGCCGGCGCCGGCGCGAGCGACCCGGGCGCCGGCAGCACGATCGCCGAAGCGATCGAGTTCCTCGCCGGACTGGATGGACCCGCCGTACCGCCGATCGAAACCGGGGATGACCCGGTTGGCGCGACGGCGGCAATTGCCGCGAATTTCGCCGTCGCCGACGCCCTCGCGTCGGTTACGACAGCGACGACAGTCAATGCCGGCGGGCAATTGACCCTGCGGGCTGCCGGCACGGTCAACGCATCGGCGCGGGCCGACGCCGGCGCCGCCGATGGGGCACTCGGGGTCGCCGTCGCTGTGGCGGTCAACGTGCCGGACGTCACTACGGAGGCACGCATCGACGGCAGCGTGAACGCCGGCAGCATCGTCGTCGAGACCACGATGGCCGGCGTCGTCGGCTCCCTATTCACGGTCGAGGCCGTCTCGGGCGCCGGCGCGACGGCCGTCGGCGCGGCGGGTGCCCTTGCCATCAACTTCGTCAGCGAGACGAGCCAGGCTCTGCTGGCGTCGGGCTCGAGCGCGACAGTCGGTGGTGGCGACGTCACCGTGTCGGCGACCAGCAATTCGGCGGCGATGACCACCGCAACCGCGATCGAGGCCGGCGGAGGTGTCGGCATTGGCGGCTCGTTCGCGCTGACCGTCGAAACGGCGCAGACTCGCGCCGAGGTCGCGTCGCTGGCGGCGCTCACTGGCGCGGCGAATGTGACGATCGCGGCGGACGCAGACCACGCGTCGTCGACGGCGGCTGAGGCCGGCGCCGCCGGCGGCACCCCCGTGGCGCCAGCGGTCGCGCTCGACCTCTCGACACGCGAGGCGATCGCGCAGCTCGCCTCGGGCCTCCAGGCGCTGGTGCTCACCGGTGCGTTCACGGTGCGGGCGACGCAGCGGGGATCGACGTCGACAAGGGCCAAGGCGGACGCGGCCGGCGCAGGCGTCGCCGGCGGCGCCGGCATCGCCGTCAGTGCGGCGGTCAGCACGGCAGGCGCGGCGATCGAGCGCGATATCACGGCAAACGGCGATGTGACAATCGCGGCTGCGTTGACGATCGGCAGCGACGCCACGGCCACAGCCAGCGCCGCCGGTGCCCAGGACGGGACGGTCCCGATCGACCAGCAGATTGCCGACCAGCTGGCGAACCTCGACGCCGGGTTGACGATCCCGGCTGTGGTGACCGAGGCGGGCCAGGCGGCCATGCAGCATGGCGTCGACTTGGCGGCAATCGGGGGCTCGGCGGCGATTGCGGTCAACGCCGGCCTCGCCGACGTGACCGCGATGATTGTCGACGGCCTGACGGTCAGCAGCGGCGGTGCGTTGGCCCTCAGCAGTGCGCTCGAAACCGACGCCGGCGCCGATGCAGATGCCGGCGCGGTGGACAGCACGACGGCGATCGGTGGCGCCGCGGCGCTCAACTTCGTCGATGGGGACAGCACCGCGTCGATCGGATCCATGGCCAACGTGACGGGCGTCGGTGTGAGCCTCGAGGCGCTTTCCGGCACCGGTGCGGCCGGGCGGCTCGAGGCCAGAGCCAAGGCCGGTGCCGGCGCGGTCCAGGACGGCATCGCCGGCTCGGTGGCCGCGAACCTGCTGTTGGGCACGACCGGCGCGACGATCGGCAATGGCGCGACCGTGAATTCGGGCGCCGACCTCACGGTGCTGGCCGACAGCGACTATACGGTCGTTACGGCGTCGGGCGATGGTCCGGCCGACGCGGGCAACCGGGGCGTTGGTGTGGCGCTGGCCCTCAGCGTTCTCGCCAACTCAACCACCGCGTCGATCGGCGAGAGCGCCGTCACCGACGCCGCCCAATCGATCAACATTCGGGCCGATGCCACGGTCGACGTCGACACGACGAGCGTCGCCGGCATTTCGGCCGCGACGGCGTCTCTGGCGGGTTCGGTTGCGCTTAACGGCGTGGTCGCGGCGACGACTGCCTCTATCGGCCAGGGGGCGCAGGCCACGGCCGGTCAGGATGTCGGTGTCCATGCGGGCGATACGACGACCGTCGCGAGCCGCACCGGCGCAACTGTCGGCACGGGGTTTCGTGGCGGGGGTGGCGGCCTGGATTTCGGCGCGATCGTCAAGACGACCCGGGCCTTCATCGCGGGCGCCGCGGCGGCGCGGCAAGGCAATGTGGTCGTCGAAGCCGTCTCCCGGGAGGACATTGCCGCGGCGGCGGCCGGGGCGCAAGGCGCCTTCGCAACCATCGCTGGTGCCGGCGGGGTCTATGTCCTCACCATCACGACCCAGGCTTTCATCGACGCTGGGACCGTGGTCTTTGCCGATGGCAGCATCGTCGTCGCGGCGGATGACGCGACTGAGATCGACATCTCCGCCGGCGCCCTTGGCAATACGCTCGTGATCGGAATCGGTGCGTCCCTGGCGGTGCCGATCGTCGACAAGGTTACGGAAGCCTACGTCGCCGGCGCCGACGCGCAGCGCATGCTGGCGGCGGCCAGCGTGACCGCCAACGGGAATGGGCCCGGCGTCGACGTGAGGACAGGGAACTTTGTGGTCACTTTCGCTGATGACGCGACAGAGAGTGACGACCGCGAGGTCAGGTCGCTCGGCTTCAGCGTTAGCAATGCGCTTGAGCCGGTCCTTAGTTTCTCCTTGATCGACGTGATCGCCGTCGGCGCGCCGGATCGGTCCTTCACCGAACAGCGCACGGCGACCCCGGAAACCAGGACCATCCAGGGGCTGGCCGTCACGGCCACGTCGCGTGATGACGTCGAGACGCTGACGAGGGGCTTCGCCGGCGCGCTCGGCGTCGCCGTCGAGTTGTCGGGTGCGGCGAAGGTCATCAAGAACAGTACGTCGGCCTTTATCGGCAATGATGCCGTCGTCAACACCGACCAGACGGGCGCGGCGAGCGAGCAGTCCGTTTTGATCGCCGCGGGCACCGATTCCTACGTGATGGGCATCGCCGGCGCCGCCTCTGCGTCAGCGGTCGGGGCGGCGGGCGGCGCGGCCGACTTGACGTTCGTCAACAATCAGACGACGGCGTCCATCGGCAATAGCGCCGTGGTCAACGCTCTGAAGGATGTGGAGGTTCGCGCGTCGGGAACCGAAGATGTCCTGGCGATCGCGGGCGGGGCAACCAGCTCTATCTTGGCGATTTCGGGGTCGCTGCCCGTCATATCGGTGAACAGCCAGACGCATGCGTTTGTTGGTGCCGATGCAGTGGTCGATGCCGGCGGCAATGTGCTGATCAAGGCGACGGACGACACCGATACGGATGTCGTTTCGGGATCTGCGAGCGTCGGCGCCGGGATCGGCGACGGGACCTCGCTTGGCGCGACCTTGATCGGCAGACACCCAAGCCTGGATCGGCGATAGGGCCGTGGTCAACGCCGATACGACGTTCACCGACACGCTGGACGTGCCGGCCGGGAACCTAAACATCGAGTTCGATCCGGCCAGCGCCTTCTTCCGCGGTCTCCCCCTAGGGTCAGCGGATTTGTTCGACCTCGGGTCCAACCATGGGCTGCGGACCGGTGACGCCGTCGTCTATCGAAACGGTGGCGGCACAAGCATCAACGGACTGGATAACGGACGAACCTATTTCGTCAGCGTCGATAATACGGACCCGGCGCGCGTCGCGCTCCACAGGTCGGCGGAGGATGCCCTATCGGGGCTGTCCCCCCTGTTTGGTCTCTATGCATCCGTGGCCGGCGGCAGCGCGCACCGGTTCGAACCGGTGCGTCTGTTGACGAAGGCGATCCAGGGTGTTTCGGTCCAGGCGCTATCCAGCGAAAACGCCTTCACGCTGGCGGCCAGTGGCGTGTTCGGCGGCGGCGCCGCGCTGACCGGCAACCTTGTCGTTGTTGTGATCGAGTCCGATACCGTCGCGCGAGTCGGGCCATCGGTGCAGGTTACGACCGAGGATCTAAGCGTTGCGGCGGAGAATGACGTAACGGTCTTCGACGCCGCCGTGAACCTGAATGTGGCGTTGGTTTCTCTCGCCGGCAGCGTTGATCTGGGGATCGTGAGGAACGACACCTCCGCGTTCCTCGATGCCGGCAGCGTCGTCACGGCCCGGGGTGATGTGGACGTCGTCGCGCTGTCACGCCAAGAGGTCGACAGTTTCGTCGGCGGCCTGGGACTGTCGGTCGGCGGGGTCGGTCTCTCGGCCTCGGCCTCGCTGCACACGGTCGGCGCCGCGCTGGACGTTGAGTCGAAGGCCATACTCGACAGTTTCGGCGACGTCAGCGTCCAGGCCTTCGTCGACGCCAGGCTCACAGAGCTCACCGATCCGCTGGGCAATGGCGTCGCCGGGCTGCTGAACGCTTATGCCTTGGTTGGGGGTCAGCCGGCAGCGGCCGCGATCAACATGGAGGCGCCCAGATCCAAGGTCACCGACAGCGTCGATCGGCTGACGCCGAGCGGCGGGTCCCTGGCATTCATCGACGGCGCCACCGTCAACGCGACGGCTGGCGACGTCACAGTGGCCGCCGAAAACAGCCTCGACGCTGTCCTCGACACCTCGTTCACCGTGGCCCTCGGCATCCCCGGGACCGATGCTGTCACTTTCGACGGCAACCTCGCCCGGGCCAACACCCGCAGCAACGCACGGGCCCATATCCAGGGTGGCGCGAGTGTTACCGCGGTCAACGTGACGGTGCGGGCGCAGAGCACGAACGACCGCAGCGCCGTCGGCACGGTCGTAATCAACAACGCGCGCGACACGGTCGAGGCCCTTGTCGACGGCGCGACGATCACGGCCGGGGGTGCCGTCGGCGTCCACGCCGACTCGACCTCGACCGCCAAATTCAGCAGCCTTCTGCCGGGCCTCAATCCGCTCCGTGTCAGAGTGGCTTTGATCGACATCCGCAACACCGTCGATGCCCACATCGCCAACGCAACGGTGACGGCCCCGGGGCCCATCAGCGTCACGGCGACGGACACGGCGGCGATCGCGGCCCTGGTCGTCGCGGTCACCTTCAAAGGACTCGGCGGCTTTGCCGTCGGCGCGGCGGCGGCGACCAACGACATCGCCAATATGGTGACCGCCTTCATCGAGGGTGGCACGGTGACCGCTGTCACCGGTGGCGTCGACGTCACCGCCGCGAGAGATCATTCGATCAACGCGACGGCCGTCGGTGGCGCATTCACGGCGACCGCCGCCGGTGCCGGGTCGGTGACGCTCAACAATATCGGCAACACGGTGGACGCGCGCATCTCCGGCGGCGCCATCGTCAACGCCATGGGTGCCGTTCGTGTGACGGCGACGGAGACGGTGCTGATCGAGGGATTCGCCGGTGCAGTCGCCGTGAGCGGCACGGTTGGCGTCGGTGCCGGCGTGACGACCAATACGATCACCAGCCAGACCATCGCCAGAATAGAGGCCGCCACCGTCGAATCTCTTACGGGTGGTATCGATGTCCTGGCAACGGCGACCCGCACGATCGACACGCTGACCGTTGGCTTCGCCGGCGGTGGTGAGCTTGCCCTCGCCGGCACGTTTGCGGCGCTGAGCGTCGGTGGACTCGTCGATGCGCACATCTCGAGCAACGCCGACATCGACGCTTTTACCGACATTCGCGTTGAGGCGACATCGACGTTCAGCCTGGACGTCGATGCCGGGGCCGGTGCGGTCGGCGTCGGCACCCTCGGCTTCGGCGGCACTGCCATCGTCGCGTTCTTGACGATGACGACGACGACCGCGTTCGTCTCGGGATCCAGCTTGTCCGCCGGCGGCGACATCAACGTTGCGGCCACGACCGACGTCACACGTTTCGACCTCGACGCATTTGCCGGGGCCGGCGGCTTCGTCGGTATCGAAGCTGCCGTCGCGGAGCTCTTTTCCCAATCCGTCACCGAGGCGGCGGTCGACTCCGGCGCCATCGTCGAGACGGCGGATCGTTTGACGATAAGGGCCGACAGCTCAACGATACTCGATGCGAACGCCAGCGGGCTCGGCGTCGGCGCGGCGGCCGTTGGCGTCGTCTTCGCCGATGCGCGAGAGACCGGCATGTCCGCGGCATCCCTGGCGGCCGACGTCAGCGTCAATGACCTGACGGTCGAAGCGCTTCTGACAACCTCGATCGACACCGACGGCACCGCTGTGCAGGGCGGTATCGGGACCGGCGCGCTGAATGAATCGACGGCGCGCGCAGACGGCCAGGTCACAGCGGCCGTTGATTCCGGCGTGATTGGCGTCACCAACCAGGTCACCGTCACGGCGACGTCCGAGGCCAATGCGGTTGCCGATCTGTTCGGTCTCAGCCTCGGCGGCCTCACGGTTGGCGTCAGTCTCGCCAGCGCCGAGGTGACGCCGCGCATCGAGAGCCGCATCGGTGGGGGCGCGGCGATCACCGCGGGTCAGGGGATCATCGTGGACTCGCGCCACAACGTCGATGCGGCCGGCGTGCAGATCGCCAAGGGCGCCCGCGCCGAAGCCAACGCTTCCGGCGGCAGCCTGATTGGTGGCAACGGCGCCGTCCCGGGCGCGCGTGCCGCCGCGAACGTCCAGACCCTCATTGCCAATGGTGCGGTGCTCGACGCCGTCGGCGCCATCACGATCAACGCCCGGGCCAACAACGCTGCGATCGCAAATGCTAAAGGCTTCACCCTCGGGCTCGGGCTCGGCGTCGGCACCAGCTTCGCCGATGCGGTAGCGGAGGGTACGACCCAGACGACCGTTGGCGGGTCGCTTACCGGCGCCGGCGACCTGACGGTCGTCACCCGCGCCTGGAATACCGCCGATGCCGACGCGACGGCCTCCGGCGGCGGTTTGTTCCTCGGCCGCGGTGCCGTCGCCGAGGCGACGATCGGCCTGGGGACACAGAGCGGCGCCGCGCTGGGCGACAACGCGAGCGTCGACGTTGCGGGTGCCGTCAGCATCACATCCACGTCCACAACCGACGCGGACGCGTTTGCGCGTGGCGGCTCAGGCGCTCTCATCGGTGTCGGCGTCAACAACGCCGAGGGAGTCATCAACCACAGCAACGCCGCCACGGTCGGCGCGGGCGCGGCGGTTCTGGCAGGAACGAGCTTCTCGCTGCTCGCGGATACCAGCCATCGCGGCGAAGTCGACGCCAACAGCAGCAGCCTGAGCCTCATAGCCGACATCGTCCAGACCAACGCTGTGCTGACGGTGAATGACACGACAACAACCACCGTCGGCGCCGGCGCAACGGTTGTGGCCGGCGGCAACGTCGTCGTCGAGGCCCGGATGGCCATGACAGTCGATGCAAACACGGATGCCGATGGCCGCGGCCTCGGCGCCGACACGCGAACCAGCGTGAGCGCTACGGTGACGGGCACCACGGCTACGGTCGTCGGATCGGGCGCCAGCCTGCGCGGCCAAAACGTCGACATCCTGGCCCGCGTGACGAGCATCGACGCTTCGATCGACGCCGACGCGAACTCCAGCACGCTTCTCGGCGCCACCTCGATCGCCGACGCGACGCTCACGACGACGTCCACTGCGACTGTCACGGTCCGCGGCCAGCCGGCTGTGACGCCTGTGAATCCGGCGACGCAAATTGCCGGGGAAGGGCGCGTCGATATCCGGGCAAGTCACGAGGCCCTGCCGACGGACGCGAATTCCTTCGCGGCAAGCAGCGGGCTTGGCGGCAACTCGACCTCCACGACCACTAACACCCTGACCGCGACAACGAACGTCACAACCGAGCTTGGATCGAAGATCGCCACGCGCGATCTCCTTGTCGAGGCTGACGCGTTGAGGACTCCGGGTTTCTCCGCGTCTGCCGATCGCGACGGCGCAATCTTCGACGGCGGAACGGCGACCGAAACGCCGAAGCTCAACTACAACCGGACAATCGATTTCAATTCGGACGTCGTGTTGCTGGGACCGCGCAGTCCGCTGCTCGAGGTCGACGCCGCCGGCAATATCAGCCCGCAAAGCAACGTCGCCGACGTGACGATCACCAATGATACGGTCATCGTCGGCGATATCGCCAATCCAGGCGGTAGTTTCGCCGGGACGATCACGATCCGGATCACGCCGTCCACATATGACAACGACAACAGGTCGTTCACGACGACCACGAGCCTGATCAAAGGAACGTCCGACGTTACGTTCCTCACCGCATTTGATCGCGTGACCCTCACGAACGCGTCGAACAAGACGTTCCGGATCGGCGCAATCGACGTGCTCAACGACAGCGCCACGTTCGATGCGAACATCACGGTCAGTGCTGTCACCTCGACGTTCCTGTTCACCACGGCAACCGATCCCGGCCAGACCGAGATCACGATCGAGAACACCGGCGGCCCCGATGTCGTCCTTACCGGCGCGATCGACAATCCGTTCAGCTCGACCACGATCGTCAGCTCCGGCGGCGACATCGTTGCCGAGACGCCGACTGCGGAGATCACGACGGCTTCCCTGGATTTGTCGGCGACGGCCGGCATGATCGGCACCGAAGCCGCGCCGCTGCGGATCGTTGCGGGGACCCTCGCGGCGCTGGCTCGGAACGGGATCTACGTCGACGAGACCGGCGACATGGGCGTGGTGTCCGTGGCGACCGTGACCGGCACCGTGCGCCTGCGGGCCACCGGCTCGATCCTCGACGCCGACACGCTGAGTGACGACGTGGACGTCAGCGGCCCCGACATCATCCTGTCAGCGTCGGGCGGCTCGATCGGCGAACAGGCCGATCCGGTAACTTCGACGCCTGAGAACGCGCTGGAAATCGATGCATCGCAGACGACGTTCGCGGCTACGGCGGCTGGCGACATCATCGTGGTCGACGTCGCCAGCGGCATCGGCATCGACACCGTGTTATCGCTGAACGGCGACGTCTCGATCACGACCAACGACAGCGTCGCGACCGGTGAGGACATCGTGCTCGGCGCGACGTCGACGGTTCGGGCGGTCCTCGGCACGGTGGCGTTGCTCGCCGGCGACAGCATATTTGCCGCGGCCGGCAGCCTGATCGACGGCGCCGCCGGGGTCGCGATCCGCGGCGATGAGAACGACGGCGACGAAGGCGACGGTGCCAATATCGAGCTGTCGGGCCTCATCCAGGGTGCGTCGGTGCTGGTCGAGGGTGGCGGCGACGAGGACATCATCAGCCTGGTCGGCGTCGTGGCGGCGACGATGGTGGTGGGCCGCGGTCGCGCGGACCTGATCCACGTCGGCAGCGCCGCGACTCTGGCGACGAACAGCGGCGGTACGCTGGCGCGCATCGATGCGGTGTTGACCGTGATGGGCGAGGACGATGCCGACCGGCTGGTTCTCGACAGTACCGGTGCGACTGGCGCGCTGAGCGGTACGTTGACCGCGACGACGCTCACCGGCCTCGGGATGAGTGGTAGCGTCGTTTATGACGGGATCACGAACCTCGATCTGAACCTGGGCGCGTTTGCCGACACCATTGCGGTCGCCAGCACCGACGCCGAAACCGTAACGACGATCGACCTCGGCGGCGGGACGAACGCCGCGACGGTGTCCGACGGCGGCCTGCTCGACGCCGTGGCGGGGCGCCTGGCGTTCCTGGGCAGTGGGGGGCTTCGACAGCCTGTTGATCGACGACAGCGCCGATGCCGACGACGCTCAGGGCGTCCTGTCGAGCGCCGTCAATGTCAGCCTGACCGGGTTCGGCATGGGCGCCGCCGACAACGCCGCGCCCAATGGCCAGGTCGGCATCCGCTATCAGGACATCGAGACGATCGAGATCCGGCTCGGCACCGGTGCCGATGCACTGACCATCGGCGGCGTCGCCGGTGCAACTACGGTCGACCTCGGCGACGGCGACGACGCGGTTTCGGTGGGACCGGATCTGTCGGACATAGCCTCGCCGCTGCTTCTGAATGGCAGCTTGGGCGTCGACGATCTGGTGCGCCAGGCGAACTGACAGAAGGTAGGGGGTGCAAGTCCCCCGGAACGAAGGAGTAACCGAACCACGTTTCTCCGCGAGCCGTGCGTTGGCTCCCGTGAGGGGGCAGGCGAAGCGTCGGTAGCGGCATGGATGGGCAGGGCCTATTGAGCACCGTAAAAGCGATGGTCCGGGGTGCCGAGGCTTTCAGATCGGTCGAAGGCAATATTGCAGGCGTCGTTTTGGTGAGATGTCGGCGAGCCCCGCGGTGTCAGAGAACCCATGCACGTTCGCACGCCTTCTGTTGGGACCCTGGGAGGTCTTCAAACTGCCCCGGTTGTCGTAAAGGGGCCGCGTAGGGAATGGAGAAAACCGAAGCCTATGATGAACGGTTTTGAAGAAGTCGGATGAGGCCGTACGACCTGTGAGGGCGGCGAACAAGGGAGCGCGAGCTTCTGCGGAGTCGCCGGAGGAAAGGGCCTCAACCAAGGGGAATCCGGATTGCCAAAGCACGCGCCGAACCCAGTGTCGGGTGAGCGTGCCACAGGCGGCGGCCCGGATACGGAAAGCTGCAGAGAGAAACCCGAAGGAACGTCTCACTGCGCTCTTCCACCACATTACGCCGGACGCGCTCGGTGCGGCCTACTTCGCATTGAAGAAGGACGCAGCAGCCGGTGTCGACGGCGTTACGTGGGACATGTACGGCGAGGGTCTGGATGAGCGCCTGCTCGACCTGCACCGGCGCCTGCACAGAGGGGGAGCGTACCGGGCGCCACCGGTTCGGCGGGTAGAGGTACCCAAGCCGGACGGGGGGACACGACCGCTCGGGATCGCGGCGCTGGAGGACAAGGTCGTCCAGAAGGCGGTTGTGGATGTGATCCTGACACCGATCTACGAGGTGGTGTTTCTTGGCTTCAGCTACGGGTTCCGACCGGGGCGGGGGGCGCACGATGCGCTCGATGCCCTGGCCTTCGGGATAGAACGGCGCAAGGTCAGCTGGATAGTCGATGCAGACCTCCGGGCGTACTTCGACACGATCCCGCGGGATGGGTTGATCACGTTCCTAGAGCACCGCATCGGAGACAGGCGGGTCATCCGTCTGATCCGGAAATGGCTGAACGCCGGCGTCATAGAGAGTGGGTCATGGGCAGATACGGGTATGGCCACGCCGCAGGGGGCAATAGTCTCCCCCGTCTTGGCGAACGTGTTCCTGCATTACGTGCTCGACGTGTGGTTCCACAAGAAATGGCGCCCGAACGTCCCGGATGGCGAAGCGATCATCGTCCGTTACGCTGACGATATCGTTGTCGGGTTCCAACACAAGCGGGATGCGGAGCGGTACCTCCGCGACGTTCGGGAGAGGCTGGCCCGGTTCGGTCTCAGCCTCCACCAGGACAAGACCCGCCTCGTGGAGTTTGGCCGGTTCGCGGATTTGAACCGGCGCCAGCGCGGGGTGGGCAAGCCGGAGACTTTCGACTTTCTGGGCCTCACGCACTATTGCACGACGACCCTGAGAGGACGCTTTCGGCTTGGTCGCAAACCGGTTGCCAAACGGGTCAACAGGACCCTGGCGCGCATCGACGAGGTGCTTCGCAAGCGCTGGCACCACGACATCTGGGAAGTTGGTAGGTGGCTGGGGCGAGTCTGCAATGGCTGGCTCAACTACTTTGCCGTCCCAGGGTCAGGCCGGTTCATCCGTGCGTTCCTCCGCAGGCTGCAACGCCGGTGGATGCGGGCGCTACGCCGCCGGTCCCAGCGAGCCCGATTTAGTTGGAAGCGATTGGAGCGCATGACCGAAATCCTGTGGCCACGCGCCTCCATCCGCCACCCATGGCCGGACCAGCGGTTCGCCGTCAAGCACCCGAGGTAGGAGCCGGATGGTTCAACGACCACGTCCGGATCTGCGCGGGGGGTGCGCAGCAATGCGCATTCCTACCGTAACTCGATCGACCCGAATGTGAGCGCGCTGCTCACGCTCGGTGCGCTCACGCCGACGCTCGGCGTGATTACGTTCAACCTGGCCGACACCGACGACACGCTGACCATCGAGGATACGGTTGTCGCGACCACGGTCCAGGCCAACGGCGGCATGGATGCGATCACGGTCGAAACCGTGAGCCACCTAATCGTCGACTTCGTGGCCGAGACCGCGGCCATCGACGGGGCGATCCTGGGCGGCGGCGTCGATCCGACCGATCCGGCGGCGGGCGCGGTGGCCAACACCGGCTTCGTCGAGGTCGCGGTCGCGGACATCTTCTTCGCAGATGTCGAGCTGGTCGATGTGCGCCTCGGCACCGGCAACGATGTGTTTGCCACCGACACACGGTTCGCCAACCCGGCGAACGGTGGCGCGCTGGAAGACGCGTTCGTCGATACCGAGGTCTCGATCGACGGCGGCGCCGGCGACGACGTAATTACGGCGCTGGCGATCGCGCTGGGCGTCGACACCAACGTCGCCGGCGGCGACGACGTCGACGAGCTGATCGTGCCGATTCCGACCTTCCCGGTCGCCGACAGCTTCACGCGGCTCAACATCGATATCGAGACGCTGATCGTTGACAACGCGGCCTATGGCGCCGTCTCCACCGATCCTGGTGTGGCCTGGACCCAGCAGGACGGCGACATCCTGAAGGCGCGCGCGGTCGGCGATCCCGAATCTGACAATTTCGACGTGATCTCTACCCAGGGGGCCGAGCTCGTGCGCATCCTCGGCAGTCAGCGCACCGACACGCTGGACGCCGTGACGACAACGGCCGGTGACGTGACCGGCGTCATCGACAGCAATCGGATCGAGCTGCGCTCCGGCCTCGAGGTGCTGACGTTCGGCGACTTCGACCAGTTCCAGAACTTCGACGAGGTCATTGATTTCGCCGGGTTGCCGATCAGCACGAACCCGGACGAGGGGTACAAGGAGGACGGCTTCGTCATCCAGGCGATCGACGACCTCGCCACCGTGACCGACGCGGCCGTCGCGGCGGCACCAACCATGACGTTCGGCCGCGACGTGGCGATGTCGACCGCGGCGGTCGCGGGCCTCGACCAGTCGTTCGTGCTGACGCCCGATGCCCCCGCGGGGTTCGCGCTCTACCAGCTCAGCCTCGGCTTTGCGGGTCCGGGGATGAAGACCGTCGATGTGACCGGCGTGACGGTCAATGGCGGTATCGTCACGACGATGTTGAGCGTGCCCGGCGATCAGGGCCTCGTCACCTTCGCCGACATCCCGGCGACCTTCACGGCACTCAAGGCCGTCGTGATCGAAGCCGAAGGCGCCATCCTCGACAACATCGTCGCGACCCGGCTTGACGGCCTGGCCGGCGCGGCACCGACGGTGACACCCAACGTCACGCCGTTGACGTTGTCCGGCAGCATAACGATCAACACGACCACCGGCTTTATCGACGCCAGCGCCGGCTCGATCAGCGGCGGGCGTTCTCAGTCGTTCTCCCTGGCGATCCGATGTCGGAACCAGGCGTCGCCAAGTTCCGCTTCGACGGCAATCTGGTTGTTGCGGACAACACGACCATTACGGCCACTGGCACGAACGTGCTTTCGATAGAGATCGCCAACGACGTCGATATCGGCAAGAACGTCGAATTCGATCTTTCCGCCATTGGCGGCACGCCGGGTGCCGGCGGCGGCGGCGGCGGTGGTGGCGCCTTTAACGGAAGCTTCGGTGGGTCTGGCGGTGGCTCTCCTGGTGGGGGCGGCGAACCCGGCAATGGCGGCGGCGAAGGCGAGATCACATTTAGTAACCCTCTGGGCACCGGCGACAACGGCACGGCTGGCAAGGACGGTCAGGGCGGATTTGTCGGCAATGTAGGCACGGTGGGTAGCCCCGGTCTACAGGGTGGGCCAGGCGTTGGCGGCAGCCTCGGCGGTTTCAGCGGCGGCGGCGGTGTTGGAGGGCTTATCGTCGATTTCTTCGGCCTCTTTAACATCACCGTTGGGACCGACACGAACACGCAAGACCTTCCCGCAACATTTATCGGACTCCCGGTCGTCGGGGTTACCGGCGGCCTCGCCGGCGGTGGCGGCGCGTTCGGCGAAGGCGGCTAAAGAGGCGCCGGGGGCACATTCAATGGTGGGTTCGGTGAAGGTGGTAATGGTGGCCGCGTCGGCGGTCCCGGTAGCGCCGGTGGCACGGGCGGTGACGGGTTTGAGGGTTTGAATAGTGCTGTGGGGCGCACGATTTCCGGCGGCAGCAGCGGCAGCAGCGGCGGCGGCGGCGGCGGCGGCGGCGGCGCCACCACGGGCAACGCCGCCGGGAGCGAAGGGCGATTCGGCGCGAGCGGTGGCTTTGGCGGCCCCGGCGGCAGCGGCGGTGCGGGCGGCGTCGGCGGCGGCGGCGGTGG
>CBDHDN010000056.1:0-71325 GCA_965261585.1 Alphaproteobacteria bacterium
ATCGCAGCCATCCGGCAGGGCCGAACGGTTGCCCACGACGAGGTTCGCGAGTGGCTTCTCAGTTGGGGCCAGGAGGATGAGCGCGAACCGCCGAAATGATCATCGTCTGGTCGGAGCAGGCGGTCGGCGACCTGCGGGCCCTGCACGACTATATCGCCCAGTTCAACCCAGCCGCCGCCTCAGCCACGGCCGAGCGGATCGTTACCGCTGTCGAGGGGCTCCGAGAATTCCCGGGAATGGGCCGTCCCGGCCGCAAGCCGCACACGCGTGAACTCGTCGTGCCGGGGACGCCTTCTTTCGTCCCCTACATGGTCACCGATGACCGCATCGAGGTCATCGCCGTGATGCACGGCGTGCGAAAGTGGCAGCAAGAGTAAGGGTTGCTACTCCGACCGCCTGACGCCCTTGTGCCGGCGGGCTCGGTAGATGGCGACAAGCCTGTTGCGCACCTGTCGGAACAGCCCAGGGGGCAGAACGCCGGTAGGCGAACTCGCCGGGCCAGCGATGTCCGATCCGTGATGTCACGCCGCCGCCTACATCAGCTCTTCGTCGAGGTGCCTATGCTCGGGCGGGACTTCCAAGCGGCTGATTGCCGAGATCTCGGCCTCGCTCAGCTCTTCGATGCGTCGCGTAATGCGTCCCTGCCGTGCCAATCGATAATCGATGGCTGACAGCGGCCGTGATTGCTTGTGGATGCGTTTTGTCACAGTCTTCGTCGGGTTGTTCATTCCTGTGATGCGAAAGCGCCAGACGGCCTGTAAGCCGGGTTCTGTCCCTGCAAGCGCAGGGGATGGCCATTCATCTGGGACGCCCGTCGCCGGCGCCTCGCGCGACCTACCCGGGCGGTGGCGCGGAAACACGCCTGCGGGCCCGCAGCCCGCCGACCGCCCCTACTCGGTCTTGCTCCCGGGGGGGTTTGCCGTGCCGCGATCGTTGCCGAACGCGCGGTGCGCTCTTACCGCACCCTTTCACCCTTACCCGCCGCCCCCGGCCTGGGCCAAGGCTTTGGCGGGCGGTTTGCTTTCTGTGGCACTTTCCCTAGGGTCGCCCCCGCCGGCCGTTAGCCGGCACCGTGTTCCCGTGGAGCCCGGACTTTCCTCACACCGGCGGGTTTCCCCATTGCCGGCATGCGGCCATCCGGCCGTCTGACGCTTCCCCAGTATTTGGCGTCTTCGGCGCGCCCACGCAACCTCAATGCGTCAGCGCCAGCACGGCGGCCAGGCGGGCCATGGTCTCCGCATCGGCGACGCCGTCGACGCGGGCCGGCCGGAAGTGGCGCTGGAATGCCGTGATCACCGCGTCCAGCGGCGCGTCACTGACGCCATAGCCATAGGCGGCGAGCTGCGCTGCGACGTCGGTCGCCGGCGCCGCGGTGCTGCCGTCGGCCGGCCACAGGCCGATCCCGGCAGCGGCCAGGCGGGCCCACGGGAAGCGCTCGCCCGGGTCGCGCTTGCGTGCCGGCGCCACGTCGGAGTGAGCGATGACGTTACGGGCCGGGATCGGGTGACGCGCCAGGATGCCCTGACACAAATCGATCAGCGCCGCGATCTGCGGCTCGGGAAAGTCCCGGTAGCCATGGCCGTGGCCGGGGTTGTCGAGCTCGAGGCCGATGGAGTGGGCGTTCACGTCGGTGATGCCGCGCCACCCGCTAACGCCGGCGTGCCAAGCCCGGCGGTCCTCGGGCACCAGCGCGTGTACCGTGCCGTCCTCGGCGATCAGATAGTGGGCGCTGACCCGCGCCGCCGGGTCGCACAGCCAGTCCAGGCGGCGGCGGCCGACGCCATCTCCGTATAATGCACGACCAGCATGTCGACCGGCGTTCCGGCGGCGCGTGGGCCCTGGTTCGGCGAGGGCCGGTCGATCGGCGGCGCGGCGCTCATCCGTCGCTCGTGCCCGCGAACGCCTCGCGGCGGGTCTCCAGCTCGAGCCAGCGGTCCTCGGCAGCGGCGATCGCTGCGGCGACCTCGTCGAGTTTCGCCACCGTGTCGCGGTAGCCGGCCGGATCGGTTGTGTAGAAGTCCGGTTGGCCGAGCGCGAATTCAAGCCTGGCCTTGGCGTTGGCGAGCCTGGTCAGCCGGTCCGGCAGCTCGGCCAGCTCGCGCGCCGCGCGGTAGCCCAGCTTCTCGGCGGCCTCGCGCGCCGCGCGTCACGACGCGGCGCGGCGCCGCGCAGTGACGGCTTCGGCGGCGCCGCGACGCGCCGTTGCAGCAAATAGTCGCTGTAGCCGCCGGCATACTCGACGATCGTCCCATCGCCCTCGACGGCGATCGTACTGGTCACGACCTCGTCGAGGAACGCACGATCGTGGCTCACGAGCAGGACCGTGCCGGCATAGTCGTCGAGCATCTCCCGCAACAGGTCGAGAGTGTCGGCGTCAAGGTCGTTCGTCGGCTCGTCGAGCACCAGCATGTTGCTCGGCTGGGCCAGGATCTTGGCCAGCAGCAGCCGGTTGCGCTCGCCGCCCGACAGTGTGCTGATCGGCGCCTTGGCCTGGCGCTCGTCGAACAGGAAGTCGCGCAGGTAAGCGACGACGTGGCGCTGGCGGCCCTGGACCATCAGCGAATCGCCGCCGCCAGTCACCAGCGTTTCCCACGGGGTGGCCGCCGGGTCGAGCTGCGCGCGCATCTGGTCGAACCCGGCACCGTCAGCCGTGTGCCCAGGCGTACCGTGCCGTCGTCGGGCGCGAGGCCGCCGGTCAGCAGGCGCAGAAGCGTCGTCTTGCCGGCGCCGTTCGGGCCGATGACGCCGATGCGGTCGCCGCGCATCACGCGGGTCGAAAAGTCGCGCACGATGACGCGGTCGCCGAAGCGCTTGGCGATATGCTCGGCCTCGATCACCAGGCGGCCGCTCTCGGCGCCGCTGTCGGCCGTCAGCCGCGCCCGGCCGCGGCCGGCGAGCAACGTCCGCCGCTCGTCCCGCATGGCCGCGAGCTTGCGCAGCCGGCCCTGATTGCGCCGCCGCCGCGCCGTGATGCCGTGGGTCAGCCAGTGCGCTTCGGCCTTGAGCTTCTGGCCGAGCCGGCGCGCCTCGTTCTCGGCCTCGCGATAGACCTCGTCGGACCAGCGCGCAAAGTCGTCATGCCCGCGCGGATTGGCGAGCAGGCGACCGCGGTGCAGCCAGAAGGTACGCGTCGTCACGGTGGCAAGAAACGCCCGGTCGTGGCTGATGATCAGCTGTGCCGCCCGCTGCGCCTTGAGCGTCTGCTCCAGCCACAGGATCGTCGGCAGGTCCAGGTGGTTCGTCGGTTCGTCGAGCAGCAGCACACCGGGCGCGCCGATCAGCGCGGCCGCCAGGGCGGCGCGGCGCGCCTCGCCGCCGGACAACGTGCCGAGCCGCCGCTCGCCGGCCAGCCGCAGCCGGTCGAGCACCTCCGCGACTTCGTGTGCCAGGTGGGTTCCGCGGGCGACGTAGTCCGCCACACGCTCGTCCAGCGGCAGCACCGGGTCCTGGGGCAGATAGCCGACGCTGAGCCCGGGCTCGGCGTAGCGCTCGCCGTGGTCGAGCGGCAGCGTCCCGGCCATCCCTTCAGCAGCGTCGATTTGCCCGACCCGTTGCGGCCGACCAGGCAGGCACGCTCGCCCGGCGCCAGCGAGAGCTCCGCCGCGGTGAACAACGGCGCGTCGCCGAAGCCGATCGCGCCGCCGCGTACCGCCAGGACCGGCGGCGGCGCTACCATGGCCGCCGGGTCAGCAGCGGGCGGGCGAGGGGGGCTTCGCGCCCACTCATCGATCCGCGTGCTGGCTCAGTCCGCGCTGGCGCTCGATGCGGTCGTAGGCGCCGTTGATGGTGGCCAGCTTTTCGTTCGCCACGTCGACGAACTCTCCGGCATGCCCTGGGCGATCAGCGTATCGGGGTGGTTCTCGCGCACCAGCTTGCGGTACGCGGCCTTCAGCTCGTCGTCCGGCGCGTCGTGGGCGACACCCAGCACTTGATAGGGATCTGTGGCGTCGTTGCCCATGCACTCGGCCTTGATGCGCAGGAAGTCGGCCTCGGCGAAGCCGAAGATGGCGGCCACATTCTGCATGTAGATCAGTTCGTCTTCGTTAACGCGGCCGTCGGCCCTGGCGATATGGAACAGACAGCCCAGCAGCTCCTCCAGAACTGCGGGGTTTGGCCGCGAACATGCCGGCAACCTGGCGGGCATACGGCTCGTAGCCGTGGGCGTGCCTGCGTGCCAGGTTGAATACCCTTGCGACGTTTTTCACCTCGTCGGGCGCGACCCTGAAGACCTGGCGGAACGCCGCTATCTCGTCCTGGGTGACGACGCCGTCGGCCTTGGCCAGCTTGGCGCCCAGCGCGATGACGGCGATGGTGAAGGCGACCTGATTTTCGGCCGGCCGGTCCGGGGCCGCCGCGGCGGCCTCGCCGCGGCGGCTGTCGACGACGTGCCCGGCGACGCCGCCCAACAGGGCGCCGAGCGGGCCGCCGAGGGCGAACCCGGCGACACCGCCTATGACCTTGCCCCAGATGCTCATGCCGAGTGCTCTGCGTGGCGGCCCGTGCCGCCTTCCGTCCAATGGTCACGCCTCGGATCCGGTATTCCGTCGTTTCAAGCGACGGTCAGCCCCCGCCGATCCATGACCATTTGTAGGCCGCAAGCCCACCTCCTGTCGACCTCCGGTAAGGGCGCCGCAGGCGGCACGCGGCCTCGCGAGGGACCCATGTACCTGTCCCGGCCGCCTCAGGCGGCGGCGTTGACCCGGGCCGCCGTGCTGTCCGGGTGCCGCCGCACCTGATGGCGGAGGACCCAGCCATCGGCCGTCCGGCGCCACAGATGCGGCGAGCGAAAGCTGTCGGCAATCTCGATGAACTCGTCCCGCTCCATGCCCATGTAGTCGAGCACGTCGGGGAAAATGGCGCTCCGGCAGCTCGCCGTCATACTTGTGCACCAGAGCGACCGCTTCTTCACGCGTGATATGGCCGTGGCGAACTTCCTGCCCGGCCTCGTGGGTGCAACGGCCAATGCCGAACTTGATGAACCCGCACCAATAGTGAAATCCGTCCAGCTTGTCGTCGATGGAGTTGTACTTCGTGTACGACCCCTCGGTGCGGTGGGGATTGGCTTCGAAGTTCGTGTGCTCGACGGCGTAGTAGTAGTTCTGCTGTGGCACCCATTTCAGGAAATAGCCGAGGAAATGGGCCTCGATCCCCTCTTCCCTCATGTCGTCATGGGTAAGCGGCAGATATTCCTCGAGCTTCGCCCGGGTGATGCCGAACTCGGCAAGATCGTCGATCGGCAGGCCGCTCATGAAGATCTCGCCAGCCGGATCGCCGGTGCAGTAGCGCGGCAGAAACGACGAGACCTCATCATCCCCCACGGCCGCGCCGTACTCCGCCGGGCTCTCACCGTAGAAGATCAGCTTCGTGTTCATGCGCCGCGCCATCCGTATGGCGAAATGCCGCTGGCCATAGATGAACGGCTGGAATGGGTGCAGCAGGTTGCGGAACGCCAGTTCGGTCAGCTTCCGGTGGGTCTGGCCGTCCGGCGTGAACAGAAAGTTGTCGAACCCGCCGAGATGGACCCAGTTCGTGAAGTTGCGCCAGCCAACGTCCGTGTACATGTGCGGCGCCCATGTCACGGTCAGCGGGTTCATGCCGTATTTCGTCTTCAGGACATGGGCCTGGTAGACCGAATCCTTGCCGCCCGATCCGGGCACAGGGCAATCGTAGGACCCGTTGCGTGAGCGGTAGCGGTCGAGCAGCGCGATCAGCTGCCGCTCCCTTTGCTCCCAGTCGATCGTGTCCTTCTTGGCGACGACCCGGCAGGCCTGGCAAACCACATCGACGAACGGAATCGTCTGCTTCTTGGAATCGATCTGGTCCTTGATCACTTCAGACGGCGCCGCGCGCTGGTTCGAGACCACGCATTTTGAACAGAACGTCACGTTCGGGGGCAGCCCCAGCGGGCTTCGAGCAGGCCATCATCGGGGTCGACTGCGAATGTTTTGCCGTCGATGACGCGGACATTGTCTGTCATTCGTGATCATCCTCGACTGCTGCGCACGCCGGCCCGCCAACCAGGCCGTTACCGTCGATTGCTAGGCGTTAAGGACTAACTAGTGCCCATCCGGAAACGCTAAAACACTGAAATAACTGAGTGAATCGTCTATTTTCGGAGCCAGGCTCCGGCGGTTTCGGCTATGCTGTTGGGAACAAGCCACTGTACCCAAAGGCAAACACCAAACCGCCGGAGGTGACCATGCGCGAAGAGCGCACCGTCCAGGGCAGTATATTCGATCTGTTTTCGCCGCACGAGATCGGTCGTGAACTCGCGGCGATGTCCGCCTGGCTCGACGGCGAGGCCGCGGTGGTGCGCCTGGTCGCCGCAGACCTCGGCATCGGTCGGTCAGGCAGACCGGGCGCCACGGGCTGAGCGCCGATGCGGCGTTGCGCTGCGCGCTGCTCAAGCAGTACTTCCAGCTGAGCTACGAGGAGCTGGCCTTTCTGCTGTCGGATTCGGCATCGCTGCGCGTGTTCGCTCGACTGCCGTTCGGCTGGTCGCCGAAGAAGTCGGCGCTGCACAGCGCCATCGGCGCCATCGCCGCCGCCACCTTCGAGTGCCTCAACCGGATGCTGCTGGCGCGCGCCGCGACGGCCAAGCTGGAGAGCGGCGCCAAGGTCCGGTTCGACAGCACGGTCGCCGAGACCGCCATCCATGCGCCCACCGACTCCAGCCTGTTGTGGGATGCCGTGCGGGTCATGGTGCGGCTGTTGCGTCAAGCCGACGTCGTGCTACCCGCCTGGCCCTGGCGCGACCACACGCGCCTGGCCAAGAAGCGCGCCCGCGCCATCGAGTACAGTCGTGGCAACAACCGGCAGCGGCTGTACCGCGAGCTGCTCGCCAAGACCCGCGCGACGCTCGCCTATCTGCACGACGCCATGGCGCGGCTGGCCGACGATCCCGCGCCGGTGGCCGCGGCCTGGCGCGCCGAGGCCGAACACTTCGTGCCGCTGATCGAACGCATCATCGACCAGACCGAGCGCCGTGTCTTGCATGGCGAGAAGGTGCCGGCCGCCGACAAGCTCGTCAGTCTGTTCGAGCCCCATAGCGACATCATCGTCAAGAGCCGCCGCCAGGTCTCCTACGGCCACAAGCTCAACCTGGCCAGCGGCGCCAGCGGTCTCATCCTCGACATCGTCGTCGAGCAGGGCAACCCGGCCGATGCCGAGCGCTTCGTACCCATGGTCGACCGCCAGATCGCGATCTACGGCCGGCCGCCCAGGCAACTCGCCGCCGACGGCGGCTGCGCCAGCACCGGCAACCTCGCCGCCGCCAAGAACAAGGGCGTCGAGGACGTCGCCTTCCACAAGAAATGCGGCCTTGCCATCACCGACATGGTCAAGAGCCGCTGGGTCTACCGCCGACTGCGCAACTTCCGCGCCGGCATCGAGGCCGCCATCTCATGCCTCAAGCGCGCCTACGGTCTGGGCCGCTGCACCTGGAAGGGGCTCGAACACTTCAAGTCCTACGTCTGGGCCGCCGTCGTCGCCCACAACCTCGCCGTGCTGGCCCGCCTCAAACCGGCATAGCCGCCAACCCGACACGTCCGATCCACCAGCACCGACGGCCGCCGATCCCGCCGGCCTGCCTCGATCACGCGCCGCTCGTCACCGGCACCCCGTCACTGGACTCTGGAACGCATCTACAGCCCCCGTACCCACAAAACACGTCGCTCAAACGCGCAGCCTTACACTAAATCTAGTCGTTTATGGATGGGCACTAACTAACCATGAACCCGTGGTTCGAGGCGTCGGCTCAGGCCGCGCGTGTCCGGGCCTTGCGCAGGCCGATGGTGCCGACATAGCGCCGCAGCAGTGCAAGGCCGACCGGCCCGCTCTTCTCGGGATGGAACTGACAGCCGACGACATCGTCGTGGCGCACCATGACGGCCGCGGCCAGGCCGTTGATCGGCACGGTGGCCACGATGGCCCGGCGATCTTCGGGAAACGGCACATAGGAGTGCACGAAATAGAACATGTCGTCGGCCCCGTGCCCGGCGAGCAACGGGTCCGGCTGGACCTGGTCCAACGCACGCCAACCGACATTGGGAATGCGCATGCCGCCGTCTCTGGCCGGCAGCTTGCGGATCTCGCCGCCGATCAGGCCGAGCCCGCCGCAGCGGCCGAATTCATGGCTGGTGTCGAACAGCAGCTGCATGCCGAGGCAGATGCCGAGCACGGGGGTGCCGGCCGCCGCTGCCGCGCGCAGGGGGGCGACGAGTCCCTTGTGGCCGAGCGCCGCCATGGCATCGGCGAAGGCGCCGACGCCGGGCAGGACGATGCCGTCGGCGTGGCGAATGGCGGCCGCGTCATCCGTCACGTCGACCGATGCGCCGACATGGGCAAGCGCGCGGGCGATGCTGAACAGGTTGCCGCTGCCGGTGTCGACGATTGCGATCACGGGCGCGATCCCCGGGGCGGTCATCGGCGCACCGCAAAGCCGGCGTCGTGGATCGACTGCTTGAGGCAGGGCACCGTCACCTCGTCGTAGTGGAACACGCTGGCGCAGGCGATGGCGTCGGCGCAGCCGCGTCTCAGCACGTCCTGCACGTGCGCCGTGACGCCGGCCCCGCCCGACGCGATGACGGGTATCTGCACGCGATCGTGGATTGCCGCCAGCAGGTCGAGGTCGAAGCCCTTGCGCGTCCCCTCGCGATCGACCGACGTCACGAGGATCTCGCCGGCGCCCAGACGCTCGGCCTCGCCCGCCCAAGCCACCGCGTCGACGCCGGTGGTCTCGCGGCCATTGTCGGTGAGCGCCTCCCACTCGTCCGGTCCGCGGTGCTTCGCCTCGATGGATACGACGATGCACTGGCTGCCGAATGTGCGAGCGGCCGCGGTCAGCAACGCGGGTGCGGCGATCGCCGCGGTGTTGATGGCGACCTTGTCGGCGCCCTGGCGCAGGGCTTCGCGGATGTCGTCGACGCTGCGCAGGCCGCCGCCGACCGTCAGCGGCACGAACGTCTCCGCGGCCGCCTCGGCCACGATCGACAGGATGTTGTTGCGGCCATAAAGCGAGGCGACGATGTCCATGTAGATGATCTCGTCGATGCCGGCGTCGTAGTAGCGGCGCGCCAGCGTCCGCGGGTTGCCGACGACGCGCAGACCCTCAAGCCGCACGCCCTTGACGACATTCGGGCCCTTGATGTCGAGCCGGCTGATCAGGCGCAATGGCGGCCGATCGGCCGCGCAACCCGCCACCGCGGCGCTGCACCGACGCATCGCGTTCGGTGTCTACGGCGGGGATCATGCCACTATCGTGGCGCGGCCGGCATCGGCCGGTGCGACCGGCGCGGCGGGTGCGGCGCCGTGTTCGGCCAGCGCATTGGCGATGACCAAGTCCAGCTCGCCATCGACGTCGATGGAGCGCTCGCATGGCATCAGATAGGCAACCGTCTCCGGCGTCAGGAAACCGGTCTGCACCGCGAGCCACGGGCAGCGCGCCACGTAGACCGCGCCATTGATGGCCACGGCAGGATCATGGGTGCGCCGGTTGCGGGTCCGGCAACACCGGCCGCAACAGCCCGCGGGCGTCACGGTAGAGCGCCGTATGGGGCGGATTTACGCACGCCGTCACGGCAACGCATGCCGGCGCGTCGAGCGTCACGCAGTGGCCGACGGCGCCGTCGATGTCGGCCGGCGTGCGCAGCGGCGAGGTCGGCTGCAGCAGCACGATCAGGTCATAGCGCTCGGGCAGGGCGGCCAGCGCGTGGTGGACCACGGCCATGGAGTCGGTCGCGTCGGCCGCCAGGTCGGGCGGCCGCACGAACGGCACCTCGCAGCCGGCGGCGAGGGCCGCGGCGATGATCTCCGCATCCTCGCTCGAGAGAATGACGCGGTCCACCGTGGCCGCCGCGTGGGCCGCCGCGATCGCGCGGGCCAGCAGCGAACGGCCCGCGACCGCACGCAAGTTCTTGCGCGCCAGCCGCTTCGAGCCGCCGGGCGCGGTGATGAGGGCAAGCACCGAAAGGCCGTCGATCATGGGCCGACCAGCATCCGAGAGTTAACACTGGGCCAAATGTCATCGGTGGTTATGATAAACAAAGTCTGAACGGCCGGGCTCCCCTCCGGCCGCGATCACTCCAGTTAGCAACGAGAAAACAAGGGCTTATGGACAATCATTGGCAAATCTGGGTTGACCGGGGCGGCACGTTTACCGATCTGGTGGCGCGGCGGCCCGACGGGGCGCTGGTGACCCACAAGCTGCTGTCGGAGAACCCGGAGCAATATGCCGACGCGACGCTACAGGGTATTCGCGAGCTGCTCGGTCTGGCCGACGGCGAGGCGATCCCCGCGGCCAAGATCGAGGCCGTCAAGATGGGCACGACCGTCGCCACGAACGCGCTGTTGGAGCGCACGGGCGAGCGCACGGCGCTGGCGATCACGCGCGGCTTTCGCGACGCGCTGAGGATCGCCTATCAGGCGCGGCCGCGCCTGTTCGACCGCCACATCGTGATGCCGGAGCTCTTGTATTCCGCCGTCGTCGAGGTCGACGAGCGCATCACCGCCGGCGGCGACGTGCTGACCACGCCGGACCTGGACGCCGTACGGACCCAGCTCCAGGCCCTGTTCGACCAGGGTTTCCGCGCCATCGCCGTGGCGTTCATGCACGGCTACCGCTACCCCGCCCATGAACAGACGGTGGCGACACTGGCGCGCGCGGTCGGGTTCACCCAGGTCTCGGCCAGCCATGCCGTCAGCCCGCTGATCAAGCTGGTCGGCCGTGGCGACACCACCGTCGTCGACGCCTACCTGTCGCCGATCCTGCGCCGCTATGTCGACGGCCTCGCCGCCGCGCTGGGCGGCGTCAATTTGATGTTCATGCAGTCGAACGGCGGCCTCACCGACGCCCACCGCTTCCAGGGCAAGGACGCGATCCTGTCCGGTCCCGCCGGCGGTATCGTCGGCGCGGCCCAGACGGCGGCGGCGGCCGGGTTCGAGCACATCATCACGTTCGACATGGGCGGCACCTCGACCGACGTCGCCCATTTTGACGGCACGTACGAGCGCGCGTTCGAGACCCTGGTCGCCGGCGTGCGCATGCGGGCGCCGATGATGCTGATCCACACCGTCGCCGCCGGCGGCGGCTCGATGTGCACCTTAGACGGCGCGCGCTACCGCGTCGGCCCAGCCTCGGCCGGCGCCAATCCGGGGCCGGCCTGCTATCGCCGCGGCGGGCCGCTCACCGTCACCGACTGCAACGTCATGCTGGGCAAGCTGCAGCCGCGCTTTTTCCCGCACGTGTTCGGGCCCGGCCAGGACCAGCCCCTGGACGCCGCTGTGGTGGCGGAGACGTTCGCCGCGCTGGCCACCGACATCAAACGGGCGACCGGCGACGACCGCACCGCGGCCGCCGTCGCCGACGGCTTCCTGCGGATCGCCGTGGAGAACATGGCCAACGCGATCAAGAAGATCTCGGTCCAGCGCGGCTACGACGTCACGCGCTACACCCTGTGCTGCTTCGGCGGCGCCGGCGGCCAGCACGCCTGCCTGGTGGCCGACGTGCTGGGCATGACGCGGGTGTTCATCCACCGCTTCGCCGGCGTCTTGTCGGCCTATGGCATGGGCCTCGCGGACGTGCGGGTGCTCAAGGAGCAGTCGGTCGAGGCGCGGCTCGAGCCGGCGGCCATGGCGGCGCTGACCGAGACCCTGGACGCGCTCGCTGCCCAGGGCGCCGCGGCGCTGGCCGAACAGGGCTTAGCCGCCGACAGCGTCGCCGTGCTGAAGCGCGTGCACCTGAAGTACGAGGGCACGGACACGCCGACGCCCATCGACTTCGGCACCGAGGCCGAGATGGTCGCGGCGTTCGAGGCCGCCTATCGCGCCCGCTACGGCTTCACGATGCCGGAGAAGGCGCTGGTCGTCGACGCCGCGGCGATCGAGGCGGTGGGCGCGACCCAGGACGCGGCCGCGGAAGCGGCCGTTCGCCCGCGCCCACCCGGCACAGCGGTCACGCCGCTCGCCACCGTCACCGCGCACATGGCCGGCGCCGCCCACGCGACGCCGGTCTACGACCGCGAGGCGCTGTACCCAGGCGACGCCGTCGACGGCCCGGCGATCATCCGCGAGGCGGTGGCGACGACGGTGGTCGAGCCCGGTTGGCGGGCCGCTATCACCGACCTCGGCCAGCTCGTGCTGACCCGCGTCGTCGCCCTGCCGGCGCGCTACGCCATCGGCACCGACAGCGACCCCGTGATGCTCGAGGTGTTCAACAACCTCTACATGTCGATCGCCGAGCAAATGGGTTTCACGCTGCAGAACACCGCGTATTCCGTGAACATCAAGGAGCGCCTGGACTTCTCCTGCGCCGTGTTCGACGCCGCCGGCAACCTGATCGCCAACGCGCCGCACATGCCGGTCCATCTCGGCTCGATGAGCGAAAGCGTGCGCGTCGTCATCCGCGACAACGCGGGCGCCATGCGGCCCGGCGACGTCTACGTGCTGAACGCGCCCTACAATGGCGGCACCCACCTGCCCGACGTGACCGTCATCACGCCGGTGTTCGACGAGGCCGGCCCGGAAGACGCTAGCGCCCCCGGCGGCGGCGAGGTGCTGTTCTACGTCGGCAGCCGCGGCCACCACGCCGACATCGGCGGCGTCACGCCGGGCTCGATGCCGGCCAACAGCCGCACGGTCGAGGAGGAGGGCGTCCTCATCGACAACTTCAAGCTGGTCGCCGGCGGCCGCTTCCGCGAGGATGCGCTGCGCGAACTGCTGGCCTCGGGCACGTATCCCGTGCGCAACCCCGACCAGAACGTCGCCGATTTACGCGCCCAGATCGCTGCCAACGAGAAGGGCGTGCGCGAGCTCCGCCGCATGGTCGAGCAGTTCTCCCTGGCCACGGTCCAGGCCTACATGCGCCACGTGTGCGACAACGCCGAGGAATCCGTGCGCCGGGTCATCGACGTACTGAAGGACGGCGCCTTCACCTATCCCCTCGACGGCGGCGGCGCGGTTACGGTTGCGATCACGATCGACCACGCGGCGCGCCGCGCCCGCGTCGATTTCACCGGCACCAGCCCCCAGCTCGCGACGAATTTCAACGCCCCCAGCGCCGTCGCCCGCGCCGCCGTACTCTACGTCTTCCGCACCCTGGTCGACGACGAGATCCCGATGAACGAGGGCTGCCTGAAGCCGATCGAGATCGTCGTCCCCGCCGGTTCCATGCTGGCGCCGGTCTATCCGGCCGCCGTCGTCGCCGGTAATGTGGAGACCTGCCAGGTCATCGTCGATGCCCTCTACGGTGCGCTCGGCGTCATGGCCGCGGCCCAGGGCACGATGAACAACGTCACGTTTGGCAACGCCCATTATCAGTATTACGAGACGATCTGCGGCGGCGCCGGCGCCGGCCCCGACTTCGACGGCACGTCGGCCGTGCACACCCACATGACGAACAGCCGCCTGACCGACCCCGAGGTCCTGGAGTGGCGCTTCCCGGTCCTGTTGGAGAGCTTCGCCATCCGCGCCGGCTCGGGCGGTGCCGGCCGCAGGCGCGGCGGCGACGGCGTCACCCGCCGCATCCGCTTCCTCGAGCCCATGGACGTCGTCATCCTGGCCAACCACCGCCGCGTGCCCCCCTACGGCGCCGCCGGCGGCGCCCCCGGTGCGTGCGGCCGCAACTGGGTCGAACGCACCGACGGCACGGCTGTCGAGATGACCGGCACCGACCAGGCCGCGGTCGGCCCGGGCGACGTGTTCGTCATCGAGACGCCGGGGGGTGGCGGGTTTGGGGCGGCGTGAGAGCGGCGTTGACGAGGGTTCGACGACTACTTTGCAGCAGGCAGGTAATAGCGCATCACCGGCGGCGGCGGCGCGGCTGGCGCGGCGCGGTCCGGCATGCTGTAATCCGCGGCGCCGCAAGCCCGAAACGGACGCTCAGCCATGACCAAGCCGGTGCGCGTGATCCAGGTCGGTCTCGGCCCCTGGGGCCTCGACTGGGCGCGCCGCATCGTGCCGTCGGTGCCCGGCGTCGAGGCGGTCGCCTGGGTCGACCCGGCGGCCGACGCGCGCGCCGCGGCGGTCGCCGAGGCGAAGGCGCCGGCCGGGTGCTGCTTCGCCTCGTTGGCGGACGCCTTGGGCGCGGTCGAGGCCGAGGCGCTGCTCTGCACCGCCGCGCTGGCCGGCCACCGGCCGGTCATCGAAGACGGCCTGACGCGCGGCCTGCATGTGCTGACCGAAAAGCCTTTCGCGGAGAGCGCCGCGGTGGCGCAGCAGCTCGCCGACGCCGCGGCGGGCGCCGGCAGGATCCTGCACGTCAGCCAGAACTACCGCAGCTATCCGGCGACGCGGAAGGCGCGCGAACTGATCGCGACGGGCCGGCTCGGCGACGTCGTCGCCGTCGACATCGACTTCCACAAATACGTGCCGGACCATCCCTACCGGGCGTTCACGAACGCGCTTCTGGTGGACATGCTGATCCACCATTTTGACCTGATCCGCTTCCTGCTCGGCGAGGAGCCGGCGGAAGTCGTCGCATGGACCTGGAACCCGCCGGGCAGCACGTTCCGCGACGACGCGTCCATGGCGGCGCTGATCCGCATGACCGGCGGCGCCGTCGTCACCTTGCGCGGCACGTGGCTGTCGCGCGACGCGCCGACGAACTGGGCCGGCAACTGGCGCCTCCAATGCGCCGACGGCCACGTGGGGTTTACCTCGCGGAGCGGTGGCGGCAGCGGCGATACGTCGGGCGACCGGATGGTGCTGCGGCCGCTCGGCGGCGCCGAGCAAGACGTGCCGCTCGATCCGCTGCCGCTGTTCGGCCGCGCCGGCCTCCTGGACGCGTTTGCCCGGACCGTGCGCGGCGAAACGCCGCCGGCCTGGGCCACCACGGGCACGGATAATCTCGGCACCCTGCGGCTCATGGAGGCGACGATCCGCTCGGCCGCCAACGGCGGCGCAGCGACGCCCGTGGGCTAGCCTGGAAGATTCACGAAAGGCACCGCCGAACTCCCAATATGCGTTATGATTCAATTGCCTAGATCGGATCAAACGCAGGAGCCCGGCGGTGACGAATTGTACCCCTGAGACGGTGCTGTTTCCAGTCTGCCGCAAGCGGCGGATCGAGGCGGCGTTTGACGGCGGCGATGTGACGAGCAACGGCGGCGTGCTGCTGTTACGCCAGGCGGACCGGCGGTTGGGTCTGACGGCGGCGGTGGCGCGTCGGCTCGGCGACAGGCGCCAGCGCGGCAAGGTCAGGCATCGCTTCGTCGACATGCTGCGCCAGCGGGTGTTCGCGATCGCGCTGGGCTATGAGGATCTGAACGATCACACCGAGCTGCGCCACGATGTGGCGGTGCAGACGGCGACGGGGCAGGACCGGGCGCTGGCCAGCGCGCCGACGCTGTGCCGCTTCGAGAACCAGGCCGAGGCGAGCTGGGCGTGGGCGATCCACGAGGTCCTGGCGGATGCCTTCATCGCCGCGCATGGTGATCCGCCAGCCGAGATCGTGCTCGACTTCGATGCCACGGACGACCCGGTTCACGGCCATCAAGAAGGCCGGTTCTTCCATGGCTACTACGACCACTACTGCTTCCTGCCGCTTTACGTGTTCGCCGGCGATCATCTGCTGGCGGCCTACCTGCGACGCTCGGACATCGACCCGGCGAAGCATGCCGGTGCAGTGCTGAAGCTGCTGGTGCGGCGGCTGCGCCTGGCCTGGCCCGCCGTGCGCATCATCGTGCGGGCGGACTCCGGCTTCTGCCGCTGGCGCATGCTGTCGTGGTGCGAGCGTCACGGCGTCGACTACATCATCGGCCTGGCCAGGAACAAGCGGCTGGAGGCGCTGGCGGCGCCCGTGATGGCCCAGGCGCGCGCACTGTTCGCCACGACCGGCGACAAGCAACGGCACTTCGCCGAACTCCGCTATGGCGCCGGGACGTGGAACCGCGAGCGGCGCGTCATCGCGCGCCTCGAACACACCGCCCGCGGCGCCAACCCGCGCTTCGTGGTGACCAGCCTCGCCGGTGACGGCATGGCGCTCTACGACATGCTCTACCAGTTCGAGCTGTTCTCTGACCGCACCTCGGCCCATCGCTGGTGGCCGAACCAGTTTCGCCTGCTCCTGGCCAGTCTCGCCTACGTGCTGATGACGGCGATCCGGCGCTTCGGCCTCGCCGGCACCGAGGCCGCCCGCGCCCAGGTCGGCACGATCCGCCTGCGCTTGCTCAAGATCGGCGCCGTCGTCATCCGCAACACCCGTCGGGTCCGCTTCCTGCTCTCCTCGGCCTGTCCCGATCAGGCCCTGTTCACACTGGTCGCCACCAGGCTCGAACCAGGATAGCGGCCGCCCCTTCGGTCCCTTACACGATCCCAATGCCGTGCCGCGGCAACCAGTAAACGCGACCGCTCGCCGCCACCGAACACCGTAATGCTTCGCTCCTGCACCGCGGCCATGAACCCCGGTCAAAACCCGTCCCAATTCGCCTCATTCGAGACAGATGACCGGCCCAACAGGACACAATCATTCGCATCATGAAATATCCGGGCTAGGCCGAGTTTCTCCGTCGGTCCGAACGGCCGCGCCGACGCCGGCCCCGACTTCGACGGCACATCGGCCGTGCACACCCACATGACGAACAGCGACGATTCGCCCGATCAGCTATGAATGCTGGTGCGTCGTCGCCGCGCGCTGGTCGGCGTTGGTCGGGCCGGGCTTGCGCATGTAGGCGTGGCCGAGGTCGGCGATGCCCTTGTGGGCGTAGGGGTCGGTGCCGGCGACCATGATGATGTCGCGATAGTCCTCGCCGGTCGGGGCGCGGCCGACCTGGTCCCAGGGCAACAGCGATTCCGCGCGCATGTAGACGAACTGGATGGAGCGGCGAAAGCGGTCGGGCGTGCGGTTGGGGAACGAGCCGTGCAGGGTGTAGCCGTCGAACACGACGGCCGAGCCGGCCGGCAGCTCGACGACCGCGGCGTCGTTCTCCGCCTGGGGAAAGCCGTACGCGACCTCGGCCCGGTCGAGGGTCGGGTCGTTGTGGGGGTGCATCGGCCACAGGATGCCGGCGGTGTGGGAGCCGGGCAGCAGACGCAGGCAGCCGTTGGCGATTTCGGCGTCGTCGATGGCGATCCACACCGTCGCCAGGGAGCGGTCGCGGGTCGGGATGAACGTCTCGTCCTGATGCCAGGCGTTGCCGGGCTCACCGGGACCCTTCAGGAACAGGACGGAGTGGACGCATTTCACGTTCGGCCCGATCAGCGCCGCGACGACATCGACGATGCGCCGGTCGGCGAGCATGGTGCGGGTCAGCGGCAGCGCCTTGTGGACCACGTGGCAGGCCATGTAGCGGCGCAGGAGGCTCGCCTCGGGTTCGTCCGGCGGCGTGTCCTCTAGCCCTTCAACACCGCCGTAGGCGCCGCGGCACAGGCGCGTCGCCGCGCCGGCCAGGGTCGCCATCTCCGCTGCCGTGAACAGCGATGGCACGACCGCGAAGCCGTTGGCCCGGTAGGCGTCGATATCGACGGGTCGGCCCATGTCATCCTCGCCCGGCCGCGTGCGCAGGACAGTATAGCGCATCGCGCGGCGGCGCGCCGATCGACCGGGGCAATCGGGGGCCTTTGCGAGCGCGGATCCGGGTGGCCGGCTGCACGCATTGCGGATCGCCGGCATACGCCGCATCATATCGCCGCTGGAGGCAGTCAGATGGGAACTGGCATGACCGTCCCTCCCATAACCGAGGCGAACGAGCACGCGACAAGCGTCGCGGTGTTTTTGGAAGCCAGGCTCCACGAATACAACGTTGAGGCAACCGGCTACGCGGACGGCGCCGATCTCTGCTTCACGATCACCGACGATGACGGAACCATCGTGGCCGGCGTTGCCGGTGACACCTGGGGCGGGTGCTGTGTCATCAAGCAGCTGTGGGTCGGCGAGCGCTACCGAGGCCGCGGCTACGGCCGGGCCCTCGTCAGCATTGCCGAGGATGAGGCACGGCGGCGCCGCTGCCGGCGCCTCGTCGTGTCGACGCACACATTCCAGGCGCCAGGCTTCTATGAGCGCCTCGGCTATCACCGAATTGCGTGGGTCGAAGGCCATCCGGAGGGCCATGCAACGGTCGTCTTCGCGAAGTCACTGGCTGACAACGGGTAACTCGGACAAGCCGTCGAACGGCGTCCCCTGGCCGGCGGCCGGCCGGTGCGCTATCTTCCCAGCAGTCAACGTGACAGACGGAGCAACCCCGAGATGGCGGCACCGGCGGCCAATTTCGATGACGGGTTTATCGCGGCGCTGCGCGAGATCCTGGGCGACCGGGTGACGACGTCGGCGTCGGTGCGCGAGCATCATGGCCGCGGTGAGGACTATTTCCAGGCGATGCCGCCCGACGCCGTGTGTTTTCCGCACACGACCGAGGAGGTCGCGGCGGTCGTCGGCCTGTGCGCCAGCCACAAAGTGCCGCTGATCCCGTTCGGCGTCGGCACGTCCGTCGAGGGCCACGTGACGGCGCCGCACGGCGGCGTCTGCCTCGACTTGTCGCAGATGAACCGGGTCGTCGAGATCAACGAAGAGGACCTGGACGTGCGCGTCGAGGCCGGCGTCACGCGCAAGCAGCTCAACGAGTATCTGCGCGACACCGGGCTGTTCTTCCCGATCGACCCGGGCGCCGACGCGACCCTGGGCGGCATGGCGGCGACGCGGGCGAGCGGCACCAACGCCGTGCGCTACGGCACGATGCGCGAGTGTGTGCTCGGCCTCACCGCCGTGCTCGCCGACGGCCGCGTCATCCGCACCGGCGGGCGGGCGCGCAAGTCGTCGGCCGGCTACGACCTGACGCGCCTGCTGATCGGCTCGGAGGGGACACTCGGCGTCATTACGGAGGTCCAGCTCAGGCTGTATGGCATCCCGGAGAAGATCTCGGCGGCCGTCTGCCAGTACCCGACCCTCGCCGACGCCGTGAACACGGTCATCGTGACGATCCAGTCGGGTGTGCCGGTGGCCCGCATAGAGCTCATGGACCAGGCGATGATGGGCGCCACGATTGCCTTCTCGAAGCTCGAAGGCTACGAGGCGAAGACGACGCTGTTCTACGAGTTCCACGGCTCCGAGGTCTCGGTCGCCGAACAGGCCGAGACCGTCAAGGCGATCTCCGACGACCATGGCGGCAGCGTGTTCCAATGGGCGTCCCGCACCGAGGACCGCAACAAGCTGTGGCAGGCCCGCCACGACGCCTACTATGCGGCGCTCGCCACGGCGCCGGGCAAGTTCGCGGTGTCGACCGACGTGTGCGTGCCGATCTCGCGCCTCGCCGAATGCATCGCCGAGTCCCAGATCGACGCGCGGGAAGCCGGCTTCGATGCGCCGATCCTCGGCCATGTCGGCGACGGCAACTTCCACATGGTGTTCATGGTCGACCGCGACGATGCGGCCGACGTCGCCCGCGCCAAGGCGGCCAACGAGCGCCTCGTCCACCGGGCGCTCGGCATGGGCGGCACCTGCACCGGCGAACACGGCATCGGCTTCGGCAAGATCGATTTTCTCATAGCCGAACACGGCGAGGCCGTCAGCGTCATGCGCACCCTCAAGCAAGCCCTCGACCCCGACAACATCATGAACCCGGGCAAGGTGCTCAGGGTGTAGGGGCAGACCCCCACCAAGCCGTCATCCTGGGCTTGGGAATTATAGGGACACGAATTATGGGGACACGATACTTAATTAAGTGGAACTAAGGGACACGATCAAATTATGGGGACTCGATACTTAATTAAGTGGAACTAAGGGACACGATACTCAATGCGAGACTCACCTCGCGTCGTCGGGGAAGTACGGAATTAAATGGAATTAAGGGACGATACTCAATGCAAGACTCACCTAGTGTCGTCGGGAATTAAGTATCGTGTCCCCGTAACTACCCCCGCTAGGCCGTCATCCCGCTGCGGGCCCCGCGCCATCCTCGTGTCAAGCACGAGGACGACGAGATGGGGACCGTGTTGCGGCCTCCCGCCCCGTGGGGGATCGGGCGGCCGCAGACGATGAGCGCGCTACCCTTGCGCGAAGAGCGGCCGCGCATGGCGCGGTGGGGGACCGCCGGGCCAAGACTCGGTTTCCACGCGCCGGTGTCACGATGGGGACGTTTCCGCCACCGGAGGCCGGCCCGAGGCGCTGGTAACAGGGGCAAAAGTCCGGGCGACTTTTCATTTTAGGGATTCACAAGGCTTCCGAATTCTGATTCGATCCGGGCATGGCCGGATGTTTACCAGATATTGAGGCTCTGGCGCCTGATGACCTCAAGGGGCTGGTGTTACAGCTGCTTGAGGATGTTGTCGCGCTGAAGGCCGAGAACGCTGCGTTACGCGAAGAGATTGCGCGGCTGAAAGGGCTCAAGGGGCCGCCGAAGCTCAAACCGAGCGGCATGGAGAAGGCCACCGAGCCGGCGCGCGCGGAACGCAAGGCGGGCCGCCGGGGTGGCAAGATCGACCGGCTTGTGATCGACGAGGAGCGGGTGCTCAAGGCGGCCGTTCCCCCCGGCTCGCGGTTCAAGGGATACGAGACCTACGTGGTCCAGGAGCTGATCCTGCGTCCTCACGTGATCCGCTACCGCCGTGAACGCTGGATCACCCCTGATGGTCGGACGGTGGTGGCGGCTCTGCCCGCGGGGACGGTCGGCCACTTCGGCCCCGAGCTCAGGCGCTTCGTGCTCGCTCAGTATCACCCGGGCCAAGTGACGGTACCGCGGATCGTCGCGCAATTGCGCGACCTCGGGATGGCGATCTCCAAGCGCCAAGTCGTGCGTCTTCTCATCGCCGGCAAGGAGGACTTCCTGGCCGAGGCGGCCGGTGTGCTTAAGAGCGGGCTCGAGAGCGCGGCGTGGATCACGGTCGATGACACCGGCGCCCGCTACAAGGGCATGAACGGCGCCTGCACGCACATCGGCAACACTGATTTTGCCTGGTTCGCCACCACCCGCGCGAAGAGCCGGCTGAACTTCCTGGCGCTTTTGCGGGCTGGCGCCACCGACTACGTGATCAACGACGAGGCGCTGGCTTACATGCGCGGCCGGAGCCTCTCGGGGCTGGTGATCGCCCGGCTCGCTGGGCACAAAAGCAAGCGCCTCAAAAGGAGGCGTGGATGGCCCATCTCGAGCGCCTCGGCATCACCCGGCTCCGGGTGCATCCCGATCCGCTGAAGATCGCCACCGAAGGCGCGCTGTGGGGCAGCGTGGTCGCCCATGGCTTGCTCAAGGATGCCGTCATCGTCAGCGACGACGCCGGCCAGTTCAACGTCGGCTCTCACGCGCTGTGCTGGGTCCACGCCGAGCGGCTCATCCACAAGCTGGTCGGCTTCAACCACCGCCAGCGGCAGGCGTGTGCGCGGATCCGGGCGCGGGTGTGGTGGTTCTACGCCGACCTGAAGGCATATTGCCGCGATCCCACTCCGCGCAGAAAGCGGGAGCTTCAGGCCCGCTTTGACCGGCTGTTCACCACCACCACCGGCTTTGCCACCCTCGACCGGTTGCTCGCCAGGCTCCACGCCAACAAGGTCGAGTTGCTCCGCGCCCTCGAACGGCCGGATATCCCGCTTCACACCAACGGCTCGGAGAATGACATCCGCTGCCAGGTGACAAGGCGCAAAATCAGCGGTGGCACCCGCTCGGAGACCGGCCGCGACTGCCGCGACGCCTTCCTCGGCTTGATGAAGACCTGCGACAAGCTCGGCGTCTCGTTCTGGGACTACCTCGGCAGCCGGCTCGACATCCCCGGCGCGCCGCCCATCCTCCCCTTGCCAGACCTCATCCGCCAGCGCGCCGCCGCCGGACCGCCCGGCCTTTTGCCCCTGTTACAGGCGCTGCCCATAACCCATTGATTTTGCACGAGTCGTACCGTTGCATGGGGTTGAACCGCGCTCTGAATCCCGGAACCCGACCTGGCCCCGCAATCTTTTGGCGAACAGGCCACGTTGCCGCCGGTATTGGCCTGCCGCCGCGTCGGGACGCCAAGCCCTCCCTTGTCGTCATTGCCGGACGGCGATCCGGTAATCCAGCGCGGCGCCGCGGCATGCCTGGATTCGCGGGTCAGGCCACGAATGACCTATTGAGGGAGAACGACGTTCGCCCGATCCGGGCTCCGCGCGCCCTGGCCGCCGCCCGCCAGTTCCGGCACGGTGAACACCTCGATGCCGTCTTGCACGCTGCGCAGGGGCTGCTCGCCCAGGGAGATCAGTCCACAGTCGCAGATGTCGGCGAACTCGGCCGAGGCGATGATCGGCGTGTTGAGGGTTTTGCAGAGCTCCTGCAGGCGCGTCACCGTGTTGGCCGACGGCCCGATGACGGTGAAGTCGAGGCGGCGCGGCAGGCCGACATTGCCGTAGGCGAGCTCGCCGACATGCAGCGAGACACCGATCTCGATCGGCGGCGCGTCGCGCGCGGCGCGTGCCTTGCTCCGCTGGCGGCTGCGCGCCAGCGCCTCGTTCGCGGCGCCCAGGGCGGCGCGGGCCATCTCGGCGGGCTGGCGCAGGGCGTCGTCGATCGGGAACATCGCCATGACGGCGTCGCCGATGAACTTCAGCACCTCGCCGCCGTGATCGATGACCGCGCCGGCCGCGCACTCGAAATACTCGTTCAGCAGGTCGAGATAGGCGTCCAGCGGCAGCGTGTCGGCGAGCGTCGTGGAGCCGCGCAGGTCGCATAGCCAGACGACGGAAGAGATGCGGTCGACGTCGCCGCGCGTCGACTGCCCCTCGAGCACGCGCTTGCCGGAATAGGGGCCGAGATAAGTGTCGAGCAGGGCCGCCGAAAGCGCGTGCGCGCTGGTCGTCTTCACGGCGAGCGCCAGGGCCGGCGCCGCGGCGCGGATCAGCGCGATGTCGGGCTCCGAAAAGCCGCTCAGGCGCCCGGTGGCATGGGAGCTCGGCACACCTTCGCTCATGTGAAATCCCGGCGGCCGGTCGTCCCAGAAGCGCACGTCTGCGCGCCGCCCAAACGACCCGAACAGGACGCAATAGTCGGTCACACCGGCGCCGCGCAGCCGCTCGAAAATCGGGAACTCCGGATCGCACGGGCCGTCGCCAAGTCGATACCGCGAGAACGCGATCTCGTCGCTCAGTGCATGAAAGTACGGCGAATTGCGGAACCCGTCCGACTTGATGGCATCGCGCGGATAGTAGGACCGCGTCGTCTCGCCGGTGGCGGCGCTCCAACCGTAGTCGGCGCCGCCGTACAGCGGATGGATCAGCAGATACCCGACCGTGACGCGCCACAACGGCACGCCCAGCGAGACCAACCGCTCGCAGTAGCCGTCGATCGTCTGGGTGACCGGGCGGCCGCGCAGCCCGCCCTCGAGCAGCCACGGGATCAGCTCGGCATGGGCCACCCGCAGGATGTCGCTATCGGCCATTCAAAACCCCGCGAGCGGCATCACGCGCTGCCGCGGCTCATCCGGGCGTCACATCATCGAGCCAAATGAACTCCATGGGCGCGGTCGACATTTCGTTGACCTTGGCGAACGCGCTCTGCATCTCCGGCGATGCGATAAAGCGTTTGATGTCGTCCACTTCCGACGCTTCCACCTCGGCGACGACACGGACGCGGTTCGGATCGTCCATCCCCCGCAAGACACGCCAACGGCCGATTTTGGGTGGGGGATTGGCCGCGAACATTTCGAACCAAGCGTCGAAGTCCTTGAGCTGATGATCGGCGACGAGCACTAGCATCTTGACCTCCCATCGAATGTTGAGCGCGTTTTTGCGCGACGACAATGTACAGCCATGCAGCGCGGGGAGCATGCAATATCTGGTCGGGATGGCACGAGGCTCGCTCCCCTGTACGCCACCATGGTACTGGTCGCCGCGGTACAAGAGCCGAGGGGTGGGTATGACGATTTCCGTGCGCCCGGCCAGCGCTGCCGACGCCTGAGCCGCCTCGATGCCGCTGCAGAACCGCGTTACACCATGGGGTGAGATCGTCGCGACGCCGGCGCGGGGCACGTTCATGGGCAATCGCGGCGGGCGGTTGCACGATGTCGAGGGGCGGCTCGGGGGGGCGGCGCTGGGCGACCAAGGCGTGGCTGATCTGCCTGTTGTCGTTCCGGGGCCGCTGGTCGCCGGTCATGCCGCCGAACGGCTATACGCGGCTGTTCTTCCTCGACGAGGCGACGGCGCTCGCGGCCGGCCACCGGCCGTGCGCGGAGTGCCGGCGGCCGGCGTTCAACGCGTTCATGGCGGCGGCGGCGGCCGACCTCAACGGCGTGCCGCGGGCGCCGGTGCTGGACGCGCAGCTGCATGGCGAGCGCCTCGACCGACACCGACGGCGCGCGACCTACCGGGCGCGGCTCGGCGCGCTGCCGGACGGCGCCTTCATTGCCGATGACGGCGGGTCACCGGCCCTGGTGCTTGGCGGCCGGCTCTACCCGTGGACGTCCGGTGGCTACGGACCGCCCCGCGCGGGCGACCCGGCGGCGCCGATCACGGTACTGACGCCGCCGCTCAGCGTGGCCGCGCTAACCCGGGGCTACGCGCCGGCGATCCATGCGACGGCGTCATGAGCCTCGGCTGATCGCCGGCCCTCATTCGCCCATGGCGACGCCTTCGCGGCGCGGGTCGGCGCCGCCGATCAGCCGGCCGTCTTCGCCGACGACGATGCCGTGCAGGCCGCTGTTGAGGTCGCGCACGCTGACCTTGTGGCCGCGCGCCTCGAGCGCTGCCTGGAACGCGGCGGCGGCGGTGCCGGCCTCCAGGTCGGTGCCGCCGTTGCGGTTCGTGATGTGCGGCAGGTCGATCGCCGCCTGGATGTCGAGGCCCCAGTCGAGCACGCCGATCAGCGTCTGGGCGACATATTCGATAATGCGGCTGCCGCCGGGCGAGCCGATCACCATGCGCAAGTCGCCGTCGTTCTCGAACACCATCGTCGGCGCCATCGAGCTGCGCGGCCGCTTGCCCGGCTCGACCCGGTTGGCGACCGGCCGGCCGTCGCGCGCCGGCCGGAACGAGAAGTCCGTCAGCTCGTTGTTGAGCAGGAAGCCGCCCGTCATCAGCTGCGAGCCGAAGGCGCCCTCGATGGTCGTCGTCAGGGACACGGCGTTGCCGTCGCCGTCGATGATGGCGACATGGCTCGTGCCCGGCCGGCCCTGGGACGTGCCGGGGGCGAGGCGCGGGGCGTCGCGCCACGGTGGGTTGCCGGCCGGCGCCGGCGTCGCCATCGCCGTGTTGGGGTCGACCAGCTGGGCACGGGCGGTCAGATAGCTCTGGTCCAGCAGGCCCAGGATCGGCATGCGCACGAAATCGCTGTCGGCCATGTAGAGGCCGCGGTCGGCGTAGGCTAGCTTCGACGCCTCGGTGAACAGGTGCCACGCCTCGACGCTTCCCGGCCCGACTGACGCAATGTCGAAGTGCTCCAGGATTCCCAGGATCTGGCCGACGGTCAGCGCGCCCGAGCTCGGCGGCCCCATGCCGCAGACGACATAGGCGCGGTAGGGGTGGCAGACCGGCTCGCGGACGATGACGCGATAGCTTGCCAGGTCGTCCAGGCTCAACAGCCCCGGATTGCCCGATGCGCCGCGCACGGTGTCGACGATGTTCCGGGCGATCGCGCCGCGATAGAACGGCGCCGTGCCATTCTCGGCCAGCGTCTCGAGGGTCGCCGCGAACGCCGGATTGCCACGCCGCTGGCCGGCCGCCAGGGGCTGACCTGCGGGGAAGAAGTAGTCGCGCGTGGGCTGGAACGTGCGCAGCCGGGTGGCGCGGTTCCCCTCCAGCATGCCGGCCAGCCGCGGCGACACCGCGAAGCCGTCGCGCGCCAGTTCGATCGACCGCTCGAACAATCGCGGCCACGGCAGCTTGCCGTGGTTGGTGTGGGCGACCTCGAGCAGCTGCAGCGTGCCCGGGGTGCCGACCGAGCGGCCGCCGACGACGGCGTCGAAGAAGCGCAGCGGTTCGCCGTCCGGCTTGAGGAACAGGTCGCTACCGGCCGACTGGGGCGCCGTCTCGCGGCCGTCATAGGCGATCAGCTCATCGCGCTCGGTATCGTAGTAGAGCAGGAAGGCACCGCTGCCGATGCCCGAACTCTGGGGCTCGACCACGTTGAGGACAAGCTGCACGGCGACCATCGCGTCGGCGGCGCTGCCGCCGGCCTTGAGGACGTCGTAGCCGGCCTCGACGGCGAGCGGGTTGGCGGCGACAACCATGAACTGCGCCGCCGTCGCCGTTGCCGACGCCGCCCGGCCGGTTGCCGGCTCGGGCTGGACGTCCTGGCCATGTGCGAAGGCCGCCAGGACCAGGAACAGCGCGCTGCCGACGAGCGCGATCGTGCCCTCGAAGAGCCGTCGAGACATGGCAAATCTCCCTCTTGCTACCTCCCCCGGGGGACCTCGGCCGGCCGCGGCCCAGCCTAGTGCACCGACTCAGTCAGAGCCGTCACAGTGGAAACCTGATTCTGAATACAAAACAACGGGTTGCTCCAGCGCACGGTGAATCATTTGTCTGGATCGGTGCACTAGCGTGCCACGTTTTTCGGCACTGTCCAACCGCGGTGGCCAGGTGGCGGTTGTAGTTGCGTTTGCAGTGTGCTTACCCATCTACTAGCGTGCGGCGCTACGCGGTCGCCGCCGTGCCCTCGACACCCCGGATCGTCGGAGACTTGAGTCGTTGCGGAAGCTCCTGATCGGCCTGCTTGTCCTGATCGTCGTGCTGGTCGGTGGGCTGTTGGCGGCGCCCAGCTTGATCGACTGGAACCGCTACAAGGACGATGTGGCGGCCAAGGTCGCCGCCGCCACGGGGCGCGCCCTGGCGATCGACGGCGATCTGGCGGTCAGCCTGCTGCCGAGGCCGACACTGACGGTCGAGGGCGTCCGCCTGGCCAATATCGACGGCGCGCCGGAGCCGGATATGGTGCGGCTGCGCGCGGCGCTCGTGCAGGTTGCGCTGGGCCCGCTGTTGCGCGGCCGGCTCGAGGTCGACGCCGTCGTCCTCGTCGAGCCGCGCATCGAGCTCATCCGGCTCCTCGACGGCCGCACCAATTGGACGCTGCAGCCGCGGGCGGCGGAGCCGCGGCCGCCGCGCGACGGCGGCTTCATCTCCGAGGCCCTCGCCACGGTGCAGCTGAACGACGTCCGCATCCGCGACGGCACCGTCGTCTTACGCGATCTCGTGGCCGGCTCTATCGAGCGGGCCGACCGGATCAATGCCGCTATCGTCGCCGGCTCGCTGCAAGGCCCGTTTCGCGCCGAAGGCGACATGATCACCAAGGGCGTGGCGCTGCGGTTCGCGGGCGCGCTGGGCCGGCTCGTCGAGGACGTGGCGGTGCCGCTGAACATGGAGCTGTCGGCCGGCGGGGGGATGGCGGCGTTCGCCGGCATTCTCTCAGGCTACCCAACGGCGACACGGGTCAGCGGCCAGCTCAGCGCCGGGACGCCCAACGCCGGCGACAGTTTTCTGACGATGGTCGGTGGCCGGCTACCGGACATTCTGACCGGCGCGATGGCGCTCGACGCCACGCTGACGGCGACCCGCGAGGCCGTGGCGCTGAACGATCTGTCGTTGCGGCTCGGCGACGTCAGTGCGACCGGGTCGCTGGACGTCCTGCTCGCCGCCGACCGGCCGCAAGTCGACCTCGTCGTCAATGCCGGCCGCTTCGATCTGGACCGCATGCTGGCCGATTTGGGAAGCGTCGATCGGGAGGGCCCGGATACCGGCCGCGCCGACGACACCGGCGAGTCGAGCCAGATCGTCGTCGTGCCGGGCCGGCGGGATCGCGCGGCGGCCGGCCTGCCGGACAATTTCGACGCGAGCCTGGAGGTGAAGGTCGACGCGGTCGTCTATAGCGACGGGATCATTCGTCAGGGCCGTCTGACGATGGAGCTGGAGGACGGCACGCTGACGGTCAGTCAGGCATCGGCGTTATTGCCCGGCGGCTCGGACATCACGTTGTTCGGCGTTGTCGAACCGGCCGGCGATACGCTGTCGTTCGATGGTCAGGTCGAGGCGAACTCCGACAACTTCCGCGGCCTGCTCGAATGGCTCAACATCAATGTCGGCGACGTGCCGCCGGACCGGCTGCGCAAGTTCGAACTGGCGGCCGGCCTGCACGGCACACCCGAAGAGCTGACGATCAGCAACATCGACATGCAGGTCGACGTCTCGCGTATCCGCGGCGGCGTCGCCGCCGCGCTGCGCGAACGGCCCGGTTTCGGCATTGGCTTCAGCGTCGACAAGGTCAACGTCGACGCCTACCTGCCGCGCGCCTCGGCCGGGTCGGTGGCGGTCGGCGAGGCACCAGCGGCGCCCCGGCGACGGCTCGCGGCTCTCGGGCTGCTCAACCGCTTTGATGCCATTCTGCAGTTCCAGATCGGCAGCCTGACGCTGAACGAGGAGAGCGTCACCGGCGTCGCCTTCGACGGCACGCTGCAGGGCGGGGCGCTCGAGCTGCGCCAGGCCAGTATCGCCGACGTCGCCGGGGCGAGCTTTACCGCCGGCGGCACCATAACCGGTCTGGACGGGCAGCCGGCCGTCGCACTGGATGTGACGCTCGAAGCCGGTGACACGAACCGTCTGTTCAAGCTGGCCGGCCGGCCCACGACGGTGCCCCTGGGCCCCGGCCGATTCAGCTCGAAGCTCGAGGGCAACCTGGAGAGCCTGCGGATCGATGCCGAGTTGGGTGCCCTGGGCGGCAGCCTGCGGACGACCGGGACCTTGTCGGCGCTGGCGACGCAGCCCGGCTATGATATCGAGATCGAGCTCGACCATCCCAACGCCGGCCAATTGGTCCGGGCCCTGGGCGGCAATGCGCCGGCCCCGGCCGGCGGCGGCCAGAGCCCGCTGCGCGTGGCCGGCCGGCTCGCCGGCGATTTGGCGGCAGCCGACGTCGACGTAAGGGTGGGCCTCGGCGAAGGCTCGATCCGCATCGATGGCGCGGTGACGGAGCCTATCGGTGATGCGACGGCGGCGCTGACACTGGTCGTCGAACACCCTGACCTGGCCGCGTTCGTGCGCACGTTCCGGGCCGACTATCGCCCGGCCCTGGCGGACCTGGGCGCACTGCAGCTGACAGCCAATGCGAGTTACAGCGCGGCCGGCGTCAATCTGTCCGACATCGACGGCCGCCTCGGTCCGGTTGCCGTCGCCGGCGGCGTCGACGTCTCGTTTGCCGGCGAGCGGCCGCGCGTGGTCGCCAACCTGGCGACCAGCGAGGTCATTGCCGACTGGTTCCTGGCTCCGCTGGCCGTGGCCGCCGATGGTGTTGCCACGACCGGCAACGGCGTGGGGCGCGACAGCGGGCGCTGGTCGCGGCAGCCCATCGACTTCTCCATGCTGCGCCGGTTCGACGCCGAGCTGTCGCTGACCGCGCCGGGCCTTGGCTACGAGACCTACAACGTTCAGGAGCCGCAGCTGGAGCTGGCCCTGGACGACGGCGTGCTCGACCTGCGCCGGCTCAGCGGCCGGGCATTCGACGGCGCCTTCAACATGACGGCGCGCGTCGCCGACGCGGACGTGCCCACCGCGCAGTTCCAGCTGGCAATCGATGGGGCCGACGCGGCCAAGATCACGCGAGCGACCAAGGCCGGCCGCCAGCAAGGCGACGCCGACGTGATGAGCGGCGTGCTGGGGCTGTTGTTCCCGGTGTCGGCCGTGCAGCTGCAATCGGGCCGGCTCGGCGCCGATCTGACCTTCAATACGTCCGGCCGCAACGAATTCGAGCTCGTCTCGAACCTGGCCGGCCAAGGTGCGGTCCGCTTCACCGAGGCCGTGGTCGACGGCGTCGACGTCTGCCGCCTTGCCCAGCAGATCGAAGGGCTTAACGGCATAGAGGGTTTCCTCGGCCTGCTTGCCAGCAGCCGCGGCGGTGAAACCATGATCACCGATTTTGCCGGCCGCTTCGATGTCGAGCGCGGCGTCGCGACCCTGCCGCCGCAGCAGATCAATGCCGAATGCGCCGTCGCGCAGATCAAGGGCGAGATCGACCTGCCGCGCTGGCTGGTCGACATCGACGCCGATGTTGCGTTCCCGCAGCAGCCGGCATTTCCCCACGTGGTCGTCGAGCAGAAGGGCTCCCTGGATGCGCCGAGCACGCGCCTCGTCAACCTCAACGAGATCCAGCAGCACCTGGTCGGCCGGGCCGCCGATACCGTAATCCGCAGCCTGCTGCCGAGCGACATTCAGCAGGCCTTGCCGACACTGTCGGCGCCGGCCCAGCAGCAGCCGGTCCAGCAACCGACGCAAGAGGCGGCCGAGCCCTCGGTCAACGACGCCTTCAAGAGCCTGCTTGAAACGCTGATCCGTTAGTGGCCTGCAGCCGGTCCAACACGTGGACGCGGATCGCACTCGACAACGGGCCGCGCCGCCGGCAGTCGATGTCCGTCACCAACGCGTTGACGGAGCGGCCTTCGGCCGCGGCGAGTCGGCTGAGCGCCTGCCAGAAAATACCCTCCAGGGTCACGCTGGTGCGGTGACCGGCGACGACGACCGAGCGTTTTTTCGGTGGCGCGGCGCCGGCGACGGCGGCCAGTGCGTCCCGCAGCGGCGTGCCGGAGCCGCGGCCAAGATGCCCTAGCCCGTCGGCGCGATCATGGTCTCGGGCTTGACCCACGCGTCGTATTGCGCCTCCGTCAGCAGGCCGAGCGTGACCGCCGCTTGCTTCAGCGTCGTGCCCTCGGCATGCGCCTGCTTGGCCACCTTGGCGGCGTTGTCGTAGCCGATGTGGGGATTGAGTGCCGTCACCAGCATCAGCGAGTCGCGCATCAGCTGATCGATGCGTTCGCGGTTGGCCTCGATGCCGGCGACGCAACGGTCGGCGAAGCTGCGCGCCGCGTCGCCGATCAGGCGCGCCGACTGCAGCACGTTGTAGATCATGACCGGCTTGTAGACGTTGAGCTCGAAATGCCCCTGACTGCCGGCGATGGTGACGGCGACGTGGTTGCCCATCACCTGGGCCGCCACCATGGTCAACGCTTCGGCCTGGGTCGGGTTTACCTTGCCCGGCATGATCGATGAGCCCGGCTCGTTCTCCGGCAACGCCAGCTCGCCGATGCCGGAGCGCGGGCCGGAGCCGAGCAGGCGGATGTCGTTGGCGATCTTCATCAGCGCGGCCGCGGCCGTATTGAGGGCGCCGGACGCCGCGACAAGGGCGTCGTGGGCGGCCAGGCCGGCGAACTTGTTCGGCATCGAGGTGAACGGCTTGCCGGTCAGGGCCGCGACCTCCGCCGCGAACGCGTCGGCAAAGCCGGCCGCCGCGTTGAGGCCGGTGCCGACCGCGGTGCCGCCCTGGGCCAGCGCGTACAGATCGGGTAAGGCCCGCCGGAGGCCGGCGATCACGCCGGCGAGTTGCGCGGCGTAGCCCGAGAACTCCTGCCCGAGGGTCAGCGGTGTCGCGTCCTGCAGGTGCGTGCGGCCGATCTTGATGATGGTGTCGAAGGCCTGGGACTGCTTTGCCAAGGCGTCGTGCAGGTGCTGTAGGCCGGGGATCGTCCGGTCCTCGAGCTCCAGCGCGGCGGCGATGTGCATCACCGTCGGGAACGTGTCGTTCGATGACTGGCTGCGATTGACATGGTCGTTCGGGTGCACCGGCTCTTTCGCGCCGAGCGGGCCGCCGAGCCGCTCGTTGGCACGGTTGGCGATCACCTCGTTGGCGTTCATGTTGGACTGGGTGCCGGAGCCGGTCTGCCAGACGACGAGCGGGAAGTGGTCATCCAGGGTGCCGTCGGCGACTTCCTGGGCGGCCTCGGCGATGGCCTCGGCGACGTTGGCGTCGAGCACACCCAGCGCCTTGTTGACTCGCGCGGCGGCCAGCTTCTGGATGCCCAGCGCGTGGATCAGCGGCAGCGGCATGCGCTCGTCGCCGATCGGGAAGTTCTCGATGCTGCGCTGGGTCTGGGCACCCCAATAGCGGTCGGCGGGGACCTTGACCGCGCCCATGGTGTCGGTCTCGGTGCGGGTCTGCGTGCTCATCGGTGTCCTCGCGTCACGGATGCGCCGGCGTCAGCGCGTCGCCTTGCGTTTGCCCTTGCGCTTGCCCGGGGATTTGGCGGCGTCGGCGCGGAACGCGGCGGCCGCCCCGTTGCGGGCCCATTCGACGAGCGTGTCGGGGTCCTCCATCGTGTCGGCGGGCGCCTGGTAGTACGACATCGCGGTCGGCTCGCGGCCGGCGCGCCGATAGATGAACGGTCCCATGCCGGCGGCCTCGAAGTCGCCGCGGTTCGCGTCGTCGACCTTGAGATAGAGCGTATCGTCGCCGATCAGGCCGAACATCACGCCGTCGAGGTAGACGCCGTAGCCACCGAACATGGAACGGACGCGGACGTCGCCGAGCGGCGCCAGCATGTCGTGCAGGTGGTCGACGAATTCCGAGCGCGCTGCCATCGCCGGGAGAGTGCGGTCGTCGCCGCCGCGTCGTCAATCCCTTGACCGGGCCCTTGACCGTGCCGCAGTGCGCTTCCTACGCTGCCGACCATGCGGCTGTTCTCCTACAAGGATCGCCCGGTCCATCTCGGGCCCTTTCCCGCCGAGAGATTGAAGCGCGTCCCGTTGCCCGACGGCGACGTGACGCGGCCGGAACGGCCCGCTCGCCCAGATCGCCCACAGCTATCTCGGTCAGTTCATGCAGTTCCAGGACGGTGAGATCGCCGGCGAGCGCGCGCCGATTCCGGACGATCCACAGGTGCTGGCCGACAATCTCAAGGCGTCCTGCTATTTCCTCGACGCCGCGGCGGTCGGCGTCTGTGCGGCGCCGGTGGGTGTCTGGTATCGCACCGGCGACGATGGGCAGCCGTTGGCGCCCTACAGCCGGAACGCCGTCGTCATTCTCGTCGAGCACGGCCGCGCGCCGGAGCCGGACAATGCCGCGGCGGCCTGGCTCGACGGGAGTACCGCCCTCGCGGCTGCCCTGCGCGCCGCCGAGATCGCCGTCGTGCTGGCCGGCTATGTCCGCCGGCTGGGTTTCGCGGCGCGAGCCCACGCGTACGGCCACAGCGACGTCGACCACGCCGTGCTCGTCGTCCGCGCCGGCCTCGGCCAGGCCCGCGACGGCGCGGTCATCAATCCCTATCTCGGTGTCCGCTACGCCAGTGCCATCGTCACGACGGACTTGCCGGTCGCGCCGGATCTGCCGTTGGCGGTCCAGCCGCTGCGTGACCGGCGGCTGGCGACCCTGCTCGGGATCGGCGGCGCCAAATCCGGGATCGAGCGCTGGTCCGAGCGCCGCCGGCCGTCGCACGAGAGCCGCTATCCGATGGCGCGGATCAGCCGCGTCGCGCGGCCGACAACCCTGATCCTGGAGGACGAGGTGCCGCGGGTGCCGAAGCGTGCGGCGTTCTTCGAGCGGGCGCTGCGCGGCGATCTGGGCGACAAGACGAAGCGCGAGCGTACGCGCTTTGCGCTCAAGCATCCGTTCGCCGACGCGATGGCGCCGCTGCTGCGCGACATGGTGGCCTATCAGGACGGGCCCGTGGCCGCGATGCAGGCGCCGGGGACGGAAGACGCGGCGGTCAATACGCGGGCTGTCAAGGCACTCGGCTATTTCCTCAACGCCGACCTCATCGGCATCTGCGAAGCCAAGGCCTATGCCAGGTACTCGCACGACGCCGACGGCAACGCGATACCGCTGAAGCACAAATACGCCGTCGTCATGCTGATCGACCAGGGCCACGAGACCATGGAGGGCGCCAGCGGCGACGACTGGATCTCCGGCGCCCAGTCGATGCGCGGCTACCTGCGCGGCGCCGAGATCTTCGGCCAGGTGGCGGCGCTGATCCGCGGCCTCGGCCATGCGGCGCGCTCGCAGACCAACCTCGACAGCGACGTCCTGTAGATCCCGCTGATCCTCGAGGCCGGGCTGGGCGAGCTCAGCCGGATCGGCGAGCTCGTGCTCAACCCCTATGTCGGGCCGCGTTTCAAGTCCGCCGTGGTGACGACGGACCTGCCGCTGATCCCCGACAAGCCGATCGATTTCGGCCTCCAGGACATGTGCAACAAGTGCCTCAAATGCGCCCGCGAATGCCCGTGCGACGCCATCTCGTACGGCGACAAGGTCATGTTCAACGGCTACGAGATGTGGAAGCCGGACGTCGAGCGCTGCACCCGCTACCGCGTCACGAACCCCTATGGCTCCGCCTGCGGCCGCTGCATGAAGATGTGCCCGTACAATCACGAGGGGCTGCTGGTGCATCGCGCCTTCCTGTGGATGGCGATCCACCTGCCGTTCACGCGCAGCTGGATCGCGCGGCTCGACGACAAGGTCGGCAACGGTACGCGCAACGCCGTCAAGCGCTGGTGGTTCGACCTCGAGTGGATGCCCGAAGCCGTGGCGAAGACGCCGAAGGGCGTCAACGAGCGCGACCTCAACATCGCCAAGGGCTTTGGGCCCAGGGACAGGCAGAAGATGGCCTACTACCCGGCCGACACGATGCCGCCGCCCGACGTGCTCGAGCCCGTGGCCGTGGACCGCAAGACGGCGCTGCGGGCCGGCGCGGCGCTGGAGACGCCGGCCGAGGCGCGCGCCCGGCAGGCCCGCGGCGCGCCGCCGCCGGCGCACTATCGCGCGACACCGCCGGCCGGCAAACGGGAAGACAGCGCCGCCGATTAGAGCCGGGCCGGCGTCAGAGCGTCGCGAAGAAGTCGTTGCCCTTGTCGTCGATGACGATGAAGGCCGGGAAGTCCTCGACCTCGATCCGGAAGATCGCCTCCATGCCGAGCTCAGGATAGGCGATCGGCTCGACCCGCTTGATGCAGTCCTGGGCCAGCCGCGCGCCGGGACCGCCGACCGTGCCCAGATAGAAGCCGCCGTTGGCCTTGCAGGCGTCGACGACGGCGGCGGAGCGGTTGCCCTTGCCAAGCATGACCAGGGCGCCGCCGGCGCGTTGAAACTCGGCGACATAGCCGTCCATGCGGGCCGACGTCGTCGGCCCGAACGAGCCGGTGGCGTGGCCGGCGGGGGTCTTCGCCGGGCCGGCATAGTAGACGGGGTGGGCACGGAAGGCCTCCGGCAGGGCCGTGCCGCGCGCCAGATCGTCGCGCAGCCGGGCATGGGCGATGTCGCGGGCAACGACCAGCGGACCGGTGAGGCTGAGCCGCGCCTTGACGGGGTGGCCGGCCAACGCGGCGCGGATCTCCGCCATCGGGCGCGTCAGATCGATGGCCGTGACGTCGCGGTGGAGCGCCGCCTCGTCGATTTCGGGCAGATAGGACGCGGGATCGGTCTCCAGCTGCTCCAGGAAGACGCCGCCGGCGTCGATGCGGCCGAGCACCTGGCGGTCGGCCGAGCATGAGACGCCGATGCCGATCGGCAGCGAGCCGCCGTGGCGCGGCAGCCGCACGATGCGTACGTCGTGGCAGAAATACTTGCCGCCGAACTGGGCGCCGATGCCCATTTCGCGGGTGCGCTGCAGGATCGCCGCCTCCAGCGCCCGGTCGCGGAACGCGGTGCCCGCCGCGGTCCCCGCCGTCGGCAGGTCGTCGAGGTAACGGCACGAGGCGAGCTTGACCGTCTTCAGGGTCATCTCGGCGCTGGTGCCGCCGATCGCGATCGACAAATGGTATGGCGGACAGGCGGCGGTGCCCAGGGTGCGGATCTTTTCGTCGAGGAAGGCCACGAGCGCGTCGGGGTTCAGGATCGCCTTCGTCTGCTGATACAGGAACGTCTTGTTGGCCGAGCCGCCGCCCTTGGCGATGAACAGGAAACGGAACGTGTCGCCCGCCGTCGCATTGATGTCGATCTGCGCCGGCAGGTTCGTGTTCGTGTTCACCTCCTCGAACATCGTCAGCGGCGCCATCTGGCTGTAGCGGAAGTTCCGCTCGGCGAACGCGCGGGCGATGCCGGTGGCGAGGCAGGCGGCATCGTCGCCCATCGTCCACACGCGCTGGCCCTTCTCGGCATAGACCATGGCGGTGCCGGTGTCCTGGCACATGGGCAGTACGCCGGCGGCGCTGACCACCGCGTTCTTCAGCAAGTCGATCGCGACAAAGCGGTCGTTGTCCGAGGCTTCGGGGTCGTCGAGGATTTGGCGCAGCTGGGCCAGGTGGCCGGGCCGCAGCAGGTGGGCGACCTCGGTAAATGCCATTTGGGCGAGCGTCGTCAGAGCGGCGCCGTCGACCTTGAGCACCGGCTCACCCGCGAACGAGGCGGTGCCGACGAAGTCGCCGGTCAGGCGGCGATAGGGCGCGGTATCCTGGTGCGGGGGAAAGATCGGCTGCGGCGCGGGGCCCGGCATGGGCCGGCGCTACTTCTTGCGGAACGCGTCGAGGGTGACGACCTCCGCGGTCGGCGCGGCTTCGTCGTCGGTGTTGTCGGCTTCGGTTGTCGCTTCGGTGTTGGCCGGCGCCAGTGTCGTGACCGCGTCGTCCGACGTCTCGGCGTTGAACTGCAATCCGAACTTGACGTGTGGATCGACGAAGGCGGTCAGCGCGCTGTGTGGCACCACCAGCAGCTCGGGCGTGCCGTTGAAGGCGAGGCTGACCGAGAACTTGTTGGCGTCGACATGCAAGTCCGAGAACTGGTGCTGCAGGACGATCGTCATTTCCTGGGGATGGCGGGCGCGCAGATGGTCCGGGATCTCGACCCCCGGCAGATCCGTCCGGAAGGTCAGGTAGAAATGGTGGCCGCCCGGCAGGCCCTCCGCCGCGGCCACGTCCAGCGCCTGGCGGACGACGCCGCGCAGCGCCTGTTCGACCATTCTGTCGTATCGGAGAGTGTCGTTGCCCATGGGTCAGGCATCTTGCCCGGTTGCCGCTGCCGCTCGGCCGGAGGCCGATACGTAAGTGGGGGGCTTCTGTTGCCCGGTGCCCCCCGGACCGCGCTTACCTAAGGTTGTTAGGCAGCGAGGGCCAAATCGTTATCATTGGCACTTCTAGGGTCGGCCCGATAACGGTGGTACCATGCCGGGCAAAAGTCAGGCCTTTACACGCGCGTCGATCCTGGTTCGCCCCCATAAGGCGCCGTTTGTCGGGTGACGGCGGTTTTGGTGGAGGCGCCGGGTACTGCCCCCGGGTCCGCATCGCTTATTACGCAAGACGTTTATCGCCATAGTCGGGTTGCCCCGACAAACCAAATATAGGGTCCGCGGGGCCGAATTGGAAGGCCCGGACGACGCCTGTTGCCTTAACCCGACTCGCCGCCACGGGTAGACTTGCGCGCCCCTGGCCGGGTCATGGAAAGCCGGATATGACGAACGCGAAGCGCCCGCCACGCGATAGAGTGGCCACGGCCACGACGGGTGCCCGAACGCCCACCTTGAGCGCCGCTCAGCGCGCCGAGGTGGACGCGGCGCGCGGCGAGGCACAGCCGACCCGGCGGGCGACCGTGCCGGCCTTGGAGGAGATCCTCTACGAGCCGCTGGCGGTGCTCGATCGTGGCTTCGTGAGGGTCGTCGACTACATGGGCGACGACGGCGCCATCGTGCAGGCGGCGCGCGTCTCCTACGGCAAGGGCACGAAACAGGTGCGCGAGGATCTAGGCCTCATCCGCTACCTGCTGCGCCATCGGCATACGACGCCGTTCGAGATGTGCGAGATCAAGTACCATGTGAAGCTGCCGATCTTCGTGGCGCGCCAATGGATCCGGCACCGCACCGCCAACGTCAACGAGTACTCGGCCCGCTACTCGATCCTGGAGGACGAGTTCTACATGCCGGCGGCGGAGAACCTGGCGCTGCAGTCACAGGCCAATCGGCAGGGCCGCGGCAGTGCCCTGGCGGGGGACGCGGCTGGGCGCGTCCTCGACCTGCTGCGCGCGGACTCGGCCCTCACTTATGGGCACTACGGGGAGATGCTGGACGAGCATGGGCTGGCGCGCGAGCTGGCTCGGATGAACCTGACGCTCAACGTCTATACCCAATGGTACTGGAAGATCGATCTGCACAATCTGCTGCACTTTCTATCCTTGCGCGCCGACGACCACGCCCAGTACGAGATCCGAGCCTATGCCGAGGTCATGCTGGACACCGTGCGGCGCTGGGTTCCCAACACCTGCGAAGCGTTCGAGGACTATGTGCTGGGCGGCGCCCACCTGTCGCGCGGCGGCCTGGCGGTCGTGCGGCGGTTGCTGGCGGGCGAGCCGGTCAGCCAGGAGACCAGCAACCTCAGCAAGCGCGAGTGGCGCGAGCTGATGGCGGTCCTGGAGCGGCCGGAGTAGGGCGGGACGCCGCCTGGGAGCGGCGCCCGCCGGACCGGGCCCTTCGGGGGGCCAGCAGCCTGCGGGGGTAGGCTGGGGTCCGGTCCGGCGGTCAGCCCGTGTGGGGAAGTGGGCTTCTCCATACGGGTTCCACTCCATCGCCGCGGGCCGGTAACGAACAACCAACATGACCCACGGCGCAGAGTGGAGTTTGCACCGTCCTGTTAACGTGTTGGCAACGACGCCGATTTGCAAGCCGTGCGGCCGTCACGACGGATCAAGAAAGCGCGATTTGCGCCTATTCCATGATGATCCGCGGTGCCTGCCGGGCCGGCGCGGCGTCGCCGCGCAGCCGGGAGAGCACGTCCGCCGCGATCGCCCGATAGGCCGCTGTGTGTGGGCTGTTCGGCTGGGCGGCGACGATCGGCGTGCCGCCGTCCGACGTCTCGCGGATCGCCATGTCCAACGGGATCTCGCCGAGAAACGCCGTGCCCAGGCTTGCCGCCTCGGCCCGCGCACCGCCATGGGCGAAGATCTCGGTACGTTCACCGCAGTGCGGGCACATGAAGTAGCTCATGTTTTCGATGATGCCGAGGACCGGCACGTCGACCTTTTGGAACATGTTGAGGCCGCGGCGGGCGTCGAGCAGGGCGATGTCCTGTGGCGTCGATACGATGACGGCGCCGGCCAGGGGCACACGCTGGGCCATCGTCAGCTGCGCGTCGCCGGTGCCCGGCGGCATGTCGACGACGAGCACGTCGAGCGTACCCCAGGCAACGTCGCGCAGCATCTGCTCCAGCGCCCCCATCACCATGGGCCCGCGCCAGATCATCGGCGTGTCCTCGGGCACCAGAAAGCCGATGGACATGGCCTTGACACCGTGGCTTTCCAGCGGCACGAGCTTGCCGTCCGCCGTCTGCGGCTTACCGGCGAGGCCAAGCATGCGCGGTATGGATGGCCCGTAGATGTCGGCGTCGAGGATACCGACGCGGGTGCCCTGCATGGCGAGCGCGACAGCCAGATTGACCGCGGTCGTCGACTTGCCGACGCCGCCCTTGCCCGAGGCAACAGCGATGATGGAACCGATGTCGGGCAGTGACAGCCGGCGCGAACCCGGTGGTGCGGCCGGGCGCTCGGTGCCGGCCGGCGTCGCCGGCCGCTGCGCCGTCAGCACGGCGGTCACGGAGGAGACGCCCGGCAAGGCGAACACCGCGGCTTCCGCGGCCTTGCGCACGGGCTCCATCACGCTACCTTGATCGGCCGCGATCTCAAGCGCAAAGCCGACGTTGCCGTCCTTGATCTGGAGGCCGCTGACCAGCCCCAGTTTCGTGATGCTTTCACCGCGGATGGGGTCGACTACCCGGTCCAAGGCCGCGCGCACCTGCGCCTCGTTCACCGCACCCATAGTTGAAAACCCCGAGCGTGCGGCCAATATGCCGCATAGTGGTGGACTGGCCAACGCTGATGTCGAGAACATTCTGAGTTGACCGGTTTATGTACCATATGAGTTGACCGCTTCTGTTGCGGTTTCTGGCCCTGTGGGGAAGTGGTCGGTCGCGGAGCGGCTGTCCACTTGTCCACAGGGCGCCGGTCGGTTGCGTCGAAGCGGGTCACGCGGCCTCGCGGGTTTGGCTGTCGATCGGTTGGCCATCGGCGTGGTATCGCGCCAGACATCGCGGTCCATGGAAGACGGCCATTGTGCCGTCGGGGTATTCGTGGACGCGGACCCTGGCCTTGACGTAATGGCGGCGGTGGCGGCCGGCGGGGATCTGAAGTGCCAGGCGCTTGTAGCGCACCGTGTTGTCGTTTGAGACGGTGCGTTCCTCGTGGATGCACAGGATGTCGTCGAGCGCGCCGGTGAAGGGGACGAAGGCGGTGCCCTGGTCCTCGGCCGGGGTCGCGAAGCGGGCGTTGTGTTGTGGCAGGAAGACCTCCTTGAGGAAGCGGTTGGCCTCGACCATGTCGGTGATGCCGGCGAGCCTGAGTTCCTGGGGCAGGCGCTTCTGCAAGGTGCCGAACATGCGCTCCGAGCGCCCCCTTGCCTCGGGCGAGTAGGCCGGGATCAACTCGATGCCGAGCTGCGCCAGGGCGCGGCCGACCTGGGTCGGGGTGTCCTTGTCCACCTTGCCGCCGGCCTCGGGCGTGTTCCAGTAGTGGCTGGCGCGGTCGGCGTAGAGCGAGCAGAACAGGCCCTTGGCCCGGATCGCCTCGGACACCCCCTGGAAGCTCGACATGGTGCCCTCTTCGGCGACGAAGAAGGCCGAGTAGATATCGCTGGTCGCATCGTCCATGGTGACGATCAGGTCCCACCATCGACCGGGGACCCACTCGTGGCTCGAGCCGTCCTGGTGCAACATCATGCCGGGCAGGGCACGGCGCGGCCGCTTGCGCCGGTGCGCCCCACGCCTGGGCGCCGCGCGCCTGCGCCCATGGGCTTGCAAGCTCAGCCGCAGCCAGTTGTAGCTGCGCTTGAAGCCGTGATCGGCCACCAGCTTCTCGTGGAAGTGCTTGGCCGTGAAGTCCCAGTAGCGGGTGTCGAACAACTCCAGCACCCGCGCCACCTCGTCCACCGGCGCGCGCCGCGCCGAGAGGCGGCCCAGGCGGCGGTCGTAGAGACCGTCGGCTCCCTCCGCCTCGTAGCGGTCGCGCCAGCGCCGGAAGGTGCGCTCCGAGACACCCAGAACCTCCGCCGCCTCCGCCTGGCTCAAGCCACCCCGATGGGTGCGCCCGTAAACCTCCTCGAACTTCATCAATCTCAGTCCCTGTACCTGCTCCGTCCGACGCATCGCCTCCCTCCATGGCTTGGAGGCGTTCTAAAACCGGACAGATCATCTGGTACATAAACCGGACATATCGCGTGTTACCGACAGGACTGGCCAACACTGATTGCCATTGCCGCGAGCCTGGTGTCATATAGGCCTCGCGCACGACGTTGGAAAGTCGGCGTCCTAACCCCTAAATTGAGGGAGTACAGAGATGCCGTGGAGCAATCAAGGCGGCGGCGGCCCCTGGGGGCAGCGGCCCGGCGGTGGCGGCGGCGCGCCCCCGCCCAACCTGGAAGAGGTTCTACGCCGCGGGCAGGAACGCGTACGCCGGTTCATTCCGGGTGGCTTCGGCACCGGGCGTGGCGTGCTGTTGATCGGTTTGGCGGTCGTGGTGATCTGGCTGCTGAGCGGCCTCTATCGCGTCCAGCCGGACGAGCAGGGCGTCGAGCTGCTGTTTGGACGCTGGAACCAGGCGACGACGACGCCGGGCCTGCACTACTGGTTCCCGACACCGATCGGTCGGACGATCACGCCCAAGGTCGAACGCATCAACCGGGTCGATGTCGGCTTCCGCACCGCCGCCGGCACCTCACGCTCGCAGGCGGCGACCCGCGATGTGCCGCGTGAGAGCCTGATGTTGACCGCCGATCAGAACATTGCCGACGTCGATTTCACCGTCCTGTGGCGGATCCGCGACGCGGGCGAGTTCCTGTTCAATATCCGCGAACAGGAAGAGACCGTAAAGATCGTCGCGGAAAGCGCGATCCGCGAGGTCGTCGGCCAAATTCAGTTCGAGGATCTGCTGACCGTCGGCCGCACCCGGGTCGAGCAGGAAACGCGTGTGCTGCTGCAGGAGATTCTGGATGGCTATAGGGCGGGTATCCTGATCCAGAACGTACAGCTGCAGCGGGTCGAGCCGCCGCGACCGGTCATCGATGCCTTCAACGAGGTCCAGCGCGCGCGCCAGGACAAGTCGCGCCTGCAGAATCAGGCGGAAGCCTACTCCAACAGGATCGTGCCGACGGCGCGCGGCGAGGGCGCCAGCATCGTCCAGCAGGCAGAGGCCTTCAAGTCGCGGGTGACCAAGGAGGCCGATGGCGTCGCCAAGCAGTTCATCTCCGTCTATGAGTCGTATGAGGGCGCCAAGGAAGTAACGCGTCGGCGGATGTATCTCGACACGCTGCAAGAGGTCCTCGGTAACGCCAACAAGGTGATCATCGACGCCGACGAGGGCGCCGGGACGCAAGGGGTCGTGCCCTTCCTGCCGCTCAATGATCTGGCGCGGCCGCGGTCGACGACCGCACAGGGAGGGTAGCGATGAGATTTAGCTTCGCAGTGGTCGGCGTCGTCGTCGTCGTTGTCGGGATCCTCGCATCGAGTGCCCTGTTCATCGTCTCGCAGACGGAACAGGCGCTGGTGCTCCAATTCGGCCAGCCCAAGCAGGTGCACAAGGTTCCGGGCCTGAAGTTCAAGATCCCCTTCATCCAGAACGTCGTTCGTTATGACAACCGCGTCCTGGGTCTGGACCCGCCGGCCGAGGAGGTGATCCTCAACGATCAGAAGCGCATCATCCTTGACGCGTTCGCGCGCTACCGCATCGAAGATCCGTTGAAATACTTCCAGACCGTGCGCACGGAAGCGACATTCAACGACCGGTTTGGCCGGATCCTCAATTCGGACGTTCGTGGCGTGGTCGCCAAGAACTCCATCGAGGACCTGCTGTCGCCGCAGCGGATCGAGATCATGCAAGCGATCAGCGAGACCGTATCGAAGAGCGCGGTCAATTTCGGTGTGACCATAACCGACCTGCGCATCGGTCGCTCAGAGCTGCCGGAGGATGTGTCGAACAATGTCTTTGACCGCATGCGCTCGGAACGCGAACGGGAAGCGAACCTGCTGCGGGCGGAAGGCGAAGAGGCCTCGCGGCGCATTCGCGCCGACGCCGACCGGCAACAGGCGGTCATCATTGCCGAGGCCCAGCGCCAGTCATCGATCCTGCGTGGCGAGGGCGAGGGCGAGAAGAACCGGATCCTGGCCGAGGCGTTCAACCGCGATCGCGAGTTTTTCGATTTCTATCGCAGCCTGCAAGCCTATCGCAACACGTTCGGGACCGACGACACGACGATGGTGCTGTCGCCCAGGAGCGACTTCTTCCGCTATTTCGGCGATATCACCGGCGGCGGGCGCAGCAATGACGCAGGGTCCAACTAGACGAGGTCGTCTGCCAGATCGATGTCCGTCCCCATCTTCCTGCTGATCGGCATCGCTTCCATTCTGGTCGTCGAGGGTGCGGTCTACGTCCTGGCCCCGGGGCCGATGAAGCGCCTGGTGACCGCCATGACGGAGGTCGAGGCCGGCAAACTGCGGACTGCCGGGCTCATCGCCGTCGCCGCTGGCGTGGCCGTATTCGTTCTGTTGGTCCGCTTCGGACCGTAACCGGGGCAAAAGGCCGGGCAGGTGAGGCTCGGGTGCGGTGAGTCTGATCCGCCACATATGGGGCAATTGTTGAGCCGCGCCACAAGATAGCGATATCGTGTGCGTCATTGTTGTGATTCGATCCGGTTATGACCGAATCGCCTCCGGATATCGACGAGCTTGATATCACCTCCCTGAAGGCGTTGGTTTTGGAACTTCTTGAAGATCAGGCGGCTTTGCGTGCCGAGAACGCGGTGTTGCGTGAAGAGATCCGCCGCCTTAAAGGCCTTTCCGGGCCGCCGGATATCAAGCCCAGCAGCATGGATGGAGAAGCCCGGTCTCGGGGCAAGGCGGGTCGGGCGGCCAACAAGGCGCGGCGTCGGGCCAAGAAAGGCCGGGTTGCGATCGATGAGAGGCGCGTGGTCGCGGCCGAGGCACCGGCGGGTTCGCGCTTCAAGGGTTATGAGGATTATCTGGTTCAGGATCTGGTCTGCCGGCCGTACAATGTTCTGTTGCGCCGCGAGCGCTGGCTGACCCCGGAGGGTGCTTATGTGGTGGCGCCCTTGCCGGCGGGGACGCGGGGTCATTTCGGCGCCGAGCTTCGCCGCTTCGTGTTGGCCCAATACCACGGGGCCCAAACCAGCGTGGAACGTTTGACGAGACTATTGCGTGATCTCGGCGTTGATATCTCCAAGCGCCAGATCATGCGGCTCTTGAACCAGGGCCAGGAAGATTTCGTCGCCGAGAGCCAGGCGGTCTTGCGCGCCGGCCTGGAAGGCGCACCCTGGATCAGCGTGGACGACACCGGCGCCCGGCATGGCGATCGCAACGGGGTGACGACGCAGATCGGCAATGATGCGTTCGCCTGGTTTGGCACGACCTTTTCCAAGAGCCGTCTGAACTTCCTGGAGCTGCTGCAGGCCGGGCATGGGGACTATGTACTCAACGCGGCGGCCTTTGCCTACATGCATAAGCGCAATCTGGCCGGCCCGGTGATTGCCCGCTTGGCCGAAGCGCCCGGCAACGGGTGTAAATCCCGGCGCTTTGCCAGTGAAGGGGCCTGGATGGCCCACCTGGAGCAGCTTGGCATTACCGCCCTGAACGTCCATCCCGAGCCGGTGCGGATCGCCACCGAAGGCGCTTTGTGGGGCGCCATCCAGGCGCACGGACTGCTGGCCGACACCGTGATCCTCAGCGACGACGCCGGTCAGTTCAATGTCGGCCGGCATGCCTTGTGCTGGGTTCACGCCGAGCGGTTGATCCACAAGCTGGATGCCTTCACCGATCACCAGCGGCGGGAAAAGGAACGCATACAAGCCCGACTCTGGTCGCTCTACGCCGCTCTGAAAGCCTATCGCCGAAAGCCAAGCAAAAGGCTCGGCGGGCAACTGGCGCGCCGCTTCGATGCGCTCTTCACCAGTAAAACCGGCTTCATCACCCTGGATCGGCTGCTGGCGCGTATCCACGCCAACAGGCTCGAATTGCTGGTCGTCCTCGACCGCCCGGAGGTGCCGCTCAATACCAATGGCTCGGAAAACGACATCCGCGCCATGGTCACCCGGCGAAAACTCTCCGCCGGCACCCGCTCGCAATCCGGCAAGCAGGCCCGCGACACCTTCATCGGGCTGATGAAGACCTGCCGAAAGCTCGGGATCTCATATTGGCATTATCTCGGCGACCGTCTCCAGGTCCCGAACGCAACACCGGTTGTCAACGGCGGCGTAAAAATGTACCGGCGCGGCGGCGCAAAAGTGTCCCACGGGCTCGGTGGCAGCTTGTCCCGGTAGTCCACGGGAGGGCCCCGCGCGCGGGGCGACGCGCCCTCGGCGCGGCTGGCGGCGGCCCGCGCGTGGGAGGGGCCTGTGGGCCCACGGGGTCAAGCGGGGGGTTATTCGGACGGTTGCCGGCGTCGTGACCGGCTCTGCTTGAGCCGGTAGCTCTCGCCGTTCATCTCCAGGATATGGACATGGTGAGTGATGCGGTCGAGCAGCGCGCCGGTGAGGCGCTCGCTGGCGAACACCGTCGTCCATTCCTGGAAGGGCAGGTTTGAGGTCACGATGGTGGCGCCGTTCTCGTAGCGCCGGCTGAAGACGTCGAACAGCAGCTCGCTTCCGGTCTGCGACAGGGGCACGTAGCCGAGCTCGTCGACGATCAGGAGATTGACCCTGGCGAGCTGGGCCTGGAGGCGGAGCAGCCTCTTCTCGTCGCGCGCCTCGATTAGCTCGTGGACCCGGTGGGGGGCGGTGGCGAAGCGCACGCCGAGGCCCTTCTGGCAGGCGGCGAGGCCGAGGGCGAGAGCGACATGCGTCTTGCCGACGCCGCTTGGGCCGAGCAGGATTACGTTCTCGCGGCGCGCGATGTACTCGCCGCGGGCGAGATCCAGCACCAGCATCTTGTTGAGCGCCGGGATCGCCTTGAAGTCGAAGCTCTCGAGCTGTTTGACGACAGGGAACCCGGCCTGCTTGATACGCCGCTCGACCAGGCGGCGCTCGCGGTCGATCAGCTCCAGCTCCACCAGTCGGGCGAGGAACTGGACATGATCCAGGCCCTCGGCCGCGCACTGGCGCGCCAGTTTCTCGTATTCCCGCAGGAAGGTGGGCAGCTTCAGCCTCTTCAGGTGATGTTCGAGCAGGATGCGGGGGGCCTCAGCCATGGCCGGCCCCTCCGGCCAGCAGGGTGGCGTAGTCGGCGCTCCGCGTGGCGGCGACGAAGGGCTGGGGCAGGTGCGGATAGCGTGTCAGGTCAAGACGGGCCGGCCGCTTCTCGATGCGGGCCAGCAGCAGGTGCTTGACGGCGTCGAAGCCGATCAGGCGTCGCTTCACCGCGTCGCGCACCGCGGCCGCCACCTGCCGTTCCGGGAAGTCTTCGTGCAGGCGCAGCACCTGGATGTATTCGCGCTTGCCGCGCGGCCCGAAGCGCGCCTCGAGGAGGCGGCGCAGCGTGCCGAAGGCCGGGTCGAGCTTCCATCCGCGCAGCGGCGCCGCCTGGTCCAGGGCGCCCGGCTTCTTCTCCAGCAACGACAGGTAATGCAGCGGGTCGTAGACGATGTCGCCGCGGACATAGGAGCGCCCATGGCGGGCGACGATCTCGGCGCCGAGCGCGATCTCGACCCGGTCGACATAGCCCTTGACCGTCACCTTCTTGTGGGCGTGCACCGCCGGCGCCGAGTAGTCCACCAGCCGGTAGCGCACCAGGGCCGTGGACGAGATCTGGCCCGGCACATGCTCGCAAGCCTCGAAGGGAACCGCCGGCAGATCGCGCAGGGCCTCGAGATCGGCCAGCAGCGCCGCCGCCTGCCCCCCTGCCTCCAGCGCGTCGAGCCGCTCCAGGCAGCGCGCCAGCAGCCGCTCGTTCAGGACCGACAGGTCATGCACCTTCGGGATCGGCACCATGAACCGGCGCCGTGCCGTCTTCACCAGGGCTTCGACCTTGCCCTTGTCGTTGCCCTTGCCGGGCCGGCCGAAGCGGGTCGCGGAACAGGTAGTGCGATTGCAGATGCGTGAACGCCTGCGTGCGCCGACGCGTGCCGTCGCCCAGGATCCGCGCCACCGCAAGCGTCGTGTTGTCATAGAGGATCGAGCGTGGCACCCCGCCGAGGAAGGCGAAGGCGCTGACATGGCCGTCGAGGAAGGCCTCCGTCGTCTCCCTCGGATAGGCCTTGACGAACCAGACGTTGGAATGGGGCAGGATCAGGCAGAAGAAGGCAACCTTCTCCCGCCTGCCTCCGACCTCGACCGTCGCCTCGCCGAAGTCGACCTGGGCATGGCCCGGCGGGTGATGCAGTGGAACGAAGGCCTCGCGCACAGACTGCCGCCGGGAACGCACATAGTCCTTCACGATGGTGTAACCGCCGCTGAACCCGTGCTCGTCGCGAAGACGCTCGAAGATCCGGTGCGCCGTGTGGCGCTGCTTGCGCGGCACCTCCGGATCCGTGTCCGCCTCCAGGATCGCGTCGACGATACCGGTGAACCCGTCCAGATTGGGCCGCCGGACCGGCTTCGTCCGGCGGTATCCCGGCGGCGCCGAGTAGCTCAGCATCTTCTTCACCGTGCGACGGTCGATGCCGAACCGCCGGCCCGCCTCGTGATGGCTCAGACCCTCGGCGACAACCGCCAGTCGAACCGCCGCATAGAGCTCCACGCCGTACATCTCCTGCCCCTCACCACAACCGACAAGGGGCTATAGGTGGCGCAATTTTGCGCCGCCGCGACCGGACCGCCCGATCGCTCCGCGTGGTGCATTATTCCTCCGCCGTTAACACGATTGCCTGGCCATCTCAAGCCGACGCGGAGGTGGCGCCACCTGACCGCAAGCAGAGCCCGCAAGTCCATGATTGGCCGGCGGCTTACATTCGCATGCTCATGTGCCGGCCCTTGCTCTGCTGCTTGCCGGCCTTGCGCTCGGCGCGCTGTTGCCGCAACTCCCGGAGCTTCTCCGGATCGTCGAGCAGACGGGCGATGCGCTCCTCGCGCATCCGGAGGCTCTCGCTCCTGCGTTGCCCTGCCAGGGTCGCCGCGAGGTGCCGGTCGTCGTCTTCAAGCACTTCGCGCACCCGCGTGAGCGCTGAGCCGAGGCTCTCTTCTCGGAGCGCGATGCAATCGAGGTGGATGCCGTAATTGCCCGGGTCGGCCATGACCATGAGTCCCTCGCAACGGCCCACCGCACGCGCCGTGGTCGCCCGGGCACGGGACCATGCTGCGCCTGATGTTGCGCTGGTATCGGTCCGGAACGGGTTGAGGCGCTGGACGCCTCGGGCGTCATCTCAAGTAACTACTGTCTAATCTACTGAATTTATCGTTTTCGTGGATGGCCATCTGGCATTTGGTCTTGGGTGACTAAGCGCCTCAAGTTGAACGCGATGCTGCTACATGCCCATGCTTCGTCCCTGGGATTTTTTGTGGGTCTGGCGCTCTTCTTCCTCGGCCGTTTCGCGCTTTTTAGAGTGGCGCTCGACATAGTCGTTGAATTCCTTTTGCGCCGCCTTGCGTTCTTCCCCCGTTGCGTTGTACGCGGCTGACTGAAGCCGGCTGAACTCGCGGGCCTCCCTTTGCGCCCGGCGCTGGCGTTCCTCGTGCGTCTCTTGCGGTGCGGATTGTTCGCTTTGGCGCTCCCGTTCAACGGCCTCCGATATCTGTCTGTCATCCCTGGCGATCAGCCTGCCGATATCGGTGAGCGACCAGCGCATGTGCTCCAGGCCGAGTGGGATGCCGTTGAGATGGGAGGCGTAGGTATCATGGCCGTCCATGATACGCTGGCCGGTCTCTGTCAGGCTGTCGATTTCCGCCCGCCACCTGTCATAGCCGGTGAGACCGGTAACCGGTTTGCTTAAATCGATCGCGACGGTCTCCAGCACCTCGGTGCGATATTCCAGCCGGTCCTTGACCGCCGCGAGGTAATCCTCGATTTCACGGCGGGTTTCGGTCCCTTCGTCGAGTTGGGCGAGCACTTTCCCAAGCGACCGGCGCGGGCGGTCTTCAAGGGCCGGGTTTCCGGTCAACGCTTCCATGCGGGCGCGGAGCTGCTTGTAGCCGTCCACATATATGGCATGCACACCGGCCCGTTCCGCGGCCGCGAGGTGACGGCTCCAGTCCTGCCGCAATGCTGAATAGGTGTCCCAGGCGACCTGTTCTTCCGTGGGTGCGGACGGATTCTCCACTGGCAGCTCCGGCGCCACTGCCGGAGGATCTCCGGCAAAGTCCCGTTCGGTTGGCATGGCAACCGTTTCAATCGGAGGTGTGGCCTGCGCCGGGGTATGCGGCCTGCCATCGTCGGGCCCGGCCGGTTGAATGAGCCCGGCCGGCACGCCGCCCGCTGTCTCGGCGGCTCCGCCCCCGAGCGGCGGCACTCCCTGGCGCATCTCCGGCTCGAGCCCTTGTTGATCCGCCTCCCGCTTGATTTGGTGCACGTAGCGCATCGTGGCCGCGCGCCGGTGGCGGCGCGCGCGGGCATGGAGGTCCTCGAAGACGTCGAGATCCCTGCGCCCGATGGCGCCATGCTCGGCCAGCAGGGACGCGAATTCGTCCGGCCGGGCACGGAAGGCCGCGGCCTGTTTCAGCAACACGGCATGGCGGGTGAGCGTCTCGCGAAATGCCTCGCCTAGCCCGGATTTCTCACACGGAGTAGTGCATCGGGGCCCCGAATCAGCGAAAGTGATTGTTGCAACAAGAACTTAAGCTGAGACGGAGGATCTCCCCGATGCCAACAGAGTGTATCTCGGATCTGTTCGGATTTGCACGCGTTGAGAGCCGGCGCGTTGAGGCAGCGTTTGACGGCGGTGCGGTGACGTCGAACGGCGGCGCGCTTTTGCTGGGGGCCACGGAGCGGGCGATTGGCCTGGTCGCGGGGTTTGCGCGATGTTTCCAGGACGGCCGCGATCCGGCGTTGACGGAGCACAGCGTCGCGACGCTGGTCGGCCAACGTGTGTTCGCCCTGGCGCTGGGTTACGAGGACCTGATCGACCACGACGAGCTGCGCCATGATCCGGTGATGGCGGTGCTCGCCGGCAAGCTCGAGGCGCGGCGGGCGGACTGCGCGCCGCTCGCCGGCAAGTCGACGCTGAACCGGCTGGAGCACGCGCCGTCGGGGGCGCCGTCGCGCTATCACAAGATCGGCCACGACGCGGCGGCGATCGAGCGCCAGTTCGTCGCGCTGTTCTTGGCCGCGCACCGGCGGCCGGCGAAGCAGATCATCATCGACCTCGACGCGACCGACGATCCGTTGCACGGCGAGCAGGAGGATCGGTTCTTCCACGGTTACTACGATTGTTACTGCTATCTGCCGCTGTACATCTTCTGTGGCCGGCATCTGCTGGCGGCGAAGCTGCGGCCGGCCAATATCGACGGCGCCGCCGGCGCGATCGAGGAGCTCGCCCGGATCGTCGAGCAGATCCGCGACGACTGGCCGGACGTGCGTATTCTGGTGCGCGCTGATTCCGGCTTCGCCCGCGAGGCGCTGATGGCGTGGTGCGAAGCCAACCGGGTCGACTACGTCTTTGGGCTGGCCAGGAACAAGCGGCTCAGCGGCGCGATCGAGAACGCTCTCGCCGCCGCCGCCGCCGACAGCCGGCGCACCGGCAAGCCGGCCCGCCGCTACCAGGAGCTGGTGTGGACGACGCGTAAGAGCTGGAGCCGCGAACGCCGCGTCGTCGCCAAGGCCGAATGGACCCACGGTAAGGCCAATCCGCGCTTCGTCGTCACCTCGCTCGGCACCGGCGAGGTCAAGGCCCGCCGGCTCTATGAAAAGGTCTATTGCGCCCGCGGCGACATGGAGAACCGCATCAAGGAATGCCAGGCCGATCTGTTCGCCGACCGCACTTCGGCTGCCACCATGCGGGCCAACCAGCTGCGCTTGTGGTTCGCCGCCATGGCCTATGCGCTGCTCTGCGCGCTGCGCCGCATCGCCCTCAAGCACACCCGCTTCGCCCGCGCCACCTGCGGCACCATCCGCTTGAAGCTGTTGAAGATCGGCGCCCAGGTGCGCCGCTCCGTCCGCCGCGTCAAGTTCGCAATGGCGTCTTCGTTCCCCTACCAGCAGGAATACCGCCTGGCTCACCATCGATTATGCAACGCCACCGGCTGACCCCAGCAGCCGGCCTCCGCCCGTCCCGTCAACCACACAGGATCAACTCCAGCCTCAGACCACCGCCAGCAGCCGGCGGAACCCTCCAGCCTGCCTGCTTCTCAGCAACCCATCAACAGCGCCGAAGATGAACTGGCTCTCGGCCACCACCAATCCCGCTGTGAGAAATCCGGGCTAGCGCTACGGAGTCGCCCTCGGCGCGAGTCCGTTCACGGAGATCGTCGTACGCCGCCAGAACTTGCCTATGGCCATCGACGAAGGTGCTCACCGTCTGGGCGTGACGCCAGCCGAAGGCGGTGCGCCGGACATCCCGCGCGATGCGGGCCAGGGCGTTGTCGTTGGCCGCGGCCTGGACCTCGCCCGTCTCGTCCCGTGTTTCGCCGGAGGATCGGCTTCTGTCCTCCCAGGCACTCTCCCGGCGGTCCTCCCATACGCCATCGGCCATGTAGTCGAGCGCCGCCTCCTTGGGTTGCGATCGTGACCAGCGTTCGGCCAGCCAGCCGCGGATCTCGGTGTCCGTCACCGCAACTTCGCGGTCGTTGTCCGCTCGCCTGTCGGCGATATCGAGGGCGAGCGGCGCCCGGTTGACATAGATGTCGAGCCCCTCGCGATGGCGTGTCGCGGCGGGATAGATCGTTTCACGCGAGGGCCTCGCATCGGCCAGCAGGAACGTCCAGTCCACGGTCAATCCCTGGGCCGATGTGATGGTGAGTGCATAGCCGTGATCGAGACGGATATTGCCGTACCAGTCGCGGATCTCGTCGTGGCGGAAGGATACGCACCGCCCATCCTCGGTGCGTGCCGATATAAGGACACTCGGCTCCGTTCCGGCCTCACTCATTTCAACCTTGAAGTCCTCCACCGTGACCACGGTGCCGTTGAACAACTGCTTTTCCCAGTGCGTGGCCCCGATACGCAGCCGGTCCCCACGCGCGATCTCCAGCGGCGAGGTTGTCCGCTCGTCTTCCGTGCCCCGGCTGACGATGACCGTCACCCGTTCCGTATCGGCCCGTTCCCCATCCGGCAACGAAGCGAACCGGCGTTCCCGCATCAGATGAGACAGTGCCCTCACTTCAGCCCGCGTGCGCGCCAGTACCACGCTGGATTTGTCGGGGTTCGCCCGCTGGTAGCGGTCCCAGTCATCGACTAGACCGGTCAAAGTCTTTTCTTCATCGTACCCGATATGGAACCGTCCACGCAGGTGATGGGCTGCAATGGCCGATGCCGCATCGCCGTCGCGCAGCGCCTCGGCAGCAGCGACCTGCCACGGCGTAAATACAAGTTTTCCCTTCATGTTCTCGTAGTACGTAAGAATACGGGTGCGCCTCTCATCTGCCATCGAATTCGCCAGGAGCCGCGCCGTCCCGGGTGTCTCGCCCTGGACATGGGTCAGGATATCCTCCAGGTCCGCCTTCTGGCGCCGTATGCGGTCCACCCGCACGCTGCCAACCGCATCGCGGACCAGCCTCAGCCCCGGCCCCGCTTCAACGGGTTGCTGTTGTTGTGTGTCGCCCGCGAATACGATCTTCGCTCCATGGCGCTCGGAGAGTTGGAGTATATGATGCGCCTGGCGGGTCGACAGCATCCCCGCCTCATCGACGATAATGGTGGTATCCTTGTTAATCCCGATGCCGCCCCGCGCGGCGAGGCGCAGCAGTTTGTCGACGCAGAACGGCCGCGCCTCGACATCGTTGCCCAGCGCCACCGCCGTGCGCCAGGCCACGGCCGTGGCGATAATGTTCTGTCCGTGTTCACGGTAGAGATCGGCGATAGGCCGCAGTGTCGTGGTCTTGCCCGAGCCTGCCGCCCCTTCGATGATGGCGACCCGGCCTGATCGCGGATTCTGGAAACAGCGGGGAGATGGACGATGCCGGCGAAACGCTTCAACGAAGCGGATATCGACTTCGATGCCATGGATGGCAAATTGGCAAAATTGGTGCCGCCCAAGCTGAGTCTGACGGATGTGCTGGACCGTTTGCGGAAGCGGCTGATCGAGCAACAGGTGAAGGGCGTAACGGTGGCTCAAATGCATGAGGTGTTGAAATCGGGCGGCATCGATATCACGGAGCGCAGTCTGCGGACGTTTCTGGACAAGGGCGTATTGCCGGGAAGGAAGGTTGCCGAGGCCGCCAGGGCTACGCTGTCCGAAGAAGGCGGCGACCCGTTCTGAGCCGAACAACGGCGCATATGGGTTTGCGAAGCAACGAAGCGGCGTTCGATGAACGGGTGATCCATCATCACGACTTTTGGGATACGAACTATGCAGTTGCAAGGGGGGATGGTCTGGTCGTGGCGTGGCGCGTACCCGAGAGCGCCAGGTGCCGGGTGATGCCGGCTCCGTAGGTGCCGGTGTATTCCACTCCTACACGAAGCAGCTCGCCGTGAGAGCGGAACCAGCGAAGCATCGCCCGGTAGCCGGCCCGGGTGGTGGAGAACGATTCGGCGCCGAGCACCGCTCCCTCCAGATCCACAATGGCGGCGGTGTGCAGGTCCTGGTGGGTATCGACGCCACCGATGATCTGGATGTTGTCGGCTGTCGCAGTCGCCATGTTCGCCCCTTGGTCTATGGTGGGTGGAGGGGTTGGCTCCGACCTCAGCCGATGTCGGACACGACAGTGACGGGGCGCCCAAGGCCGGGCTCTCATCAGGTCACGATGTCGGTCGAGGTCGGAACCTCAACCGGTTGCCCTCGGGTGGCCGACATGTCCGGGGAATGACATCTCGGTCGGTCAGAGTGTGGGTCAAGCCACCCGGGGGCGGCCGGCCCTGTCAGTCTAGATGCGTCTATCGCTGTGTGGGTCAGGCCACCCCGAGGGAACCGGCCCGCAGATACTCACTGTCGGAATGGTGGAACAGCCCCATGGGCAACCGGCGGCTGCGGATCGCCATCTTCAGCGCATCCTCGCACAGGACGCTCTTCAGCCGCTCGGCCATCGACCAGCCGACGATCTCCATCGTGGCCAGATCCTTGACGGCGGCGAGGTAGAGCCAGCCTTCGTCAGTTGTGATGTAGGAGATGTCAGCGATCGATTGCACGCGTGTGCACCACACAATAAATCCCATTATCCGTTGTTTGGTCTGTTGTTGACAGGTGTAGTCAACATGGACAACATGCGCCATGAATCATGACACGAGACCGGTCGGTTGGATCAGGGCGGCGCGGAAGGTGTTCGAATCGTTCCCTGCATCCGTGCAGGATCGGGTCAACACGGCGCTGACGATCGCGGTAGAAGGCGGCAAGGCGGATATCGCCAAGCCGCTGAAGGGCGTTGGACCGGGTGTCATGGAGATCGCCATCCGATACCGGACCGATGCGTGGCGAGTGGTCTATGTGACGGAAGTGGCGGGCCGGCTTTGGGTGATCCACGCGTTTCGGAAGAAGTCGAAAACGGGGATCAAGACGCCGAAGGCCGAGATCGATCTGATCGAGGGCCGGGTGGCGCGACTGAGAAGGGAGCTGATGCCATGAGCGAGCGCGACTTCGAACTGGTCGAGGGCAGCGGCAACGTATTTCGCGATCTGGGCGATCCCGACGCGGACCTGAAACAGGCCAAGGCGATCCTCGCGGCCCGCATCATCGCTGTGCTGGACGACCGCGGGCTATCGGTCCGCAAGGCCGGCGCGCTGACCCACTTCGCCGCGGCGGACTTCTCGCGCATTCGCAACGCGGATCTCGGGCGGTTCACGCTGGATCGGTTGATGAAGATGCTGGCGGCTCTTGACGGCAATTTGCGGGTCACGCTCCATGTCGATGCGAGACTTGGTGGCCAGGCCGCGGCGGCGATTTGACGCTGAGGCCATGTCGGTTTCACCAGGCACGATGCAGAGATTTGCATGAGCGAAATATCCGGCACGGATGCTCTCTCGGAATGGTTGGTGAAAAGGCCGCCGGAATGGGCGTGCATGATCGCGGCGAGAATCGCGTTGCGGGACGGAGAAAAGCTAACCGAACGCGCCGCCTGAAACCTGCGTCACCAACTTTTGACAATAGCTCGAATGGGTCACCAGGGAACCTGAGAGGCCCGGCACTGTCCATGTGAAGGATGGCCGGTCGGGGGTGCAACCGGCTCTAAACCCAAACCCCGGCCCGACGACCCGCCCGCGGGGTATCGGGAACGCGCGAGCGACGACACAAATAGAGCGGGCGCACTTGGTACGGAAAGGCGAAAACAATAAGCCCGAAGGATGCAGTGTTGCTGGCTCTTGGGCAGCTTGTTGAGCACCAAGGGCTGCCTCAGCCGCATGACGGCGCTCACCATGGTCTTCAAGCTGTGCCAGTCGGCCAGCAAGAAGTGGCGCCGCCTGGACGGCTCGCACCAGATCGCCCACATCATTCAAGGCGTCAAATTCAAGGACGGAGAAAAGCTCACCGAACGCGCCGCCTGAAACCTGCGTCACCAACTTTTGACAATAGCTCTTCCACGGCTCGGCATTACCAATACGTCCAGTGGGGGCGTATGATTTCCGAATTTCAAAAACCCGGGCACTGTTGGATTCGAGCGACATGCGCGCGCAGGGGTACGCGGCAGTTGGAATTCATCCGCTTCCGGAGTGCTGACGGTGTAGCGCACCCGGTTCCTTGGACACAAGTTTGTCTCACGCGGCGGGCCTGATTGAGATCGCGGCCGTGCCACGCCTGACGAGCTTGAGCGGGGCTCAGGTAGCCGTTCTTTTCGACGATCCACTGGGCATTGTAGAGTTCGACGAAGTCGCGGACGGCGTCCCGCAGCTCCGCGATGATGCGGTAGATGCGACCATGGATGATCTGTTCCTTCAGCGTGCGATTGAACCGCTCGGCGACGCCGTTGGTCTGGGGCTCGGCGACGAAGGCGTAGGACGGCTGGATGCCCCAGAACTTGATCTGGTTGGTGAAGTGGTCCGACAGATACTGGGAGCCGTGATCCATCCGCAAGGCCAGCCCCCGAGCCGCGCTGGCCGCGGTCGAGCCATACAGCCCGGCAAGCCCCATGGAGATCGGCTGCAGGGCGGCGAAGCGGTCGCCGCGCTTGCAGACATGCCAGCCGACACACTCGGCGTTCCAATGCTCGACGGCGGTGAAGATCCAGCCCCAGCCGTCGTCCACCGTGAACACCCGAACGCCATCGGTGCCCCACATGAGGTTCGGGGCATGAGTGATGATCTCACCGTCATGGGGATTGCCGCCACGGCGGCGGCGGCGATGGGGCGAGAGCAGATTGTTCTCGCGCATCAGGCGGAGCACCCGCTTGCGGGCAACCCGGATGTCGCGACAGACCCAAAGCCGAGCCCAGACCTTGCGGTAGCCCTCGCCCTCCCAGGGCAATGCCTCCAGGTCGGCTTCGATCGCCACCAGCAGCGCCTGGTCCGAGATCGCGGGCTTCGGTCCCCGACGCTTTGCCGGCGGCTGCTCGGCGTGCTGGCCGGAGGTCATGGCGTAGAACGAGGAGCGGGCCATGCCCCAGGCGGCGCAGACCCGCCGCAGGCCGTAGGCCAGACCCGTGCCGGGCGAGGTGGCGGCACTCATCGCCGCGACCTCCGCCGCCCCAAAGGGCCGAAGGTCTCCGTCTTGGCCTCCAGCAGTTCCACCTGCATGGTCAACTCTCCGATCCGCTTCATGGCGCTATCCAGTTCCGCCTGCACCGGATCGCCCTTGCGTTGCTTGAGCGAGGCGTCGATCCCGCCGATCGCTTTCTCACGCCACTGCTCGAGCCGGAAGATCTCTACGCCCAACTGGCGCGACAGAAGTTGCACCGGCTCGTCACGCAAAAGCCGCAGAACGACCTCACGCTTGCGCGCCACCGTCCATCGCTGGCCAAGTCCCAGCGGGCCTGCCGGCAAAGCCTGGCCTGGGGAAAACGTGGACGAGCCAAGCTCGCCCGCATTTACCACAGGCCCATCAACAGCAACTTTCTTCTCAAAATTATCGGTCATGTTCCGGTCCTCCTTGGACACTTCGATTAAGCCAATTCTGTGTCCAAGGAAATCGGGTCCGACTCACGGAGTGCTGACGGAGAGCGAATTCGAGTGCTACTGGAACTCCCAGAAGGCGGAAAAATATATCAGTATATCAGCGGGTTAGGAGAGGCCCTGGCGGGTGTAGCGGCTCTGCTGCTGCCAGGCTCACCTCTTCGTCGGGCAGGTCGATCAGGCGGCCGACGTCCATCGGCGGCAGCACGCCAACCTCGGCGGCACGCAACGCGGCGAGACAGGCGTCCGCATCGGGCGTCGAGAAGACGACGCCGTTCAGACCTTCGCCACGCTCCAGGAACCGGTCCAGATCGTCGGTGAACTGACTTGCATCGACGATTCCACGCAACTCGAGATAGTCGGCGTCGAACATCATGCAGTAGTTCGCCGTGCCACGGCCCAGGTGGCGGCCCCGCGGCGACACGGTGAAGCCGAGCCGCGTGTAGATACGCCGCGCCGCCTCCAAATCGTGCACGCCGATGATGACATGGTCGATGCCATCGATCCGTGCCGGATTTGCGGACGCCTCCGTCATCTACGCTCGTTCCCCCCGCCCAGCGTCGAATGCCCTCGGGGCTGGGCCCCGGCGAGCCGGCATGTCATCTCGAAAAAGCGGTCTCCCCCGCTGCCGCGCTAGCCTATTCAACCACGCCGGAGATACAACCCGCAAACGGTACCCACGTCCACTGCCCGTCTCGCGGAGTAGGGCAGTAGCGGACCTAATGCAGAACGCGGCCGGCGACGGCGTCGAGCCGCGCGGCGACACCGGGGTCGCGTGCCTCCGGCGCCGTAATCAGCGCGGCATCAAGGGCCGTATGGCAGCCGCGCCCGCAGGACTCCCTCCGCTCGCCAAGGCGCGGCGCCACCGCCTTGATCAGGGCCCGCGCCTTGTCCGCGTTCTCCGACAGCACCTTGACGACCTGGTCCACGGTGACGTCGTTATGGCCGCCATGCCAGCAATCATAGTCCGTCACCATGGCAACGGTCGCGTAGCACATCTCCGCCTCACGGGCGAGCTTGGCCTCGGGCATGTTCGTCATGCCGATCACGGCACAGCCCCACTGGCGGTAGAGTTCGGATTCGGCGCGGGTCGAGAATTGCGGCCCCTCCATGACGAGGTACGTGCCGCCGCGTGTGTAGGCCAGCCCGGCCGCCTCGGCGGCGGCTTCCAGGTGGGCGCCGAGGCGGCCGCACACCGGGTCGGCCATGCTGACATGGGCGACCAGTCCGTCGCCGAAGAACGTCTTGGCGCGGGCGAACGTGCGGTCGATGAACTGGTCGACGATGACGAACCGGCCGGGCGGCAGCTCTTCTGTGAGGGAGCCCACGGCCGACAGCGAAATCACGTCGGTCACGCCGGCGCGCTTCAGCACGTCGATATTGGCGCGGAAATTAAGGCCGCTCGGCGGGACGCGATGGCCGCGCCCGTGCCGCGGCAGAAACACCACGGGCAGCGCGCCCAGCGAGCCGAACATCAGCGCGTCCGAGGGCGCGCCGAACGGCGAGTGCTGCGCCTCCCACCTGACGTCGCTCAGCCCGCCGATGTCGTAGATGCCGCTGCCGCCGATGATGCCGAGCACCGGCGGCGTGCCGGGCGCAGCCATGCTAGCGCTGCTCGCCGGCCGGCCGCGCCGTCAATGCAGCGTCGACCAGAGCCGCCGCTTCGACGCGTACATCAGCGCCGACAGGACGACCAGGAACAGCACGACCTTGAGGCCGATGCGCTTGCGGTCCGCCAGCGACGGGTCGGCCGCCCAGGCCATGAACGCCGCGACGTCGCGCGCCATCTGATCAACCGTTGCCGGCGTATTATCGCCGTAGGCAACCGAATCCTCGAACAGCGGCTGCGGCATGGCGATCTCGCGGCCAAGGAAGAACGGGTTGTAGTTGACGCCCGCGCGCAACTCGACGTCGGCCGGCGGCTCCTCATAGCCCGTCAGCAGGGCGTGAACATAGTTCGGCCCGCCCGGCCGGGCCCGGGACATCAATGACAAATCCGGCGGCAGGGCGCCGCCGTTGACTAGACGCGCCTCCGGTTCGTTGCGATAGGGCTCGACGAAACGGTCGGCGGCGATGGCCGGCCGGAAGAACATCTCACCGTTGTCGTCCGGCCCGTCCTCGACCTCGAACTGGGCCGCGTAGGCCTTGATTTGATCCGCGGACCAGCCGATGCCATCGAGATGACGATAGGCTACGTGTTTCAGCGAATGGCAGGCCGCGCAGACTTCCGTGTAGACCTGCAGGCCGCGCTGGACCTGGGCCGGCTCGAACGTCCCGAAGATGCCGGTGAACGACCAGTCCAGCCGCGGCGGCTTCTCGGCCTCTTCCGCCGCGTGTGCGTGGCCGGCGAGGCCCAGCGTCGCCGCGACGGCAATCGCCGCGACGGGTCGCATGAAGTTCTGCATCGTGGCGCGCCCCATCATCATGCCTTGTCCATCGGCTTTGCCGAGGCCCCGGCTGCGACCGGCCCACCGCCCTTCCGATCGCCCAGTACTGCTTCGCCGATACTGGCCGGCAGCGGCCGCGGCCGCTCGAACCTGCCGATCAGGGGGATGATCACCAGGAAGTGCAGGAAGTAGTAGACCGTGCCGACCCGGGCGACCGTCAGATAAATGCCCGCGGCCGGCTTGCCGCCGGCCCAGCCGAGGACGACGGCGTCGATCACAAGGAGCCAGAAGAACTGCTTGTAGATCGGCCGGAACCTGGCGCTGCGCACCTTGGAAGTGTCGAGCCACGGCAGCACGAACAACAGGAAGATCGAGCCGAACAGCGCGATCACGCCGCCCAGCTTGGCCTCGATGAACCAGATGTCGGGCACCGCGCGCAGGATCGCGAAGAACGGCAGGAAGTACCATTCGGGCACGATCTCGGCCGGCGTCACCAGCGGGTTGGCGGGAATGTTGTTCTCCGGCTCCTGGAAGAAGTCCGGCGCGAAAAAGACGACCGCGGCATAGATCAAGACGAAGACGCAGATCCCGAAGCTGTCCTTCACCGTGTAGTACGGGTGGAACGGGATCGTGTCCTGGGGTCCCTTGGGCTCGATGCCCAGCGGGTTGTTCGAGCCGACGACGTGCAGGGCGATGACGTGCAGGATGACGACGCCGATGATGACGAACGGCAGCAGGAAGTGCAGGGCGTAGAACCGGTTCAGCGTCGGATTGTCGACCGCAAAGCCGCCCCACAGCCACGTCGTGACCGCCTCGCCAACCAGAGGGATCGCCGTGAACAGGTTCGTGATGACCGTCGCGGCCCAGAAGCTCAGCTGTCCCCACGGCAGCACATAGCCCATGAACGCCGTCGCCATCATCAGCAGCAGGATCAGCACGCCGAGCATCCACAATAGCTCGCGCGGGTTCTTGTAGGAGCCGTAATACATGCCGCGGAACAGGTGGACGTAGACGATGAGGAAGAAGAACGAGCCGCCGTTCGCGTGCAGCGAGCGCAGCAGCCAGCCGTAGTTAACGTCGCGGACGATCCGCTGCACGGAATCGAAGGCGAGGTCGACGTTCGCCGTGAACTGCATGGCGAGCATGAGCCCGGTCAGGATCATGACCACCAGTATGAACATGGCGAGCGCGCCGAAGTTCCACCAGTAATTAAAGTTCCGCGGCGTCGGGTACTGGCCGTACTCCTTGTTGAAATACGAGAAGACCGGCAGCCGGCTGTCGATCCAGTTGACCAACCCGCCCAACCCGGCGTTTGAAGTATCCACAGTCATGATGCCCCCTCGGCCTCGCCGACCAGGATCATCGTGTCGCTCAGGAAGGTATATTCCGGCACCGGCAGGTTGCGCGGCGCCGGCCCCTTGCGGATGCGACCCGATGTGTCGTAGTGCGAACCATGGCACGGGCAGAACCAGCCGTTCCACTCGCCGCGCTCTTCCCCGGTGCGCTGGCCCTTCGGCACGCAGCCCAGATGGGTGCACACGCCGACGACGACGAGCCATTCGGGCCGGATCACGCGCTCGCTATCAGGCTGCGGGTCTATGTCGCTATCCTGCGCCGCTGCATCGGCGATCTCTTTCGCCGTCCGCCGCCGTACGAAAACCGGCTTGCCGCGCCACAGAACCGTGACCGCCTGGCCCTCTTCGATGGCCGACAGGTCGACCTCGACGGACGACAGCGCCCGCACGTCGGCCGACGGGTTCATCGAGTGAATGAACGGCCAGATAGTCGCCGCCGTCCCGACGGCGACAAAGGCGCCGGTCGCCAGATAGAGAAAATCACGGCGGCTTGCTCCGTGGCCACCGTTGGCCTGATCCGACATGAGATTTCCGACCTTTCTTCGTGCCGCGGGTCTTACTGCTGCGCGCCGATTTCGCGCCCGAACGTACCCTGGCGCCCCAACCCGGCAATGCGACACCGTGCCGCGGCGATTCGGCCCCCCCGGCCGACGCGCGCCGCCGCATATAATCGAATTCGCCGTCGGTTGCAAAGGCCCTGGTGCCGCACACGCGCCAGCCCGACGGAGGCCCGATCCGGTGCGCCTCGCGCTCTATGAGCCCGACATCCCGCAGAACGCCGGCGCCATGCTGCGGCTTGCGGCCTGCCTTGGCGTCGGCGTCGACATCATAGAGCCGTGCGGTTTCGTACTGTCCGACAAGCATTTCCGGCGCGCCGGCATGGACTACCTGGACCATGTGGCCATCGTGCGGCACGACTCCTGGGCCGCCTATGTTGCCGCCCGTCCCGACCGCATTGTCCTGCTGACGACACGCGGCGACACGCGCTATACGCAGCAGCGCTATCGGCGCGACGACACGCTGATGGTAGGCCGCGAGACGGCCGGCGTGCCGGACGCGGTCCACCGTGCCGCCGCGGCCCGAGTCGTCGTGCCGATGCGGCGCGGATTGCGCTCGCTCAATGTCGCGCTCGCCGCGGCAATCGTACTGGGGGAAGCGTTACGGCAGACCGAGGGATTTTCGAAGGAGCAACCATGACCGATGAGACCGAGGCGCGCCAAGCCCGTGCCACTGCCTGGTTCGCCGCCCTGCGCGACGACATCTGCGCCGCGTTCGAGCAGCTCGAGGACGCGTTGGCCGGCACGTTCAGCGACCGTGCGCCCGGCCGTTTCGAGCGCCGCGACTGGCCGCGCGAGAACGAGGACGGCAGTCCGGGCGGCGGCGGTACGATGGCGCTGATGCGCGGCCGCGTGTTCGAGAAGGTCGGCGTCAATATCTCCGCCGTGTGGGGCACGTTCTCCGAGGCGTTCCGCAAGCAGATCCCCGGCGCGGCCGACGACGGCCGCTTCTGGGCCGCCGGCATCTCGCTCGTCGCGCATATGCACTCGCCGCTGGTTCCGGCCGTGCACATGAACACCCGCCACATCGTCACGACCAAGTCCTGGTTCGGCGGCGGCAGCGACCTCAACCCGAGCATCCCGGACGACGACGACACGGCAGCGTTCCACGCCGCCTTTCAGGCCGCCTGCGACCGGCACGATCCGGCCTACTATCCGCGCTTCAAGACGTGGTGCGACGAGTACTTCTTCATCAAGCACCGCGACGAGCCGCGCGGCGTCGGCGGCATCTTCTATGACAACATCGACAGCGGCGATTGGGAGGCCGATTTCGCGTTCACCCAGGACGTCGGCCGTGCCTTCCTCGACGTCTATCCCCGGCTGATCCGGCGCCACATGGACGCGCCGTGGGACGAGGCGCAACGCGCACGCCAGCTGCAGCGCCGCGGCCGCTATGTCGAATACAACCTGCTGTACGACCGTGGGACCCAGTTCGGGCTCAAGACCGGCGGCAATGTCGAAGCCATTCTGATGTCGCTGCCACCGGTCGCGACCTGGCCATGAGCGCGGCCGCCGGGCTGCGAGGATACTGGACGAGCCAAGCTTGGCCGCGCTATGAAACGGCTATGACGAACCATGGCTTTATCGCAGTATTCCTGCTGCTCGCCGGCTGGCTGGCACCCGTGCCGGCCCTCGCGCAACAGGATCTGCCCGTCGAGGCTTTCTACGGCCGCTTCCAGGGCACCGGCATCGCCGAGAACCGGGACAGCCTTTACTTCGGCGTCACCGTGCGTGACCTCGACGTGACGATCGGGCCAAGTGCGCCCGGCTTCTACGTCGAGTGGACAAGCGTTATTCGCAGCGGCGGCGACCCCAACAACCCCGACGTCAGGCGCAAGACAGCGCGGCTCACCTTCCATCCGGGGGACCGGCCGGGGATTTTCCAGCCGGCGGACGCCGCCCGGCCCTTGGCGGGCGATCAGCTGACCTGGGCCGCCGTCAACGGCACTACGCTCACGGTCAACCTTCTCGTCGTTCGCGACGATGGTGGCTACGAGGTGCAAAGCTACGACCGGACGCTCAGCGGCACCGGCATGGAGCTCAACTTCGTCCGCATTCGCAATGTCGAGCCCGTGCGGCAGGTCGAAGGCCGGCTGATAAAAGTCGGAAATTGACCGGCGCGGGGCCTTGTTGGCGAGGCCGGCCGTACCGATTTCAATAGGAAGATCATTTGGCCAGGAGCGTTCCATGATTTCGCGAGCCCTGTGCGCCTTCGTGGCGGTCGTCGTTATCGCCGGACCGGTCTGGGCCGACCCTATGGATGCGTTCTACGGTTCCTTTGTCGGAACGGGCGTCGCGTCCTACGCCAGCGATGGCCGTACCGATCAGCGTGATCTCGACGTCACGGTCGAGCCGGCCAAGAACGGCGGCTTCCGGCTCAAATGGATCACGGTCACGCGCGACGATGAAGGGGGCCGTACCGGCGCTGGCGTGAAACGCCGCTCGGTCGAAGAGACCTTCCTGCCTTTCGACGACCGCGAGGGCGTCTATGTTCTGGCACCGGAGGGCGGCCTGTTCAAGAAGGCCGAGCTGCCCAACCCGCTGCGCGGCGACCCGATGCGTTGGGCGACGGTCAGCGGCGACACGCTGACGGTCTATTCGATGGCGATCGCCGACGACGGCACCTCCGAGATGCAGATCTACCATCGCCGCCTCACCGACAAGGGCCTCAAGGTCGACTTCATGCGCCTCGATGACGAGGATGTCGAACTCCGCGTCTTCGGCGAGCTCGTCCGCACCGAATAGGCTGGCCACACGGCCCAAGCCCGCAGCCGGCGGGCCTCGCACCCCTGGCCGGCGGCGGCTTGCATCATGCCGCCGCCAGCAGCTTGGGCAATCGGATCCGGTTGCAGGCAGCGCCCCTTTTGCCGTGGCACGCCAGAGACAGCGCGTAGCTCAAGCCGATACAAGCGGTGAATGATTCGCCGATCGCCCGCGGAGTATTATAGTCAACCGTCATGGGTGACGTGATCCCAGCGGCCGACCTCGCGGCCTATCGGCGCGACGGGGCTGTGTGCCTGCGCGGCCTGTTCGATGCGCCTTGGATCGAAGCGCTGACGGCCGGCGTCGCGGCCAACCGGGCCGAGCCGGGGCCGATGGCAAACTACTATACCGATCCCGGGCGCCCCGGCGGCTACTTCGGCGACTACTGCAACTGGCAGCGCATTCCTGAGTTTCGCGACTTCGTCTACGGCTCGCCGGCGGCGGCGGCGGCCGCGGCGCTGATGGACAGCACGACCGTGCAGTTCTTTCACGAGCACGTGCTGGTCAAGGACGCCGGCACCGAGGAAGCGACGCCGTGGCACCACGACCAGCCCTACTATGTCGTCGACGGCAGCCAGGTCGTCTCCCTGTGGGTGCCGCTGGACCCGATCGACAGGACCGTCTGCCCGCGTTTCGTCGCCGGCTCGCACCACTGGGGCAGACTGTTCACCCCGCGCCGCTTCAAGGACGGCGTCGACTACGACTATGCCGGCGACGGCTTCGAGCGGCTGCCGGACATCGACGCCGGCGGGCACACGCTGCTCGACTGGGCGCTGGCGCCGGGCGACGCCATCGCCTTTCACTTCCTCACCGTTCATGACGCGCCGGCGAACCGGCTGCCGGCTAGCCAGGGGGGCCGGCCGCGCCGAGCCATTTCGTTCCGCTGGCTCGGCGACGACGCGCGCTATGCGGAGCGGCCGGGCGTGCCGTCGCCGCCCTATCCGGAGATGGGCATCGACCTGGAGCCCGGCGCGCGCCTGCGCACGGACTGGTTCCCGGTCGTCTGGCCGCCGGCCGCCGCATCCCAGGGATCGTCATGAAGCTGTACGACTATTTCCGCTCCTCGGCGGCCTTCCGCGTACGCATCGCGCTCAACCTGAAGGGGCTGGAGGCGACGCGGGTGTTCGTCCATCTGCGCCGCAAGGACCACCGCGGCGCCGACTATCTGCGCGTCAATCCCCAGGGCCTGGTGCCGACGCTCGTCGACGACGACGGCACCATCGTGACCCAGTCGCTGGCAATCATCGAATACCTGGACGAGACCCGGCCCGAGGTGCCGCTGCTGCCGGACGACGCCGCCGGCCGGGCGCGGGTGCTGGCGATCGCCCAGGCCATCGCCTGCGAGATCCATCCGCTGAACAATTTACGGGTGCTGCGCCACGTCGATCAGACGTTTGGCACCGACGAGGCGACACGCACGCGCGTCTGGTACCACCACTGGATCGCCGAGGGCATGGCCGGTGTCGAGGGCATGCTGGCCGGCCATCCGGCGACCGGCGAGCCGGCGACCGGCAAGCCGGCGGCCGGACGGTTCTGCCATGGCGAGGCGCCGACGCTGGCCGACTGCGCGCTCGTGCCGCAGGTCTTCAACGCGACCCGCTTCGGCTCGGATATGGCGGCCTACCCCACGGTCATGGGGATCTACGAGGCCTGCATGGCGCTCGACGCCTTCGCCGCCGCCGCGCCGTCCAGGCAGCCCGACGCCGAGGCCTGAGGCCCCGTGGCCAGGGGCCGGCGGCCGCCGCTGAGCGGGAAGAGCGCTAGCTGCGGCGCTGGGCGCGGACGAGGCGGCGCATGGTGCGCAGGTCGAGCGCGCCGGGAATGATCTCGTCACCGATGATGAAGCCCGGCGTGTCGCGGATGCCGAGCGCCTGGGCCAGGCGGTAGTTCGCCTGGATCGTCGCCTCGACCTCGGGCGCTTCCATGTCCTGGCGCAGCTGGTCGACGTAGAGGCCGACCCGCTCGGCATGGCGCATGACGACGCGCTCGTTGAGGCGGCCGCGGTTGCCCATCAGGGCCAGGTGGAACGCCTCGTAGAGGCCCTGGTTCTTCGACGCCAGCGCGGCCCGAGCGGCGAACACCGAATCCTCGCCGAACACCGGGAACTCCTTGAAGACGACGCGCACGTCGTCGTCGTTTTTCGTCAACTCGGCGACGCTCGTCGAGATGCGTTTGCAGAACGGGCAGTGGTAGTCGAAGAACTCGACGACCGTGACCGACGCCGCCGGATTGCCGGCAGTGGGATCGTTCTCGGCGTTGTATAGGGCATCGGCGTTGGCGGCCACGGCGTTGCCGCCGCCCTGTTGCCGGCGCGACTGGAGCTGGCTCTGCTCCTGCTGGCGCTGCATGTTCTGCAATATCTCGATCATCACGTCCGGGTTCGCCAGCAGGTAGTCGCGGACGATCGTGCCGATCTCGTCACGCGCGGCGGCGCTGAAGTTGCTGGGCCCCAGGTTCGACAGCGCGCCGGGCGGTAGCGGCGTCGTCTCCTGAGCCGCCAATTGTCCGCCGCCTGTCGTCAGCAGGGCCAGGGAACCGGCAATCGCAAGTGCGCGTCGAACTGACATTTCCAGCTTCTCTCCAGGTTGGACCAGGGTCGTGGGCGCCGATAATGGGCCAGCAGGCCCGGCCCACGCAACCCGAGCCCAGGGTACTCACACAAAGGTGACAAGTAGTTAGCGCCGGCAAGCGGGGCCGTATTTCACCCGCACCCCGATCCTCCCCCCCTAAGGTCCTAAGGTGGGAGGCAGCAACACCTTGCCACCACGGGCTTGGCCCGAAGGCCGATCTGACAAGCCGAAAAGGCGGCGCCGCCGCCGGTGGGTGCTATGTCTTCGCCAAAAGATTTGGGGCGTTATCGTCCCCGGCGTGAGAATTCGCTCTCTGTGCGTTCTGGTCGAATGCCACCACGGTCGCGGCGAGCCGGGGGAGCCGCCGCGAGACTTCGCCAGTTCTCCTTCGTGACCCGAGGATAACGCCGCGGTGTTCAGGCGGGCGTGGCTGGACGAGGTGTGATCCAGGATTGGGCATTCGGCGGAAGTCAGGGGACTAAAATGTCCGCTTAGTGGGCAAGAGCGGCCGTGGTGCAGGCCCGCCCGAACCGTCGCGTGTAGCCAAAGGACTAAACCGCTCGCGCGGTAGGGAGCTGCGGTAGGCGGCGGCGCGGGCACCGTCACGGTAACGGTATTGGAGCGTCCTGTCTGAGGATCAGGGGTGTTGAACCTCACCTCAAGACAGGAGCGCTCCCATGACCGATAGAGCTATCAGCCCGTTGCGCCGGCGCATGATCGAGGACATGACGGTCCGCGGCTTCACGCTGGCCACCCAGCGAGGATACATCCGCGCGGTGACGGTTTTCACGGCCTTTCTCGGCCGCTCGCCGGACCAAGCGGGGGCTGAGGATGTGCGGCGCTATCAGCTGCACATGCGGTCCGGCGGGGCCTCGGCGACCAGCATGAACGCGGCCGTGTCGGCGTTGCGCTTTTTCTTCACGGTGACACTTGCGCGGCGCGAGGCGGCGGCGTGGATGACGACCGTTCGCGAGCCGCACAAGCTGCCGGTGATCTTGAGCCCGCAGGAAGTTACGCGTCTGTTGGATGCGGCCCCGGGCCTCAAGTACCGGGCGGCGCTCAGCGCCGCCTATGGGGCTGGCCTGCGGGCCTCGGAGGTGGTCTCACTCAAGCTCTCGGACATCGACAGCAACCGCATGGTCATCCGCGTCGAGCAGGGCAAGGGCCGCAAGGACCGCTACGCCATGCTATCGGCGCCGCTGCTCGAGCTTCTGCGCGCCTGGTGGCTGGCCGCACGGGACCGGAGCGTGATGCTGCCCGGGGGCTGGCTGTTCCCCGGTCAGAACCCGGTCAACCCGCTGACGACACGCCAGCTCCGCCGCGCCTTCCACGGCGCCAGGGAGGCGGCCGGGATCGACAAGCGGGTCTCGTTGCACACGCTGCGGCATTGCTTTGCCACCCACCTTCTGGAGCAAAAGGTCGATATACGCGTGATCCAGGTGCTGCTGGGCCACAAGAAGTTGGATACAACCGCCCGCTATAGCCAGGTTGCCAGCAGCATACTGCGGGCGGTCAAGAGCCCACTGGAGCATCTGCGTCCGGGACTGCCGCCGCCGGCCTGATCCGGCGGCGGCATGCCTCGGGAGAGTTTGGAGGTCGCGGATATTTTCCGCGCCCACGGCGCTGCTTGGCGGCGCGCCAACGCCGGTCACGTGAGCCTCGGCCAGCTCAAGGTCATGTCGGCCATCGAGCACTGCCGCACGGCGGCGCTCGGCGGTCACGTCGCGCGCTGCGCCGACTGCGCTCACACCCAGATCGCCTACAACTCCTGCCGCAACCGGCATTGCCCCAAGTGTCAGGGCGCGGCGGCCAAGGCCTGGCTCGCCGCGCGCCAGGCCGAGCTCTTGCCGGTGGCCTATTACTCACGTCGTCTTCACCCTGCCGGCGCCGATCAGCGATATCGCCTATCACAACAAGGCCGTGCTCTACGCCATCCTGTTCAGCGCCGCCGCCGAGACCCTGATCACCATCGCCGCCGACCCCAAGCACCTTGGCGCCCGCATCGGCCTCACCGCCGTGCTCCATACATGGGGTTCGGCGCTGACCCATCACCCGCATGCCCACTGCATCGTGCCGGGCGGCGGCATCTCGCTCGACGGCCAGCGTTGGCTATCCTGCCGGCCCGGCTTCTTCCTGCCGGTGCGCGTGCTCTCGCGGCTGTTCCGCCGCCTCGTCCTCGACAAGCTCGTGGCCGCCCATGCGACCGGCCGCCTGCGCTTCTTCGGCGATCACCGCCAGCTCGTCGAGGCGCCGGTCTTCGCGCGCTTTTGCGCCCCTTACGCAAGCTTGAATGGGTGGTCTACGCCAAGCGGCCCTTCGCCGGGCCTGAAGCGGTGCTCGCCTATCTCAGCCGCTACACCCACCGCGTCGCCATCGCCAACAGCCGCCTGATCCGCTTCGACGACCACGGCGTCACCTTCACCTGGAAGGATTACCGTGCAAAAGGCCGCGACCGCTACAAGGTCATGACCCTCGCAACGCCGGAGTTCATCCGCCGCTTCCTCCTCCACGTGCTGCCCCACGGCTTTCACCGCATCCGCCACTAAGGCCTCTTCGCCAACGGCGCTCGCGTCGAGAACCTCGCGCGCGCACGCCAGCTGCTCGCCGTCGAGACGCACCAAGACCAGCCCGACCCGAGCGCCGATGACCATGACCATGACCAGGAGCAAACGCTCACGCAGCCCTGCTCCAGCTGCGGCGGACGCATGATCATCATCGAGACCTTCGAGCCCGGCCACGCATGGCGAGACCACGCACCGCGCGCGCCGCCAAGCCGGGGCCAGCGCACATGACAAAGACCAGATCAGATGGCCCGCATCGGCCACGCCTCAGCCGGCTCTCGACCGGCAACGCCGCACCGTTAACCAATGCTGCCCCGACGCCGCCCAGCCGGCGCAACGCGCCGCCGCCGGCCACGGCAAGGCTCCCGACAATCCACCCCACCAACAACGCCGACGGCCAGACCAGCGCGCTCAATCAAAGCCAACCTTCCTCGATACACCCGGCGCCAGCCTCAAATCCCCATAGACCGAACAGCCCGTACCACCGAGCCTAACTCCCCAGCGGTTTCCTCCCCTGAGGCTTGTCAGACGCCTGCCGTCGGAGCAGATGGCACCGCCTAAGTGCGGCAGGCATCTGACAACCCTTAACATGAACGGAAGTTCAGTCGCCTGTGCGCACCTATGCGCTCCCGCATGGCCAGCAAGAGCCGCACAGACATCCCTGTAGGCCTCCCCAATCCCCCATGTAATGCCGAGAGACGCTCAGCGCGTCTTCTTAGCCTGTCCCCATGAGCCCGCCGGCCGGGTAGCATGGGCGTGCCGCCGATAAGCGGGGAACGCGCAACAACGACGGTCGCTGCCGATGCACGTGAGCTGCAATGGCTATCTCGCCGTCGCCGTGCTCGGCGCCGCTGCCGGTGAGTCGGACCCGATTTCCTTGGACACAGAATTGGCTTAATCGAAGTGTCCAAGGAGGACCGGAACATGACCGATAATTTTGAGAAGAAAGTTGCTGTTGATGGGCCTGTGGTAAATGCGGGCGAGCTTGGCTCGTCCACGTTTTCCCCAGGCCAGGCTTTGCCGGCAGGCCCGCTGGGACTTGGCCAGCGATGGACGGTGGCGCGCAAGCGTGAGGTCGTTCTGCGGCTTTTGCGTGACGAGCCGGTGCAACTTCTGTCGCGCCAGTTGGGCGTAGAGATCTTCCGGCTCGAGCAGTGGCGTGAGAAAGCGATCGGCGGGATCGACGCCTCGCTCAAGCAACGCAAGGGCGATCCGGTGCAGGCGGAACTGGATAGCGCCATGAAGCGGATCGGAGAGTTGACCATGCAGGTGGAACTGCTGGAGGCCAAGACGGAGACCTTCGGCCCTTTGGGGCGGCGGAGGTCGCGGCGATGAGTGCCGCCACCTCGCCCGGCACGGGTCTGGCCTACGGCCTGCGGCGGGTCTGCGCCGCCTGGGGCATGGCCCGCTCCTCGTTCTACGCCATGACCTCCGGCCAGCACGCCGAGCAGCCGCCGGCAAAGCGTCGGGGACCGAAGCCCGCGATCTCGGACCAGGCGCTGCTGGTGGCGATCGAAGCCGACCTGGAGGCATCGCCCTGGGAGGGCGAGGGCTACCGCAAGGTCTGGGCTCGGCTTCGGGTCTGTCGCGACATCCGGGTTGCCCGCAAGCGGGTGCTCCGCCTGATGCGCGAGAACAATCTGCTCTCGCCCCATCGCTGCCGCCGCCGTGGCGGCAATCCCCATGACGGTGAGATCATCACTCATGCCCCGAACCTCATGTGGGGCACCGATGGCGTTCGGGTGTTCACGGTGGACGACGGCTGGGGCTGGATCTTCACCGCCGTCGAGCATTGGAACGCCGAGTGTGTCGGCGGGCATGTCTGCAAGCGCGGCGACCGCTTCGCCGCCCTGCAGCCGATCTCCATGGGGCTTGCCGGGCTGTATGGCTCGACCGCGGCCGGCGCGGCTCGGGGGCTGGCCTTGCGGATGGATCACGGCTCCCAGTATCTGTCGGACCACTTCACCAACCAGATCAAGTTCTGGGGCATCCAGCCGTCCTACGCCTTCGTCGCCGAGCCCCAGACCAACGGCGTCGCCGAGCGGTTCAATCGCACGCTGAAGGAACAGATCATCCATGGTCGCATCTACCGCAACATCGCGGAGCTGCGGGACGCCGTCCGCGACTTCGTCGAACTCTACAATGCCCAGTGGATCGTCGAAAAGAACGGCTACCTGAGCCCCGCTCAAGCTCGTCAGGCGTGGCACGCCGCGATCTCAATCAGGCCCGCCGCGTGAGACAAACTTGTGTCCAAGGAACCGGGTGCGCTACAGGCGCCGCTGCCGGTTTGTTGTTCCGCGGCGTGTTCGACGCGGCTGAGTCGCGGACCGCGCTCAACTTCCTGCTCAGCAGCGTCAACGGCGTCATCCTCGCGCTATCGATGATTGCGGCGCACGTCTGGGTCACGCGGCAT
>CBDHDN010000057.1:0-39625 GCA_965261585.1 Alphaproteobacteria bacterium
TGAGGAGACGCCCATCTGCCAGCCGCCGAGCCCGCTGAAGCGGCCATTCGGTCCGCCGGGCGAGCCGTCGAACGCAACGACCGCGGCGACGGACGACGCCTCCTCATCGAGCAGGACCGGAAGATACGCGTTCCAGTTCATCGCATAGGCCGCACGGCCCTGAGCGAAGTGCGCATTGACCCGGTCGTAGTCCATGTCCAGGACGTCGCTCGGCATGAACTTCATCAGCTCCTTGAGAACATCCAAGGCTTGCTGGCCGGGCTCATTCTGGAACTCCGGATAGGTGTTCTCATCATACCAGGGAATCGGCAACTGGCCGCCATAGGCCGCAAGCATCGGCAGGAAGGTCGCAACCATCGGGTCGTCCACCGCAAGCGGGAAGACGATGGGATCGATGTCGGGGAACTTCTCCGCCAGGATCTTCGCGTGTTCAAGCAAGTCGGCGAAGGTCTCCGGCGGCTTGGCCTTGCCGGTGCCGTCAACGATACCGGCCTCCTCGTACAGATCGGTTCGATATTGTGCGAGATAGACGTCGAACTTGTAGGGGATCGACAACAAACCGTCCGGATCGGGCGAAGCAGCGCCGCGATACCGGCCGTACACTTCCAGCACCGCCTCCGGAATATCGTCCATGCCGAAGCGCGGGTCGAGCAGACCGGCGTTACCGAACCAGGGGTTCAGGTTTTCGACGATCTGGCTCTCGACATAGTGTCCAGTCCAGATATAGGGCCAGGTGACGATGTCATAGGCACCGCCGCCGGCCGCCGCGTCGGCAAGATGGGCGGACAGCAAATTCTGCCACGGTTCGGCTAGAACAGTGACCGTTGCGCTCGTCGCTTCCTCGAACCCTTTGACGATTTCGGCCACGGCCTCGGTCGTTGGGCCCGAATGGGAGGTCAGCGTGAGTTCCACGCCGTCCCACTGCCGCAGCCAATCCGACCCCTCGACAAGGGGCGGCAGGTCCTGCGCCATGGCAGTTGTCGCGAACAGGACGCGGCCAACGTGGCCACGCCCCCACTCATTCGTGCGGTCAACGATGTCTGTTTGTCAGTCATGATATCCTCCCTCATTGCAACGTCTACATCTCCCATGCCGGCGTCGTGTTGACACCGCCGTCGGCAATGGCCGGTAAGAGGCTCCGGCAAGCGGACTCGAAGTGGTCATGGACGGCGCGTTGCGCCGCCCCGAGGTCCATCGCTTGCAAGGCCGCATAGATCGCCTTGTGTTCGATTTCAGTTTCGGTCGCCCGCTCGGGCGGGGTGGCGTAGAGCCGAATGAACTCGGTCTGCGAGATTATGCGCCGATGCCAGTCGATCATGATCGAATTGCCGCTGAGGCCGACGATCAGGTCGTGCAGCCCCCGGTCGGCCTCCATCGCCCTCTCAATGTCCGCGAACTTGCCATCAACGACCGCGGCGGACAGGTCTTCGACCGTTGCGCGGACCTCCTTGAGAAACTGGGGCGTGATCCGGTCGGCCGCGAAGCCGGTGCGCAGCGCACAGGTCTCGATCATTTCTCGGACTCGGAACAACTCAACCGTATGGAGTCGGGAGACGCGCCGGACGACCGTGCCGCGGCGGGGCATCGTTTCGACGAGACCTTCCGCGTCGAGGCGCAACAGCGCTTCCTTGACCGGGGTCTGGCTGATGCTCAGCTCCGTCGCGATCTCGTTGGGGCGCAGCTTCTCGCCGGGGCGCAATTGCCCAACGGCGATGCGGCGGCGCAGCTCGGAAAAGACTTGCTCGCCGATTGTATTTCGAACGATTGCCTGTGTGGCCACGTTTCCCCCCGCCAAGACCTTAGCATAGGCGCAAAATAGAAAATTCGAAATAAAAAATATTACCGCGGGCCCGGGCTCTGCGCCGCACTCGTCGCTGCTTACCCCACGTCGATGACGCCGCGCATCACCTCGACGCAGCGGCCGCCGATCCACAGGCCGGTGACCGCGCCGCCGCGTTTTTCCGCGGTCGCGTCGAGCAGGCTCGGGCGGCCCATTTCGCGACCCTGGGCGATTGTCTTGGCAAGGGTCAGGTCGGGCTCCGGCCGCACGGCGGCGAGCAGGCCGATCAGGGCGACGTTGGCGCTGCCGGTCGCCGGGTCCTCGGCCACGCCGTGCAGCGGTGCGAACATCCGGGACTGGATGTCGATGCCGGCCTCGTCGCTGGCCGTGTAGAGGTGGATGCCGGTAGCCCCGTCCATCGGCAGGTGTTCGGCGAACACCTCGGTCCGTGGCGCCGCATCGCGGAGCGCCGCGACGGTTTTTAGCTCGGCGAACACGAACGGGATGCCGGCCGACGCGACACACGGCGCATGGCGCGCCGTCTCGATCGCATCGGCGGGCAGCGAGCAGGCGGCGGCAACGATCTCGGCGGCGACCTCCGCGCCGCGCTCGAGCGGCTGCGGCGCCGCGAGGCGCGCGCCGACGATGCGCTCGCCGTCACGCGTCAGGTCGATCGCAACGAGGCCCGCCTGCTCCTCGAACACCAGGGGATCGCCGACCGGGCGGCCATAGACCTCGCCCTGGCGGGCCAGGACAAAGGCCGTGCCGACGTTTGGATGACCGGCGAACGGCCGCTCCGCGCGCGGCGTGAAAATGCGGACCTCGGCCGTGTGCGCCGGCGCTTTCGGCGGCAGGACGAACGTCGTCTCCGACAGGTTGAACTCCATCGCGATGCGCTGCATCTGCTCGGTCGCCAGGCCCTCGGCCCGCGGCAGCACGGCCAACGGATTGCCGCCGAAGCGCTGGTCCGTGAACACGTCGACGGTGATGTAGGGATGTTCCACTTGGCAGCCTCCCGTCGTTCGGGGACCACAGCCTACGCCAATCACCGGTCAGCGCCACCCCGGCGCCTCGGGCGACCCTCACCCGCCGGCGTGGCGCCGGCACGGCCGACGTCCGAGGATTGCTGTTGGGCGGCAATATGATGCAACCTGCCGGTCGAGTTCGAGGCGGCGGCGCGCGCTGGAAGAATGTCGCCGGCGCGTAGGGGGAGGCAAGCGATCGCAATGGACATGGCGGGCGAGCTCGGCGCCCTGGTCGACACGCTGCTGCCCGGCGGCGCCGGTTTTCCGAGCGGCGCAGCCGCCGGCACCCACGGCCTGGCGGCCGGCCGCCTGCGCCGGCGTTTGGGCGCCGATGGGCTGACGCGCCTGGCCGCGGCGCTGGCGGCGTGCGGCGGGGCCGCTGGCCGGCAAGGCGACGGCCGAACGGGCGGCGATCGTCGCGCGCTTCGAGCGGGCCCATGCCGGCCTGTTCGCCGACGTGCGCATGGTCGTCTACCTCTCCTACTACGAGAACCCGGCGGTGGTTGAGGCCGTGCGCGGTCTCGGCCACACCTACAACGACGCGCCGCAGCCGGCGGGCTACGCGATGGCCCCGTTCGATCCCGCCGACCCGCTGCAGGCACCGACCCACCGCCGCGGCCGCTTCGTCGCGACCAATCGGGTCCGCCGCGTCGATTTGAGCGCGCTGCCGGACGATCCAACGGCACCGGAGTCGGGGTGATGACCAAGGCGACATCCCACGACCATGCCGACGTCGTCATCGTCGGCGCCGGCGCCGGTGGCGCGATCTCGGCCAAGGTGCTGGCGCAGCGCGGCATCAGGGTGGTCTGCCTCGAACAAGGCCCCTGGCACCCGCCGGAATCACGGCCCCATGGCGGCGCCGACTGGGAATGGCGGCGCCTGACCGACTGGCACATCGCCATCAACAAGCGCGGCCAAGCGCGCGACTACCCGGTCGACACCACCGATGAGACGACGCTGATGTGGTCGGGCGTCGGCGGCAGCACGGCGATCTACACGGCGACCTGGCCGCGCTTCCGGCCGTCGGACTTCCGCAAGGGCGTCGAACACGGCCTGGCGCCGGACTGGCCGTTCGCCTACGAGGACCTGGCCCCGTATTACGAGATGGCGGACGCGGCGTGCGGCATCTCGGGCTGGGCCGGCGACCCGGCGATCCCCCCACGCGGCGCCTTTCAGACGCGGCCGACGCCACCCGGGCCGCTCGGGCCGATCACCGCCGGCGGCTTCGACGCGCTGGGCTGGCACTGGTGGCCGATGCCCTGCGCCATCATCGCCGAGGACTTTGACGGCCGGGTCGCCTGCAACAATTGTGGCAACTGTCAGAGCGGCTGCCCGCGCGGCTCGCTGAACGACATGGCCGTGACTCACTGGCCGAGGGCGCTGGCGGCCGGCGTCGAGTTACGCACCGACTGCCGGGTCGAGCGCGTCGAGACCGACCGTAGGGGCCGCGCCACCGGCGTCGTCTATGTCGACCGGCACGCGCGCGTGCGCCATCGCCAGACGGCCGACGTCGTGATCGTCGCCTGCAACGGCATCGGCACGCCGCGGCTGCTGCTTATGTCCGACGGGGCGAAGCACCCGAACGGTCTCGCCAACGGCGCCGACCAGGTCGGCCGCAACCTGATGCACCACATGTACGCCCTCGTCGAGGCCTGGGTCGACGAGCCGACGGACTCCGCACCAGGGCATCATGTCGGCCGTCCAGATCAGCGAGGAGTTCGCCGAGACCAACCCGGCGCGCGGCTTCGTCAACGGCTTCACGCTGCATATCTGCCGCTTGAACGGCGCCGGCTATCAGGCTCTGGGCTCGCACTCCGGCAACGTCGCGCCGTGGGGCACCGGGCACCACGACTGGTTCGCCCGGCACTTCGCCCACGGCATGTCCCTCTTGGTCGTGTGCGACGACCTGCCCCTGCCGCACAACCGGGTGACCCTGTCGGATACGTGCGTCGACACCTCCGGCCTGCCGGCGCCGAAGGTGGCCTACGAGATCTGCAAGAACGATTCGCGGCTGCTCGAGTTCGCCGTCGACCGCGCGGTCGACCTGGCCGGCGCCATGAACGCCTGGGACGTTCGGGTAAACGACCACCGCAATGCCGAGGGCCGCTACACGCCGCCGTGCTTCCACTGGATGGGCACGGCACGCATGGGCGACGATCCGGCGACGTCGGTCGTGACCCCGTGGCACCAAGCCTGGGACTGCCCGAACCTCTACGTTATCGACGGCAGCGTCCTGGTGACCGGCGGCGCGGTCAACCCGACGAGCACGATCTCCGCCCTCGCCTACCGCGCCGCGACGCGCCTCGCCGACCGCTTCGCCGATGCGCGCTCGGCTGCCGGGCCGTTGCTGGACGACTGACGGCCGCTACGCGCAGAGCGGATCTTCGGCGTCCCAGCGATGGAACGCCGGCGGCTGCGGGGCGGCGGCCAGCCGCGCTCGCGCACCGTGCCACAGCGCCACCCAGGCGTCCGCATCGCGCAGGGCGGCCTCCGGCGCGCTGCGGCTGCGGGCCACAAAGCCGGGAAAGTGCTCGCGCCCCGTCGACTGGCCGATCGGGTTGTAGCGCAAATCGAAGCTGCAACGGACCTGATCGCTGACATTGGGCAGCGAGCCGTGGCAGGTCCGCTTGTGCAAGAACACGACGTCGCCGCGCCTGGTCGGCACGGGACGCGCCCGGTCCAGCGCCAGCTGGCTGTCGGGAATGCGCATGCCGTAGGGACTGAAGCAGTGCGTGTGAATGCCGCCGATGTGGCTGCCGGGGATCACCTGCATACAGCCGTTTTCAACCGATGCGTCGGTCAGGCTGAACCAGACGGTCACCATGTCGGTGTCGTCGGCCATCGGCAGCACGACGCCGTTGTCCTGATGCCAGGCCGTGAGGTGCACGAGCGCACCGCCGTCCGGACTCGAGTTCAGCGCCGCCGCCGGCGGCTTGATGCGGACGTGCTGCACCGGGTTGGAGTAGATCTCAGGGCCGATGATGTACTCGACGGCGTCGAGCAGCCGCGGGTCGATGAGCGCGGCAAACACCGCCGGCCCCAGCCACATCGGCGTGTCGGCGTCAATGTCCTGCTGCGGCAGCGAGAAGTCGAAATGCTGGGCAAAGGCCCGCCCGGTCTCGCGATACACGGTGACGAGCCGTTTGGCGAACGGCAGCTCCGCATGCGCCGACCGCAACGCGCCGCTCTCGTAGAGGGCATACGCCAGCCGGTCCAACACGCCCGCATACTCGGCGAGGATCGGATCAAGGTCCCGTGCCGGGTCGAGCAAGCCCTCGACGAGCAGAAAGCCGTCCTCGCGAAACCGACCCAACTCAACGGCCGTAAGGCCGGCTGACTGTCTCATCCCGTGAGGCTCCTGGACTGCGGCCGAGTGTGCTGCACCCCGGCGCGGCGTGCAACATGCGCGCAACTCGACACCGGTGCGGCACGACTACAACTGCGCCAAGGATCAGCCCGACCTGCCCACAATGGCCGCGGGCGGGCCTCTCCCCCGAAGGACATGCGAGGAACCCTCTAGAGCGGGTCCGGCATAGACGGAATCAAAAAGGGGATTCCCAAGGGTCGCAAAAAGTGATTCAAGCTATGAGCTGGGTTAAAGGAGGCCAGCCATGGATGACACGACCTTATTCGGAAGATCTTCGTGAACGAGTTGTTCGAGTTGTTGAATCGGGGACCTCTCGCAATGCGGCGGCGAAGCAATTTGATGTGAGCATCAGCTTTGTTGTGAAGCTGATGCAGCGTTGGAAGCAGCGGGGCACGATCAAAGCCGACAAATACGGTGGCTGGAAGAAATCGAAACTGGCTCCCCATGGCGATCGCATTCGGGCTCTGGTGATGGAGAATTGCGACATCACCATTGACGAGCTTTGCGTCTTGCTGGCCGCCGAGGGGATCGAGGCGAAGCGCTCGACGCTTGGCGACTTTCTTCTGGCTCAGGGGCTGAGTCGCAAAAAAAGACAGCCCACGCCGCCGAGCAGGAGCGCCCTGACGTCGCGGCGGCGCGAGCCACTTGGCGCAACGAGCAACCTGGGCTGATTGCCGAACGGCTGGTCTTTCTCGACGAGACCTGGGCGCGGACGAACATGGCCCGGCGTTATGGCCGGGCACCGCGCGGCGAACGGGTGGTGGCGGCCATTCCCCATGGCCACTGGAAGACAACCACGTTCATTGCCGCCCTGCGTCACGACCGGATCACCGCGCCCTGCGTTTTCGATGGCCCGATCAACGGCGCAAGCTTCCTTGCCTGGGTCCAGCAAGCCCTGGTCCCGACCCTGTCCGCGGGCGACATCGTCATCATGGACAACCTCTCCTCCCACAAGGTCGCCGGCGTACACGAGGCCATTGAGGCGGTCGGCGCAACCCCGCTCTACCTGCCGCCCTACAGCCCCGATCTCAATCCCATCGAACAGGTCTTCGCCAAGCTCAAAGCCATTCTCCGCAAGGTCGGCGCCAGAACCGTCGATGACCTCTGGCGGGCAATTGGAAACGCCCTCGATGAATTCTCTCCAACCGAATGCAGAAACTACCTCGTCAATGCAGGATATTCCGTCTAAACCGGATGTGCTCTAGTGCACCGATCCAGACAAATGATTCACCGTGCGCTGGAGCAACCCGTTGTTTTGTATTCAGAATCAGGTTTCCACTGTGACGGCTCTGACTGATTCAGTGCACTAGCCGCTAGTGCACTGACTCAGACAGAAGCTGGTTGATGACCGGGGCCGTCGCCGGATTGTACGCAATGGCCACTTGCCGGAACGGCTGATACAGACCGGGATCGGCCCGGTGGACGTGCGAGGTATAGCTGAATCTTGTGTACGGCGTTGGAAAGAGGGCGGCGTATCCTGGTGATTGTTGCAGTCACCACTTGACCTAAGCCAAGGAAGGATACGCCATGGAAGAGAATACCGTTGTTGCCTTTCGGAACCCATCGAATTTTCAGGATGACCCGTTGACGGAAGTCCTACGAGCTGGGGCGCGTGAGTTGCTGGCTCAAGCCGTGGAAGCTGAAGTTGCCGAGTTTCTGGAAGGTCATGCGACGCTGGTTGATGACCGGGGCCGTCGCCGGATTGTACGCAATGGCCACTTGCCGGAACGGCTGATACAGACCGGGATCGGCCCGGTGGACGTGCGTCAGCCGCGTGTCCGGGATCGGAGAGCCGGCGAGGGTGCCGGCGCCATCCGGTTCACGTCGGCGATCCTGCCGCGCTATCTGCGCCGCACCAAGAGCCTGGAGGATTTGCTGCCGTGGCTATACTTGAGGGGCATCTCCAGCGGCGATTTCTCGGAAGCGTGACGCCGACGCGGCGCGCCACATGAGAACCGGAAGTCGCTCCGCCGAATGCAACACGACCCGGGCCCGCTGAACGTGCTTCAACGGCCGGCTACGATCACCGACGACGGCGGTCAGTCGCACGCGGTCATCGGCTCCTACAATCACACAGAGAGGTATAGCTGAATCTTGTGTACGGCGTTGGAAAGAGGGCGGCGTATCCTGGTGATTGTTGCAGTCACCACTTGACCTAAGCCAAGGAAGGATACGCCATGGAAGAGAATACCGTTGTTGCCTTTCGGAACCCATCGAATTTTCAGGATGACCCGTTGACGGAAGTCCTACGAGCTGGGGCGCGTGAGTTGCTGGCTCAAGCCGTGGAAGCTGAAGTTGCCGAGTTTCTGGAAGGTCATGCGACGCTGGTTGATGACCGGGGCCGTCGCCGGATTGTACGCAATGGCCACTTGCCGGAACGGCTGATACAGACCGGGATCGGCCCGGTGGACGTGCGTCAGCCGCGTGTCCGGGATCGGAGAGCCGGCGAGGGTGCCGGCGCCATCCGGTTCACGTCGGCGATCCTGCCGCGCTATCTGCGCCGCACCAAGAGCCTGGAGGATTTGCTGCCGTGGCTATACTTGAGGGGCATCTCCAGCGGCGATTTCTCGGAAGCGTTGGCGGCGTTGCTGGGGGCACAGGCCCCGGGTCTGTCGGCCTCCACGATCGGGCGACTGAAGGAAGTTTGGCAAGACGAGATGGAGCGCTGGCAACGGCGTGATTTATCGGCCAAGCGCTACGTCTACTTCTGGGTCGACGGCATCTATTTTGGCGCCCGCCTGGAAGAGGAGAAGCAATGCATCCTGGTTATCATCGGCGCCACGGATCACGGAACCAAGGAGTTGATCGCCATCACCGACGGCTACCGCGAGAGCGAACAATCCTGGCGCGAGGTGCTGCTCGATCTCAAGCGGCGTGGTCTCGGCATCGGCCCGGAACTGGTGACCGGCGATGGCGCGCTCGGCTTCTGGAAGGCGCTCCGCCAAGTCTACGGGGCCGCCCGCGAGCAGCGCTGCTGGGTGCATAAGACGGGCAATATCTTGAACAAGCTACCCAAGGGTCGGCAGAACAAGGCCAAGGGTCACTTGCAGGATATCTGGATGGCCGAAACCAGGAAGGACGCGGAGACCGCCTTCGACTTCTTCCTGGAAGCCTACGGACCGAAGTACGAAAAGGCCACGGCCTGCCTGGCCAAGGACCGGGACGCCTTGCTGAGCTTCTACGACTTCCTCGCCGAGCATTGGAAGCATGTGCGGACGACGAACCCCATCGAGAGCACCTTCGCCACGGTTCGCCTTCGCACCTATCGGACCAAGGGTTGCCTGTCACGCAAGACGGCGATGGCCATGGTCTTCAAGCTTTGCCAGGGGGCCAGCAAGAAATGGCGGAGGCTCAATGGATCAGATCAGTTCGCCGAGATCATTCGAGGCGTCAAATTCGTGAATGGAGAACGCCAGGATCGCGCCGCCGCATGACAAACCCATACACAACTTTTGACAATAGCTCTCACACAGACTTCCTGAGCCATGATCGCAGAATCGCACGATCACATGCCTTTGTGAATCCTATGTCTGCGTCAGTGCACTAGGTTCCGTGTTCCTGGGCCCCGGCTCGAGGCCGGGGTGACGGCTTTGTTATCGAGTCTCTCAATGGTCGAGGTGGTCCGCACAGGGCACTCGCGGCGATGTCCGCAGCATTGGTGAGATCCAAGCCGGACAGTAGTGGCTCAAGGCCGGGGTTTCGTTTCTTGTTTTTCGAGTGCTGCGATCGACGGATCGTTGCAGTCCCGGCCCGCTCAATGCCTGCGCCCACCCGCCTTTTTGTCCTCTGTGCCTCTGTGGTTCCACCCGCTCAGCCGTCGCCCGCCTCCTCGACCGGCGTGCCGCCGAGCGCCTCGATCAGCGCCTTGAGGCGCGGCACGGCGGCGTCGAGGCGCGCCGGGTCGGCGCCGCGCATGACCAGGTTCGTGCCCGGCTTGCCCTCGGCGAAGAACGGATAGCTGCCGATGTCCAGGTCCGGAAAATCATCCTGCAGGGCGCCCAGGCCGGCGGCGATCGTGCCCTCGGGCACGTGGCACGACACCGTGCGCGAGAGCATCGGCGTGCCGCTGTCGAGCTCGGGCAACAGCGCCTCGAGCATCGCCTGCATGACGCGCGGGATGCCGGCCATGACGAACACGTTGTCGACGCGGAAGCCCGGGGCGACGCTGATCGAGTTGTCGATCAGGGTTGCGCCCTCGGGCGTCTCGGCCATTCTCAGCCGTGCCTCGGTGACCTCGGTGTTGGTGCGCGCGTAGTACGCGCGCAGCCGCGGCTCGGCCTCGGGATGGCGGATCAGCCGCCGGCCGAACGCCGCGGCCACCGCCGCCGCGGTGATGTCATCATGGGTCGGGCCGATGCCGCCGGTGGTGAAGACGTAGTCATAGGCGGCGCGGCATGCGTTGACGGCCTCGACGATCGCCTCGGTCACGTCGGAGACGACGCGGGCCTCGCGTAGCTGGATGCCGTGCGCGTTCAGGCGCTTGGCCAGATGCGGCAGGTTGGCGTCGTGCGTGCGGCCCGACAGGATCTCGTTGCCGATGATGATCAGGGGCCGCGGTGACGCGGCGCGGTTCCGTCATGCCATCCGCGCCCCTAGGTGTCCTCGCCCTCGCGCACATAGCCGCGGCCGCGCATGCAGCGGTCGACCAGCCGGGTGAACTGGCGTTCGCGGCCGATCGTCTGCACGTCGCGCTTGAGCACCCGGGTCGCGGCCAGCGGGTCCGGGGCGCGCGCCGCGGCGATGTCCTGGTCGATGCGCTGGTCGCGGTCCGTCACCGTGCGCGCGGACACGCGGCATTGGCTCAAATCCGCCCGCACCTGTTCGTCGTCGGCGGTGGCCTTTGCCCAGCCGCCGGTGCCCGCGCAGGCGCTCAGCACCAGCACCCAAAGCATCGCCAATCGCTTCATCGCTGCATCCGTACCACGGCGGACCCCCGGGCAAGCCCTATCACGCCCCTGCGCGATCAGTCAAAAGCACTGCCGCGTGGCCGGCTGAAAATACTCCGGGGTGTCGCGCCGATGTCGGATCTGGAGCCAAACACTAGGCGCAAATCCACGCATTTGGGCACTTGGCGGTTGAGAGCGGCGCGGACGCCTCTCCGGGGATTGCCGGCTAGAGCTGTCGAGAACATTCTGAGTTGACCGGTTTATGTACCATATGAGTTGACCGCTTCTGTTGCGGTTTTCTGGCCCTGTGGGGAAGTGGTCGGTCGCGGAGCGGCTGTCCACTTGTCCACAGGGCGCCGGTCGGTTGCGTCGAAGCGGGTCACGCGGCCTCGCGGGTTTGGCTGTCGATCGGTTGGCCATCGGCGTGGTATCGCGCCAGACATCGCGGTCCATGGAAGACGGCCATTGTGCCGTCGGGGTATTCGTGGACGCGGACCCTGGCCTTGACGTAATGGCGGCGGTGGCGGCCGGCGGGGATCTGAAGTGCCAGGCGCTTGTAGCGCACCGTGTTGTCGTTTGAGACGGTGCGTTCCTCGTGGATGCACAGGATGTCGTCGAGCGCGCCGGTGAAGGGGACGAAGGCGGTGCCCTGGTCCTCGGCCGGGGTCGCGAAGCGGGCGTTGTGTTGTGGCAGGAAGACCTCCTTGAGGAAGCGGTTGGCCTCGACCATGTCGGTGATGCCGGCGAGCCTGAGTTCCTGGGGCAGGCGCTTCTGCAAGGTGCCGAACATGCGCTCCGAGCGCCCCCTTGCCTCGGGCGAGTAGGCCGGGATCAACTCGATGCCGAGCTGCGCCAGGGCGCGGCCGACCTGGGTCGGGGTGTCCTTGTCCACCTTGCTGCCGGCCTCGGGCGTGTTCCAGTAGTGGCTGGCGCGGTCGGCGTAGAGCGAGCAGAACAGGCCCTTGGCCCGGATCGCCTCGGACACCCCCTGGAAGCTCGACATGGTGCCCTCTTCGGCGACGAAGAAGGCCGAGTAGATATCGCTGGTCGCATCGTCCATGGTGACGATCAGGTCCCACCATCGACCGGGGACCCACTCGTGGCTCGAGCCGTCCTGGTGCAACATCATGCCGGGCAGGGCACGGCGCGGCCGCTTGCGCCGGTGCGCCCCACGCCTGGGCGCCGCGCGCCTGCGCCCATGGGCTTGCAAGCTCAGCCGCAGCCAGTTGTAGCTGCGCTTGAAGCCGTGATCGGCCACCAGCTTCTCGTGGAAGTGCTTGGCCGTGAAGTCCCAGTAGCGGGTGTCGAACAACTCCAGCACCCGCGCCACCTCGTCCACCGGCGCGCGCCGCGCCGAGAGGCGGCCCAGGCGGCGGTCGTAGAGACCGTCGGCTCCCTCCGCCTCGTAGCGGTCGCGCCAGCGCCGGAAGGTGCGCTCCGAGACACCCAGAACCTCCGCCGCCTCCGCCTGGCTCAAGCCACCCCGATGGGTGCGCCCGTAAACCTCCTCGAACTTCATCAATCTCAGTCCCTGTACCTGCTCCGTCCGACGCATCGCCTCCCTCCATGGCTTGGAGGCGTTCTAAAACTGGACAGATCATCTGGTACATAAACCGGACATATCGCGTGTTACCGACATTGCAGAGGCCTTCGGCTTGACTCCGCCCCGGGGCGGCTTACATAGTTGCCGGCACTCACCTGGGGGAGCCGTGACGGCTGAGAGGTCCCGCGACGGGACGACCCCTCGAACCTGATCCGGGTAACGCCGGCGTAGGGAGCGTGAGGATATGACAGCGCCCGATCCGTCCAGCCACCGCCTGTCCGTCATCGACCCGGCCGCGCCGCTGGCCGTGACGGTCACCGGCGCACAGGTGACATTCGACGGCACGGCGCTGTTCGCGGCGCTCGACCTGAACCTCGCCGGCGGCGCCTGGACCTGCATGCTGGGGCCGAGCGGCGTCGGCAAGTCGACCCTGCTGAAACTGCTCGCGGGCCTCGTGCCGGTGGCGGCGGGCACGCGGATCCGTGCTTCCGACGGCGCGCCCCTCGCCGGACGCATCGCCTACATGGCGCAGCAGGACTTGTTGCTGCCGTGGCTCGGCGCGCGGGCCAACGTCGCGCTCGGCGCGCGGCTGCGCGGCGAACGGGCGGACAGCGCGCGGGCCGAGGCCCTGCTTGAGCGCGTCGGCCTGGCCAACCGCGCCGACGCCCTGCCGGCGCAGCTGTCCGGCGGCGAGCGCCAACGGGCCGCGCTGGCGCGAACGCTGATGGAGGACCGGCCGGTCGTGCTGATGGACGAGCCGTTCTCGGCCCTCGACGCGATCACCCGGGCGCAGCTGCAGGAGCTGGCGGCCGAGCTGCTGCGCGGCCGCACCGTGCTGCTGATCACCCATGACCCGCTGGAGGCGCTGCGCCTCGGCCAGGACATACACGTGCTGGCCGGCCGGCCGGCGCGCCTGGGCAGCCCGCTGCGGCCGGCCGGCGAGACGCCGCGCGACATCGTCGATCCGGACGTCGTCCGCCTGCATGGCCAGCTGATGGGCCGGCTGCGCAGCGCCGTGGGCCTGGCGGCATGAGGATTGCGCGCCCGCTCATCATCTTCGCCGGCCTGCTCGTCGCCTGGCAGGCCTTCGTCTGGCTGACCGGGGTACCGCGCTTCATCCTGCCCGGGCCCGGCGCGGTGCTGGCGATCTTTGTCGACCGGTTCGACGTCATTGCCGGGCACGCGGCGGTGACGCTGGCGGAGATCCTGATCGGCCTTGCGCTGGGGACGCTGCTCGGCGGGACCAGCGCGCTGGTCATGGCCTACTTCCGATCGGCGCGCCCCTGGCTGATGCCGGTGCTGGTGGTGAGCCAAGCCGTGCCGGTGTTCGCGTTGGCGCCCGTGCTGGTCTTGTGGTTCGGCTATGGTATGGCGCCCAAGGTGGCGATGGCGACGCTGATCATCTACTTCCCGGTCACGGCGGCGTTCTACGACGGCTTGCGCCGGACCGAGCCCGGCTGGCTCGACCTGGCGCGGACGATGGGCGCATCGAAATGGCGGATGCTGCGCCATGTGCGGCTGCCGGCCGCCCTGCCCGCGTTCGCCTCGGGCCTGCGGGTCGCCGCGGCGGTGGCGCCGATCGGCGCCGTCGTCGGCGAGTGGGTCGGCGCCTCGGCCGGGCTCGGCTACTACATGCTGCTGATGAACGGCCGGGTGCAGACCGCCGCCATGTTCGCGGCGCTGTTCGCGCTGGCGCTGATCGCCGTCTGTGTCTACTTCACGATCGACGCCGGCCTGCGCCGGATCCTCGCCTGGCAGCCGGACACCGACCCCGGTAAGACAATGGAGTGACCCTCATGGCTCGGCTGACCTGTGTCCTGAGAAGCGGCCTGGCCGCAGCCGTCGTCGCGGTTTCGCTGACGGCCACCGTGCCCGCGGCGGCAGCCGAAAAGCTGACCGTGATGCTGGATTGGTTCGTCAATCCCGACCACGGGCCGCTGTACGTCGCGCTCGAGCGCGGTTACTTCGCCGAGCGCGGCCTGGAGGTCGAGCTGATCGCCCCGGCCGACCCCAACGATCCGCCGAAGCTGGTCGCCGCCGGCAAGGCCGACATTGCCGTCTCCTATCAGCCGCAGCTGCACCTGCAGGTCGCAGCCGGGTTGCCGCTGGTCCGCATCGGCACCCTGGTGGCGACGCCGCTCAATTCCGTCGTCGTGCTCGCCGATAGCGACATCACCTCGCTCGCTGATTTGGCCGGCCGCAAGGTCGGCTTCTCCGTCGGCGGCTTCGAGGACGCGCTGCTGGGCGCGATGCTGGCCGAGCATGGGCTGACGCTCGACGATATCGAGCTGATCAACGTCAATTTCTCGTTGTCGCCGGCGCTGATGGCGGGCCGTGTCGACGCCGTGATCGGCGCCTTTCGCAACTTCGAGCTCAACCAGATGGACCTGGAAGGCCGGCCCGGCCGCGCCTTCTTCGTCGAGGAGGAAGGTGTCCCCGCCTATGACGAGCTGATCCTGGTCGCCAACGCGGCGCAACTCGACGACCCGCGGCTGACGGCGTTCCTCGGCGCGCTGGAGGCCGGCGTCCAGTACCTGGTGAACCACCCGGACGAAAGCTGGCAACTGTTCATCAAGGGCCGCGACGACCTCGACGACGAGCTCAACCGGCGCGCCTGGCGCGACACGCTGCCCCGGTTCGCGCTCAGGCCCGCGGCCCTGGACCAGGGGCGCTATGCCCGCTTCGCCGCGTTCCTCAAGGACCACGGCCTGATCGAGACGGTGCCGGCGGTCGACACCTATGCGCGCGAGCTTGGCCCCAGGGACCACAGCAAGTGACGAGTGACCTGAACACGCTGCCGCCGGACCTGCCGGTCCCCGACGACGACGGTGCCTGCGACCATCTGCCCGGCCGCGGCCTGCCGGCGACCGCACTGCCGACGACTGCGGGCGGCGCCCTCGACCTGGCCGCGCTGACGGCGCCGCGCACGGTGATCTACTGCTATCCCCGGACGGGCGCGCCGGGCAAGCCGGTGCCCGACGGCTGGGACATGATCCCCGGTGCCCGCGGCTGCACGCCCCAGTCCTGCGCCTTCCGCGACCACCACGGGGAGCTCGCGGCGCTACAGGCCGAGGTGTTCGGCCTCAGCACCCAGACCACGGACTATCAGCGCGAGATGGCGGTGCGCCTGCAACTGCCCTTCGCGGTGCTGAGCGACGCCGATTTCGCGCTCACCGACTCCCTGGCGCTGCCGACCTTCACGTTCGACGGCACGCGCCTGCTCAAGCGCCTGACGCTGATCGTCCGCGGCGGCACGATCTAGCACGTCTTCTACCCCGTCTTCCCGCCGCACGAGAGCGCCGCGCAGGTGATCGCCTGGCTGCAGGACCATCCGCTGCCATGAGTGTCGGTGCGGCACTGGGACCTCAGCGAACCACTGACTCAAACCGGTCATCTGGGAAAAGTGCGCGAGATTGATCTCCGTCGATAGGGTAAGCTTGCCGTACAAAGGCCCAAGTACGAGCAGAGATCAAATGCGCACCCTCTTGTTCACAGCCGGATCGCCTTTTGCCCGCGGCGTTCGCATCATTCTTGACGAACTCGGGCTGGATTACGAGCACCGAGGCGGGATAACGACGCCGTCGGTCGAGGAACGAGCGAAGGCAACGCCCACCCTTCAGGTCCCCACTTTCTGGGATGGGGACGTCACGCTTTGGGAAAGCGGCCTCATCGCCGAGTATCTCTTGGCCACCTACACGGAGCGGCCGAACACAGTCCCGGCGCTTGCAGACGGGGTATGGCATTCAGCCACCGAATGGCAAGACAAGCTTGTCTTCGCAACGATCCAGACGCTCGGCACAGCCGTAACCACGATCAGTCAGATGAAATGGTCGGGGATAAGCCATGACCAGAACGGACACCTTACCCGATGCGTGGAGCGCCTGCCTCACTTGATGACCTGGCTGGAACGGCAACTGTCGAGCCACGACGATGGCTTCTTTGCGGGCGTCGTTTCCGTTCAAGACATCTTTCTCGCCTGTCACTGCCGGTTCATGGAGAAACGTCCGATCGGATTGGATCCCAATTACGGCGACTATCCAAAGCTCCGGGCCCTGCTTGGTTATCTCGACGAACGCGAAAGCTTCAAGAGAAATCCGATACTTTGGTGGGAACCGGGCGTCGTCGGTTACGCCGAGGATGGAAAGACGCCGATCTACGAAAAGTAACGCGGGCCGCCACATTGAAATGTCTGGCCATGGCGGGCGATCCGGGGTCCATTTAGCACGCCGCGTAGAGGGTCGGTAGACGGAGCCGATGGGGTGCCGGTGCGATCTCTCAGTGTCTTTCCCAAGCCGTAGAATGGACCCCGGGTCGAGCCAGGTCGAGCCCGGGGCGACGGCCAAGTCAGTGTTGGGCGCCCCTACTCCGCCGGGGCCGACACCGGATCGGCGATGGCCGGTGCGGCGGCCGGTTCGTGCTGGGCGTCCTGCTGGCGGGCCCACAGGGCGGCGTAGTGGCCCTTGAGGGCGAGCAGCGCACCGTGGCGGCCGCGTTCGACGATGCGGCCATCGTCGAGCACGATGATCTGGTCGGCGTCGACGACGGTGGACAGCCGGTGGGCGATGACCAGGGTCGTGCGGTCGGCCGAGACCTGGCGCAATGCCGCCTGGATGTCCTTCTCCGTGTGGGTGTCGAGGGCCGATGTCGCCTCGTCGAACAGCAGGATCCGGGGCTGCTTGAGGATCGTGCGGGCGATCGCCACGCGCTGCTTCTCGCCGCCGGAGAGCTTCAGCCCGCGCTCGCCGACGCGGGTGTTGTAGCCGTCGGGCAGGCCCATGACGAAGTCGTGGATCTGGGCGAGCCGCGCCGCCTCCTCGACCTCGGCCGGGGTCGTGTCGGGGCGGCCGTACTGGACGTTGTAGAACACCGTGTCGTTGAACAGCACCGTGTCCTGGGGAACGATGCCGATGGCGGCGCGCAGGCTGTCCTGGGAGACGTCGCGGATGTCCTGGCCGTCGATCGTGATGCGGCCCTCATTGACGTCGTAGAAGCGGAACAGCAGGCGGCTGATCGTCGACTTGCCGGCCCCGGTCGGCCCGACGATGGCAACTGTATCGCCCGGCGGCACGGTAAGCGACACCGCCTTCAGGATCGGCCGGCGCGAGTCATAGCCGAACGACACGTCTTCGAAGCGAATCTCGCCCTGGCGCACGGCCAGCGCCAGCGCGTCCGTGGTGTCCGTCACCTCTTGCTCGACCCGCATCAGGCCGAACATTAACTCCATGTCGGTCAGCGACTGCTTGATCTCGCGATAGACGAAGCCGAGGAAGTTGAGCGGCATGTAAAGCTGCACGAGGTAGGCGTTCACCGCGACAAAATCGCCGATCGTCATCGTGCCCCCGGCGATGCCGAAGCCGGCCATCACCATGACCGCCGTGAGGCCGGCGGCGATGATCAGGCCCTGGCCGATATTGACCAGCGACAGCGACGTCATGGAGAGCACGGCGGCGTGCTCGTAGGCCTTGAGCGAGGTGTCGTAGCGCCGCGCCTCGTGCTCCTCGTTGCCGAAATACTTGACGGTCTCGAAATTCAGCAGGCTGTCGATCGCCTTGGTGTTGGCTTCGTTGTCCATCTTGTTCATGGTCCGGCGGAACTTGAGGCGCCATTCCGTGACCATGAGGGTGTAGGCGATGTAGCTGGCGATCGAGACGAACGTCACGAGCGAAAACCAGAAACTGTAGAACTTCCACAGGATGCCGCAGACCAACGCGATCTCGATCAGCGTCGGCAGGATGTTGAACAGCATGAAGCGCAGCAGGAACTCGATGCCGCGCACGCCGCGCTCGATGGCGCGGCTGAGGCCGCCAGTCTGGCGGTCCAGGTGAAAACGCATGGCCAGCGCGTGCAGGTGGCGGAAGGTCTGCAGGGCCACGGTGCGGATCGACCGCTGGGCGACCTTCGCGAACACGAAGTCGCGCAGCTCGGCGAACGCCTGGCTGGCGACCCGCAGGGCGCCATAGCCGACGAGGATCGCGATCGGCACGACGACGACCGCGGTCGTCGCATCGGCGCCGCTCAGCGCATCCACCGCGAGCTTGTAGATGAACGGGATATAGACCGTCGCGATCTTGGCGAGGACGAGCAGCCCGAGCGCGATGACGACCCGCAGCTTCATCTCCAGCTGACCGGGCGGCCACAGATAGGGCGCGAGGGAGCGGATCGCATGCGCCTCGTGGCGCAGGCCGCTCTGCTGTTCCACCGTCGTTTGTGTCACGCGTCTCCCCTGCCGGCGTTCACGCGGCCGTGTTTCATGTAGGCGCTTCGGCGCGGAATGCCAGGCATGCGGGCATTCTCTCCGGCCCACTCATATCGCCATCCTCGGCCCCAGAGCCGAGGACCCATTCTCCGTCCAACGAAAAGCGCACCGGCCGGGCGCGCCCTATGGCCTAAAGCGGAATACGTGGAATGGGTCCTCGGCACAAGGCCGAGGATGACGAGCGATGGGTTCCCTTGCCGATGTCCCGTGCATCGCTAATATCCCTCGCCATGTGCGAGCTTCTGGGCATGAACTGCAACGTGCCGACCGACATCCGCTTCAGCTTCTCCGGGCTGATCGAGCGCGGCGGGCGGACCGGCCCGCACCGTGACGGCTGGGGCATCGCGTTCTATGAGGACCGGGGCTGCCGCGCGTTCCACGACCCCCATCCCGGCTGCGAGTCCGAGATCGCCGCGCTTGTGCGCTCCCACGCGGTCAAGTCCAAGAACGTGATCTGCCACATCCGCAAGGCGACGAACGGCCGGGTGTCGCTGGAGAACACGCACCCGTTCATGCGCGAGCTGTGGGTGTTCGCCCACAACGGCCGGCTGAAGGGCGTCAAGCGCTGGCCGCTCAAGTTCTACCGGCCGATCGGCACGACCGACAGCGAGCACGCGTTCTGCTGGCTGCTCGACCAGATCCGTCACCGCTTTCCCGAGCCGCCGCCGCGCCAGCGCGACCTGCGGGCGCTGATCGGCCGGCTGGCCGCCGTGCTGAACGCCTGCGGCACGTTCAACATGATGCTGTGCGACGCGCGCCAGCTCTACTGCTACTGCTCGACCGACCTGTCCTGGCTGACCCGGCGCGCGCCGTTCGGCGAGGCCAGCCTGATCGACGCCGAGCTGACCGTCGATTTCGCCCACGAAACGACGCCCAAGGACGTCGTCACGGTGATCGCCACCCGGCCCCTCACCCTCAACGAGCCGTGGCAGGTGATGGCGCGCGGCTCCATGGTCGTCTTCCACAACGGACTGCGCGTCGCGGCATAAGCTAAACTAAACCTGAGTCGGACCCGATTTCCTTGGACACAGAATTGGCTTAATCGAAGTGTCCAAGGAGGACCGGAACATGACCGATAATTTTGAGAAGAAAGTTGCTGTTGATGGGCCTGTGGTAAATGCGGGCGAACTTGGCTCGTCCACGTTTTCCCCAGGCCAGGCTTTGCCGGCAGGCCCGCTGGGACTTGGCCAGCGATGGACGGTGGCGCGCAAGCGTGAGGTCGTTCTGCGGCTTTTGCGTGACGAGCCGGTGCAACTTCTGTCGCGCCAGTTGGGCGTAGAGATCTTCCGGCTCGAGCAGTGGCGTGAGAAAGCGATCGGCGGGATCGACGCCTCGCTCAAGCAACGCAAGGGCGATCCGGTGCAGGCGGAACTGGATAGCGCCATGAAGCGGATCGGAGAGTTGACCATGCAGGTGGAACTGCTGGAGGCCAAGACGGAGACCTTCGGCCCTTTGGGGCGGCGGAGGTCGCGGCGATGAGTGCCGCCACCTCGCCCGGCACGGGTCTGGCCTACGGCCTGCGGCGGGTCTGCGCCGCCTGGGGCATGGCCCGCTCCTCGTTCTACGCCATGACCTCCGGCCAGCACGCCGAGCAGCCGCCGGCAAAGCGTCGGGGACCGAAGCCCGCGATCTCGGACCAGGCGCTGCTGGTGGCGATCGAAGCCGACCTGGAGGCATCGCCCTGGGAGGGCGAGGGCTACCGCAAGGTCTGGGCTCGGCTTCGGGTCTGTCGCGACATCCGGGTTGCCCGCAAGCGGGTGCTCCGCCTGATGCGCGAGAACAATCTGCTCTCGCCCCATCGCTGCCGCCGCCGTGGCGGCAATCCCCATGACGGTGAGATCATCACTCATGCCCCGAACCTCATGTGGGGCACCGATGGCGTTCGGGTGTTCACGGTGGACGACGGCTGGGGCTGGATCTTCACCGCCGTCGAGCATTGGAACGCCGAGTGTGTCGGCTGGCATGTCTGCAAGCGCGGCGACCGCTTCGCCGCCCTGCAGCCGATCTCCATGGGGCTTGCCGGGCTGTATGGCTCGACCGCGGCCGGCGCGGCTCGGGGGCTGGCCTTGCGGATGGATCACGGCTCCCAGTATCTGTCGGACCACTTCACCAACCAGATCAAGTTCTGGGGCATCCAGCCGTCCTACGCCTTCGTCGCCGAGCCCCAGACCAACGGCGTCGCCGAGCGGTTCAATCGCACGCTGAAGGAACAGATCATCCATGGTCGCATCTACCGCAACATCGCGGAGCTGCGGGACGCCGTCCGCGACTTCGTCGAACTCTACAATGCCCAGTGGATCGTCGAAAAGAACGGCCACCTGAGCCCCGCTCAAGCTCGTCAGGCGTGGCACGCCGCGATCTCAATCAGGCCCGCCGCGTGAGACAAACTTGTGTCCAAGGAACCGGGTGCGCTACAAGCTAAACTAAACCCTATCTGGCCAACCCTTTGGCCAATCACCTTGGCCACTAACGCCAGCATCGAACGAAAACAGGCTATGGCCTGTTTACGAAAGAGGAAAATTCAGGCTATAACCTGCTTCTAAATTGATAATACCAGGCTGTAGCCTTATGACTAATGGTAAACGAAAGATTGCCCGGCAACGGCTCGACGGACGTCTGTTGGCCTTCAAACCCGAGAGCCGCTTCGCCGTCCCGTCCAAGGGCTGGATTCGGGCGATCCGGGACGCTCTCGGCATGTCCGCTCTTCAGCTGGGCACGCGGCTCAGCGTGAAGTCGCAGAGTGTCGCCGACCAGGAAAAATCCGAAGCCCACGGCACGATCCAACTCAAGACCCTACGCAATGTTGCCGAGGCGCTTGACTGCACCCTTGTCTATGCGCTCGTGCCGAACTCATCGCTCGAAGACGCAGTACAGACACGCGCGCGCGACATTGCCCGCAAGGAGTTGGCGCGCATCGGGCACACGATGGACCTGGAGGCGCAGGGTCTCTCCCAAGCCGAGCGAGACGCCCAGATAGACGAGTATGTCCGCGAACACGTCAGAGAACGCGACCTCTGGGAACGGTCGTGAACGACCCAGTTCGACGCGCCCGACGACGCCACGCCGCTGGAGCCGGAGGAACGCCAAGGTCTCCTCCAGACCTGGATTACCTACCGCAGTGAGCTGAACGAGGCCGAGCAGACGAACATTGCTGCTGGCGCCGCTTGGGCGCACCGCCAGCGCGGCCGGGACATCCTCACAGACGCGTTCATCAGGCAGCTTCACGTCAAGTTGTTCGGCGATGTCTGGGCATGGGCTGGCAACTACCCCCGAACCGAGCGCAATATCGGGATCGACCCGGCCCATATCCCGGTCGAGCTCCCCATGGCCCTGGACGATGCCCGCTACTGGGTCGACAACAACACCTATCCGCCGGACGAGATCGCGGTGCGGCTCCATCACCGTCTCGTGGCCATCCATCCGTTCCCGAACGGCAACGGTCGCACCACCCGTCTCATAGCGGATCTCCTGGCCGATCGGCTCGGACAAGAGCCCTTCACCTGGGGACGGGTCAGTCTGATCGATGCTAGCCCGGATTTCTCACAGCGGGATTGGTGGTGGCCGAGAGCCAGTTCATCTTCGGCACTGTTGATAGGTTGCTGTGAAGCAGGCAGGCTGGAGGGTTCCGCCGGCTGCTGGCGGTGGTCTGAGGCTGGAGTTGATCCTGTGTGGTTGACGGGACGGGCGGAGGCCGGCTGCTGGGGTCAGCCGGTGGCGTTGCATAATCGATGGTGAGCCAGGCGGTATTCCTGCTGGTAGGGGAACGAAGACGCCATTGCGAACTTGACGCGGCGGACGGAGCGGCGCACCTGGGCGCCGATCTTCAACAGCTTCAAGCGGATGGTGCCGCAGGTGGCGCGGGCGAAGCGGGTGTGCTTGAGGGCGATGCGGCGCAGCGCGCAGAACAGCGCATAGGCCATGGCGGCGAACCACAAGCGCAGCTGGTTGGCCCGCATGGTGGCAGCCGAAGTGCGGTCGGCGAACAGATCGGCCTGGCATTCCTTGATGCGGTTCTCCATGTCGCCGCGGGCGCAATAGACCTTTTCATAGAGCCGGCGGGCCTTGACCTCGCCGGTGCCGAGCGAGGTGACGACGAAGCGCGGATTGGCCTTACCGTGGGTCCATTCGGCCTTGGCGACGACGCGGCGTTCGCGGCTCCAGCTCTTACGCGTCGTCCACACCAGCTCCTGGTAGCGGCGGGCCGGCTTGCCGGTGCGCCGGCTGTCGGCGGCGCGGCGGCGGCGAGGGCGTCCTCGATCGCGCCGCTGAGCCGCTTGTTCCTGGCCAGCCCAAAGACGTAGTCGACCCGGTTGGCTTCGCACCACGCCATCAGCGCCTCGCGGGCGAAGCCGGAATCAGCGCGCACCAGAATACGCGCGTCCGGCCAGTCGTCGCGGATCTGCTCGACGATCCGGGCGAGCTCCTCGATCGCGCCGGCGGCGCCGTCGATATTGGCCGGCCGCAGCTTCGCCGCCAGCAGATGCCGGCCACAGAAGATGTACAGCGGCAGATAGCAGTAACAATCGTAGTAACCGTGGAAGAACCGATCCTCCTGCTCGCCGTGCAACGGATCGTCGGTCGCGTCGAGGTCGATGATGATCTGCTTCGCCGGCCGCCGGTGCGCGGCCAAGAACAGCGCGACGAACTGGCGCTCGATCGCCGCCGCGTCGTGGCCGATCTTGTGATAGCGCGACGGCGCCCCCGACGGCGCGTGCTCCAGCCGGTTCAGCGTCGACTTTCCGGCTAGCGGCGCGCAGTCCGCCCGCCGCGCCTCGAGCTTGCCGGCGAGCACCGCCATCACCGGATCATGGCGCAGCTCGTCGTGGTCGATCAGGTCCTCGTAACCCAGCGCCAGGGCGAACACACGTTGGCCGACCAGCGTCGCGACGCTGTGCTCCGTCAACGCCGGATCGCGGCCGTCCTGGAAACACCGCGCAAACCCCGCGACCAGGCCAATCGCCCGCTCCGTGGCTCCCAGCAAAAGCGCGCCGCCGTTCGACGTCACCGCACCGCCGTCAAACGCTGCCTCAACGCGCCGGCTCTCAACGCGTGCAAATCCGAACAGATCCGAGATACACTCTAGTTGGCATCGGGGAGATCCTCCGTCTCAGCTTAAGTTCTTGTTGCAACAATCACTTTCGCTGATTCGGGGCCCCGATGCACTACTCCGTGTGAGAAATCCGGGCTAGCGAGACACGGGCGCGCTACATCGCCGCCCTCAGGGTGGCCGACGACCACGACATCAAACCGTTGCTTAGGTTTGCTCGATCCTAGGGTCGGTTAGACCTCCCGCCGGTTCTATACGAGATACGCCGCCCTTCATCCTCAAACAAGGCAACTCGGACGACCCGCTCGGGGAAGCTGGGGGCGTCGAGTTGGACGCTGAGATAATCCCGCGGCTCGTCGCCGTTTGACCGCGCCTTCCAGGCCACGCCGAGTTCGACCCTGCCGGAATAGACTCTAAACTAAAGGAAGAACAGCAGCAGGAACACGCTGAGCGCCGCGGCGACGAGGAGGATGGTGCTGCCGGTCTCCCAGGTGCGGGCCAAGTGGCTTCGCGGACCGTAATAAGTGTACACCGTGACGAGCAAGGCCTGCAGGCGCCGCTCGCCGAAGCCGAGCAGACCGGCGCGCAGGTGGCCGCCGGCGCGCAGCAGGCCGCCGGCAACAACCGGCAGCAGGCGACGGTAGGACCAGTCGCTGTCCAGGTTCGTCGAGCGCAGCTCCGGGGGATAGATGCCGGTCACCTGCAGCGTCCCGAAGGCGAGCGCCGAGCACAGCAGCAGCTGCAGCTGGGTGATCACGTGGGTCGTCGTGTAGGGCACGAACTCGACGTGATAGGGCAACAGCGCGAACAGCGGCGCCGGGTAGACGCCGATGCCGATCGACAGCGCCGCCGTGATGCCCATGGCGATCAGCATGTTCCTCGGCGCCTCCTTGACCCGGATGCCACGGTCATGGGCGAAGAAGGCGAAATACGGGATCTTGATGCCGGAATGGTGGAACACGCCGGCCGAGGCGAACAGCAACACGATGAACGTGATCACGTGGCCTTCCTCGGCCGCGGCGGCGAGGATTATCGATTTGGTGACGAAGCCGCTGAACAGCGGGAAGGCGGAGATCGAGGCGGCGCCGACGATACAGAAGCCGGTCGTCCACGGCATCGACTTGTAGAGGCCGCCGAGCTCCGAGCCCTTGACCGTGCCGACCCGATGCAAGACCGCGCCCATCGACATGAACAGAAGCGCCTTGTAGAGGATGTGGGCGAAGGCGTGGGCGGCGGCACCGTTGATGCCGGCTTCGGTGCCGAGGCCGATGCCGACGACCATGAAGCCGAGCTGGTTGTTGAGGCTGTAGGCCAGCACCCGGCGCAGGTCGTTCTCGATAACGGCGTAGAAGATCGGGAACGCCGTCATCAGGGCGCCCAGCGGGATCAGGATCTCGGTGCCGGGGAAGCCGCGGGCCAGCGCATAGATCGCCAGCTTGGTCGTGAATGCACTCAGGAACACCGTGCCGGTCGGCGTCGACTCCGGATAGGAGTCCTGCAGCCAGTTGTGCAACAGCGGAAACGCCGCCTTGATGCCGAAGGCGAGGAAGATCAGCGCCTCGCCGGCCCCGTCGAGCCCCATCTTGTCGAACGCCAACGAACCCGTCCGGGCGCCGATGATGATGGCGCCGGAGGCCAGCAATACGCCCGAGCCGACCTGGATGATCAGGTAGCGCATGCCGGCGCGGTAGGCCCGCTCGGTCCGCCGCGCCCAGATCAGGAAGACCGACGAGATCGCGGTGATCTCCCAATAGACGAACAGCGTCACCAGGTCGCCGGCGAACACGGCGCCGATGGCGCTGCCGACATAGATCATGGCGGCGGTCTGCTGCAGCCGGTCGCGGATGTGCAGGGCGTAGATCGCGGTGAGGAACGCGGCGATGTGGAAGATCACGCCGAACACGATGGCGAGCCTGTCGACCCGCACCGGTACCAGCTCGTAGGAAAACACCTCGAATTCGCCGTAGGTACCGGTCGCCATCATGAACGTGGCGGCGAGGCTCGCCGCCGGCAGCGCCAGCATGTAAGCGCCGCATAGGCGGTGCGGCAGCAGCGGGATCAGAACGGCGCCGACGATCAAGAGCGCGCCGGGCGGCAGACTACCGATCATAGTAGTCCTCCGGCTTGATCAGGATCTTGCGCAGGCCCTTGGCCGCCATCACAAGGAAGATCGAGCCGATGAAGCCGAACCAGCCGAAGAACCCGAACATGCGCTCGAACGCGAACTCGACCTTCTTGACGAACAGCGCGTCGCCCGCGACCAGCGCGATGCACACCGCGACCAGGGCCCAATAGACCTTCAGCGCGTTGCGCCGCTCGTCCAGCCAGTAGCGCTTTTCGGGTTTTTGATTGTCGGGTTGCTGCTGCTCAGCCACGAAACCCCCCGATCGTCGTCCTCGGCCTTGTGCCGAGGACCCATCCTGCGGTCCATGCGAGCGGTGCGAAAGTCGAACGCCACCGGCTCGTCCTCCGTTCCGGGATCATGCGGTGGTGCGCCATGGGTCCTCGGCACAAGGCCGAGGATGACGGAAGTGGGGATTGCACCGGGGTTGTGTCCATCTACAGCGTTATCGGTGTGAGCAGGTCGACGATAGCGCCGGCGTAGAAGAACAGGACGAAGCAGCCGAGCGCCGTCAGCGACAGCGGCACGACGCAGAACAGAGGCGCTTCCCTGATGCCGCCCGCGGGCGCCGGTTCGCGGGTCGCCGCCGCGCCGATGGACTGGGGCGCCATGCCCCCCGCTGCCGCGGCCGGATCGGGCACGAAGAACGCGCGCGCGACGATCGGGATGAGATAGGCGACGTTCAGCATCGAGCTCACGACCAGCGCGGCGACGAAGATCAGCTGGTCGGCCTCCACGGCGCCGAGGATCAAGTGCCATTTGCTCCAGGCGCCACCCAGGGGCGGCAGTCCGATGACGCTGAGCGCGCCGATACCGAACGCCGTCATCGTGATCGGCATCTGTCGGCCGATGCCGGCCATGTCGGAGATCTCGGTCTTGTGGGTGGCGACGTAGATGGCGCCGGCACAGAAGAACAGCGTGATCTTGCCGAACGCGTGCATGGCGACATGCATGCCGCCGCCGAGGATGGCGCTTGGGTTGGCCAGGCTGGCGGCGAGCACGACGAAGGCCAGGTTGCTGACCGTCGAATAGGCGAGCCGCGCCTTCAGATTGTCCTTGGTCATGGCGACCAGCGAGGCGCCTAGCAACGTCGCCGCGGCGATGTAGGCCAGCCACTCCGCCGCCGACATCGACGACAACAGGTCGATGCCGAAGATGTAGACCGCGACTTTGAGCACCGCGAACACCCCGGCCTTGACCACGGCAACGGCGTGCAACAGCGCGCTGACCGGCGTCGGCGCCACCATCGCCGCCGGCAGCCAGCGGTGGATCGGCATCAGCGCCGCCTTGCCGATGCCGAACATGTAGAGGAACAACAGGACGCCGACCCATGGCCCGTCGGCCTTCTGGGCGAGGATGCCGCCCGGCGTGAACGCGACCGTGCCGGTAGCCTGCCAGGTCCAGATCATCGCCAGCATCAGCAAGCCGATCGAGGTCGCCATCAGGATGCCGACATAGGTGCGGCCGGCCTTGAGCGCCTTGTCGTCGCCGTAGTGGGTCACCAGGGGATAGGTGCTGAGTGTCAGCAGCTCGTAGAAGACGAACAGTGTCAGCATGTTGCCGGCGAACGCGACGCCCATGGTCGAGGCCAGCGCCAGCGCGAAATAGGTGTAGTAGCGGGTCTGGTTGGCGGCGTCGGTGCCGCGCATGTAGCCGATGGAATAGGCCGAGTTGAGGATCCACAGGCCCGACGCGACCAGCGCGAACAGCATACCCAGGGGCTCGACCTCGAAGACCAGCGCGAGGCCCGGCAGCATCTCGACGACCGTAACGCCCGGCCGGTTGCCGCCGAATACGCCGGGCAACAGGGTCAGCACATTGGCGAACAGGACAACAGCCGTGACCAGAGTCACGGTCTCGCGCAGGTTGGGGCGGCGCCCGGTCGCGACGATCAGCGCCGCGCCGACCAGCGGCACCGCAAGGGCCATCAGGATCGCCGTCGCCGGGTCCATCAGAGACCACCGAGCAGCAGCCCGGCGGCGCCCCGCGCGGTGGCCACCGTCAGGCCCGGGTTGATGCCGAAATAGACGTTCGCGGCCGCGAGCAGCCAGACCGGCACGAGCATCGCCGCCGGCGCCTCGCCGATCGCCGGGGCATCGGCGGCCGGGCTGCGGAAGTACGCGACCTCGACGACGCGCCAGACATAGACCATGGCCAATAGCGAGCTGAGCAGCACGAGCACGGCGACGAGCCACCAGCCCGTCTCGAGCGCCGCCTGGATCAGCACCCACTTGCTGACGAAGCCGACGGTCAGCGGCACGCCGATGAGGCTCAGCCCGCCGACGACGAACGCCCCCATGGTCCACGGCATGCGCCGGCCGAGCCCGGCCATGTTCTCCAGCTGGACCGAGCCGATGCGGTAGAACACGCAGCCCATGACCAGGAACAGCACGCTCTTCATCAGTGCGTGGTTGAACAGGTGCAGCACCGTCGCGGTGATCCCGGTCGCCGTGACGAAGCTGATGCCGAGCACCATGTAGCCGATCTGGGCCAGGCTGGAATAGGCAAGCAGGCGCTTCACGTTGGTCTGGAAGATCGCCACCGTCGACGCCGCGAACATGGCGATCACCGCCAGCACCAACAGGGCCTTGTCGACCGGCAGGGCCGCGAAGATGTCGGCGCCGAACACCGTGAAGACGATGCGCAGCAGCACGTAGATCGCGACCTTCGTTGCCGTCGCCGCGAGCAGCGCCGAGACGACCGACGGCGCGTAGGTGTAGGCGTTGGGCAACCAGAAATGCAGCGGGAACATCGCCAGCTTGAGGCCGATGCCGACGACGATGAAGGCGAGCGCCGCCAGGACCGTGCTGGTACCGGCGACCGCCGGCAGCCGCGCCGCCAAGTCGGCGATGTTGAGCGTGCCGGTCATCATGTACAGCATGCCGATGCCGATGACGTAGAACGTCGCGCCGACCGTACCCATGACCAGGTACTGGAACGCGGCCGTGAGCGCCCGCCGGTCGCGCCCCAGGCTGACCAGCACATAAGACGACAGCGACGAGATCTCGAGGAAGACGAACAGGTTGAAGACGTCGCCGGTAATGGCGATGCCCAGCATGCCCGCCAGGTTGAGCAGGTACATGGCGTGGAACAGGAACGTCCGCTCCGGCGCGATTTCGGCCGCGACGCTGGGCGACGCGTACAGCATCACCGCGCTGCCGACGCCGGCGACGATGACGAGCATGAAGGCGCTGAGCGTATCGACCCGGTACTCGATGCCCCACGGCGCCGCCCAGTCGCCCAGCGCGTAGGAGATCGGCCCGCTGGCCTGGACCTGAAACAGCAGGGCGACGGCGATTGCCAGTGTCGCCAGGCTGACGGCGAGCGCAATCAGCCAGGTCAACCGGGCCCATGGCAGGGCGACGCACACCGGCGCCGCGATCAGCGGGACGACGACCTGCAGGATCGGGAACTGGGCGAGGCTCACGATTGCTCTGCTTCGGCCGCGCCGGTTTCGATGGCGCGGATCTCGCTTTCGTCGACGGTCCCGTAGGCCTCCTTGATGCGTATGATCAGCGCCAGGCCGAGCGCCGTCGTCGCCACGCCGACGACGATGGCGGTGAGGATCAGGACGTGCGGCAGCGGGTTGGAGAAGTTGCCGAGGCCCTCGCCCAGGATCGGCGCCGTGCCGCCGCTCACCTTGGCCATCGAGATATAGAAGATGAACACCGAGACCTGGAAGATGTTCAGGCCGATCACCTTCTTGATCATGTTCTCGTGGGCAATGACGGCATAGAAGCCGGTCATCATCAGGACGACCACGATCCAGTAGTTGAGCAGGCCCGGAAACGTCATCGCGCGGCCGTCATTGCAGCGGTCGCTGCACGCCCACGGCTGTTCGGTTTGGCGAAGGCCCCACTGCAAGCGTCATCCCCGGGCTTGACCCGGGGATCCGTGACCCGTACCCGCCCTGTCCTGCAATCCGTTGAGTGGGTCCTCGGCACAAGGCCGAGGATGACGATATTGGGGGTCGCGTGGCTTCTTCCCACGCTGTGCCACGGCGATCGCCGGGCCGCGCTGGATTGCCGGGTCGAGCCCGGCAATGACGATTTTGGGCGCGCCACGGTCGACGCCATCACAGGTCCTGGCCGGCGAAGATGAGGAACACGGTGATCATCGCCGAGGCGACGGTCAGGCCGACGCCGAACTCGATCAGGTTGATGCCGAGTTCCTGGCCGACATGGGCGTCATGCGCCAGCACCGAGTAGTTCAGGTAATTGCCGCCCTTGACCAACCCGGCGACGCCGACGCCGGCGAACAGCAGAACGCCGCCGGCCAGCGTCGTCCGCACGACCCCCGGCGGCGCCACCCGGCGGGCGTTGCGCACGCCGAAGATCAGCGCATAGAGGATGAAACCGGAGGCGAAGATGACGCCGGCCTGGAAGCCGCCGCCGGGCCCGAAATCGCCATGGAACTGGACGTAGAGCGCGAACAGGAAGATCAGCGGCATCAGCAGCTTGGTGACGACGCGAACGACGGAGTGCTGGTTCACGGGTTGTCTCCCAGCTCGACCTCGCGCTGCGCCGCGGCCCCCGTGGCCCGGCGCGCCGCGCCGACGCGCCGCCGCCGGCCGCGGCCGAGCAGCAGCATGACGCCGATCGCGGCGGTGAAGATCACCGTGACCTCGCCCAGGGTGTCGTAGCCGCGATAGCTCGCCAGCACCGAGGTGACGACGTTGGGGATGCCGATCTCCTCACCCGAGTCGTTGAGGTAGCGCGGCGCGACGTGGCCGTGGATCGGCGCGTTTGGGTCGCCGAAGCGCGGCATGTCGAGGGTCGCGACGATCAGCCCGGCGCCGGTGACGACGACGACCGCGAGCGGCAACAGGCGGATCCGAACCGGGCGCTCCTTGCTGTGTACGAGGGCAAGCGTGCCGAGGAACAGCACGACGGTGATGCCGGCGCCGACCGCGGCCTCGGTGAAGGCGACGTCGACGGCGTCGAGCACGACGAGCAGCCCCGCCGTCAGCAGGCTGAAAATGCCCATCAGCATTACGGACGCGAACAGGTTGCGCACGGCGACCACGGCGATCGCGGTGGCGGCCAGGAACACGAGCAAGACGACGTCGATCAGATTTTCGATGGGGCTGGCTCCTCTGGCTCCTCGGGCCGCGGCTCCTCGGGCCGCGGCTCCTCGGGCTGCGGCTCCTCGGGCTGCGGCTCCTCGGGCTGCGGCTCTTGGGGCGGTGCCTCCGGTGGCTCACGGGCGGCGCCGCGCAGCAGCGGTACCAGCCCGCTGCCGAGCGCCGCCTGCGCCAGGGCATGGGTCGCCGTCGGGCCGGTGAAGAACAGGAACAGGACGACCAGCACGAGCTTGAATGCAACCAGGGTGAAGCCGGCCTGAACGATCAGGCCGAGCACCAGCAAGCCGGCGCCGGCCGTGTCGGTGATGCCGGCCGCGTGCTGCCGCGTGAAGAAATCGGGCATGCGGATCATGCCGATGGCGCCGATGACGATGAAGGCACCGCCGCCGACGATCAGGACCCAGCTGACGGCATCGGCGACGGTCACAGGTCCCCCAGATCCTCGTCGGTGTGCGGCACGCCGAGGTGGCGGTACTTGAAGAACTTCATGATGGCGATCGTGCCGATGAAGTTGATCAGCGCGTAGACCAGGGCGATGTCCAGAAAATCCGGCCGACCGGCGAGAAAGCCGAGCGCCGCGATCAACAACACGGTCTTGGTGCCGAACACGTTGACCGCGAGGATCCGGTCATAGACCGTCGGTCCGATAAACGCGCGGGCGAGCGCCAGCGCCATGGCGACGAGCAGCGCGACAGTCGCGGCGCTGAACATCACGACCCTTCCATGGCGGCGACGCGCCGGTCCATGTCGCCGGTCTGCAGCGCCTCGGCCGCCGCCGCGGTCAGCGCGTGCACCTGCAGCCGGTTGCCCTCGACGTCGACGGTGACGGTGCCGGGCGTCAGCGTGATCGAATTGGCGTAGGTGACGAGGCCGACTTCCGTGCGCTCGTGCCCCTCGACCTCGATCACGCGCGGGTCGATCGGCAGGCGCGGGTCGACGATCAGCCGGGCGACATCGACGTTCGCCTTGAGGATCTCCCAACCGAGCCACGGCCAGTAGGTGAAGGCACGCCAGCTGAGATGGACGGGATGGCCTTCATGGTCGACGACGTCCATGCGCCGCGCCAAGGCGACGGTGGCGATGACCGACAGAACGCCCAGAACAAGCAGCTGCGGCTCGAAATGGCCGGACAGGCCAAGCCACAGGCCATAGAGCACGGCGGCCAGGCTGATGACGTGAAGCAATGCCTCCCCTCTCGCGCTACCGCCGGCCGGCCGTCCCCCGCAACGGCGCGGCAGTATGCCGAAACCGGCCGACCGGGCCAAGGTCAATCGGGCTGGTGTAGATAGCGTGTGAGTTGTCCGGATTATGTGGCGCGCGAAGTGACCGTTTCTGGAATCGCTCCAAGGAGGTTTTTTTGCGGGGGCGAGGATGGAGCGGGCGCAGGTGCTACAGGAGATCCGGGTGATGCGTTTCGAGGAGCTATTGGAGCGGCACGAACGCGGGGAGTTGACGCAGGAGGAGACGGGAGAGTTACTCGGGATGAGCGGTCGGACGTTCCGGCGTTGGCGTGAACGGTATCGCGAGGAGGGTGTGCCCGGGCTTGCGGACAGGCGTGTTGGCAAGCCGTCGCCCACCGTGCGGCGGCGAGCGAGCTATCGCAAATGCGGGGGCTGTATGAGGAGCTGTACGGCGACTTCACCGTGAAGCATTTCCACGAGAAGCTGGTCAAGCGGCATGGGTACAAGCTGGGCTACACGGTGACGCGTCTTGCGCTGCAGTCGGCGGGCTTGGTGCGTGCGGCGCCGCGGCGTGGCGCGCACCGGCGCAAGCGGCCGCGCCGGCCGATGGCGGGCATGCTGGTGCACCAGGACGCCTCGCGCCACGCCTGGCTGGCCGGCCATGCGCCGCTCGACCTGGTGGCGACACTGGACGATGCGACGAGCGAGCTCTACTCGGCGTTCCTGGTGGCCGAGGAAGGGACCGCCTCGAGCTTCCACGGGCTTGCCGAGACGATCTCCGCCGAGGGTCTGTTCTGCGCGCTCTATACCGACCGCGGCAGCCACTACTTCCACACGCCGGAGGCCGGCGGCAAGGTCTCGAAGGAGCGGCTGACCCAGGTCGGCCGGGCGCTGGCCGAACTCGGCATCGAGCACATCGCGGCGTACTCGCCGGAGGCGCGCGGCCGCTCGGAGCGCGCCTTCCGCACGCTCCAGGACCGCCTGGTCAAGGAGCTGGCGCTGGCCGGGATCGCGACCGTGGCCGCCGCCAACCGGTTCATCGCCGAGGTCTACTTGCCCGAGCACAACGCCCGCTTCGCGGTGGCGGCCGAGGAGACGGGCTCGGCCTTCGTGCCGTGCCGGCCCGAGCAGTGGCGCGAGGTGCTGTGCGTGCGCGAGAACCGCCAGGTCGGCAACGACAACACCGTGCGCTGGCGCGGCCGGAGCTTGCAGATACCGCCTTCACGGCTGCGCCCGCACTTCGTGCGCGCCTAAGGTGTGCGTGCATGAATACCCCGACGGAGCGCTCGCCCTGTTCTGGGGACCGCACCGTATCGCCGAGCTCGCGCCGCCGCAGGCGAGCGCACCGATCGAACAGGCCGCGTGAATGACCGCGACGCGGCAAGCCCTGTGGGTTTGGGGACAAGGCTGCCGCCTTGCCCACAACCCCACAGGGCCAACCACCACAACAGCGGACAAATCATGCGCTACATAAAGCGGACAACTTGACGCGGCAGCTACAGGTCAATCGGGCTGGCGCGAAGGGGAGCTTGTCGAAGGGCGAGGTTCGTCGCACCAACCAGCGGCGTGCCTGTTGTTTTCGCGTGCGCGGCAGCGCCAAATCAGCCTATAGGGTGCTCGCCAAGAGGTGAAAAGGGGGATCGGTCGCGCGGTGCTGGCATGCCGCCGCCTATCGCGATGGAGGATTGACCATGCACCGTGTGCGCACCGCATTCGCGGCCGCCCTCGCCGTCTCTCTCATGCCGCTTACCGCCGCTGCCGCCCGCGACGAGCTGGTCATCGGCATCGGCCAGTTCCCCGAGGGATTCCATCCCAACCTGTTCAGCCACGTCGCCCAGAGCCTGGTCATGGGCATGACGCGGCGGCCGTTTACGGCCTACGACCCCGACTGGAACCTGATCTGCATGCTGTGCACGGCGCTGCCGAGTTTCGCGAAAGGTACGGCGCGCGAGGAGCCTACGCTCGCCGGCACGCCCGGCCTGGCGTCGGATTACACGATCCGCCCCGATGCCGTGTGGGGCGACGGCACGCCGATCACGACCGACGACGTCATGTTCACCTGGGAGATCGGCCGCACCGAGGGCGCCGGCGTCGTCTCGACCGAGCTCTACAACCAGATGGAGCGAATCGAGGTCCACGACGACAAGCGCTTCACCGTGCACTGGGACCGCCGTGCCTGCGATTTCGAGGGCATCAACGATTTCGAGGTCGTGCCGGCGCACCTCGAGCGCGCCGCGTTCGCCGAGCCGCGCGAGTACAAGCGGCGCACGCTCTACGAGACCGACACGACGAACCCCGGCCTCTACTACGGCCCGTACCGCATCACCCGGGTCGTGCCCGGCGCCATCATCGTCCTCGAGAAGAACCCGACCTGGTGGGGCAAGGAGCCCGAGTTCGAGCGCATCGTCTTCCGCATCATCGAGAACACGGCGGCGCTGGAGGCCAACCTGCTGTCCGGCGAGATCGACTACATCGCCGGCGAAGACGGCGTCACGCTGGACCAGGCGATCGCCTTCGACCAGCGCCACGGCGACGACTACAACGTCGTCTACAAGTCTGGCCTGATCTACGAGCATGTCGATTTGATGCTCGACAACCCGATCCTGCAGGACCTGCGCGTCCGCCAGGCGCTGCTCTATGCGCTCGACCGCCAAGCCATCAGCGAGCGCCTGTTCGAGGGCCGCCAGCCGGTCGCCCACACCTCGGTCAACCCGCTGGACGCCGTGCACTTCGACGACGTGCCAAAGTACGCGTTCGATCCCGACCGGGCGGTCGCGCTGCTCGAGGAGGCCGGCTGGACCGAGTTGCGCAACGGCATCCGCCACAACGCCGCCGGCGAGCGGCTGAGCCTCGAGATCATGACGACATCGGGCAACCGCATCCGCGAGCTGGTCGAGCAGGTCGGCCAGAGCATGTGGCGCGACGTCGGCATCGACGTGCGCATCCGCAACCAGCCGCCGCGCGTCTTCTTCGGCCAGACCCTGCGCGAACGTACGTTCGAAGGCATGGGCATGTACGCCTGGGTATCGGCGCCCGAGAACATCCCGCGCACGACCATGCACTCCGACATGATCCCGACGGCGGAGAACAACTTCTCCGGCCAGAACTACACCGGCTTTGTCAATGCCGAGATGGACGAGGTGCTGGAGCGCATTCAAATCGAATGCGGCGCCGCCGTGCAGACCGAGCTGTGGAACCGCATCCAGACGCTCTATGCCGAGAACCTGCCGGTGCTGCCGCTCTATTTCCGCTCCAGCGCGTTTGTCATGCCGAAGTGGCTGAAGGGTGTGACGCCGACCGGGCACCTCAACCCCAGCACCCTGTGGGTCGAGCACTGGTCGGCCGAGGAGTAGCCGGCACGCGCTGCAGAAATTCACCACAGAGGCACAGAGACACAGAGGAAGCAGGCCATCGCAACCACATGCATGCCCTCATTGGTCTTCTTGCTGACGCCGTGACAATCCACGTGGTTCCTCTGTGCCTCTGTGCCTCTGTGGTTAGCTGTGCAGGTGGAACGACGCTGTCCGCAGGCCGGGGAGCGCGCTGAGTGGCGCGCTATCTGAGCGGCCGGCTGGCCGAATCCCTGGTCGTTCTCGCCGTCATGTCGTTCGTCATCTTCTCGCTGATCGGTCTGATGCCGGGCGACCCGATCGACCTGATGGTCGCCGCCGACCCCAACCTGACCCAGGCCGATGCCGAGCGGCTGCGCCGCCTGCATGGCCTCGACCTGCCGATCATGACGCGCTACTGGAACTGGCTGACGGCGGCGTTGGCGGGCGACCTCGGCTACTCCCGCACGTTCTCGAAGCCGGTGCTGGACATCATGCTGCCGCGCCTCGGCAACACGCTGATCCTGCTCGGCCTCAGCTCCGTGCTGGCGATCGCGGTCGCCATCCCGCTCGGCATCGCCGCGGCGGTGCGGCCCCATTCGGCCGCCGACAACACGATCAACCTGTTCTGTTTCGCCGGCATCTCGGTGCCGCCATTCTGGCTGGCACTGCTGTTCATCCTGTTGTTCGCCGTGACCCTGGGCGTCCTGCCGGCCGGCGGTATGGCGCCGATCGACGGCGGCGGCCTGGTGGCCCGGGCGCGCTTCCTGGTGCTGCCGGTGGCGACGCTGGCGCTGGCCAGCCTGGCCGGCCACACCCGCTTCATGCGCGCGGCAATGATCGAAGCGCTGCGCCAGGACTATGTCCGCACCGCCCGCGCCAAGGGCGCCAGCCTCGGCCGCGTCGTCCTCGGCCACGCCCTGCGCAACGCCCTGTTGCCGCTGGTCACGATCATTGCGCTGGATTTCGGCGCGCTGTTTTCCGGCGCGCTGATCACCGAGACCATGTTCGCCTATCTGGGCATGGGCAAGCTGATCTTCGATTCCATCATGGGCAACGACTTCAATTTGGCCCTGGTGTCGCTGTTGTTCGCGACGTTCGTCGTGCTCGTCGGCAACCTGCTGGCCGACCTCGGCTATGCCGCGCTCGACCCGCGCATCAGCTATCGCGCCCTGGAGGCCCGCCGATGACCGCCGCGCCGGCCCCCGCCGCGACGGCCCGCGCCGGGACGGACCATGTCGACGGCTTGAGCGTGCGCCGCATCCTGTGGCTGCGTTTCCTCGAGCACCGGCTGGCGGTGGCGAGCGGCTGCCTGCTGCTCGTCATCGTCGTGCTGGCGATCGCCGCGCCGCTGGCCGAGTGGGCGCTCGGCCTCGATGCCACGTCGGTCGACCTGTTCAACCGGTTCGCGCGGCCCAGCGCGGCCCATCCCCTGGGCACCGACGAGGCCGGCCGCGACGTCCTGGTGCGCTTGCTCTATGGCGGCCGGGTGTCGCTGCTCGTCGGCCTTGCCGGCGCCACCGGCGCCGCGGTGATCGGCACGACGATCGGCCTCGTCGCCGGCTACTATGGCGGCCGCTTCGACGCCTTTCTGATGCGCTTCACCGACGGGGTGATCGCCTTGCCGGTGCTGCCGCTGTTGATCGTGCTGGCGGCGATCGACCTGGGCAAGCTGCCGCTGCCGGCGCGCATCGTCGAGTCCGAGCTGATCAGCCTCTACCGCATCATCTTCATCGTCGCCATCGTCGGCTGGACGACGGTCGCCCGGCTGGTGCGCGGCGCCACCTTGTCGGTGCGGGCGCGCGAGTTCGTGCTGGCGGCCGAGGGGCTGGGGGCCAGCCCGCGGCGCATCATGGCGCTACACATCCTGCCCAACGTGGTGTCGCCGATCATCGTCGCCATGACCCTGTCGATCGGCGGCGTGATTCTCTTGGAATCCGTGCTCAGCTTCCTCGGCCTCGGCATCCAGCCGCCGATCCCGAGCTGGGGCAACATGCTGACGAACGCCCAGGAGCTGATCTCGCTGGCGCCGCGGCTCGCCGTCTATCCGGGCCTGGTGATCTTCGTCACCGTCATGGCCTTCAATTTCCTCGGCGACGGCCTGCAGGATGCCCTCGACCCGCGCTCGCGCACCACCGGGCGCAAGTAGCGTGACTGCCTGTTATCCGGCGGCTCTTGCCATTGACGGACCCGACGGTCGTTTTCACCCGGCCGGCGATGCCGGCTTGGCAGCCCCGCGGCAGTGTGATATGACCACCGTCCGGCCGGGCCATAGGGTTCCGGCACCGTTTTGTGCGACCGAACGCAAGGACAAGGAGACCGCCGCCATCGTCCAAGTCGTCGTCCGGGACAACAACGTCGATCAGGCCCTCAAGGTGCTGAAGAAGAAGATGCAGCGCGAGGGCGTTTTCCGCGAGATGAAGCTCCGCCGCAGCTACGAGAAGCCCTCCGAGAAGCGCGCCCGCGAAAAGGCCGAGGCCGTTCGCCGGGCCCGCAAGCTCGCCCGCAAGCGTATGGAACGCGAAGGCTACTGACGCTGCCGGCGGCCCGCCCCCGCCACCTGTCCACACCCCCTACCCAGACCCTTATTTCAATCCAGGTGTCGGCTTGCGACGGCCGCGGTGCGTCCTATGCTGGGCCATGGTCGAGCACGCCCCCCGATTGAAGCGCGCCTACGCGGTACCGGCGTCGGCCGACGGCACCCGGGTGCTCGTCGAACGGCTATGGCCGCGCGGCCTGACGAAGGAGGCCGTCGCGTCGACCACTGGCTCAAGGACGCCGCCCCCAGCTCGGACTTGCGAAAATGGTACGGCCACGACCCGGCCCGCTGGCCCGAGTTCCAAACCCGCTACCGTGCCGAGCTGGCGACCCGCGGCGGTGCCGTCGACGACCTGGTCGCGCTATGCCGCCAAGGGCCCGTCACGTTCGTCTTCGCCGCCCGCGACGAGGCCCGCAACGGCGCCGTCGTGCTGGCCGAGTACGTGACGGAGCGGCTGTAGCGTTCGCTGGTTCGGCCACGCAAAACCCGCGCCTTGTCGGACGATCGATGGGGACATGAAACCAAAACGAACCCCGGACTTGATCCGCGGGCCATCGCACGTTCAAGAGAGGTACTTGCAAGTACGCTCGGATTGGCCATCGCGCGTCGGGTTCGGTGCGAGCCGCGGAATGGGCCCCGGATCAAGTCCGGGGTTTCATGGTTTTGGGGTTGGACCGTTCCTGCGAAATGACTCGGGTGGGGCAGCGGCAATGCGGGCCTAGTGGCCGCCCTCGATGGACTTGATGATGTCCTCGCTCATCTTCTTGGCGTCGCCGAACAGCATCATCGTGTTGTCGCGGTAGAACAGCTCGTTGTCGACGCCGGCGTAGCCCGACGCGAGGGTGCGCTTGACGAACAGGACGGTGCCGGCCTCCTCGACATTGAGCACGGGCATGCCGTAGATCGGGCTCGCCTTGTCGGTCTTCGCGGCCGGGTTCGTGATGTCGTTGGCGCCGATGACGAAGGCGACGTCGGTCATCGCGAAGTCGCGGTTGATCTCGTCGAGTTCCAGCACGTCTTCATAGGGCACGCTCGCCTCGGCCAACAGCACGTTCATGTGGCCCGGCATGCGCCCGGCGACCGGGTGGATGGCGTAGCGGACCTTGACGCCCTTCGCCTTCAGCAGGTCGACCATCTCGCGCAGCGCGTGCTGGGCCTGGGCCACCGCCATGCCGTAGCCCGGGATGACGATCACGCTGTCGGCCTGGCCCATGATGAAGGCGGCGTCGGGGGCGGCGCCCTGCTTGACCGTGCGGTCGCCCATGTCGGCCGGGGGGCCGGCGCTCTCGCCGCCGAAGCCACCCAGGATGACGTTGAAGAACGACCGGTTCATGCCCTTGCACATGATGTAGGAGAGGATCGCGCCCGAGGAGCCGACGAGCGCCCCGGTGATGATCAGCAAGGGGTTCTCCAGCGTGAAGCCGATGCCGCAGGCGGCCCAGCCGGAGTAGGAGTTCAGCATCGAGA
>CBDHDN010000058.1:0-131948 GCA_965261585.1 Alphaproteobacteria bacterium
TGGCGATGCCGCGGCGGGGGCGCAGGAAGTCCTTCAACCTACTGTGGCGGCTGTTCACCGTCTGCACATGTAGATCGCCCCGAACCCGTTCCCCCATCGAGCGGTTGAGTGTTTCGTGGCTCACCCCGAGCGCGGCGGCGCAAGGTGGGTAGCTCGCGCCGCCGTCGGAGACCAGCAGGGCGTCCTTCGCGACCACCGGGTCGAGGGCAGCCGCGAGCGCCGCCGCATCGACCCGGGGCAGCACCGCGCTGACCGTCGTCCCGCTGCGGTCCGCCGCCATGAGAACCGGCACCTGCTCGCGCGAGAGGCCGCGCTTCTTCGCCTTGCCGCCCCGCCGCCGTGCCTTGCGTCCCAGCCCGCGCGCACCCTTCCGGCTCTCCAGGACGTAGGTCTCGTCCGCTTCCACGATCCCCTTGAGCACCTCCGAATCGCTCCGCGCCGCCGCCAGAAACCGGTGACGCCAGCGGAACGCTGTGCTCACCGCCACGTCGCAGCGCGCCGCCGAGGCCTTCACCGTCTCCCCCTTCGCCAGCGACGCCCCGAACGACAGCCAGCGCTCCTTGTGGTGCAGGCCCGACAGCGGCGTACCGGTCAGCGCGTTGAAGGTCCTGCCGCATCCCTTGCACTGGTAGCGCCGCAGACCCCGCGCCATACCGCGCGAAACCGCCCCCTCGCTCGCGCAGTGCGGACAGCGCCGGGCCTCGTCCACACCAAGCTCGATCGCGGCCTTCGATGCCGCGCCCTCGCTCCGGCCCGACAGCACCGCGAGCGCCTCGCGCCGCTGCGCGCGCGTCAGCCCGCGCGCCGCCGAAAGCCACACCTGGAAACCCTTGACGTCCCTAACCCAACCCCCTGCCGTTCCAGGCACTCTATCACAAATACATACAATTCGCGAATTGAGCCTTCTTTTATTCCTCTCACAGTATCGCCAGCAACATAGTGCCTCCCCGGCGTTCGCCCTTAGCAACCAAAGAGTCCGGATTCGACTAGCAACTTCAAGTCGCGACTCGCGAGATTTTTGGAAATATCTGCACTGACCCTGTAGGACGCATTACGCACTCGCAGCCCTGTTGTTGCTTCGAGCAGCGCGAGGGCGGTTCGGTCTTGAAGCCCGTGTCGTCTGACCTCGTTTTGGAGCTCCTCGTATATGCGCTCTATTTCTTGTGTTCGCCGCAACAATGTTCGGGCCTGGCGATAGTGACCGGTTAGACAGAATCTGATCCATGGGTGGCAATCGCGGCCAGGGCTCCATCTACCGCCGCCGACTTGGGCGAGTACATCGTAGTATTCCTGCTGGTTGTAGCCGATGTATTCTTCAACACTGGAGAATATTGGCGCAACAATACCTTCATTTGCCAATACGGCTGTTTGGAGACACCTGGCAGCACGCCCGTTGCCATCTGAAAATGGGTGCAACATTGCCAAATTTAGGTGCGTCATAGCTGCCCGTATGGCGACCGGTTCATCAGCCGCCGCGTTCATATAGTCAATAAGCTCCCGCACCAGCGGCTCAAGCAGTTCGCGGTCGACGCCTTCATGAACCAAGTCGCCAGTCACTGAGTTGCGGACGCCAACCCAACCAGGCCGGAAGTTTCCGGGATTTGCGGCGAGGTCGTGCTGACAAATCATGAAGTGGACGGCCAAGAGAACGTCTTCGGTAAACTGGAAACTGTCATTCCGGCAGCGCTGGAGGATGTAGTCCATTGCAGCGTGGTAGCCCATTACGGCCTGCCATGTGGGTTTGTCGGCCTCTGTTGGTTCCTCGTTGTCGATTGCTGCGATCGCATCTTCGGCGGAGACATTGATCCCTTCGATGCTGTTGGACGCTCGGACAGCACGAGCCCGTGTCATCCTTGCTAGCAGGCCATTCCAACGTCTTGGTTGTTGCGCTACGTAGTAACGCAGCTCACGGCGCATTGTCGCAATTAGATCAAGGACTTGCCTCTCCTGAGCGTAACAGGGGCAAAAGGCCGGGCGGTCAGGCGGCGGTGCGCTGGCGGATGAGGTCTGGCAAGGGGAGGATGGGCGGCGCGCCGGGGATGTCGAGCCGGCTGCCGAGGTAGTCCCAGAACGAGACGCCGAGCTTGTCGCAGGTCTTCATCAAGCCGAGGAAGGCGTCGCGGCAGTCGCGGCCGGTCTCCGAGCGGGTGCCACCGCTGATTTTGCGCCTTGTCACCTGGCAGCGGATGTCATTCTCCGAGCCGTTGGTGTGAAGCGGGATATCCGGCCGTTCGAGGGCGCGGAGCAACTCGACCTTGTTGGCGTGGAGCCTGGCGAGCAACCGGTCGAGGGTGGCAAAGCCGGTGGTGGTGGTGAACAGCCGGTCAAAGCGGGCCTGAAGCTCCCGCTTTCTGCGCGGAGTGGGATCGCGGCAATATGCCTTCAGGTCGGCGTAGAACCACCACACCCGCGCCCGGATCCGCGCACACGCCTGCCGCTGGCGGTGGTTGAAGCCGACCAGCTTGTGGATGAGCCGCTCGGCGTGGACCCAGCACAGCGCGTGAGAGCCGACGTTGAACTGGCCGGCGTCGTCGCTGACGATGACGGCATCCTTGAGCAAGCCATGGGCGACCACGCTGCCCCACAGCGCGCCTTCGGTGGCGATCTTCAGCGGATCGGGATGCACCCGGAGCCGGGTGATGCCGAGGCGCTCGAGATGGGCCATCCACGCCTCCTGGTCTTTGAGGCGCTTGCTTTTGTGCCCAGCGAGCCGGGCGATCACCAGCCCCGAGAGGCTCCGGCCGCGCATGTAAGCCAGCGCCTCGTCGTTGATCACGTAGTCGGTGGCGCCAGCCCGCAAAAGCGCCAGGAAGTTCAGCCGGCTCTTCGCGCGGGTGGTGGCGAACCAGGCAAAATCAGTGTTGCCGATGTGCGTGCAGGCGCCGTTCATGCCCTTGTAGCGGGCGCCGGTGTCATCGACCGTGATCCACGCCGCGCTCTCGAGCCCGCTCTTAAGCACACCGGCCGCCTCGGCCAGGAAGTCCTCCTTGCCGGCGATGAGAAGACGCACGACTTGGCGCTTGGAGATCGCCATCCCGAGGTCGCGCAATTGCGCGACGATCCGCGGTACCGTCACTTGGCCCGGGTGATACTGAGCGAGCACGAAGCGCCTGAGCTCGGGGCCGAAGTGGCCGACCGTCCCCCGCGGGCAGAGCCGCCACCACCGTCCGACCATCAGGGGTGATCCAGCGTTCACGGCGGTAGCGGATCACGTGAGGACGCAGGATCAGCTCCTGGACCACGTAGGTCTCGTATCCCTTGAACCGCGAGCCGGGGGGAACGGCCGCCTTGAGCACCCGCTCCTCGTCGATCACAAGCCGGTCGATCTTGCCACCCCGGCGGCCCGCCTTGCGTTCCGCGCGCGCCGGCTCGGTGGCCTTCTCCATGCCGCTCGGTTTGAGCTTCGGCGGCCCCTTGAGCCCTTTCAGCCGCGCAATCTCTTCGCGTAACGCAGCGTTCTCGGCCTTCAGCGCGACAACATCCTCAAGCAGCTGTAACACCAGCCCCTTGAGGTCATCAGGCGCCAGAGCCTCAATATCTGGTAAACATCCGGCCATGCCCGGATCGAATCAGAATTCGGAAGCCTTGTGAATCCCTAAAATGAAAAGTCGCCCGTGGACGGCCATCGACGCGGATACGAAGCTGATCCCGTCCTGGCTCGTAGGCCGCCGCGATACCGACGCAGCCACACGCTTTGTGTGCGACCTGTCGCGCCGTCTGGCCAGCCGCGTGCAACTAACCACCGATGGCCACCGGCCGTATCTGGAAGCCGTTGAAGCCGGTTTTGGCGCCGATTCGATTACGCCATGCTCGTCAAGCTGTACGGCCAGCCGACAGATGGTCAAAAGCGTTACAGCCCGCCGCAGATCGTCGGGACCAAGACGTTCTGTTGCGAAGGCAAGCCCGATCCGCGACATATCAGCACGAGCTATGCCGAGCGCCAGAACCTATCGATGCGGATGGGGATGCGCCGGTTCACGCGGCTGACGAACGCATTCAGCAAGAAGGTCGAGAACCACGCGCACGCCATCGCCATCTACTTCATGCATTACAACTTCGTGTGCGTCGGACCCGATTTCCTTGGACACAGAATTGGCTTAATCGAAGTGTCCAAGGAGGACCGGAACATGACCGATAATTTTGAGAAGAAAGTTGCTGTTGATGGGCCTGTGGTAAATGCGGGCGAGCTTGGCTCGTCCACGTTTTCCCCAGGCCAGGCTTTGCCGGCAGGCCCGCTGGGACTTGGCCAGCGATGGACGGTGGAGCGCAAGCGTGAGGTCGTTCTGCGGCTTTTGCGTGACGAGCCGGTGCAACTTCTGTCGCGCCAGTTGGGCGTAGAGATCTTCCGGCTCGAGCAGTGGCGTGAGAAAGCGATCGGCGGGATCGACGCCTCGCTCAAGCAACGCAAGGGCGATCCGGTGCAGGCGGAACTGGATAGCGCCATGAAGCGGATCGGAGAGTTGACCATGCAGGTGGAACTGCTGGAGGCCAAGACGGAGACCTTCGGCCCTTTGGGGCGGCGGAGGTCGCGGCGTTGAGTGCCGCCACCTCGCCCGGCACGGGTCTGGCCTACGGCCTGCGGCGGGTCTGCGCCGCCTGGGGCATGGCCCGCTCCTCGTTCTACGCCATGACCTCCGGCCAGCACGCCGAGCAGCCGCCGGCAAAGCGTCGGGGACCGAAGCCCGCGATCTCGGACCAGGCGCTGCTGGTGGCGATCGAAGCCGACCTGGAGGCATTGCCCTGGGAGGGCGAGGGCTACCGCAAGGTCTGGGCTCGGCTTCGGGTCTGTCGCGACATCCGGGTTGCCCGCAAGCGGGTGCTCCGCCTGATGCGCGAGAACAATCTGCTCTCGCCCCATCGCTGCCGCCGCCGTGGCGGCAATCCCCATGACGGTGAGATCATCACTCATGCCCCGAACCTCATGTGGGGCACCGATGGCGTTCGGGTGTTCACGGTGGACGACGGCTGGGGCTGGATCTTCACCGCCGTCGAGCATTGGAACGCCGAGTGTGTCGGCTGGCATGTCTGCAAGCGCGGCGACCGCTTCGCCGCCCTGCAGCCGATCTCCATGGGGCTTGCCGGGCTGTATGGCTCGACCGCGGCCGGCGCGGCTCGGGGGCTGGCCTTGCGGATGGATCACGGCTCCCAGTATCTGTCGGACCACTTCACCAACCAGATCAAGTTCTGGGGCATCCAGCCGTCCTACGCCTTCGTCGCCGAGCCCCAGACCAACGGCGTCGCCGAGCGGTTCAATCGCACGCTGAAGGAACAGATCATCCATGGTCGCATCTACCGCAACATCGCGGAGCTGCGGGACGCCGTCCGCGACTTCGTCGAACTCTACAATGCCCAGTGGATCGTCGAAAAGAACGGCTACCTGAGCCCCGCTCAAGCTCGTCAGGCGTGGCACGCCGCGATCTCAATCAGGCCCGCCGCGTGAGACAAACTTGTGTCCAAGGAACCGGGTGCCCTACAATTACAACTTCGTGCGTATCCACCAGACTCTACGCGTCACGCCAGCGATGGCGGCGAGCGTGACCGAAAAGCTGTGGGAGCTATCAGACATCGTTCAGGTCGTGGACGACTGGGAAGCGGCCCGTGGGTCAAACTGACCCACTACCGGCGGCCCGGATCAGTCGGGCCCGGTTGGCCGATGCAGCTTGCGCCAGGCGCCGTTCGGCAGGATCTCGCCGATCAGCGGGCGAATAAACTCGCGGTGGCTGACGACGATGGTGGCGTCCCAATTGCCGCCGTCCGCCATCGCGCTGAGGAAGCGATTGCCGCGGTCCAGAACGTCGTCCTCGCTTTCCGGACCGAGCGTGTCGAATTGATGCCACCAGGTTTCCTCAGTCACGCGAGCGAAGTCATAGTCTGGCCACTGGCGGAGCAATTGTGCGCGTGGCGTGCCGATATCGCAGGAAAAGGCAGCGCGTTCCCGTACCAGCGGGTCGACGACGACCGGCAGGTCGAGCGCGGCGGCGATGATCGCGGTCGTCTGCAGGGTGCGCAAATAGGGGCTCGTGATGATGCAGCGCAGCTTCGCGCCGGCCGCCGCGCGTGCCAGCGCCGCGGCCGTCGCCGCGGCCTGGTCGTGGCCGAGTGCGTTCACCGGCGGGTCGGCGATCCCAGGGTCGGTTCGGGTCGCCGTATAGACGACATTGAATTCGGTCTGGCCGTGGCGGACCAGGATCATCGGTCGTCGGCGGGTTTGTCGTGCTCCGCCCCGGCGCCGTCCTCGGGGCGGTCGTCCGGCGTCCGCGGCACCTCGCTATAGTCGCCCTCGATGATCGTTGGGCCGCCGCTGGACGGGCCGTCTCGCGATGGGCCGCCGGTGCTGCCGCTCAGATCGACACGCAGGTTGCCGCGCCGCATCGCGAGCTGCCAGAGCCAGCGGCCAAGGATGGCGCGCAGGGGTGGGATGAGGAGGGCAAGGCCGCAGGCGTCCGTGACGAAGCCCGGCGTCAGCAACAGCGCTCCCGCCGACCAGCAGGCAGATGCCGTCGAACAGCTCTTTGACCGGAAGTCGTTGAGCCGCGAGCTCGGTCTTCGCCCGCTGCAGGGTCGCCAGGCCCTGGCGGCGCAGCAGCGCTGTGCCGAGCATCGCCGTCGCAATGACGATGGCAATCGTCGGCCACAGGCCGATGACACCGCCGACCTCGATGAAGACAGCAATCTCGATGAGCGGGAATGCCCACCAGCAGGACGAGGATCGCGAGGCCCATTCTTGCGCTCATCCGGGTCGGGGACTATGTATTGCATGCACGCGGAGGTCAGGCGCCAATAGCACGCAATGTTGTCTGGCCAGTCGCTAAACAAGCCAGTAGGTTAACCTTTTCACTACTAAACTAGCCGTTTGTGGGCGTCCAGACGTGCTATCTTCCGCGTCGCTGGACGGCGGATCCGCAGGCCGGGAAGTAAATAAGGGTTTGCAGTTTCTCGACATCATAATTTTCGCCATGATCGCGGGTTTTCTCGTCCTGCGGTTGCGTGGTGTACTGGGCCGTCGCACGGGTAGTGAGCGGCCGCCGCGCGATCCCTTCGGCAAGCCGCGGCCCGAGAAAGGCAGCGACACCGTGGTCGCGTTGCCGAACCGGGCACGTGCCGACGCGGCCGAGGCCGGCGATCCCGACGATCCCCTGACCGGCGGCGTGGCTCAGATCTGTAGCGCCGATCCAAGCTTCGATCCGGACGGATTCGTCGCCGGTGGCCGTGGCGCGTTCGAGATGATCGTCACGTCGTTCTCCGCCGGCGATACCGAGACCCTGCGGCCGCTGCTCAGTGATGAGGTCTTCGACAATTTCAACCAGGCCATCACCGCCCGGGCCGAGCAGAAACAGAATTCTCGAGACGACGCTCGTCGGGATCCGCTCGGCCGACCTCATCGAGGCGTCCATGGACGGCCGTGTTGCCTTCTTGACAATCAAGTTCGTCAGCGAGCAGATCAACGTCACCCGGGACGAGCAGGGCGAGGCCGTCGATGGCGATGCCAGCCATGTTGCCACCGTCACCGATATCTGGACGTTCGCGCGCAATACGCGGTCGCGCAATCCGAACTGGACGCTCGTTGCCACCGACTCCCAGAACTGACCGCCGCGCGGTCGTGGGAGCAGCTCCGCGCCGCGCCGCTTCACTGTTGACCGGTGCCATGCTGCTGCTGGCGGCGTGCTCGCGCGTCGGCGAACCGGTGAGCGAACCGGCGGTCACGCTTGAGCCGGTGCAGTTCTCCGCGCTTGCCGGCTGGAACGAGGACGATGTGGCGGCGGCGCTGCCGGCGTGGCGCGGCTCGTGCGTGCGGCTGCTGTCGCGTCCGGCGACCGAGAATGTGGGGCCGCAAGGCCTTGGCGGCACGGTCGACGCCTGGCGTGCGATTTGTGATCGGGTGGTGGCGCTGGAGCGACGACGATGGTGCCGTGCGCGCCTTCGTCGAGGAGGCGCTGCGGCCCTATCGCGTCGTTGGCCAGGGCGGCGCGACGGGGCCTGTTCACGGGCTATTTCGAGGCCGCGGCTGCGCGGCTCACGGGAACGCTCGGGCCCGTATCAGGTACCGCTGTTCGCGCTGCCGCGCGATCACGTGACGGTGGATCTCGGCCGCTTCGATACCGAGCTGGCCGGCCGCCGCATCGTCGGGCGCGTCGAAGGCGGGCGGCTGCGGCCCTACGATACGCGCGGCGACATCGACACGGGCGGGCTCGCCGACCGGGCCGCGGTCCTGTACTGGGTTGACGACACGCTCGATGCCTTCGTGCTGCACATCCAGGGCTCGGGCCAGATCGTGCTGCCCGACGGCGAGGTGCGCCGCATCGGCTTTGCCGCGCACAACGGGTTCGCCTATCGGTCCGTCGGCCGCTGGCTGATCGAGCAGCAGGAGCTGGCAGCCCACCAGGCCTCGTTCGCCGGCATCCGCCGCTGGTTGGAGGCCAACCCCGGCCGCACGGCAGACACGCTCGCCGTCAATCAGCGCTATGTCTTCTTCCGCGAGATCGACGGCGACGGTCCGATCGGCGCCGGCGACGTCGTGCTGACGGCCGGGCGCAGCCTCGCCGTCGACCGCAGCCTGTTGCCGCTGCATGTGCCGATGTGGCTCGATGCCGAGGCGCCCGGCGGGCAAGAGGGTCGCCTGCGGCGCCTGATGGTGGCGCAGGATACCGGCGGCGCGATCACCGGCCCGGTCCGGGGCGACGTCTACTGGGGGACCGGCGAGCCCGCCCTGGCCGTCGCCGGCCGCATGCGCAGCGAGGGCAGCTACTATGTGCTGCTGCCGCGCTCGCTGGCGCCGCCCGTGATCGCCCAGACGCGCTGACGGGGTACCGGCGCCGACCCAAAAAGTGCCGGCAAGAACAAGGGCTTTCCGGTGGCCCCGTGCTTGCCGTGGGGTGCCTCGCGGGTGCATGCTGCGCGCCAACGAGGGCCGTTCTTGGCCGCCGCGCGAACCAGAGGATGCAATGGCTGAGCAATCGCCGCGGGTCGCGCTTTTCGTAACTTGCCTCGTCGATTTGTTTCGGCCACGGATCGGCTTTGCCGCCGTCAAGCTGCTCGAGTCCGCGGGCTGTTCGGTCGAGGTGCCGCGGGCACAGACATGTTGTGGCCAGCCCGCCTACAATGCCGGTGCCCGCGCCGACGCTCAGGCCATTGCGCGTCAGGTCATCGCCGCGTTCGAGGACTACGACTATACCGTCGCCCCGTCCGGCTCTTGCGCCGGCATGATCAAGCGGCATTATCCCGCGCTCTTCGCCGACGAGCCGGCGTGGGCACAGCGGGCCCACGACCTCGCGGGCCGCACATACGAGCTCGTCTCGTTTCTGGCTGACGTCCGCGGCGTCGACCGGCTTGATGCCAAACACGTCGGCACGATCACCTACCACGACAGCTGCTCCAGCCTGCGTGAGCTGGACGTCCGGGAACAGCCGCGGCGCCTGCTCGGCCTCGTCGAAGGGCTGCACCTGCGCGAGGTGGCCGAGCCCGAGGCGTGTTGCGGCTTCGGCGGCACGTTCTGCGTCAAATACGCGGATATCTCCAACCGCATGGTCGAGAGCAAGTGCCGCAGCATTGTCGACACCGGTGCGGACACGCTGCTCGCCGGTGACCTGGGCTGCCTGATGAACATGGCCGGCAAGCTGCAGCGCGGGGATGCCGGCATCCGCGTGCACCACGTCGCCGAGGTGTTGGCCGGCATGGCCGACGGGCCGGCGATCGGGGAACCGAAGGCGGGCGGTTGAAGGCGCTCGTGTACGCACCGACAAGCCATAACTTCAAGGACAACGCCGCCGGCGCGTTGGCGAACGAGACTCTGCGCGCCGCCCTGACGCGCGGCAAGGCCCACTTCATCAACGGCCGGCGCGCGGCGGTGGACAAGCTGCCGGAGTTCGCCCTCCTGCGCGACCAGGCGCGCGACCTCAAGGACCACGTACTCGAGAATCTGGACTTCTACCTGGAGGCCTACGAGCGCAAGGCGACCGAGGCGGGCGCGGTCGTCCACTGGGCCCGCACCGCCGCCGAGGCGCGGGCGATCGTGCTCGACATCTGCCGCGGGGTCGGTGCCAAGACGGTCAACAAGGGCAAGACGATGATCGCCGAGGAGATCGGCCTCAACGAGTTTCTGGCCGAGAACGGCGTCGAGCCCGTCGAGACGGACTTGGGCGAATACATCATCCAGATCCGCAACGAGCGGCCGAGCCACATCATTGCCCCGGCCGTCCATTTGACGAAGGCGCAGGTCGCCGACACGTTCCGCGAGACGCATGTGGAGCTGCCGCGCGATCGCAACCTGGAGGATCCCAGCGCTCTGGTCGCCGAGGCGCGGCAGATCCTGCGCGACAAGTACTTCCAGGCCGACGTCGGCATCACCGGCGCGAACATGCTGGTTGCCGAGACCGGCACGAGCATCATCGTCACCAACGAGGGCAACGGCGATCTGTCGCAGCTGTTGCCGCGGGTGCATATCGTGCTGGCCAGCCTGGAGAAGGTCGTGCCGACGCTTGAGGACGCGATGACCATCACGCGGCTGTTGGCGCGCTCGGCGACCGGTCAGGAGATGAGCGTCTACACGACCTTCTCGACCGGGCCGCGGCGCGCCGGCGATCCGGACGGGCGGAGCAGTATCACGTGGTGCTGCTGGACAACGGGCGCTCGTCGATGCTGGGGACCGAAATACAGGACATGCTGCGCTGTATCCGCTGCGGCGCCTGTATGAACCACTGTCCGGTCTATCAGGCGGTCGGCGGCCACGCTTATGGCTGGGTCTATGTCGGGCCGATGGGCGCGGTGCTGACGCCGCAGTTCGTCGGCATCGAGGAAGCGGTGGACCTGCCAAACGCCTCGACCTTCTGTGGCCGCTGCGAAGCCGTCTGTCCGGTGCACATCCCGCTGCCGAAGCTGATGCGCCACTGGCGCGAGCGCGCCTACGAGCGCGGCCTGACGGGCCGGCGCTTCCGGCTGGCGCTCAAGGCCTGGGCCTATCTGGCAAGACGGCCGCGACTCTATCAAGCCGCGTTGCGTTTGCCGATCGGCGTGCTGAGCCGGCTGGGCCGGCGGCGCGGGCGCCTGAGCCGGCTGCCGATGGCGGCGGCGTGGACGCGGCATCGTGAGTTCCCGGCGCCCGAGGGCCGGACGTTCCAGCAGCAATGGGCCGACCGGGCCGCGGCACGGCAATGACCGTTCGCAAGGCGGCGAGCGAGGCGCGGGCTCAGATCCTCGGCTCGATCCGCAACAGGCGCGGCGCCGCGATGGTCCGCCATCCGACGCGGCGGCCCTCGACGACCGCTTGCGCCAGCACCCGCGCAACGTCGTGCCGGCGCGGGCCACGGGCGACCGGGACACTCTGCTGGACTTGTTTCAGAACATGGCCGAATCGGTTCACGCAACGGTCGAACGGGTGGCCGGCGCGGACGCCGTGCCGGCCGCCGTGACGGATTATCTCAAAGGCGAGAACCTGCCGGCCCGGGCCGTGATGGCTCCCGACCCGGCCCTCGACGACGTGCCGTGGCAGGCGGCGCCGTTGCTGGAGTTGCGCCGCGGCATGCCGGTGGCCGAGGATCTGGTCGGCCTCACATCCGCGTTTGCGGCCGTGGCCGAGACCGGGACGCTGGTCATGCTGTCCGGCCCGGCGCACCCGTCGACGCTGAACTTTCTGCCCGAGACCCACATCGTTGTCGTCGCCACCGAGCGCCTGGTCGGCGCCTACGAGGACGCCTTGGATCGGATCCGCGCGGCCGGCGACACACTGCCGCGTACCGTCAATATGATCACCGGCCCGTCGCGCAGCGGCGATATCGAACAGACGCTGCAGCTCGGTGCCCATGGACCACGGCGGCTACATGTGATTCTTGTCGGCGATGGCCAAGGGTGATCAAGGCAAGGGGACAAAACCGAAGACGGCCGGCGGCAAGGCGGGCCTGACCGCCGAAGACGTCGAGCTGTTTCACCGTGCCCTCGAGGACGTCGCGCCGCTGCGCCCCGAGGCCCGCCGCGCGCCGCCGGAAAAAAGATGGCGGCCAAGATGCGGGTTTCGACGACCGGCGCCCCCAAGGCACGGCTCCCGGACAAGGCACGCGCGCGCCGCCCCGTTGCCCGATATGGCCGTCGGGACGCTTGCCGGCGTCGACCGGCGGACGGCGGACCGGCTGCGCCGCGGCAAGTTGGCGATCGAGGCGCGCCTCGACTTGCACGGCCTCTATCAGGATGAGGCGCACCCACAGCTGAACGCGTTTGTCGCCGGCGCGGCGGCCGCGCAGAAGCGCTGCGTGCTGGTAATCACCGGCCGTGGCCTCGGCCCCGAAGGGGGCGTCCTGCGTCGCCGTGTGCCGCAGTGGCTCAATCAGCCGCCGTGCCGCGGGATGATCGTCGCCGTGGCACAGGCGCAGCCGGAGCACGGCGGTGCGGGCGCGCTTTACGTCTTGCTGCGGCGGCGCCGATAATGGGGCGAGGCGAGGGCGCGCATGACTCCGTTCGGTGACAAGGTTCGTGGGCTGCGGGCGGCGCGCGGCCTGAGCCTCAAGCGCATGGCCGCGGACCTGCAATTGTCGCCGGCCTACCTGTCGGCGCTGGAGCATGGCTACCGCGGCCGGCCCAGCGAGGCCCTGGTTGTGCAGATCTGTGAGTACTTCAATCTGATCTGGGACGATTTCGAAGAGATGCAGCGATTGGCGGCGCTGTCGCATCCCCGGGTCGCGGTCGACACCGCCGGCCTGACGCCGACGCACACGGCGCTGGCGAACGAATTGGCCCGCCGCATCGCCAAGCTGCCGCGCGAGGCTGCGGCGCGCCTGCTCAGCGCCCTCACCGAAGGGCAGGGCCGTGGCTGACGCGCCGGCCGTGCCGCCGGATGTCGCGATCCACGATTTGTGGGCGGGCGACGCGCCGCCCGACGCGCTGGCCACGGCGGCGCGCGAGGTCTGTGAGTACTGGCGCGACGCAACGATGCGCCCCTGGGTCGAGCAAAAGGCCGATTGGCTCGAGACTCATCCCGGCGACGGCCTGCCGCTGCGCCTCGGCGCGATCGCCGGGGGTGAATGCGTCGGCACGGTCAGCCTGGTCTACAACGACCTGGCGCAGCGGCCCGACTTGACGCCGTGGGTGGCGTCCGTCCTGGTGCGGCCGGCGTGGCGCGGTCGCGGCATCGCCGCGGCGCTGCTGGCCGAGGCGGAACGGCGGGCCGCCGCCCATCGCGTCGAGGCGCTCTACCTGTTTACGCCCGATGCCGAGGCCTACTACGCCCGGCTCGGCTGGACCGCCTTCGACCACGGCTACACGCGCGGTGAGGAAATCGTCCTGATGAGCAAGGCCATGGTGGCCCCTCATGGCTGGCGCCACCGAACGAAATAATTGCACTACAGGATGAACTTCGACAGATCGGAAGTCCTTGGCGAGCTCACCGACGCGCTCGTTCACGTAGGGCGCGTCGATCACGATGGTCTCGTTGCCGCGGTCGGTTGCCGTGAAGCTGATTTCCTCCAACAGCCGCTCGAGCACGGTGTGCAGGCGCCGCGCGCCAATGTTCTCGACGCTCGTGTTGATCTCGGCCGCCAGCGTCGCCAGGGTCTCGATCGCCTCGTCGGTGAACTGCAGCGTCACGTCCTCGGTCCCCAACAGGGCCGTGTACTGCTTGATCAGGCTGTTCTCGGGCTCGCGCAGGATGCGCTCGAAATCGTCGCGGTTGAGCGCCTTCAGCTCGACGCGAATGGGCAGCGGCCCTGCAGCTCCGGCAGCAGGTCCGACGGCTTGGCCAGATGGAACGCGCCCGAGGCGATGAACAGGATGTGGTCGGTCTTGACCACGCCGTGCTTGGTGGCGACCGTCGTGCCTTCGATCAGCGGCAGCAGGTCGCGCTGCACGCCCTCGCGGCTGACGTCGGCGCCGGCGCGCTCGGTGCGCGCGCAGATCTTGTCGATCTCGTCGAGGAAGACGATGGCGTCCTGCTCGACCGCCGTGATCGCCTCCTTGATGACCTTGTCCTGATCGAGCAGCTTGTCGCTCTCGTCGGCCAGCAACGCCTGGTGACTGTCGGCGACGGTCAAGCGCCGCTTCGCGGTGCGGCCGCCGAATGCCTTGCCGAAGATGTCGTTCAGATTGATCATGCCCATCTGCGCGCCGGGCATGCCGGGGATGTCCATCGTCGGCAGCGACAGGCCGCCCTGGTCCGCGACCTCGACGTCGATCTCCTTGTCGTCGAGTTCGCCGGTACGCAGTTTGCGGCGGAACGAATCGCGCGTGCTCTCGGAGGCATTCTCGCCGACCAGGGCGTCGAGCACACGGCGCTCGGCATTGACCTCGGCGCGGGCCGTGACCTCCTTGCGGCGCTGTTCGCGGGTCATCATGATGGCCGTCTCGACGAGGTCGCGGACGATCGATTCGACGTCGCGGCCGACGTAGCCGACCTCCGTGAACTTCGTCGCCTCGACCTTCAGGAACGGCGCATTCGCCAGCCGGGCCAGCCGCCGCGCGATCTCGGTCTTGCCGACGCCGGTCGGGCCGATCATCAGAATGTTCTTCGGCAGCACCTCCTCGCGCAGATCCTCCGGCAGTTGCTGGCGCCGCCAGCGGTTGCGCAGGGCGATGGCAACGGCGCGCTTGGCGTCGTTCTGCCAATGATGAATCGATCGAGCTCGGAGACTATTTCCCGCGGCGAGAACGTGGTCATAGGCTTTCGATCGTCAGGTTGGTGTTCGTATAGATGCAGATATCGGCGGCGATCGCCATGGCGCGGCGGGCAATCGCCTCGGCGTCCATGTCGTCGTGGTCGATCAGGGCGCGCGCCGCGGCCAGCGCATAGTTGCCGCCGGAGCCGATGCCGATGACGCCGTCGTCGGGCTCGAGCACATCACCGGTGCCGGTCAGCACCAGGGACGTGGATCCGTCGGCGACGATCATCATCGCTTCGAGCCGCCGCAGGTAGCGGTCGGTGCGCCAATCCTTCGCCAGCTCGACGCAGGCTCGGGTCAGTTGGCCGGTATGCTTCTCCAGCTTGCCCTCGAGGCGCTCGAACAGCGTCAGCGCGTCGGCGGTCGCGCCGGCAAAGCCGGCGATTACCTGGCCGTTGGCGAGGCGTCGCACCTTGCGTGCCGTGCTCTTGACCACGGTGTCGGCGAGGCTGACCTGGCCGTCGCCGGCAACGACGACGCTGTCGCCCTTGCGCACGGACAGGATGGTCGTGCCATGCCAGGTGGTCTGGGTGTCGCTGCCGCTCATGTTCTCCACGGTTTTGCTTGGCGAACGCTCAACCGGCGGGAAACCTCCCGGCGCCGCGCATGCCCCACGATGTGGGGAGCGTGCGAGCGAGATCAAGGTTGTCGGGGTATCAGGCTGACGCGGCCTCGACGTTGAGGAAGAAGCGGAATGGCGAGCTTTCCGTGCCGGCCAGGATCGTGTTCCGCCCCGCGCGCAAGACGGCCTCGAGCGCCGCTCGCCCGGTGCCGATGCGCCTGCCGTTGACGATTGTGCCAAGCGCTCTGTTGTCGTCCCGCACGACCGGGCCGGTCTGCGACGTCTCGATGACGAAATGCTGGCGCGACAGCTTGTACGGTTCGGTGTCGTGCAGAACGAGTTTGACCGATGTCGCCCGACCCGTGCGCTCGTGGCGCACGCTGCTGCGGCCGATCCGGAACGGCAGGCGATTGATCGACAGCCCGCTCGGCGGCAGCTGATTGGCGACCGCCGGGTGCGCCGCGGTCAGCACAATGCGGTGCCAGACCAGGGTCGCGGCTGGCGCGGCTGGTCCGGCAACCGCCAGGACAACGCTGCGCAGCGCGGGCGCCAGCTCCGTGATGAAGCCACGGGCCAGGGCGCGGGCCGTGCCGCCCGACGCCAGTGCCGCTGCGACCAGGACATCGCGTGGGATGACAACCGCGGTGACCGCGTCAATGGCGCTGGCGGACACGTCGTGGTTGGTCCCTAGAACGGCGGCCAGCTCGCCGATCGTGCCACCGGGGCCGACGACCTCGGTTGTCGCACAGCCGTTGGGTGTTACCGCGGCGCGGCCGGCGGTGACGAGCAGCGCATGATCAGCCGGGTCACCACAGCGGACGAGCTCGGTGCCCGCCTCGAATTGGTATGTCGTTAGCTCAACCAAACCGCATGATCCTCCCCTTTTATTCCTACCTGAGCCGAGGCCGTTCGCCGCCCCCAGTACAGGTGAGAATCCGTCGCCGTTGGGGATGCGTCGAAAATATCGCCGCTTTTCATGGAGTTAATGATATCGCATTGGGGTGCTGGCCGCGATCGAAAGCTCCTATCCTGAGCCTCCACAGGGGCCCGTGCGCGGGCTGCCGGCCGGTCAGGATCAAGGGCTGGCGCGCGGCGTGCCTTCCCTGTTAGAAATTCGCCGAGAAATCGCAGGTGAAGGGTCATGAGCAAAGCCATTCAGCGGGTGCCGGCGGGTCGCCAGGCCAGTGCGCAGCGGAAGACCCGCGAGACCGAGATCGCCGTCACCGTGAACCTCGATGGGACCGGGATTTATGACGTCGAGACCGGGATCGGGTTCCTGGATCACATGCTGGAACAGCTGTCTCGGCACAGTCTTATCGACCTGCGCGTCCGGGCTCGGGGCGACCTGCATATCGATGGCCACCACACGACCGAGGACACGGGCTACGCGGTCGGCGAGGCGGTCAGCCGCGCGCTCGGCGACCGGGCCGGCATCTGGCGCTACGGCGCCGCGCTGATTCCGATGGACGAGACGCTCACGCGGGTGGCGGTGGACGCATCGAACCGGCCCTATCTGGTCTGGCAGGTCGCGTTCTCGCGGCCCAAGCTCGGCGAGATGGACACTGAGCTGTTTAAGGAGTGGTTCAAGGCCTTCGTCCAATCCGCCGGGTTGACCCTGCACGTCGAGACGCTGTACGGCGAGAACAACCACCACATCGTCGAATCGAGCTTCAAGGGCCTGGCCCGGGCGCTGCGCCAGGCGATTGCGATCGACCCACGGCAGGTCGGGGCCGTTCCGTCCACCAAGGGCGTGCTCGGCGGGTCGCTTTAGTCCTTGATCCGGCCGGTCCGGGCTACTGGGGATCAGCGAGGGCTTGGCCCGCGGCATGACACAGTTGCCCAAGACGAAGGTGCCTGACCGCCGGTCGCGCGAAACCGTGGCGGCGCTGGCAACGCGCGTCAGCGCCCGCCGCTTCGGTGCGCTCGTGCGTCTGCGCAAGTGGGCGATCGACCGAATGGTTGCGGCGCGCAACCGGCGTGCCGAACGCCGCCTGCGCGCGCATGGTGAATTGTGGGGGTTGATGCTGGCCTATGCCGGCGGCAGCGACGTGACGGGGGTCTCCTACTCGGACTACCTGACCCTCTACGAGCAGGTTCGGGAACACAATCCGCGCGAGGTCCTCGAGCTCGGCACCGGCATCTCCACCGTCGTGTTGGCCCATGCGCTGCGCGAAAACGAGCGCGCGGGCCTGCCGGCGGGTCGGGTCACGTCGATGGAGGAGGATGCGGACTGGCACCGAACCGCCCAGACACGCATGCCGGAGGCGCTGCGCGATCGGGTCGAGATCATCCATAGCCCGAAGGTCGACGGCACCTACAAGTGCTTCCGCGGCGTGCAGTATGAAGCGGTGCCGGACCGGCCGTACGACTTCGTGTTCTCCGACGGGCCGGAACGGCACTCACCCGTTAACGGCGACAAGCTGTTCAATCTCGACCTGATCCATGTCGTGCGGCGGTCGGAGCGGCCGGTGCGGGCGGTCGTCGACAACCACTACCTGACGTTCTATGTGCTGCAGAAGGTCTTCGGCTTGGCCAGGGCGCGCTACAGCGTCGGCCACAAGCTCATGTTCGTCGGGCCGGTGACGCGGCGCGACGTGCGCCGGCTGAAGAAGGAGAACTTCGTCGCCGATTTGCGCGTGTTTGGTACAACGGAGCTGAAATTGCGAATGGCGTTGGACGATTGAGCCATGCGGACCTACAGCGTGCATATCAAGCCAGCCGACGCCAGCGAGGACGGCGATGCCGTGCTGTTGCGCGAAGGCTTCTCGTGGCTCGCATTCCTGGTGCCGATCCCGTGGGCGCTGTGGCACGGCATGTGGCTGACGACCATTGTTCTGGTGATCGTCGCCGCGATCGTCGGCGCTGTCGTCGCGTGGCTCGCGTTCGATCCGGCCGGCCAAATCGCCGTCGCGGTCGGCTACGGCCTCGTCGCCGGTTTGTCGGCGCCGGATTGGCGGCGCCGCTCGCTGACCAGACGCGGCTACGTGGAGCGCGGGGTCGTCGTCGGCCGCGACCGGGCGGCGGCCGAGTTCCGCTTTCTGGTCGTACGCAAGGAGTTGCTGGGCGAGCGGCCCGGGCCGGCGTGACGAGCGTCGCGATCATCGACTGTGGCTCGGGCAATCTGCGCTCCGTCGCCAAGGCCTTCGAGCGCGCGGCCCGCGAATCGGGCCGGCCCGACGACGTCGTCGTGACGGCCGATCCCGACATGGTCCTTCGGGCCGATCGGGCAGTGCTGCCCGGCGTCGGCGCTTTTGCCGACTGCCGCGCCGGTCTGGCCGCGGTCGACGGCATGATCGAGGCGATCGAGCGGTTCGTGCGCGACCGCGCGCGGCCGTTTCTCGGCATCTGTGTCGGTATGCAGTTGCTGGCGACGCGGGGACTCGAGCATGGCGTGACATCGGGGTTCGGCTGGATCGACGGCGACGTGGTACGACTCGTGCCGGCGGACCCGGCGCTGAAGGTGCCGCACATGGGCTGGAACGAGCTGCAGGTGCGCGCGCCCACCCATCCGCTGCTGCAGGGGCTGGCGGGCCCGCCGCCCCATGCCTATTTCGTACACAGCTACCGGCTCGCCGCGCGGCGGCGTGAGCAGGTGTTGGCGACCGTCGACTATGGTGGCGAGATCGCCGCGGTCGTCGGTACCGACAACCTTGTGGGCACGCAGTTTCATCCGGAGAAGAGCCAGGCAGCGGGCTTGCGCCTGATCGCCAACTTCCTGGGCTGGCAACCCTAACAGCCCGTTGACGAAGTCTTCCCTGGACGAAGTCGGCATGGTCTGATTCTCTGGTGTCCTGGCCTGAAGGGGGGTTCGCTGATGGCGATGGGACAGCAGAAGGATCGTCAGGGGGACTTGATGGTGAGCTGGTCGGAGATGCCGCGCTCGCCAGGTCATGTATTTTACGACCGCCTGCAGTTGGTACTGATCGAGGGCGGCTTCGACGGCTTCGCCGAGGCGGTCTGCCAGCCCTATTACGCGGCCAGGATGGGGGCGCCTTCGGTGCCACCCGGGCGCTACTTCCGTATGCACCTGGCGGGCTACTTCGAGGGTATCGACTCTGAGCGTGGGCTGGAGTGGCGCTGCTCGGATTCCCTGTCGCTACGGGAGTTCCTGCTGTTGGAGATGCGGGAACGGGTGCCGGACCATTCCTGGCTGTCACGGACCCGCGCGCGCCTGCCCCATGAAGTCCACACGGCGGTGTTTGACTGGGTCCTGGCGCTGATCGCCGAGGCGGGTCTGGTGAAGGGCGAGCGCATCGGGGTGGATGCCTCGACCATGGAGGCCAACGCGGCGCTGCGCGACATCGTGCGGAGGGACACGGGCGAGGGTTACCGGGGGATGCTGGAGCGCTTGGCCCAGGAGAGCGGTATCGAGACACCCACGGCTGAGGACCTGGCGCGTCTGGACCGCAAGCGCAAGGGCAAGAAGCTCTCGAACCAGGACTGGGTTTCCAGGAGCGACCCCGAGGCCAAGATCGCCAAGATGAAGAACGGCACCACGCACCTGGCCTACAAGCCCGAGCACGCGGTGGATCTGGACACCGGCGCGGTGGTGGTGGCGGAGCTGCACCCGGCCGACGAGGGCGATACGACAACGCTTCCCAAGACCCTGGCGGCGGCCGAGGCAAACCTCGAGGCGGTGGATGTGGCGCCGACGGCCGAAGATCCGGCCGAATGTGTGACCGATAAGGGCTACCACTCACGGTTGGTCTTGAAGGCGCTCGACGACGGCCCCTGGAAGAGCCGGATCTCCGAGCCCAAGCAGAAGGGTTTTGCGCGCTGGCACGGAGATGATGCGGCTCGCCGGGCGGTCACCAACAACCGGACCCGGCTGTTATCGGGGGTGGCCAGGGAAGCCTTCAAGCTGCGCGCCGAGATCGTCGAGCGCTCCTTTGCCCACAACCTCGATCGCGGCGGTATGCGCCGGACCTGGCTTCGGGGCCGCGAGAACGTGCACAAGCGATACCTGCTTCACGTCGCCGGCCACAACCTATCGTTGCTGATGCGCCAACTCATCGGTGCCGGCACCCCGAAGGAGGCCGTGGCGGGCGGAATTGGCGCCTTGTTCGTGCTTGTTACGCCCGCTGGAGCCGTCCTGGTCGTTCAGATCGTCCTCATCGTCTCCGAGGATGGCGAAACCGCCTTCGCCGCGATATGCTTCGCCGTGGCGTGAAACCCGGTCAATGACGCCTTTTTCAACGGGCTGCTAAGGCGGATCGACGGGATCATGACGACGACAGCGGTGGAGCGACTGGTTGACTTTCGTGGTAACGATCTGACGGATCTGAGCGACGCCGCCGACGCCGCGATCATCGGTGGCGGCGGCTTCGGCTGGCTCAAGCCGCCGCAGCGCGACACCATGGAGGCGCACTTCCGCGGCGTGCTGCTGGTGCCCGAGCGGACGTTGTTCGTCGGCCGGCTGGACGGCATCATCGCCGGCTCGGCACAGCTGGCGCGGCCGCCACGCAATGCCGAGGCGCGGGCCCATGTCGTCAACGTCTCGACCTTCTTCGTCGCGCCGTGGGCGCGCGGACATGGGCTGGCGCCGGCGCTGCTCGAGGCGTGCGAGGATCTGGGGCGCAAGGAGGGCTATACCGTCCTCAACCTGGATGTGCGCGAAACCCAGGACCGGGCGATCCAGATCTTCGAGGCGCGCGGCTACGAGCGCTGGGGCGTGCAGCCGAAATACGCGCGGGTGAGCGGTCGCTATATCGCCGGCTTCTACTACTTCAAGGACCTCTAGCGGCCGGTGATTCTTTATCCCGCCATCGATTTGAAGGACGGCAGTTGCGTGCGCCTGCTGCGCGGTGACATGGCGCAGGCGACGGTGTTCAATGACGACCCGGCGGCCCAGGCGCGCGCTTTTGCCGACGCCGGGGCCGGCTGGCTGCATGTCGTCGATCTCGACGGTGCCATCGCTGGCGCGCCGGCCAATGCCGGCGCCGTGCGGGCGATCCTCGCGGTCGCCGACATGCCGGTTCAGCTCGGTGGCGGCATCCGCAATTTGGCGCTGATCGAGCAGTGGCTCGAGGCCGGCGTCGCTCGTGTCGTGCTCGGCACGGCGGCAGTGCGCGAGCCGGCGCTGGTTGCCGAGGCCTGCGTGCGCTTTCCCGGCCGCATCGTCGTCGGCATCGATGCGCGCCACGGATTGGCCGCTGTCGATGGCTGGACCGAGACCTCGGCGCTGACGGCGGCCGAACTGGCGCGGCGCGCGGCCGATGCCGGTGCCGCGGCGATCGTCTACACCGATATCGAGCGCGACGGCGCATTGAGCGGCCCCAACGTTGCGGCGACGGTCGCGCTTGCCCGTGCCGTCGCGGTGCCGGTCATCGCCTCGGGTGGCATCGCCTCGCTCGCCGACCTTGAAAGCCTCAAGGCGACGGGCGTGATCGCCGGTGCGATCTCCGGGCGGGCACTGTACGATGGCCGCATCGATCTGGCCGAGGCGTTGGCGCTGCTGCGGAACTGAGCCCTTGCTGAAAGTGCGTGTGATCCCCTGCCTGGACGTCAAGGACGGCCGCGTCGTCAAGGGCGTCAACTTCGTCAACCTGCGCGACGCCGGCGATCCGGTGGAGCAGGCCCAGGTCTATGACGCCGCCGGGGCCGACGAGCTGTGCTTCCTCGACATCACGGCCAGCCATGAACGCCGCGACATTCTGTTCGACGCCGTCGCCCGCACGGCGGAGGCCTGTTTCATGCCGCTGACCGTCGGTGGCGGCGTGCGGACCCTCGACGACATCCGCAAGCTGCTGCTGGCCGGGGCCGACAAGGTGGCGATCAACACGGCGGCCGTCGACAGCCCGGAATTCGTTGCCGCGGCGGCCCGCAAATTCGGCAGCCAGTGCATCGTCGTCGCGATCGACGCGAAGGCGCGGCCCGGCGACGCGGGCGGTTGGGAGGTCTTCACCCACGGCGGGCGCACGGCGACCGGGCTCGACGCGGTCGAATGGGCGCGCAAGATCGCGGCCGATGGCGCCGGCGAGATCCTGCTGACCTCGATGGACCGCGACGGCACCCAGGCCGGGTTCGACATCGCGCTCACCCGGGCGATCGCCGACGCTGTATCGATCCCGGTCATCGCGTCGGGCGGCGTCGGCACCGTCGACCACCTGGTCGAGGGCGTGCGCGACGGCCATGCCTCAGCCGTGCTGGCGGCCTCGATCTTCCATTTCGGCACACATTCCGTCGGTCAGGCCAAGGCGGCAATGGCGGCCGCCGGCGTGGCCGTGCGCCCGGTCGAGGCCGATGGCTGACAACGACGCCGTGCTGGCGGCGCTGTTCGCCGTGATCGAGTCGCGCAAGACGGCGGACCCGGCGACATCCTACACGGCCGACCTGTTCAGCCAGGGGCGGCGGAAGCTGGCCCAAAAGCTCGGCGAGGAAGCGGTCGAGACGGTGATCGCGGCTGTCGACGGCGGCCGCGATGCGCTGATCGAGGAGAGCGCCGACTTGCTCTATCACCTGCTCGTGCTGTGGGCCGATAGCGGCGTCCGGCCCGAGGACGTGCTGGCCGAGCTGGAGGCCCGCATGGGCACCTCGGGGCTCGCCGAGAAGGCGGGCCGCAAGCGCGACAGCAGCGGCGGCGATGGTGGTTAGGGGGGAACCCGCGATGGCCTACGACGACGACAACGTGTTTGCCAAGATCCTGCGCGGCGAGATCCCGTGCAACAAGGTCCATGAGGACGACCACGCGCTCGCCTTCCACGACATCAACGCGCAGGCGCCGACCCACGTGCTCGTGATCCCCAAGGGCAAGTACGTCTCGTGGGCCGATTTCGCGGCCAACGGGGGTGACGCGGAGATCGCCGGCTTCGTGCGCGCGGTCGGTGCCGTCGCGCGCCAGCTCGGCCTCGAGGCGCCGGGCTATCGCCTGCTGGCCAACCACGGCGCCGATGCGAACCAGGAAGTGCCGCACCTTCACGTTCACATCTTCGGCGGCCGCAATCTCGGCCGCATGCTCGGCTGACGGGTGCTGGCGCGGCCGCGCTTGTCGCACTATCCTGGCAGCCTGCTTCGTTGATGGGGCCGCGAGGGGCCGGCCTGCCGCTGAGGGACGAGGCCATGGACATAGGCGTACCCTACAGGGATCTTGGGCCGGTCGACGTCGCGGCGGCCGTGGCTCATGTCGCGGGCCTGGACGAGGACGCCTGGACGGCCAACAGTTTCCGCCAGGACATCCTGGCCGACGGCGTGCACGACGCGACGCGTGCCATTCTGTTCCGCCACGAATGGATGCGCTGGACCAATCCGTGGCGCGTCAACACGATGGAGGATCTGATCGGCAAGTGGGCCGAGGCAAAGGGCCTCGACCCGACCCCGTTCATGCCGGTCGCGCGCGAAGAGACGGACATGGGTCCGTTCTACACGTTCCGCGAATGGCACGATCACGAGGCCATGCTGGGGCCGGTGGTCGAGCAGGCGCTCGACAAGGTGCGCAGCGAACGGGGCGTCGTCACCCGGCTCGCCCTCGTCCGGATGACGCCGGGCGCGACGATCGCGCCGCACGTCGACGGCCAGCCGATGGCGGCGAAGGCGCACCGGCTGCACGTGCCGCTGCTGGCGCCGCCGGGTGTCGAATACAAGATCGGCGGCAAGAAGTTCAAGATGCGCCGTGGCCGGGTCTACGATTTCAACAACCGGTTGCGTTATTCCGTGCGGCACCGCGGCAAGCTGCCGCGCGTCAACCTGTTCATCGACTACTATCCGGATCCCGGTCTCTATGTGCCGCCGGCCTACGGGCATCACTAGTGGTCTGATCGTGACCCCGTTGCGCCGGCTCGACTCCACTTGAGCGCGGACGCCCCTCCGATCGATCTGAGAACCGCGCGGCGCTGCTATGCCGAGGAGCTGCGCTTCACCGCGCCGGTGCGCGCCAACGAGGCGATTGTCGCGGCCTTCGCAACGGTGCCGCGTGAGGCGTTCCTCGCGCCCGGCCCGTGGCGTTTGATGTCACCGTTGGGGCGCGGCAGTTTCATGTCGCCCGACGCCGACGCGCGACACGTCTATCACGATGTCCTCGTCGCCATCGATGAGGCGCGCGACCTCAACAACGGCCAGCCGAGCCTGTGGGCGTTCCTCTATGACCAGCTCGAAATTCGCGCGGCCGCGCATGTCGTCCACGTCGGCTGCGGTACCGGCTATTACAGCGCGATTCTGGCGGAGCTCGTTGGCGCGGCGGGGCGCGTCAGCGCGTACGAGGTCGATCCGGACCTGGCCGCGGCGGCGCGTGCCAACCTGGCGCCGTGGCCGCAAGCGCAACTGTTTGCGGGCGACGGCGGTGCGCACGACCCCGGCGCTTGCGACGTCATCGTCGTCAACGCCGGCGTCACGCACCCGGCGGCGGTCTGGCTCGATGCGCTCGTGCCCGGCGGCCGTCTGCTCATGCCGCTGACGGGCGAGCACGGGCGCGGTGCGTTCCTCAAGGTCGAGCGGACGGGCGATGGCTATGCCGCGGCGTTCGTCTCGATGACCAGCATCTTCCATTGCGCCGCCCACCGCGAGCTGGCGGCGGCGCGCGGCCTCGCCGCCGCTTTCCGGCGCAGCGGCGGTGCGCTGCCGCTCGTCGGCTCGCTGCGCCGCGGCGGCCTGCCCGATCGTACCTGCTGGTTCGCCGGTCCGACCTTCTGGCTGTCGACGGCGCCGCCCTAGCCCGGATTTCTCACACGGAGTAGTGCATCGGGGCCCCGAATCAGCGAAAGTGATTGTTGCAACAAGAACTTAAGCTGAGACGGAGGATCTCCCCGATGCCAACAGAGTGTATCTCGGATCTGTTCGGATTTGCACGCGTTGAGAGCCGGCGCGTTGAGGCAGCGTTTGACGGCGGTGCGGTGACGTCGAACGGCGGCGCGCTTTTGCTGGGGGCCACGGAGCGGGCGATTGGCCTGGTCGCGGGGTTTGCGCGATGTTTCCAGGACGGCCGCGATCCGGCGTTGACGGAGCACAGCGTCGCGACGCTGGTCGGCCAACGTGTGTTCGCCCTGGCGCTGGGTTACGAGGACCTGATCGACCACGACGAGCTGCGCCATGATCCGGTGATGGCGGTGCTCGCCGGCAAGCTCGAGGCGCGGCGGGCGGACTGCGCGCCGCTCGCCGGCAAGTCGACGCTGAACCGGCTGGAGCACGCGCCGTCGGGGCCGCCGTCGCGCTATCACAAGATCGGCCACGACGCGGCGGCGATCGAGCGCCAGTTCGTCGCGCTGTTCTTGGCCGCGCACCGGCGGCCGGCGAAGCAGATCATCATCGACCTCGACGCGACCGACGATCCGTTGCACGGCGAGCAGGAGGATCGGTTCTTCCACGGTTACTACGATTGTTACTGCTATCTGCCGCTGTACATCTTCTGTAGCCGGCATCTGCTGGCGGCGAAGCTGCGGCCGGCCAATATCGACGGCGCCGCCGGCGCGATCGAGGAGCTCGCCCGGATCGTCGAGCAGATCCGCGACGACTGGCCGGACGTGCGTATTCTGGTGCGCGCTGATTCCGGCTTCGCCCGCGAGGCGCTGATGGCGTGGTGCGAAGCCAACCGGGTCGACTACGTCTTTGGGCTGGCCAGGAACAAGCGGCTCAGCGGCGCGATCGAGAACGCTCTCGCCGCCGCCGCGCCGCCGACAGCCGGCGCACCGGCAAGCCGACCCGCCGCTACCAGGAGCTGGTGTGGACGACGCGTAAGAGCTGGAGCCGCGAACGCCGCGTCGTCGCCAAGGCCGAATGGACCCACGGTAAGGCCAATCCGCGCTTCGTCGTCACCTCGCTCGGCACCGGCGAGGTCAAGGCCCGCCGGCTCTATGAAAAGGTCTATTGCGCCCGCGGCGACATGGAGAACCGCATCAAGGAATGCCAGGCCGATCTGTTCGCCGACCGCACTTCGGCTGCCACCATGCGGGCCAACCAGCTGCGCTTGTGGTTCGCCGCCATGGCCTATGCGCTGCTCTGCGCGCTGCGCCGCATCGCCCTCAAGCACACCCGCTTCGTCCGCGCCACCTGCGGCACCATCCGCTTGAAGCTGTTGAAGATCGGCGCCCAGGTGCGCCGCTCCGTCCGCCGGGTCAAGTTCGCAATGGCGTCTTCGTTCCCCTACCAGCAGGAATACCGCCTGGCTCACCATCGATTATGCAACGCCACCGGCTGACCCCAGCAGCCGGCCTCCGCCCGTCCCGTCAACCACACAGGATCAACTCCAGCCTCAGACCACCGCCAGCAGCCGGCGGAACCCTCCAGCCTGCATGCTTCACAGCAACCCATCAACAGTGCCCAAGATGAACTGGCTCTCGGCCACCACCAATCCCGCTGTGAGAAATCCGGGCTAGCGATCCAGGTTCACCGCCCGTTCATGGCGACGGGCACATGCTGACACGACGATTGCACACGTTCGGGAGCAGACAGATGAAGGTCAATCGAGCCGCTGCCATGGCCACCATGGTCCTGATGGGCACACTCTGGGGCGCGGAAAGCGCCGTCGCCGATCCGCCTCCGTGGGCGCCCGCGCATGGCTATCGCGCCAAGGGTAAGCCTGGAAAGGGCCGGGCGCGCGCGGCCGCGCCGGTCAGGCAGCCGATCGACCTCGATTTGAGCCACTGCAATCGCGCGGCGTTGGGCGCCGCCATCGGCGGCGCGGTGGGCGGCGCCGTCGGATCCGAAATCGGCGACGGCGACACGCGCACCGTCGCCATCGTCGGCGGCACCATCATCGGCATCATCGTCGGCGGCAGCATCGGTCGTGCCATGGACCAAGTCGACCAAAACTGCGTCGGCCAGGCGCTCGAGCACGCCGAGGACGGACAGTCCATTACCTGGACGTCGAGCGATCAGAACTACCAGGTCACGCCGACCCGGACGTACCGCGCCAGCGACGGCCGCGACTGTCGCGAATATACGACCGCGGCGCGGCTCGGCGGCCGGCTGCAGAGCGTCTATGGGCGCGCCTGCCGGCTGCCGGACGGATCCTGGCAGCTGGTCGGCTGACGCTGCGGAGCTCAATTCCCGTTCAAGTCGGTTCTCCTCCCAGGGCTCAAGGAGGGTGTAAAGACGGGCCGAGACGCGAATATCCCCGCTCTTCCGGGTAGGGAAAGGCGTGTATTCCATTCAATTTGTCTAAAAGTTATCTTGAATTCAAGTAATACTTAAGGAGAGAATAACACGCTTGTGCCAGAGTTTCTCTGGGTCCACATTTCTTGACGTTTACGAGCCGCGCGATCCGTGACTTGCTGAATGCTCCTAGTTGCGTGGGTCTTTAGAAGGGCACTCGAATGACGCCGTCGGAACTTGTTGAGATCCTGCGAAAACACAAGGCCTGGCTCGATGGGCGCGGTGGCGTTCGGGCGAACCTTGCGCTGCAGAATCTTTCCGGCCTCAAGATATCGGGCCTGCAGCTCGCCAGGGCGACCCTGACCGGAGCGAATTTGAGCAACTGCAAATTCGCCGGCGCCAATCTGCGCGGCGCCGATTTGTTTGGCGCCAAATTGCAGGATTCCGACCTACGCGATGCCGACCTCTCCGATGCGGACCTGCGTGGGGCGACCCTGCGCGGCTGCAATCTCTCTGGCGCGCGGCTCGCCAACGTGGATCTGCGTGACGGCGCGCTGATGAGTGTCGGCGATGAAGGCGGCTGCGCCGTCAGCAAGGTCGATCTCTCGAATATCCAGATGAACAAGGCGGTGCTTGTCGGCGCCAACCTGGCCGGTGCGCGCTTGGCGAACTCAGCCATCTCACAAAGAGATCTGACCAGGGCCATCCTGCGCCATGCCGACCTCGCCAACGCCGATCTGAGCCAGTCCAACCTGACCCAGGTCGATCTGACCGGCGCCAACCTGACCGGCGCCAATTTGACTGGTGCAACGATGTGTGGGGCGACGCTGGAAGGGGCGGTGCTGGAAGACGCCAATCTGGTGAACGCCGACCTCACCGGCGTCGCTCTGGATGGCTTGGACCTGTCATCGGCAAATCTGACCGGTGTCACGCGCCTCGTGGCGGCGCAGGACCTGCCGAACCCGATACAGGCGATCTTGCGCGATCATGGCGCGTGGATCGCGAGCGACGGTGCGCAGGGCGCCTGCGCCAAGCTGGCGAATACCGATTTGAGCTATGCCGACCTGTCCGGGCTGGACCTCAGCGCGGCCGATCTCACGAATGCCGTGCTGAAGGGCGCCAATCTGGCGAAGTGTGCGTTCGTGCTGTCCAATCTGTCCGGTGCCGACCTCGGCGAAGCCAACCTGGCGGAGGCGCGGCTGTTGGGCACCAATATGCGCGATGCCGACCTCAGCGGTGCCGATCTGACCGATGCCGACCTCAGCGCTGCCAGCAGCCGTGACCCGAACAACCTGACAAAGAAATGCAACTGGCCGACCAATCTTACCGGGGCGACGGCGGCGCGGGCGGATTTTAGCGGCGCCAACCTGCGGTCCGCTAATCTGATGAAGGCCGATCTGACCGGCGCCAACCTCGCTTCGGCCGATCTGACCGATGCCAACCTGAACGAGGCCAAGCTGGACGGCGCCAACTTCGACGGCAAGGCCATCCCGGCGGCGGCGCATGGCCATGCTTGATAGTCCCCTCGATGTGGGCCGCCCGCGGGTCCGTTGGGCCGGGCCGCCGTCGCCCGGCGGAGGCTCATCCATGATGTGGTGGGGGAGCACAAGCTTGGCCATGCTGGCCGAGGCGGCAGTCCCGCCGGTGCGCCCGCGGACGGGCCGGCGAGCGAAGCTCCGCTTCCTTGGGCCGCCGGCCGAGAGCGTCGCGGACGACGACGCGGCCTTCGCCGATCGCGTGTTGGCGAGCAAGGCGGCGATGACCGAGAGCAGCATCGCCGCCGTGATGGCCTATGACGACGCGAACCGGTTGGTCTACTGCAATCAGGCGGCCCTCAAGCTGTGCGGCGCAGAGGACACGAACGAGTTGCAGGGCACCGGTTTCCCGCGCGTGAAAATGTCAGGCAAGGCGGCCGACCTGCCGCTGCCGGACTATCTGGTGTCCGATTATTTGCTGGGCGACGGCTATGCCGAGGTCTTGTTGGAGGTCAAACCGGCCAAGGTCCTTGCTTGCCTGGTCAGCGGCGACCAGTTGCATGACGAGAACGGTGAGCTGGTGCTCTCTCACGCGAGCGTCCTCGACGTCACCGAGATGCACGCCCACAAGGCGCGGCTCGAGGAAAACAACGCGGAGCTCGTGGCGGCCAAGGAAGAGGCGGAGATGGCCAACCGCGTCAAGTCCGAGTTCCTTGCCGCGATGAGCCATGAGCTGTGCACCCCGCTGAAGGCGATCATCGGCTTCTCCGAGATCATCGCCAGCGAGACGCTCGGGCCGGCCGGCAGCGGCAAGTATCGCGACTATGCCGTCGACATCCACGACTCCGGGCAGCATCTGCTGGCGCTCATCAACGACCTGCTGGATTTATCCAAGGTCGAATCGGGGCTGGATGAGATCCTGGAAGACGACATCGACATCGCCGACCTTGCGCGGTCCGTCTTCATCCTCGTCGAGAAGCGCGCGGCTGCCGGCGGCATCGCGCTTCGGCTGGACCTGGCCGACGGCCTGCCGGTGCTGCGGGCCGACGAACGCAAGCTAAAGCAAATACTGGTCAACCTGCTGTCGAACGCGGTCAAGTTCACCGAGGCCGGCGGTGCGGTCACGTTGCGGATCGCCTGCCCTGACGGCAGCGGCCATGTGTTCCGGGCCATCGACACCGGGATCGGCATCGCGCCCGAAGACATTGACAAGGCCTTCTCCCAATTCGGCCAGGTCGACAGCGACCTGAACCGGAAATATCAGGGGACCGGCCTCGGCCTGCCCCTGACCAAGGCCCTGGTCGAGCTGCACGGCGGCACCCTGGACCTCGAGAGCGAGATTGGCGTGGGGACTACGGTCACGGTCGAGTTGCCGGCCGAGCGGGTCGTCGACAGCATCTACTGACCGCATCTACCGACCACTTGCGGCCCGTCTAGGGTTGTTCGAGCGGGCCCCTGGCCGCCTTCCAGGCGTCGATGCCGCCCGTCAGGTTGCAGGCGTTGGCGAGGCCGGCGTCAAGCGCCGCCTGGGTCGCCATGGCCGAACGCTCGCCGAACGCACAATAGAACACGAGGCGCTTGCCGGTGGCGCCGGCGACCTCGTGCAGCATGCCGCCGGGATGCACGTTCTCATCCAAATCGGCATAGGGCACATGGACCGAACCCGGGATGACGCCGTGCTTGTGTCGCTCAGTCGTGTCGCGCAGGTCGATCAGCAGGTCTTTCGGTGAGCCGACCAGAGCCGTTGCCTCGGCCGCCGCGACCGACAGGCCGCGTGCCGCCAACTCGTCCTGGGACAGGCCGATGCGCAGGTTCGCCGGCACCGCCACGTCCATCATCTTCGGGTTCGCCAGGTTGAGGTTGTTCATGATCTCGGCATATTCGTCGGGCGAGCTCACCTGCAGGCGCGGGTTCGATGCCTTCTCCTCGGCGATCGTGCTGACGGTGTCGCCCTTGTAGTCGTGCGCCGGGTAGACCAGCGTCTCGTCGGGCAGGCGCAGCAGCTTGTTGAACAGCGAATCGTACTGGGCGCGTGCATCGCCGCTCTGGAAGTCGGTGCGGCCGGTGCCGCGGATCAGCAGCGTATCGCCGGTGAAGACGCGGTCTTCCATCAGGAAGCTGTAGCTGTCGTCGGTGTGGCCGGGGGTGTAGAGCGCCGTCAGCGCGATGCCTTCGATCGCGACAATTTCGCCGTCGCCGACCCGCAGCGAGACGACGTCGACGCCCGAGCGCTCGCCCATCACGGTGATGCAGCGTGTGCGATCACGCAGCGCGCCGAGGCCGGGGATGTGGTCGGCGTGGACATGGGTGTCGATCGCCTTGACCAGACGCAGGTCGAGCTCGGCCATGAGCTGCAGGTAGCGGTCGACCTTGTCGAGCACGGGATCGATGATCAGCGCTTCGCCGCCGCGGCGGCTGGCGATCAGGTAGGTATAGGTACAAGACGTGGCGTCGAAGAGTTGGCGGAAGAGCATGGCTGCCCCCGGTCTGGGCCCAATCCGGGCGGATATCCACAAACGACGAAGGGACTCTCAGCATCCTGCATCGGCGGCTAAAAACCAAGGGGTATCGTGGCCCCAGTGTCGGTAACACGCGATATGTCCGGTTTATGTACCAGATGATCTGTCCGGTTTTAGAACGCCTCCAAGCCATGGAGGGAGGCGATGCGTTGGACGGAGCAGGTACAGGGACTGAGATTGATGAAGTTCGAGGAGGTTTACGGGCGCACCCATCGGGGTGGCTTGAGCCAGGCGGAGGCGGCGGAGGTTTTGGGTGTCTCGGAGCGCACCTTCCGGCGCTGGCGCGACCGCTACGAGGCGGAGGGAGCCGACGGTCTCTACGACCGCCGCCTGGGCCGCCTCTCGGCGCGGCGCGCGCCGGTGGACGAGGTGGCGCGGGTGCTGGAGTTGTTCGACACCCGCTACTGGGACTTCACGGCCAAGCACTTCCACGAGAAGCTGGTGGCCGATCACGGCTTCAAGCGCAGCTACAACTGGCTGCGGCTGAGCTTGCAAGCCCATGGGCGCAGGCGCGCGGCGCCCAGGCGTGGGGCGCACCGGCGCAAGCGGCCGCGCCGTGCCCTGCCCGGCATGATGTTGCACCAGGACGGCTCGAGCCACGAGTGGGTCCCCGGTCGATGGTGGGACCTGATCGTCACCATGGACGATGCGACCAGCGATATCTACTCGGCCTTCTTCGTCGCCGAAGAGGGCACCATGTCGAGCTTCCAGGGGGTGTCCGAGGCGATCCGGGCCAAGGGCCTGTTCTGCTCGCTCTACGCCGACCGCGCCAGCCACTACTGGAACACGCCCGAGGCCGGCGGCAAGGTGGACAAGGACACCCCGACCCAGGTCGGCCGCGCCCTGGCGCAGCTCGGTATCGAGTTGATCCCGGCCTACTCGCCCGAGGCAAGGGGGCGCTCGGAGCGCATGTTCGGCACCTTGCAGAAGCGCCTGCCCCAGGAACTCAGGCTCGCCGGCATCACCGACATGGTCGAGGCCAACCGCTTCCTCAAGGAGGTCTTCCTGCCACAACACAACGCCCGCTTCGCGACCCCGGCCGAGGACCAGGGCACCGCCTTCGTCCCCTTCACCGGCGCGCTCGACGACATCCTGTGCATCCACGAGGAACGCACCGTCTCAAACGACAACACGGTGCGCTACAAGCGCCTGGCACTTCAGATCCCCGCCGGCCGCCACCGCCGCCATTACGTCAAGGCCAGGGTCCGCGTCCACGAATACCCCGACGGCACAATGGCCGTCTTCCATGGACCGCGATGTCTGGCGCGATACCACGCCGATGGCCAACCGATCGACAGCCAAACACGCGAGGCCGCGTGACCCGCTTCGACGCGACCGAGCGGCGCCCTGTGGACAAGTGGACAGCCGCTCCGCGACCGACCACTTCCCCACAGGGCCAGAAACCGCAACAGAAGCGGTCAACTCATATGGTACATAAACCGGTCAACTCAGAATGTTCTCGACAGTCTCTACGACCGCCGCCTGGGCCGCCTCTCGGCGCGGCGCGCGCCGGTGGACGAGGTGGCGCGGGTGCTGGAGTTGTTCGACACCCGCTACTGGGACTTCACGGCCAAGCACTTCCACGAGAAGCTGGTGGCCGATCACGGCTTCAAGCGCAGCTACAACTGGCTGCGGCTGAGCTTGCAAGCCCATGGGCGCAGGCGCGCGGCGCCCAGGCGTGGGGCGCACCGGCGCAAGTGGCCGCGCCGTGCCCTGCCCGGCATGGTGTTGCACCAGGACGGCTCGAGCCACGAGTGGCTCCCCGGTCGAGGGTGGGACCTGATCGTCACCATGGACGATGCGACCAGCGATATCTACTCGGCCTTCTTCGTCGCCGAAGAGGGCACCATGTCGAGCTTCCAGGGGGTGTCCGAGGCGATCCGGGCCAAGGGCCTGTTCTGCTCGCTCTACGCCGACCGCGCCAGCCACTACTGGAACACGCCCGAGGCCGGCGGCAAGGTGGACAAGGACACCCCGACCCAGGTCGGCCGCGCCCTGGCGCAGCTCGGCATCGAGTTGATCCCGGCCTACTCGCCCGAGGCAAGGGGGCGCTCGGAGCACATGTTCGGCACCTTGCAGAAGCGCCTGCCCCAGGAACTCAGGCTCGCCGGCATCACCGACATGGTCGAGGCCAACCGCTTCCTCAAGGAGGTCTTCCTGCCACAACACAACGCCCGCTTCGCGACCCCGGCCGAGGACCAGGGCACCGCCTTCGTCCCCTTCACCGGCGCGCTCGACGACATCCTGTGCATCCACGAGGAACGCACCGTCTCAAACGACAACACGGTGCGCTACAAGCGCCTGGCACTTCAGATCCCCGCCGGCCGCCACCGCCGCCATTACGTCAAGGCCAGGGTCCGCGTCCACGAATACCCCGACGGCACAATGGCCGTCTTCCATGGACCGCGATGTCTGGCGCGATACCGCGCCGATGGCCAACCGATCGACAGCCAAACCCGCGAGGCCGCGTGACCCGCTTCGACGCGACCGACCGGCGCCCTGTGGACAAGTGGACAGCCGCTCCGCGACCGACCACTTCCCCACAGGGCCAGAAACCGCAACAGAAGCGGTCAACTCATATGGTACATAAACCGGTCAACTCAGAATGTTCTCGACAGCAGAACCGTCCGGTTGGGGCCGGCGATACACGCTTAGGTCGCGTGGAATTCCCGCTTTGTTCGTGAAAGGTTCGCTGGTGGTTCGATGCTGTGGGCTGATTCACCCGCCGCTTGGGGGGGCCAGGTGGCGGGACCAGGCCACCGGCCGGAGTGCCTCGGTCAGCCGCGCCGGGCTTCGATCGCCTGCCAGATCTGGTCGGCCAGGGCGGTGCCGTCGAAGCGGTCGATCTCGCGCAGCCCGGTCGGCGACGTGACGTTGATTTCGGTGAGGTAGCCGCCGATGACGTCGATGCCGACGAAGATCAGCCCGCGCTCTTTGAGTGTCGGCCCGATGGCGGCGCAGATCGCGCGGTCGCGGGCGTCGAGTGTGGCCCGTTCGGCGGTGCCGCCGACATGCAGGTTCGAGCGCGCCTCGCCGGGCTGGGGCACCCGGTTGAGGGCGCCCGCCGCGATGCCGTCGATCAGGATGATGCGCTTATCACCGGCGCGCACCTCGGCCAAGTAGCGCTGCACGATCACCGGCTCGCGATAGAGCTCGGTGAACATCTCTAACAGGGCATTCAGGTTCTCGTCGTCGGGCGTCACGTGAAAGACGCCGGCGCCGCCATTGCCGAACAGCGGCTTGACGATGATGTCGCGGTGCTCGGCGCGGAACGCCAGCACCTCGTCACGGTCGCTCGTGATCAGCGTCGGCGGCATCAGGTCCGGGAAGTGGGTGACGAACAGCTTCTCCGGGGCATTGCGCACGGCGACCGGGTCATTGACGACGAGTGTCGTGGGATGGATGTGCTCCAGCAGGTGGGTCGCCGTGATGTAGGCCATGTCGAAGGGGGGGTCCTGGCGCATCAGGACAACGTCCATGGCGGCCAGGTCCAGCGTCTCCGGCGGGCCCAGCGTCGCGTGGTCGCCGGCGCTGTCGCGGACCGTCAGCGTCCGGGCCTGGGCGACGACGCGGCCATGGCGCAGGCTGAGCGCCGCCGGTAGATAGTGGTGGAGCGCGTGGCCGCGCGCCTGGGCCGCGAGTGCCAGGGCGAATGTCGAATCGCCGGCGATGTCGATGCCGGCGACCGGGTCCATCTGAATGGCGACTTTGAGACCCATGGCTAGTTCAGCTTGCTCCGCAGCTGTTGCAGCAACAGCGCGGCATCGTGCCGGGCGGCGGCATCGGTGGCCAGGTCCTGGAACGTCTGCAGCGCCGTGATCGCGGCGCGCAGGTTGCCGAGGCTCGCGTGCAGCATTGCGGCCTCGCGCCATAGGATCACTTCGTCGGGTGCGAACAGCAGCATGTCCTCGACGACACGCAGCGCCGGCTCGACGCGGCTGGTCTGCAGCATGCGGACCTTGATGTTGTTCTGCAGGCGCAACAGGATCTCGCGGTTCGTGGCGTCGGTGTAGTGGGCCGGGTCGAGCTCGGCCGACAGCCCGGCGGCGGCCTTGAGCAGCGCGCGCAGCTCGGCGGTCGCGACGGGCTGGCCGCCGTTGAAGGGGTCGAACATCACGCGCTCGCCGGCCGCGCTGAAGCGCAGCACGAAATGCCCGGGAAAGCGCAGACCGGCGACGTCCCAGCCCTGGGCGCGGCCGGCTGCGAGGTAAAGGATGCCGAGCGCCACCGGCAAGCCCTTGCGCCGGTCGATCACGCGGATCAGGTTGGCGTTCTGCAGGTCGTCGTAAGTCTGGTCGTCGCCGACGTAGCCGTGCTTGCCGGCAATGACGCTGGCGAGCGCCGCGAGCTTCGCCGCCACGCCCGCGTCCGCCGTGTCGTGTGCCAGCGCGACCTCGGCGGCCAACGCGTCAAGGTGGCGGCGGTAGCGGTCGAGCGGCACACCCGGCCGATCGAGCGCGGCGAACGCCAGGGCGGCCTCGGTGAGGTCGACGGCGTCGTCGGGGCGGCCGGCCGCCGCCCGCAGAATTGCCTCGGCCTCGCTGCGCGGTGTCATACCGGGCCGCTATGATGCTTCGCGGCGAGGGTCGTCCTTCAAGAGCACATGGCTGACGACTTGGTCGACGTTGGTCTGGTTGCGGACGATCTCGAACACCCGGTCCAGCTCCACCTGCGACTGGGCGACACCAAGCAGGTAGACCGTGCTATCGACCGTGCGGACCCGGTAGTTGATCGAGGATACGCCCCTGTCCAGGATCAGTTTGGTCTTCACCTGGGTCGAGACCCAGGTGTCCACCGCATAGGTGTTGAGGCCACGGGTCTTGTCGACCTTGATCTCGTTGATCACGTCGGTAACGCTCTCGGGCTGCCAGGCGAGCTTGACCGCGGCGTCACGCATGTCCTCGCTCGGGACGATCCCGGTCAACAGCAAGCGGCCGTCATAGATCTGCAGGCCGACGCGGCGGTACATCTCGGCGTCGTGCTTGAACCAGAGATCGTTGACGGCGATGCGGGTGCCGGCGTCCCTGGCGCTGCCGCCGAGGCCACGCTCTTCCGCCGCGGCTTTTGTCGTTGTCGCGCCGGCAGCGGCCGTCAGCGCGACCGGGGCGCAGGCGCTCAGCACCGTTGCGGCAAGCACGAGAGCCGGCAGCAACGCATTGCGAAGCTTCATTCGACACATCATGGCTTTTCCCCTGCTTGGCTTGTCCCTGCTCCTGGCGGCCGCCGCAGCGAATCGAGGCAGGCGGCCGGCTCTCTAGCGGTGCATTTACAACTCGACCGCCCAGGCGTCCACCAAATGCCGCGGCAAGCGCCATGGTCGTACCAAGACCCCGTCGAAACGGATCTGGCAGCCCGCGTGGGCGCGGTGCGCGGTCTGAAAATACAGGGCGGCACGGGCGATGCGCCGCTGTTGCCTGGCGCTGATCGCCTCGGCCGCATCGTCCAGCCGCGCGCGCCTTGGCTTCGACGATGGCGAGGATGCGACCACGGCGGGCGACGATGTCGAGCTCCCCGACGGGCGAGCGATAGCGGCGGGCGAGTATGCGATAGCCCTTGACGCGCAGCCAGATCGCGACGACGGCTTCGGCCTGCCTACCACGGCGGCGGGCCCGGCGGCGGGCCCGGCGGCGGGCGCGGCGGCGGCGGTCATCCGCCATCGGCCGTGCCGGGGAGGGCGAGGGCCCGCGCATAGACGTCCCGGCGCGGGCGCCCGGCGGTTGCCGTGACGGCGTCGACGGCGTCGCGCAGGCTGAGCGTCGCCAGGGCTTCGCGCAGAGCCGTGTCGACGGCCGCGTTGCCCGCCGCCTGGTCGCCGGCGGCCGGCGGCCCGATGACAACGACCACCTCACCACGTGGCGGTGCGGTGGCCGCGTAGTGAGCGGTCAGCTGCTCGAGGCTGCCACGGCGGACCTCCTCATGGCGTTTCGTCAGCTCGCGGGCGATGGCGGCCTGGCGATCGCCGAGCACCGCGGCCATGTCGGCCAGGCTTGCGGCCAGCCGGCGTGGCGCCTCATAGACGACGAGGCTCGCCGGTACATCGCGCAGCCGCGCCAGGGCGGCCCGGCGCGCCGCCGACTTTGGCGGCAGGAAGCCGGCGAACAGAAACCGGTCCGTCGGTAGGCCGGACAGCAGCAACGCGGCCAGTAGACCGCTGGCGCCGGGGACCGCCGTCACCGCAAGTCCGGCCTCCATAGCGGCCTGGGCCAGCTTGTAGCCGGGGTCGGCAATCAACGGCGTGCCGGCGTCGCTCACCAGCGCCACACTTTCGCCGTCTTGCAGGCGTCTGATCAGTCGCGGTCGGACCTGGACAGCGTTATGATCATGGTAGGGTGTCGTCTCGGCAGCGATTCCATACGCGCGCAGCAGCTTGGCGGTAACCCGGGTGTCCTCGCAGGCGATGACGTCGGCGCGCCGCAACACATCGAGCGCTCGGATCGTAATGTCGCCGAGATTGCCGATCGGCGTGGCGACGATGTACAGGCCGGTCAGCGGCTCAGGTTGTCTTGCCACGCCGGCGCCGCTACGTTGCACGACCAGCCCCATGGTGGTTTCGGAGGGAGTGGAAAGTGTTTGCGTCTGCTTGCCGCCATCTGAGCCGTGCGCGCGCCGTGCCATGGCTGTCGCTCGTCGCCATCGTTCTGGCTGCGTGTGCCGCCCCAACGGTACCGGGCGACGGCCCGGACGCGCAAGCCGGCGTCGGTGCAAATCAAACCGGCCGCGCGGGCGGGTTGTTCGGCAGCTCGTCGGGCACGGTGCCGCCGTTCGGCCGTGCCATCCCGCCGGAGGACGACGATAACCTGCGCCGGGTCGGCCTGCTGTTGCCGCTGACCGGCCCAGCGGCCGCGCGTGGGCGCGACCTGCTGGACGCGGCGTCAATGGCGCTGTTCGAGCGAGCCGATGAAAGCTTCGTGCTGTTGCCGCGGGATACCCGGGGCACTGCCGTCGGGGCGCGGATCGCGGCGCAGCAGGTGCTGGCCGAAGGCGCGACGCTGATCTTGGGCCCGCTGCTGGCGTCTTCGGTCGCCGCGGTGGCACCCGAGGCACGCCAGCGCGGCGTGCCGGTCGTCGCGTTCTCGAATGACCGTGCCGTGGCGGGCAACGGCGTCTTCGTGCTTGGCTTCCTGCCGCAGGATCAGGTCGACCGGATAGTGCGCTTCGCCCGGTCGCGGGGGCTCTCCCAGTTCGGCATCGTCGCGCCTCAGAACCAATACGGCGTGGCCATGGTCGACGCCCTGGGGATCGCGACGCGGTCGGCCGCGGGCGACGTTACAGACGTCACTTACTACCACCCCGACGGCTCGGACATGCCTGACGTGATCAGTGAGTTGGCCCGCTACGAGTCGCGGCGCCAGGCCCTGGAGCGGCAGCGCACGGCGCTGGCTGCCCGCAATGACGATATCTCGCGCCAGGCGCTGGAGCGGCTGCAGGAGCGAGATACGCTGGGCGATGTCGGCTTCGAGGCCGTGTTGCTGCCGGCCGGCGGCGACGAGGTGCTGCAGTTGGCGCCGCTGCTGGCCTTCTACGACATCGATCCGTCGCGCGTGAAGCTGCTCGGTACCTGGCTGTGGGACGACCCGAGCCTGCGCACGGAGCCGGCCATGGTCGGCGCCTGGTTTGCCGCGCCGCCGCCCGGCAAGCGCGATGAATTCGTTGGCCGCTTTCGCACCGCCTATGGCCGCGGCCCGGATCGCCTGGCGACCCTGGGCTACGACGCGGTCGCGCTCGCCGCCATCCTGGCACAGCAGGTCGACGCCATCGAACCGTTTGCCGAGGACGCACTGACCGCGCCGAACGGTTTTTCCGGCATGGACGGCATCTTCCGGCTGCGGCCAAACGGTGTGGCCGAGCGAGGCCTGGCGGTGCTGGAGATCGGACGCGACGGCTTGGTCGTGCGGGATCCGGCGCCGGACAGCTTCGCGGCCTTCGTCAACTAGCCGAGCAGCGTCGCCAGAACCGCGTTCAGCCGCTGCCGCCCGGCCGCGGTGGCGCGCAGGCCGTCGGCGTCGAGCACCAGAAATCCGCCGTCGATCAGCGCCTGACGGCGCTCAACGCCGAGCGCTTGCTCCAGGGCGAGGCCGGTTCGGGCGGCGAAGCCGGCGCGATCGATGCCGTCGGCCGTGCGCAGGCCCATCAGCAGCATTTCTTCGCGAACGACGGGGCCGGTGAGGGTTTCGCGGAGTCTGGTCGCGTGGCCATCCGCCTCGACGCGCCGCAGCCAGGCCGCCGGCGCTCGGTGCTGCCGCGTCGCGGTGACGCGGCCATCGAGCGTCAACCGGCCATGGGCGCCCGGGCCGACGCCGATATAGTCGCCATAGCGCCAATAGGTGAGGTTGTGGCGGCAGGCAGCGCCGGGGCGCGCGTGGTTGGAGATTTCGTAGGCGGGCAGCCCGGCATCCTCGAGCACGCGCTGGGTCGCCTCATAGAGCGCCGCCGCCGTGTCCTCGCCGGGCAGCGTCAAGTCGCCGCGCGCCTGGGCGGCATGGAAGGGGGTGCCGGGCTCGATCGTCAGCTGGTAGAGCGACAGGTGGTCGCCGGCCAGGGACAGGGCGTCGGCGAGCTCTCGACGCCAGGCGGCCAGCGTCTGCCCGGGGCGGGCGTAGATAAGGTCGAACGAATAGCGTTCGAATAATCGGGCGGCCAGTTCCACCGCGGCAACGGCCTCGGCCCGTGAATGGGTCCGGCCCAGCTGGCTGAGGGCATCGTCATCGAGCGCCTGGACGCCGAGACTGATGCGGTTGACGCCGGCCTCGGCGAACGCGGCGAGGCGGCCGGCCTCGACCGACGTCGGGTTCGCCTCGAGGGTGACCTCCAGCTCGGGTGCAACGCGCCAGTGGCGGCGAATGGCCGCCAGGCACTCGGCGACGGTCTCCGGCGCCATCAGCGACGGTGTGCCGCCGCCGAAGAAGGCGCTCGTGACTCGGCGGCCGGAGGTGTCCGCGGCAAAGTGGTCGAGCTCGCCCACGAGCGCGCGCTGCCAGCGCCCTTGGTCGATCCGGTCGGCGACGTGGCTGTTGAAGTCGCAATAGGGGCAGAGCGAGCGACAAAACGGCCAGTGCATGTAGATGCCGAACCCGGCATCCGTGGGCCCGGCATCCGTGGGCGCCACCGAATCAGGCAAAACTGGTGGCGACGAGCTTGCGAAAGGCGTTGGCACGGTGGCTGATCGCATGTTTGTGGTCCGGCGCCATCTCACCGAAAGTAAGGCCGTGGTCGGCGCTGTTGGCGATGACCGCCGGGTCGGGGATGAACATCGGATCGTAACCGAACCCATGGGTCCCGCGCGGCGGCCAGACGAGCCGGCCGTCGACCCGGCCATTGAACGTTTCCAGGAGGCCGTCCGGCCACGCCAGAGCCAGGGTGCAGGTGAATGAGGCCGACCAGTCCGCGTGTGGCTCCAGCGCCTCTGCCAGCTTCGCCATGGCTAAATCGAAGTTACGCTCCGGCCCGGCCCAGCGAGCAGACTGGATGCCAGGCGCGCCGTCCAGCGCCGGTACGACAAGGCCGCTGTCATCAGCGATCGCCGGCAGGTCCCCGGCAGCGACGGCGGCCCGGGCCTTGAGGGCGGCGTTGGCGACGAACGTGCCGCCGGTCTCTTCGGGCTCAGGTAGTCCGAGTGCCGCGGCGCCGACGACCTCCACCGCGTAGGGTCGTAACAAGTCGCCGATTTCGCGCACCTTGCCGGTATTGTGGCTGGCGATGATCAGCCGGCCGCCCGAGAAGTGACGCGCCATCGTCGCCGCCGGTAGCCTTCAGGGGGTGGCCAACGCGTCGCGCTGCATGGCGACCAGCGCGGCGGTGCCGGATTCGGCGAGCTCAAGCAGGGCCATGAACTGATCGCGGCTGAACGGCTCGTCCTCGGCGGTCGCCTGCACCTCGACAAGTTGGCCGGCGCCGGTCAGGACGAAATTGGCGTCGGCCTGGGCCTTGCTGTCCTCCTCATAGTCCAGGTCGAGCACAGCGGCCCCTTTGTAGAGGCCACACGACACCGCCGCGACCAGATCGGACAGCGGGCTCTTCGCCAGCTTGCCGGTCTCGACAAGGCGGCGACAGGCCAGCTGCAGGGCGACGCAGGCGCCGGTGATTGCCGCCGTGCGGGTGCCGCCATCGGCCTGTACGACGTCGCAGTCGAGGCGGATCTGACGCTCGCCAAGCGCCGTCAAATCAGTGATTGCGCGCAACGAGCGGCCGATCAGCCGCTGGATCTCCTGGGTGCGGCCGCTCTGGCGCCCACGGGCGGCCTCGCGGTCGGTGCGCGTTGGTGTCGCGCGCGGCAGCATGCCGTATTCGGCGGTCACCCAGCCCTTTCCAGCGCCGCGCAGAAAGATCGGCACACGCTCCTCGACGCTGGCGGTGCATAGGACATGGGTATCGCCAAAACGCACGAGGCACGAGCCTTCGGCGAACTTGGCGGTGTCGGTCTCGAGCACGATCTCGCGAAGCTGGTCGGGCGCGCGGCCGGACGGTCGCATGGGCACTTGGTCCTGAGCTAGAGGCGAACGGCAAGCGTCGCCAAGCTAGCGGATTTTTCCGTTCAACGGAACTGGCACGTGGCGGCGCGCCTCATGTTGAATCGGGCCATGGCCGCCGCTACATACAGGATCACCTGGTCCAGGGGCACCCGGCCGCCGCGGCCGCCGCCGCGGCGGCCGGCCCCCTTTGGTGTGCGGTCATGAGCAAGCCGATCAGTGAATTGAACGACCGGAGCAGGGAGATCCTGCGCCGTGTGGTCGAGACCTTCGTCGAAACCGGCGAACCGATCGGCTCGCGCACGCTCGCGCGGCGGCTGGACATGACCCTTTCGCCGGCGACGATTCGCAACGCGATGGCCGACCTGCAGGATGCCGGTCTGCTCTATGCGCCGCATACGTCGGCGGGCCGCGTGCCGACCGAGGCCGGCCTGCGGTTGTTCGTCGACGGCTTGCTGGAAGTCGGGCGGCTGAGCGAAAGCGAACGCCAGTCGATCGAGGCGCAATGCTCGGCCTCGGGCAAGGCGCCGCAGCAGCTGCTCGCTGAAGCAACGAAGGTTCTGTCGGGCCTCAGCAATTGTGCCGGCCTCGTGTTCGCGCCGAAGAGCGAGACGCAGCTGAAGCATATCGAGTTTGTTAACCTGAGCCCGGGTAGAGCGCTTGTCGTACTCGTGACTGCCGACGGCACGGTGGAAAACCGCGTCATCGACGTGCCGGTCGGCATGCCGCAATCGTCGCTGGTCGAGGCGACGAATTTTCTGACCGCCCGGCTGATCGGTAAGACACTGGACGAGGCACGCTCACAGATCGAGCGCGAGCTGCAGGCGCACCGTGCCGATCTGAATGGACTGACCAAGGGCCTGGTCGAGGCCGGCCTTGCCACCTGGACCGGCGAGGACGACGCCCGGTCGCTGATCGTCACGGGCACGGAAAGGCTGCTGGAAGACGTGCACGCTGTCGAGGACTTGGAACGCGTGCGGGGCCTGTTCAGCGCCCTGCAGACGAAGGAGAGCCTGGTTGCCCTGCTCGATGTAACCGTGGCGGCGGAAGGTGTGCAGATATTCATCGGCGCGGAGAACGAGCTGTTCGGGCTCGCCGGATGTTCGGCCATCGTCGCGCCCTATACCAACAGCCGCGAGCAGATCGTCGGCGCCATCGGCGTGATCGGCCCGACCCGCATCGACTATGCCCGCATCATTCCAGTCGTCGACTACACCGCCAAGGTGGTCGGACGCCTGCTCAGCTAAAGGCGCAAGGCGGCGGCTACGGATCGGTTGGAGGAGAGCCAATGAGCGAACAAAAGAGCACGTCCGGACAGCGCGGCCAGAGCGGCCGGCTGAACGGCCAGGGTGGCCGGACGGCCGCGGAACTCAACGCGGCCCGCGCTGGTCGGGCGCCGCGAGAGCAGACGGCGCGCAAGCCGAAGGGCGCGGGGCCCGACGGCAAGGAGGCGCCGGCGCTCGAACCGCTGTTGACCGAGGACGCCTTGCCCGACCACGAGAGTGTGGACGACGCGCTCGCGGCGGCGGAGGCCGAGCTGGATTTCGTCGCCGAGGCGCTCGACGATATCGAGGAACTTGCCCAGCCGGCCGCGCCGGAGGACGTGGAGGCGGACGTGCACGTGGACGTGGACGTAGGTGTGAAGGAAGAGGAACCGTCCGAGGCGCCGCCGGCCGCGCCACCGCCGCCCGAGGCGCCGCGCGAAACGCTCAGCGCCGATGATCAGGCGACCGTGCGGATCGACGCGCTGGAGGCGCAGATCGGCGAACTCAAGGGCGAACTGCTGCGCACCCTGGCGGAGACGGAGAACGTGCGCAAACGAGGCGAGCGCCAGATCGCCGACGCCAAGAAATATGCGATCAGCGACTTTGCGAGGGATCTGCTGAGCGTCGCCGACAATCTGCATCGCGCGCTGGAAGCCATCCCTGAAGACAAGGTCGAGGGCAATGACCTCTTGCGAACCATGCAGGCCGGTGTGCAGGCCGTCGAAAAGGACCTGCTGGCGGCTTTCGAAAAATGCGGCATCGCCCGGATCGAGCCGCTAGGTGCGCCGTTCGATCCGCACAAGCACCAGGCGATGTTCGAAGTACCGGACAGCGACCAGCCGCCGGGTACGGTCGTTCAGCTTTTGCAGTTGGGATACGTGCTACACGACCGGCTGCTGCGGCCGGCGATGGTAGGTGTAGCCAAGGGCGGCGAGGAGACGAAGGTCGACACGACCGCGTAACAAGGATGGCCGCCAAGGGCCGGAGAGGTACCCGCAACCCCATGAATTCGGCTGTTCGCCTGTTGTAGGGCCGTTCGTCGCCACCTATATCTCCCCGGTGCGGCGACGGGTCGTTTTCGCACGACGCGACAGGCGAATGGACGAATTCAGTGGGTTCGCGCGGCGCCGGTCCGGGCCCGTGGGCGGCTTGCCGAACCAAAATGTGAGGTTGAGATGGGCAAAGTCATAGGCATTGACCTGGGCACGACCAACTCTTGCGTTGCCGTCATGGAGGGCAGCCAAGGCAAGGTCATCGAGAACATCGAGGGTGCGCGTACGACGCCGTCTATGGTGGCGTTCTCCGACGCCGAGGAGCGACTGGTCGGTCAGTCGGCAAAGCGTCAGGCTGTCACGAACCCCGAGGACACGCTGTTCGCGATCAAGCGATTGATCGGGCGCCGCTACGACGATCCGGTGCTCAACGAGGACAAGGAAACACTGGCCTACAAGATCGTCAAAGCGGACAACGGCGATGCCTGGGTCGAGGCGTCGGGCAACAAGTACAGCCCCAGCCAGATCAGCGCCTTTATCCTGCAGAAGATGAGGGAGACGGCCGAGGCCTATCTCGGCGAATCGGTGGACCAGGCGGTCATCACGGTGCCGGCGTATTTCAACGATTCGCAGCGTCAGGCGACCAAGGACGCCGGCAAGATCGCCGGCCTCGAGGTCTTGCGCATCATCAACGAGCCGACGGCGGCCGCGCTCGCCTATGGTCTCGAGAAGCAGGGCACGGGCGCAATCGCCGTGTTCGACCTGGGCGGCGGCACGTTCGATGTGTCGGTGCTGGAGATCGGCGACGGCGTCTTCGAGGTCAAGTCGACCAACGGCGACACCCATCTGGGCGGCGAGGACTTCGACAGGCGGATCATCGACTATCTGGCCGACGAGTTCAAAAAGGAGCAGGGCATCAACCTGCGCCAGGACAAGCTCGCGTTGCAGCGCCTCAAGGAGGCGGCGGAAAAGGCCAAGGTCGAACTCAGTTCCCAGGGTCAGACCGAAGTCAATCTACCGTTCATCACGGCCGATCAGGCCGGCCCGAAGCACCTCAACATCAAGCTGACACGCTCGAAGCTCGAGGCCCTGGTCGACGACTTGATCGTGCGCACGACGGAGCCGTGCAAGGCGGCGCTGAATGACGCCGGCCTCAAGCCGAACGAGATCAGCGAGGTCATCCTGGTCGGCGGCATGACGCGCATGCCCAAGATCATCGAGACCGTGAAGAACTTCTTCGGGCGCGAGCCGCATCGCGGCGTCAATCCTGACGAAGTCGTTGCCATCGGCGCCGCGATTCAGGCCGGTGTGCTGGCGGGCGACGTCAAGGATGTGCTGCTGCTCGACGTGACGCCGCTGTCGCTGGGCATCGAGACCCTGGGCGGTGTCTTCACGCGGCTGATCGACCGCAATACGACGATCCCGACGAAGAAGTCGCAGGTCTTTTCGACTGCCGAGGACAATCAGGCCGCGGTGACGATCCGCGTGTTTCAGGGCGAGCGCGAGATGGCCGCCGACAACAAGCTGTTGGGCCAGTTCGACCTCATCGGTATCCCCAACGCGCCGCGCGGCATGCCGCAGATCGAGGTGACGTTCGATATCGATGCCAACGGCATCGTGCATGTGTCGGCGAAGGACAAGGGTACCGGCCAGGAGCAGCAGATCCGCATCGAGGCCTCGGGCGGCCTGTCCGATGCCGACATCGAGCGCATGGTCAAGGAGGCCGAAGAGCACGCCGCCGACGACAAGGTGCTGCGTGAGCTTGTCGAGGTCCGCAACCAGGCGGAAGCGCTGATCCACCAGACCGAGAAGAACATGGCGGAGCATGGCGACAAGGTCGAAGCCGGCGACAAGGAGGCCATCGAGAGCGCGATCACGGGGCTGCGCGAGGCCATCGGCGGCGAGGACCACGAGGCCATCAAGCAGAAGGTCGAGGTGCTGGCACAGGCGTCGATGAAGCTTGGCGAGGCCATGTACAAGTCCGAGCAGGCGTCAACCGGTGCGTCGGACGACCCAGCCAGCGGCGATGGCCCAGGCGAAAGCGCCGCGGAGACCGGCGACGATGATGGCACCATCGTCGATGCTGATTTCGAGGAAGTTGACGAGGACAAGCGGGATAGCGCCTAGCGTCTGCGGATCAGATATGGCTGGCAATTGGGCCGGGGCCTCGTCCGGATGACGGGGCCCCGGCTCGTTGCCGGGTCCGGTCATCTGGCCGGCGGGGGCTGACATGGCCAAGCGCGACTACTACGAGATTCTGGGGGTTGGTCGCGACGCGTCCGGTGATGAACTGAAGAAGGCTTATCGCCAGCTGGCCATGAAGTACCACCCCGACCGCAATGCCGGCGACAAGGATGCCGAGCAGCGGTTCAAGGAGCTCAACGAAGCCTACGGCATCCTGCGCGACGATCAGCAGCGCGGTGCCTACGACCGGTTCGGTCACGCGGCGTTCGAGCAGGCGGGTGGGCCGGGCGGTGCCGGTGGCTTCGATTTCGCCGGCGGTTTCGCCGACATCTTCGACGAGATGTTCGGTGAATTCATGGGCGGCCGCCGGGGCCGGCAGACGAGCACCCGCGGCGCCGATCTGCGCTATAACCTGGAAGTCAGCCTCGAGGACGCGTTCAAGGGCCGGCAGGCGAACATTCGCGTGCCGACCTCGGTGCCCTGCGAATCCTGTCATGGCAGCGGCGCCGAAGGCGGCGCCCAGCCGGTCGCCTGCCCGACCTGCCAGGGCGCCGGCAAGGTGCGCTCGCAGCAGGGCTTTTTCACGATCGAGCGGACCTGCCCGAGCTGCCACGGGGCCGGCCGTGTCAACGACAATCCATGCCGTTCCTGCGGCGGCTCCGGCCGCCAGCAGAAGGAAAGGACCCTGTCGGTCAACATCCCCCACGGGGTCGAGGACGGTACGCGCATCCGCCTCGCCGGCGAGGGCGAGGCCGGCCTGCGCGGCGGACCGGCGGGCGATCTCTACATCTTCATATCGATCAAGCCGCATCGGGTGTTCCAGCGCGACGGCGCCAATATCTACGTGCAAGTGCCGATTCCGATGACGACGGCGACACTCGGCGGCACGATCGAAGTGCCGACGATCGAAGGCGCGCGGGCCCGGGTGAACATCCCTACGGGCACCCAGACCGGGCATCAGTTCCGCCTGAAGGGCAAGGGCATGACGATGCTGCGGTCGAGCGCGCGCGGTGATATGTACATTCGCGCGACGGTCGAGACACCGGTCAATCTCTCGAAACGGCAGCAGGAACTGCTGCGGGAGTTCGAGGGCGCGGGCAGCGGCAAGCGTTCACACAGCCCCGAATCCGAGGGATTTTTCGCCAAGGTCAAGGACCTCTGGGGCGACCTCAAGGACTAGTAGGCTCCCAGCAGCGGTATCGGACATAGGGCTCGGCCGCGGCTGCGTCGCGGCCGACCTCGCGCCAGCCCGACTCTTCGTAAAAACGGCATGCGCCCGAGTTGTCGAGGTGGCATTTGAGCTGGACCGGCCCGGCGGCCGTGGTGATGGCCCGGCGCAGCAGCGCCTTGCCGATACCGACCCTGCGCCACCCCTCGGCAACGACGAGAAAGTGGATGAAGGCATCGGCGCGCCAATAGCTGACGAAGCCGACAGCGCCTATCCACCGGATCACGCTGATCCTCGACAATCACTCCGCGCATATCTCCAAGGAAACCCGAGGCTGGCTCGCCGAGCAGCGAGAGGGCCGCTTCAGTTTCGTCTTCACTCCCAAGCACGGCTCCTGGCTCAACCTCATCGAGGGCTTCTTCTCCAAGCTCGCTCGCTCGGTGCTCCGGCACATCCGCGTCGCCTCCAAGCAGGAACTCAAGGACCGCATCATCGCCGCCGGCGATGCCGCGACCCAGATCTCCTCGCCCGCGACACTGTGTTCGAATCGCGCGCGGGCATAGGTCGCCGGATCGTCTTGCGAGAAAGTGGGAAGGTCGCGCGCATGATGGTCTCGAACAGCAAGGCGCAGGGCCGGCGGTCGCCGGGAGCGCAGAAGCGGATTACGATTTCGTCGGATAGGGCGTCGTCCATTGGTGAGACGCTGGTGGCGGCGGAAATGACTGTGGTTATATCCCTTTTTGACGAGCTGCTGGCGCGGCGGGGAGGCGCATCATGACCGAAGACTACAGGATTGGCATCGTCGGCGCGGCCGGCCGCATGGGCCGGATGCTGGTCCGCGCCGTGACGGAAGCCGATGGCTGCGTGCTGGGCGGCGCGGTCGACCGCCCCGGGGCGCCCGGCCAGGGAGAGGATGCGGGCACGCTGGCCGGTGTCGGTGCGCTGGGGGTGGCGGTCGTTGCCGATGCGGTGCCGATGTTCGCCGACACCGACGCGGTCATCGAGTTCAGCACGCCCGAGGCGACGGTCGAGCATGCCGGCCTGGCGGCGCAGGCGCGCTGCGTCTATGTCGCCGGCACGACCGGGTTGGACAAGGACCAGCAGGCGGCGCTGGATCGGGCCGCGCGCCACACCCAGGTGGTCTGGGCGCCGAACATGTCGCTCGGCGTCAACCTGCTGATGGCGTTGACGGAACAGGTCGCGCGTACGCTAGCCGACGACTACGACATCGAGATCGTCGAGATGCACCACCGCCACAAGGTCGACGCGCCGTCGGGCACGGCGCTGGGACTCGGCCGCGCGGCGGCGGCCGGCCGCGGTGTCGACTTGGATACCGTGCAGGAGCTCGGCCGGGCCGGCCCGACCGGCGCGCGCGAACGCGGCCGGATCGGCTTCGCGGCGCTGCGCGGCGGCGACGTGGTCGGCGATCACACCGTCATCTTCGCCACCGACGGCGAGCGCATCGAGCTGACCCACAAGGCGGCCAACCGCGAGATCTATGCCCGCGGCGCCGTTCGGTCGGCGTTGTGGGCGCGGGACAAGCCGCCCGGCCTGTACGGGATGCGCGATATCCTGGGTCTTGGGGCCTAGAGTGGACCGGCGCGACGCGAATCGCCCCGTTTGTTGAGCCTACTAACTGGTCGATTCCGCCGGTGATGCCGTAAGGCGCGAGAGTGCCGCACTCAGATCGGCGGCGAAGGCCAAGCGCTCGCCCGGCGTCAGGAACGAGCCGAGCGTAATCGATCTGCCATGGCTCGACAGGCGCAGGCAGTTATCGCCGCCGCGCCGGTGTTCGACGGTGACACGCAGCCAGTGCGGTGGCTGGAAGCGGACGCGATCGGTGCGGCCGAAAGGCTTCACGCATTCGACCGTCAACGCCTCGGGTGTCAGTTGGATGGCCTCGAGGCCCCGGGCCGAGCGGTAGTTGATCCGAAACGCGACATAGAGCAGTGCGATCTCCAGCCCGAAATAAGGCAGGACCGGCCAGACCCCGCGAACCAGGAACGACGTGCCAACGATGAGGCCGCAGGCGAAGACGCCGGCCATCATGATGCGGAAGGCGCGTGGGCTCAGGCTGCGGCGCGGCGTGAGCACCGCGTCGAACAACGCCGGGGTTGGGCCGTCGGGCGTCCCCTGCGCTGGCCCAGTCGGCTGCAATCCTGACATAACAACATCTTAGGCAGCGCCGGCCACCGTGGCAAAGGTGACGATCCGCCGCAGCCGGTTCCGCAGGCGGCGCAAGTCCGCTAGCTTCGCACCATGCGCAAGGCCGACATCGAGGAGCTGTTTCGCCGCCTCGCCGCGCAGCGTCCGACGCCGGAGACGGAGCTGCGCTACGCCAATCCGTACACGCTGCTGGTTGCCGTCGTGCTCTCGGCGCAGGCGACCGACGTCGGTGTTAACAAGGCCACGGGGCCGCTGTTCAAGCTGGCCGACACGCCGGAGAAGGTGCTGCGCCTCGGCGAGGATCGGGTGCGCGACATGATCCGGACGATCGGTCTCTATCGCAACAAGGCGAAGAACGTGATCCGGTTGAGCCAGCAGTTGATCGATCGACATGGCGGCGTCGTGCCGCAGACGCGCGAGGAATTGGAAGCGCTGGCCGGGGTCGGCCGCAAGACCGCGAATGTCGTGCTCAACACCGCGTTCGGTGCCGAGACTATCGCCGTCGACACGCACCTGTTCCGGCTCGCCAACCGGCTGACCCTGGCCGAGGGCAAGACCCCGCTGGAGGTCGAGGAAGGGCTAGTGCGCCGGGTGCCGAAGTCATACCGGCGCCATGCTCATCACTGGCTGATTCTGCACGGGCGCTACGTCTGCAAGGCGCGGAAGCCGGACTGTCCGCAATGCATCGTCAACGACCTCTGCCGCTTCAAGGGCAAGACCGTCGCCTGAGCGGCCGGCCGCTCAGGCGACGCCGTTGAGTTCGTCCAGCACCAGGCGTTCGAAACAAAGGCGCCCGTCCCGTTCCGACAGCGGCGTGCTGTTGCGGGGCGTGCGCAGCTCGAAATAGGTGACCCGCGCCGACGGCTCGCCGACGTCGCTCTCGCCATCGTCGCCATAGAGGAAGAGGTCGAAGACGCAGTCGGCGTGCGTGTACTGCCAGATCTCGGCGCCGATGTCGCGCCGTACCGTGACCGGCGCGCCCAGCAGGACCCTGACCTCCGGCGCGAACAACCCGACGACCTGGTTCGGGTCGTCGTCGATCTCCGTCCGCGGTCGTACGCCCGGGTCGGCTGGCGGCATCGCCGTTCGGGCCAGCTGGTCAAGGGTCGGCGGCGGCGCTGGCCAGTTTCGTGTGCTGTTGGCCCGCTCGGTCGAGGTGCCGCTGCACGCGGACAGGGCGGCCGCGGCGACGAGCAGCAGGCTCCAATACCGCGGCCTGGGCCGGCCGGTCGTGCCGGCCGTCATTCGTTGCAGACCGGTCCCCAATGCCGCGTTGTGTCCCGGCATGCGTGCGGCCTAGTTCAGGGTTGGCGGCAGGGCGGGGACGGGCTCTGCGGGGGTTTTCGATCCGGAGGCGATGTCGCCATTGAGCTCGCCGCCCGCGTCGACCTGAAGCCGAGAATAGCGGATCTTGCCGGAGACGCGACCCGTGCTGTGCACCTCCAAGTGGTTGCGGACGGTGAGGTCGCCATCGAAGGCGCCGCTGATCTTGGCGACGTCGACCTCGGCCCGGCCTTTGAAGACGCCGGTATCGGTCACCTCGAGCAGTCGGCCGCCGGACAGCGTCGCCTCGATACGGCCCTCGACGATCAGCGTGTCGCAGGTCGCGATCTCGCCGGAAAGCTTTATGTCCTTGCCGACCGTCAGGGTCTTGCCGTCGTCGCGCAGGGTGTGCACCTCTGCTTGATGGCCTTCGGCGTGCCGCGGCGGCAGGTTCAAGGGCCGGCGGGCCGGCCGCTCGAGGAAGCTCAGGTCGGGCTCGTGGGGCCGCTCGGCACCGCCGTCCTTGGGGATTGCTGCCATTGTCGTCTGTCTCCGGGCTGGGAGGAAATGCTCGATGCCGTCCGCCATGCCGTCGGTCAACCTCCCGGGCTGAGCCTCGTCATCATCCAACAGAGGCTCGGTTCGTTTCAATCGAAAATGGGCCACGGTGAAGCAACCCTTGCAGTGGTCGTCGGCGCTAGCACTCGCCGCCCGCAAAACCTGGGTCGCGTGTTGTCCCGCCGCGGGCAGCCACTATACTGCCCACCGTTATCCTTACTTTTCCCCTAACACCGGAGCGCGGCATGGTAGCTGACCTCGACGTCGTGTGCATCGGCAATGCGATCGTCGACGTCCTTGTACAGGCCGATGACGCGACCGTGGAGCGGCTTGGCCTCGACAAGGGCATCATGACCCTGATCGAGGCCAATCAGGCGCACGACCTGTACGAGCGGATGGGCCCGGCGATCGAGGCCTCGGGCGGGTCGGCCAGCAACACGGCCGCCGGCATCGCCTCGTTGGGCGGCCTAAGCGCCTATATCGGCAAGGTGCGGAACGACCAGCTGGGCGGTATCTTCACCCACGATATCCGCGCCAGCGGGGTCCATTTCGACACAACGGCGGCAACGGACGGGCCGCCGACGGCACGCTGCCTGATCTTCATCACGCCCGACGCCCAGCGGACGATGAACACCTACCTCGGCGCCTGCGTCAATCTGGGACCGCAGGACATCGATCCCGGCCTCGTCGAGCGCGCCAAGGTGACCTACATGGAGGGCTATCTGTGGGACCGGCCGGAGGCCAAGCAGGCGTTCCTCAAGGCGGCCGAGATCGCCCACGGCGCGGCCCGGCAGGTGTCGCTCACGCTGTCGGACCCGTTTTGCGTCGAGCGCCATCGCGACTCGTTCCGCGACCTCGTCCGCGGCCACATCGACGTCCTGTTCGCCAACGAGGAGGAGATCACCTCGTTCTACCAGGTCGGTGGGTTCGACGATGCGCTGCAGCATGTGCGCGCGGACTGCGCCGTCGCGGCGCTGACCCGCAGCGAGAAGGGTTCGATCATCGTTGCCGGTGACGAAATCCACGTGATCGACGCCGAACCGGTGGTGCGGCTCGCCGACACGACCGGGGCCGGCGACCAGTATGCCGCCGGCTTCCTCTATGGCCTGACCCACGGCCATGACCTGGCGACCGCGGGCCGCATCGCCGCGATCGCGGCGGCCGAGGTGATCGGCCATATCGGGCCGCGGCCGCTGGTGCCGCTCGGCGACCTCGTGGCCAAGACGTTGGCGCGGCTGAGGTGGCCTCGCCTATTCGGACAGCCTGGCGGCTGAGTTAAGGTGTATTCCGGTTGTTTCTCAAGCCGCCAGAATCCCTTTCATGCGATCTTCCTGCTGCTGCGGTTGCGCCTGTGGGGATGTGGGCAAGGCGCGGAGCGGCTTGTCCATCATACCCACAGGCGGCTCGCCGCGATATGCCTCGGCCGGGGTCCGCCCGTCCAGCGCCAGGTGCGGCCTCTCAAGGTTGTAAAAGCGGACCCAATCACGGATCAGGCGCCGGGCGGAGAAGCCGTCGGCGATCTCGTGGAGATAGATCGCCTCGTATTTGAGCGAGCGCCACAGCCGCTCGATGAAGATATTGTCCATGCACCGGCCCCTGCCATCCATCGAGATCCGGATGCCGGCCGCCTGCAGGCGCCCGGTGAAGGCGAAGCTGGTGAACTGGCTGCCCTGGTTGGTGTTGAATATCTCCGGCGCGCCATGCCGGGCCAGGACCTCTTCGAGAGCGTCTGTGCAGAAGCTCGCGTCCAGCGTGTTCGACAGCCGCCAGGCCAGGACGTACCGGCTCGCCCAGTCCATGATCGCCACCAGGTAAAGGAAGCCGCGCTGCACCGGGATATAGGTGATATCGGCGCACCAGACATGGTTCGCCCGCTCGATCGCCAGGCCCCGCAGCAGATATGGGTAGACCCGGTGCTCGGGGTGCGGATCGCTGGTACGCGGCGCCCGATAGATCGCCTGAAGCCCCATCAGGCTCATCAGCCGCCCGGCCCGGCGGCGCCCGATACGCACGCCCTCGCGGCGCAGGTGAAGTGCCATCCGACGGGCGCCGTAAAACGGATACTTCAGGAAGAGCTCGTCGATCCGCCGCATCAGTGCGAGCGTCTCGGCGCTCTCCCCCGTCGGCTCGTAGTAGAGCGAGGAACGTCCGACCGACAGCAGGCGGCATTGCCGGCTCAGGCTCAACGCCGGGTGGTCGCGCACAACCATCGCGCGCCGCTCCGCCCGGCTCATCGACCGGACCCGCGCGATAAAAAATCCCGCTCCACGATCAACTCCCCGATCTTGGCGTGAAGATCGCGGACCTCGCTCTCATGGTCCCGGACCCGCCGCTCGGCGCCCTTCGAGAACACCTCGACCAGACCCTCGATCGCCTGGCGCTTCCAGGCGCCCACCTGATTCGGATGGACCTGGTGCTGCGAGGCGATCTCCTGCAGCGTCCGCTCGCCCCGAAGCGCCTCCAGCGCCACCTTCGTCTTCAGCTCCCCTGAAAATCTCCGTCGCTTGCTGCTCATCTGTATTCCTCCGTCAGACAGTGGAATACACCTTAACGACCTGTCCGAATTTCCGGGGCCACCTCAGGCGCGGCAATAGGCCTAGTTCACGGCCCAGAACGTCTCCATTACGGCGCCATAGATCGGCGTGTTCGCTGGACGGGCGACGCCGTCCCAGTAGGCGATGCGCGAGCCCGGCGAGTGGTATAGTGGCACGACATAGTAGTTCCACATGAGCACGCGATCGAGGGCGCTGGCTGCGGCGGCGAGTGCCTTACGGTCCCCGGCTGCGACCAGCGCCTCAATCAGTGCGTCAATGACGGGGTTGGCGACACCGGCCGTATTGCGGCTGCCAGGGCTGGCGGCTGTCCTGCTGCTCCAGTAGTTCTGTTGCTCGTTGCCGGGCGACAGCGACACACCCCAACGGCGAAAAGTCATGTCGAAATCGAACGCCTCCGTCACCGCCTGATAAATGGCGCTGTCCACCAGCCTGACCCGGACGTCGATGCCGAGGCGTTCCAGGTTGTGCTTGTAGGCAAGGGCAATGCGCTCGTTGGCCCGTCTCAAGAGCAGGATTTCGAATGAGAAGAGCTGGCCCGTACTGCGGACTAGCCGTCCGCCGTCGACCCGCCAGCCGGCCTCCTTCAGCAGTCGGGATGCCGTGCGCAAATGGGTCCGGTCGTTGCCGGAGCCGTCGGTCGCCGGCGGCTCGAACGGGCCTCCAAAAACCTCCGGCGGCAATTGGTCGCGCCAGGGCTCGAGAAGCGCCAGTTCGGCGTCTGTTGGTGGGCCTGTCGGACCAAGGTCCGAGTTGTCGAACATGCCAGAAGTGCGAGTGAAGCCGCCGTGCAGCAGGTTGGCGTTGATCCATTCGAAGTCGAAGGCGAGCATCAGGGCCTGGCGCACGCGGCGGTCCTGGAACAGCGGCCGCCGGATGTTGAAGGCGATGCCACTTAGGCCTGAAGGAATGCCATTCTCGAGGATCTTGCGGACCACTTCGCCATTGTTGGCGGCGGGGAAGTCGTACTGGGTCGCCCAGCGCGCAGCATCGCCCTCTACGCGATAATCATAGTCACCGGCCTTGAAAGCCTCCAGCTCGACGGAGTCGTCGCGGTAATACTCGTAGCGGATCACATCAAAGTTGTAGTGGCCCACGTTCACCGGTAGGTCGCGGCCCCAATACTCGGGGTTGCGGCGGTAGGTGATGCCGCGGCTTGGGTTGGCCCGCTCAACCAGGTAGGGACCGCTGGTTACCGGGGGCTCCAGGGTTGTCTCAGTGTAGTCGCGGTCTTGCCAATAGGCCCTCGATAGGATCGGCAGGAAGCCGGCAATCAGCAGCGGCAGCTCGCGGTCGGCCTTGTCGGCGTCGAACACAAAGCGGATCTGGCGCGGGCCTGGTCGCTCAACACGGACGACCTTATTGAAAGTCACGCGAGAGTTCGGCCGGCCCTGGGTGCGAACCGTCTCCCATGAGAAGATCACGTCCTCGACCGTGATCGGCGAGCCGTCGGAGAAGCGGGCTTCGGGCCGCAGCGTGAACGTGACCCAGGAGCGGTCGTCCGGCACCTCGACCGACTCGGCGATCAAGCCGTAGAGCGTGAACGGCTCGTCCCAAACCCGCTGCATTAGGGTCTCATACACGAGGCTCAGGGCGGCCGGGCGTCTGCCCTTGATCGTATTCGGAACCAGCGTGTTGAACGTACCGGTCCTGGCGAGGCGCAGGGTGCCGCCCTTGGGCGCGTTGGGATTGGCGTAGTCGAGATGACGGAAATCGGCGGCGTATTTGGGGTTTCCGTGCATGGCCAGGCCATGGCTAGGCTCGGCCTGGGCCGCCCGGACTCCCAGGGCGGCCGCCACGACCGTGGCGAGCATGAGGACGGTTCGGTGCATGGGGAGGACCCGTTCGTTGACAATGAAGACAACGATAGCATGGAAGTGATTGATTGCAATGTCGCGGCGCCCATAGTGTCTGACGGGCGGACCAAAGCGGGGCTCTCATACCATGCTGGTAGGCGTTCCCAAAGAAGTTAAGGCGCACGAATATCGCGTCGGCCTGGTGCCGGCGTCGGTGCGCGAGCTGGTGCATCACGGCCACCAGGTGCTGGTCCAGGCGGGCGCCGGGGCCGGTGTCGGCTTCGCCGATGCGGCCTACGAAGCGGTCGGTGCCGAGGTCGTGGCCGAGGCGGCGGCGATCTTCGCCCGGGCCGAGATGATCGTGAAGGTGAAGGAGCCGCAGCCGGTCGAGTTCGGCCTGTTGCGCGAGGGGCAGGTGCTGTTCACCTACCTGCACCTGGCGGCCGAGCCGGCGCTGACCGAGGCGCTGGTCGGCCAGGGCTGCGTGGCGATCGCGTTACGAGACCGTGACCGGCCCGACCGGCGGGCTGCCGTTGCTGGCGCCGATGAGCGAGGTCGCCGGGCGCATGTCGATCCAAGTCGGCGCCCACTGCCTGGAGCGCGAGCGCGGCGGCATGGGCATCCTGCTGCCCGGCGTGCCTGGGGTCGAGGCCGCCAGCGTCGTCATCCTGGGCGGCGGCGTCGCCGGCACGAACGCGGCCCGCATGGCCATGGGCATGGAGGCGCGGGTGACGGTGCTCGACAAGTCGCTGGCCCGGCTCAACGAGCTCGACATGCAATTCGGGCCGACCCTCAACACGATCTTCGCCACCGTCGACGCGGTCGAGCGCTATGTCCTGGTGGCCGATTTGGTGGTCGGCGCGGTGCTGATCCCCGGTGCCGCGGCGCCGAAGCTGGTGACCGCCGCGATGGTGCGCCAGATGAAGCAAGGCGCCGTCATGGTCGACATCTCGATCGACCAAGGCGGCTGTTTCGAGACCAGCCGGCCGACGACCCATGCCGAGCCGACCTACGTGATCGACGGCGTTGTCCACTACTGCGTCACGAACATGCCGGGCGCCGTCTCGCGCACCTCGGCCGTGGCGCTGAACAACGCGACACTGCCGTTCGTGACGGCGCTGGCCGACAAGGGCTACCGCCGCGCCCTGGCCGACGACGTGCACCTGCGCGCCGGCCTCAACGTGCACGCCGGCCAGGTCACCCACCCCGCCGTCGCCCGCGACCTCGGCTACGCCTACCAGCACGCCGAGGACGCCATCGCGGCCTGAGGGGTCCCAGCTCCAGCAGCGGGCTTGACCCGTGAATCCAGGAATATGGCGGCACCGCGCTGGATTGCCGGATCAAGCCCGGCAATGACGAGAATCGATAGTCGTGCTTACTGTGCGGCGGCGCTCGTGGCTTCGGCGGCGCCGCGGTCGAGCTCGGCGGAGAGGCGGATCGATTCGTGGGCAGCCAGGGCGGCGGCGTTGACGAGGTCGTTGACGCTGGCGCGCATCTGGATGATCTCGACCGGGCTCGACAGGCCCATCAGGATCGGGCCGATCGTCGTGCCGGCGCCGATCTGTTGGACCAGGCGCGAGACGATGTGCGCGGAATGCAGGCCCGGCATGATCAGCACGTTGGCGGCGCCGCTCAACCGGCAGAACGGGTAGAAGCGCTCGCGCAAGACCGGGTCGAGGGCCATGTCGGCGGTCATCTCGCCGTCGTATTCGAAGTCGACGTCGCCGCGGGCGTCGAGCGCGGCCACGGTGTCGCGGACGCGGCCGGCCTTCTCGCGCATCGGGTTGCCGAAGTTGGAGAAGCTGAGGAAGGCGACGCGTGGCTCGTGGCCCATCTGGCGCGCCTTCGCCGCCGTCTGTACGGCGATGTCGGCCGTCACCGCGGGCGACGGCAGCTCGTGCACGTTGGTGTCGGCGATGAACAGGGTGCGCCGGCGGGCGATGACGATCGTCAGGCCGAACACCTGCTCGCCCGGCTTGGCGTCGAAGACGCGCGAGATGTCGGCGAAGCAGGTGTAGAAGCCGCGGGTCAGGCCGGTCACCATGGCGTCGGCCTCGCCGCAGGCGACCATGCAGGCGGCGAAGATGTTGCGGTTCTGGTTGACCATGCGCTGACAGTCGCGGAGCATCGAGCCCTTGCGCTGCAGGCGGTCGTACAGGAAGTCGGTGTAACGCGGGCGGTGCTCGGACAGGCGCGCGTTGTGGATCTCCAGCCCATCGGCGCCGTGCAGGCCGAGTTGCTGGATCTTCACGTGCAGCACTTCCTCGCGGCCGAGCAGCACCGGCGTGCCGAGCCCGGCGTTGCGGAACGCGACAGCGGCGCGGATCGCCTTATCGTCCTCGCCCTCGGCGAAGATGACGCGGCGCGGGCTCGCTCGCACGGCATCGTAGATCGATTGCACGCTCGCCGCCGTCGGGTCGAGGCGTTGGGCCAGCCGGCGTTTGTAGGCGTCCATGACCGGGATCGGCTTGGCCGCGACGCCGCTGTCCATCGCCGCCTTGGCGACCGCGGGCGGCACGGTCTGGATCAGGCGCGTGTCGAACGGCACCGGGATGATGTAATTCGGCCCATAGCGCAGGCGCGTGCCGGCGTAGGCGGCGTCGAGTTCGTCCGGCACGTCTTCGCGCGCCAGGCTGGCGATCGCCTCGGCCGCGGCGATCTTCATGTCCTCGTTGATCGTGCTGGCACGCACGTCCAGGGCGCCGCGGAAGATGTAGGGGAAGCCGAGCACGTTGTTGACCTGGTTCGGGTAGTCCGAACGGCCGGTCGCCATGATGGCGTCCGGGCGCTCGGCCAGCACATCCTCGGGCAGGATCTCCGGGTCCGGATTGGCCATCGCGAAAATGATCGGCTTGTCGGCCATGGACGCGACCATCTTGCCGGTCACGGCGTCCTTGACGGAGAGGCCGAGGAAGACGTCGGCGCCGTCTATCGCCTCAGCTAGGGTGCGCGCCTTGGTGGCGGCTGCGTGGGCCGACTTCCGCTGGTTCATGCCGGCCTCGCGGCCCTGGTAGATGACGCCCTTGGTGTCGCACAGCACGGCGTTGCCGTGGGGCAGGCCCATGGCCTTCATCAGCTCTACACAGGCAATCGACGCCGCGCCGGCGCCGTTGACGACGACCTTGATGTCCTTGATCTCGCGGCCGGTCAAATCGAGGGCGTTGATCAGGCCGGCGGCGGTGACGATAGCGGTGCCGTGCTGGTCGTCATGGAACACCGGTATGTCCATGAGCTCGCGCAGCCGCTGCTCGATGATGAAGCACTCCGGCGCGCGGATGTCCTCCAGATTGATGCCGCCGAACGTGGGTGCCAGGAAGCGCACAGCGTTGACGAACTCGTCGACGTCCTCGGTGTCGACTTCCAAATCGACGCCGTCGATGTCGGCGAAGCGCTTGAACAGGACCGACTTGCCCTCCATCACCGGCTTTGCGGCCAGGGCGCCGATGTTGCCGAGGCCGAGCACGGCGGTGCCGTTGGAGATGATGGCGACGATGTTGGCCTTGGCCGTGTAGTCGTAGACGAGGCCCGGATCGGCGTGGATCCTCAGGCACGGGACGGCGACCCCGGGCGAGTAGGCAAGCGCCAGGTCGCGTTGGGTGGTCAGCGGCTTGGTCGGCGTGATCTCGATCTTGCCGGGGCGGCCGCTGGAATGCAGGTCCAGCGCGTCCTGTTCGAAGCTCGTGAGTTTCTTGTTGCCAGCCATCGTGGATACGGCCCCATCTAGCGAGCCGGCCTATAGTTCCCACGTCGGCGGAATCGGCCCCGGAGGCGCGGGCTGGAGCGACTCCACCTGTGTGGATAGCGCTATAATCGGCGGAGTTGACCCCGCTTGGTCGGGTCGCGTCAAGGGCTGCGACGTCCGCACCATTGCACCGACAACCCAGGCCGTGCAGTCCCGGGAAGGGGAGCCGTGACCAGCGCAACGGTGCGCAAGACAGACGATGCAGCCGCGGCCGAGACGCTCTCGCCGGCGATGAGCCAGTGGTGGGCGACCAAGCACGCCCATCCGGAGTGCCTGGTCTTTTTCCGCATGGGCGATTTCTACGAGATGTTCTTCGACGATGCGGTCAAGGCGGCCGGCGCGCTCGACATCGCGCTGACTAGGCGCGGCACCCACAAGGGCGAGCCGGTGCCGATGGCCGGCGTGCCGGTGCACGCCGCCGACCAGTACCTGTCGCGGCTGATCCGCAAGGGCTTCCGCGTCGCCATCTGCGACCAGACGGAGGACTCGGCGGCGGCCAAGAAGCGCGGCCCGAAGGCCGTCGTGCGGCGCGAGGTCACGCGCGTCGTGACGCCCGGGACGCTGACCGAGGACGGCCTGCTCGACGCGCGCCGGCACAACCATCTGGCGGCGCTGGCCGAGGCGCAGGGCACGCTGGCGCTGGCCTGGCTCGACATGTCCACCGGCGCGGTGTGGCTGCAGCCCCTGGGTGGTGATGGCGGCGGCGATGGCGACGGCGGCGCGGCGGTGGACGCGGCACCGCTGGCGGCGGCGCTGGCGCGGGTGGCGCCGGGCGAGCTTCTGGTGTCGGAACGCCTGATCAAGCAGCCGGCGCTGTTCGAGGTGTTCGGCGACCACCGGGATGCGTTGACGCCGCTGCCCGACAGCCGGTTCGATTCGACGAACGGCCGGCGCCGCCTGCAGGACCTCTACGGCGTTGCCGTGCTGGACGCGTTCGGGTCGCTGACACGGGCCGAGGTCGCGGCCGCCGGCGCCCTCGTCGATTATGTCGAGCTGACGCAGGTCGGCCGCCTGCCGCGGCTCGACCGGCCACAGCGCCTGCCGCCGCCGGGCAGCACCGGGGCGGCGCTGGAGATCGACCCGGCGACGCGGCGTAATCTGGAGCTGCTGCGTACGCTTGCCGGTGAGCGCCGCGGGAGCCTTCTGTTGGTGATCGACGCCACCGTGACGGGCGCCGGGGCGCGGCGGCTGGCCGGCGACCTGGTGGCGCCGCTGACCGACGCCGCGGCGATCAATGCGCGGCTCGATACGGTCGCGTTCTTCACCGACGCGGCACGGCTGCGCGGCGACGTGCGTGACGTGCTCAAGCGCTGTCCCGACATCGAGCGGCCGCTGTCGCGGCTCTCCGTCGACCGCGGCGGCCCGCGCGATGTGGCGGCGATCCGCGACGCGCTTGCGCAGGCCCACGCGCTGCGGGCGGCCCTGGGCGAGGCCGGGCTGACGCCGCCACCGCCACGACTCGCCGAGGCGCTGAGCGATCTGGGCTTTCACGAGACGCTGGTCGAGCGCCTGTCGCGGGCGCTCGCCGCGGACTTGCCGCTGGCGGCGCGCGACGGCGGCTTCATCGCGGCGGGCTACAACGACGAACTCGACGACGAGCGCGCGCTGCGCGACGAGAGCCGCCGGCTGATCGCCGACTTGCAGGCGCGCTATGTCGAGCTGACCGGCGTGCCGTCGCTGAAGGTGCGCCACAACAACGTGCTCGGCTACTACGTCGAGGTGACGGCGACCCACGGCGACAAGCTGATGCGGCGGGCCGCGGGCGACGGGCCGTTCATCCACCGCCAGACGATGGCGAATGCGATGCGGTTTACGACCGTCGAGCTGTCGGCGCTGCAGGATAAGATCAACCGCGCCGCCGACCAGGCGCTGGCGATCGAGCTCAACCTGTTCGCCGATTTAGTTGGCGAGGTGCTGGCGCGGGCCGAGGAGATTGTGCGGGCGGCGCGGGCGCTCGCGGCGATCGACGTGGCGAGCGCGCTGGCCGAGGTCGCGACGGCACGCAACTACTGCCGGCCGGTCGTCGACGACAGCCTCGCCTTCGCGGTGACCGGGGGCCGGCATCCCGTCGTCGAGGCGGCGTTGGCGGCGGCGGAGGGCGGCGCCTTCGTCGCCAACGACTGCGCGCTGGCCGACGATGCGCGATTGTGGCTCGTAACCGGCCCGAACATGGCGGGCAAGAGCACGTTCCTGCGCCAGAACGCGCTGATCGCCGCGCTCGCCCAGATCGGCGCGTTCGTGCCGGCGGCGGCGGCCCATATCGGCGTCGTCGACCGCCTGTTCAGCCGCGTCGGCGCGGCCGACGACCTGGCACGCGGCCGCTCGACGTTCATGGTGGAGATGGTCGAGACGGCGACGATCCTCAACCACGCGACGGATCGCAGCCTCGTCATCCTCGACGAGATCGGCCGCGGCACGGCAACGTTCGACGGCCTGTCGATCGCCTGGGCGACGGTCGAGCAGCTGCACGAGGTCAACCGCTGCCGGACGCTGTTCGCGACCCACTATCACGAACTGACGAGCCTGGCGGCGCGGCTGTCGGCGGTCAGCTGCCACACCATGCGGGTCAAGGAGTGGCAGGGCGACGTGGTGTTCCTGCACGAGGTCGCGCCGGGTACGGCCGCCCGCTCCTACGGCATCCACGTGGCGCGCCTGGCGGGCCTGCCGCTGGCCGCGGTGGCGCGGGCCGAGGAAGTGCTGGCGTTGTTGGAGCAGGGCGATCAGGGCAGCGCGCTCACGCGGCTGGCCGAGGACCTGCCGCTGTTCCAGGCGGCGGCGCAGGCGGTGCGCGCCGGACCGGCGGCGCAGCCCGAGGCGTCGGCGGTGGAGGCGGCGCTCGGCGAGGTCAGCCCCGATGCGCTGACGCCGCGTGCGGCGCTGGAGCTGGTCTACCGGCTGAAGGCGCTGCTCGATGGCTAGGCGATCGCCGTGGCGGGCGCTCGCCGACGCGTTGGGCTTCGCCCAGATCGGCCGGGCCATGGGGCACCGGAACTATCGGGTCTATATCTACGGCCATGCGGTCAATCTGATCGGCCTGTGGATCCAGCGCGTCGCCGTCGGTTGGCTGACCTGGGAGCTGACGGGCTCGGCCGCCTGGCTCGGCATCATTGCCCTCGCCGACATGGCGCCGGCGATCCTGTTCGCGCCGATCGGCGGCGCCATCGCCGACCGCATGGACCGCAAGCGCCTGGCCGTCATCGCCCAGCTCGTCGCCATGGTTCAGGCGGCGGCGCTGGCCGGGCTGACGCTGAGCGGCCTGATCGACATCTGGCTGCTGCTCGGACTGAGCCTGGTGCTCGGCGCAACGTGTCGCTGTGGGGGCCGGTGCGGCTGGCCATGGTGCCAAACCTGGTGCCGCGCGAGGATGTCGGAACGGCCGTCGCGTTCGGCTCCGTCATCTTCAACAGCGCGCGCTTCGTCGGCCCGGCGATCGCCGGGCCGATCATCGTGTTCAGCGGCATCGGCCTGGCGTTCGCCGTCAATGCCTTGAGCTACGGGGCGTTTCTCGCCGCCCTCCTGTTGATCGATACGCCGCTCGGCGGCGGCGACCGCGGCGTGCGGCGCGGCCTCTTTCGCGAGGCCAGTGCCGGCATCGCCTATGCGACGCGTCATCCCGGGATAGGGCCGCTGCTGCTGCTGCTGCTGCTGGTCGGCGGCGTGCTGGCGCGGCCGGTCGCCGAGCTGCTGCCGGGCTTCGCCGAGGCCGTGTTCGCGCGCGGCGCCGGCGGCCTTGCCGTGATGACGTCGGCGATGGGCGTTGGCTCGCTTGTCGCGTCGCTGTGGCTCGCCAGCCGCGGTCCGACAACCCGCTACGGTTGGATCGTGCTGGCCTCGGGTATTCTGATGGGCATATCGCTCGTCGCGCTCGCCGCGACGGACGTGTTCGTGGTGGGCGTTGCCGCCGCGGTCGCGGCGGCGGTGGGCATGTCGCTCAACGGCATCGCCTGCCAGACGATGCTGCAGGCGATGGTGCCCGACGCCATGCGCGGGCGCGTGCTGAGCCTCTATATCCTGCTGGTGCGGGCGGCGCCGGGCATCGGTGCCCTGTTGATGGGCGTCGCGGCCGAGTTCGTTGGCCTGCGCTGGCCGGTCGCCGTCGCGGCGCTGGTCACGATCGGCATCTACGGCTGGGCGATCGCCGGCCACAAGCGGCTTGGGGCGGCGTTGGCGCCGGAAGCAACCGCGCTGGTCGGGGCGGCGGACGCGGCGCCGGCCACGCCGTCGGACGGGCCGGGCCGGCAGTCGGCGGCCTAAGTGTTCTGAGCCTGACGCCTGGTTCTCAGGCGCCGGTGGGCGCAGCGATGCCCTCGTTTCCGGGTGCTTCATGCAAATCGTGCTAGGGTTCCATCTTGAATCCAGTGCCGTGGGCCGCATGTGGGAAGCCAGGCACGGGCGCGGACGACCCATGGAACTGATCCCGAACCAGCGCGACATCATCGACCGGGCGCGGTTGAGCGACGACCTGGCGGCGATCTTCGAGGCCGCCGGCGACGCGACCCGCGCCCGTGGCGAGATCCTGGAGCGCCTGAAGGCGGCGATGGAGCAGGGTCGCGCCGAGATCCATCGGCGCTTTGAGGCCAAGCGCTCGGCCGGCGCCGTGGCGGTGCGGGCCCAGACGTTCCTGTTCGATCAGCTGATCCGGGCGCTTTACGACCTGGCGGCCGAGCAGATCTATCCGGCATACAACCCGACCGCGGCGGAGCATCTGGGCGTCGTCGCCGTCGGCGGCTATGGCCGTGGCGAGCTGGCGCCCTATTCAGACATCGATCTGTTGTTCCTGTTTCCCTACAAGCAGACGCCGCGTGGCGAGCAGGTCGTCGAGTACATGCTCTACATGCTGTGGGACATGCGGCTGAAGGTCGGGCACGCGACCCGCTCGGTCGACGACTGTGTCCGAATGGCCCGCCAGGACATCACGATCCGCACGGCGCTGTTGGAGGCCCGCTACGTCTGGGGCGATCAGGCGCTGTTCTCCGACTTACGCCGGCGGTTCCAGGAACAGGTGGTGGCGACGACGGCGCTGGCCTTCGTCGAGGCCAAGCTGGCGGAGCGCGACGCGCGGCACCTGCGCCTTGGCGACAGCCGCTACCTGATCGAGCCGAACATCAAGGAAGGCAAGGGCGGCCTGCGCGACCTGCAGACGCTATTCTGGATCGCCAAGTACGTCTATCACGTGACGAGCCCGGCGGACCTGGTCGACCGCGGCGTCCTGACCCAGGCCGAGGCGCGACGCTTCGATACGGCTCAGACCTTCCTATGGACGGTGCGCTGCCACCTGCACTACCAGACGGGACGTGCCGAGGAGCGGCTGACGGTCGACCTGCAGCCGGCGATCGCGCAGGTCATGGGCTATACCGACCATGCCGGCTCGCGCGGCGTCGAGCGCTTCATGAAGCACTACTACCTGGTCGCCAAGCGCGTTGGCGACTTGACCCGCATCTTCTGCGCCGCCATCGAATCCGAGCACAAACGCCGGCCGCTGATGCACAAGCTGTTGCCCGGGCGGCGCCGCGAAATCCAGGGCTTTCAGGTCGTCAACGGCCGGCTCGCCGTCAACGATGACACCACGTTCCGCCGCGACCCGGTGGCGATGATCCGGCTGTTCCATGTGAGCCAGGCCGAAAAGCTGGAGATCCACCCGCGGACGCTCCGGCTGTTGACGCGCGACGTGCAACGCCTCACCCCACAGGTACGCGACGATCGAGAGGCGAACCGGCTGTTCCTCGAAATCCTGACGGCCAAGGCCGGCATTCAGCAGACCTTGAAGCAGATGAACGAGGCCGGCGTGTTCGGCCGGTTCCTGCCCGATTTCGGGCGCATCGTCGGGCAGACCCAGCACGACATGTACCATGTCTACACGGTGGACGAGCATACGATCTTCGCGCTCGGCATTCTCAACCGGATCGAACAGGGCCAGCTGGCCGAGGACCACCCGGTGTCGACCCAGGTGATCCACGAGGTGCAGTCGCGGCGGGCGCTCTATATCGGGCTGTTGTTCCACGACATCGGCAAGGGACGCGGCGGCAATCATTCGGAGATCGGCGCCGCCGCGGCCGAGCAGGCCGGCCCGCGGCTCGGCCTCGATCCGGAAGAGACCGAGACCGTTGTGTGGCTGGTAAGCAACCACCTGGCCATGAGCAACACGGCGTTCAAACGCGATCTGTCGGACCCCAAGACGATCGCCGACTTTGCCGAGCTCGTGCAGTCGCCGGAGCGGCTGCGGCTGTTGCTGTGTCTCACCGTCGCCGACATCCGCGCGGTCGGCCCCACGGTGTGGAACAACTGGAAGGCGACGCTGCTGCGCGAGCTCTACTATGCGACCGAGGACCTGATGTCGGGCGGCCACCGTGCCACCGACCGCGACGCGCGCGTGGCTGCGGCCCAGTCGGCGCTGCAGGCGGCGGTCGCCGACTGGCCGAGGGCCGACCTCGAGGCCCATCTTGCGCGTGGCTATCCGGCCTACTGGCTGGCCTTTGACACGCCGTCGCTGGTGCGCCATGCCCGCCAGATCCGCCGCGCCGAAGCGGAGGGCCGCCCGCTCAGCATCGAGACACGTGTCGACCGGCGGCGCGCCGTGACCGAGGTGACGATCTACACCCAGGACCACCCGGGACTGTTCTCGCGCCTGGCCGGTGCGTTCGCGGCGGCCGGGGCGACGGTCGTCGATGCGCGCATCTTCACGACGCCCCAGGGCATGGCGCTCGATACGTTCTGGATCCAGGATACCGAGGGCGGCGCGTTCGCCCAGCCGAACCGCCTCGCCAAGATGTCGGTTATGATCGAGCGTTCGCTGGCCGGCCGCCTCAAGCCCGAGGAGGCGGTGCGCGACCGCGGCTTCCGGCCCGGCCGCGGCGCCAGGGTGTTCACCGTACAGCCGCGTGTCGTCATCGATAACAAGGCAAGCGCGACACACACCGTGATCGAGGTCAACGGCGCCGACCGGCCGGGCTTTCTCTACACCGTGACGCGGGCCTTGTCGGAGCTCAGCCTGCAGATCTCGTCGGCCAAGATCTCGACCTACGGCGAACGTGCCGTCAGCCTGTTCTACGTCAAGGACAACTTCGGCATGAAGGTCGAGCACGAGACGGCGCTGAAACGCATCCGCGAACGCCTGCGCGCCGCCATCGGCCAGGCCGACGAGGCCGGCATGCCGCGGCCGCGCCGCAGCGTCAGCAGCGACAGCGACGGCGAACCACAGCCGGCGGCGGCGGAGTAGGGCGCGGCGTGATTCATCCGGGTGTATGCCGTGGTAGGGGGAGGCCGAACCGGCGGAGATCCGGGCCCGGATCGCGCGGGCAGCCTTAGACTGGACACCTCACCTCTCACAGCCATTCGAGCCAGGCGCCGTGGGCGTCGCAGTGGGCGAGGGTGCGGCTGTCGACGCCGGCGCTGTCGTAGCGGTGCAGGGTAAGGCTCGAGTGGGGCGCCGCGCCCTCCAGTCCGATGCGGTAGATCGGGCGGCGCGCCGCCGCGCGCTTGAGCGTCGCCTCGAAGGCGTCGCGCGCCGCCGGCGGCAGCTGGTTCAGCGTATGGGCATGGAAGACGCAGGCGGTGGCGGTGGCCGGCATCTCCGCCAGGACGGCCGGGAGCAGGGCGATGCCGTCGCCGGCCCTGAGCGGCGGCGGGTCCGCGGCGGCGAGGGCGATCGCGGCCTCCAGCCGGGCGACCCGGGCCGCCATGCCGGGCCAGACGAGTGCGCGCAGCCAGCCCGCGTCGTCCGGGTCCGTCACATCCAGCGGGTTGAGGTCGAGGCCGGTGCGCGCGGCGATCGGCGGCGGCCGGTCGGGCGGCGGCGGCGTGATGGTGCCGCGCAGGTGGCAACTCAGCCGTACTGTTGAGTTCGGATCGCCGCGCAGCCGGCCGTCGCCATAGTCGTAGGCGTAGCGGTCGAGATACAGGTTGAGGCCAGCGCTGGCGCCGAACTCGATCAGCCCCAGCGGCTGCTCTCGGCCGGCACGCCATATCACGCTCAGCGCCGGCAGCAAGAGGGCGCAGCGGCCGACCTCGTTGGTCTGGACCATGCGCGTCTCGAGGACGGCCCTGATGGTGTCGGCATGGGCGAGGCAAAAGGCGCGAAATCGTGGCCACGGGTCGCCGGCCGGCCGGCCGTCGTCCGATCGGTCGCCAGCGATCTCCGGATAGTGCGCGGCGAGCGGCTCTTCCCGCGCGCGCAACAGGTGGCTCTGCACGGCGGCGAACAGCAGGTTCGGGGCGGGCTGGCCGGCGCGGGCCCGGGCGGCGAGGGCGAGGACCGCCGGGTCGTCGGCGACGGCTTGGGCGAGGCGGGCATAGAGCGGCGCCTTCGGCGCCTCGTTCTCGGCAAAGCGGCGAAACTTTGCGGCAAGGTCGGCGAGGGTACGGCGTCCAGCATGCACCAGATCATAGACTGGCCTTGTGGCATCACGAAGTTTCGGCATGGGCCCATTGGCCGGGCCCGAGGGCGACACCGCCAGCGGCGGCATCGCCTTTCTTCCGCCATGCGAATCGCGTAGGAGACGGCGATGGCGCTCTACCGCTCCATTGCCACGGTCGGCGGTTGGACCATGGGGAGCCGCGTCCTCGGCTTCGCGCGGGACATCCTGATCGCCGCGATCATGGGCGCGGGGCCGGTCGCCGACGCGTTCTTCGTCGCCTTCAAGTTTCCCAATCTGTTCCGTCGCCTGTTCGCCGAGGGCGCTTTCAACGCGGCGTTCGTGCCGCAGTTCGCCGGCACTCTGTCGACCCAAGGGCAGGCGGCGGCCGTCGCCTTCGCGCAGGCGAAGCTGGCGGTCATGCTCTCCGTGCTGGTGCCGTTTACCGTGTTCGCACAGTTGGCGATGCCGTGGCTGATGGTCGTGATCGCGCCGGGGTTTCTGGCGGCGCCGGAGACGTTCGCCCTGGCTATCGAGCTGACGCGCATCACGTTCCCCTACCTGATGTTCATGGCGCTGGTGGCGCTGCTGGGCGGCGTGCTGAACAGCCTGGAGCGTTTTGCCGCCGCGGCGGCGGCGCCGATCGTGCTCAACATCATTCTGATTGCCGCGCTGGTCCTGCTGCGCGACACGATGCCGACGCCGGGGCATGCGCTGGCCTGGGGCGTCGCGGCCGCCGGCATCGCCCAGTTCCTGCTCGTCGCCTATGCCAGCCACCGGGCCGGGGTCGGGCTGGCGCTGCCGCGACCGCGGCTGACGCCTCAGGTGGCCAAGACGCTGCGCCTGATGATCCCCGGCGCGATCGGCGCCGGCGTCGTCCAGATCAACCTGCTTATCGACATGATCCTCGCCTCGACCCTGCCGGCGGGTGCCATCTCCTATCTCTACTTCGCCGACCGGGTGAACCAGCTGCCGCTGGGCGTCGTCGGCGTCGCCGTCGGCATCGCCCTGCTGCCGCTGTTGTCGAAGCAGCTGCGGGCCGGCGATTTGAGCGCCGCCGCCAACAGCCAGAACCGCGCCATCGAGCTGGCGCTGCTGTTGACCGTGCCGGCGGCGGCGGCGCTGGTCGCCCTTGCCGGGCCGATCGTGCTGGTGCTGTTCGAGCGCGGCGCCTTCGACCCGGTCGCCTCGCAGGCGACGGCGCGGGCGCTTACGGCCTTTGCCCTCGGCCTGCCCGCCTATGTGCTGATCAAGGCGCTGAGCCCCGGCTTCTTCGCCCGGGAGGATACGACGACGCCGGTCAAGATCGCCCTCGTCGCCATGGTCTGCAACGTCATCGCGGCGCTGGTGCTGATGCAGTTCCTGGCCCATGTCGGCATTGCCCTGGCGACCGCGGGCTCGGCCTGGATCAACGCGGCCCTGCTGGGTCTGACGCTCAGGCGGCGCGGTTATCTGCGGATCGACGCGCGGCTCAGGGCGCGGCTGCCGCGCATCGCCGGCGCGGCCGTCGTGATGGGCGGGGCGCTGGCCGTGGCGGCGGGAGAGCTCGCCGGTCCGCTCGCCGGCCCGCCCGTGGTGCGGATTGCCATGCTCGCCGCGTTGATCGGCGGCGGGCTCGTGCTCTATGGCGGGCTGGCGCAGCTGTTCGGCGCGGCCCGCATGACCGAGCTCAAGCCGATGCTCAGGCGCGGCTGAGCCGCCGCCTTGACCGCCGTCTTGACCCCATGGGGGGCGAGCGGCGATAACGAGCGCCCTTCGGGGAACGGCGGGCCACGGCGGGCCGTCGCGAGCATGGGCACCACGTCATGAGCCGCATCTTCTCCGGCGTGCAGCCGACCGGCAACCTGCACCTCGGCAACTACCTCGGCGCGATCCGCAACTTCGTGCGCCTGCAGGACGACTACGAGTGCATCTATTGCGTCGTCGATTTGCACGCGCTGACCATGTGGCAGGATCCCCAGGAGCTGCGCGCCCAGACGCGCGAGGTGGCGGCCACCTTCGTCGCCGCCGGCATCGATCCCGCGAACTCGATCATCTTCAATCAGAGCCAGGTCAAGGCGCATGCCGAGCTGGCCTGGCTGTTCAGCTGCATCGCCCGCATCGGCTGGCTCAACCGGATGACCCAGTTCAAGGACAAGGTCGGCAAGAACCGCGAGCAGGCCTCGGTCGGCCTGTACGCCTATCCGACGCTGATGGCGGCCGACATCATGGTCTACAAGGCGACCCACGTGCCGGTCGGCGAGGACCAGCGCCAGCATCTGGAGCTGACCCGCGACATCGCCCAGAAGTTCAACTTCGACTATGGCGTCGAGTTCTTTCCCATTGTCGAGCCGCTGATCTTCGGCACGGCGACTCGGGTGATGAGCCTGCGCGACGGCACCAAGAAGATGTCGAAGTCGGATCCGTCGGACTACTCGCGTATCAACATCACCGACGGGCCGGACGAGATCGCCCTGAAGATCCGCAAGGCGAAGACGGACGCGGAGTCGCTGCCGGGGCCGGAGGCCCTAGGGCCGGACGGCGAACGTGTCGATCCGGCCAAGGAGGCGGCGCGGCCCGAGGCGTTCAACCTGCTGGCAATCTACGCGGCGCTGCTGGACCGGCCGATCGCCGACGTGCTGGGCGAGCACGCTGGCGCCCAGTTCAGCGCCTTCAAGCAGCACCTCGCCGACGTGGCCGTCGCCAAGCTGGGACCGATCGGCGGGGACATGCAGCGCCTGATGGCCGACCCCGGCCACGTCGACACGATCCTGCGCGATGGCGCCGAACGCGCCGCCGCGATCGCCGCGCCGGTGCTGCGCGAGGCGCAGGACCTCATGGGCCTGCTGCGGGTGCGGGGTTAGGACTAGTACCGGCTATCGCTGGCGGCGGAGTCGTGATTCAAAGGATGGATGAACATCCAGGACGCGACTCCGATCATATTGACGGAGGAGGAGCGGGCGGTGCTTGAGAGCATGGTCCGATCTCCGAAGACGGAACAGGGCGTGAGCGAGCGCGCCCGCATGGTGTTGTTGGCGGCGGACGGCCGCTCGACGCGCTCCATTGCGGCGGCGCTTGGCACCTGGCCGGGGCGGGTCAGCCGCTGGCGCACGCGCTTCGCGGCGGAACGGCTGGCCGGGCTGTCGGATCGAGCGCGGCCGGGGGCGACGCCGATCTACACGGCCGAGACGGGCCGGCGCATCCTGGCGCAGTTGGACGAGCCGCCGCCCGCCGGCTTCGCTCGCTGGACGGCGCCACTGCTGGCCCGGGCGCTGGGCGATGTGTCGGACCAGTACATCTGGCGCTTCCTGCGCCGGCAAAAGATCGACCTGGCCGGCCGTAAATCCTGGTGCCAGAGCAACGATCCCGAGTTCGTCCCCAAGGCGGCCGAGATCGTCGGCCTCTACTTGCACCCGCCGGAGGACGCCATCGTGCTGGCGGTCGACGAGAAGCCGCACATCCAGGCGCTGGAGCGCGCCCAGGGCTATCTGAAGCTGCCGAACGGGCGCGCCCTGATCGGCCATGGCCACACCTATAAGCGACACGGCACGACGACGCTGTTTGCCGCTCTCAACGTCGCCAGCGGCGAGGTTCAGGCCGGACACTACGAACGGCGGCGCCGCCGTGAGTTCCTCGACTTCATGAACCGCGTGGTGGCCGCCTATCCCGACCGCGAGATCCATGTCGTTCTCGACAACCTGAACACCCACAAGCCCAAGCGCGACCGCTGGCTCAAGGCGCATCCCCATGTCCACTTCCACTTCACGCCCAACTACGCCAGCTGGCTCAACCAGATCGAGATCTGGTTCTCGATCCTCAGCCGCGCCGCCCTGCACGGCGCCAGCTTCACTTCGCCCCGACAACTCAGGGACGCCATCGATGCCTTCATCCACGCCCACAACAAGACCGCCAAGCCTTTCCGTTGGGTCAGCACCAACATCCATCAGAAGAGGCTCAAACCACGTCATCGCGATTTGTGATTCCCGGTACTAGGCCCTATCCACCGGGCCGCAGTCAGTCCACACTCTTGGCCGAACGCGCTGGGCAAGCTCGGCCTAGTACCGGCTATCGCTGGCGGCGGAGTCGTGATTCAAAGGATGGATGAACATCCAGGACGCGACTCCGATCATATTGACGGAGGAGGAGCGGGCGGTGCTTGAGAGCATGGTCCGATCTCCGAAGACGGAACAGGGCGTGAGCGAGCGCGCCCGCATGGTGTTGTTGGCGGCGGACGGCCGCTTGACGCGCTCCATTGCGGCGGCGCTTGGCACCTGGCCGGGGCGGGTCAGCCGCTGGCGCACGCGCTTCGCGGCGGAACGGCTGGCCGGGCTGTCGGATCGAGCGCGGCCGGGGGCGACGCCGATCTACACGGCCGAGACGGGCCGGCGCATCCTGGCGCAGTTGGACGAGCCGCCGCCCGCCGGCTTCGCTCGCTGGACGGCGCCACTGCTGGCCCGGGCGCTGGGCGATGTGTCGGACCAGTACATCTGGCGCTTCCTGCGCCGGCAAAAGATCGACCTGGCCGGCCGTAAATCCTGGTGCCAGAGCAACGATCCCGAGTTCGTCCCCAAGGCGGCCGAGATCGTCGGCCTCTACTTGCACCCGCCGGAGGACGCCATCGTGCTGGCGGTCGACGAGAAGCCGCACATCCAGGCGCTGGAGCGCGCCCAGGGCTATCTGAAGCTGCCGAACGGGCGCGCCCTGATCGGCCATGGCCACACCTATAAGCGACACGGCACGACGACGCTGTTTGCCGCTCTCAACGTCGCCAGCGGCGAGGTTCAGGCCGGACACTACGAACGGCGGCGCCGCCGTGAGTTCCTCGACTTCATGAACCGCTTGGTGGCCGCCTATCCCGACCGCGAGATCCATGTCGTTCTCGACAACCTGAACACCCACAAGCCCAAGCGCGACCGCTGGCTCAAGGCGCATCCCCATGTCCACTTCCACTTCACGCCCAACTACGCCAGCTGGCTCAACCAGATCGAGATCTGGTTCTCGATCCTCAGCCGCGCCGCCCTGCACGGCGCCAGCTTCACTTCGCCCCGACAACTCAGGGACGCCATCGATGCCTTCATCCACGCCCACAACAAGACCGCCAAGCCTTTCCGTTGGGTCAGCACCAACATCCATCAGAAGAGGCTCAAACCACGTCATCGCGATTTGTGATTCCCGGTACTAGGCCGCGGCACCCTCGTCACATGGCTCCGACTTGCGCGATCGAGCAGCGTCGCCGCGCTCGAGGATGCTAGAGCACATCCGGTTTGGACGGAATATCCTGCATTGACGAGGTAGTTTCTGCATTCGGTTGGAGAGAATTCATCGAGGGCGTTTCCAATTGCCCGCCAGAGGTCATCGACGGTTCTGGCGCCGACCTTGCGGAGAATGGCTTTGAGCTTGGCGAAGACCTGTTCGATGGGATTGAGATCGGGGCTGTAGGGCGGCAGGTAGAGCGGGGTTGCGCCGACCGCCTCAATGGCCTCGTGTACGCCGGCGACCTTGTGGGAGGAGAGGTTGTCCATGATGACGATGTCGCCCGCGGACAGGGTCGGGACCAGGGCTTGCTGGACCCAGGCAAGGAAGCTTGCGCCGTTGATCGGGCCATCGAAAACGCAGGGCGCGGTGATCCGGTCGTGACGCAGGGCGGCAATGAACGTGGTTGTCTTCCAGTGGCCATGGGGAATGGCCGCCACCACCCGTTCGCCGCGCGGTGCCCGGCCATAACGCCGGGCCATGTTCGTCCGCGCCCAGGTCTCGTCGAGAAAGACCAGCCGTTCGGCAATCAGCCCAGGTTGCTCGTTGCGCCAAGTGGCTCGCGCCGCCGCGACGTCAGGGCGCTCCTGCTCGGCGGCGTGGGCTGTCTTTTTTTGCGACTCAGCCCCTGAGCCAGAAGAAAGTCGCCAAGCGTCGAGCGCTTCGCCTCGATCCCCTCGGCGGCCAGCAAGACGCAAAGCTCGTCAATGGTGATGTCGCAATTCTCCATCACCAGAGCCCGAATGCGATCGCCATGGGGAGCCAGTTTCGATTTCTTCCAGCCACCGTATTTGTCGGCTTTGATCGTGCCCCGCTGCTTCCAACGCTGCATCAGCTTCACAACAAAGCTGATGCTCACATCAAATTGCTTCGCCGCCGCATTGCGAGAGGTCCCCGATTCAACAACTCGAACAACTCGTTCACGAAGATCTTCCGAATAAGGTCGTGTCATCCATGGCTGGCCTCCTTTAACCCAGCTCATAGCTTGAATCACTTTTTGCGACCCTTGGGAATCCCCTTTTTGATCCCCGCTGGTGGGGTTCCAGGCCAACGCGTCCACGTTCTCGCCGGCTTCCATCGCATCCGCTCCGTGCAATAAGATAACAAGGCGATGACTAACACCCGCGATGGTCAGCGGGTGGTCCGCAAATGCCTCGTCCGTGATCAGCGAAGCCATGACGCTGGCGGCCGTCGCAAGCTGTTCGCCATCGACCGTCCTTCCGCCGGTTACCAGCCTGACAATGGCCTCCCAGGTCTCCTCGGCGGTACGCAGCGGAATGGAGCTGATTTCACGCCGCACCTTCATGGCGACCCTCCAGGTCGTAACTCTGGCTCGCTCGGAGCGCCGTCAAGATATGCTGGGCCGTGAGTTTGCCCGGGTTTCTCGCCGTCTCGATTGAGGAGGCCACCGCCGAGAAGAGCGCCTTGCGGATGCGCCGGCCGTCCAGGCCTTCGGATGCACGGACAAAACTGCCGACGCCCTGGGTCAGCGGGCTCATTGCGGGCCAGTGCCGCCCAAGATGCTCTAGGGCCCGTTTACAATTAGGGGATTCCCCTTAACCAGTGAGTTGTGATTCAAGACTGTTTTTGGGGGGAGGCAGTCTTGATTCGCACGATTCTTTCAGACCCGCAGTGGGATCGGATCAAGGATCTGGTGCCTGGCAAGGCGACGGACCGCGGCGTGACCGGCCGCAACAACCGGCGGTTTGTCGAGGCCGTGCTTTGGGTGGCCCGCACTGGTTCGCCATGGCGCGATCTGCCCGATGCGTTCGGTCCCTGGTACACCGTCTACACCCGCTTCTGGCGCTGGTCGCGGCACGGGGTCTGGAAGCAGGTGTTCAAGGCCCTGGCCGACGACCCGGATTTCGAATACCTGATCATCGACTCCACCATCGTGCGGGCGCATCACCACGCCGCCGGTGCAAAAGGGGGACTCAAAATCAGGCCATCGGACGCTCGCGCGGCGGGCTAAGCAGCAAAATCCATATCGTCGTGGACGGGCTTGGCAATCCCCTGCGCTTCGTTCTCACCGCCGGCCAGGTGCATGACAGCACCCAGGCAAGAGCGCTCGTCGAGGGCCTGACCGGCGCCTACCTGCTCGCCGACAAGGCCTATGACTCCAACGAGTTCCGCGACGTCATCGCCGAGCACGGCATGGTCGCCGTGATCCCGTCCAACCGCTCCCGGTCGATGGCGATCCCCTACGACAAACACCTCTACAAAGAACGCCACCTCGTCGAATGCTTCATCAACAAGATCAAGCAGTTCCGAAGGCTCGCCACCCGCTACGACAAAACCGCAGCCTCTTTCCTGTCCATGCTATGTCTGTGCGCTGCCATAATCTGGCTGCGTTAATTGTAAACAGGCCCTAGTACCTCAGTGATGATCGCTGCGCGGGCCTCAGCGTTCGGCGGCCCGATCTCCTCGACCAGGTCTGCCCGCGAGATAAGCGCGCGGTCGACCGCATCCGGGAAGTTGGTGGTGGCGATCAACAGGACGCGGCGCTGGTTGCGAGCTAGTAGATCGAGTCCGGCGAGTGCCGCGTCGGTTGCCCGATGCACATCGACAGGGTTCGCCTCCAGGCTCAGCTTCTGCCGATCCGCCGCCAGGGTCTCTATCTCGTCCAGAAGTACGATGGTTGGCCCCTGCGCGGCCAATTCCGGGATCGTGTGTTGGAATAGCTTGGCCACCTCCTTCTGGCTTCGACCCAGCGCGGCGCTGGCGAGCGCATGCGGGTTGACCTGGACAAAGTTGGTCGTCTGAGGCGTCAACGCTCTTGCTACTTCGTTCGCGAGCCCACGCGCGAGCGTCGTCTTGCCGGTGCCCGGCGGGCCTGAGAGCAGGATCAGGCCATGCAACGGCGCGATCTCGAATGGCAACTTCTCCCGCATAGTCAGAGAAAGGAGCGACTGCGCCGTGAGGCGTTCTTTCTCAATCTTGACAGCGGTCCATGCACTGGCGAAGTGCTGGTCCGGCAGCGTTGCCTGATCTGCGATTAGGTCCATTCTCACCTACCTCTCTCCATAAACTGATTCAATGAATCCACTTAACGAGCCGCCAAAAAAAACTATCCGATTCGGTAGTAGACGTACTCGGTTCCGCCGCTGTCGGCGGAACTCTCACGGCGCATCAGGAATCCCTGCTCCCAGAGTTGCCTAAACTTCGTGCTGGCGTTGGCAGTCGTCATTCTCGGTGAACACTCCGCGAATTCCGCAGCGCGAGCAGACGGGCGGTCAAGAGCAAAAGCGTAGGCTGACGTGTTGCCTTCGCTGGGCCCGAGCCCAACCGTGCGTGGTGTGCCGCCCTGCCATAGGGTGATTGGTTGCTTTTTCTTTTCAGCGGCAGCATCCCAATTCTCAAGCATGTCGAGGTTAGACATGTCGATAAAGCAGAAGCCTTTTGTGCCGCGATAACGACGGGCAAGCTCGATCAGTGTTTCTGAGGCAAACGAAATATCCACGTGTTGAATATCCTCGACCGAAACTCGGAATACAAGAATGCCGGGATTTTGCTCCACGAACTCCACAAGTCTCCTATAGACTTCGCGTCCTTCTGCACGACCCCATCCGTCTTGTGCGTCCATGAAGTTACGCAGCCTGAGTACGGCAGCATTCTCGTTCATCTCGTTCATTTAAGCAGATCTCACCGGGGCGGTCAACCGGACAATTGGAAGTCGAAGCAGATGTGAGTTCCCCACAAAAGCGGGATATCCGTGTAACAATGGGCTGTTGTGTAGGCACCGGTCGCCGGCGTGAGCACCACGCGACTGGTTGGCAAACGAACATCGAGGGGCGCCTTGAACTTCATGGCTTTTGCCGCACTGCCCTTGAGTCCGCAACCGCGATCAGTCCCATGGCGCGACAGGCCCTGCCTGAATATCTCCACTAGGAGATCAACGTCAGGGAGATCTGCGAGGACTGGTGACCCCACCTTGAGCGCCGGTCGGAGTGTCTTCATGATCCCAAGGCCGCGTGTAGCGCACCCGGTTCCTTGGACACAAGTTTGTCTCACGCGGCGGGCCTGATTGAGATCGCGGCGTGCCACGCCTGACGAGCTTGAGCGGGGCTCAGGTAGCCGTTCTTTTCGACGATCCACTGGGCATTGTAGAGTTCGACGAAGTCGCGGACGGCGTCCCGCAGCTCCGCGATGTTGCGGTAGATGCGACCATGGATGATCTGTTCCTTCAGCGTGCGATTGAACCGCTCGGCGACGCCGTTGGTCTGGGGCTCGGCGACGAAGGCGTAGGACGGCTGGATGCCCCAGAACTTGATCTGGTTGGTGAAGTGGTCCGACAGATACTGGGAGCCGTGATCCATCCGCAAGGCCAGCCCCCGAGCCGCGCCGGCCGCGGTCGAGCCATACAGCCCGGCAAGCCCCATGGAGATCGGCTGCAGGGCGGCGAAGCGGTCGCCGCGCTTGCAGACATGCCAGCCGACACACTCGGCGTTCCAATGCTCGACGGCGGTGAAGATCCAGCCCCAGCCGTCGTCCACCGTGAACACCCGAACGCCATCGGTGCCCCACGTGAGGTTCGGGGCATGAGTGATGATCTCACCGTCATGGGGATTGCCGCTACGGCGGCGGCAGCGATGGGGCGAGAGCAGATTGTTCTCGCGCATCAGGCGGAGCACCCGCTTGCGGGCAACCCGGATGTCGCGACAGACCCGAAGCCGAGCCCAGACCTTGCGGTAGCCCAGGGCGATGCCTCCAGGTCGGCTTCGATCGCCACCAGCAGCGCCTGGTCCGAGATCGCGGGCTTCGGTCCCCGACGCTTTGCCGGCGGCTGCTCGGCGTGCTGGCCGGAGGTCATGGCGTAGAACGAGGAGCGGGCCATGCCCCAGGCGGCGCAGACCCGCCGCAGGCCGTAGGCCAGACCCGTGCCGGGCGAGGTGGCGGCACTCATCGCCGCGACCTCCGCCGCCCCAAAGGGCCGAAGGTCTCCGTCTTGGCCTCCAGCAGTTCCACCTGCATGGTCAACTCTCCGATCCGCTTCATGGCGCTATCCAGTTCCGCCTGCACCGGATCGCCCTTGCGTTGCTTGAGCGAGGCGTCGATCCCGCCGATCGCTTTCTCACGCCACTGCTCGAGCCGGAAGATCTCTACGCCCAACTGGCGCGACAGAAGTTGCACCGGCTCGTCACGCAAAAGCCGCAGAACGACCTCACGCTTGCGCGCCACCGTCCATCGCTGGCCAAGTCCCAGCGGGCCTGCCGGCAAAGCCTGGCCTGGGGAAAACGTGGACGAGCCAAGCTCGCCCGCATTTACCACAGGCCCATCAACAGCAACTTTCTTCTCAAAATTATCGGTCATGTTCCGGTCCTCCTTGGACACTTCGATTAAGCCAATTCTGTGTCCAAGGAAATCGGGTCCGACTCAATCCCAAGGCCGCTATCCGATACGGCGACTTTGAGACTGCCACCCCGCGGATAAACCTGAAGGGCCGCATATCCGTCTAGCTTCGTGTCGCTATGCGCAAATACGTTGTCTATTAGCTCAGCAAAAATGGTCCGCGCGGCATCCGCCAATTCATCAACGTCAGTTCGGGTTGCGCACGAGCTTGCCAGAGCCGCCCTCAAGCGTCTCGGCAGCTCCCTATCGCGTTCGTCCTTGTTTATTCGAGCGATTTCAACAAGGCCCACATTACTGCCGCCATATAGCTTCGCCGTCGAGACAATCGGTCGATCCGGAAGTGCCTTGATGGAGGGGGCAAGATGCTCGAAAAACCCCATCCTGTTGAGATATCCCATCGTTCCCGCCTCGCCTTCTTCGAACTCCAGGCGCACGTTTCGCGTGGATAGATCGAGTTGGTTTGCGAGGGACAGCAGTCGCACAGCGGCATCGACCATGATCTTGCAGTGGACGGGCAGGTAAACCGTTACGTCATAGACATCGGGTCCGTGCGGTGGGTCTGCCCGCGATAGGGCCGCCTCAAGCGATGTGGCGTCGATCCATTTTGCAGGAAGCTTGATCTTGCAATGCATGGTCGCAACAAGATTGGGCCGGACAGCGCCATATCGGGTAGTTGGTGCCAGCGTCACAGGCGAAGCTGGCTATGCATTTTCGACCGCAGATAGGGGCCGCGGTAGGTCTGCTGTCAAGGGCTTTGCTGGCCGAAAGTGCGTCGCCAAGCCTAATCGAAGGCGGCGCTAGGAAACCGCCGCCGGTGCCGGCGGCGCAAACACGCGCTGGGGCGCCTCGACGCCGCGCAGGGCGTGGGTGCCCAGGTCGTCCAGCGGTTGCGCCGCCGCCGCGGCGAAGCTTTCCGAGGTGACGATCGTGCGGCCCAGGTTGGCCGACAGCTTCTCCAGGCGGGCGGCGTGGTTGACCGCCGGGCCGATGACCGTGAAGTCGAGGCGGTCGCGGGCGCCGATGTTGCCGTAGACGACCTCGCCCAGATGCAGCGCCAGGCCATAGGCGATCTGCGGTGCGCCGACCGTCTGGCGCTCGGCGTTGTTGGCGGCGAGGGCGGTCGCCGCATTGGCGGCAGCCGTGAGCGCGGCGGCGCAGCGCTCGGCCACGTCCCCGTCGGCGGCGAGCTCGAAGATTGCCAGCATGGCGTCGCCGATGAACTTCAGGACCTCGCCGCCCTCGGCGGTGATGGCGTCGGCCATGATCTCGAAATAGTAGTTGAGCAGCGCGATCAGCTGGTCCGGCGGCAGCGTGTCGGTCAGCGTCGTGAAGGCGCGCAGATCGCAATACCAGACGACGGCGCTGACCGTCTCGCCCGAGCCGCGGGTGATCGCGCCGGACAACACGCGCTCACCGGTGCGGCGGCCGACATAGGTGTTCATCAGGCTGCGCGAGATGCGGCGGTTCGCCTGCAGCTCGACGATGATTGCCAGCATCTCGGTGATGTCGTGCAGGCCGGCGATGTCGGCCGCGGTGAAGCCGCCGGGCCGGTCGGTCGTCCATGAGACGGAGTTGCACTGGCCGGACGAGAAGACCATCGGCATGGCGACGTAGTCGGTGCCGCCGCCGGCCTTGAACTCGCTGAGGATCTCGTAGTCGAGTGCGACTGTCGGATCCTCGAGGCGGCGGCGGACGACCGCGCCGGATTCCTGCACGGCGACGACGGGGCTGTTGCGGAACTGCGGGCTGTCGCTCGTCGCATAGTCGGCCTGCACCCGGCCGGTGCCGTCGCCCTCGCGATACCAGAAATACGCCGTCGCGGCGATCTGGGGATGCAGGGTGCGGACGCCGCAGAAGGCGCGCCACAGTGGAATGCCGGCGGCGACCATGCGGCCGCACAGCGCGTCGCCGAATTCGCGCATTCGCGTGTGGCGCCGCCCCTCGTGCAGCATCCAGGAGACGACGGCCTGGGCGCCATCGGCGGGCGGCCGGTCGGCCATCGCGTCAAATCGGCCGTTCGGGCAGCGTGAACAGTTCCTGCGGCTCGCGCACGCCGCCCAGCGCGTGGACGCCGAGGGACAGCAACGGCACGTTCGCGGCCTCGGCAAAGGCGGCCGAAGTCAGGAAGTGGCGGCCCATCGTGCGGCACTGGGTCTCGATCCGCGCGGCCTGGTTGACGGCCGGGCCGATGACGGTGAAATCCAGGCGGTCCGGGGCGCCGATGTTGCCGTAGGTGACGGCACCGAGATGCAGTGCGACGCCATAGTGGATCTCCGGCAAGTCCTCGGCCCGGCGCTTGGCGTTGGGGCGCGTCGTCTCGCGCGCCGCCTCCTTGACTGCCGCCAGCGCCGCGGCACAGGCATTGCCGGCACCGCCCAAATCGGCGAGCGGAAAGATCGCCAGGGTGCCGTCGCCGACGAATTTCAGCACTTCGCCGCCATGCCTGTGGATCGGCGCGACGACGCGCTCGAAATGGTCGTTCAGGATGCCGAGCAGCACGTCGGTCGGCAGGCGGTCGGTCATCGCGGTGAAGCCGCGCAGGTCGCTGTACCAGATCGCCGCCTGCAGTGTTTCGTTGCTGCCGCGGCGAATGGCGCCGTTCAGCACCCGCTCACCGGTCTTGTGGCCGAGATAGGTGTCGACCAGGTTGGTCGTGACCTGGCGTACCGACAGGATCTCGACGACCATCGCCAGCATCGAGATCTGCGCCATGATGAGGGTTATCTGGTCGTCGGCGAAACCGCCGGGCGCCTTTGTCGCGAAGTGCGCGGCGTAGTTGCGGCCGTCGCTGAACGGCAGCGGCAGGGCCAGATAGTCGGTCACGCCCTCTGCATCGAGGTCGTCGAGGATCGGAAATCGCGCGGGCAGTCGGCATCGGCGAGTCGTCGTCGAATGCCCGGCGAGGCCTCGAATATGAGGCGCACAGGGCTCTTCAGATAGGCATCGCGCTGCAAGCTCTCGTGGCTGATTTCCACGGTCCTGACGGACTCGGCATCGACCTGCCAGATGTAGGCGCCGCCGAGGATAAGCGGGTGCAGCGTGCGCAGGACGAAGCCGCAGCGGTGGAGCGGCACGTCGGCCCGGCACAGCCGCCGCGCGACCTCGCCGAGCAGCGTCGGCACGTCGTCGCAATAGCGTCCCTGGTTCTGCAGCCATTCGCTGACAGAACACCCCATGGCGACACTCGGCAGGGCGGCGGACTCGACGGCGGTGTTCAGGACGGGCGCGGACATCGGCGAATCGTTCCAGGCGTTTGTTGGCACCACTGTAAAGGTAGATACGCTGGTTCGGAAAACCAGCCCAGAAGCTGCTTGACGGCACTGTTGCGAGGCTTGATTTAGGATACAATGAGTTCCAGTTGATAGGACAGCGTGGGCGACGGCCGTGGCCGCGACCGCGAGATACCTTTTGGAGCAGGGAGCCAGTCGATGTTCATTCAGACCGAGCAGACGCCCAACCCCGCGACCCTGAAGTTTCTGCCGGGACGCGACGTCATGGGTACCGCCGGAACGGCTGATTTCCCCAATCCCGAGTCGGCCGGGCGCTCACCGTTGGCACGGCGGCTGTTCACCGTCGAGGGTGTGACGGCGGTTTTTCTGGGTAGTGATTTCATTACCGTGACAAAGACGCCCGACATGGAATGGCACGTGCTCAAGCCGATGGTCCTCGGCGCCGTCATGGAACACTTCACGTCGGGCGAACAGGTGGTCCTGGCAAGTACGGACGAGCCCGCGGCGGCCGGCGTCGAGGATGACGAGGTGGTCGGCCAGATCCGCGAGCTGATCGATACGCGCGTGCGGCCGGCGGTGGCCATGGATGGCGGCGACATCGTCTTTCATGGGTTCGAGGACGGGGTCGTCTTCCTGCACATGCAGGGCGCGTGCGCCGGCTGCCCGAGCTCGACCGCGACCCTGAAGATGGGCATCGAGAACATGCTCAGGCACTACGTCCCCGAAGTGGTCGAAGTCCGCGCCGTGTGAGGGCGCTTGACATCGGATCCATCCGCCGGGAGCAAATAGAGTTAGAGTACTTGGCGAACGTTGTGGCGCTGCCGGCCTATTAACTCAAATTTCACGCAAGAAATGAAGCATTGTGGGAGTCTGGCCACGCATGGCGGGCTGTCGTGAGTCAATATCTTTTCGGCAGCGGCTGGCCGTGTGAGGTCTTATTCGGTCTCTTCTGTGGTTAACAAATAAAAGCCATAGTGACAACTCACACGAAATCGTCTACAACTTCGAAATGCGTAAACGAACCGTCAAGCCACAGAGTCACCGCCGCATCCTCAGCATGGGCCGCATGGCTTGCGACACAATGGGGGCTGCCATAGGCATCTTTCGCGACTTTCGAAACGTTGCGTTGGGACTCACGATCGTCAACGTCGTCGCGCTGTATGGTGCGGCGCTGGCCTATCCGGTCAATCGCGGTGCGGTAGCGCCGTTCGCCATGGATGTCCCGGAATTCGCCGGACCGGCCGCGATCAAGGATTTTGTCTCACAGCCGCCGCGGTTCGTCGCGGTGACCACGGCGCGGCTGCAAGCGGCCATGGACGAAGCCGATTTTCGGCTGGACAGGGTGCGTGGCGGCCGGGCGCCGGTGCCGCGTCTGTTCCTGGCCGCGATGCCGAGGGACTTTCGGACGGTTGGCGACACGGCGACGCGCAAGGCGCTGTTCATGCAGGCCAGTCTGCCGCTGATACTGCGGGCCAACGAAGAGATCCTTGCCAACCGGCGACATCTTGAGGAGCTGTACAACCGCGTGCGGCAGGGGCGTTCGCTCGCCGCGGCGGACGCGTACTGGCTCGCCGCGCTGGCACAGCAGTACGGCACGGCGGCCGACGACTTCGCCGGGCTGCTCGTGCGGGTCGACGCCATCTCGCCGGCTGTCGCCATGGCGCAGGCGGCGTTGGAAAGCGGTTGGGGCCAATCGCGCTTCGCGATGGAGGGCAATGCCCTGTTCGGCCAGCGCACCTGGCGGCGCGGCGCCGGCATCGTCCCCAGCGGGCGGGCCGCCGGCAGCTCGTTCGAGGTCAAATACTTCGATCGGCTGATCGACAGCGGGCGCGATTATGCCCTCAACCTAAACCGCCATCCGGCCTATGTCGGCTTCCGGGCCAAGCGGGCGGCCATGCGGGCGGCGAACGGGCCGTTCGATTCCTACGAGCTGGCGGTCGGCCTCGACGCCTACTCGGAGCGCGGCGCGGACTACGTCGACATGCTGCAGCTGATCATGCGCGCCAACGCGATGGAGCGTTTCGATACGGCATTGTTGGACGGCGTCGACGGCGTTACCCAGCTCGCTGGGCGGTAGGACGGCCTCGCGCCGTCCGGATCCGCCCTACGGCACGTAGTACTGCATCCCGAACCAGCGCCAGCGCCCATCGCCGGCCGGCACAGTGCAATTGATCCGGGCCCGCCCGGCGGCGAACGGCTCGTCGAGCCGGACCTCGACACGCGGGCCGAGCCGCTCGAGCCGGGTCTGCCCCTGGTCCGACGCAAAACACGCCAGGGCGCCGGGATTCGGGATCTCTCCGACCAGGGTGAAGCCGAAGGTCGGTGGGTTCACCCGCAGCGTCGGATCGCGCGGTGTCAGATCGCTGACAGCAAGCGGCAGCGTGCTGGCAACCAGCTGAAACCGCTCGAGGTCACCGAACGCCTCGTTGAGCGGGAACCGCGGCAGATAGTACGGGTCCGCGGTCGCATGGGTGACCCCGGAATGCTGGCCGAATGCCACGGCAAAGCCGATTTCGCGGACGACCTCCTGGACCTCGGCGCTGGCCTCGCCGAACGGATAGGCGAAGTAATCCGGGGCCTGGCCGAGCTCCGAGACGAAGCGCTCGTTCGAACGCACTAGGTCGTCGCGGTTGCGGTTGGTCGAGTTGGCCGCCATGTGAAGGTGGCTCGCCGTCTGGCTGCCGATCGTCACACCCGCCGCCTGCAGCTCGCGGATCTGGTCCCAGCTCATGTAACGCTCGAAGCCGCGGTCGATCGCTTCCGTGGCGACGAACAGCGTAAATGGATAGCCGAGGCGCCGCAGCCGCGGCCAAGCTTCGGTGTAGGTCGACAGATAGGCATCATCGATCGTGATGCCGATGGTGCGGTCCGGCAGCGCCCGGCCATCGCGGATGGCGTCGACGATCTCGGGCAGCGGCAGCACCGTGTAGCCACCCCGGGACAGCTCGTCGAGATGGGCCTCGAACTGATCGAGCTTGATGTTGGTCGACGGGTGGTCGTCTTCGCCGAACCGGTGATACATGATGATCACGGCTGAATCGGCAGCGCCGGCGGCGGCGAGCGGCCATAGCACGGACAGCATGGTCGCCAGCACCAATGCGCCGTTTATGTCGAGAAATCCGGGCTTAGCTGGTCCGAACATCGTCGCCTGCTCGTTGCATTGCAGACTGCCGACCGCAGCGAATGGACGAAGAGACTAGCGCTCCGGTCATGGTGGCGGCAAGCTCTCGCGCCAGTCTTATTGGTGCGGCGCCAACGTTTGCTTAACGGCGGCGATGGTGCGGCAATATGTCCCCAGCAGGCGCTGCGGCGTCACCAGGGCGCAGTGGGGTGGGGCGAGCGTGCGTGCTAAGTAACCGACGCATGGATTGGCGCCGAATGCATACAGACAATTGAGAGTCCTCGCGTTCGACACGGCAACGCGGGCCTGTTCGGCGGCCCTGTGGGCCGACGGCGCGGTGCGCAGCGCGCGGCGCGTCGCCATGGATCGGGGCCACGCGAGCGCGCTGATGCCGATGGTCCTGGGTGTGCTGAGCGCCTCGGCGACCGGCTTCGATGCGCTCGATGCGCTCGCCGTCACCGTTGGGCCGGGTACCTACACGGGCGTGCGGATCGGCCTCGCCACCGCACGCGGCCTGCGTCTGGCGGCGGCCAAGCCGCTCGTCGGGGTCTCCACCCTGGCCGCGGTCGCCTGGGCCGCGGCCGGCGCGGCGAGCACCGATCGGACGATAGTCGTCGCGCTGGAGACCAAGCGCGCCGATCTCTACGTGCAGACCTTTGCTGCCGATCTGACGGCGTTGACACAGCCGGCGGCCTTGCTGCCCGGTCGCGCGGCGGCCGCCGTGCCGAACACGCCGTTGCTGGTCGCCGGCGACGGTGCGGAACGGCTGCTGGCCGCGCTGCTGCCGGGGATCGACGCAGTGACGGCGCCAGGCGCGGCGTTGCCTGATGCCGGCGACGTGGCCGCGCTTGCGGCCCACAGAATTGCCGGGGATCCGGCCGTGCTGCAGGGGCCGCCGCCGCGACCGCTCTACCTGCGCCCAGCGAGTGTGACCCGGCAGAAAGGCGGTGGCCGCGTGCGGCCATGACCGGCGTCATTGCGACCCGCCGCGTCGGGGTAGAGGCGGTGGAGATTCTGGCTGCGCTCCACCTGCAATGCCGGACCGCCGTCTATGAGGAGAGCTGGTCGGCGGACGCCATGGCCTCGATCTTGGGGCTGCCTGGCGTTGCTGCCCTGGTCGCCGGCGCCGGCGGGCCAGCGGTGGTCGGGCTGGCCGTGGTCCGTGCCGTGCCACTGGAGGCCGAGATCCTCACGCTCGGCGTCGCGCCGGTGGCGCGGCGGCGGGGTGTTGCGACCGCCTTGCTGCGCGGCATGATCGACGCGGCGGCCGCCGCCGGCGCCGCCTGCCTACTGCTCGAGGTTGCCGTCGACAACAGGCCGGCGCTGGCCCTCTATCGGCGCTATGGGTTCGCCCAGCTGGGGCGGCAGCGGGCCTATTATCGACGAACATCCGGCGGCCGTGTCGATGCTGTCGTGATGGCGAAGCAACTGGAATCCTATGAGGGTCATGTCAGCAAACCACAATGAAAACAGCGCAATACTTGGCCAGACAAAGAAAAAGCGACGTCGGTATCGTGCTGTCTTTTGTTGAAGTGACAAAGAAAAGTCCGTAGGATCGGCGTTATTAGCGGGGGGAACTAGGCGCAGAAGAATGGAAGAGCAGATTGGTGCAGCACGGCTGCGCGAAATGGCGGTGGCCATTGTTTCCGCCTATGTGTCGCGGAACACAGTGGCGTCGGAGGATCTGCCGCAGCTGATCACCGACGCGTACGCAAGCCTGGCTGATCTGGCGGCAGGGGCCGCGGCCGAGCAGGCGCCGGTTCCCGCGGTGTCCGTCAAACGGTCGGTGACGCCCGACTACATCGTCTGCCTGGAAGACGGCAAGAAACTGAAAATGCTGAAGCGGCATCTGAAGACCGTCTATGACCTGACGCCAGAGCAGTATCGTGAACGCTGGAACCTGCCGGCCAGCTATCCACTGGTTGCTCCCAACTACGCCAAGCAGCGAAGCCGGCTGGCGAAGAAGATCGGCCTCGGCCGACGCGCCGCGTCCTGAGGCGCAACCTGATCCGCGACGGCGCCTGGGTTGCCGGCCGGTCGACAAACGCTCGCCACGATGTGAGCACGAGGCAAGCGTTGGGGGTGGGGGATCGGCACATGGGTAAACGGCAAGAGACGGTGTCGCAGCTGGATCCCACCTGCGACAACGATTGGTTCCCGGATCTGCGGGCCGGCAACCTGGCGATCCGGCTGGCGCAGACGGCAGCCGATGTGGATGCGGTGCAGGCGCTGCGCTACCGCGTCTTCTATGACGAGATGACGGCGCGGCCGTCGCCGGAGATGTCGACCCGGCGGCGCGACTTCGACCGGTTCGATGCGGTCTGCGACCACCTCGTCGTCTCGGACCTGACGCGCGGCAACAGTCCGGCGGCGGTCGTCGGCACCTATCGGCTGTTGCGCGGCAAAGTGGCGCGGCGCTATGGCCGGTTCTATTCCACCGACGAATACGACATCGACTGCCTGACGCACTACTCGGATGAGATACTCGAGCTGGGCCGCAGCTGCGTCGATGCGGACTACCGCACTTCGCCGACGATGCAGCTCCTGTGGCGCGGCATCGCCGCCTATGTCTTTCACTACGACGTAGCGCTGATGTTCGGCTGCGCCAGCCTGCCGGGGACGGACCCGCGCCGGCTCGCCTTGCCACTCAGCTACCTCTACCACTTCCACCTGGCGCCACCGGCGATCCGACCGCAGGCGGTTGCCGACCGCCGGGTCGCCATGGACCTGATGAAGCCGGCGACGATTAACCCGCGCGAGGCGTTGCTGGCGCTGCCGCCACTGATCAAGGGTTATCTGCGGCTCGGCGGCTTCGTCGGCGAGGGCGCCGTCGTCGACTATCAATTCAACACGACGGACGTCAGCATTGTCGTCAAGACCGACCTCGTGACCGAGCGGTATCACCGCCATTATGAGCGGCGCGTCGGCAGCGGACGCGGCGATCCGCCGAAGGATTCCGTGAGGGCCAGGGGTGTCGACGACGGCGACCTCGCGCGCTGATCCGGACCTCGCGTCGTGCCAGCCCACGGTCGCCGGGTCGCCGCTGCTCGGCGCGACGCGGCTGGCCGGCTACGCAATCTGGACGATCGCCCTGATGCCGCTGCAGTTCGTCGCCGTACGGGCGCGGCTGCCGCTGGCCGGCCGATTGCCGCGATTCTACCACAGGACCTGCTGTGCCCTTCTCGGCATCCGGATCGAGGCGTTTGGCAAGCGCTCGCGAGCCCGGCCGACACTGTTTGTCGCCAACCATGTCTCCTACCTCGACATCGCGATTTATGGCTCGGTGCTCGAGGCCTCTTTCGTCGCCAAGCGGGAAGTCGCGCGGTGGCCGTTTTTCGGGCTGCTGGCGAAGCTGCAGCGTTCGGTGTTCATCGAGCGGAAGATCGGTGGGGCCCGCGGCTCGATCGCGGAGATGCAGCGGCGCTTGCGGGGCGGCGACAGCCTGATCCTGTTTCCCGAGGGTACGTCGGGCGATGGCAACACCGTGCTGCCGTTCCACAGCGCCCTGCTGGCCGCGGCCGCGACGATGGTCGATGGCGCGCCGGTGCCGGTGCAACCCTTGACCATCGCCTACACGCGGCTCGACGGGCTGCCGATTGGCCGTCACCTGCGGCCGTTCTTCGCGTGGTACGGCGACATGGACCTGGCGGGGCATCTGTGGCAGATGGTCGGGCTCGGCCGGGCCACCGTGACGGTGGTCTTCCACGAACCGGTGACGCTGCCCAAGTTGGGCTCGCGCAAGGCGTTGCGCGACCACTGCCACGCGGTCATCGCCAAGGGCCACTGCGAGGCATTGTCGGGCCTGCTGCAGCGCGGCCGCGGGCGTCGACGGCGGCTCGGCGGCGCTCGGCGCGCGCCAAAAACACCGTCCCCGCCAGCTTGACTCGGCCCCTGGGAATGCTTAGGTGTCGTTGAAGTATCAACCGGTATGGGGGACGAATCCGACGGCGCGGAAGTGAGCGCCGCGGCCGACGGCAAAGACGCTTGGCGAAGAAGCTCTTTATCAAGACATATGGTTGCCAGATGAACGCGTATGACTCCGCCCGCATGGCGGACGTCCTGGCGCCGTTGGGCTACCAGCGCGTTGTCGCCCCCGATGACGCGGACATGGTGATCCTGAACACCTGTCACATCCGCGAGAAAGCCAGCGACAAGGTCTACTCCGAGCTTGGCCGCATGCGCCGGCTCAAGGCCGACCGTGCCGGCATGATCGTCGCGGTGGCCGGCTGCGTCGCCCAGGCCGAGGGCACCGAGATCCTGCGCCGGGCGCCGTTCGTCGATATCGTACTGGGGCCGCAGACCTATCACCGATTGCCGGAAATGGTGGCGCGGGCACAGCGTGCGGCCGCCGGCCCGGGGCGGCCCGGCATCCTGGAGACCGACTTTCCACCGGAGTCCAAGTTCGACTATCTGCCGCAAGAGACGGCGCCGCCCGGCGTGTCGGCGTTCCTGTCGATCCAGGAAGGCTGCGACAAGTTCTGTACGTTCTGCGTCGTGCCCTATACGCGCGGTGCGGAAGCGTCGCGGCCGGTCGCACAGGTCGTGGCCGAGGCGCGGCGGATGGTCGGCCTGGGCGCGGTCGAGATCACGCTGCTGGGCCAGAACGTCAATGCCTACCACGGCCGGGACGACGACGGGGGCGAGGCCGGTCTTGGCCAGCTCGTGCGTCGGCTGGCCGAAATCGAGGGCCTGGCACGCCTGCGCTATACGACCAGTCACCCACGTGACATGGACGAGGCGCTGATCGCCGCACACGGCGAGGTCGAGGCCCTGATGCCGTTCCTGCATCTGCCGGTGCAGTCGGGCAGCAACCGGGTGCTCGCGGCGATGAACCGCGGCCACACGGCCGACGACTACCTACGGCTGATCGAGCGGTTGCGCGGGGCGCGGCCCGATCTGGCGCTGTCGTCCGATTTCATCGTCGGCTTCCCGGGCGAGAGCGACGCCGATTTTGCGGCGACGCTGAAACTGGTCGAGGCCGTCGGCTACGCCCAGGCGTTTTCCTTCAAATACAGCCCGCGCCCAGGCACGCCGGCGTCGCTGAGCGAGACGCAAGTGCCCGAGGACGCCAAGGCGGCGCGGCTGGAGGCGCTGCAGGCCCAGCTGCTGCGCCAGCAGACGGCTTTCAACGATGGCAGCGTAGGCGCGATCGTCGACGTGTTGTTCGAGCGGCCTGGTCGGCACACCGGACAGATTGTCGGCCGCAGCCCCTACAATCAGGCGGTGCACGTGGCCGGTGCGGCCGGCCGGATCGGCGCCGTCGCACCGGTGAGAATCGTTGGGCGGGAGGCGCACAGCCTGACCGGGGTCACGATGGATTCACCGATCGATGAAAGGATCTGCGCTTGACGGACACCGGCAGTCGCCAAGTTCAATTCGATGACAATACGCTGCTTCCCGCTCTATTCGGCCATCACGACGAGCATCTTGTCGAGATCGAGCGGCTGCTTGATGTCAAGCTCAGATATCGTGGCAATTGCCTGGAGATCGTCGGGCCCGCGGGCTCGCGGGCAACGGCCCGGCAGGCGATCGACGCGCTCTACCGGCGGCTCAAGCAGGGCGTCGACATGACCCAGGGCGAGGTGCAGGCCGCCGTCCGGCTCGCCGTGAGCAATGCGGGCGACACCGACAAGCTGACGATCCGCACGCGCAAGCGCAACATCTCGCCGCGCTCGTCGGCCCAGGCCGGCTATATCGAGGCGCTGGAGCGCGACGAGCTGGTATTCGGGCTGGGCCCGGCCGGCACCGGCAAGACCTATCTGGCCGTGGCGATGGCGGTCTCCATGCTGCTGCGTGGCAAGGTCGATCGCATCGTGCTGTCGCGACCGGCGGTCGAGGCCGGCGAACGGCTCGGCTTCCTGCCGGGCGACCTGCAGGAGAAGATCGACCCATATCTCAGGCCGCTCTATGACGCGCTCTATGACATGCTGCCGGCCGACCAGATCGCTAATCGGCTGGCCAGCGGCGAGATCGAGGTCGCGCCCCTCGCCTTCATGCGCGGGCGCACGCTGAGCGCCTCCTACATCATCCTCGATGAGGCGCAGAACACTTCGCCGATGCAGATGAAGATGTTCCTGACGCGCCTGGGCGAGAGCTCGCGCATGGCGGTGACCGGCGATTTGTCGCAGATCGATCTGCCGATAAGCGAAAAATCGGGCCTGCACGACGCCGTGGAGTTGCTTGACGGCGTCGCCGGCGTGACACTCACCCACTTCACGGACGTTGATGTGGTGCGTCACGCGCTGGTTACGCGCATCGTCCAGGCCTACAACGGGCGCGACGCGCGTACGAACGCCGGTCGGAACGCCGGCCGGAACGTGGGTCGGAACGCTGGGCGGAACAACAGCAACGGCCGGCGAAAACGGTCGGAAGACGGCAATGCCTCCTGATGGGGCGACGCCAGGCGACAGCGCGGAACCGGGCGACAGTCCGGGTGAAATTGGCCACGACGTTGCACTGACGATCAAGGCCGACGGCTGGCACGCTCTCGGCGGTGCCGAGGCGGCCTGCCTGGCCGCCGCGGTCGCCGCGTTGCGGGCGCTGGGTCCGGCGCGGGCCAGCGAGCTCAGCATCCTGTTGACCGACGACGCTGAAATGCGTGGCCTCAACCGCAGGTATCGCGGGCAGGATACGGCGACGAACGTGCTGTCATTCGCTGCTGCCGGGACGGTGGACGAAGCGCGGCCGGCGTTCCTCACCGGGGCCGGCAGGGTCCTTTTGGGCGACGTGGTGCTTGCCTACGAGACCGTCGCCGGCGAGGCCGCGGCGCAGGGCAAGACGATGCTGGACCACGTTCGGCACCTGGTCGTTCACGGTACGTTGCACATCTTGGGTCACGACCACGAGGAAGCCGCCCAGGCACGGGCGATGGAGGCGGCGGAACGCCTCATCCTCGCCGGGCTCGACGTCGCCGATCCCTACGAGGCGGGCGACATGAGCGGCGGTCGGCAGGGATGAGCGAGTATTCGAAGAGCGCGACGAGCGGCGAGTATTTGTTCGCCCGCGGGCTCCGAACATGGTGGCGGTCGTTGCTGCGTGGACGCAACGGCGAAAACTCGGTGCGCGAGGCGATCGAGGAGCTCATCGAGGACAGCGACGAGTCCGACGGCGAGGCGATCGACGCCGACGAGCGGGCGCTGATCCACAACATCCTGAAGCTGCACGACCTCGCGGCCGAAGACGTCATGATACCGCGCGCCGACATCATCGCCGCCGACGTGAGTACCTCGCTGCGCGAGATCGTCGACATCATGGCGCACGACGCGCATTCGCGCCTGCCGGTGTTTCGCGACAATCTGGACGATGTCGTCGGCTTCGTGCACATCAAGGACGTGTTGGCCTGCCTCGGCCAGGATCAGGATGTTGAGATCAAGGACCTGGTACGCGACATCCTGTTCGCCGCACCATCGATCCGCGTCCTCGATCTGCTGCTGGAGATGCGCGCGAGCCGGGTGCACATGGCGATCGTCGTCGACGAGTTCGGCGGCGTCGACGGTCTGGTGACGATCGAGAACCTGGTCGAGGAGATCGTCGGCGAAATCGAGGACGAGCATGACGATGAGGGGCCGAGCGTCATCCAGCGTCCCGACGGCGTCATCGTCGCCGATGCCCGCACCGAGATCGAGGATCTGGAGAGCCTCGCCGGGCCCTTCGCCGCGGCGGAGGAGCGCGACGAGCTGGGCACGATCGGCGGCATCGTGTTCAAGCTGATCAACCGGGTGCCGCGCCGCGGCGAAGTCATTCAGCACCCATCGGGCGTCGAGTTCGAAGTCATCGACGCCGACGCGCGCCGCATCAAGCGGCTGAGCGTGCGGGTGCCATCGGAAATTCGCGAGCGAGCCGCTGTCGACCGAAACCAGCGCTAGCGTCGCCACTACGGACGCCGCCTGGCGCAGCGGGCTGGTGCGGATGCACGCGCGGCTGACCGCGCTGGCGGGCTGGCGGCGCTGCCTGGCGGCGACGGTGCTGGGTGCCCTGGCGGCGTTGGCGCTGCCGCCGTGGCATGTGGTCGTGCTGCTGGTGCCGGCGTTCGCGGGCCTGCTGTGGCTCGTCGAGGCGACGCCGCGCGGGCGGACAGCGTTCCTTGTCGGTTGGTGCTTTGGCTTCGGTCATTTCCTGGTCGGCGTGCACTGGGTCGGCAGCGCTTTGCTGGTCGATCCGCTGCGCCATTGCTGGCTGCTGCCGTTTGCAGTCGGCGGGCTGGCGGCGGGGCTCGGTTTGTTTCCCGCGGCAACCGTGCTCGCCTATCGTTGGCTGGCGCACCGTGGCGCGGTTTCCGGCGTCGGACGCGTTATCGCCTTCGCCGGGATCTGGACCGCCGCCGAATGGATGCGCGGCTGGATCTTCACCGGCTTTCCATGGAACCTGATCGGCTATTCCTGGGCCGGCAGCACGGCGGTGCTGCAGATCGCCTCCGTGATCGGGATCTACGGCCTGAGCCTGTTGACGATGATTGCGGCAACCATGCCGGCCGTGCTGGTACCGGTCCCGACGACGGCCCCAGGGACGGCCGCGACGACGGCCCCAGTGACGGCACGAGCGCCGCGCCGGGCGGTGCTGGCCGTTGCGCTCGCGACCCTGCTGCTGCCGGCGCTCCTGTGGGGCGGCGGCACGGCGCGGCTGGCGGCGGCGCCGGGACTGGGCACGGACGAGGTGCCGGATGTGCGTTTGCGGCTGGTTCAGGCCAACATCCCACAACACCTGAAGTGGCAGCCGGATCTGCGGCGCGGTCATCTGCAGCGTCACGTGGCCATGAGCCGGCAGGAGGGCGCGCCGCCGCCGACGCATCTGGTCTGGCCCGAGACGGCGGTGCCGTTCTTCCTGTCGGTCGACGCGCCGGCGCGCGAGGCGGTGGCCGCAGCGATCCCGCCGGATGGGGTCCTGCTGACGGGCGCGCCGCGCACCGAGCCGGCGGCGGCCTCGGGCCGGCGGTTCTGGAATAGCATCCACGCGATCGACGGCGCCGGCAACATCCTCGCGACCTACGACAAGGCGCACCTCGTGCCGTTCGGCGAATATGCGCCGGCGCGCGGCATCCTGCCGATCGACAAGATCGTCACCGGTGCCGGCGACTTCACGCGTGGGCCGGGGCGGCGCACACTGCACATCGACGGCCTGCCGCCGGTCAGTGCGCTTGTCTGCTATGAGGCGATCTTCCCGGGCGCCGTCGTCGATCGCCGCGACCGGCCGGACTGGATGCTCAACCTGACGAACGATGCCTGGTTCGGCAACAGCGCCGGGCCACGGCAGCACTTGGCGATCGCCCGCGTCCGGGCTGTCGAAGAGGGCCTGCCGCTGGTGCGCGCCGCCAGCACCGGCATTTCCGCCGTCATCGACCCCTACGGCCGCACGGTCGCGCAGTTGGGGGTCGGCGAGGCCGGCGTCGTCGACAGCGGGTTGCCGCGACCGGCCGGGCTGACGCCGTTCGCGCGACTCGGCAACCGGGTGCTCGCGGTCCTTGCCCTGGCGATTATCGCAACGACACTCGCCCTGCGCCAGCGCAGCTGAGCGGCGGCGCGCCCGGCAGAAAGGCTTGACGGGGTTCGGCAAAGACTGCACAAACCGGGCCGATCGTCGCCGCATTCCGGCGCCGTCGAGGCCGTTTCCTCGGCGCTGCTTGCCGCGCCGGCAGCTCACGCGCAAATAAGCAGAAAGGGAGACGGACGTGCCACGCGGCAGCTACTTGTTCACCAGCGAATCGGTTTCCGAAGGCCATCCGGATAAGGTCTGCGACCGCATCTCCGATGCCATTGTCGATGCCTATCTTACCGCCGACCCGCTGAGCCGCTGTGCCGTCGAGACCCTGACGACGACGAACCTCATCGTCGTCGCCGGCGAGGTGCGTGGGCCGCGCACCGTCGATGTCGGTCAGATCGAAGACATCGCCCGCTCCGCCGTACGCGAGATTGGCTACGAGCAGGAGGGCTTTCACTGGCAGCACAGCAACTTTCAGTGCCATCTGCACGACCAGTCGGCCGATATTGCCGTGGGCGTCGATGCCGGCGGCAACAAGGATGAAGGCGCCGGCGACCAGGGCATCATGTTCGGCTATGCCTGCCGCGAGACGGAGGCCCTGATGCCGGCGCCGATCTATTTCAGCCATGCGATTCTGCGCTCGCTGGCCGAGGCGCGGCACTCGGGCGCGGAACCGGGGCTGGGCCCGGATTCGAAAAGCCAGGTGACGCTTGCGTACGAAGACGGCAAACCGGTGCGGGCGATGTCCGTCGTCGTCTCGACCCAACATGGCGTCGATCTGGATCGGGACGACGTCCGCGCGATCGTCCGGCCCCACGTCGTCAATGTGCTGCCCGACGGCTGGATGTGCCCGGAGGACAGGTTCTACGTCAATCCAACCGGGCGCTTCGTCATCGGCGGGCCCGACGGCGATGCTGGTCTGACCGGCCGCAAGATCATCGTCGACACCTACGGCGGTGCCGCTCCGCATGGCGGCGGCGCGTTCTCGGGTAAGGACCCCAGCAAGGTCGACCGCTCGGCCGCCTATGCCGCGCGCTATCTGGCGAAGAACGTCGTCGCCGCCGGATTGGCCGAGAAATGCACGATCCAGCTGAGCTATGCGATCGGCGTCTCGCATCCGCTGTCGGTCTATATCGACACGAACGGCACGGCGACGACTGACGAGGCGAAGCTGTCCGACGCCGTGCAGAAGGTCATGGACTTGAGCCCGCGCGGCATTCGCACCCACCTCGAACTCAACCGGCCGATCTACGCACGCACGGCGGCCTACGGCCATTTCGGCCGGCCGCCGGACCCCGATGGTGGCTTCTCGTGGGAGCGCACCGATCTGGTCGGGGCGTTGCGCGACGCCCTCTGAGGCTCGGTGCCACGCGGCGGTTGTCGTGGCGGGGGCCGATACCGACAGTGATCTGCGCTTCTATGGCCGCCGGCGCGGGCGGCGACTGCGGCTGCGGCGTCGGCGGCTGATCGACGAGGTGCTGCCGCGCCTGGCGCTTGCCGCGCCGGCCGACGGCATGCTGGATCCCGGCGGCCTGTTCGGCTTCACACCCCAGGACGTTTGGCTTGAAATCGGCTTCGGCGCGGGCGAGCACCTGGCCTGGCAGGCCGCGCACAACCCGCGCGTCGGTTTCATCGGCGCCGAGCCCTTCGTCAACGGCGTGGCGCGCCTGCTGGCGCACATCGAGGACGAAGGCCTCGGCAATATTCGCATCGTGGCCGACGACGTGCGGCCGGTGCTGGCACGGCTGCCGGCCGCGTGCCTGGGCCGCGTGTTCGTCCTGTTCCCCGATCCGTGGCCGAAGGCGCGACACCACCGTCGCCGCATCATCTGCCGAGAAATGCTCGACCAGCTGGCGGGCCTCATGCGCGATGGGGCCGAACTGCGGCTGGCGACAGACGACGAGGACTACCTGTGCTGGATGCTCGAGCACCTGCTGGCGCACCCGGCCTTCTGCTGGCTGGCGGCCCGCGCCGACGATTGGCGCCAGCGGCCGCTGGATTGGCCGGCAACGCGCTACGAGGTCAAGATGTCGGCGGCGGGCCGGCGCGCGAGCTATCTGCGCTTTGCTCGCAGCGCGCGCTGAAGTCTGAGTGGCGGCTGGCGCACTGGCGGTACGACTGCAACGGCAGCCGTTTAGTCTTGCGCCGGACCGGAAATTCACTATATTCGGAAAACAAAAGCTCGGAGGCCTGGAAACAGGCGATCAAGGGTGGCCCGCCGGGGCCGCCCGTTTTTGTTTGTGCTGACTGAAGGCGGACGTGAACCTGGTAAGCGAGTCGACAAGGACCGATCGGATCGTCGCGCTTGTCGAGCCGACGCTTGCGAGTTTGGGATTCGATATTGTCAGGGTCGCTTTTGTCGGTGAACGGACGCTGCAGGTCATGGTGGATCGGGCCGACCGGTCGGAAGTGGTCGTCGCCGACTGCGCGTCGGCGTCGCGCGCCATCTCTGCCGTGCTCGACGTCGAAGATCCGGTGCCCGGGCAGTACACCCTGGAAGTCAGCTCGCCGGGCATCGACCGGCCGCTGACCCGGGCCGGCGACTTCGACCGCTTCGCCGGCTTTCAAGTGAAGGTGGAGTTGAAGGACACCGTCGAGGGGCGCAAGCGGTTCCGCGGGCGGCTGTTGGGCTTGGCCGGCGACGATATCCGGCTCGCCTGCGACGATGCGGAAGTCGAAGTGCCGCTGGAACGGGTCCGGCGCGCGAAGCTCGTGCTGACCGACGAGCTGTTGGCCGCGCAGCATGCAAACTCGCAACCGAGGTAGAGGTCTGCAAATATGGAAGTGACGACGGGACCACACCGGCTGGAGATGCTGGCTGTCGCCGACGCTGTCGCGCGCGAGAAGAGCATCGAGCGCGAAGAAGTGATCGAGGCGATGGAGCAGGCCATCCAGAAGGCGGGCCGGCAGAAGTACGGGCCGGAACACGACATCCGCGCCAACATCGACCGCCAGACCGGCGACATCAGCCTGTTCCGCTATCGGGAGGTCGTCGAGGAGGTCGAGGACGAGCATGCCCAACTGACCATCGAGCAGGCGCGGCAAGAGAAGTCCGATGCGGCGGTCGGCGATTTTCTGATCGACGAGCTGCCGCCGATCGACTTCGGCCGTATCGCGGCACAGACAGCCAAGCAGGTGATCGTCCAGCGGGTCCGCGACGCCGAGCGCGAGCGCCAGTACGAGGAGTACAAGGACCGCGTTGGCGAGATCGTCAATGGCCTCGTGAAGCGCGTCGAGTACGGCAACGTTACCGTCGATCTGGGGCGTGCCGAGGCGACGCTGCGGCGCGATGAGACGGTGCCGCGTGAGAGATTCCGCACCGGCGACCGCGCGCGCGCCTACATCTACGACGTCAGGCGCGAGACGAGAGGTCCCCAGATCTTCCTGACGCGGTCGCGGCCGGAGTTCATGAAGGCGCTGTTCGCCCAGGAAGTGCCTGAGATCTACGACCACATTATCGAGATTCGCGCCGCCGCCCGCGATCCGGGCAGCCGGGCCAAGATCGCCGTGCTGTCCAACGACAGCTCGATCGATCCCGTCGGCGCCTGTGTCGGCATGCGCGGCAGTCGCGTACAGGCGGTCGTGGGCGAGTTGCAGGGCGAGAAGATCGACATCATTCCGTGGTCGCCCGACCCGGCGACGTTCGTGGTCAACGCCCTGGCGCCGGCCGAAGTGACCAAGGTCGTGCTCGACGAGGACACGCAGAAGATAGAGGTGGTCGTCCCCGACGATCAGCTGTCGCTGGCGATCGGCCGGCGTGGCCAGAACGTGCGTCTGGCGACGATGCTGTCGGGCTGGGACATCGACATCCTGACCGAGGACGAGGAATCGCGGCGCCGGCAAGAGGAATTCATTAGGCGCAGCCAGATGTTCGTCGATACGCTGGACGTGGAAGACGTCATCGCCCACCTGCTGGTCACCGAGGGCTTCGGGTCCGTCGAGGAGGTCGCGTTCGTGCCGGTCGAAGACCTGGCTGGCATCGAGGGTTTCGACACCGCGCTTGGTGAGGAGCTGCAGCGGCGCGCCTGTGCCTGGCTCGAGGAGCGCGACGAAAAACTCGATGTCGAGCGCCGCAAGCTGGCCGTCGGTGACGATGTCGCGGCGATCGAGGGGCTGTCGCCGACGCTGCTCGTTAAGCTGGGGCAGGCCTCGATCCGGACGCTCGACGACCTGGCCGATCTGACGACGGACGAGCTGCGGTTCCTGGTGCTGAGCGTGCAGCCGGACAAGACACTGGACGATCTGGCCCAGATGCATGAAAACGAGCTTGGCAAGCTGCTGTCGGCGAGCCCGCTGTCCGTCGAGGACGCCGAGGCGGTGATCATGGCAGCGCGTCAGCACTGGTTCGATGACGAGCCGGAGGCCGCCCCCGCCGCCGAGGCGGAGCCGGTCGAGGCGCAGCACGCCGGCGAGGCCGGCGCGGAGTAGCAATGACGTTGGCAATGGCAGCGACACGGCCCGCACGGCCGGCGCGCGTGGACGACGCGGCGCTGCGGCGGCGTTGCCTCGCGACCGGCGCGGTGCTGCCGAAAGCGGCCCTGGTGCGCTTTGTCGCGGCGCCGGATGCCACCGTCGTTCCCGACGTGGCCGGCCGGCTGCCCGGCCGGGGCATGTGGATTGTCGCGCGCCGCGATGCCGTTGTCGCGGCCGCGAACAAGAACCTGTTCGCGCGGGCCGCACGGTGCACGCTGCAGCCGCTCGACGACCTTGCCGACGTCGTCGAGGAGCAGTTGGCGCAGCGCTGCGTCGACTTGCTGGGGCTGGCGCGGCGGGCCGGTGGGGCCGTGCTCGGCTTCGAGGAAGTGCGGGCATGGCTGCGGGCACAGGCAGGGGGGCCGGGCCACGGGTTGTTGATAACCGCGGCCGACGCGGCGGCGGACGGGCGGGCCAAGCTGGCCTTGCTCGCCACCAAGGCAACGCCTGGGATCGCGCGCGTCGAGGTGCTGACCGCGGCGGAGCTTGGCCGCGCCTGGGGGCGTGAGCGGGTCGTGCATGCGGTGATCCGCCCGGGTAGCCTGGCGGCGCGGCTGGCGAGTGAGGCGACGCGGTTGAGCGGGTTTCGTGGGGCGGTAGCGGCGCCCTGAGTTGAACGTCAAGCGGATATCGGACTGAGGCCATGGAAAGCACGGAAAACGGAACCACGAAGCCACTCTCGCTTTCGCGGCCCAGTCGGCTGGAGCTGAAGAAGACTGTCGCGACCGGTCAGGTCAAGCAGAGCTTCAGCCACGGTCGCACGAAGACCGTCACCGTCGAGGTCAAGCGCAAGCGCACCTTCGCGCCGGGCAAGAGCGGCCGCATGGCCGAGGTGAATGCAGATCCGCTCGAGATTTCGGAGCTTGCGAAGGCCGAGCCCAAGGTCGTTGCGCCGGAAGAGCTGGTCGAGCCGGAAAGGCCGAAGCGCACCCTTACCGAAGAGGAGCGGGCGGCGCGCCTGCGGGCGCTCGAAGAGGCGAAGCGTGTGGCCGAGGAATCGGCCAAGGAAGACGAGGTCCAGCAGGCCGAGGAGGCGCTGCGCTTGGCGCGCGAGGCCGCCGAGCGGGCCGAGGCCGAGGAGTTGCAGCGCACCGAAGAGGCCCGGGCGCGCCGGCGTGTCGAGGTCGAGGAGCGCAGCCAGGCCGATACAGAGGCCCGACAGCTGGCCGATGGCGCCGCGCAGCGTGCCTCGGAGGCGGTGCGGCGGCGCGAAGCGGTTGGCCCCGAGCCGGTCGAGGACGCATCGTCTGCCGCCGCCAGATCGCGCAAGATGGTCAAGGTGCCGGCCAAGCCGGCGGCGCGCGCGCGCGGGACCGACCGGCGCCGCGGCGGCAAGCTCACGATCAGCCAGGCGCTCGACGAGGATGGTGGCGACCGTCGGCGCAGTGTCGCGGCGTTCCGCCGCCGGCAGGAGCGCGAGCGTCAGAAGGCGATGGCGCAGGTCGCTCAACAGGGCGGCGGGAAGATCGTGCGCGAGGTCGTCATTCCAGAGTCGATCACGGTCGGCGAGCTGGCGAACCGCATGGCCGAGCGTGGCGCCGAGGTGATCAAGGCGCTGATGAAGCTCGATATCATGGTGACGATCAATCAGGTGCTCGATCCGGACACGGCAGAGCTGGTGGTGAACGAGTTTGGCCACCGGGTGAAGCGCGTCTCGGCGGCGGATGTCGAGATCGGCGTCGGCGGTGAAGAGGATGCCGATGAAACGCTACTGCCGCGCGCGCCTGTCGTGACGGTGATGGGCCATGTCGACCACGGCAAGACGTCGCTGCTCGATGCCCTGCGCGAGACCGACGTCGCCAGCCGCGAGGCCGGCGGCATCACCCAGCATATCGGGGCCTACCAGGTCGACATCGGCGATGGTCACCGCATTACGTTCCTCGACACGCCCGGTCACGAGGCCTTCACGGCGATGCGCCAGCGTGGCGCCCGGGTGACGGACCTGGTGATCCTGGTCGTCGCCGCGGACGACGGCGTGCAACCGCAGACGATCGAGGCGATCAACCACGCGCGCGTCGCCGACGTGCCGCTGATCGTCGCCATCAACAAGATCGACCGGCCGGATGCCGACCCGACGAAGATCCGCAACGAGCTGCTGTCGCACGAAGTCGTCCTCGAAGAGTTCGGCGGCGAAGTGCAGAGCGTCGAGGTGTCGGCGACCGAGAAGACGAACCTGGACAAGCTGGCCGAGGCGGTCCTGCTGCAGTCCGAGATCCTGGAGCTCAAGGCCAATCCCGAGCGGCCGGCGTTCGGCGCGGTCATCGAGGCCAGGCTTGAACGCGGCCGCGGCCCGGTGGCGACTGTGCTGATACAGCGCGGTACGCTCAAAGTCGGTGACATCGTGATCGCCGGTGGCGAATGGGGCCGCGTGCGGGCGCTGATCGACGACCATGGAGACAACGCCAAGAGCGCCGGCCCTTCGGTGCCGGTCGAGGTATTGGGCATCAACGGCACGCCGCTGGCCGGTGACGACTTCGCCGTCGTCGAGAACGAGAGCCGGGCGCGCGAGATCACCGAGTATCGCAAATCGCAGCTGCGCGACAAACGCGCGGTGGCCGGCGCGCGCGGCTCGCTGGAGCAGATGTTCAGCCGGATCGCTGCCGGCGAGGCGGCGGCGGTGCCTGTCGTCATCAAGGCCGACGTGCAGGGCTCGGTGGAGGCGATTGTCGGGGCGCTGGAGAGATTGTCGACGGATGAGGTTAAGATCCAGGTGCTGCATGCGGCCGTCGGCGGCATTACGGAGTCCGACGTGTCGCTGGCCTCGTCGGTCGGCGGCCTGATTGTCGGGTTCAACGTTCGCGCCAACCCGCAGGCGCGCGATCAGGCGAAGCGCGATGATGTCGAGATCCGCTACTACTCGATCATTTACGACGTCGTCGACGATGCCAAGGCGCTGCTGGAGGGCAAGCTCGCCCCGGCGATCGAGGAGAGCCATCTGGGCAGCGCGGCGATCCGCGAGGTCTTCAATATCACCAAGGTGGGCAAGGTTGCGGGCTGCATGATCGTCGATGGTGTTGTCCGTCGCGGTTCGAAGGTGCGTCTGCTGCGCGACAACGTCGTCATCCACGAGGGTGGCCTCGGCACGCTCCGCCGCTTCAAGGATGATGTGCGCGAGGTCAAGGAAGGCTACGAATGCGGCATGGCGTTGGAGAACTATCACAACGTGCAGATCGGCGATGTGATCGAGTGCTATGAGGTGAAAGAGGTGGCGCGCACGTTGTAGCCGCGCCCCGTGCCCGAGCACGGCGGGCGGACTTTGAGTCGGACCGATAGACATGACCAGACGTGTGGGAAGCGCGGGGACCGGCAGGCCACGAAGCCAACGGCAATTGCGGGTCGGCGAAGAGATGCGCCACGCGCTGGTCCGCGTCGTGCAGAGCGAGCCGTTTCGTGACCCGGACCTGGCGGCGCAATCGATCACGGTCACGGAAGTGCGAACCAGCGCCGACCTGCGCTACGCGACCGTGTTCGTCATGCCGTTGGGCGGCACCGACGGGCCACGCGTCGTCGCTGCGCTCACCCGCGCCGGGGCGTTTGTCCGCGGTCGCGTTGCTGCCGAGGTGCAGCTGAGGCACGTGCCCGAGTTGCGCTTCGTGCTCGACGAGAGCTTCGATGCCGCGGCGCAGATCGACACGCTGCTCGATGACCCCCGCGTCGCCAGCGACCTCGAGGATGCCGAGACCGGGGACGAGGGCGGCTAGACTTGGCCGCCGGCAGGATTCGCAAGGGTCGGCCGCTACATGGCTGGCTCAATATCGACAAACCCGTGGGCATGTCCTCGGCGCAGTGCGTCGGCGCCGTGCGCCGGGCGACCGGCGCGGCCAAGGCCGGCCACGCCGGCACCCTGGATCCGCTGGCGTCGGGCGTGCTGCCGATCGCCCTGGGCGAGGCGACGAAGACGATTGCCCACATCGTGGATACGGCGAAGGCCTACGACTTCACCGTGCGCTGGGGCGAGCGGCGGGCGACCGACGATGCCGAGGGCGCAGTCGTGGAGCGCAACGATGCGCGGCCGTCGGCGGCGGAGATAGAAGCGGCGCTGCCGCGCTTCATCGGCCGGATCGAACAAGTGCCGCCGGCATACTCGGCGGTCAAGGTCGGCGGCAGGCGCGCTTACGCGTCGGCCCGGGCGGGTGAAACCGTGGTGCTGGCGGCGCGAACGGTGCGCGTCGATGCTCTGCGCCTCGTCGATATTCCGGACCGCGACCACGCCTGCCTGCGCCTCGATTGCGGCAAGGGCACCTATGTGCGCAGCCTGGCGCGCGACCTCGCCGGGGTGCTGGGAACCTGCGGATACGTCGCGGCGCTGCGCCGCACGCGGGTCGGGCCGTTCGATGAAAGCACCGTTATTTCACTGGATAAACTAGAGCAACTCCGCCATATTGCGGCCGCCAAGTTTCCGCTCATGCCGATCGAGTCAGCGCTGGCCGACATCCCGGCTATGGCTTTGTCGGCGGACGACGTGGTGCGGCTTCGCCAAGGGCAGACCGTCTTGTTCGCGAGCACCATGGACGGAGCGCGGGGCCAGGCCATCGGCGATGACACCGTCGTTCTCGCCAGGGGTGCGGCCGGACCGGTCGCCCTGGCCAGGACCGATGGTGGACGGCTGATGCCGTTGCGTGTTTTCAACCTGTGATGCCATGAGGACGAGATGTCGATCACTGCGGTTCGCAAGACGGAACTGATCAACGAGTTCCGACACAAGGAGGGCGATACCGGCTCGCCCGAAGTTCAGGTCGCGATTTTGACGGAGAGGATCAGTAACCTCACCGAGCACCTGAAGGTTCATGCGAAGGACCACCACTCGCGCCGGGGATTGCTGATCATGGTCGGACAAAGGCGCCGACTGCTCGACTACACCAAGCGGAAAGACGTCAATCGCTACCAGGCGTTGATAAAACGTCTGGGGATCCGGCGTTAGCGATTCGCTTGCGACGCTTGTGCGTGCCGCCGGGCAGCCCCGCGCGGCATCAGACCAAGACAGCAACTTTGCAATGCGTCGGAGAGACGCCAGGGCGCGGCCATCCGGGCACGCGCCGTAACTCTGTTGGGAAATGGGAATGTTTAACGTAATTCGAAAACAAATCACTTGGGCCGGGCGTGAACTGGTCATGGAAACCGGCCGCTGGGCCCGTCAGGCGGATGGCGCGGTCCTGATCTCGATGGGCGAGACCTCGGTGCTGTGCACGGCGGTGTCGCAAAGGAAGCCCAAGGTCGGCATCGATTTCTTTCCGCTGACCGTGAACTATCAGGAAAAAACCTTCGCCGCCGGCAAGATCCCGGGCGGCTTCTTCAAGCGCGAGGGACGGCCGTCGGAGAAGGAGACGCTGACCTCGCGGCTGATCGACCGGCCGATCCGGCCGCTGTTCCACAAGAGCTTTCGCAACGAGACCCAGGTGATCTGCACGGTCGTCAGCCACGACCTGGAGAACGATCCCGACGTCGTTGCGCTGATCGGTGCCTCGGCGGCGCTGACGATCTCCGGCGTGCCGTTCATGGGGCCGATCGGCGGCGCCCGGGTCGGCCGCATCAATGGCGAGTTCGTGCTGTGTCCGCCCTTGGCCGAACTGCCGGACAGCGACCTCGACCTTATGGTCGCCGGCACGCGCGATGGCGTTCTGATGGTCGAATCCGAGGCGCAGCAGCTGTCCGAGGCGACCATGCTGGAGGCCGTGATGTTCGGCCACCGCGGCTATCAGGCGGTCATCGACGCCATTATCTCGCTGGCCCAAGACGCGGCCAAGGAGCCATGGGCCATCACGGAAGAGGATGAGGATGCGGCGGCGTTCGCTGGCCGGGTGCGCGAGCTTGCGAGCGAGCCGCTGCGCGAAGCCTATGGCGAGCAGATCAAGCAGCAGCGGGTCGAGAAGGTCGACGCGGTCAAGCAGCGGGTCGTGCAGACGCTGGCCGAGGAAGGCCGCGAAGCGGACGGCGCCGGCGGGCCGCTAAAGTCGGTCGAGAAGGACATCGTCCGCGGCAACATCCTCGAAACGGGCCAGCGCATCGACGGCCGCGACACGCGCACGGTGCGGCCGATCGACAGCCAGGTCAGCGTCCTGCCGCGCAGCCATGGTTCCGCCCTGTTCACCCGCGGCGAGACCCAGGCGCTGGTCGTCGTCACGCTGGGCACCGGCCAGGATGAGCAGATCATCGACGCGCTCGACGGCGACTATCGAGAGCACTTCATGCTGCACTACAACTTCCCGCCCTACTCGGTCGGTGAGGCGAGCTTCCTGCGCTCGCCGGGCCGGCGCGAGATCGGTCACGGCAAGCTGGCGTGGCGGGCGGTGCGGCCGCTGATGCCGACGAAGGAGGAGTTCCCCTACACCATCAGGGTGGTTTCCGAGATCACCGAATCGAACGGCTCGTCATCGATGGCGACCGTGTGCGGCAGCTCGCTGGCCCTGATGGACGCCGGCGTGCCGTTGCAGCGGCCGGTCGCCGGCATCGCCATGGGCCTGATCAAGGAGGGCGATAAGTTCGCCGTCCTGTCGGACATCCTGGGCGACGAGGACCATCTCGGCGATATGGACTTCAAGGTCGCCGGCACGACCGAGGGTGTGACGTCCCTGCAGATGGACATCAAGATCACCTCGATCACCGAGGAGATCATGCGCATTGCCCTCGATCAGGCGCGCGACGGCCGCCTCCATATCCTCGCCGAGATGGCTAAGGCCCTGCCCGAGGCGCGTGACGACATCAGCCAGCACGCCCCGCGCATCACCACGATCTCCATTCCCAAGGACAAGATCCGCGACGTCATCGGCACCGGCGGCAAGGTGATCCGCGAGATCACCGAAGTCACTGGCTGCAAGATCGACATCGACGACGAGGGCACCGTCAAGGTGTCGTCGGTCGACGGCGAGGCCTCGGAGAAGGCCGTCGAGTGGATCAAGGGCATCGTCGCGGAGCCGGAGCTCGGCGTGATCTACAACGGCAAGGTCGTCAAGGTCGTCGACTTCGGCGCGTTCGTGAACTTCATGGGCGCGAAGGATGGCCTCGTCCACATCTCCGAGCTGAAGGGGGAGCGGGTCGGCCAGGTGACCGACGTCATCAACGAAGGCGACACGGTCAAGGTCAAGGTCATCGGCTTCGACGACCGCGGCAAGGTCAAGCTGTCGATGCGCGCGGTCAATCAGGAGACCGGCGAGGATATCTCCGAAGGCATGGACTTCTCGCGGCCGGCCCGGCGTTCCAGCAGCGGCGGCGGCGGCCGCCAGCGGCAGCAAGCGTTTTAGGGCTATTGACCAGGACGGCTGCCGGCGCCCGCTCGTGGGCGGGGCCGTCGTCGCCGTTGTCGTTGACCCCCACGAGCTGAATCGAGTGTGAGAAGACGCAGAGCCGTCGAGGCGGGCGGTCACGAGTCGGGTCGCAGCATGTGGGGCGTTGCCACGGCCCTCGCCGGGCAGACAGCTCAGTCTGTGCCGCGGTTTCTACTTCGGTTGCGATCTTGCTGTCGCGTCGGCTGTGCGTCTGGTTTCAGCCCTGGCCGCGTCGATATAGGTGAGCTCAGTCTCTTCGAAATCGCCATAGAGAATGCGTAGATACGCCTCGGGCTGGTTTGGGCAGGCGAAGTCGTCGCCAAGAAATGCGATCGTCGAGACCGGCAGTACGATCTCCTGGGGAACGCCGTAACATCCGGCCTGGGTCAAGGACATGGCACCCTTGGGGGTCCGTCTTTCGAGCACGGATTGGCCGTTGCTCACGGCGCGCTCGTAGACGCAGAGATCGAGGCGGATTTCGCCTCGCATTCGATTGCGTTCCCAACGGAACGGCCATGATCCTGGCGGATCGTAGGAGATCGTGAGGTACATTTTGTTCTTCAATACGTCGACGTAGTAGCCATCCCGCTTGCCGCGTTTGGAGAGAAACTCTATCAAAGAGTCCCATGTCACATCGCCGTCAAGCAAAACCGCGATATCGACGTCGTCCTCCCACGCAAGAAGCGCACCGTTCTCCCGCACTGCCCCCAGAAGGGTCCCGCCGTCCAGCCAGTGAACGGCGCCCATGTCGCGCAGACAGGTGGCAACATAATAGCCAAGGGTCTTCATGTGCTCGCGGCAGCACGGAGCCGTATTCAGGCCGAGGCGCTGTACGTAGTAGTTGAACGGGCAGGGGAGGGTTTCTTTGCTACAGCCGAGCCACGTGACGGTGCCGTCGGCCGACAGCACGAGTTCTCGAATGCCATGCCGTCTCGCAAAGCCCTCAATGTCTCCATTCGCCTGTGCCTTCAGGACCGCCAAATCATGACCACCAAGAGGATATTGGCGCCGCACGCCGGTCCACCGGTGCCGTAGAAACCACGTTAGCTCGATTGCCATGGCAGCCGTCAAGACCCCAAGGAGCTTAGCGTCAGGGAAAGTGTACCCAGCGACGATAGCGGGCAGAATCATCCATAGGCCCGCGTAGTCACCGTGTTTAGCCAGGAACTCGACAATGGGCCGAGGGGCTCCTGGCCGGAAGTCGACGGCAGGAGCGGCGATGATACCGAACAGCACGGCGATGAAACCGGCCGAAACCACCAAGGCCAGCAAGTCGACGCCGTCTGCCGAAAACGATATCTCAGCCACCGTGACGGTCGCGAGCCCGGCCGTCGCGAGTGACGTCGACAATGTCGGAAAGTACCAGTTTCGCGGATATTTCAGGAGACGAACGAAGGACAGATAGATCACGGAATAAAGTGCAGCGGCAACTAAGAAATCTATCGTTTTGGCGGTCATAAGTCGTTGTTACCTATACGGTCTCTATCATGCTGCACGAATCGGGTCTTACCAGACATGAGACCGTGGGTGCGGCGGCCCGGCTGCTCCCAAACGCTCCGCCAGATTTGAAGTCGGTGGCCGGTCGAATTCGGTTATTGCCAACTCGTGAAATCGCCCATCACCCCCGGCCCTGAAGGGTGCCTTCTTGAAGCAAATTTTGCCCTTGCAGGCGGACCGCGATCAAGCTGAAGGGGCCGTCGGGTCTCCCGGCGCCCCGTGGCGCGTTCGAGCACGCGCATCCGACTGAACAGACCGTCGCGATCGACGTAGCAGCCCTGCAGGTGCCGCGGGCCGCGGGCCGCTCGCCGCATCGAAAGCGGTGCGGCCGTGCAGCACGCGCCGGTTATCGATTGCGACCAGGTCGCCTGCGGCAAATCGGTAACGCAGCTCGAACCGGGGATCCCGGATCAGCGCTGCCAGCCCGCGATGCGCGCGATAAACTTCGAGCATGCGGTCGGCCGGCACGTTCAAGGGGCCCACTACGGGGGTGTTGAAGCGCAGCTCATCGATGTTGCCGTCGCCGTCGAGACCGATGGCGGGCGCGCGGTAGCGGGCGTCCGTCTCTTCGTCCTCGTAGCCAAAATCAAGTGGGACCGTGGCGAGAACCTCGAACGCCGATGGATCCATCGACCGAAGCGCTTGCACCACGTTGAACCCGTCCACCAACACCGATTCACCGCCCGTCGCGTCGTTGCGTAGGCAGTGCAACAGCTGGTAGCCGGGCGGCAGTTCGTAGTACGGCAGGTCGGTGTGGCAGTGCAGGTGAAGGGCGGTATATGCGCTGCTGTTCGGCCGTGGCACCGATGCCACGTCGAAGTGTCTGCCGAAGTTTGACCGGCGTGGGAGGCCGATCCGCTCCGCAACCCGCAGGGCCTGTCGTTCCTGCACGGGCACACCGTGCATCATGCAGACGCCGTGGCTCCGCAGGGCACGCAGGTAGGACAACAGGGCCGCGTCGTCTCCCATGACGTCGTCATGAGTGAACGTCGGCATGACCAGGGCCGCGTCCCACAGGACCCTGGCAGACGGCCCGGCGCGCCGCCGTGAATAACAATGCTGCAAGAGCCATGTGGCTTCGTAGGTGCTGGTGTGGCCGCCGTTCTCCCAGATCACGTGAAGGCTGCCATCCGCAGCCGTCTCAGCGCTCAGCGCCCTGATATCCTCCGGCACGCCAAGCAGGTCGAATGTCCGCTCCTTTGTCTCGGGGTGACGGCACTGCAAACACCGGCAATTATCGCGCAGCCAAATATAGTGGTACTCGCTGTCGCCATCGGCATCCCAAGCGACTCGTATCGAAGTTTCTCCAAGTTCGACGGTGCTGACTCGACAGACGGGAGACGAGTCTGACATCGCATCCCATTCCAGACCGATCGAGACCCGCGTATCACTGTTTGTCGCCGAGGTCGCCGCGTAGTTCTCGTAGTCCACAGATCGAGACCGTTGCTGTAGATCGATAGATCTCATCTCCGCTCCCAATGACCGTCTCTCCCAACTCTTCTTGGACGTCGCGCCGGCGATGCCGAGCCCGGGTGACGGCGACAAGCCGTGCTCCGGCCGGAAGCATGGCAAGCCTTCTTGGATCCGGCCTTCCGGCGGTCCGAGCGAAAGCCCTCGGACGGTTGCTACCTCGACGAGGTGAGCACCGCGCTTGGTGCCCCCAGAGTGAGCCGAGGTATCTCAGACGACTCCAACCGAGTCCCCTGAGAAGCTAGCAGAGACCGGCATCGAGCGATAGGTTGGCGACCCCCCGGGAGATTTTCTGCGGCGTGACCAAGCCGATCGACGAACTCCGTGGCACTCTCGCGGCGGTCTTTCGGGCGCGGCATGTGAAGCTGCGGCCAGGTTGGCCGCAGCTTCCGCCGGCTTTACGCGCCTACGAGATCTATGAGCCGAAGGCGTAGCCGATCTGACGCAGCCCGGCGCTCGGTTCAGAACTGCTGCGGAAAGGCTCGAACGCAGTTCCTGACAGCGGAATTGTTGACGGGCACGTCCGGGAGCAGATCGACAATAGAGGCCCGCGCCAGATCGGTCCGCTCTGTTCGTGCGGTCGGGGCTGCATGCTCACCAGAAGCCACCAGTTGGCTGGCGTTGGCCACACAGTAAGCGACGTCGCGATCGGACGCAGCGGCGGCCGCGATCGCTGTCGCGCTGCCGTTCGTGGTTAGTGGTCCGACCCAGAAGCCAAGGATCAGAATCAAGATGGCACCAACGACGGCGCCCCAGACGTATTTGCCCCAGTGGGCCTTGAGCTCTTCCATGTCACGCGGGATCCTCTCACTGACAAACGGAGAGGGAGTGTATGATGAGCCGTTGGTCCTCGTATACGCTCTTGACCGAAGGGAGATTCGCGACTGACCCGGCTTCCGTCCGTCGCTACCATGGGCAGTCTCTTGACCATCCTCGGCCGGCTGCTTTGCCTGCTCGGCCTACACAAGTTCCGCGTCATCGACGTGACCCTCGGCTTTGGCCCCAGCGGCGGCGTGGCGAAGCTCGAATGCGAGCGGTGCCACCATTCGACCACTCGCAGATCCTAGATGTTTCTATGGGGGCCGGCCCCGAGCGACCGCCGCGAGAGTGCCACAAGGTTCGTAGGTCGGCCCGGTTCCGCCGCAGAAATCTCTCACGGGGCCGCCAGCCTATCGCTCGATGCCGGTCTCTGTTACCGTCTCGGCGACTCGGTCGGAGTCATCTGAAGAACCTCGGCTCAGTCCGAGGGCGCCAAGCGCAACGCTAGCCTCGACAAGGCGGGCACTAGTCCACGGCCCAGGCTTTCGCTCGGACAGCCGGAAGGCCGGATCGAAAAGGCGTGTCGTGCCGCTGACCGGAGGATGGCTTATCGCCGTCACCCGGGGCGAAGCATTGTCGGCGCGGCGCGCAAGGAAAAGTTGGGAGAAACGGCCGTTGAATGTGGAGATGAGATCTATCGATCCACGGCAAGGCTTGGCTCGATCGGCGGACTACGAGAATTACGCCGCGACCTCGGCGACATACAATGATACGCGGGTCGCGATCGGTCTGGAGATCATTCTCGGATGTCTCGCGTCGACCAATGGCCGGCGGCTCGATCGGCAAGTCGTGCTGGATGGCGGTTGCGGGACCGGCAACTACTTGGCGGCCCTCGGCGGCCTCATCGGCTTCGGCCATGGCATCGAAATCAACGAGGGAATGTTGGCCGAGGCGAGTGCAAGGTTGCGACACAGGCCCAACGTTTCCCTCGCCCATGGAGATCTGACCAGGCTCCCCTACGACGCGAACTTCTTCGATGGGATGATGTGCAACCAGGTCTTGCATCATTTGGATCAGAAGACCGCGTCGAGACCGTTCCCAAGGGTCCGGTTGATGCTCGCCGAGGCCCATCGTGTGGTTCGTCCCGGGGGGGTTATTATTCTGAATACCTGCGCGCGAGAGCAGTTGTTCGAGGCCTTCTGGTGGGCCGACCTCATCCCCGAAGCGGTCGGGCGCATGGCGGCACGCATGCCCGCCATCGATCAGACGATCGAGATGCTGGTGGCGGCCGGCTTCGGCATCGGCGGTGTGGTCGCGCCCCTGCACGACATTCTTCAGGGACCTTCCTATCTCGATTCGGAAGGCCCGCTCAAGGCGTCCTTCCGCACCGGCGATTCGACTTGGGCGCTGGTCTCGGACGGGGAGCTGGCGCGCGCCACGGATCGTATCCGCGATATGAACCGGGACGGGAGCATCCACGCTTACCTCGCGGAGCGCGAGCAACGCCGCCGCCGGGTCGGCCAGACGACATTCGTTTTCGCGCGTAAGCTCGGCTGATGAGCGTGCCGGCAGAGGCCACCCGGTACAGCCGGCGCAGCATCCTGCGTTCAGAAAGAATGTATGGCGAGGGCTTTCAGAGCCCCGGCGGGCTCGACGCCGTCAGGGGCTTCTGTGGCAGGTTGCGCATGCGCCGGGGGATGAAGATCCTCGAGGTCGGCAGCGGTCTGGGAGGCTCGGCCTTCCATCTCGCCGAGGCCTACGGCGCCGACGTTCTCGGGCTCGACTGCTCGTCGGAGATGGTGGCGCTGTGCAGCGAGCGCCAACAGAAAAAATGCCTGCCCAACGTCTCGTTCCGCCAGGGCGACATCCGGACGGGCGATCTCGAAAAAGGCGCCTTCGATCTCGTGTGGACACGCGACTGTGTTCTCTACCTACCCGAAAAGAGCTGCGTTTGGAGCAACGTCTACACGGCGCTGAAGCCGGGAGGACAGCTGTTCGTCACCGACTTCTGCCGGGGCGCCGAGGCGCTTTCCGACGAATTAGAGACTTATCTCGAAGAGTGTCGATACTACCTGCAGGCCCTCGACGAATACGTGCGGACGCTGGAAGCCGCGGGGTTCGGACAGGTCCACATGGAGGACATCACAGCGGCATTCGTCGATGACCTGCGCCAGGAACAAAGGCGGCTCGTCGATGACCGGGACGCCTTCCTTGGGGAGTTCGACGAAGACGACTACGAATATCTGATGACCCGCTGGGACAAGAAGATCCGCTTCTGCGAACACGGCGACCTCAAATGGGGACTGTTTGTTGCTGCGAGATGACCCCCGGCAGGGCCCTTCCTGCTCCGTTCAAACGGCTTGGTGACGGGGCGTACTGTTGTCTGGGCTTCATCAGCGGCCGCCCCGTGGCTCACAAGTCAACGTGTATCCGGGGTGAGGCGCACGCGGATCTGCCGTCCGGCCTATGTCGCGCGATATTGCGCCGGCGTCAGATCGTGGGCGTGTCGGGCTTCGGCATGCCGACGATGTGGATGCCGCAGTCGACGTAGTGCACGCTCCCCGTGACGCCGGCCGACAGATCCGACAGCAGATAGAGGCTGGCGCCGCCCAGGTCACCCAACGTGACGCTGCGTTGCAGCGGCGCATTCTCGCGGCTGTAGCTGTAGACTTGGCGCGCGGCGCCGACGGCGGAGCCGGCCAGGGTCCGCATCGGCCCGGCGGAGATCGCGTTCACCCGGATACCCGACGGCCCCAGATCAACGGCCAGGTAGCGCACGCTGGCCTCCAGTGCCGCCTTGGCGACGCCCATGACGTTGTAGTGCGGCATCACCCGCTCGGCGCCGTGGTAGGTCAGCGTCAACAAGCTGCCGCCGTCGGCCATGAGCCGGCGGGCGCGCTGGGCGATGGCGGTGAAGGAATAGCACGACACCGTCAGGGTGCGCTGGAAGTTGTCCTGCGTCGTATCGACGTAGCTGCCGCGCAGCTCGTCCTTGTCGGAATAGGCGATGGCGTGCACGACGAAGTCGAGCCCGCCCCAACTACTCTCCAATTCGCCGAAGACGCTGTCCAGGCTGGTCGGATCCTCGACGTCGCAGGGGAACGTGGCCGCGGAATCGAGTTGCTTGGCCAGCGGCTGGACGCGGCGGCCGAGGGTATCGTTCTGATAGGTGAAGGCCAGCGCCGCGCCGTGCCGATGCGCCGCCTGGGCGATGCCCCAGGCGATCGAGTGGTCGTTGGCAACGCCCATGATGAGGCCGCGTTTGCCGGCCATCAGCTTGACCGTTTCCGGCATGGCGCCGGCCGCTGCCGATGGCGACGGGTCGGCGGAGCGCAGCTGTGTGCCCGGCACCGCGGCGTCAGCCATCGAAGCGCCGAAAGGCGAGCGTCGCATTCGTGCCGCCGAAGCCGAAGCTGTTCGAGATGACGCAGCTGAGGCCGGCGTCATCGATCCGCTTCGTTGTGACCTCGGCATCGCCAACCTCAGGGTCGAGCTGTTCGATATTGGCTGAAGCGGCAACGAAATCGTGTTCGAGCATCAGCATCGAGTAGATCGCCTCATGCGCCCCGGTCGCCCCCTGGGAGTGGCCGGCGAGCGACTTTGTCGACGAGATGCGCGGCCGATGGGCGCCGAAGACCTCGCGGATCGCCCGGATCTCGGCGAGGTCGCCGACCGGTGTCGACGTGCCGTGAGCGTTGATGTAGTCGACCGGCGTGTTGCCTAGATTCTTGATCGCCAGCCGCATACAGCGGACGGCGCCCTCGCCCGACGGTGCGACCATGTCGACCCCGTCCGACGTGGCGCCATAGCCGACCACCTCAGCATAGATCTTGGCGCCGCGGGCGCGGGCATGCTCAAGCTCCTCGAGCACCACGACGCCGCCGCCGCCGGAGATGACGAAGCCGTCGCGGCCGACGTCGAACGGCCGCGATGCCTGGGTCGGCGCGTCATTGTATTTCGACGACAGCGCGCCCATCGCGTCGAACAGCACGCTCAGCGTCCAATGCAGCTCTTCGCCGCCGCCGGCGAAGACAATGTCCTGCTTGTCCCACTGAACCAGCTCGGCGCCGTTGCCGATACAGTGCGCGCTGGTCGAGCAGGCCGAGCTGATCGAATAGCTGAGGCCGCGCATGTGGAAGGCGGTGGCGAGGTTGGCGGAATTCGTCGAACACATGGCCTTGGGCACGGCGTAGGGGCCGACCCGCTTCGCGCCCTTGTCGCGCGCGGCGTCGACGGCCGCCACCTGGGCCGAGGTCGACGGTCCGCCGGAGCCCATGACGAGCCCAGTGCGTTCGTTCGTGACCTCGCGTTCGGTCAGCCCGGCATCGGCAATCGCCTCCTGCATGGCGACGTAGTTATAGGCCGCGCCGTCGCCCATGAAGCGACGCACCTTGCGGTCGACATGGCTGTCCAAGTCGATGTCGAGGGCGCCGTGGACGTGGCTGCGGAAGCCGCGGTCGCGGTATTCCTCGCAAAAAACGATGCCGGAGCGCCCGACGCGCAGACTCTCCGTTACCTCGGCCTTGTTGTTGCCAAGGGGCGAGACGATACCCAAGCCGGTTACGGCGACGCGGCGAAGCTCAGGGGTCACGCGCTGGCCTTCTGGCCTTCCGGAAACAGTCCGACGCGGAGGTCCTTTGCCTCATAAACGCGCTCACCGTCAAGCTCGGCATAACCGTCGGCAATGCCCAGGGTGAACGCACGCTTGATCACCTTTCTCACATTGAGGTGGTAGCGCAACAGCTTGGCGCCGGGCCTCACCTCGCCCGAAAACTTTACTTCGCCGACCGACAGGGCGCGGCCCGGTCCGGGTCGCTTGATCCAACCCAGGAAGAAGCCAAGCAGCTGCCATAGGGCGTCGAGGCCGAGACAGCCCGGCATCACCGGGTCCGATTCGAAGTGACAGCGGTAGAACCAGATATCGGGATGCACATCCAGCTCGGCGACGATCTCGCCACGGCCATGGCTGCCGCCGCCGTCGGTGATCTTGACGATGCGGTCGAACATCAGCATGGGCGGCAGCGGCAACCGGGCGTTACCGGGCCCGAACAGATCGCCATGGCCGCATTTGAGCAGGTCTTCGAAGTCGTAGCTGTTCTGATCGGTCACTTTTCTCGAAACTCGAACGGGAAAAATTTGGTGGACTCTAGCGCAGAATGCCAGTCGCGCAAAGCCGCGCTGATGGTGGCAGCCGCTGCCCGCCTGGTCCAGGCAACGGGCTGCAGGCCGGCGGGTGCTGCCCAAGAATGTTTGTGAACGTAAACGGTTAACGCATTGTTTGGAAGGATTCCTCTTTATCCGCGCAGCCAGAAGGCCCATATTGATAGAGGACATGAATGCACGACCCTACAGCGATGTGCTCCTGCGGCTAAAGGCCGCTGGCTTGCGGCCGACTCGACAGCGCCTGGCGCTGGGCCGGCTGCTGTTCGATGGCGGCGACCGCCATGTCACGGCCGAGCAGCTGCATGGCGAGGCGCAGGCCGGCAACATTTCGGTTTCGCTGGCGACCATCTACAACACACTGCATCAGTTCTCGGCAGCCGGCTTGCTGCGCGAAGTGGTTGTCGAGCCGGGGCGCTGCTACTTCGACACCAACGTGACCGACCATCACCACGTCTTCCATGAAGATGACGGCGTGCTGGAGGATATTCCCGGTCAAGCCGTAGCGTTCCAAGGCTTGCCGCCGGTACCCTTGGGCACGCGGCTGACGCGTGTCGACGTGATCGTCCGGGTCCGCCGGGAGCACTGAATCTCCCCCTCCCTCCCCGCTTCATCCCCACTCCATCCCCATCCCCATCCCTCCCCGGGGCTAAGCTGTTTTGTCGCAGCTAATTGGCGGATTTCCTAGAACTGTTCTAACCAGTTGACAGACGCTGCGACGGCTCCCATAAATGGGTAGGGCCGGCGACTGGTCGTGCTCGGGTGAAGCCGCACTAGGCGAACAAGAGAGAGGGAGAGATGGCGCTCAAAGGCAGCAAGACGGAAGACAACCTGAAGGCCGCGTTCGCGGGCGAGTCGCAAGCCAACCGACGCTACCTGTATTTCGCGCAGAAGGCCGACGTCGAGGGCTATAACGACGTCGCCGCGGTGTTCCGCTCGACCGCGGAAGGCGAGACCGGCCATGCCCACGGGCATCTGGAGTTTCTGGAAGAGGTCGGCGACCCGGCGACGGGCGAGCCGATCGGCGGCACGAGCCTGAACCTGAAGGCGGCGATCGCCGGCGAAACCCACGAATACACGGACATGTATCCCGGCATGGCCCGCACCGCCCGCGAGGAAGGGTTCGAGGAGATTGCCGACTGGTTCGAGACCCTGGCGAAGGCCGAGAAGAGCCACGCCGGGCGCTTCACCAGGGCGCTTAACGAGCTCGATTAGTGTGCTGATCCTGACGCCTGGTTGCCAAGCGTCAGGTGCGATCCGCCGGTCCCGCGACGGCGGAGTACGAGGGGACCCGTGACATGGCGCAGGAAGGCAGCCTCGGCGCGCCGATACGTCATCCGATCGACTGGCAGGACGACGCCTTCTGGGATGCCGACCGGCTCGATGCCGAGCTGCGCCGGGTGTTCGATATCTGCCATGGCTGCCGGCGCTGCTTCAATTTGTGCGACAGCTTTCCCCGCCTGTTCGACCTGATCGATGCATCGAGCACGGGCGAGCTCGATGCTGTCGACAGCGCCGACTTCAAGCCGGTCGTCGATGCCTGCACGCTGTGCGACATGTGCTTCATGACGAAGTGCCCCTATGTGCCGCCGCACGAGTTCAACCTCGACTTCCCCCACCTGATGCTGCGCTACCGGGCGGTCGGGCAGCGCCGCGGCCAGGTTCCCTGGGGCGCCCGCCAGCTGACCGAGACCGATCGCAACGGCCGCCTGGCTGGGCACATGGCCGGCTTGGCCAACTGGGGCACCGCCACCGGCAACAAGCCGGCGCGCCATATGCTGGAGCGCGTCGCGGGCGTCCATCGCGAGGCGGCACTGCCGAGGTTTCACGGCAAGACGTTCGCGATGCGGGCGCAGGTGGATGCGCCCGACGTCAATCGCGAGGCGCCGGCGTTCGGCCGCAAGGCGGTGCTCTACGCGACCTGCTTCGTCAACTACAACAACCCCGATATCGGCGTGCTGGCGCGCCGGGTGCTGGCCAAGAACGGCGTCGAGACCGAGGTCGTCTACCCGGCCTGCTGCGGCATGCCGCAGCTCGAGCAGGGCAACATCGGCCGCGTCGCCGACAATGCCCGGCGGGTGGCCGAGGGCCTCCTCCCGTGGGTCGAGCGCGGCTATGACGTCATCGCGCTGGTGCCGAGCTGCGCCCTGATGCTCAAGTTCGAATGGCCACTGATCGTACCGGCGGACTACCGGGTGAAGCGGTTGTCGGGTGCGACCCGCGACATCTCGGAGTACCTCGTCGACATCGCCCGCAACGAAGGGCTGGCGGACGGGCTCGAGCCCTTGCCCGGCGGCGTGACGCTGCATCTCGCGTGCCATGCGCGGGCCCAGAATATGGGCCAGAAGGGTGCCGAGCTGTTGCGGCTCATCCCGGACGCGGACGTCGCGGTGATCGAACGCTGCTCCGGCCACGGCGGCTCATGGGGCATCATGAAGGACAACTTCGAGACGGCTAACAAGGTCGGCCGGCCCGTATTCAAGCAGGCCTTGCAGGCGGCCAAGCGGCATGTCGCGTCGGAGTGTCCGCTGGCGGCCGAGCATATCCATCAAGGCATGGCCCGCCGGGCCGAGGACGGCGGCGCCGTGCCGGACCGGGCGACCCATCCGATCGAGCTGTTCGCCACGGCCTATGGGCTCGCCTGACATGGCGGCGGACCGCAGGAGGACACGCCATGCCGCGGCATGAGATTGCCCGTGCCGACATCATGGACATGGGCGACTACGGCCAACAGCGGGCCGCGCGCCGCGCCGCGGTCGTCCAGCAGAAGCGGCGGCGGCGCATCGAGGTCGGTCCGGTGGCCGTGTTCTATTTCGAGAACTACGACACCATGTGGCACCAGGTGCACGAGATGCTCTATGTCGAGCGCGGTGGCGAGGCCCAGATCGCGGACGAGCTGACGGCCTTCAACCCGCTGATCCCGAAGGGGCGCGAGTTGGTCGCCACGGTGATGTTCGAGATCGACGAGCCGCAACGGCGCCGGGCCATCCTGAGCCGGATAGGTCGGGTCGAGGAGACGGCTTTCATCCGCTTCGCCGGCACCAATATCGTCGGCCGGCCCGAGGCGGACGTCGACCGCACGAATTCCGCGGGCAAGGCAAGTTCGGTCCAGTTCATCCACTTCGCCCTCGACAACGCCCAGATCGCGGCGTTCCGCCGGCCCGAAACGGGAATCGTGATCGGCTTCTCGCATCCGGCCTACGCCCACGTTGCGGTGATGACGGACGCCGTGCGCGAGGCCCTGGCCGAGGACTTCGACTAGCGAGTCGGTCTCATCGAAAAACGTGCACTAGCTAGCGGCCGTCAGTGGGCGAGACGCCCCACAGGCCGGCCTTCGGGACCCAGCCGCGCAGGCCCGAGACGTCGACGCGGCACCAGCCGCGCTCGCATTGCAGCAGCTCGCCGATGACGTCGACCTCGGCGCGGGCGACGACGGGCGCGTCGGCCCGTGGCTTGCGGTGCAGCGTCGTCGGCGCGCCGTCGATCACGACGGTGCGGCGGCCCGATAGCATCGATTGATGGACCCAGCCGATCGTGCCGTCCTTGGCGCGGATCTGGCGCCAATTCTCGTGCCGTGCAATGACTTCGACCGGCAGGCCGCGGCGGATGAAGACCCAGTCGACGGGGTAGCGCCTGCCCGGCCCGGTGCGAAGATTGACTTCGCCAGCACGGATGCTGACAAAATGCCCTGCCGCATCGTCGGCCGTTGCCGGGGGCGAAACGAACAGCGCAAACGCGATGAGGGCGGCGCCGCGGCCGCCGGCGAGATTCCGCCTGATCGCCATGCGAATCGCCTATTGTAGGGGCGTTAACGGTTAGTACGCGTTTGCGTGTACGTGATCAAGTATTGGCCGAACGGGGGATCCAGCGGTCGGTCCGGGTGCCGGACAAGCTGGTGCTGCGCCAGGACGAGTAACTGACATGACAGCAACGAAGCCGCTGGTGATCGTCACCCGCAAGCTGCCGGACGAGATCGAGGTGCGCCTGAAGGAGCTGTTCGACTCGCGGCTGAACGAAGACGACGTAGCCATGACGCGCGATCAGCTGGCCGAGGCGATGCAGACGGCGGCCGTCCTGGTGCCCACCGTCACCGATCGGCTGGACCGCGACCTGCTGGCCCGGGCCGGCGACCAGCTGAAACTGATCGCCAACTTCGGCACCGGGGTCGACAACATCGACCTCGCCGCGGCGAAGCAGCAGGGCCTGACGATCACCAATACGCCCAGCGTGCTGACCGAGGACACGGCGGACATGGCGATGGCGCTGATCCTCGCCGTGCCGCGGCGCCTGGCCGAGGGCGAGCGCGTGCTGCGCGACGGCGCCTGGCCGGGCTGGAGCCCGACATGGATGCTCGGCCGGCGGATCTGGGGCAAGCGGCTCGGCATCGTCGGCATGGGTCAGATCGGCAGCGCCATCGCGCGGCGGGCGCGGGGTTTCGGCCTCGCCATCCACTATCACAACCGGCGGCGCGCCCATCCCGAACTCGAGGCCGGGCTGGAGGCGACCTATTGGGAGTCGCTCGACCAGATGCTGCGGCACGTCGACATCGTCTCCATCAACTGCCCGCTGACGCCGGCGACCCATCGCCTGCTGTCGCGCGAACGGCTGGGGTTGCTGCGCGAGCACGCCTATCTGGTCAACACCTCGCGCGGCGAGATCGTCGACGAAGACGCGCTCGGCGAGCTGTTGGAGGCCGGGGCGATCGCCGGCGCCGGGCTCGACGTCTTCGCGCACGAGCCTGCGGTCAACCCGCGCCTGTTGAAGCTCGACAACGTCGTCCTGCTGCCGCACATGGGCTCGGCGACGCTCGAGGGCCGCTGCGCCATGGGCGAGAAGGTGGTCGTCAACATCAAGATGTTCGTTGACGGCCACACCCCTCCCGACCGCGTCCTGGAGACGCTGCTCTAGGCGGTGCGCCCATGGACCCAGCCCTACCCACGGTGTCATTCGCGGACTTGATCCGCGAATCCAGGACTACGGGGTGCAGCACTGGATTGCCGGCTCAAGGCCGGCAATGACGGCCTGAGCTGGGTTGAAAGATAGGTCCGGCCTACGAGGCGTGGATCGACAGGTCGGTGATGTCGGGGGTCTCGCCGCACAGCCGGCAGCGCGGGTCGCGCATCAGCTTGATCTTGCGGAACGTCGGGCCGAGGGCGTCGTAGAGCAGCATGTTGCCGGCCAGGCTGTCACCGATGCCGAGCAACTCCTTCAGGATCTCGGCCGACTGCAGCGAGCCCATGACGCCGCAAAGTGCGCCCAGGATGCCGGCCTGCTCGCACCGCGGCACCAGGTCCTCGCGCGGCGCTTCGGGGAAGACGCAGCGATAGCACGGCGTCGCGGCATCGCGGCGAAACGTGAACATCTGGCCCTCGAAGCGCAGCAGTGCCGCCGTGACCAACGGCCGGTCGAGCAGGTAGCAGGCGTCGTTCAGCAGATAGCGTGTCGCGAAGTTGTCGGAGCCGTCGGCCACCAGGTCGAACGCACCGATGACCTCGGCCGCGTTCGCCGCCGTCAGGCGGGTCTCATAGGGCACGACCCGGACGTCCGGATTGAGCGCGGCGACGGTGGCCGCCGCGCTCGCCACCTTCGGCTGGCCGACACGGGCGGTCACGTGGACGACCTGGCGCTGCAGGTTCGTCATGTCGACGGTGTCGTCGTCGACGATGCCGATCGTGCCGATGCCGGCGGCGGCAAGGTAGAGGATCAGCGGCGCGCCCAGGCCGCCGGCGCCGACGACCAGGACGCGCGCGTCCAACAGCTTCTCCTGCCCCTCCTCGCCGATCTCGTCGAGGATCATGTTGCGGGCGTAGCGGTGGAGTTGCTCTTCGGTCAGTTCCATGGCCGGCCTTCGCTCTAGAGCCCGTCGAACAGCGGTGTCGACAGATAGCGCTCGGCGAACGACGGCAGCACGACAACGATCTGCTTGTCCACCATTTCACGGCGGGCGCCGATCTCCAGCGCCGCCGCCAGCGCCGCGCCCGACGAGATGCCGCAGGGAATCCCGTCCAGCCGGGCGACGCGGCGGGCAACGGCATAGGCGGTCTCGTTGGCGATCGCGATGACCTCGTCGATCAGGTCGGCATCGAGCGTGTCGGGAACGAAGCCCGGGCCGATGCCCTGGATCGTATGGGGGCCGGGGTCGCCGCCGGACAGGATCGCGCTGTCCTCGGGCTCGACGGCGACGAGGTGGATCGACGGCTTGCGTGCCTTGAGGCCGCGGCCGACGCCGGTCAGCGTGCCGCCGGTGCCGACACCGGAGACGAACACGTCGATGCGGCCGGCGGTGTCCTGCCAGATCTCCTCGCCCGTCGTGCGCTGGTGTGCGTCCGGGTTGGCCCGGTTCTCGAACTGCTGCAGCATGATCGCGTCGGGTAGTTCCTCCAGTAACGCCTGCGCCCGGTCGATGGAGCCCTGCATGCCATGCTCGGCCGGCGTCAGGACGAGCTCGGCGCCGTGCAGCAGCAGCATCTTGCGCCGCTCCTCCGACATCGATTCGGGCATTGTCAGGATCAGGCGGTAGCCCTTGGCGGCGCAAACGAAGGCCAGGGCGATGCCGGTGTTGCCGCTGGTCGGCTCGATGATCACGGTGCCGGCCTTGATGCGGCCGTCGGCTACGGCTGCCTCGATCATCGCCAGGCCGATACGGTCCTTGACCGACGACAGCGGATTGAAGAACTCCAGCTTCGCCAGGATCTCGGCGTTGCAGTTGCCCTCAGCCGCCAGCCGGCGCACGCGGACCAGTGGCGTCGCGCCGATCGTCTCGATGATCGAATCGTAGATGCGGCCGCGGAATTCCGGCTCGCGCTCGTCGTCCCGGCGATGTTCGGGCGCGACGCTCATTACTAGATCGAGTAGTCCAGCTGACGCGTCGCCTCGCTGCGGAGGCCGGCAGCGCGGGCGCGGGCGCACAGGTCCTGCAGCGTGATGGCGTCCAGTTTCTGCAGGAACTCGTCCTGCAGCTCGCGCCAGATCGGCCGCACGACCCCGTGGCCGAGGGCTGCGCCGGCGGGCTCGGCCGTCGAGTCGCCCGATCGCTCCATCGCCTGAATGACGCGCACGATGTCGCCGAGCGTGATGCGGCGGCGCTCGCGTGCCAGGCGGTAGCCGCCGCGCGGGCCGCGGACGCCGGTCAGGATCTCGGCCCGCACGAGCTGTTGCAGCACCTGCTCGAGGTAGCGCTTGGGGATGTGCTGGCGGCGCGTGATCTCGCCGCTCTGCACCGGGTCGGAGCCGGCGTTGTAGGCGATGTCGAGGACGGCTTCGACAGCGAACAGCAGCCTGCGCGACGGGGGCAGCATGGCGGCGCCGCCGCTAGGCGCCGGTTCCGGTCGAGCCGAAGCCGCCGGCGCCGCGGCTGCTCTGGCGCAGTGCGGCGACCTCGTACCAGACGGCGCGGGCCAGCGGCGCGATGACCAGCTGGGCGATGCGCAGGCCGCGGCTGACGGTGAACGCCTCGGCGCCGTGGTTGATCAGGATCACGCCGACCTCGCCGCGATAGTCGGCGTCGATCGTGCCGGGGCTGTTGAGCACGGTGATCCCGTGCGTCAGCGCCAGGCCGGAGCGGGGCCGCACCTGGGCCTCGTAGCCCGCCGGCAGCGCGATCGCGATGCCGGTCGGGACGAGCGCGCGGGCCCCGGGCTCCACGACGACGTCGCCGTCGACCGCGGCCAGCAGGTCCATGCCGGCGGCGGCGGCGGTCGCATAGGCCGGCAGATCGAGCGTCGCGCCATGGGGCAGGCGATTGATGTCGACGGTGACGGCGGTCATGGCGACGCCGGCTCGCCGGCGTCGGCCGCGAGCGCCTGGACGATGCGTTCCGCCAGGCGGTCGGCCACGTCCTCCTTCGTCATGCGCGGCCAAGAGGCGACGTCGTCGCCGGTGATCAGATGCACGGTGTTGTGGGTGCCGCCGAACGTCCCGGCCGCGGCCGAGACGTCGTTGGCGACGATCCAGTCGCAGCCCTTGGCCTGCAGCTTCGTTCGCGCCTGGGCCACCACGTTCTGTGTCTCGGCGGCGAAGCCGATGACCAGCCGCGGGCGTTTGTTGTCGCGCGCGCTCAGGGTGGCGAGAATGTCCGGATTGGCCGCGAAGGCGAGGGCCGGCGGCGCGCCCTTGGCCTGCTTCTTGAGCTTCTGGGCGGCCGGCTTGGCGACTCGCCAGTCGGCAACCGCGGCGGCGCAGACGGCGACGTCCGCCGGCAGCGCCGACTGGCAGGCGGCCAGCATGTCCGTTGCCGTCTCTATGCGGTGCACCGCCACGCCGGGCGGGTCGGCAAGCGATGTCGGGCCGGACACCAGCGTCGTCTCGGCACCCAGGCGTGCCAGGGCCTGGGCAATGGCGTGACCCTGCCGGCCCGAGGAGCGGTTGGCGATAAAGCGCACGGGGTCGATCGGCTCATGCGTCGGGCCGCTGGTGACGAGGGCCCGGCGGCCGCTCAGCGGCGCTCGGTCAGCGAAATAGGCGGCGACCGCGGCGGCGATCGCCGGCGGCTCCGCCATGCGGCCGAAGCCATATTCGCCGCAGGCCATGTCGCCCTCATCGGGGCCGACGAACAGCACGCCGCGGGCCTGGAGCTGCGCCAGGTTTGCCCGGGTCGCCGCGTGCTCCCACATGCGCACGTTCATCGCCGGCGCCAGCAGCACGGCCTTGTCCGTTGCCAACAGCGCCGTCGACGCCAGATCGTCGGCCTGGCCGTTGGCCAGCTTGGCCATGACGTCCGCCGTGGCCGGCGCGACGACGACCAAATCGGCGTCGCGGCTCAACTGGATGTGGCCGATCTCGGCCTCCGCGATCAGCGAGAACAGGTCGGTGTAGACCTTGTCCTCGGACAGCGAGGCAAGCGTCAGCGGGGTCACGAACTCGGCGCCGGCGCGTGTCAGGATGCAGCGGACGGCCAGGCCGTGCTGGCGCAGCCGGCGGACCAGCTCGCCGCTCTTGTAGGCGGCGATCCCGCCGGTGACAATCAGAAGAACACGCTTTCCATGCAACACGGGTGGGGTTTCCGCGATTGTACGTGGGAGTCCTGTACTTAAACCTAGCCCGTCTGGGCGATCACAACAACAGGGCGATGACGACGCCGGCGCCGAGCACCGCGACGGCGAGCCACAGCGGCCAGACCCTCGGCCGGGCGCGCTCCGCGTTTGCGCCAGGGTTTACGCCCGGGTTCGCACGCGGCTCCGCGTTGGCGAGACGCTCTGCCACACGTTGCACGTCGGCGATGGCGCGCGGCATCTTGGCAAGCGCCTCCAGCGCATCGACGACCATGTCGCGGACCCGGGCCTCGGGGCCCCGGTTCTCGCGCATCCAGTCCTCGATCAGCGGCTGGGCCAGCAGCCACATGTTGGCGTCGGGCGCCAGATGCCGGCCGACGCCCTCGGCGATCAGTATGGTCTTCTGCAGCAGCAGCAGCTGGGGCTGGGTCTCCATTTCGAACTGTTCGGTCACCTGAAACAGCTGGGCGAGCAGCCGGGCGATCGAGATGTCGCCCGCCGAGCGGCCCAGGATCGGCTCGGTGAACGAGCGCAGCGCTTGGGTGAACGTGTCCAGCCGCTTGTCGGCGGGGACGTAGCCGGCCTGGAAATGGACCTGGGCGACGCGTTTGTAGTCACCGGTCAGGATCCCCTGCAGCATGTCGGCCAAATAGATCCGCGTCTTGCGGTCAAGGCGCCCCATGATGCCGAAGTCGATCGCGATCAGCTCGCCGTCGTCGCCGACGAAGACGTTGCCGGGATGCATGTCGGCGTGGAAGAAGCCGTCGCGGAAGCCCTGCTTGAAAAAGGCCGTGGCGGCATTGCGCACGATCTCTTCCAGGTCGTGGCCGGCGGCCACCAGCGCGTCGACGTCGTGGATCGGAATGCCCTCGACACGCTCCAGCGTCAGGACGCGCTGGGCCGTGCGCGTCCAGTCGATGGCCGGCACGCGAAACGTCGGGTCGCCGGCGAAGTTCTCGGCCAGCTCGGCCGCCGCCGCCGCCTCCAGCCGCAGGTCCATCTCGATGCGCACGGAATCGGCGAAGGTCTCGACCGATGCCAGGGGCCGCAGCCGGCGCAGGCGCGGCTGGGTGCGCTCGACCTGGATGGCCAGCCAACGGAGCAGCGCGAGGTCACGCTCGAACGCTTGCTCGACGCCCGGCCGCAGGATCTTGACCGCGACCCGCTCGCCCGGCGCGTCGCCCTCGGGGTGCGTCACGGCGAAGTGGACTTGAGCGATCGAGGCCGCGGCGACCGGTTCGTCTTCGAACTCGGCGAACAGCGCGTCGATCGGCCGGCCGAGCTCGGCCTCCACGGTCGCGCGCGCCCGGTCGGTGGGGAACGGCGGCAGGCGGTCCTGCAGGGCGGACAGGTCCGCCGTCATGGTCTCGCCAAACAAATCGGAGCGGGTGCTGAGTGCCTGGCCAAGCTTGATGAAGCTGGGACCAAGCGCCTCCAGCGCCAGGGCAAGGCGCTGACCCGGCCGCAAATGGCGCACCCGGCGCATCGTGCGGAAGCCCGACAGGGCCCGGGCGGGCGGCAGCACCCAGCGGCCGGCCGGCGTCCATGTCAGCAGGAACAGCGCGTCGTGGCGGGCCAGGGTCCGGGCGATCGAAAGCAGGCGCAGAATGTGGCGGGGGGCGCCGAACATGGGCGGCGCTATAACACGGGCCGTGTAAACATCATACGACGCGCGGCGGGCCCTGCCCGGTCAGATTCGCCAAGCCGAATGGAGTGCCGCGATGCCGCCGGAAAGGTTCTGTACCTTGACCTGATCCAGGCCGGCGGCGGCGATCAGGCGGGCCAAACGAGGCTGCGGCGGAAACCGGCGGATGCTCTCGACGAGATAGCGGTAGGCGGCCTCGTCGCCGGCGACGAGGCGGCCGAGGCGCGGCAGGACGGCAAAGGAATAGCGGTCGTAGAGGGCGCCGAGGAACGGCACGGCGACGTGGCTAAACTCCAGGCACAGGAAGCGGCCGCCGGGCTTGAGGACGCGCCGCGCCTCGGCCAGGGCCTGGTCGATGTGGGTGACGTTGCGCAGGCCGAAGGCGATCGTGTAGGCGTCGATTGAGGAATCGGCCAACGGCACGGCCTCGGCATCGCCGCACAGCCAGGCCAGCGTTGGCCTGGCGTGGGTCGGCGCGCGGGCAGGGGCGCCGGTGAAGGGGTGGGTGGCGGCGCGGCGGCGGCCGGCGGCGAGCATCTCCCGATTGACGTCGCAGACGACGACGGACGTGTCAGCGATGGCGCGGCGGCGGGCCCGCCGCAGGACCCGAAAGGCGATATCGCCGGTGCCGCCGGCCATGTCGAGCAGGCACATGCCCGGGGCGATGTCCAGGCGGTCGAGCAGGGCCGCCTTCCACAGCCGGTGCAGGCCGCCGCTCATCAGGTCGTTCATCAGGTCGTAGCGGCGCGCGACCGAATCGAACACGTCGCGCACGTGGCGTGCCTTGTCGGCGGCCGGCACCGCGCGGAACCCGAACGCTGCCGTCTTCGACTCTGGGGCCGGGTCGGTCATGGTCGCGACCATAGTCGACCGACGGGCCGCGCTACCAGCATCGTGGGCCAGTATCGCGGGCCAGCATCGCGGGCGGGGTGGCCGGCGCCGGCGGAGCCGCTATAGTCGCCGGCCATGCCCGAACTCCCAGAAGTGGAAACGATCCGACGCGGCCTCGCGCCGTGGCTCGATGGCCGTGTGCTGACGGCCGTCGAGGCGCGCACGCCGGCGCTGCGTTTCCCGCTGCCGCGGGACTTTGCGGCGCGGCTGCAGGGCCGGCGCGTGCTGCGCCTCGACCGACGCGCCAAGTTCCTGCTCGTGTATCTCGACGACGGTCAGGTGCTGATCGTGCATCTCGGCATGAGCGGGCGCCTGCGGGTCATCGCGCCGTCGGACAGCGAGCCTGACGAGCGCCACGACCACGTCGTCTTCCAAACCGACCAGGGAGCGACGATCCGCTACAACGACGCCCGCAGGTTCGGCTTCATGGATCTGGTCGACGAGGCGGCGCTGGCGACGCACCCGATGCTGCGCCTGCTGGGGCCGGAGCCGCTGGGCAACGGCTTCAACGCCGCGGTCTTGGCGGCGGCGCTGGCCGGTCGGCGCACGCCGATCAAGGCGGTGCTGCTGGATCAGCGGACCGTCGCGGGCCTGGGCAATATCTATGCCTGCGAGGCGCTCTATTGGGCCGGCATATCGCCGCGGCGCAACGCCTACACCGTCGGGCCGCGACGGGCCGAGCGGCTGACGGCGGCGATCCGCCGGGTGCTCGTGGCGGCGATCGATGCCGGCGGGTCGAGCCTGCGCGACTTCAAGCACACCGACGGGCAGCGCGGCTACTTCCAGGCCAACTTCGCCGTCTATGACCGGGCCGGCGCGCCCTGCCCGCAATGCGCCGAGGCGGGCGCAATCGGCTGTACCGTGCGGCGGATCGTACAGTCCGGCCGCTCGACTTTCTATTGCCCACGGCGCCAGCGTTGAGCTAAGAGCGACCCAGATGCAGGCGCGCCGCGACATGACTTGGGCCGCCGTTGCGGCCTTGGTCGTCGCGACCGGCTTGATCCCGTCGTCATTCCGGCAGGGCCCGTCGGCAGGCGAGTTCCTGACCGCGATCGAAGACCTGCCGTTGATGCCCGGCCTCGCCGAGGATCACGGCGCCGGGCTCGCGTTCGACAAGCCGGGCGGGCGCGTCGTCGAGGCCTTTGCGTTTGGGGCGGTCGACCGCGAAGCGGTGCTGCGGTTCTATGCCGAGACGCTGCCGGGGCTTGGCTGGCGAGTTTCGGCGACGCCACGGCCGGACAAGCGTTGGCAGCGCGACGATGAAGCGCTGCATCTGGATATCGTGGGCGAGGGGCCGCCGCTGATCGTGCGTTTCTATCTGACGCCCAACTGAACGCCCTTATCGCAGACCAATCCCGTTGCAGGGAGGCCGCCATGGCCTATGAGACAATCGAAATCGAAACCCACGGCCGTGTCGGCCTGATCAGGTTGAACCGGCCCAAGGCGATGAACGCGCTCAATGCCGCGCTCGTCGCCGAACTCGCGACCGCGATCGACGCCTGCGAAGCCGACGACGACATCGGCTGCATCGTCCTGACCGGCTCGGACAGGGCGTTCGCGGCCGGCGCCGACATCAAGGAGATGGCCGAGAAGTCCTATATGGACATGCACCTGGAGAATTTTCTGGTCCTCGGCTGGGAGCGGATCGCCACCGCCCGCAAACCGACCATCGCCGCTGTCGCCGGCTATGCGCTGGGCGGCGGTTGCGAGCTCGCGATGATGTGCGATTTCATCCTGGCCGCCGATAACGCCAAGTTCGGCCAGCCCGAGATTCAGCTCGGCACGATCCCCGGTATCGGCGGGACACAGCGGCTGACCCGTCTCGTCGGCAAGGCAAAGGCCATGGAGATGTGTCTGACCGGCCGCATGATGGAGGCCGAGGAGGCGGAACGCGCCGGGCTCGTCAGCCGCATCGTGCCGGTCGAAGATCTGGTCGACGAGGCCATCAAGACGGCCGACAAGATCGCCCGACTGTCGCGGCCGATCGTCTATCTCGCCAAGGATGCGGTCAACCGCGCCTACGAGACGACCTTGGCCGAAGGGATCCGCTTCGAGCGCCGGCTGTTCCACGCGACGTTCGCGACCGAGGACCAGAAGGAGGGGATGGCGGCGTTCGTCGAGAAACGCGAGCCGAGCTTCAAGAACCGTTGAGCCCGCCGCGGCCAGCTTGACGGTTCCCTGAGGGCACGGTTATAACCGCCGCACGTAATCGCGAAACACCTGGAACGAACATGGCGCACCACAGCTCGGCCAAGAAGCGCATTCGGCGCAATGCCCGGCGCGAGGTCATCAACGGCGCGCGGGTCGGCCGCGTCAGGACCTTCGTCAAGAGGGTCGAGACAGCTATCGCAAGCGGCGACAAGTCGGCGGCGCAGGCGGCGTTGAAGTCCGCACAGCCGGAAATGCACCGCGGTGTGAGCAAGGGCGTGGTCCACAAGAACACCGTGTCGCGCAAGCTGTCGCGACTGTCTGCGCGCATCAAGGCGTTGGGCTAGCCAGCGGTTCGATCCTCGCCGTGGCCGTGGCGCAAACCGTCGCGTGCCGACCACAACGCACAAAAAAATGCGTGTTCGCTTTTCGGACCCATTGCGGTCTATCGCCGCCACATGTATCCTCTGTAAGTATTGCTGGCGGTGCCGAATAAGAATATTCGGCAAATAAACACCAATAGGACACAAATAAATTTATAGGGATTTGCAGTGGCGGGGGGCCGAATACCGTAGAAGTAATAAGGACCGGGCGGCTTACTGGGGCTTCGCCTGATCGAATTGTGGCGCATTTATCTTAGCCGGTTCTTCCCACCAGTCGAATCTCTACAAGTAAAGCGGGTGCACGAGGCGCACTAGACGCTTCGGCGCCGATTTTGGGGGGGTGCAATTTTATGCGGGCCGCGCGCTTCGGGCCTGGTCCACGTGACGCGGTGCCGGGCTTGCGAAACGACGGATCGCGATGGGAGAAAATCGCCGGATGACACAGCCATGGGGGCGGGCGAACGCGGCGCTGATTGAACAGTGGACGCGGGTACGGGGGCAGTTGCGGATCGAATTTGGAGATGCTGCATTCGATAGTTGGTTGAAGCCGTTGACGCTTGGCGAGGTCCAGCCTCACCGCGTGCGGGTGACCGTGCCAACTCGATTCATGCGCGACTGGATCGATTCCAACTACACCGCACGGCTGGCCGAGCTGTGGGCTAGCGAGAATCCAGCGATCAAATCGGTTGAGATCATCGTCGAGCCGATGGGGGCCGCCGTCCTGCCGGCCGGGGCACCGCCGCGGCCGGAGCGCGCCGAAATGACGGCCGCGCCCGTGGAGGCGCGCACGGAGGCACCGGGGGTCGGCAGCGCGGAAAAATCGCTGATCTCGACGCTCGACGCCCGCTTCACGTTCTCGAATTTCGTGGTCGGCCGACCGAACGAGCTGGCCCATGCCGCCGCCCGGCGGGTCGCCGATTCGAAGGACGTCCACTTCAATCCGCTGTTCCTTTATGGCGGGGTGGGGCTGGGCAAGACCCATCTGATGCACGCCATCGCCTGGCACATCCGCCGGCGGTTCCCTGAGCGGCGCGTGTTGTACATGTCGGCCGAGAAGTTCATGTACCAGTTCATCCGGGCACTGCGCTTCAAGACGATGATGGACTTCAAGGAGCTGTTCCGTTCGGTCGACGTGCTGATGGTCGACGATATCCAATTCATCGCCGGCAAGGACTCAACGCAGGAGGAGTTCTTCCATACGTTCAACGCGCTGGTCGATCAGAACCGGCAGATCGTCGTCTCGGCCGACAAGTCGCCGTCCGACCTGGAGGGTATGGAAGAGCGCGTCAAGTCGCGGCTTGGGTGGGGGCTGGTCGCCGACCTGCACCCCACGGATTACGAGCTGCGCCTCGGCATCCTGCAGTCGAAGGCCGAGCAATTGAGCGCCGACGTGGCGCCCAAGGTGTTGGAGTTTCTGGCCCACAAGATCACGTCCAACATTCGTGAGCTCGAAGGCGCGCTCAATCGCCTGGTTGCTCACGCGACGCTCGTCGGCCGGCCGATCACGTTGGAGACGACCCAGGATGTGTTGCACGATCTGTTGCGCGCGAACGACCGGCGCGTGACCATCGAAGAGATACAAAAGCGCGTCGCCGAGCACTTCAACATCCGCTTGGCCGACATGCATTCGGCCCGGCGGGCCCGCGCCGTGGCCCGTCCGCGGCAGGTGGCGATGTATTTGTCAAAGCAGCTCACGTCGCGCTCATTGCCCGAGATCGGCCGCAAATTCGGCGGACGAGACCATACGACCGTCATGCATGCCGTGCGCAGGGTCGAGGAGTTGCGGGCCGGCGACGGCAGCTTCAGCGAGGATATCGAGCTGTTGCGACGCATGCTCGAATCCTGAGTTGGCGCGGCCGTGACGACGGCCTGAGAGGTGTCGGCGCGCGGGTTGAGCCGGCCTCTCCGCTTGTGTCTCATAACCCATTGAAAAACAACACGCCTTGACGACCCCGTTAGACACCGGTCGGGGTCGATTTCGGTGTGGAAATGGGCGCGTTCTGGTATAATGCGCGCCGCAAGGCAGGTGCGCGTTCGCGGACGCAGCACGGGCCTCGGCAAGCGCCCTGAAAGGCTTCGTTCGGCATCTCTTTTGGCTTCCGAATCGCAGCTTAAAAAGCACCCTCGCAGGCGGGCGATCGATGCTCCGCCCGGCCACTTTCGACTGTAAAATCTGATGAAGCTCACGATCGAACGCGCAACCCTGCTCCGCTCGCTGGCCCACGTGCAAAGCGTCGTCGAGCGTCGCAATACCATCCCGATCCTCGCCAACGTCCTGCTCGACGCCGGCGAGGGTGGCGTCAGCCTGACGGCGACCGACATGGACCTGGCGATCAACGAACGCATCGCCGCGGATGTATCGCTGGCCGGCAAGATCACGACGCCGGCGCACACGCTTTATGACATCGTCCGCAAGCTCCCCGAGGGGTCCCAGGTGGCGATGGAGCTGGACGGCGGCTCGGGCCAGCTGGTCGTCCGCGCAGGCCGCGCCAGGTTCTCGCTCGGCTGTCTGCCGACCGAGGATTTTCCGGTGATGACGGGGGGCGACATGCCGGTGCGTTTCGCCATTGCCACTGGCGAGCTGCGCAGCCTGTTGGATCGCACCCGCTTTGCCATCTCGACGGAGGAAACGCGCTACTACCTGAACGGCATCTACCTGCACGCGGCGGATGTGGATGGCGTCAAGACGCTGCGCGCTGTCGCGACCGACGGCCATCGGCTGGCGCGTGTCGAGATGCCGCTGCCGGAGGGTGCGGACGCTATGCCCGGCGTCATCGTGCCGCGCAAGACGATCGGCGAGTTGCGCAAGCTGATCGACGAGACCGAGGACAGCGTCGGGATCGAGCTGAGCGGGACGCGGATCCGGCTCTCGTTCGACGGCGCGGTTCTGACGTCGAAGCTGATTGACGGCACATTTCCCGACTACGAGCGCGTCATCCCGGTCGACAACGACAAGGTGCTGGAGGTCGCGCGACGTGACTTTGCCGCCGCCGTTGACCGCGTGTCGACGATCTCCACGGAGAAGAGCCGCGCCGTCAAGCTGGCGCTCAAGGCCGGCACCCTGACCCTGTCGGCGACCAGTGCCGAGGCCGGCAGCGCGACCGAGGAGCTTGAGGTCAACTACTCCGAGACGCCGTTGGAGATCGGC
>CBDHDN010000059.1:0-43590 GCA_965261585.1 Alphaproteobacteria bacterium
GCGTTTCGCTGGATGGTGGCTAGTTCGGCGTAGGCCCAGCGTTTGTTACGCCGGAAGATCTGCTGCCGCGGCGCCATCACGCCCGCTTCGCTCAATGGCCTCGCTCTCTTTTCGTGAGTTTGTCCATCTCGCGACCGGCCGCCATCATGTTCATGATCTCCATCCGGCTCACATCCTTCTTCTCGAACGTGCCCATGCTTTGGCCGCGATTGAGGATCGTGAAGCGGTCGGCCACCGGAAACGCATGGTTGACGTTATGGGTGATGAAGATGATGCCGAGGCCGCGGGCGCGCGCCCGAGCGATAAGCTTGATCACGACGGCGGCTTGATGGACGCCCAGCGCAGACGTCGGCTCATCCAGAATAAGAACCTTGGCACCAAAATGGATCGCCCGCGCGGCGACAGCGGCACGATCGGCAATCGGCGCGTCTTCATCGACACGACCGAGACGGGCGGCGCACCCGACGGCGCCACGGTGGACCGCGACGGCGGGTACTGGCTGACGCTGCCGGGCGCTTGACGGGTCGTTCGCTGCGACCCGACAGGCCGTCCCGACCGCACGATCATGCTGCCGGTGAGCAACCCGACCTGCGCCATGTTCGGTGGGCCCGACCTCGCCACGCTGTATATCACGACGGCGACCTTCGGCGCGGCGCCGGACACGTTGGCCGAGCAACCCCTGGCCGGTGGGCTTTTCGCCATGAACGTCGGGGTGCAAGGCCTCCCGGAGGCACACTTCAGGGGCTAGCCCGGATATTTCATGATGCGAATGATTGTGTCCTGTTGGGCCGGTCATCTGTCTCGAATGAGGCGAATCGGGACGGGTTTTGACCGGGGTTCATGGCCGCGGTGCAGGAGCGAAGCATTACGGTGTTCGGTGGCGGCGAGCGGTCGCGTTTACTGGTTGCCGCGGCACGGCATTGGGATCGTGTAAGGGACCGAAGGGGCGGCCGCTATCCTGGTTCGAGCCTGGTGGCGACCAGTGTGAACAGGGCCTGATCGGGACAGGCCGAGGAGAGCAGGAAGCGGACCCGACGGGTGTTGCGGATGACGACGGCGCCGATCTTGAGCAAGCGCAGGCGGATCGTGCCGACCTGGGCGCGGGCGGCCTCGGTGCCGGCGAGGCCGAAGCGCCGGATCGCCGTCATCAGCACGTAGGCGAGACTGGCCAGGAGCAGGCGGAACTGGTTCGGCCACCAGCGATGGGCCGAGGTGCGGTCAGAGAACAGCTCGAACTGCTCCTTGATGCGGTTCTCCATGTCGCCGCGGGCACAGTAGAGCATGTCGTAGAGCGCCATGCCGTCACCGGCGAGGCTGGTCACCACGAAGCGCGGGTTGGCGCCGCGGGCGGTGTGTTCGAGGCGCGCGATGACGCGCCGCTCGCGGTTCCACGTCCCGGCGCCATAGCGGAGTTCGGCGAAGTGCCGTTGCTTGTCGCCGGTCGTGGCGAACAGTGCGCGCGCCTGGGCCATCACGGGCGCCGCCAGCGCCTCCAGCCGCTTGTTCCTGGCCAGGCCGATGATGTAGTCGACGCCGTGACGCTCGCACCACGACAGCATGCGCCAGCGGCAGAAGCCGGAGTCCGCCCGCACGATGATGCGCACGGCGGGCCAGGCCAGGCGCAGCCGCCGCACCAGCAGCTTCAGCACTGCACCGGCATGCTTCGCCGGGTCGATGTCCGAGCGTCGCAGGTAGGCCGTACAATTCGTCACCGCCGGGCTCCTGCGTTTGATCCGATCTAGGCAATTGAATCATAACGCATATTGGGAGTTCGGCGGTGCCTTTCGTGAATCTTCCAGGCTAGCCGTGATGACCAGCCGCAGAGTCCTTATCAACATCAACCAGCTGCATGGCCGCGAGGCGTCGTACCTGCAGCGCCTGCGCGACGCGGATGTTGAGTTGATCATGAATACGCGCGGCCGGCTTTTGACTGAGGAAGAGCTGATCGCGGCGCTGCCCGGCGCGTTCGCAACGATGGCAGGCGGCGAGCCCTATACCGAGCGGGTCTTCGCGTCGGCGCCCGATCTGCGCTTGGTCTCGCGGTTCGGCGTTGGCTACGACCAGGTCGACGTTGCCGCGGCGACGCGCAACGACACCGTCGTTACGATCGGCCCGGGTACGAACCACGAGGCCGTGGCCGACTATGCGGTTGGCCTCATGATTGGGCTCGCTTGCGAGATGCTGCCCAATCACAATCTCACGAGGTCAGGCGGGTGGGGCCAAGACTTCCATCCCGGCGTCTGGGGTCGGACCGTCGGCATTGTCGGACTTGGGCGCATCGGTCGCGCCGTCGCGGAAAGGTGCCAAGGCTTTCGTCTGCGCGTTGTCGCGCACGACCCGGTGCCCGATCGCACATATGCCGCGGCGCACGACGTCGAACTGGTGCCGCTGCATGATCTGCTCAGGCGCTCCGACTTCGTGTCCCTGCACGCGCCTTTGGCGCCGGAGACCCGCTATCTGATCGGCGCCGCGGAGCTCGCTTTGATGAAGCCGACCGCCTACATCGTCAATACGGCGCGCGGGTCGCTCATCGATGAACACGCGCTCAATGCAGCCCTGGTCGATCGAACGATCGCCGGCGCCGGCATCGATGCATTCGCCAGCGAACCTCCGGTTGGATCGCCGCTTCTCACTCTGGACAACGTCTTCCTGTCGCCGCACGCGGCTGGCTTGGACGCCAAATCCGAAGCGGCCATGGCAAACCGATGCATAGACCATATCCTGGCGCTTCTTAGCGGCCACGGCCCGGCTTCGGCCGACGTATTGAATCCGGAAGTGATTGACCGCACCGGGCTGTCGCGCGGGTAGCAGTACAAATAGGGGAGGACCGTCATGTCGGAACGAAGCCTGGACCTGAAACGACGCCTGCGCGCCGGCGAGTCGGTGGTTGGTGCGTGGTTGACGCTGGCCGATTCGGTGGTCGCCGAGGTCATGGCGTCGACCGGATTCGATCTCATCCTGATCGATACGGAGCACGGGCCTTTCTCCATCGAGTCGCTGCAGACCGTGCTCATGGCGTTCCGTGCGCAGCCGACGGTGCCAAGGGTGCGGGTGCCTTGGAACGACCCCGTTCTCATCAAGCAGGCACTCGACGTGGGCGCTGAAGGGATCCTGATACCGATGGTCCGCAGCGCCGAGGAGGCGCGCCGCGCGGTTGCGGCCTGCAAGTATCCGCCTGAGGGCATCCGAGGTTTCGGCCCGCGCCGGGCATCTGACTACGGCCGCAACGTTGACGACTATGTGGAGACCGCCAACGAAAGCATCATCGTCATGCCGCAGCTGGAGCACGTCGACGCAGCGCGCGACATCGAGGCGATCCTCGATGTGCCCGGTGTCGACTGCCTGTGCATCGGTCCTAACGACTTGTCTGGCAGCGCCGGATACCTGCGACAGCTCGACCATCCCGTCGTAGCGGATGCGATCAATCGGATCCTCGATGCCGCCAAGGCACGCGGCATCGCGGTCGCACCGGGCATCGCGTTGCCTGACGGGGCGCAGCCCGAGTGGACGGAACGCGGCGCGACCATCGTGCTGGCGACGGATGATCTGGGCCTCGTCGTCCGCGGCGCCAAAGAGGCGCTGGCGCGCGCCCGGGCGGTCGGCGCCTAGGCCGACCCGGTCGCGCTGGCTGCGCGTAATTGCGCTACAGCCGAACTCGCGGCCCAATTCCGCCGCTTTTTCCCATCGTCTTGTTGTGTCTCGACGGCCAGCAGATGGCGCGCCCGCGCCAAGAGGTTCGGAGCCATTTCACGAACACCTCCTCGGTGTCCAAGACCTCGTGGAAGCCGGCCTGATGGAGCTTCAAATGCTGTCGCAATTGAATCGCGACTTCGCCGCCTGGTTCGGGCTCACAGCCCCGCACTTGGTTCTTTAGCCAACTCCTGGATTTGCCGGGAAGGTAGGCGACGGTGTCCCCTCCGGCGCGATCTGTCGCTCGTTCAGCCCCACGGATTTCGCGGTCGCGACAATCTGCCTCCACGTCTCTTCGTCGACCACGATGCCGTGCTTGAGCCTGTCAGCGCGGCGGCGCGCCTCGATCTCGCCGGGGACCAAGACCTCACCATCCGCGCTAATTGGCGCAGAGCTCTTGACCCATGCGGCGGCACTGGCGACGGTTGCGCCGAGCTCGCTATTGCCGCGCAGCTGGGCTGCATCAATAAACACCGACAGCATGTTGTTGCCTTCGGCCTCGCGTGAGCCAGCGCAGCCGCCGGACGTCAACGCGCCCGCGAGAATGTCCACCATCATGCAGAGGCCCGACCCCTTGTGCCCGCCAAAGGGCAGGAGCGCCCCCGGTGGTGGCCCGTAGAAGGCATTGGGGTCCCGGGTCGGCGCGCCGCCCGCGTCGATCGCCGCGCCTTCCGGCAGCGCAACGCCCTTGTTTCGGGCAACCCGCACCTTGCCCTCAGGCAACACGGAAGTCGTTATGTCCAAGACAATGGGGGGGCCGTCGGCCTGCGGAAAGCCACAAGCGAGGGGATTGGGCGCGAAGCGCCGCTCGCGGCCACCAAACGGCACCACCTGGACCGCGCCGCGGCCGGGAGAGTTGACGAAGTGGAGTGAAACGATTTCGAATGCGGCCACCCGTTCCGCCCAATAGCCGATGCGCCCGAGGTGGCCGGAGTTGCGAACACCAACGATCGCTACCGCATTCTGACGGGCTTTCTGCACACCAAGCTCCATCGCGGCCTCACCGACGACCTGGCCGAAGCCATGCTCGCCGTCGATGATGGCGAACGACTCCTTGTCGGTGTCAATCCGTGGCCGTTGGTTTGGACGCAATAGTCCCTCGCGCGTTAGGTCGACGTACTGGGGTACGCGGATGACCCCGTGCGAGTCGTGCCCGGCGAGATTTGCGCTGACCAGGTTTCGCGCAACGGTGTCGGCCTCATCGGCGCTTGAGCCAACCGCCTCGAAGATCATTCTCACCCGAGCCTGTAGAATTTCACTATCGATCAACATTGGGTGCCATCAGGTTGTTCCGTTTCCGAGTAGATCGTATACCGCCCGGACGCGATCCGGATAGCGGCACCGACGAAGCTCCGATGCCGGGAAGATCACGGCGGACGATGAGTCGCCCCGCACTTTGCCACGGCGAGGATTAGTGATCGCGAATGGGAGAGCTGCTGATGGCGATCCTGCAAAAGCACACCAAGCGGCAACGTCGTCGGGGTCGCCGTGGCGAAGCTTGACGCAAGCGTTTTGCGCGCGCGACCGGCGACATCCCACAGAACGTCAACTTCGCGCTCAGCGCCGGCACCGTGCGGTCGTTTCTCGACGGACAGGGTGTCCCTTACGACACCGCGCCATCGACCGACGAACTCCGACCGGTCCGACGTAGCCGCCGGTGCAAAGCATTTACTGTCCCAGTCGAGTGCTGGAGGGGATGTCCCGGGCTCTGTTGAAAAGCTGAAGTAGGCGTCGTCCGCCTGGAGCCGCTAGGCTCTGGGTGCTGATTCCATCAAGGAGAACGACGCCATGACCAAGACTACACGCAACGACCGTTCCTCGGAACCATCCTGTCGGCTCTTGCCATCGATGCCGGAGGCCTTCGACGATCTGCGCATGAGCGTCGATCGCTTCTGCCTTTTGGCGGGCCTCGAGTCTTTGAACGAGATGATGTCGGCGGACGCGGAAGCCTTGTGCGGTTCGCGCCACGCCCGCTCGGGCGAGCGCAAGGGCCATCGATGGGGCACGACCCGGAGCGAGATCGCCTACCACGGCGGCAAAGTGAAGGTCGAGCGCCCTCGGGTGCGGGACTTCGCGGGTCGGGAGATGAGCCTGCCGAGTTGGGAGCTGCTGTCGGAACCCGAACTCTTGCAAGCCTGGGCGATGAATCTGATGGTGATCAACGTCTCGACCCGCAAGTATGCCCGCGCGGTGCGCCCGCCGGACGATGCGGGCGGCGATCTGCCGGCGGCATCGGGTGACGCAACCTCGAAGTCGGCGGTCTCGCGCCGTTTCGTGGCGTTGACGCGAAGCAAGCTGAAGGCCTGGCTGGCGAGCCCGCTCGACGATCTCGATCTCGTGGTGCTCCAGATCGACGGGCTCCATGTCGGCGATCACCTGATGGTGGCGGCGATCGGCATCGACACCGGCGGCGCGAAGCACGTGCTGGGCCTGGCCGAGGGCGCGACGGAGAACGCGGCCACGGTGCAAGCCATGCTCGACAACCTGATCGAGCGCGGTCTCGATCCCGAACGGCCTCGGCTCTACATCGTCGACGGCGCCAAGGCGCTCTCGAAGGCGATCCGGCGGACCTTCGGGCGGGCGGCGGCCCTCCAGCGCTGCCAGGTGCACAAGGGGCGCAACATCACGGACCGGCTGGACGAGAGCCTCCATGCCGGCGTCAGGAAGGTCTTGCGGCAGGCCTGGCAGCAGGACGACGCGGCCAAGGCCGAACGGCTCTTGCGCAACCTCGCCCGCCGTCTGGAGCATGACGCACCCGGCGTCTCGGGCTCGATCCTGGAGGGCCTGGACGAGATCCTGACGGTGATCCGGCTCGGCCTCCCGCCGCAACTTCGACGCTCGCTGGCTTGCACCAACGCCATCGAGAACGCGATCGGCACCGTCCGGACGGTGCAGCGGAACGTCAAGCGCTGGCGCAACGCCGAGATGGCGCTGCGTTGGACCGCCGCCGGCCTCTTGGAGGCGCAAAAGACCTTCCGCCGCCTCAAGGCCTACCGCCAGCTCCCCATCCTCGACGCCGCCCTGCGGGAGGCGGTGAGAAAGGCCGGAGCAAAGTCCGTCATTGAAGACATCGAGGTGGCCGCGTAGCCTCTCGATCAGAAGATGCCTATCTCGCACTTTTCAACATTGGGTGGGACGTCGCCGTGCTGGAATTGACGGGCCCACGGTGAGGTACATGTTCCGCTAGCAGATCGCCGAGGCCCAGCGGCTGGCGGCGAACAATTCGCCCACGCCGATGGTTGATCACGGAACTGGCCGGCATACCGTCGCCGGCGACGCCGTTTGAGCCACTGCTCATGCTCGTGCTCAGGCGTGAGCGGCGCGTCACGCACATAGGGTCGAGACATACAGCCATAGCGCAGCGCGTCGGCCGTGTGGTCCTTGGCGGCGGTGCCCAAGTCTTCCAGCCGGTGCTCGTCGTGCTGTAGCGCCGGCAACGTGCGGGTCAGGTGCGTGCAGGTGGAGAAGACGTAAAGCATGGGCCGATCATCCTCGCCCACCAGTCTTTGCCGCACTTGGTCCCAGCCCGGTATGCGTTTGTTGTCGGCCGGCGTCCACGACAGTTTCGCAGCCTCGTTAGGTCATCACAGTTGGATCAAGGCCGTCCTCAAATTAACACAGCGCTACCGCTCGCGGTATTCAAGCTCGGTTTGACGATGGCATATAAACCGACATTACCCAGATGACCTCCAGGATTGCGGGGATCATACCCCCGTACCACCGTCGAGGGAACTGTATTCCCTTTGCAGCCATCCGATGGCCTGATTTTGGAGATCAGCCCTCGGTTGGAAGGCCATTTGGCCAGATTTGCCGCCATTCAGACACACCCCTCCTGTCGTTTTCACCTCGCCGTCGATTTCCCCGGCCTACGCCGGGGCGGGTCTTGGTCGCAGATCATCAATCAGGCTCAAGATTTTCCGGAACAGTTCCCTCGGCACCGCCACCTCGGCCAATTGGAACGTGACGTAGCGGCCATGGCTGACCACCTTGGCACCGATCTTTACCAACTTCTCCCGCAGCGTGGTCAGCGACCAGTACTCGACCTCCTTCGGCAAAGCCAGCGTCCGCATGAAGTTGGCGAGATTGTAGGCCAGGGCGTGAAGCTGCAGCCGGACGGCGTTATCGCGGAACCTGCGACACGACAGCCTCGTCCATTTGATCGCGTTCTTGCCTTCCTTGATGCATTGCTCCGCTTTGCCCCGCTGATTGTAGAACAATGTCACCCGCTCGGCCGGTCGCGACAGGTTGGTGACGATGAACCCGACCCGGGGAAACAGCTCGCTGGGGTGCCACTCCACCTTGGCGACGACGCGGCGGGCCTTATCCCAGCTTTTGGCCCGATAGCTGAAGCCGGCGTAATGGCGCCGCACATGGTTCGGCGGACGGCCAACGGGTCGCGTGAGCAGATGGCAGATGCTTTCCAGAAGAACTTGGTTCTTCGGCAAACGGATCGCGTACAGGAAGCCCTCGTCTTCCAGAAACTTATTGATGTCCGGTGAGGCGAAAGCCGCATCGCCCCGGAAATACCGACGCAAATCCCTTTCCTTGTAGCGTGCCACTACCGGCTCCAGCACCTTGCGCCAGCCATCGGCGCTATGAACGTTGCCGGGACGCAGGGCGCACCGTTCCAAATCGCCGAACTGGTTGAACAGGAACAGGGGATGATAGCAGGTGCAACCGAAGTGCCCGTTGTAGGTCGAGCCTCCCTGAGCACCGTGGGTTGGGCTGACGCTGCTGTCCATGTCGAGAATGATCTTCTTCGGCGGGCAACGGTCATGAACGCGGTCGATCCATCGGCCGGAAAGATCACCAAGCGCGGCGAGGTTTTCCTCGGTGGCCAGAACCTCCGTCTCGAAGCGCCCCATCTGACTGCTCGAGGCCGCCTGTTTAGTGACGGCATGGCCGCCGACGATCCACCGCATGACCGGGTCGAGGCTGAGCCGGTCGGCATCGTTCACGTCGTCGTAGCCGCCAAGGCGTCCGAAAACGGACTGGCGGAACTGGCCGACCATGCCATGCCGCCCATTCATGCCGGTACGACTGTCGGCAAGAACATCGCCAACCATCTCAGTAAGTTCAACGGAGGCATCAAGCTCTCGATAGGCGAGCAAACCGGCGTCAGTAGTGACCTTGGACCCGTGGAACTCAAGCTTGAGTCGACGGTCAAAATCGACCCGAAGGCACCCCTGTTTCGATTCACCCATCGGGTGTGCCATATCCGCTGATCCATATCTGCTCCAACTGTATGATTCTTATAGCAGAATCCGGGTGCGGTGTCGTCAAATTACATGATCATCTGGGTAATGCGGGATAAATATGTAGCGCACCCGGAGGTATAGCTGAATCTTGTGTACGGCGTTGGAAAGAGGGCGGCGTATCCTGGTGATTGTTGCAGTCACCACTTGACCTAAGCCAAGGAAGGATACGCCATGGAAGAGAATACCGTTGTTGCCTTTCGGAACCCATCGAATTTTCAGGATGACCCGTTGACGGAAGTCCTACGAGCTGGGGCGCGTGAGTTGCTGGCTCAAGCCGTGGAAGCTGAAGTTGCCGAGTTTCTGGAAGGTCATGCGACGCTGGTTGATGACCGGGGCCGTCGCCGGATTGTACGCAATGGCCACTTGCCGGAACGGCTGATACAGACCGGGATCGGCCCGGTGGACGTGCGTCAGCCGCGTGTCCGGGATCGGAGAGCCGGCGAGGGTGCCGGCGCCATCCGGTTCACGTCGGCGATCCTGCCGCGCTATCTGCGCCGCACCAAGAGCCTGGAGGATTTGCTGCCGTGGCTATACTTGAGGGGCATCTCCAGCGGCGATTTCTCGGAAGCGTTGGCGGCGTTGCTGGGGGCACAGGCCCCGGGTCTGTCGGCCTCCACGATCGGGCGACTGAAGGAAGTTTGGCAAGACGAGATGGAGCGCTGGCAACGGCGTGATTTATCGGCCAAGCGCTACGTCTACTTCTGAGTCGACGGCATCTATTTTGGCGCCCGCCTGGAAGAGGAGAAGCAATGCATCCTGGTTATCATCGGCGCCACGGATCACGGAACCAAGGAGTTGATCGCCATCACCGACGGCTACCGCGAGAGCGAACAATCCTGGCGCGAGGTGCTGCTCGATCTCAAGCGGCGTGGTCTCGGCATCGGCCCGGAACTGGTGACCGGCGATGGCGCGCTCGGCTTCTGGAAGGCGCTCCGCCAAGTCTACGGGGCCGCCCGCGAGCAGCGCTGCTGGGTGCATAAGACGGGCAATATCTTGAACAAGCTACCCAAGGGTCGGCAGAACAAGGCCAAGGGTCACTTGCAGGATATCTGGATGGCCGAAACCAGGAAGGACGCGGAGACCGCCTTCGACTTCTTCCTGGAAGCCTACGGACCGAAGTACGAAAAGGCCACGGCCTGCCTGGCCAAGGACCGGGACGCCTTGCTGAGCTTCTACGACTTCCCCGCCGAGCATTGGAAGCATGTGCGGACGACGAACCCCATCGAGAGCACCTTCGCCACGGTTCGCCTTCGCACCTATCGGACCAAGGGTTGCCTGTCACGCAAGACGGCGATGGCCATGGTCTTCAAGCTTTGCCAGGGGGCCAGCAAGAAATGGCGGAGGCTCAATGGATCAGATCAGTTCGCCGAGATCATTCGAGGCGTCAAATTCGTGAATGGAGAACGCCAGGATCGCGCCGCCGCATGACAAACCCATACACAACTTTTGACAATAGCTCGCGCACCCGGTTCCTTGGACACAAGTTTGTCTCACGCGGCGGGCCTGATTGAGATCGCGGCGTGCCACGCCTGACGAGCTTGAGCGGGGCTCAGGTAGCCGTTCTTTTCGACGATCCACTGGGCATTGTAGAGTTCGACGAAGTCGCGGACGGCGTCCCGCAGCTCCGCGATGTTGCGGTAGATGCGACCATGGATGATCTGTTCCTTCAGCGTGCGATTGAACCGCTCGGCGACGCCGTTGGTCTGGGGCTCGGCGACGAAGGCGTAGGACGGCTGGATGCCCCAGAACTTGATCTGGTTGGTGAAGTGGTCCGACAGATACTGGGAGCCGTGATCCATCCGCAAGGCCAGCCCCCGAGCCGCGCCGGCCGCGGTCGAGCCATACAGCCCGGCAAGCCCCATGGAGATCGGCTGCAGGGCGGCGAAGCGGTCGCCGCGCTTGCAGACATGCCAGCCGACACACTCGGCGTTCCAATGCTCGACGGCGGTGAAGATCCAGCCCCAGCCGTCGTCCACCGTGAACACCCGAACGCCATCGGTGCCCCACATGAGGTTCGGGGCATGAGTGATGATCTCACCGTCATGGGGATTGCCGCCACGGCGGCGGCAGCGATGGGGCGAGAGCAGATTGTTCTCGCGCATCAGGCGGAGCACCCGCTTGCGGGCAACCCGGATGTCGCGACAGACCCGAAGCCGAGCCCAGACCTTGCGGTAGCCCTCGCCCTCCCAGGGCGATGCCTCCAGGTCGGCTTCGATCGCCACCAGCAGCGCCTGGTCCGAGATCGCGGGCTTCGGTCCCCGACGCTTTGCCGGCGGCGGCTCGGCGTGCTGGCCGGAGGTCATGGCGTAGAACGAGGAGCGGGCCATGCCCCAGGCGGCGCAGACCCGCCGCAGGCCGTAGGCCAGACCCGTGCCGGGCGAGGTGGCGGCACTCATCGCCGCGACCTCCGCCGCCCCAAAGGGCCGAAGGTCTCCGTCTTGGCCTCCAGCAGTTCCACCTGCATGGTCAACTCTCCGATCCGCTTCATGGCGCTATCCAGTTCCGCCTGCACCGGATCGCCCTTGCGTTGCTTGAGCGAGGCGTCGATCCCGCCGATCGCTTTCTCACGCCACTGCTCGAGCCGGAAGATCTCTACGCCCAACTGGCGCGACAGAAGTTGCACCGGCTCGTCACGCAAAAGCCGCAGAACGACCTCACGCTTGCGCTCCACCGTCCATCGCTGGCCAAGTCCCAGCGGGCCTGCCGGCAAAGCCTGGCCTGGGGAAAACGTGGACGAGCCAAGCTCGCCCGCATTTACCACAGGCCCATCAACAGCAACTTTCTTCTCAAAATTATCGGTCATTTTCCGGTCCTCCTTGGACACTTCGATTAAGCCAATTCTGTGTCCAAGGAAATCGGGTCCGACTCGATGGCATATAAATACAACAACGACTTGATCCGATGACCACTCAGAGATACTAGTGCACCGACTCAGTCAGAGCCGTCACAGTGGAAACCTGATTCTGAGTACAAAACAACGGGTTGCTCCAGCGCACGGTGAATCATTTGTCTGGATCGGTGCACTAGCTCAAGGTGCGATATCAGTTATGAACAAGGCGTTGAGGCACTTCTCGAGCCTGACTGACTGCGAGATCACCGCCACGTGCAAAACAAGGTCAGGCTGGTGATCGAGCAGGGGAGGAGTTGATGACCGACACGAACTCACTTGCCGGCAAATATGCCGTCGTTACCGGAAGCACCCAGGGCCTCGGGCGGGCGACGGCGGAGCTGTTCGCGGCGCGCGGCGCGGCCGGCATCATCGTCACGGGACGTAACGTCGACCGCGGCAAAGCGGTCGCCGATCGCTTGCGCGGCGACGGCTGTCAGGCCGTGTTCGTGCAGGCCGACGCGGCCGACGTCGATGCGTGCCGGCGCATCATTGCCACCGCCGACGAGACCTTCGGCACGCTCGACGTGCTCGCCAACATCGCGGCGCTGACCGAGCGCGGCTCGATCTGGGACACGACGCCCGAATTCTTCGACCGCATGATGGCCATCAATGTGCGGGCGCCGTTCTTCCTGATCCAGGATGCGGTCAAGCTGATGGCGCGCGAGGGCGTGGCCGGGTCGATTGTCAACATCTCCAGCGTCGCATCCTATGGCAGTGAGCCGTACATCTGTCCCTACGTGACGTCCAAGGGCGCGCTCAACGCGCTGACGAAGAACGTCGCCTATGCAATCGTGCGCCACCGCATCCGGGTCAACGCGATCAACCTGGGCTGGATGGATTCGGACGGCGAGGACGTGATCCAGCGTCGCTGTCACAGCGGCGGCAAGGACTGGCTTGCCCAGGTCGAGGCGAAAATGCCGTTCGGCCGTCTGCTGAAGCCCGACGAGGTCGCGCGCGCGATCGCTTATCTGGCGTCGGACGAGTCCGGTATGATGACCGGTGCGTTCCTCGACCTCGACCAGTCCGTCATCGGCGGCGGCCCCGGCCCCGTGCCGCCGCCCATTGAAGAGTGGCCGGCAGTCGCGGGCGTTTCGTTTTCGTAGGTCGCCCCTCGACGGGCTCGGGCGGGCCAAACAGCGGTTCTACGGCGGAGCGCGCCGTCACACGTCGACCCACGCCCCCCCGTGCGCGGGCCGACTCCACCGCGGCATGGACGACCCGCAAGGAGTGGAGCCCGTCCTCGGCGCTCGGAAAGGCCAGCGCCAGCGGATCGGGCGCGCCCGGCGCGGTCGGCGCGGATCGCTTCGGCAAAGTCGGCGTAAATGTTGGCGAAGGCGAGCGGCATGCCCTCGGGATGGCCGATCGTGACCCGCGACGCGCGATCGGCCGCCGCCGACAGGCCGTGGCCGCCGCGCTCCGGCGTCTGGGTCGGCGCGTTGAGCGGCGTCCAGTGGAGCTGGTTCGGCTGTTCCTGGGCCCTGGCGTGGCACTTGCCCATGAAGCCAGCGTCGATGAGCCCCACGCGCACCGTTTCCTTCGCATCTCCACCGGATATGTTCAGGTACCCGAGGCAGTCAGTAGGCGATCGTAACCGGTCGGCTGGATGCGAGCGACTCGGTTGCCGCGTCGGCGATGATCTGGGCCCGCAAGCCGTCCGCCAGCGATGGGGCGACCGCTTCGCCGGACTGGACGCTGCGGATGAACGTATCGAGTGCCGCCGCGAATGTCTCCTGTCTGATGAATGTGGAGTCGGGCTCTGCGCGGCTCAGCGTGACCCCCGCGTGCGTCGCGTGGGCGACCTGTCTTTCGTGACCGGGATCCCACTGGAGCAACCCGAGCGCGCCATAGACCTCGACCCGCTCGTGAGCGCCGAAAGCCGAACGGCGGCCGTTGGTGATCTGGCAGAGCGCGCCGCCCGGCATCTTCAGCGTGACCATGACGGTGTCGATGTCGCCGGCCTGCCCGATTTCGGGGTCCACGAGACACGCACCGCTCGCATGCACCTCGACCGGAGCCTCGCCCGTCAACCAGCAGAGAAGGTCCAGGGAGTGAAGGGTCTTGTCGCGCAGGAGGCCGCCGGACACCTTGACGTACTCGAGCGGCGGCGGCTGGGAGTCGCGGGCAATGATGTGTACGACTTCCACCTGACCAATGTCGCCACCGCGGATGCGCTCGTGGATCGCCTGGAGCTCCGGCAGGAAGCGCCGGCGAAAGCCGATGAACACAGGTACGTCGGTGCCGCGCGCCTCCTCCGCCAACGTCTTCGCTTTGGCCAGATTGAGGTCGATGGGCTTCTCGCAGTAGACGGCCTTCCCCGCGCGGATCGCCCCACGCAGCAGCTCGACGTGGGTGTTGGTCGATGAGGCGATGAGGACCGCATCGATACCGTCAGCGTTCCAGATCTCGTCTGGAGTTTCCGCTACCTTCCCGCCCAGAGCCTCGACGACCCGCTCCGAAGCTGCGCTATCGACGTCGTAGACGTGACTCAACGCGGCATCGGGGTGATTCGCGATGTTCTGGGCGTGAACCCATCCGACCCGGCCGGCGCCGAACAGGGCAAAATGCATGCGCGTCTCCTCGTGACTGGCAGTTGCTACACAATATGCCGGCATCCCGCGGGCAGATTTCCCGGGACTCGCGCCGGGAGGTGCACCATCGATGGCCAGCTTGCACGACACCGAAAGTGCCCCGCTTTGGGCACCGCCGCCACACCGGCCACCCTGCCACCGATCGTATTCCAATGGCTCTTTCAGCGCTATCTCGTTCGAGCATTGACGCTCGGCGCCGTCCGTTAGGTATGTCTCCGACCATGCAAGCCTTTGACTACATCATCGTCGGTGCCGGGGCGGCCGGTGCGGTGATCGCGTGTCGACTGAGCGAGATGGCGGAGGCGCGCGTGCTTCTGCTCGAAGCCGGCCCGGCCGGGAGCTGAGCGCGGCGATGCGCGAGGCCTCGATCTGCGGCCTCGGTCAGGCGGCGCCAAACCCGCTCGACAGCGTCTTCAGGTTCTTCCCCGACGACGTGCCCAAGTAAGCCGCCCACAGCGTGCCGCCAACGGCAAGTTCATTGGGCGGACACTGTATCTTGGGGCAAGCCCCTGAACGCGTTGCCACGACGGAGTGCGCCGAACGTCACGCTGATATTTCGACGTTGAGCTGCTCGCGGTACGCTAGCGCGGGGCAGGCGCGGCCCGAAAATTCGCCGCGGTCACGCCGATCGTTGCTCGCGCCACAGGGATGTGTCTAGGTTCGTCCACGTGCGTGGGCCACGGCGGTCGCCGAGCGTGGCGCAAAGCCGGTGTCGCATGCCTGGAGGCTCCGGTGTGGTGAACGCCGGCAGCGTGGATCGGGCCTTTGGGTGGCGCCGAGGCACGCCGCCGCCGGGACGCGACCCAATCGGAGGAGAGGACAAAATGAGCACCGACGCCGAGTCCCTGGACCAGCTGTTCAAGAGCTACACGGTCGACTGGTACCGGTGCCCGATCGATCGGCCGACACTGCGCGGGCTGGCGCAAAGGAGCGACGGCCAGGGGCTGTTTCAGGCGCTCGGCCACCTGGCGTTGGCGGCGGTAACGGCGGCGCTGACTTTCATTTTCTTCGAACGGCAGATGTGGTTGGGCTTCGCCCTGGCGCTGTTCGCCCACGGCACCGTTTCCTCACACTACATCTTCGCCTGCCATGAGCTCGGCCACGGGACCGTGTTCAAGACGCGGTGGCTGAACGCCGCGTTTCTGCGCCTCTACAGCGTGCTCACCTGGTGGAATTTCCACGAGTACGCGATGAGCCACACCTATCACCACACCTACACGCTGCACTCGCGCGCCGACAAAGAGGTGGTGCTGCCGAAGCCGCCGTCGCTGGCGCCGGTCTATCTCTTGCAGCTGTTCACCTTCAACGTCACCGGCGGCTTCGAATCGCGCGGCGTCATCAACATCATTGGCGGCGTCATCAGAACGTCGTTCGGGCGCTACACGGTGCTCAGCACGCCGGGCTGGCTCGAAGCGCTCTACGCCAATGAACCCGTGGCGCGGCGGCGCGCCGTCACCTGGGCCCGCGTCGTGCTGCTGATCCACGTCGCCGTGGCCGCGGTCTCGTTCGCCTACGGCCTGTGGATCGTGCCGGTCCTGTTCAGCCTGGCGCCGGCGATCGCGAACTGGTGGCGCTATTTCGTCGCCGTGCCGATGCATTGCGGTCTGCGCGACAACGTGCCGGATTTCCGCAAGTGCGTGCGCACGAACACCCTCGATCCGTTGTCGGAGTTCCTCTACTGGCGCATGAACTGGCACCTTGAACACCACATGTTCGCGGGCATCCCATGCTACCGACTGAAGGCCCTGCATCGCGCCGTGGCGCATGACATGCCGACGCCGCGGACGCTCGTCGGGGCCTGGCGGGAGATGCGCGAGACCTGGCGCCGACAGCAGGAGGATCCAGGCTATCAGTTCGACACGCCGGTGCCCACGCCGGCCGATGATGCGTCGGCGGCACAGGAACCCGAAGCCGCCTCCATAGGCGACTTGGCGCCAAGGGAGCTGTCGAACGCCGCCGTTCGCGGGGGCCAGGCGCATTAGCACGAAACGCCGGCGCTTTTGCTGGGTTCCGCCGTTCGGCTCGCTGGCGCTCGACGGTCGCCATCTGGGCCTATAGTCTGATGCCGAACCATGTGCATCTGATCGCCACCCCGAAGACGACCGACGGCCTGCGCCTGGCGATCGGCAAGGCGCATCGCCGCTATGCGCGGCACGTCAATCTCAGAGAGGGTTGGCGCGGCTATCTTTGGCAGGGACGTTTCGCCTCGTTCCACTGGATGGCCGCCACCTGGTTGCGGGCCGCACGCTACGTCGAGCTCAACCCCGTCCGGGCGCGCCTGGTGGCGCGCGCCGAGGATTGGCCGTGGAGCAGCGCCCGCGCCCATCTGGAGGCGCGCGGCGACGGGTTGGTCGCAGTGACGCCGCTGCTCGGGATGATCGGGGATTGGCGAGCGTTTCTCTCAGTTCCGCCCGCCGACGAGGACCTCGAACAGCTCAGGCGGCATCAGCGGACTGGCCGTCCGCTGGGCGGCGGCGCCTCGTCGCCGGCCTGGAACGGACCCTCGGGCGCACCCTACGCCGCCGCAAGCCGGGCCCGAGGCCCAAGAGTAAGGGCCGGGCGGTAAAAGGCGTGCGGGCCTGGGAACCAACAATTAAGTATCGTGTCCAATCGTGTCCCCTTGAATTACCCGGGATCGTGCACGATGCACAATCCCCTTTCCTTGCCGACACGATACTCGCTATATTACGGAGGAGCGCCATTGACCCTGGCCGTCGCCTCGTCGGCCAGGGGTGCGCTTCAATCAAGCAGAGGACGGCAAGCCCAAAACAGTCGGGAGGGTGAAATGAAGGTTCCATCAATCGGTCAAGGCCAACATGTTTGGCGCCGCTGGACGGCGTCTTTAGGGGCGGCGCTGCTGGCTGTCGGGCTCGCCGGAACAGCCCTGTCGCCCGTGGCAATGAGCCAGGAGGAGAAGCCGCTCATTATCTACTTGGGGAATTCGGCGTCCGAAAAGTTCTGGCAGCCGATTATGAAAGGGTTCGAGCAAGCCGGCGAAGACTTGGGCTTTGAGGCCAAATACCGGGCGCCGGGGCCCAAGGGATACGCATCGGCATTCGACTACAGGATCGCGGTCGAAAACGCCATTGCCTCCGAGCCCGCTGGCATCATCGTCGCCAATCCACGACCGGAAGCGATGAACGCCAGCATCAAGCAGGCTGTCGACATGGGCATTCCCGTCGTTCTGGCCAATTCCGGATTCGGCCAGCAGAAGATCGTCGGCGCGCTCGCATTCGTCGGAATGGATGAAAGGGACAACGGCGTCATCGGCGGAGAACAGATGAAGAAGACCGGCGCCAAGCACGCGCTGATCGCCACGACTGCCCCCGGCATCCCCGATATCGATAACCGGGTGGAGGGATTCATCGAGGGCTTCCAGCCCGGGAAAACGTCGTTGGTCGAGGTGCCGGAGACAGTCCTCTTCGACACGCCGAAGCTCATCAACGCCATGATGGCGACGCTCGAAAAGGATGAGACGATCGACAGCATCTTCTCGACCGGCGGATGCTGTGCGCCGGCAATGCTCATAGCCAGGGAACGGCTCGGCGAGCGTGGTAAGAGCATGCATTTCGGAACCATCGCTCTCGACGATCTCGTGGTTAATGGGCTGGTCGACGGAAAGCTCGACTTCGCGCTGGATTACCAGCAGTACCACCAGGGCTATCTGCCGGCCGTGTTCCTGATACACTTCATACGGTATGGCATCACGCCGGGGACCGATTTCATTCCTACCGGTCCCGGCATTATCACGCCGGAGAACGCGGAGCAGATCATCGAGCTTTCGGCTCAGAACTTTCGCTAGCGCTATCCGTTCACCTTGCCGCCGACAGATTCGCGTATCGCGAGTCTGTCGGCGGCAGCTTCTGTGGCAGTGTGCGTAAAACCACGAAAGAGATCAGCCCCGGTGGAACTCACCAGCCCAGAGACGTCTCAACCGAGCGCGGTTTCTATGGACAGATCGCGCGGCCGGCTCCGCGCGTTGATACTGAGGCCGGAACTCACCGCGGTCGCCGGAACCGCCCTCGTTTTCCTTTTCTTTGCGAGCGTCGCCGGCGACGCCGGTTTCCTCTCTTTCTCCGGAACGCGGAACTATTTGGAGGTTGCGGCATCGGTCGGCATCATCGCGGTCCCGGTGACGCTTTTGCTCATTGCCGGCGAGTTTGATCTGTCGGTCGGCGTGATGGTCGGGGCCACAGGCATGGCCGGGGCCTTCACGATTGTATTCCTCGATGGGCCGCTCTGGGCAGGGTTGCTGACCGGAGGCGCCCTGGCGGCTTTGGTCGGCCTGTTCAACGGGTTCGTCGTCGTTCGGATCGGCATCCCATCGTTTCTGGTCACGCTCGCAATGATGTTCATGATCAGAGGCGCCGGACTGGCGATCGCTCTGATCGTGGTCGATACCTCCTATATCTTTCGGGTGCGGTCGGCCGTCCGTGACGACGTGCTGTTCCCACTTTTTGCCGGCACCCCTTGGGGCCTAAGCGTCTCACTCGTGTGGTGGATTGGCCTGACGCTTGTGGCAGCCCATGTTCTGGAGAACACGCGTTTCGGCAACTGGATCTACGCCTCCGGCGGCGATCGCGAGGCGGCCCTGAAAATGGGCGTTCCGGTCACCGCCGTGAAGATAACGCTTTATGTCATGACCGCGATGTCGGCGATGCTTGTCGCGGTTCTCACGATGGTCCTCGTCGATCAAGCTGACATCGCCGAGGGGAGGTTCAAGGAATTCGAGGCGGTGACCGCCGCCGTGATCGGCGGGGCGGCGATTACCGGTGGCTACGGATCGCCGATCGGCACTTTCTTCGGGGCCTTGATGTTCGGCATTGTCAGCCAGGGCTTCTTCTATACCGAGATAAGAGACACCTGGTTCTTCGCCTTTCTCGGCGGCATTCTATTGGTGGCGGTGTTGGTCAACAAATACATCCGCGAGACGGCCGCCCGCCCAACCAGGAGCAGATAACAGTTGGCGCAAGCGATCCTGACGGCCGCCGGCATACGAAAGGCGTACGGGCCGGTCGTTGCGCTCGACGGCGTCACGTTCAGCGCCGAGGCCGGCAAGATTACCTGTCTCCTCGGCGATAACGGCGCCGGCAAATCGACGTTGATCAAGATCCTTTCGGGCGTCGTCCGGCCCGATTCGGGAGAGGTGCGGCTCGGCGACGAAGTCGTCAGGTTTCACACGGCACGGGACGCGCTCGATCGCGGCATCGCAACCGTCTATCAGGACCTGGCCGTCATTTCGGTGATGCCGGTCTATCGCAATTTCTTTCTCGGGCGGGAACCCACTCGGGGATGGGGCGTCTTCCGTCACCTTGACAAACGCTTGGCGATTGGCGTTACGAAGGATGAATTGAGCCGCATTGGCATCGACATCGGTGACGTCAAACGGCCGATCGTGACGCTCTCAGGCGGCGAGCGCCAGTCGGTCGCGATCGCCCGCGCGGTGCATTTTGGCGCGAAAGTGCTGATCCTCGATGAGCCGACCTCGGCGCTCGGCGTAAAGGAGGCCGAGATCGTTCTGCGCTACGTTCGCCAGGCCAAGGCGCGCGGCATCGCCGTCGTCTTCATTACCCACAACGTTCATCATGCGTTCCCGATCGGCGATACCTTTACCATACTCAAGCGCGGGCGCGTGTCGGTGACGTGTGACAAAGGCGACTTGAGCAAGGGCGAACTCGTCACCCATATGGCCGGCGGGGAGGAACTTCAACGCTTGGTCGACGAGCTGGACTCAGACAGCGAATCCGATCTGGAAGCGACGACGGAAACGACGCCATAACAATGCGGCGAGCGCCGTCTCAGCGCGAGGGCGACGAGCCGCCCGACGCGAAGCGCCTGAGGACGTTGCCGGTGATGCGCGAGACGCTATTGTCGTATCCGTTGTGGGGCAGGGCACCGCACCAGGCGATCGATCCGGTCGAGAACACTGCCCCATCGTTCGGTGTCTCGAAATACACCATGTCGGCGCGCACTGTGTCACACTGAGCGCCAGACGTTTCGTAGCCGTTTGCCATCAGCTCCTCGATCGCCGCCCGGAACATGGCGGAGTGCTGGCCCCGCGAGGTCGCCACGACGAGAGCGTGCGGCGGCGTTCCGAGGAGGGCATCGGCGCGGTCGATCTCGATGCCGGCGGCTCCGCCGCCCAGCAACCCGAAATCGCCGATCAACTCTTCCTCCGACACGCCCTCGAAAATAAAGGCCGCCCGCGGATCGAAGCTGTCCGGCTCGCGCCGGTACGGGGAGGCCTTGTCGAAACCCATCGCCGCCATGCCGACCCCGACCAGCATCTGCGGCGGTCTGCCGCCGGACCGGAAGCCACCGGACAACTCGCCGTTGAAAGCTTGATAGACCTCACCGACCTCGGCTTCCCAGTTGCGGCTCACCGCGGCCTTGCGCACCTCGATGACGCCGGGAAGTTCCTCGTGGAAGGCGATGTGCCAGTAGAAGCCGTTGCCGCCCATGTACATCAGCCGCCCGCCGTGATCGGTATAGGCCTTGATGGCCTCCCACATCCGCGTCGAATGATATTCGGGGTGCGTGCCGGTGATGACCACGCGATAGGGCTCGAGGCAGGCAGGGCCTTCGGCGTGCAGATCCTCGTCGGTCGCTATGTCGTAGGCGTGGCCCATGGCCTCAAGCCAGTCGAGAAGGTGGGTATCGGCGTTGAATTGCCTGACTGAGGAGCCGCTGCCGTCCCAGCGCATCGCTTTGGGCCGCATCGACAGGTTCGGCTGGAGCCGCGAGAAATGAAAAACACCCGACCCATCGGAGTGCCGATCGTAGAGTGAGCGGCCGAACTCGGGACGAGAAGCAAGAAACACCTCATAGGGTTGGATGATGAGGAGTCGCGCGTTTCCCTGCTCGCATAAGTCGTCTTGGAGCGCGAGCATGAAATTGCCGTAGGCCAGGTAGCTTGCCGTGGGGGCTAGGAACAGGATGTCCGCGCGATGGGCCCCGCGTGCCGGCCGCACGTAGAACGGGATGTAGTCCTCGGACGCGCCCTGCTTGAGCCGGGCCGCATAGAGACCGCTGCGCATTTCCGCCGGGACGACGAGCTCGAAGTCGGCTTCCCAGCGCGCATCGTAGAGGTCATCGTCGTGAAAGTGGATCGCCCCGTACTCGGCCGACGCATGGCGCCAGCTCATCTCCCGTCCCGACCAATTCCACCCCTTCATCGCGCGCGCGGGCAAATTCACGGTGCGCCCGTGCAAGGCATTTGGGCCGACGTCGAGGACCCGCGTCGTCGGGATCTCGCGCCCGAAGTCCCAAGCCGCCAACAGGTCATCCCCCAGCGCCAGGGGCTCGTGCTGCAGCCGTTCGATATCCTCACCCGAGAGCGCCGCCTTGGCCAGACGCGGGCTGTCGATCTTGCCGTTGTAGTGGCCGGCCATCACGGCCTCCTCGCCCACGCCCTCGCGAACATGGGCGGCGAGGGTCACCGGCGCGGCGCCTGGGCCGATGCGGACCGCAAGCGTGCGCTCCGCCCGTCCTTCCGTCTCAATCTGCGGGTACCGCCGGAGGCCCCGTTGAAACACTACCGCCCGGCCGCTTGCGCCGTCGAAGCTCGCCCCGACCCACGCCCACTCCCGGGCCCGTACCGGAAGCGCTGTCGAGACCGTCTCCACCCGCCTGCCATCGCCCACCGACAAGGCCACCGCGCCTGCCTCGTCGAGCCGGAGCACAAAGCCGCGCCGCTCCTCGTCCGAGAAATTCGCCAGCAGGCTCTGCGGCACGCCATCGCCCGGCAACGTGGGCCAGATCATCGCCGCCACCGACAGGCTAGTAAGCGCTGGCGACCCGGGCACGACGACGTGCGAGCCGGCGCTAATCTCCTGTCGGCGGCCCCGGTACCGACCGGAGACCGAGGTCTTTACACGCTCCTCCTTGTAGCCCGGCCCCTGCGGGTTCACATCGCCGCAGATCAGGCGCACGATCTCCGCCTCGTAGCCCGCGCCGGTATCGGAGCTCACCATGAACTGGATCGTCTCGCCCGGCCGGACGGTGATGTGGTCCGCATAGCCGATGAGCGTGATCGGGGGCCTCGCCGGCACCGCCTCGCCCGGCTCCAGCAGCGTCTCCCCGTCCAGCGCCGGGCCCCGGTTCGCCACCCAGCGGAGCTTGAAGACCTCCCACTCGGCCTCCACCAGGCTCGTAAAGGTGCAGTCCTCGAACACCTCGACCAGGCAAGCGCGCTCACCCGTGAGCCGGCCCAAGGCCCACTCTCGGTGCGGCGAGGTGGCAATCAGGACGAATTTTCCCTTGGCTGGTCCGGCGCGAAAGACATTGACGATTTGCTGCAGACGCGGACTGTGCGGCCCGAACGGACTGGCCCGAAACTCTTTGGCGTACCGCCGGTCCTCGGGGCTAAGAATGATGCGGTCCATAGGATTATCTATTTGTACTCATGAGCGGGACCGTATGGTCCGACGTTACATTGCCTGCTTAACCGCGGCAAATGCATCGGCACAGGCATTCAATGCACGATCCAGGTCGGCCGGCGATGTCCCACCCAATGTTGAAAAGTGCGAGATAGGCATCTTCTGATCGAGAGGCTACGCGGCCACCTCGATGTCTTCAATGACGGACTTTGCTCCGGCCTTTCTCACCGCCTCCCGCAGGGCGGCGTCGAGGATGGGGAGCTGGCGGTAGGCCTTGAGGCGGCGGAAGGTCTTTTGCGCCTCCAAGAGGCCGGCGCCGGTCCAACGCAGCGCCATCTCGGCGTTGCGCCAGCGCTTGACGTTCCGCTGCACCGTCCGGACGGTGCCGATCGCGTTCTCGATGGCGTTGGTGCAAGCCAGCGAGCGTCGAAGTTGCGGCGGGAGGCCGAGCCGGATCACCGTCACTTGCCGGCATCTACCGGTTCTTCCTGGCCACCGCCGACCAGCACGGCCTCTACGCGAAGTTCGGCTTCCAGCCGCTGCCGGCACCGGATCACTTCATGGTCAGGAAGGCGGGCTGACAGTCGGCAATTCCTGCCGCCCGCCGGTGCATCTCGTCACTGCGGATGGTTAACGGGAAAGGACCGACAAGCAACAATTCCGATCGACCGCCGCGCCAGCCCGGCCGTGATGGTTAACGCATTGTTGGAACGGTTTTTGCTAAATTGGAGACACCGGAAGTCCGCGTTGCCACGACCGTTGCGTCGGGGCGCCGGTCGTCCGTTTTTTGTCAAGCGATACCCATTGAGGAGATCAAGGTATGATCATAGCCGCAAGCGGGGCACTGCCGTTGCCACCGCTGCTACGAGCATTGCGTTCAAACGGCGACGTCAACATCCGCGTGGACAACAAAGAAGACGGCCAACGGCTTCGCATCGAGATCAAGGGCCACGACGGTGACGACGGCGATCGCCTTCGCATCAAGATCCGCCACGACGAAGATGGCGAGCGCATCCGCATCAGAATTCGTCAGGACGACGATGATAGTGACGGGCTGCGTATCAGAATCGACCAGCGTGGGCCCGCTGGCGGCGGACACCTCGACGGCCTGTTCGCGCGCGTCGACCGCAACGGCGACGGCCAGTTGTCGCGCGAGGAGTTCCGCCTGTTGCGTGGCGGCGGCGGCGATGCCCGGCCACCCGCCGAGCACCATCTGCTTCGCCCGGTCGATTTCACGAGCCCGACCGAGCCTGTCGTGCCGCCGGTCAAAGAGCGGCCGTTCGATCCACCGGTGGCGGACAACCGGCTTGCCGGCTTCCCGCAGGCCCTGGTGGCCAATCTCCTGGATCCCGAGGCGTTCGCGAACATCGACGTGGACAAGGACGGCGCGATCGACGCCACCCAGTTGGCGACCGCGCTGAAGGACACGGAGCTTGCCGACATCGTCAAGGGCCTGTTTACCAGGCTCGACGCCGACGGCGACGGGCTGATCACGAAGGCGGAGGCCGACACGGCGCGCGAGCGCATCCTCGACCAGCTGGCCGAACGCGATCCGCGTTTGCACGTGCTCGACAAGCTGCTGGCGGCGGAGCCGTTCGAGCCAGCGCCACAGCCCGATAGCGGCCTGATTGGCCGGCAGGAGCTGATCGCCGCGATCCGCGATCTGGTTGCCACGCTCAACACGCTCGTCGAATCCTACTTCGGCGGCGACAACCAGGTGGCGGGCACCACGACGACCGGTCCGTTGGCGGTCTCGGCGAACTCGGCGCAAGCCAGCATCGTCGACGTGTTGCTCGAAGCCCAGGAGGAAAGCACCGCACCGGCGGACAGCGAGACGACCGAGGAGCCACCGGTCGCAGAAGAGGCGCCGGCCGGAGCGGAGGAACTGGCCGCCTAGTGCACTGACTCAGACAGAAGGTACAGGCAGGCGGTGAAGTTTGGCGAGGATGGTGTCTGCGGATTTGGTCCAGACGAAGGGCTTGGGATCATTGTTGTGCTCGTCAATGTAGCGGTTGATGGCGGCCTGGAGGTTGACTATCGAGTGGAAGGTGCCGCGCTTGCGCCGCCGGCGCGTGAGGACAGAGAAGAAGCCCTCGACGGCGTTGAGCCAGGAGGCGGAGGTTGGGGTGAAGTGGAACACCCATCGGGGATGACGCGCCAGCCAGGCGCGGACCTTGGGATGCTTGTGGGCGGCGTAGTTGTCGAGGATGACGTGGATGACCTTGCCGGCCGGCACTTGGCGCTCGATCGCGCCGAGGAAGCGGATGAACTCCTGATGGCGATGTCGCTGCATGTTGCGGCCGATGACGGCGCCGTCGAGGACGCTGAGCGCGGCGAACAAGGTGGTCGTGCCGTTTCGCTTGTAGTCGTGGGTCATGGTGCCGCACTTGCCGGGTTTCATCGGCAGCCCTGGCTGGGTCCGGTCGAGGGCCTGGATCTGGCTTTTCTCATCGATCGACAGCACCACGGCATGGCTGGGCGGATCCATGTAGCGGCCGACGATGTCCTCGACCTTCTCGGCGAAGGCGGGGTCGTTGGAGCGCTTGAAGGTGCGGATGCGGTGCGGCTGCAAACGGTGGCCTTGCCAGATGCGCTGAACCGAGCGCAGGGAGATGCCGACGACCTCGGCCACCGCGCGGCCGGTCCAGTGGGTCGTCTCGCCCGGCGGCTCGGAGCAAGCCAGCGCCAACACTTGGGCCACGGTTGCCGTCGGCAGCGGCGGCGTGCCCGGCGGCCGGGTCTTGTCGCGCAACAGACCCTCGATGCCTTCCTCGGCGTAGCGCCGCTGCCAGCGCCAGACCGCCGGGCGGCTGACGCCGACGCGGCGCGCCACATCGAGAACCGGAAGTCGCTCCGCCGAATGCAACACGACCCGGGCCCGCTGAACGTGCTTCAACGGCCGGCTACGATCACCGACGACGGCGGTCAGTCGCACGCGGTCATCGGCTCCTACAATCACACAGACTTCCTGAGCCATGATCGCAGAATCGCACGATCACATGCCTTTGTGAATCCTATGTCTGCGTCAGTGCACTAGCCACCGACCCGCGGCGTGAACAGCCGCATGCAACGACACTCGAAAAAGCGCGCGCCGCCCGCAGAACCGCGGGCGGCCGCTCTCTTTTCAGGTGAGAATTCCGGGGATAGAGGTTCCGGGGGAAGTTCCGAGGTGTCGATTGATTGAACGACAGCATCGCGTATTGATCCTCGGCCTGATGGCCGGCGTGCTCTCTTCGGGTGCCGGCATGGCGCAGACGGCGCCCACCTGGACCGACATCGGCGCGCTGTTCGCGGAGCAATGCACGATTTGCCATTCAGGCCCGGATGCACCGCTGGGGCTGCACCTCGACACCCTTCAAGGCGCTCTCGACGGCGGCGTGAACGGCCCGTCCTGCGGGCCGGCGCCCCCGACGGCAGCGAGCTGGTGCGCCCCATCCGTGGTCAGAGCGCGCCGCGCATGCCGCTCACCGGCCCGCCGTTCCTCAGTCTTGCCGAGCTCGCGGCCGTGGAGCGTTGGGTCGCAAACGGGCTCCCGTCCGGTCAGGCTGCCGGTGCCCCGCCGGCTCGGCAGCAGCTCCCGCGGCCTGGCCCAGGCGACCCCATCACCTTTGCCCATGTCGCGCCGATTTTCCTCAAGCGTTGCGCCAAGTGCCACAAGTACGACGGCACGATGGGCGCTCCGCCCGAAGGGCTTCGCCTCGACAGCTACGCCAACATCATGCGCAGCGGGGAGCGCATCGCAGTGCTGCCGGGCAATGCCGGCCTCAGCGAGCTCGTTCGCCGGATCGCGGGCACGGCGCGGCCGCGCACGCCGTTCGACGGACCGCCCTGGCTGAACGCCGAGGACATCGAGTTGCTGCGCCGGTGGGTCGTACAAAGTGCTGCGAATGTGGCGGGCGAGCGCGCCCCGATACCGGCCGGTCGCCCGGTCCGTCTCCGCGGCATTCTGACGGGGCATTGGGCGCTCGACGGCGCGCCTTTTATCGTTGATGGCGGAACCAGGCTGCGAAAGCCGCCCGCGGCCGGCGAAGCGGCCGAGCTACGCGGTGTCTTCACCCCCGACGGATCGGTGCGCGCCACCCGTCTGCGCCGACGCTGATGGTTCGATGCTGACGGATTGGGTGCCAAGCCCGGCGCCAGGCTGGTGCTCCATCAGCGCAGGCCGTCCTCGCCCTTGACGTCGTCAGCCGACAGGCCGCCGACGCGGGCGTGAATGCGGCCGCCGGTGCCCATCGCCAGGGCATAGACCACCTCGTCCGCGCGCGGCGCGTCATGGACGCCGACCTCAGCCACGATGAAATGGCTGCGCACATACGCGGCGTTGACGTGGCCAAGCGGGACCATCAGCCGCGCGCCGACCGCGCCGATCATCTTGCACGAAGGGACGATTGCCTTGGTGCCGCCGAGGACCTCGCGCATGCCCCAGCCGCCGGGCTCATGCCACAAGGCGCCATGCTCGAGCTCGCCGGCCCCACCGACGATGGCACCTTTGCCGTAGGCCTGGATCCGGGCGGGGCTGTTGCCGAGAGCGGCCACGAGCTTGCCCGCGAGGTCACACCCGAGTTCCTTGAGCTCGGCCATGAACGGCAGCAGCTCGGGCTCATGGCGGCCAGCAAAGGGGTGCTTGAGCACGGCGGCGATCGTTCCGATGACGAGTGGCTCGCTCGGCACCGGGCCGCCCTCGTGACGCGTCTCTTCGACGCTCGTCACGGTCTTGCGAATCTCGATAAGCGTCATGCCGCGGCCCCTTGCCTTTGCCCTTCGCTGCGAGGTTAGCCTGGAAGATTCACGAAAGGCACCGCCGAACTCCCAATATCCGTTATGATTCAATTGCCTAGATCGGATCAAACGCAGGAGCCCGGCGGTGACGAATTGTACCCCTGAGACGGTGCTGTTTCCAGTCTGCCGCAAGCGGCGGATCGAGGCGGCGTTTGACGGCGGCGATGTGACGAGCAACGGCGGCGTGCTGCTGTTACGCCAGGCGGACCGGCGGTTGGGTCTGACGGCGGCGGTGGCGCGTCGGCTCGGCGACAGGCGCCAGCGCGGCAAGGTCAGGCATCGCTTCGTCGACATGCTGCGCCAGCGGGTGTTCGCGATCGCGCTGGGCTATGAGGATCTGAACGATCACACCGAGCTGCGCCACGATGTGGCGGTGCAGACGGCGACGGGGCAGGACCGGGCGCTGGCCAGCGCGCCGCCGCTGTGCCGCTTCGAGAACCAGGCCGAGGCGAGCTGGGCGTGGGCGATCCACGAGGTCCTGGCGGATGCCTTCATCGCCGCGCATGGTGATCCGCCAGCCGAGATCGTGCTCGACTTCGCTGCCACGGACGACCCGGTTCACGGCCATCAAGAAGGCCGGTTCTTCCATGGCTACTACGACCACTACTGCTTCCTGCCGCTTTACGTGTTCGCCGGCGATCATCTGCTGGCGGCCTACCTGCGACGCTCGGACATCGACCCGGCGAAGCATGCCGGTGCAGTGCTGAAGCTGCTGGTGCGGCGGCTGCGCCTGGCCTGGCCCGCCGTGCGCATCATCGTGCGGGCGGACTCCGGCTTCTGCCGCTGGCGCATGCTGTCGTGGTGCGAGCGTCACGGCGTCGACTACATCATCGGCCTGGCCAGGAACAAGCGGCTGGAGGCGCTGGCGGCGCCCGTGATGGCCCAGGCGCGCGCACTGTTCGCCACGACCGGCGACAAGCAACGGCACTTCGCCGAACTCCGCTATGGCGCCGGGACGTGGAACCGCGAGCGGCGCGTCATCGCGCGCCTCGAACACACCGCCCGCGGCGCCAACCCGCGCTTCGTGGTGACCAGCCTCGCCGGTGACGGCATGGCGCTCTACGACATGCTCTACTGTGCCCGCGGCGACATGGAGAACCGCATCAAGGAGCAGTTCGAGCTGTTCTCTGACCGCACCTCGGCCCATCGCTGGTGGCCGAACCAGTTCCGCCTGCTCCTGGCCAGTCTCGCCTACGTGCTGATGACGGCGATCCGGCGCTTCGGCCTCGCCGGCACCGAGGCCGCCCGCGCCCAGGTTGGCACGATCCGCCTGCGCTTGCTCAAGATCGGCGCCGTCGTCATCCGCAACACCCGTCGGGTCCGCTTCCTGCTCTCCTCGGCCTGTCCCGATCAGGCCCTGTTCACACTGGTCGCCACCAGGCTCGAACCAGGATAGCGGCCGCCCCTTCGGTCCCTTACACGATCCCAATGCCGTGCCGCGGCAACCAGTAAACGCGACCGCACGCCGCCACCAAACACCGTAATGCTTCGCTCCTGCACCGCGGCCATGAACCCCGGTCAAAACCCGTCCCAATTCGCCTCATTCGAGACAGATGACCGGCCCAACAGGACACAATCATTCGCATCATGAAATATCCGGGTTAGTCCGCTTGGGCCGGCAGGGGAATCGCAAATCGCCCGGCGAGCCAGCGCTCGTCGAGAAAAAACAAAAACTACAAGCGCTTAGGAGCGGACCGCGAGAAAGTAGCCGATTGCCAGGATCGTGCCCAGTACGAGCAGGGTGGCGACCGCGAAGTTGACGCCAGGGTCGCGCTTGACCGGCGCCGCGACATGGCCGCGGGGCCTGAAGTCAGTCTCCTTCGGCGGCGACGTCGGTCGCCGCGCGGCAGGCCGCGGTCCTGGCCGCCGCGCCGCTGGCTGGCCGCCATCCGACTTGTTGTGGCGAAAGACGATCTTCGTCGCCGTGTGCTGAGTGTCCTCGTCGTATACTTCCTCCACGACACGGACGCTGGGGCAGTGCTTGCTTTTTTCGAACACGCGAGCGGATTCCATAGCCGATTCACGGTCATTGGCGATCGAGTCGATCCGCCAATCACCGCGCTGGTAGACCTGGACCTCGTATGAGACTAGCTTTCCCAAACCGATCCCCGCACAGGCGTCGTCCTATTCTGCTGATTGTCGGCAGCGGCCGCTAAAATACCGTTACTGGACAATCGGGCGTTCTTTTCATATGCGTTTTCAACGCGTTATGAGACATTACAGACGCAGGACGTTCTTCCAAGACGGCCCGTCAGACAGCGCACCGAAGCGAGCTTTGGGCGGCTAACCCTGCAGCGACCGCCACATGCGCCTGTCGCGCGCCGCGGTCCGGACTATTGCGCCGGCACCCCGGTCATCGTCGAGTACTCGAAATGCAGTTCTTCGTTCGGGTAGACCAGCGCGAAGGCGGCGCGCGCCGCCATTGCCGCCTCGGAGAAGCCAGCCAGGATCAGCTTCAGCTTGCCGGGATAGCGGACTATATCGCCGATCGCGAAAATGCCCGCCGTGTTCGTCTCACAAGTCGCCGGGTCGACCACGATATGGTTGTGGTCCAGGCTCAACCCCCACCGCGCGATCGGGCCGAGCTCCATGGCCAGGCCGAAAAACGCCAACAGGACATCGGCCTCCAGCCGGCGGGTCTCGCCATCCAGCGAACGCGCGATCACGGCGTCCAGCCGCCCGTCGTGGCCCTCCAGCCCGGCCAACTGGTATGGCGTCACCAGATCGATCACGCCGCGGTCGGCAAGCGCGCGCAGCTTTGTGACGTTGTCTGGCGCGGCGCGAAATTTGTCGCGACGATGAACCACGGCTACGTGTGAGGCCACGTCGGCGAGGCTCAGCGCCCAGTCGACCGCGCTGTCGCCACCGCCGCCGATGACGACCCGCCTGCCCTGCAGCTCCGCCCGTCGGGTCACCAGATAGCGCACGGCGCCGCTGGCCTCGTAAGCCTCGATGCCCGGCAGCGGCGGCCGGTTCGGGCCGAAGGCGCCGCAGCCGGCCGCGATCATGATGGCCTCGCAGTCGACGCGCGCGCCGGTCGAGGTTTCCAGCCGCCACCGATTGCCGGCCCGCGTCAGCCGCTCGACGCACTGCCCAAGGAGGTAATGGGGCATGAATGGCGCGGCCTGCTCGGCAAGCCGCTCGATCAGCTCGCCGGCGTCGATCCGCGGGTACGCCGGAATGTCGTAGATCGGCTTTTCCGGATAGAGCGCGGCACATTGCCCGCCGATCGCGTCGAGAGTGTCGACGACATGGCAGCGCATACGAAGCATGCCGCACTCGAAGACCGCGAAGAGCCCAACAGGACCGGCCCCGATGATGCAGACATCGGTCGATGTGACGGTGTCGGGCATGGTCCTTCGCCTGGGCATGCTGGGACGGTTCGCCTACCTAGGCCAGATCAAACGGGCGGGCAAGATGCTCACGGCGATCCTCCGGGCCCGGACGCCGACCGCACGCAGTCGGCGCCGTCACATCCTTTATCTGGGCGACAAGCGCCGTTCGGCTGCTCATCCAGCCAAATCGCCGGCCACCGGGGCCAATCGGTGCGCAAACGCCTCACAATCGGCGGGTTCGACGCTGTACGGCTTGAGTCGGACCCGATTTCCTTGGACACAGAATTGGCTTAATCGAAGTGTCCAAGGAGGACCGGAACATGACCGATAATTTTGAGAAGAAAGTTGCTGTTGATGGGCCTGTGGTAAATGCGGGCGAGCTTGGCTCGTCCACGTTTTCCCCAGGCCAGGCTTTGCCGGCAGGCCCGCTGGGACTTGGCCAGCGATGGACGGTGGCGCGCAAGCGTGAGGTCGTTCTGCGGCTTTTGCGTGACGAGCCGGTGCAACTTCTGTCGCGCCAGTTGGGCGTAGAGATCTTCCGGCTCGAGCAGTGGCGTGAGAAAGCGATCGGCGGGATCGACGCCTCGCTCAAGCAACGCAAGGGCGATCCGGTGCAGGCGGAACTGGATAGCGCCATGAAGCGGATCGGAGAGTTGACCATGCAGGTGGAACTGCTGGAGGCCAAGACGGAGACCTTCGGCCCTTTGGGGCGGCGGAGGTCGCGGCGATGAGTGCCGCCACCTCGCCCGGCACGGGTCTGGCCTACGGCCTGCGGCGGGTCTGCGCCGCCTGGGGCATGGCCCGCTCCTCGTTCTACGCCATGACCTCCGGCCAGCACGCCGAGCCGCCGCCGGCAAAGCGTCGGGGACCGAAGCCCGCGATCTCGGACCAGGCGCTGCTGGTGGCGATCGAAGCCGACCTGGAGGCATTGCCCTGGGAGGGCGAGGGCTACCGCAAGGTCTGGGCTCGGCTTCGGGTCTGTCGCGACATCCGGGTTGCCCGCAAGCGGGTGCTCCGCCTGATGCGCGAGAACAATCTGCTCTCGCCCCATCGCTGCCGCCGCCGTGGCGGCAATCCCCATGACGGTGAGATCATCACTCATGCCCCGAACCTCATGTGGGGCACCGATGGCGTTCGGGTGTTCACGGTGGACGACGGCTGGGGCTGGATCTTCACCGCAGTCGAGCATTGGAACGCCGAGTGTGTCGGCTGGCATGTCTGCAAGCGCGGCGACCGCTTCGCCGCCCTGCAGCCTATCTCCATGGGGCTTGGCGGGCTGTATGGCTCGACCGCGGCCGGCGCGGCTCGGGGGCTGGCCTTGCGGATGGATCACGGCTCCCAGTATCTGTCGGACCACTTCACCAACCAGATCAAGTTCTGGGGCATCCAGCCGTCCTACGCCTTCGTCGCCGAGCCCCAGACCAACGGCGTCGCCGAGCGGTTCAATCGCACGCTGAAGGAACAGATCATCCATGGTCGCATCTACCGCAACATCGCGGAGCTGCGGGACGCCGTCCGCGACTTCGTCGAACTCTACAATGCCCAGTGGATCGTCGAAAAGAACGGCCACCTGAGCCCCGCTCAAGCTCGTCAGGCGTGGCACGCCGCGATCTCAATCAGGCCCGCCGCGTGAGACAAACTTGTGTCCAAGGAACCGGGTGCGCTACAGACGCTGTACGGCTCATCACGGTCATGTCCGTGGGTCAGAATTGCTTACAGCGCCAAATCGACAAAAACGGACACAAAGCGAGGCAAACCGCCGAATCCCGCCGCGAGCGGGGGTAGGGCGCGTAACGCATTGAAATAGCGTCACTTCTGCGCATGGCAAGCATATTGCTTAGTCAACGCCGGGAAGAAGAACATGAGCAGAAGGACCAACGTCATGAAACACCTGATTCGAAAATCGCTGACTGCCGCAGCCGCGGTGGCGATCCTCGGGGTGGCCGCGCACGCAAATGCGTTGCCGATCGGCTACACCCTGACACTCTCTGGCAGTGCGGATTCCCCGTACATGACCCTGGGCAACACCTCCGCGGCGGCCCTTATCACCGGCTTTTCCATCTCGATCGGCGACACGCTGTTCAACTTCGATCGCGTCGGCTTCCAGACCACGCCGACGGACGCCGGCGGCGACCTGACGGCCCTGCTCGGCACGCCGGATCTGGCGAACGGCGGCGCCCGCTCGGACATCCTGTCCTACTTCTTCGGCGGCTTCGACGCCGGCGATGTCTTCGAGTTCCGCGCCGAACTCGATCCGGACTCCGGCAACGGGCCGGTCGACTATCGCGCGATTCTCTACAACAACGGCGGCGCGGACAACGCGATCGTCGCCGTGACGTTCGAGGAAGGCAGCTTCACGGATACCCTGGAAACCGTGCTGACCGACGGCGGCAGGTACGATGGCAGCCGGACGTTCTCGCACGCCGGTTTCCTCGATACGGCGCCACCGGATCCGCATCCGAATCCATCACCGATCCCGGAGCCGACCAGCATGGCGCTGTTTGGCTTGGGCCTGACTGGTCTGGGCCTGCTGGCCCGGCGCCGTCGGATGGCGCTCATCCAATAGGCACCACCCCGGTTCCAATTGTCTTGGCGGCCCCCACGGGGGCCGCCTCACGTTTCGCTCAAGGGCCCAGACGATCGAAGACGAGCCGCCGCATGGTGCGTTCGGCCAATGTCGGCCAGGCCCGGCCGACGACCGCGGCGGCGCGATTCCCGGCGCCCGGAATGGCGATCCGCCGGCGCCGGCGCAGCGCCCGCATGATTGCCTCGGCAACGTCTTCGGGCGGCATGCGGCGCGCCGCGCTGGCGCCCGGTGGCGCGTAGCGGCGCGCGTGCTGGGTCCGCGTCGGCCCGGGATAGACGGTCACGCAATGCAGGCCACCGGCGCCCGCGGCAACAAACAGGCTGCGCGCGTAGGACGCCAGCCCATCCTTCGTGGCGGCGTAGACGCTCGCCCCAGGGTAGCTGACGAAGTGAGACAGCGACGAGACGAAGACGACCGTTGCGCCGGGCGCGAGCCGGCGCCTGGCAAGCAGCCCCGCCGTCAACAACATCGGCGCCAGCAAGTTGACCTCAAGGACACGACGCTGTGCCGCCAGGGGCGCGGCCGCGAAAGCGCCCACGGCACTCGTCGCCGCGTTGTGGACGAGCACGTCGACCCGACGCTCCGCAGCACTCGTGTCGATGAGCCGCTCGACGGCCTCGGCCACTGCCAGGTCCGTTTCGGCAAGCATCAGCGCCCGGCCGTCGGCGTTGGCCGCCGACTCTGCCGCCGCCATTGCCGCGCGGTCATTGTCGACGCACAGCACGCCAAAACCTTCATCCAGCAGGCGCTGCGCCAGGGCACTGCCGATCCCATTGGCCGCGCCGGTAACGACGGCGGATAGCTGACCGCGCCGCACCGGCGGTGTTGGTTCGACGCGTCGCCCGCGCGCCGCCCGCGCCGCGACGTCGACGACCGTCGACAGCCCGCGTCCACCGACGCGCACGGCGGTGTTGGCGCGGCCGATCGTCACGACCGGACGGGACCCGGCGATCGCCCGCTTGATCGCGCCGGCGACCCGTTCCGGCGCTGCGAAGCGCGCGCTCGACTTGCCGCCGGCCTTGGCATGCATGCTCGTGCGGGTGGCGCCGGGGTGGACGACCTGAATAGCGACCCGGTCGTTGAGCTCGACGCGGAGACTGCGCGCGAAACCTTCAAGGGCGGCCTTGAAGGCGGCGTAGGTGGCGTAGTCGGGACACGGCAGCGCCGCCGCGACGGAGCCGATGAACACGACCTCGCCGCTGCGCACCCGCAGCTTCGGCAACAACGCGTGGGTCAGCGCCACCGGCGTCCACAGATTGACCTGCGCCAGATTGCAGACGCTCGCCGCACTCTGCGCCCCGATCGGGCCGACCCAACCGATGCCGGCATTGTGGATGACCACATCCAGCGGTCGCGGCGCGACCGTGCCGAGGTGGCGACAGATCCGCTCGACCGCATCGTGCTCGCCAAGATCGGCGCGGCAGTATGTCGCCGGCGTGAACAGGGCCGGATCGAGCCCGTCGAGCGGGCGTCGTCCGACCAGCGTCAGTTGCGCTCCGACGCGCGCATAGAGCCGGGCCAGGGCCAGGCCGATGCCGTCGGTGGCGGCCGGTCAGCAGAATATGAGGCGCTGCCGCCATCAGGTGCCCAGGCACTCCAGCGTGGCCACTGCCTGGGCCGCGATACCTTCGCCGCGGCCGGTGAAGCCGAGGCCATCGGTTGTCGTCGCCTTGATGCTGACGCGGGTCGGATCGGTGTCGAGCAGCGCGGCGACGCGCGTCACCATGGCGGCGCGGTGAGCCGCCAGCTTCGGCCGCTCGCAGATGAGCGTCACGTCGACGTGGCAGATCCGGCCACCGGCCTCGCGCAACAGTCCCGCGGCATGCTGCAGAAACAGGGCCGAGTCGGCACCACGCCAGCGGGCATCGCTGGACGGAAAGTGACCGCCGATATCGCCGGCGCCCAACCCGCCCAGAATGGCATCGGTCAGGGCATGCAGCCCGACATCGCCGTCCGAGTGACCGACAATCGCCCGATCGTGCGGGATCGACACGCCACACAGCACGACCCCGTCGCCCGGCCCGAACCGATGCACGTCGAAACCGGTGCCGACGCGCACGCCACCGCCCCGCGACGTCAATTGCGCCACCCGGCGCAGGTCGTCCTGCGTCGTTATCTTCACGTTCGCCTCGCTGCCGGCGACCAGGGCCACGGCCATGCCCGCGGCTTCGGCAACGGCGGCATCATCGGTCAGCACCTGGCCGGCGGCGGCTCGATGGGCCGCCAGGATGAGGGCATAGTCGAAACCCTGGGGGGTCTGCGCCCGGCGCAACGAGGAACGGTCGACCGTCGCCGCGACCCTCCCGTCAGCGGTGGCACGCTTGATCGTATCGTTGACCGGCAGCGCCGGGATCGCCGCCGGTGCGCTCGCCAGCGCGTCCAGCACCCGGTCGATCGCGGCGGCGTCGACGAACGGCCGCGCCGCGTCGTGGATCAGCACCCGCCGCGGCGCGAGCTCGGCAAGGCTTTCCAGTCCGTTGCGGCAGGAACCCTGGCGGTCTGCGGCACCGTCAACCGGCGCAAGCAGGTCGAGACCCGACGCGGCCGCGTCGTAGAGAGCCCTATCATCGGGATGGATCACGGCCCGCACGGCATCGATCCGCGGGTGCCGGGCAAAGGTCGCCAGGCTGTGGCGGATCATCGGCTGGCGGTCGAGCGGCAGGTATTGCTTCGGCTGGGCGCCGCCCAACCGCTCGCCTCGTCCCCCTGCAACGATTAGTGCAACCGCGTCCATCGCGTGCCACGCCTCCCCATGCGCGCGAGGACGCTAGGCGATTCAGGGCCGGAAAGGCAAGCGGGGGAGCAAGCGAAATGGCGCGCCGGCGATCGAGTCCCGACGGCGTCCGGGCTCAAGCGCGTGTCGGCGCTGCCACGGCCTCGTCCTGGCCCAGCGCGGCGAGCGCCGTGGCGACAATGTCGCGCGCGGTGAGCCCGGCCGCCGCATACTGACGCTCCGGCGTGTCCTGGTCCTGAAACGCGTCGGGCAGGATCATCGGCCGCAGCTTGAGGCCATCGGCGAGGTCGTTGCGCGCCAGGAAGTCCAACACCTGCGACGCGAAGCCGCCGATCGCGCCCTCCTCGATCGTGATCAGGACAGCGTGCTCGCGGGCCAGGCGGCTGACCAGCGCCGTGTCCAACGGCTTCGCAAATCGAGCATCGGCGACCGTCGCCGGAAAGCCGTGCGCGGCCAGCGCATCGGCCGCCCGCAGGCATTCGCCCAAACGCGCGCCGAGCGACAGCAGGGCGACCGCCCCGCCCTCGCGCAGGACGCGGCCCTTGCCGATCGCCAGCGGCTCGCCGCGGGCCGGCAGCGCGATGCCGGTCCCCTCGCCGCGCGGATAGCGCACGGCGCAGGGCCCCTCATCGTAGGCCACAGCCGTCGCGACCATGTGCTTGAGCTCGGCCTCGTCGGCCGCGGCCATGACGACGAACCCCGGCAGGCAGCTGAGATAGGCGACGTCGAAGGCGCCCGCGTGGGTCGCGCCGTCGGCGCCGACCAGGCCGGCGCGGTCGATTGCGAAGCGTACCGGCAGGCGCTGGATGGCGACGTCGTGGACGATCTGGTCGTAGGCCCGCTGCAGGAATGTCGAATAGATGGCGGCAAAGGGCCGCAGGCCCTCGGCCGCCAGCCCGGCCGCAAACGTCACCGCATGCTGCTCGGCGATGCCGACGTCGAAACAGCGGTCCGGAAAGCGCTCGGCAAACCGCGCGAGGCCGGTACCGGCCGGCATCGCCGCGGTGACGGCGACGACGCGCTCGTCACGCTCGGCCTCTTCGATCAGCGAAACGGAGAACACCCGCGTATAGCTGGGCGCGGTCGGCTCGCTCTTGACCTGGGCACCGGTGAAGACGTCGAAGCGGGAGACGCCGTGGTACTTGTCGTCCGACTGTTCGGCCGGCTGGTAGCCCTTGCCCTTCTGGGTCACGACATGGACCAGCACCGGCCGTGGGTCCGGCAGGTCGCGAACATTGCGCAGGACCGGCAGCAGGTGGTCCAGATTATGGCCGTCGATCGGCCCGAGGTAGTAGAAGCCGAGCTGCTCGAACAGCGTGCCGCCGATCACGAAGCCGCGGGTGTAGTCCTCGGCCCGTGCCGCCGCGCGCTCCACCGGCTCCGGGAACTTGCGGACCACACGCTTGGCGATGTTGCGCACCGATCTGTATTTGCGCGACGAGATCAGGCGCGACAGATAGGCGCTCATGGCGCCCACGGCGGGCGCGATCGACATGTCATTATCGTTGAGGACGACGATGAGCCGCCGGTCCATCGAGCCGGCATTGTTCATCGCCTCGTAGGCCATGCCGGCACTCATCGCGCCATCGCCGATGACGGCGATGACATTGTTCTCGCGCGCGGCCAGGTCGCGGGCCACGGCCATGCCCAGCGCCGCCGATATGGACGTCGAGCTGTGCGCGGCGCCGAACGGGTCGTAGTCGCTCTCGCTCCGCTTGGTGAAGCCGCTGAGGCCACCGCCCTGCCGTACGGTGCCAATGCGCGTCCGCCGCCCGGTCAGGATCTTGTGCGGATAGGCCTGGTGGCCGACGTTGCAGCGCAACCGTGAGCTCGACGACGCCTAGGCCGGCACCCAGATGACCGCCGGTCTTCGAAACCGCGTCGATGGTTTCGCGCCTGAGCTCGTCCGCGACCTGACGCAGCTGCCGTGGTGCAAGCCGGCGCAGATCGGCCGGCGACTGTATCGTGTCCAACAGGGGCGTACGGGTGCTCAAGGCAGTCCTCGGGTTTGGGCCGTGCCCCCTAGCCCGGATTTCTCACAGCGGGATTGGTGGTGGCCGAGAGCCAGTTCATCTTCGGCACTGTTGATAGGTTGCTGTGAAGCAGGCAGTCTGGAGGGTTCCGCCGGCTGCCGGTGCCGAGCGAGGTGACGACGAAGCGCGGATTGGCCTTACCGTGGGTCCATTCGGCCTTGGCGACGACGCGGCGTTCGCGGCTCCAGCTCTTACGCGTCGTCCACACCAGCTCCTGGTAGCGGCGGGCCGGCTTGCCGGTGCGCCGGCTGTCGGCGGCGGCGGCGGCGAGAGCGTTCTCGATCGCGCCGCTGAGCCGCTTGTTCCTGGCCAGCCCAAAGACGTAGTCGACCCGGTTGGCTTCGCACCACGCCATCAGCGCCTCGCGGGCGAAGCCGGAATCAGCGCGCACCAGAATACGCACGTCCGGCCAGTCGTCGCGGATCTGCTCGACGATCCGGGCGAGCTCCTCGATCGCGCCGGCGGCGCCGTCGATATTGGCCGGCCGCAGCTTCGCCGCCAGCAGATGCCGGCCACAGAAGATGTACAGCGGCAGATAGGAGGTATAGCTGAATCTTGTGTACGGCGTTGGAAAGAGGGCGGCGTATCCTGGTGATTGTTGCAGTCACCACTTGACCTAAGCCAAGGAAGGATACGCCATGGAAGAGAATACCGTTGTTGCCTTTCGGAACCCATCGAATTTTCAGGATGACCCGTTGACGGAAGTCCTACGAGCTGGGGCGCGTGAGTTGCTGGCTCAAGCCGTGGAAGCTGAAGTTGCCGAGTTTCTGGAAGGTCATGCGACGCTGGTTGATGACCGGGGCCGTCGCCGGATTGTACGCAATGGCCACTTGCCGGAACGGCTGATACAGACCGGGATCGGCCCGGTGGACGTGCGTCAGCCGCGTGTCCGGGATCGGAGAGCCGGCGAGGGTGCCGGCGCCATCCGGTTCACGTCGGCGATCCTGCCCGCGCTATCTGCGCCGCACCAAGAGCCTGGAGGATTTGCTGCCGTGGCTATACTTGAGGGGCATCTCCAGCGGCGATTTCTCGGAAGCGTTGGCGGCGTTGCTGGGGGCACAGGCCCCGGGTCTGTCGGCCTCCACGATCGGGCGACTGAAGGAAGTTTGGCAAGACGAGATGGAGCGCTGGCAACGGCGTGATTATCGGCCAAGCGCTACGTCTACTTCTGGGTCGACGGCATCTATTTTGGCGCCCGCCTGGAAGAGGAGAAGCAATGCATCCTGGTTATCATCGGCGCCACGGATCACGGAACCAAGGAGTTGATCGCCATCACCGACGGCTACCGCGAGAGCGAACAATCCTGGCGCGAGGTGCTGCTCGATCTCAAGCGGCGTGGTCTCGGCATCGGCCCGGAACTGGTGACCGGCGATGGCGCGCTCGGCTTCTGGAAGGCGCTCCGCCAAGTCTACGGGGCCGCCCGCGAGCAGCGCTGCTGGGTGCATAAGACGGGCAATATCTTGAACAAGCTACCCAAGGGTCGGCAGAACAAGGCCAAGGGTCACTTGCAGGATATCTGGATGGCCGAAACCAGGAAGGACGCGGAGACCGCCTTCGACTTCTTCCTGGAAGCCTACGGACCGAAGTACGAAAAGGCCACGGCCTGCCTGGCCAAGGACCGGGACGCCTTGCTGAGCTTCTACGACTTCCTCGCCGAGCATTGGAAGCATGTGCGGACGACGAACCCCATCGAGAGCACCTTCGCCACGGTTCGCCTTCGCACCTATCGGACCAAGGGTTGCCTGTCACGCAAGACGGCGATGGCCATGGTCTTCAAGCTTTGCCAGGGGGCCAGCAAGAAATGGCGGAGGCTCAATGGATCAGATCAGTTCGCCGAGATCATTCGAGGCGTCAAATTCGTGAATGGAGAACGCCAGGATCGCGCCGCCGCATGACAAACCCATACACAACTTTTGACAATAGCTCGGCAGATAGCAGTAACAATCGTAGTAACCGTGGAAGAACCGATCCTCCTGCTCGCCGTGCAACGGATCGTCGGTCGCGTCGAGGTCGATGATGATCTGCTTCGCCGGCCGCCGGTGCGCGGCCAAGAACAGCGCGACGAACTGGCGCTCGATCGCCGCCGCGTCGTGGCCGATCTTGTGATAGCGCGACGGCGCCCCCGACGGCGCGTGCTCCAGCCGGTTCAGCGTCGACTTGCCGGCGAGCGGCGCGCAGTCCGCCCGCCGCGCCTCGAGCTTGCCGGCGAGCACCGCCATCACCGGATCATGGCGCAGCTCGTCGTGGTCGATCAGGTCCTCGTAACCCAGCGCCAGGGCGAACACACGTTGGCCGACCAGCGTCGCGACGCTGTGCTCCGTCAACGCCGGATCGCGGCCGTCCTGGAAACATCGCGCAAAACCCGCGACCAGGCCAATCGCCCGCTCCGGGGCCCCCAGCAAAAGCGCGCCGCCGTTCGACGTCACCGCACCGCCGTCAAACGCTGCCTCAACGCGCCGGCTCTCAACGCGTGCAAATCCGAACAGATCCGAGATACACTCTGTTGGCATCGGGGAGATCCTCCGTCTCAGCTTAAGTTCTTGTTGCAACAATCACTTTCGCTGATTCGGGGCCCCGATGCACTACTCCGTGTGAGAAATCCGGGCTAGGAATGCCGCAAGTACGGTAAAAGTTACGTAAAATTCAATGAATTAGGCGCCGGCAATCGGCGCTTCAGGCGCCGCTCGCCCCAACGATCCGGGTCGGCGCGACCCACCAGCCCGGCCTTTCGAGCCTGGCCGCCGCCGCTGCCGCGGCGCTCAGGTCGTCGAACAGGCCGAAGCACGTCGGGCCGCTGCCGGACATGCGGGCCAGCCGGCAACCCGGCAAGCCCTGCAGCGCGGACATCACCTCGCCAATCGCCGGGACACAGGCGTTGCGCCGGTGCCGCCAGGTCATTGCCGCAAACGCTGAGCCGCGCCGCCAACGCGGCGACGTCCGGGCCGCCGCCATCAGAGCGCGACGATGCCGAGAACGGCCCCTCACGCGCCTCAAAGACGGCCGGCGTCGACAGCGGCTCGCCGGGGTTGACGAGCAGCAAGGCGGCCCGCGGCAGCGCCGGCACCGGCGTCAGGATCTCGCCGATCCCACCGACGATCGTCGGCCGGCCGGCGAGGCAGACGGGTACGTCGGCGCCAAGCGTCTCACCTAACGCGTACAGGTCCAGTGCACCGTCGGCGGCGCCCCAGAGCCGGCACAGGGCCGTCAGCGCCGCGGCCGCGTCGGCCGAGCCGCCGCCCAGGCCGGCGGCCACCGGCAGCCGCTTGGTCAGGCGGATGGCCACGTCGGCCTCGCGGCCAAGCGCTTCGGCCAAGGCCTTCGCCGCGCGCAGAACGATGTTCTCGCCCGCCAGCGCCGGCGCCGCGGCGAACGGGCCGTCGACACTCAGGCGCAACTCCTTGGCCCGCCGCACGCTCACGGTGTCGCCCAGCGCGGTGAACACAACCAGGCTGTCCAGCAGGTGATATCCGTCGGTGCGGCGCCCGACGACGTGCAGGTACAGGTTCACCTTGGCCGGCGCGGCAACCGTGGCGATCTCGCATGGGCCCATGGGCCTCGCCCCTCGGCCGCCGCCGATCGGTCAGGCCGACGCGGTTGGCGCGAGCGACTGATGCTCGCCGGTGCGCAAATGGCACGCCGCCAGATGCTTGGGATCCGACTCCGCCGCCAACAGCTGCGGCACGCTCTTCGGGCAGACGTCGGCCACAATCGGGCAGCGCGGATGGAACGTGCAACCCGACGGCGGGTTCACGGGGCTCGGGACATCGCCCTGCAGCACGTGCCGCCGCCGCTGCCGCTGCCGCCGCGGGTCGGGCACCGGCACGGCCGACAGCAGCGCCTCGGTGTAGGGATGCCGGGGGTCGCGGTAGAGCACCTCCCGGTCGGCGATCTCGACGATACGACCGAGATACATGACGGCAACCCGGTCGCTGATGTGCTCCACGACGGCCAGGTTGTGCGAGATGAACAGCAGCGTCAGATCGAGCTCGCGCTGCAGCTCGCGGAGCAGGTTCAGGACCTGCGCCTGAACGGACACGTCCAGCGCCGACACCGGCTCGTCGCAGACGACGAACTTCGGCCGCAGGATGAGCGCCCGGGCAATGCCGATGCGCTGGCGCTGACCGCCGGAGAACTCGTGCGGAAAGCGATGTGCGTGGGCCGCCGTGAGGCCCACGAGCCCGAGCATCTCGACGACCCGCGCATGCCGCTCCTCCCGATCGAGCTTCTCGTGGACGATCAGCCCCTCGGCGATGCTGTCGCCGACCGGGGCGCGCGGGTCGAGCGCGGAATACGGATCCTGAAAGATGATCTGCGCGTTCCGCCGCGCCGGCTTGAGCGCCTTGCCTGAGAGCGCCGCGAAGTCCTGGCCATCGATGAGAACTTGGCCCGAGGTCGGATCGAGCAGGCGCACGAGCAAGCGGCCGAGCGTCGACTTGCCACAGCCCGACTCGCCGACCAGCCCCACGGTTTCGCCGCGGGCGATCTCCAGGGAGACGCCGTCGACCGCCTTGACGGTGCCGCCGCGCACCGAGAAGTGCTTGACCATGTCGCGGACCTCGACGAAGGCGCTCATGCGCCGTCCTCCTGATACAGCCAACAGCGCACCGTGTGCCCGGCCGCGCTTTCGCTCAGCGCCGGCTTGCGTTCCAGGCAGATGTCGAGGTCCTGCTCGATACGCTCCTGACAGCGCGCGGCAAAGCGGCAGCCGACGGGCAGCTCGATCAGGTTGGGCACCGTCCCGGGGATCACCGCGAGCTCGTGCTGCAATTGGCCGAGCTGCGGGATCGCGCGGAGCAGCCGCCGTGTATAGGGGTGCTTCGGGTCTTCGAACAGGGTTTCGACATCGGCCACCTCGACGACCTCGCCGGCATACATGACGGCGACCCGGTCGGCCATCTCCGCGACAATGCCGAGATCGTGGGTGATCAGAAGGGTCGCCGTGCCCGTCTCGTTCTGCAGCCCGCGCATCAGGTCGAGGATCTGCGCCTGGATCGTGACATCGAGCGCGGTCGTCGGCTCGTCAGCGATCAGCACCTCCGGCTCGCAGGCCAGCGCCATGGCGATCATGACCCGCTGCGCCATGCCGCCGGACATTTCATGCGGATACGACCTGGCGCGCCGTTCGGGGTCGGGGATGCCGACCTTCTCCAGCATCTCGATGGCGCGGGCCTTGCCGAGCTTGCCGTGAATCGCGCGATGGATCTGATAGACCTCGGAGATCTGCAGGCCGACCTGGAAGACCGGATTGAGCGACGACGTCGGGTCCTGAAAGATCATCGAGATGCGGTCGCCGCGCAGCTTGGCGATCTCCACCGGCG
>CBDHDN010000060.1:0-11513 GCA_965261585.1 Alphaproteobacteria bacterium
CGGAACGTCAAGCGCTGGCGCAACGCCGAGATGGCGCTGCGTTGGACCGGCGCCGGCCTCTTGGAGGCGCAAAAGACCTTCCGCCGCCTCAAGGCCTACCGCCAGCTCCCCATCCTCGACGCCGCCCTGCGGGAGGCGGTGAGAAAGGCCGGAGCAAAGTCCGTCATTGAAGACATCGAGGTGGCCGCGTAGCCTCTCGATCAGAAGATGCCTATCTCGCACTTTTCAACATTGGGTGGGACATCGCCTATTGGTTGCGTAGACCGAGTTACTGTTCTATGCTTCACGAAATATATGCACAAAGGCGTATTCAAGATCTTTCGCATCAATCTTCTCGGCTGCGGCTCTCAGCGCGCCATCAATCGCTCGTACTTCGCCCTCCGAACCAGAAAAAACGACCTCTCGCGCAATCTTGCTCCCGCGCGGCGGCCTCATTCCGTCCCTCCCCCTTGTCGAACCTCCTGCTAGTCAGAATCAGGTCATCCCGCGTGAACGCCCCTATTCCCCGTACTATCTTACCATTATCATCTACGGGGACACCGTGATACTCGGCAATAACGCTACCTTTCTCGTCCAAAATAGCGTGGTAGGTGTGTGTGTATCCGCCACCGACGAAAGGGATGGAAAAAGACCTCGATTCTATCGTCCATTCCGCCACGGTTCGTTCACTGTTGCTCATTCGCTTCGAAAGCCTCTCTTATCTGTCGCAGTCGCTCGACCGTATAGACGTCCTGCGTCACCTCTTGCATCCTGTCGTCCACTTCGACCCTTACTCTCTCTATTAGACCATCTCGTCCTATGACGTGGAGTTCCCATAGATAGGTGGTTTCAAGAAAGACCAAATCGCCGAAACAGCATTGGTACACATCGCAGTTTACGTTTTCGAACGTGCAGTGCGTTCGATCCAGCGCTGCCGTTGGTTGGTCTTCGGGTGCGCATTCGCCACCGGCGCCTTTGACGAAGTCGATGAGCCCCTGGACAGGGCTGCCTGGCAGGTGGTCGGACGACCGGCTCGCCTTGTCGAACAAGTGACGGATATCGCCAGTACCGCCAGTACCAGGTGGGAACGGTCGTCCGCAGGCTGCCAGACCGACGACGCAGAGCAGAGTCAGCAGACGCCAACACAGCCACAGCACACTGCTGCCGGACCTCGATCGCAAACACGCCGGGCGCTGCTCAGATATGGATTCACGCATCAAGGCCCCGCCGGGCTTCTATTCGGTCGACGACCGCCCCGCGCAGGGGCCCGGCCCGCCCATTGGCACGGGAGACTTGATACGCTATCTTTCGCGGATCTGCGCGAGCATATCTCCGTTGCGATCAACCCACAATTGATCCGCAATCCCATCGGCGTCCACGTCGATTCTGCCGACGCGATCCTCGTCGAGGGACAGGAACCTCCGATAGGTCCCATCCGCGCGTCGGTCGAACCAGCCGATCTCGAACGTCGCACCGTCTCCATCGAGATCAATCAGGACCTGATCAGGCGCTCCGTCCCCGTAGAGGTCGAAGGCCAGGGTTTCCCTGTGGCCATCGCCATCGCAGTCTTCGGCCCAGTATTCGGCAACCCAAGGTTCGGCACTGGCCGTGCCTCCAAGAGCCGCAGCGACGGCAAAAGCGAAAAGTGTCAGCGCGAGTTCGTGATAGGGACGGCCGAAACCTCCCTCCGCACGCATACGCATGGGGTTACGCCCTTGTCCCATTGATACCCGCGTTCCAGTTGAGCGTTTTGAAGCTCTTCGGTAGGCCATGATGCTCTGCGATAAGCTTGCCGTCATCGTCGTATATCGCGATACCACCGTGTGCCTAAGGACGCCGAACGACCGAATCTCAATTCTCGCCACGCGTTACCTCTTGAGTTGAACTAGCTCTCTCGGCCTCGATCTGGGTATTCCTGAGTGTTGTGTATGCCTCCTTGGTCAATAGCAGTTCCTCCTTCTCCACGGCGACACGAACCTCACCTATCAAATGTTCGGTTCGAGTTATCACTAAACGCCAGTGGACCCTCTGTCCATAGTACAGGCGGGCGTAAAGAAATGATGCGCCAGTCCCATAACTTACATTCGAGTAGAAACACTCCGTCAGACCTTCACCGGTCTCATCACTATTCGCATTTCCCTCTTCACACCGCCCGCCTATGCCGTGCATGAATTGAACGAGCGACTCCACCGCCGTGCCCGGCGGGAATGCTTCGGCGAGGCTTTCTGTCGTACGCTCCGCCATGAGTTGCCGGCTCAAGGCCGGTCTGCTGGCGACGTCGGATAGGTGGCGGATTTTGCTGGTTGGGCCGGGCGCACCGTTGCATGCCGACAGCAGAACAAACACCAGTGGGACGGCGCGGGCGTAGGCCACTGCTGCGAAGCCCGATGACCTCGCGGGCGTGGGGCCGGCGCTTCGGCGATCGGGGCGAATGACCAGCGTTTGCGCGAGCATCAACGGATCCCCACCGGAGAGGCCGAGGCCTAATAAAACGTGATGAGAATAGGTATCATACCACCGTAGAGCGTCATGTCAACCGCTTTTTGCGGTTGCCCGTATGTGCCACGAACGTGGCGGCCGCCACGGTGATCGGCGCGCCACGACCGGCACGGCGTTCGTTCGGCTGGGGAACCGAATACCGGCTCGTGTTGACGATCGTGAAACCGTGCGACGGGCCCAGGGGAGCCTGTCGAGGCGGAGCCTGTCGAAGGGGAGCCTGTCGAAGGATGAGGGTCGTCCCACACCCCCACGACAATCGACCCTAGTCGGGGCGGAGCACGTAGCCCTCGCCGCGCACGGTCTGCAGATAGCGCGGCAGCTTGGGATCGGCCTCGATTTTGCGGCGCAGGCGGGTGACCTGGACGTCGACGGCGCGGACATTGCCGCCGAGCTGGCTCGCCTGGGTCAGCTCCTCGCGGCTGATCGCTATGCCGGGGCGGGCTGCGAGCGCGCGCAGCAGCCGGGTCTCGGCGCTGGTCAGCCGGACCGGCCCACCCGGGCCCGACAGCTCCTCGCGCTCCAAGATCGTAGCTGTGGTCGCCGAGATTGATGCGGATCTGGCGCCGCTCGCGCGCCAACGGCGCCCGGCGCAGGATCGAGCGGATGCGCGCGACCAGCTCGCGCGGCTCGAAGGGTTTTGTCAGATAGTCGTCGGCACCGCGCTCCAGGCCGGCAATGCGATCCTCGGGTTCGGCCATCGCCGTCAGCAGCAGGATCGGCACGTCGTTGGCGCGACGCAGACGGTCCGTGAGCTCGAGCCCGGACTGCCCCGGCATCATCACGTCGAGCACGATGAGGTCGAAGGCCAGCGATTCGGTGTGCGCCTGTGCGGCCCGCGCATCCGGCGCGGTCGTGACGCGAAAGTCGTTCTCCATCAGGAACCGGCGCAGGAGTTCGCGCAGGCGCGTGTCGTCATCGACGACGAGGACGTGCGGCAGTTCGGCGTCCATGGCCGGGACTATAGGCCCGCGCCGCGGCGCCGGCCAGCCATCGGCGGACGCGCGGGCCGCCTCATGCACCGGATCGCGCCGCCGCCGGCTCGCGCACGCGCGAGCGGTCATCGGCGTTGATGACGCCCAGCAGGACCCGGCGAAAGCCCTCGACTGCCTCGGCGCCGGCCTCGCGATAGGCGCGGGCGACGCGGCGCATCTGCACCGCCGACAGCTCCGTCTCGAGTGCGCTGCCACGCGCAGTGAGATGGAGCAGCCGGCGCCGTCGGTCCGTCGGATCCGCGTCCTGCCGCACGAAGCCCTGGTCGACGAGGGCACCGAGCACGCGCGACAGGCTTTGCTTGGTGATGCGCAGGATGGCCAGCAGCTCGGTAACCGTCATGCCGGGATGACGGCCGACGAAGTAAATGACGCGGTGGTGGGCGCGGCCGAAGCCGTGCCTGGCCAGGATGGCGTCGGGCTCCGCGGTGAAATCGCGATAGGCGAAGAACAGCAGCTCGATTCCCTGACGCAGATACTCCTCGCGCAGAAACAGCGGATTGACGGTGGATTTAAGGTCAGTCATATTGGCTTATTATCCGAAGAATGTTACGCCAGGACAGTGGTCGGGAGGAACAATCTGTCCCGCAACCGCCGAAACCTGTAGGATAAAGACCATCATGCCCGGACCCACATTTGACGATCGTGACGGTGTGATCTGGCTGAACGGGCGGCTCGTCGCCTGGCGAGACGCGCGCGTGCATGTCCTGAGCCATGCCCTACATTACGCCAGCAGCGTCTTCGAGGGCGAGCGTGCTTATGGTGGGGAGATCTTTCAACTCACCGCGCACACCGAACGGCTGCACGGCTCGGCCAAGACCCTCGGATTCGAGCTGCCGTACACGGTCGCCGAGATCGACACCGCCTGTCGCGAGACCCTGGCCGTCGCCAACCTCGAGGACGCCTACGTCAGGCCGATTGCCTGGCGTGGTAGCGAGATGATGGGCGTCTCGGCCCAGACGACGCGAATAAACCTGGCGATCGCGGTCTGGGAGTGGCCGGCCTATTTCACGCCGGAGGCGCGCCTCAAGGGCATTCGGCTGGACTGGGCGATCTATCGCCGGCCCGATCCAAAGACCGCGCCGGTCCACGCCAAGGCGGCCGGGCTCTACATGATCTGCACCCTGTCGAAGCATGCGGCCGAGGCGAAGGGCTACAACGACGCGCTCATGCTCGATTGGCGGGGCCAGCTCGCCGAGACGACCGGCGCCAATATCTTCCTGGTGCGCGGCGACGAGCTGCATACGCCGACGCCCGACTGCTTCCTCGACGGCATTACCCGCAAGGCCGTCATCGGGCTGGCGCGCCAGCGCGGGCTGCAGGTCGTCGAGCGTGTGATCATGCCGCAGGAGCTGGCGGATTTCGGCGAGATGTTCATCACCGGCACCGCCGCCGAGGTGACGCCGATCGCCGAGGTCAGCGGCCAGCAGTTTCAAGTCGGCGAGGTCACGCAGACGCTGATGGCCGACTACGACGCGCTCGTGCAGCCGGCCACCGCCCCGGTCGCCGCGGTGGCCGCCGCGGAGTAGCCGCGCCCGACTCGGCCGTCATCCTCGGCCTTGTGCCACCGCTCGCCGGTTTAGATCGTGATGTGCGGTCGGAAGATGTTGGCTCGAGCCGGATCGGGACACTTGGCCTGGAGCGAGGCTCGGAACGGCGGCATGACCAAGATCCACTGGCGAGAGGTAACTCTCCTCCTTCGGGTCATTCGCGGGCTTGACCCGCGAATCCAGGATGACGGCGACGCCGCGCTGGATTGCCGGGTCAAGACCGGCAATGACAACAAGAGAGGGCTTGGTTTCACGACGTGGCTGATCGACCTCTAACCGGACAGCAGTGGCACAAGGCCGAGAATGACAGTTGGTTAGGTGTGTATTGGCAGGCGCCGCGGCCTACTCCGCGGCGTCGGGCCCCTTGTCCAGCCAGCGGGCCGCGGCCTGGTCGTCGTCGGCGCGTGCGGCGACCCATTGCGGGCCGCTGCCCGTCTCCTCGCGCTTCCAGAACGGCGCCTTCGTCTTGAGCCAATCGATCAGGTAGTTGCAGGCGTCGAACGCCGCCTGACGGTGTGCCGACGCACAGGCGACGAGGACGATGCGGTCGCCCGGCGCCAACGCGCCGTAGCGATGGATGATCAGCGTCGCCTCGAGCGGCCAGCGCGCCTGCGCCTCGGCCGCCACCTCGGCCAGCATCTTCTCGGTCATGCCGGGGTAATGTTCGAGCGTCATGGCGCTGACGCGCTCGACCACCGCGACGGACCCAGGGCCGGCGGGACCGTCGAGGTCGCGCACCAGCCCGACGAAGCTGACGATCCCGCCGATCGCCGCATTGCCGGCGCTCAGCGCGGCCAGCTCGGCGCCGACGTCGAAATCCTCGCGCTGCACCCGGATCATGGCCGTGGCCCTCAGCCGCCCGTCACCGGCGGGAAGAATGCGACCTCGTCGCCGTCGGACACCGGGTGGTCGAACGGCACGTATTCCTGGTTGACCGCCGCGCGCACCGCCTGCATCTCGGCGAACGCCTTGGCGTAGCCGGGGCCCCGGTCCTTGAGCCAGGCGACCAACTCGGCGACCGTCGCCACCTCGGCGGGCAGGCTCACGTCCTCCTCCCCGATCCCCGTGCGGGTCCTCAACCAGGCGAAGTAGAGCAGTTTCATCGATCAGCCTCGTGACGGCGCTTCGGCACAGCTTAGCGGCTCTACAGGACTTCCGCGAAAGGCAAAAAATCGACCGGCGTTCCCATGGTCACGTCCGTTACGTCCTCGGCGAGCTCGACGAGCCCGTCGGCCTCGACCAGGGAGCTCAGGATCCCGGCACCCTCGCGCGGGAACTTGACGGCCGTGAGCGCGCCGTCCGCCGCCCGCTCCAACCGAGCGCGCACGTATTCGCGGCGGTTGCGCTTCTTGCGGTGGTCGAACCCGGCGGTAACGCGGAACAGGTGCGGCTCGACAGTTCGGGCCCCGGCCAGCCGCAGCAGGGCCGGCCGGGCCAGGCGCAGGAAGGTCACCATCATTGCCGCCGGGTTGCCCGGCAGGCCGATCAGCGGGGTGCCGCCGATCTGGCCCATCGCGACCGGCCGGCCGGGCTTGATCGCGAGCTTCCAGAAATACAGGCTGCCGCGGGCACGAACGACGCCGGCGATGTGGTCCTCCTCACCCACCGACATGCCGCCCGACGTCAGGATCAAATCGTGCCCCGTGGCCGCGTCGGTGAGGGCGGCATCGATCGCGGCGGCCTCGTCGGCCAGGATGCCGAGGTCCGTCGGTGCCGCGCCGAGTGCCTTGACGAGCGCCACCAGGGCATAGCGGTTGGCGTCGTAGACGGCGCCCAGCGGCAACGCCGTACCCGGCTCATGGACCTCGTCGCCGGTCGAGAAGATCGCCACCCGCAGCCGCCGGTACACCGGCACGGCAGGGCGGCCGAGCGCGGCGGCGAGGCCGACGTCCTGCGGCCGCAGCCGCTGCCCGTCCCGCAGCACGATCGTGCCGACGCGCACGTCCTCGCCGCGCTGGCGTCGGTTGGCGCCACGGCCGATCCCGGGCCGGATGACGACGACGTCGCCGCGGCTCGTGCAGTCCTCCTGCATCATGACCGTGTCGGGTCCGTCGGGCATGACGGCGCCGGTAAAGATACGGATGGCCTCGCCGCGCCGGGCCGGTCGGCCGAGCGAATGGCCGGCGGCCGCGCGTCCGGTTACCGGCAGCTCGGTGTCCCGATCGGCGGCCAGGTCGGCGAAATGCACGGCATAGCCGTCGACCGCGGCGTTGTCGTGCGGCGGCACGTCCCGGTCGGCGATCAGATCGGCGGCGAGGATGCGGCCGGCCGCCTCGCTCAGCGGGACCGTTTCCCGTTCGCCGACCGGCGCAAGGCGGGCGCGCAGCTCGGCCAGCGCCGCCGCCGCCGGCATCAGGGCGCCGCCATGGGCAAAGCAATCGTCGCTGAGCTGGGCCACGACCTAGTTTCCCGCCTCGGCGAGCCGCGCCAAGTCGCAGTGCCGGACGACGAAGTCGGCAATCGCCGCGACGTCGTTCAAATCGAGGACCGGGACGGCCACGCCGTTCAGCGGGGCGTCGCTGGCGACGGCGACGACGCCGCGATCGCCGGCGGCCAGCAGGGGCTGGCCAAGCGACGGCCGGTGCACCTCCAGCTTCTTATGATCTCCGCCCTTGAAGCCTTCGACGAGCAGCAGGTCGACCGGCGTCATGTGGGCGACGAGAGCCTCGAGGGTCGGCTCCGCGGCGCCGCGCAGCTCATGCATCAGCGCCCAGCGATGCGCCGAGGCGACCAGCACCTCGCTCGCTCCGGCGCTGCGGTGACGATGGCTGTCCTTGCCCGGCTGGTCGACGTCGAAGGCATGGTGCGCGTGCTTCACAGTGGAGATGCGGATGCCGCGCGCGACCAGCACGGCGACCAGCCCGGTCAGCAGCGTCGTCTTGCCGCTGCCGCTCCAACCCGCCAGGCCGAGGATGCGCACCGGCTAGTGCTCTCGATCGAAGTCGGGCGCTTTACCCCCCACCCCAACCCTCCCCCCCTTGGGGGGAGGGAGTATTCCGTGCAGGGCAGGCTGCTGCTCCGTACCCCTAAGGCCCCCCCCAAGTGGGGGAGGGTTGGGGTGGGGGGTGTGATACCGATCCGGCATCAATTGCTCGTACCGCTGGGCGCCGCCATGCTGCGCAGGCCGGTGACGAGGTAGTCATAGCCGGTGATCACGGTCAGCGCGGCGGCGAGCCACAGGCCGGCCTCGCCGATCACCCGGATCAGCGGCTCGAGCCAAGTGTCGCCGACGATCAGGAAACCAAGCGCCGCGCATTGAACCGCCGTCTTCCATTTGGCCAGGCGGCTCACCGGCATGGGCACGCCCTGTTCCGCCAGATACTCGCGCAGGCCGGTGACGATGACTTCGCGCATCAAGATGGCAACCGCCGGCACCAGCGTCGGGCCGGCGACCAGGCCCTGGCCGGCGAGCATCAGCAGGACCGCGGCGACCAACACCTTGTCGGCGATCGGATCGAACAGCCGCCCCAGGCTCGACTGTTGTTCGAGCGAGCGTGCCAGGAAGCCGTCGAGCCAGTCCGTCACCGCCGCGGCGACGAAGACCGCGAGCGCGGCCCAGCGATAGCCATCGCCGCTCTGGAACAACAGCGCGACGATCACCGGAACCGCAGCCATGCGCGACATCGTCAGGATGTTGGGCAGGTTCACGGACCGGGCCTCGTCAGGCCCCGTCGGCGGCCGCGCCGCGGATCGGGGCGCCTAGTCGACGGCGCTGTGAAAGTGGTCATACAGGCGGCGTGCGACGGTCTTGCTGATGCCATCCACCTTCTCCAGATCGGCCAGGCCGGCACGTGAGACGCTGCGCGCCGAACCAAAGTGGTTGAGCAGGGCCCGCTTGCGGCGCGCGCCAATGCCGGCGATTTCTTCGAGCGGGCTGCGATCGATCGCTCGTGAGCGCTTCGCCCGGTGGGCGCCGATCGCAAACCGGTGCGCCTCGTCACGCAGCCGCTGCAGGAAATACAGCAACGGGTCCTTGTCTTCCAGACTGAACGGTGCCCGGCCCGGCATGAAAAAGCGCTCGCGCCCGGCGTTGCGATCGGCGCCCTTGGCGATGGCGACGACCGGTTGGTCGGCGATGCCGAGGTCGGCCAGCACTTCCAACGCCACGCTCAGCTGACCGGCGCCGCCGTCCAGCATGATCAAATCGGGCCAATGACCGCGGTCTCGGCCCGGATATTCCTTGAGCACCCGGGCCAGGCGCCGCGTCAGCACCTGACGCATCATTGCGTAGTCGTCGCCCGGGGCGATCTTATCGGCGCCGGCCGCCGCTTGGCTGTGCTGGACGGCGCCGTTTTTTTGCTTCGTGGCGCTTTTTCTGGCCGCCACGTCGCGGATCGTGAACTTGCGATAGGCGTTCTTGATGAAGCCGTCGGGGCCGGCGACGATCATCGCACCGGTGGCATGGGTCCCGGACACGTGCGAGTTGTCGTAGACCTCGATCCGCTCCGGCACGCCGTCGAGGCCGAACAGCTGGGCGGCCCGTTCCAACAGCCGCCGCTGCGACGAGCTCTCGGCCAGGCGGCGGGCCAGTGCCTCGCGCGCATTCGCCAGCGCGTGGTCGAGCAGCTTCCGCTTGGCGCCGCGCTGCGGGTGGGTGAGCGTCACCTTGTGGCTGGCCCGCAGCTCCAGGGCGTCGGCCAGCAGCGCCTGCTCCGGCAGCCGAGGGCTCAGCAGTAGCAGCCGGGGCGCCGGCTTGTTCTCATAGAACTGAGCGAGGAATGCCGACAGCACCTCCTCGGTCCCCTGGGAGCGGTCGTGCCTCGGGAAGTAGGCGCGGTTGCCGTAGTTGCGGCCGCCGCGGAAGAAGAACACCTGGACACAGGTCTGGCCGGCATCGGTGTAGGCCGCGGCGATGTCGGTGTCCGGCAGATCGAGGCCCTCGACGTTGATGTCCTGGCGGGCCTGTATCTGGGTGAGGGCGCGGATGCGGTCGCGATAGCGGGCGGCGGTCTCGTAATCCAGCTGTTCGCTGGCCTGCTGCATGGCCTTGGCCAGCCGCTGCTGTACTTCGCGGCTGCGCCCGGCCAGAAAGGCGTTCGCATCCTTCAGCAGCTGGCCATAGTCGTTGGCGCTGACGCGGTCGACGCAGGGCGCGCTGCAGCGCTTCAGCTGGTACTTCAGGCAAGGCCGAGTGCGGCCGGCGAACACGGCGTCGGAGCACGAGCGCAGCAGGAAGGCCCGCTCCAGCGCGCTCAGCGTCCGGTTGACGGCGCCGGCGCTGGCGAACGGGCCGTGATAGGTGCCGGGCTGGTTGCGCGCGCCACGGTATTTCTTGATGCGCGGCCAGGCGTGGTCGCCGGTCATCAGGATGTAGGGGAAGCTCTTGTCGTCGCGCAGCAGGATATTGTAGCGCGGCCGCAGGCGCTTGATGAGGTTCGATTCGAGCAGCAGCGCCTCGACCTCGGTGTGGGTCGTCACGACCTCGAGCGCGCAGGTCTCGCTCACCATGCGCTGCAGCCGCTGCGACAGCCTGCCCAACTGCGTGTAGCTGGTGACGCGGCGCCTCAGGCTGTTGGCCTTGCCGACATACAGCGCATCGCCGCGGGCATTGAGCATGCGATAGACGCCGGGCCCGTTCGGCAGCGTCTTCAACTGGGTCTTGATGACCGCCACGCCGCTCGTCGGCATGGCGCCCGTCTCGCCACCCTCGTTCGTCGCTTCCGCGGCCGTGTTCATTGCGCCATCTTCACCCTTCGGGGTGCTGCGGCATCCGATCGTGCGCAATCCGCGCTCACAAATGTCCACGCTTTCTGTGGAAAAGATTGTTCGTAACCAAGGGCCCGCGAGGCCTGGAGGCAGCAATACCAACGCTTACGACGACATTGCCCAAAATTTGTGCATTTCCCTTAAGTGATTGGTGTTCTTAGTGAATTCCTAAGTCAACGGGAAAGAACGGGGCGGCGACCGGTAAGTTGACTCTGTGTTGCTAAAATGCAACGACGATGAACGGGACCCTGTGAATAACTCGGCCCGTCGGGGGGGCTGTCAAAAACGCCCTAAGCATAGGAAGTAACATATATTTTACCGTTTCAATCGGGTTCTCCCGCGGCCGCCGGGCGGGCGATGGCGTGGCCGTACCCTCCAAGAGCGTAACCCCCGAGGGCGTAACCGTTGTCGAGCAGCAGGCACTGGCCCGTCAAGGCCGGCGAAGCGACGATGAAGGCGACGGCCTCACACAGCTCGACCGGGTCGGTCGCCCGCCCCAACAGGGTCTCGGCAAGCATGCCGGCGAAGTGCCCCTCGCTTTGCCGGCGACCGCGCAGGACCGGCCCCGGCGCAATGGCGTTGACCCGGGCGCGCGGTGCCAGGGCGAGGGCAAGCATGCGGGTGGCGTCGTGCAAGGCCGACTTGGCGATGGTGTAGGACAGGAAGCCGGCCGACGGCCGCGCCACCCACTGGTCGAGAATGTTGACGACAACGCCGCCAGCGCCCGCCGGCAACCGCGCGGCGAAGCCCTGGCTCAAGGCGATCGGCGCCCGCAGATTCGTTTCGATGT
>CBDHDN010000061.1:0-28958 GCA_965261585.1 Alphaproteobacteria bacterium
TCTACCGGTTCGACGTGCTGACTGATCCGGCGCCGCTGTTGCGCCTTATCCAGACGCAGCGGCAGGATTGGAACGGCGCCGGCCGGCCCCGGGTCGTCGGCGTGCAGATCGACTTCGACAGCCCGACCCGCCGGCTCGATGAATACGCGACGTGGCTGGCCGGGTTGCGGACCTTCCTGCCCGCGGATCTTGGCTTGTCGATCACCGGTTTGGGCGATTGGCTGGTCGCGGCCGACCCGGCCGCGCTGGCGCGGCTGGCGGCGCCGACGGATTTCATCGAGTTCATGATGTATCACGGAACATCACCGTTGCCGGACCCGGCACGCTATGTCGCCGGCTTGCGTCGCGCCGGCGTCGCCTTCAAGCTCGGGCTGCTGCCGCAGCAGGTTGACGACCCGCTGTTCCGCGCCGCGCGCCGCGTCGCGGCCTATCGCGGCGATTTGGTGTTCCTGCTGCCGCGGCCGCGGGCATGAGACGCCGCCCGACGGCGCTGCTCGCAACGGTCTTCGCCCTTGTCGTCGCCTGGGGCCTGGTGGCGCCGGCGACGGCCAGTTTCGATACGCGGACCGTGGCGGTGGAGCAAGGCATCGGCTACCGCTCCAACCTGCTTGACCCGGTTAACACCCATGGCGCGTCAGGCAGGCTGATGCTGGCGCAGCTGCTGCAACGGCTCGGCCTCTTGCCGACATGGATGGACCACTCGCGCCAGCGGCGCCATCGCTGGCCCGACGCGCTCAGTCCGAGTGCGAACGACTTCGTCGACTACTTCGCGCAGCTGCGGCTGCTGATCTCCGCAGGCGGCCTCGAGCCCTATCTGACGCCGCCGCTGCCGCAGCCGCGGTGGTACTACGACTTCGATGCGTGCAGCACCAACCGCTATCCCACGGCGCTCACGTTGATGAGGTCCGTGGTCGCGGCGCTGGGCCGGGGGCCGGCGGCGGACGAACTGATCATGGCCCGGCACACGTTGCTGCGGCTGTGTGAGTTTCGTGGTCCGGAGGCAGAGGCGTTCGTCGCCGAGGCGCTGGCGCCGCTTGCGGCGGGGCCAGAATCCGGGCGGCAAGGACCATGGCGCGACTATCTGTCGGGTGCCGCTGCGTTCTACCTCGGCGACCACGCGGCGGTGACCGCGCACTTCGCGCGGATCCCCGACACGACGGAACCCTGGTTGTCGGAGACCGCGCGTTACATGGACGTCCGAATCGCCAAGACCGGCGCCGAGCGGCCGAACGCTAAAGTCCCATGGAGCGTGCTGGACGCCAAGATCGCCCAGCACTTGGCCCGCTATCCCGACAGCCGCTACACGGCCACTATCGCCGGGCTCAAGCGCCTTGTCCTGGCCGAGACGGGCGGGTCGGACGCTGAGATGGGTGCCTCGCTGCTGCGGTCCTTCGCCGATGTGTTTCGGCCGGGGACAACCGCCGACGTGCGCGTCCGCCTGTCCTTGCTCGACGAGTTCGCGAGCCATTTCGGCGACACCGGGCAAGGGCGGCACCGCCGCATGATCCGGTTGCGGGATGTCGAGGGCGGGCCGCCGATCAGCGACGTCATGCGGCTTCTGGAGGCGGTCGCGGTGCACGGTCCGCGGCTTGACCCGGATCAACTGGGGCCCGAACCCGGCAAGGCGTTCGACGATGGCGGCTTCACCGGCCTCGGGGCCTACCACGGGCTGCTCCGTCGCTTTGCCGTCGGCGACTTCGCGACCGTCGCCGACGCCAACGTCGATGCCCGAACATACGGCGCCCTGGCGCCTGACGCGGTGTTGTTGCGGGCCCGGGCGCTGGAGCGCCTCGGCCGTCACTGGGACGCGGCGCAGGTCTGGATTGCGCTGTCGCGGCGAACACCGGTGGTCAATGGCCTCACCGAAGCGGCGGCGCACGCCGTGCGCGGGGGCCGCTTCGACGACTTCGCGCGGCTCGACTGGCGCTGGGCGGCGGATGTCTCGACCGACGTCGAGGTCAACCCATGGGTGGCGGACGAGTTCCTCATCGACCCTGTTGTCTTCCTCGCCCACTTCAAGCCGATCCGCCGGCTGCTGCGCCGCGGCAGCACCGTGTTCATGGACGCCGAGCAGGCGCGCGGCCTCTACGACGACCCGACGGTCGATCCCGTCGTTCGGTTCTGGGCGCTGGAGCCCGAATTGCGGACCGCCCTGCTGCAGGGCAAGTGGAGCCGCTTCGTCGTACTTGCCGAGCCGTTCTATCAACAGGTCCCGCACTTCCGCGGCTCGCCCCTGGCGGCGGATGAGGACCGCGCGCTGTTCGACACCTACCGCGACCTCGTTCCGTTCGTGCGGACGCTGGGGCAGGACGCCGACGACGCGGATGCGCTGCGCGCCACCGGGTACTTCCTGTCTTCGATGCACCTGTTCCCGCGCTGTGGCGCAAGCGGCCGCCCCCACGGCACGCTGTGGGAGCACAACCTCGGCGATTGCGCAGCCGATGACGCCGCGGGCGAACCGGCGGTGCCGCCGATCGAGCTGCTGATGCGCGCCCTCGACTCCTACAGGAAACTGCCCGAGCGCCGCAGCGGCGAGGCGCGCACCCTGCGTATCCTGATCTTCATCTTCTGCTTTGAGAACTCCGTAAACCGTGGCCTCTGTGTCCGCGACAGCGACGATGTGTTCCCCCGCGCCCTGCGCCGCGGTTGGTTCGAGCGCCTGCACCGGCACTTCCCGGAAGCCGCGGCGAAGACGCCACACTGGTTCTGAGGGGCTGCACCGGCCCTGGTCAGCGTGTTTGACCAGGGTGCGGTTTTACGATGCCGATATCCGCGAACGCCAACGTGGGCGGCCGGGTGGCGGGCGGCCGCGCCCGATGGGCGCTGGCGCGTCAGCGTGCTGGCGCCGGCGCCAGCGCGGCCTGGGGGTCGACGCGGTCGGTGCCGGACGGCAGCGGCGCCGTCTGGTCGCGCATCCAGGCCGCCATGTCGGTCCACACGACCTCGCCCTGCAGGTCGCGCAGCAGCATGTGGTAGCCGTTCTCGTAGACGGCGATGCGGCGCCCCGGTGCCGCCGGCAGGCGGTCGAGCATCGCCAGGGACACCGCCGTGGGCACGACCTGGTCACGGGCCGCGCAACATCTCGATATTGTCCGACGCCATGACGCCGAGGCCGCGGCCGGTCAGCGTCAGCCACGGTACGGTATAGCTGGCGAGCCACAGGGCCGCCGTCTGGTAGGCCGGCATGACGATGCGGCCCCACACCGCGGGGCCGGTCAGGATGACGCCGTCGACCGCCAGCGGCTGTTCGGCCCAGGCCGCCAAGACGACGGCGGCGCCCATGCTTTCGCCGAGCGCGTAGACCGGCGTGCCGGGGTGGCGGGCGCGGGCCGCCGCCACCATGTTGCGCAGATCAGCGGTCAGCATCTTGCGGCCGGGCCACACGCCGGGTGCCGGCGCCGCGCCGAAGCCGCGCTGGTCGAACGCGTAGACGGCGAAGCCCTGGGCCGCCAGCCAGGCGCCCGGCGCGGCGAACGCGTTCGAATAGTCGTTGAAGCCGTGCAGCGCGACGACCACCGCCGCGGCCGCGCCGGCCTTGGCCATGCCGATCTTGGCCGCGCCGGCGGGCTGCCATTGCCGGACCGGCAGCGTGATGCAGTCGGCGGTCACGAGCCCGGCTTCGGTCAGCCGTGGGCTTGCCGGCGCTTCGGCCAGCGGCCCCGGCGCCTGCAGACGCGGCGCGCAGGCGGCGAGCAGCGCGACGACAACGAGCACCAGGCGTGGGCTCATGGCGCGGCCGCGGCCGGCTCGTCGCGCGTCGCGCGGGTCAATTCGAGGAAGATGTCCTCGAGGTCCGGCTCCTCGGTCGTCAGATCGGCGATCGTCAGGCCGGCGGCGGCGATCGCCGCGAGGACCTCGGCGATCGTCGTCTCGCTGCGGCCGTAGCGCACGATCAGCTGGTGGGGGTCCTTCAGCTCGACCGTGAAGCGGGCGAGCGGCGCCGGCACCTCGCGCAGCGCCTCGGCCACCGTCACCCGCAGCTCCTTGTTGTCGAGGCGGCCGATCAGCGAGGCTGTGTCGTCGCAGGCGATGACGCGGCCGTGGTTGATGATGGCGATGCGGTCGCACAGCTCCTCCGCCTCTTCGAGATAATGGGTCGTCAGGACGACGGTCGTGCCGGCGCGGTTGAGCTCGCGCACATAGGACCACATGGATTGGCGCAGCTCGATATCGACGCCGGCCGTCGGCTCGTCGAGCACCAGCACCGGCGGGTTGTGGACCAGCGCCTTGGCCACGAGCAGGCGCCGGCGCATGCCGCCCGACAGCGTGCGCGCATAGGCGCCGGCCTGATCGGCGAGGCCGACCGCGGTGAGGATCTGCTTCGTGCGGCGCTCCGCCCGCGGCACGCCGTAGAGGCCGGCCTGCAGCTCCAGCAGCTCCTTCGGCGTGAAAAAGGCGTCGAGGTTGAGCTCCTGGGGGACGACGCCGATCGCGGCGCGGGCGTTGCGCGGGTCGCGGTCGATGTCGATGTTCCAGACGCGGGCCGTGCCGGCGGTCTTGATGACGAGGCCGGCGAGGATGTTGATGAACGTCGACTTGCCGGCGCCGTTCGGCCCGAGCAGCCCGAACAGCAGGCCACGCGGCACGTCCAGGTCGACCGCCTTCAGCGCGTGCGTCGGCCGCTGGTGGCCGTTCCCGGCATAGACCTTGTCGAGGCCGCGCGCCTCGATGGCGTTGTCGGGGAGCGGGGACTGGGTCACGGCCGGCGGCGGATCAATCGCATGGAAGAAAGCTCTAAGTGCTCACTATCGTTGAAGCGTGTGACGGGCCCCACCCTTCGTCCCTCGGCAAGCTCGGGATGAGGAAGCTCAGGATGAGGCCCTCATGCTGAGCCTGTCGAAGTATGAGGGCCGTGTGCTCGGTTACTCAGTCTCTTGTGAAAGCGGGTTCTAACGAAGGAAATGTTGTGCGCCCGTGTCCTATGGGTATCATCCGGCTCGCGCCGCGCCAAGGGCGCGCCGGGGTCGTCAGTCACGGGAGGCCGGCACAGGTGGAGCCGTTCGAGATCATCAAAGTGAAGGCACGCGACGTCGCCTGCGACGGCGGCCCGCTGGGCCACCCGCGCGTGTTCCTCAACATGGGGCAGGGGGACCATATCGACTGCCCGTACTGCAGCCGCCGCTACGTCCTCAAGGCCGATGCGGCCGCAGCCCCGGCGGCCGGTCATTAGGCCGGCGCCCGCGGACACCGCCGCGGCGCTGCGGGGCGGCGGCCGCGCCGGCGAGATCATCGAGACGCCGCGGCTCATTCTGCGCCAGGTCGACGCGGTGCTGGCGCGCGCCCTTTACGCCGACCGCCGGCAGGCCGGTGAGATGGCCGGCGCGGTCCTGCATCGCGATTTTCCGGACCCTGAGGTCGCAAAGATGCTGCCGGGTCACGCCACCGGACTCGAGGCCGACCCGGCGCGGCACGGCTGGGGCCTGTGGCTGCTGGTGTACAAGACCGAGCGCATGGTGGTCGGCGGCGTCGGCTTCAAGGGGTCGCCGAACGCCACCGGCGAGGTCGAGATCGGCTATGCCGTCGTGCGCGCGCAGCGGCGCCGCGGCCTGGCCGTCGAGGCGGCGGCGGCGCTCGTCGCCTGGGCGTTCTGCGACACGCGCGTCGGCCGCGTCCTGGCGCGCTGCCAGGCCGACAACGTCGCCTCGGTCCATGTGCTCGAACGGCTCGGGTTCACGCCGCTCGGCGATGGCTCGGCCAATGGCGCGACCAATGGCGCGACCAACGGCGCCGCCGCGGCCAGCGATACCGCCGCGGGTCCGCAGCCGCTGCGCTGGCACCTGACGCGCGGCGATTGGCGGCACCGGCAGCCAGCGCCTTAGCGAGGTGGCCGTTGACGCTCTCGATCAGGCGCGAGCTCGGGCATTCTCTCCTCCCAGGTCGTTCGCGGGCTTGCCCCGCGAATCCAGGAATGCCGGGGCACCGCGCTGGATTGCCGGGTCAAGCACGGCAATGACGACGTAGGGGGTGTTGGTGCCGCGCCTGTGGCCAAGTCGGCCGTGCGGCGGCGGTCGGGCGGGCTGACGGGGCCGGGGGAATGGGTTACATCTAGCCGATGGTCGAAGCCGCATCCGCACCGGCCGTGCCGGCGCAAGGAGCTGACCGGGGCGCACGCGTGACGCCGCGGCGGCTCTATCTCGTCGACGGCTCGGGCTACATCTTCCGCGCCTTCCACGCGCTGCCGATGATGACGCGCGGCGACGGCACGCCGGTCAACGCCGTCTACGGCTTCTGCAACATGCTGATGAAGCTGTTGGACGAGATCGACACCGACGGCATGGCCGTCGTGTTCGACAAACCGGAGGTTACGTTCCGCAACGACATCTACACCGACTACAAGGCGAACCGGCCGCCGGCGCCGGACGAGCTGGTGCCCCAGTTCGGCCTGATCCGCGAGGCGACCAGGGCGTTTGGCCTGGCCAGCGTCGAGCAGGACGGCTACGAGGCCGACGATTTGATCGCCACCTATGCGCGGGCCGCCGCGGCCGCCGGCGTCGAGGTCATCATCGTCTCGTCGGACAAGGATTTGATGCAGCTGGTGCGGCCCGGCGTGCACATGCGCGACCCGATGAAGAACGTCGACATCGGCGCCGCGGAGGTCGTGGCCAAGTTCGGCGTCGGCCCCGACAAGGTGATCGACGTGCAGGCGCTGGCCGGCGATTCGACCGACAACGTGCCCGGCGTGCCGGGCATCGGCGTCAAGACGGCGGCGCAGCTGATCGGGGAATATGGCGACCTCGACACGCTGCTCGACCGGGCGGCGGAGATCAAGCAGCCGAAGCGGCGCGAGAACTTGATCGCCCATGCCGAGCTGGCGCGCGTCAGCCGCGCCCTGGTGACGCTGAAGGACGACGTGCCGGTCGCCGAGACGGTCGAGGACTTCGCCTGGAACGGGCCGGCGCCCGAGACCCTGCTTGCGTTCTTCGAGGCACAGCACTTCACGTCGCTCGTCAAGCGCCTGCGCGACCGGCTGGCCGGCGCCGGCGGGGCGGCGGTCGAGCTCGTCAAGGCGACGACCGAGGCGCACTACGAGCTGGTGACCGAGCCGGCCGCGCTCGATGCCTGGCTGGAGCGGGTGCGCGCCGGCGGCTTCGTCGCCGTCACGCTGCAGCCGCGGACGGCGAACGCGTTGTGGGCCGACGTCGCCGGCTTCGCCCTGGCGACCGGCGACGGGCGCGCCTGCTATGTGCCGGTCGGCCACGTGGCGGCGGCGCCCCAGGGCGATCTCAACTTGGGCGACCTCGACCTCGGCGACACGGCCGGCGCGGCGCCCCGACAGCTGGCGCCGGCCGCTGGCCTGGCGGCCCTGAAGGCGCTGTTCGAGGACCCGGGCGTGATGAAGGCCGGGCACAACATCAAGTACGACGTGCTGCTGCTGGCCCAGGCCTGCGCGGCCCACCTGCCCGCCGCGCCGCCGCTGGCGCCACGGGCGCTCGACGACACGATGCTCGTGTCGTTCGTGCTCGACAGCGGCCGCCGCAATCACGAGCTCGCGGCGCTGGCGACGCGCAACTTCGACCATGAGATGGCGAGCGCGAAGGCCCTGGTCGGCACGAGCAGAAACGAGATCCCGTTCGCAGCGGTCGCGCCGGACAAGGCGCTGACGCTGGCGGCGGAGCGCGCCGATATGACCGGGCGGTTGCACCGGGCGCTCAAGCCGCGGCTCGTGCCGGACCGCATGACGACGGTCTACGAGACCATCGAACGGCCGCTGGCGCCGATCCTGGCGGCGATGGAGCAGGCCGGCGTGCTGGTCGACAAGGCGGCGCTGGCGCGGCTCAGCGAGGATTTCGCCGGCCGCATGGCGACGCTGGAGGCGCACGCCCACGATCTGGCCGGCGAGGCGTTCAATCTGGCCTCGCCAAAACAGCTCGGCGAGATCCTGTTCGACAAGCTGGGCATGGAGGGCGGCCGCAAGGGCAAGACCGGCGCCTATACGACCGGGGCCGAGGTGCTGGAGACGCTGGCCGCTCAGGGCCACGACCTGCCCCAGGTGGCGTTGGACTGGCGGCTGCTGTCGAAGCTCAAATCGACCTACACCGATACGCTGATCGAGCAGGTCAACCCGGCGACCGGCCGCGTGCACACGGCGTACTCGATGACTGGGGCCCAGACCGGGCGGCTGTCGTCGAACGAGCCCAACCTGCAGAACATCCCGGTGCGTACCGAAGAGGGCCGCAAGATCCGCGACGCCTTCGTCGCCGCCGCGGGCTGCCGCCTGGTCTCCCTCGACTATTCGCAGATCGAGTTACGCATCGTCGCCCACGTCGCCGGCATCGCGCCGCTGATCGAGGCCTTCAAGGACGGCGCCGACATCCACGCGATGACCGCGTCACAGGTGTTCGGCGTGCCGGTGGAGGGCATGGATCCGCTGCTGCGGCGGCGCGCCAAGGCGATCAATTTCGGCATCATCTACGGCATCAGCGCGTTCGGCCTGGCGCGGAACCTGGGCATCGCGCGGGCCGAGGCCAAGGCCTATATCGACGCCTATTTCGAGCGCTACCCAGGCATCCGCGCCTATATGGACGCCACGATCGCGTACGCCCGCGCCAACGGCTATGTCGAGACGCTGTTCGGGCGGCGCATCTATCTCGCGGCGATCCACGACCGCAACCCGAACCACCGCGGCTTCGCCGAGCGCCAGGCGATCAACGCGCCGATCCAGGGCACGGCCGCCGACATCATCAAGCGCGCCATGCTGCGCGTGCCGCCGGCGCTGGCCGCCGCCGGCCTCGGCCACACCGGCTTCGCCGCCGCCGGCACGCGCTCGACCGAGGCCACGCGCATGCTGCTGCAGGTGCACGACGAGCTGCTGTTCGAGGTGCCCGAGGCCCAACTCGACACGATGATCGCAACCGTGCGCCCGGTCATGGAGGGCGCGATGCGCCCGGTCATGGAGATGACCGTGCCGCTGGTCGTCGACGCCGGTACGGGCCACACCTGGAACGAGGCGCATTAGGGCGCGGCGCTAGAAGATTTGCCCGGCCGTGACGTTGTGGCTGTGGTACTCGGCATCGATCGTGTCGACACTATCGCTGAACGCCGGGTCGGTCGTGCCGAAGAACCGGTAGGCGAGCGTCACGGTCGTCGAGGGGTTCACCTCGTAGCCGGACGCCTCGCCTCACCCCCGTCACGGCGCGGCCAGGTGAGCCTCCAGGCTCGCCAGCTTGCCGGGCCAGCCGGAGGCGATGAGGTCGGCGATCGTCGCGTCGGTGTCGCCGGCGTGGTGCAGGACGAGGCGGGTGCCGCCGGGCACCGGCGTCAGCTCGATGGACACGGTCGTGGCATCGTCGTCGGTGCCCTGCCAGGCCCAGACCATGCGCCGCGGCGGCTCGATCTCCAACACCTCGCATTCGCTCCAACCCCGCCAGCCGGGCATCGCCTCGCCACGGAACGTGAAGCGGTGGCCGCGGTGCGGCTGGAAATCATTGGCCATCAGCCACTCGGCGAGGGCCGCCGGGTCGGTCAGCGATGCCCACACTTTTGCCACCGGATGGGCGAGGACGCGATCGAACCTCACATCGAGCTGCATCACTGGCGATCCAGATAGTCCGCGAGCCTGTCGAGGCGGTGCTCCCAGAACGCGCGGTAGCGCGCGGTCCACTCATGGACCTCTTGCAGGCCCTGGGCGTCGGCACGGTAGAGCCGGCGGCGGCCGTCGGCGCGCCGCGTCACCAGGCCGATGGCATGCAGGATCTGGAGATGCTGCGAGACCGCCGCGAACGAGATGTCGAACCCGGCGGCCAGGTCCTGTACCGGCTTCTCGCCATCGCTCAACAAATCGAGCAGGCGGCGGCGATTCGGGTCGGCGATCGCGTGGAACACGTCGGCCGCGCTGCGGCCGCGCGCGGCCGGTGCTGGCAGTTGGGCCGGCAAGGCGCTACCGACCGCCGCCGCTGATCTGCTGTACCAGGCCGAACATGTCGGCCTCGGCCCAGTGCTCGGCGATCCGGTCGCCGCGGATGCGGAAGACGTGGAGCTCGCTCCACGTCACGGTCTTGCCGCTCGCCGGAATGCCGAAGAAGTCGCCGGTGTGGGTTGCCGTCACCGTCCCGACGACGGTGATCAGGTCGCCCTCGCTGGCCAGCGGCGCATAGTCGACATGGACGTCGGGGAAGGCTGCGAACGCGGCCGTGGCGAAGCCCTTGAGCTGGTCGATGCCGGCGCTGACGCGGCTCGGTGTGTGCTCGGCGAAGTCGGCCGTGAACAGCCGGTCGGCGACCGACAGATCGTGTTCATTGATCAGCTGCTCCGCAAAGACTTCGGCGACGCGCCCGTTGGCCGTGTCGCCGAGCTCCGCCGCTGCCGCGGGCGCGCCCGCCAGCGCCAGCGCGATGACCCCGGTACCAATGACCTTGCGCATGCTCGTCCCTCCCATTCAAGTGCTCGTTTGAATATGTTAATTCAACCGATCGCTTGAACGTTGTCAACCCCTCTCCCCCCCTTCTTGCGAGATGGGGTCATGGATCCTCGTGTCGAGCACACTGCTGTCCGGTGAAGTCGATCAGCCACGTCGTGAAACCAAGCCCTCTCTTGTTGTCATTGCCGGGCCTGACCCGGCAATCCAGCGCGGCGTTGCCGTCATCCTGGATTCGCGGGTCGCGCCCGCGAATGACTCGAAGGAGAAGGGTAACCTCTCGCCAGTGGATTTTGGTGCCGCCGTTTCGAGCCTTGCTCCAGGCCAAGTGTCCCGATCCGGCTCGAGCCAACGCCTATCGACCGCACATCACGATCCAAACCGGACAGCAGTCGTGTCGCGCACGGGGATGACGTGCTGGGCCTTGCCCCGCGAATCGGCGTTATGATCGCGCCGACGAAACACGAAATCGGACATGCCATGCCGCGTTTTTCCGCCAACGTTTCGATGCTGTTCACCGAGCAGGCGCTGACCGACCGGGTCGTGGCGGCGCGCGGCGCAGGCGCGCGCCGGCATCGGCTTTGCCGTGTTCAATCTGCCGGTCGGCGATCTGCGCACGGGCGGGCCGGGGCTGGCGGCGATGCCGGGGCGCGAGGCGGCGTTCCGCGCCGCGGTCGCCGAGGGCAAGCGCTATGCGGCGGCGCTCGGCCCCCGCAACGTCAATGTGCTGTGCGGCTGGCCGCCGGCGGAACTCGACCGCGCGGCGTGCCGCGCGACCCTCGTCGCCAATCTGCGCCATGCCGCCGAGGACCTGAGCGAACTGGGCGTGCGGGTGCTCGTCGAGGCGGTCAATACGCGCGACCGGCCGGGCTATTTCCTGTCGCGAACGGCCGATGCGCTGGCCGTCCTGGACGACTCCGATCATGCCAACCTGGCGCTCGAGCACGACCTCTACCACATGCAGATCATGGAGGGCGATCTGGTGGCGACGCTGGAGCGCGCGCTGCCGCGCATCGGCCATATCCAGTTCGCCGACACGCCGGGGCGGCACGAGCCCGGCACCGGCGAGATCAACTTCCCGTTCGTGTTCGCGGCGATCGACCGGCTCGGCTACGACCGCTTCGTCGGCGCCGAATACGTGCCCACCGGCCGTACGGAGGACAGCCTGGGCTGGCTCGGGCCCTACCTGTAACGATCGCCGGATGGCACGCAGCCATCCTCCTGGAGGTCATTCGCGGGCTTGACCCGCGAATCCAGGAATACTGTGGCGCCGCACTGGATTGCCGGATCAGGTCCGGCAATGACGAGATTGGCAGGAGCCTCGGCCGTTCGTGCGACCAGTTCGCCGAACAGCGGTGTGCCGTCACATCTACAGGACGCCGCGGGCGTCGATGGGCCAGATGTCGACCAGGGTGTCGCCGCGCACGCAGTGATAGCGGTCGTGCATGTTGATCGTCGGGTCGCAGTGCGGCGTGATCAGCTCGACGTGGTCGCCGATGGCGAGCCGGTCGTCCGTGTCGGCGAAGACGACCTTGCCGTGCTCGTCGCCGAAGAGCTGGTAGCGGCTGCCGGCCGGCGCGCCGGCGTGGGGGCCGCGGGCGATTTCGGGCAGGGGCCCGTCGGCGGAAAAGGACTTGTAGCCGCCGTCGATCGTGACGAACCCGGGCGCATTGGCGCTGACGACGGTGCAACGCACGGTCAGCGCCGTCTCGAACAGCTGGGTCTTGTCGCGGGCGAGCTGGACCGCGTTGTACTGCACGTCCATGAACACATACGAGCCGGCCTGGATCTCGGTGAACAGTTGCGCCTCGTGGTCGAGCGTCAGGCTGCCGGTGCCGCCGCCGGTGACGATCGCCGGGGCATGGCCGGCCGCCGTCAACGCCGCTTGGATCGTGCGCAGGCGGTCCAGGTGCTTGGCGTAGGTGCCGCGGCGCTCTTCATAGACCTCGATGTGCTGGACGAGGCCGGAGTAGGCCTGGATGCCGCGATAGTCGAGGCCGTCCGCCGCGTCGATGGCGAGGGCCAGCGCCACCGCCTGGTCGGCCTCGGCGACGCCGGTGCGGCCCATGCCGGGATCGATGTCGACGATGACGCCGAGGCGCGCCGACGCCCCGCCCGTGGTCCCGCCCATGGCCGCGGCCAGGGCGTCGACGTGGGCCGGGTTGTCGACGACGACGGTCAAATCCGGCGCGCGGTGCGCCAGGGCGGTGAGGCGCGCGAGCTTCGCCGGGCCGACGACGGGCGACGTGATGTGCACGCCCGCGATGTCGCCGGCGACCATCGCCTCGGCCTCGCGCAGACTGGCGCAGCAGACGCCAAGCGCGCCGCCGGCGCGCTGGCGGCGGGCGATGGCGCTCGATTTATGGGTCTTGGCGTGCGGCCGGATCGCGACGCCGGCGTCGGCGCAGAGCCGTGCCAGCGTGGTCATGTTGCGCTCGAGCCCATCGAGGTCGAGGACGAGGGCCGGCGTCGTCAGCCGGCGGCGCGATCCCGGCTGGTCGATGAGTGCCGCGTTGGGGCCCCGGTCGATTGCTGTCATGCCTGCGATACCTCCTCGGGTCTGGCCGCGGCGCAAGCACGCCAGCAGAAGTGAAGCGAAGTCAATATGCAAGGCTTGACAGTGAGTCTCGCAATGCACCTAAGGGGTGGCAGAGTCCCCGCCAATGGTGTGATAATCCTGTTATCTTGACCGCTTTGCGGTTGAGACATGCCGATGTGGCCGCAAAAGAGCTGCACGGCGGGAGGGGAAATCTCTTGGAGTCACATTCCATGAGCGATATGGGGTCTGAGCACCCGGTGCCGTCGCGCGCCGAGGTGTCTGCTGTTGTCAAATGGTTCAACCCGGCGAAAGGCTTCGGTTTCGTAAAACCGGCGGACGGCTCGCCCGATGCGTTCCTGCACGTGTCGGTCCTGGAGCAGTCCGGACATCGCGATATTCCCGACGCGGCGACAATCGTCTGCGACATCGGTGATGGGCCGAAGGGCCCGCAGGTCGTGGCGATCCGCAGCGTCGAGGCGCCGGAGCCGGGTGAGCACAGCGCCGTCGGCCTCGAAGATACCGGGCCGGCCGTTGAGGGCACCGTCAAGTTCTTCGACATCGCCAAGGGGTTCGGGTTCATCATCCCCGACAACGGCGAACGCGATGTGTTCATCTCCGGGCGCGTGCTCGCGCAGTCGGGCTTGCGGGTGCTGCAGCCGGAACAGCGCGTGCGCTACACGGCGCGCCAGGGCGACAAGGGCCCGACGGCGGAGAGTATCGAGGTCGTCTGACGGCCGTGCTCGGCCCGATTGGCGCCGAACGCCGGCGGCTCAAGCCACCGCGGCGTCGATCAGCGTCCGTGCGGCTTCCCGGGCCCGCCCGGTGGCGTCCGTCCGCCCCGACAGCTCGGCGGTGACGATCGCCCCGACAGCTGGGCGCCGTCGGGTGAGTCGCCGCCTTCCTAGAAGACTGAGTCGCCGAGCACCCGGCCCGCATACTTCGACAACCCCGGATTAAATCCGGGGATGAAGGCCTCACCCTGAGCTTGTCGAAGGGCGAGGCCCGTCGCTCGATCTTGCGAAAATGGACGCAAGTTGCGGCCGCCCGCGCTAGGGTCCGTACTCAATTAGCGATTCTCAGGGTGCAGGATTTGTGATTTAAGCTTCCAAGCTGATGGAGGCTTGAATGACGAAACTTTACTGGCTGGGCGAGACGGAGTGGTCTCGCATAGAGCCTTTGTTGCCGCGCGGGCGCAAAGGAGCACACCGGGTAGACGACCGACGAGTAATAAGCGGCATCGTGCATATGCTGCGCTCGGGCGCGCGATGGCGCGACTGCCCGCCGGAGTATGGTCCCTATACGACGATCTACAATCGGTTTAATCGGTGGAGCAAGCAGGGCATTTGGCTTGGCATGTTCGAGGCGCTGACCGGGACCACTGGAACGATCGGCACGGCCGCGATCGACAGCTCTCATGTCAAGGCGCATCGCTCGGCCGCTGGCGGAAAAGGGGGGCTTTCGAGCAAGCGATCGGGCGCTCACGTGGCGGTCGCACGACCACGCTCCACGCCCTGAGCGATGGCGCAGGACGACCGCGGGTTCTGCTGCTTGCACCGGGAAACGTCCACGATGTGATCATGGCGCCTGAACTGCTGGATGCCGCTGGCCCGATTGCCCGGCTCACAGCCGATAAGGCTTACGACACCAACAAGCTGCGCCGTCTGCTTGCCGAACAGGGCACGGAAGCTGTCATCCCGTCGATTGCCAGGCGCAAGCCCCTGATCTCCCATGATCGCGTCGCTTACCGACAGCGCAACCTCATCGAACGCATGTTCGGCCGTCTCAAGGACTTCCGGCGGATCGCCACCCGCTACGACAAACTCGCCAGAAACTTCCTCGCTGGCGTCGTCCTCGCCGCACTCATCATCTGGTGGATCTAATTGAGTCTGGACCCTAGTTTGCGGCGTGGTCGTCGTGGCTTGCCGCGCCGGCGCCGGGGATGTCGATGAAGACCTCGATGTCGACCGTGCCGGCACGCTCGAATGTCAGGGTGAGCGGCAGCAGGTTGCCGACCTCGAGCGGTTCGGTGAGGCCGACCAGCATGATGTGCTGGCCGCCCGGCGCAAGCGTTGCCGCGGCGCCGGCGGGCACCTCGACGACCTTGACCGGGCGCATGCGCATGATCCCGCCATCGTTGCGGGTCGTGTGCAGCCCGCTGGTCTCGGCTATCGGCGTCGCTGCGCCGATCAGGCGGTCGTCTCTCGCCCCGGTGTTGCGCAGCGTCACGTAGACGGCGCCGGCGGGTTGGCGCGGCGCGGTCGCCCGCGCCCAAGGGTGCTCGACGACAATCCCGTTCACTTCGTAGTCATGGGCGATCGCCGGCGTGGCCACGGCCCACGCGATCGCGGCAAGCGTCGTCAAGCCGACTAGCCGTATATGCCCTGGCCGTATATGCCCTGGCCGTATTTGCCCCGGCCGTATTTGCCCCGGCCGTATGTGCCCTGGACCCATGTGCTGCCCTGGCCGCAGCGGACTAGAGGTGCCGCCGGATGGCGTTGGCAAGCTCCTCGGGGTCGGTGCCGTAGGCGAACATGTTGAGGAACTCGCCGTCGGGGCCCATGAGATAGGTGAAGGATGTGTGGTCCATCAGGTAGTAGGTGTATTCTGGATCCTGGATGCGGCGATAGAACACACGGTAGTGCTTGGCGACGTCCTCGATCTGCTGGGCCGTCCCGGTCAGGCCGACGAACTTATCGTGGAACAGCGGCGCGTATTCGGCCAGCACCTCGGGCGTATCGCGCTCGGGATCGATCGAAATCAGCAGCGGCTGGACCTTGTCGATGTCGGGTCCCAGCGCGTCCAAGGCAATCGACAGGTTGCCCAGCTCCGTCGGGCAGACGTCGGGGCAGAACGTGTAGCCGAAATAGATCAACCTGACCTGGCCGCCATAGCTCTCGTCGGTCACCGCCTTGCCGGTGTGGTCGGTCAGCGAGAACGGCCCGCCGCCGATGGAGACGCCGGTGGCGAGGCCGGCGCGGCCCGCGGGTGCGCCGCTCTGCAGCAGGAACCAGGCGACGCCGGTGCCGACCACCACGAGGACCGCGGCGAGACCGGCGGCGATGCGGATGTCGCGAAGCATTCGCAATAGAGTGTCCCTCACGTCGTTCGCGGTAATGCGACTCACGGTCGCGACTCGTGTGGCCATCCGCGTTGCAATCCATGCCGAGGCCGGCCGTATCCGTCAAATCACGGCCGCTTGATGGGCGACGACGCGGGTTCTGTTATACTGGCCCATCGGTCGGCGGAGATGCCGCAAATCCGCCACATTGGAGCGCTACTCTGGCGCTTGTTCAGGGGCCTTCCCCAGCTTGCGCGCGCGTCCGTGTAACGCGCCAACCGAGGGACCAAGAGAGGAGGCGGCAAGCGTGCGTCAGACCATCGCGCTCGTCGACGACGACCGCAACATCGTGACTTCCGTGGCCATGGCGCTGGAAGCCGAAGGGTTCAGCGTGCACAGCTATTCCGATGGCGACGAGGCGCTGCGCGGCCTGACGGCGCGGCCGGTCGACTTGGCCGTACTCGACATCAAGATGCCGCGCATGGACGGCATGGAACTGCTGACGCGCCTGCGCCAGCGCTCCAAGGTACCGGTGATCTTCCTGACCTCGAAGGACGACGAAATCGACGAAGTCGTCGGCCTGCGCATGGGTGCGGACGACTACATCACCAAGCCGTTCTCCCAGCGTCTGCTGATCGAACGCATCCGCGCGATCCTGCGCCGCGCCGAGGTCGATCGCGAGGACGGCGACGGTCAGGATCAGGTCACGGTGCGTGGCGAGTTGGTGCTCGACCCGCGGCGCCACCGCTGCACCTGGAAGGCCGGCGAGGTCAATCTGACGGTCACGGAATTCCTGATACTACAGGCCCTGGCCAACCGTCCCGGCCATGTCAAGAGCCGCGACCAGTTGATGGACGCGGCATATGGCGAGAATATCTATGTTGACGATCGCACGATCGACAGCCACATCAAACGTCTGCGCAAGAAGATCAGGCTTGTCGACCCTGAATTCTCGCAGATCGAGACGCTGTACGGGATCGGGTACCGCTACAAGGAATCATAAGGGGGTCGGCAAGCGTCGAGGCTAGAGCATGACCGACGACGCCGAGCCGAACCTCATGCGACGCGCGATCGGGCGCGCTACGGGCGCCAGTGCCCAACCGGCGCCGAGGCCCGCCGCGGTGCGACCGTTGCGCCGGCGGCGGCGCGCCTTGCTGGCGTCATCGCTGACGCGGCGCATCCTGGCCATCAACCTGCTCGTCCTGGTGGTGCCGATCGGCGGCGTGTTCTTCCTCGACCAGTACCGGCAGAGTCTGATCAACGCCGAGGTCGAGGCGCTTAGGATTCAGGGCCAGATCTTCGCCGGGGCGCTCGGCGCCGGTGCCGTCGAAACGGCCCAGGACGAAGGCCAGCAACTGGTCGCCGAGGCATCGACGAACCTGCTGCGCCGGCTCGTCGCGCCGACCGATACGCGGGCCCGGCTGTTCTCGCCCGATGGCGTGCTCATGCTCGACACACGGACCCTGGAATCGCCGCGCGGCGTCGTCCGGATCGAGGAGCTGCCGCCGCCGGCCGGCGTGTTGTCGCCGTCGCATGTGAAGGCGCTGTTCGACGCGGTCGGGCGGTGGCTGTCGCAGCCCGGCGATCTGCCACGCTATATCGAGCCGTTGGAGCAGACGGCGAACGACTACGAGGAGGTGCGCCGGGCCCTGTTCGGCCAGGAGATGGGCATCGTGCGCGACGATACCAGCGGCGACATCGTGCTCTCCGTCGCCGTGCCGGTGCAGCGCTACAAACAAGTCGTCGGCGCGCTCATGCTGTCGACGGACGGCAGCGAGATCGAGGCCGGCCTGCGCGCCGTCCGTGTCGGCGTGCTGCAGGTCTTCGCGGTCGCGCTCGCGGTCACGATCGCGCTGTCGTTCTATCTCGCCGGCACGATCGGCCGGCCGCTGCGGCGGCTGGCGGCGGCGGCCGAGCGGGTGCGGCGCGGCCATGGCCGCGAGGTCGAGATCCCCGATTTCTCCGCGCGCGGCGACGAGATCGGCGAGCTGAGCCGCGACCTGCGCGCGATGACCGGGGCCTTGTGGGCGCGCATGGATGCGATCGAGCACTTCGCCGCGGACGTCGCCCACGAGATCAAGAACCCGCTGACCTCGCTGCGCAGCGCCGTCGAGACGGTGGCGCGGGTGACCGACCCGAGCCAGCAGCGCAGCCTGATGGCGATCATCCTGGAGGACGTCCAACGGCTCGACCGCCTGATCAGCGACATCTCAAGTGCCTCGCGCCTGGATGCCGAGCTGAGCCGGGCGTCGCTGGTGCCGGTCGATTTGGAGCGGCTATTGACGGCGATCGCCGATATCGAGCTGGCCAACTCCGACCCGGACGTGCTGCGCCTCATCCTCGACCTGCCGCCGGGCGTCGACCTGACGGTCAGCGGCGTCGAGGGCCGGCTGGTCCAGGTGCTGCGCAACGTCATCGTCAATGCCGTTTCGTTCAGCCCGCCGCGCGGGCGCATCGTCTGCCGCGCGCAACGCGACGCTGACGGCGTCTGGCTGACGATCGACGACGAGGGGCCCGGCATCCCCGACGCCAGCCTCGAGGCGATCTTCGACCGCTTCTACTCCGACCGGCCCGATGGCGGCGGCGAGAAGTTCGGCACCCATTCCGGCCTGGGCCTGTCGATCTCGCGCCAGATCATCGAGGCGTCGGGCGGCCGGATCTGGGCCGAGAACCGTCGCGAGGTGCGCGGCGGCCCGGTGCTCGGCGCGCGCTTCTGTATCGAGCTGCCGGCGGTCCGGCGCTAGCGAAGCATGACGCTGACGACCGCTGGACGAGTGCCACGGCGCGACGCATCGAGCGAGTTGGTGTACGCGACCGCGGTGGCGCTGGGCGGCGCCGGCGTGTTGCTGCGGGGACCCTCGGGCAGCGGCAAGTCCGACTTGGCGCTGCGGCTGATCGACGGCGGGGGCCGCCTGATCGCCGACGACCAGACCATTCTCAGCCGCGACGGTGTGGCGATCCGTATGACGGCGCCGGCGACGATCGCCGGCCGGCTGGAAGTGCGCGGGCTCGGCATCGTCACGGTGTCAACCGCGACGGCGGCGGCGTTGACGCTGGTCGTCGATCTGGTGGCTGCCGCCGAAATCGACCGGTTGCCGCGGCCGGCGACGTGTCAGCTGTTGGGCGTGGCGGTGCCGCGGTGCGCCCTGGCGCCGTTCGAGGTCTCGGCCGCGGCGAAGTTGCGCGTTGCCGTCGCGGCGGCGGTGGACGGTATAATGCGATTCGATGAGTAAGCGTTCCAAGACGAAGGCCGCCGTGGCCGCGCGGCCAACGGTGCCGGCTACAGGCCGCATCGTCATCGTGACCGGCATGTCGGGCGCCGGCCTCACGACGGCGCTGAAGGCCATGGAGGACATGGGCTTCGAGGCCGTCGACAACCTGCCGCTCAGGCTGATGAGCAACCTGGTGCGCCAGGGCCCGGCGCCGGGCCCGGGGCTCGCCGTCGGCATCGACGTGCGGACGCGCGACTTCGGGGTCGTTGCGTTCGCCGAGGAAATGGCGTCGTTGCGGGCCGAGACCGGCTATTCCCTGGACGTGCTGTTCCTCGATTGCGACGACGAGGTGCTGCGGCTGCGGTATACCGAGACGCGGCGGCGCCATCCGCTGGCCGAGGACCGGCCGGTCCTGGACGGCATCATTCACGAGCGCCGCCTGTTGGCGCCGCTGCGCGACGCGGCCGACGTCATCATCGATACGAGCCACATGAACCTGCATCAGTTCGGTCAGCGCATCCGCGGCCATTTCGGCGGTGCGCTGGCCGGCGACGTGGGTGTCTTCGTGACGTCGTTCGCCTATCGACGCGGCCTGCCGCGTGACGCCGATTTGGTGTTCGACGTGCGCTTTCTGCGCAACCCGCACTACGACACGGCGCTGCGGCTGTTGACCGGCAGCGACAGCGCGGTCGCCGATTACATCCGCGGCGACGCCGGCTATGCCGCGTTCTACGACCAGCTGATCAAGCTGTTGGCCGTGCTGCTGCCGCGCTTCGACCGCGAGGGCAAGAGTTATCTGACGATCGCGGTCGGCTGCACCGGCGGCCGCCACCGGTCGGTCTTCGTCGCCGAGGAGCTTGGCGGGTGGCTGCGTGCGCGCGGGGCTCGGGTCGCCGTGTTGCATCGCGAGCTGGCCCTCGCCGAAGCGGAGGGGGGAGCGACACCATGATCGGCATCGTGCTCGTTACGCATGGCCGCCTGGCCAACGAATTCCTGGCCGCCCTGGAGCATGTCGTCGGGCCGCAGGAGCAGGCCGCCGTCATCAGCATCGATGCCGACGACGACATGGAGCAGCGGCGCCAGGACATCCTCGACGCCGTTGCCCGGGTCGATGACGGGCACGGGGTCGTTGTGCTGACCGACATGTTCGGCGGTACGCCGTCGAACCTGGTGATATCGATCATGGACAAGGCCGCGGTCGAGGTCATTGCCGGCGTCAATCTGCCGATGCTCATCAAGCTGGCCAGCGCGCGCCAGGACCAGGAGATCGGCGAGGCCGTGGCGGCGGCGCAGGAGGCCGGGCGCAAATACATCAACGTCGCATCGGCGCTGCTTGCCGAGAGGCAATAGATGCGGCGCTGCGGGTCCGGCCCGGACCCGCAGCCGAGCGTCACCGTCACGATCGTCAATCAACGTGGCTTGCACGCCCGCGCCGCCGCGCGCTTCGTCCAGGCGGCGATGCAGTTCGACGCCGCGGTCACGGTGACGAAGGGGGCGACGACGGTCTCCGGCACGTCGATCATGGGCCTGATGATGCTGGCGGCGGGACAGGGCAGCAAACTCGCGCTCGCCGCCACGGGCCGCGAGGCGGCAGCGGCGCTCAAGGCGCTGGCGAAACTGGTCAAGGACCGCTTCGGCGAGGATTAGCTGGTACCTACCTCGGGATTTTTCTCGACGATGTAGTCGGGGATGTTGGCAAGGTCGCTAACAGCAGCAAGCTGCCTCCCGGCGGGCTTCTTCAGGGATCTGGGGATGGCGAGCCGCTCGTCGCTGATCGTCTCGCCGATAAGCGCGACGGCGTTCTCACACCCTGCCTCGTAGAGTTGCAGGACGTCGAAGAAGTCGATGACCACGATCTAGTGCACCGACTCAGTCAGAGTCGTCACAGTGGAAACCTGATTCTGAATACAAAACAACGGGTTGCTCCAGCGCACGGTGAATCATTTGTCTGGATCGGTGCACTAGCCCGGATTTCTCACAGCGGGATTGGTGGTGGCCGAGAGCCAGTTTATCTTGGGCACTGTTGATGGGTTGCTGTGAAGCAGGCAGTCTGGGGGGTTCCGCCGGCTGCTGGCGGTGGTCTGAGGCTGGAGTTGATCCTGTGTGGTTGACGGGACGGGCGGAGGCCGGCTGCTGGGGTCAGCCGGTGGCGTTGCATAATCGATGGTGAGCCAGGCGGTATTCCTGCTGGTAGGGGAACGAAGACGCCATTGCGAACTTGACGCGGCGGACGGAGCGGCGCACCTGGGCGCCGATCTTCAACAGCTTCAAGCGGATGGTGCCGCAGGTGGCGCGGGCGAAGCGGGTGTGCTTGAGGGCGATGCGGCGCAGCGCGCAGAGCAGCGCATAGGCCATGGCGGCGAACCACAAGCGCAGCTGGTTGGCCCGCATGGTGGCAGCCGAGGTGCGGTCGGCGAACAGATCGGCCTGGCATTCCTTGATGCGGTTCTCCATGTCGCCGCGGGCGCAATAGACCTTTTCATAGAGCCGGCGGGCCTTGACCTCGCCGGTGCCGAGCGAGGTGACGACGAAGCGCGGATTGGCCTTACCGTGGGTCCATTCGGCCTTGGCGACGACGCGGCGTTCGCGGCTCCAGCTCTTACGCGTCGTCCACACCAGCTCCTGGTAGCGGCGGGCCGGCTTGCCGGTGCGCCGGCTGTCGGCGGCGGCGGCGGCGAGGGCGTTCTCGATCGCGCCGCTGAGCCGCTTGTTCCTGGCCAGCCCAAAGACGTAGTCGACCCGGTTGGCTTCGCACCACGCCATCAGCGCCTCGCGGGCGAAGCCGGAATCAGCGCGCACCAGAATACGCACGTCCGGCCAGTCGTCGCGGATCTGCTCGACGATCCGGGCGAGCTCCTCGATCGCGCCGGCGGCGCCGTCGATATTGGCCGGCCGCAGCTTCGCCGCCAGCAGATGCCGGCCACAGAAGATGTACAGCGGCAGATAGCAGTAACAATCGTAGTAACCGTGGAAGAACCGATCCTCCTGCTCGCCGTGCAACGGATCGTCGGTCGCGTCGAGGTCGATGATGATCTGCTTCGCCGGCCGCCGGTGCGCGGCCAAGAACAGCGCGACGAACTGGCGCTCGATCGCCGCCGCGTCGTGGCCGATCTTGTGATAGCGCGACGGCGGCCCCGACGGCGCGTGCTCCAGCCGGTTCAGCGTCGACTTGCCGGCGAGCGGCGCGCAGTCCGCCCGCCGCGCCTCGAGCTTGCCGGCGAGCACCGCCATCACCGGATCATGGCGCAGCTCGTCGTGGTCGATCAGGTCCTCGTAACCCAGCGCCAGGGCGAACACACGTTGGCCGACCAGCGTCGCGACGCTGTGCTCCGTCAACGCCGGATCGCGGCCGTCCTGGAAACATCGCGCAAAACCCGCGACCAGGCCAATCGCCCGCTCCGTGGCCCCCAGCAAAAGCGCGCCGCCGTTCGACGTCACCGGACCGCCGTCAAACGCTGCCTCAACGCGCCGGCTCTCAACGCGTGCAAATCCGAACAGATCCGAGATACACTCTGTTGGCATCGGGGAGATCCTCCGTCTCAGCTTAAGTTCTTGTTGCAACAATCACTTTCGCTGATTCGGGGCCCCGATGCACTACTCCGTGTGAGAAATCCGGGCTAGCCGGGCCCCTGCGATCCGGGCGACAAACGCCATGGGCGCCCCATTGCTGTGGCGTAGGGGGTCTGCTATACGCCGCCTGATTCGGGCGCCGCGGCCAACTCGGCGCGCGCCCGCGTATTCCGGGAGACAAGGATGAGTTCCGCCAACGACTATAAGGTCGCAGACATTTCGCTCGCCGATTGGGGCCGCAAGGAGATCGCCATCGCCGAGACCGAGATGCCCGGGCTGATGGCGCTGCGCGAGGCCCATGACGGCAAGCCGCCGTTGGCCGGCGCGCGCATCACGGGCTGCCTGCACATGACCATCCAGACGGCGGTGCTGATCGAGACGCTGACGGCGCTGGGCGCCGAGATCCGCTGGAGCTCGTGCAACATCTTCTCGACCCAGGACCAGGCGGCGGCGGCGACCGCCGCGAGCGGCGTGCCGGTGTTTGCCTGGAAGGGCGAGAGCGAGGAAGAGTACTCGTGGTGCATCGAGCAGACGATCCATGGGCCGAACGGTTGGACGCCCAACATGCTGCTCGACGACGGCGGCGATTTGACCGCCGTCATGCACGACAAGTATGGCGAGTTGATGACCGACGTGCGCGGCCTGTCGGAGGAGACGACGACGGGCGTCCACCGGCTCTACGATATGGCGCGCGACGGCACGCTCAAGGTGCCGGCCTTCAACGTCAACGACTCCGTCACCAAGTCGAAGTTCGATAATCTCTACGGCATCCGCGAGAGCCTCGTCGACGGCATCAAGCGGGCGACCGACGTCATGCTGGCCGGCAAGATCGCCGTCGTCTGCGGCTATGGCGAGGTCGGCAAGGGCTCGGCCGCGTCGCTGCGCGGCCAGGGCGCGCGCGTGCTGGTGACCGAGATCGACCCGATCTGCGCCCTGCAGGCGGCGATGGAGGGCTATGAGGTGGTGACGATGGACGAGGTCGCCGGCGTCGGCGACCTGTTCGTCACGACGACCGGCAATGTCGACGTCATCACGCTCGAGCACATGCGCGAGATGAAAGACCGGGCGATCGTCTGCAACGTCGGCCACTTCGACAGCGAGATCCAGATTGCAGCGTTGCGCAACTACAAATGGCACAACGTCAAGCCGCAGGTCGACGAGGTCGAGTTTCCCGACGGCAAGCGGCTGCTCGTGCTCGCCGAAGGTCGGCTCGTCAACCTGGGCTGCGCGACCGGCCACCCGAGCTTCGTGATGAGCACGTCGTTCACCAACCAGGTGCTGGCGCAGATCGAGCTGTGGACCAACCCCGAGGCCTATGAGCGCAAGGTCTATGTGCTGCCGAAGCACCTGGACGAGAAGGTGGCGCGCCTGCACCTCGGCAAACTGGGCATCAAGCTGACGAAGCTGTCGCAGACCCAGGCGGACTACATCGGCGTTGCCGCGGATGGGCCCTACAAGCCGGAACACTATCGGTACTGACGGCATCGAGTGGCGCGGGGGTCGGGTGCGCTTCGGTCGCTCACTGAGAGGATCGCCGGAACGGCCGTGTTCATAGAACTCTTGATTGCAGCGTTGGCGATTGCGGTGGCCGCCGGCTTGTGGCTGGTGTTGCGCTGGTACCGGGCCAATCAGGAACTCGCGCGGGCGGCGCGCCGTTCGCGGCAGGCCGCGGCAACGCTGGAATGCGTCGCCGGCGCCTATCTGGCGTGGGCGGCCGATGATACGGAGACGGCGTCGCCGACGCTGGTCGCCCTGCTCGGCCGGGAGGGCGCCAGCCTGGCCGGGTTGCTGAAGCTGTTCGACGACACGACGGCGGCGCGGCTTGCCGGTCTGGTGGCGGCGCTGCATGGACGTGGCGAGGAGTTCTCCGAGACGCTGCAGGCAGCGGCCGGGCGGGCCTTCCGGCTCGATGGCCGGCGCGCGCGTACGGCGCGCTCGACGTGTTGTCGGTCACCGACGTGACCGAACAGGCCGCTGCGGCGCGAGCGACGGCGGCGCGCCTGGAGGCCGCCGAGGCGGCGCACAACAACCTCGCCACCATGCTCGACGGCCTGCCGCTGCCGGTGTGGCGGCGCGACGAGCGGCTGGCTCTGGTTCAGGTGAACCGCGCCTACCGCGAGGCCGTGAACAGCGACGCCGAGCAGGTCGTCACCAATCAGCTCGAGCTCGGCTTCGCCGGCGACCCGGCCAGGCCGGGCAACCCACTGGCCCGCCTGGCTCGGGACAGTGGCCAGCGGCAATCGGAAAGCGCCCATGTCGTCGTCGGCAGCGAGCGGCGGCTGTTGGAGTTGAACGAGGTCGCCAGCGTGGCCGGCGTCGTCGGCTATGCCGTCGACCATACCGAGATGGAGGATCTGCGCGGCGGCATGGCGCGTCACGTCGCCGCCCACGCCGACGTGCTGGAGAATTTTGCCGCGGCGGTCGCCATCTATGGGCCGGACACGCGGCTGCAGTTCTACAACGCCGCCTACGCGCTGCTGTGGGACCACGACACTCGGTTCCTCGACGGGCAGCCGACGCTGGGCGAGGAGCTGGAGCGGCTGCGCGAACGGCGGTTGCTGCCCGAGACCGTCGACTTCCGCGCCTTCAAGGCGGCGGAGCTGAAGCTGTTCACCTCGCTGATCAGCCCGCTGGAGGACCTGATCCACCTGCCCGACGGACGTACCTTGCGTAAGCGCGCCTCGCCGCATCCGCTGGGCGGCCTGCTGTTCACCTATGAGGACGTGACCGACAGCCTGTCGTTGGAGCGCAACTACAACACGCTGATCGAGGTGCAGCGGCGGACGCTCGACAACCTCTATGAGGGCGTCGCGCTGATCGGCTCGGACGGCCGGCTGAAGCTGTGCAACGCCGCCTACGGCCGGGTCTCGCAGTTTGCCGAGGCCGACCTGGACGGTGAGCCACACATCGCCGATCTGATCGACAAGTGCCGCGACTTCTACGACAGCGACGAGCCGTGGCCGCAACTGCACGAACGCATCATCGCGGCGGCGACGGCGCGCGAACCCAGCTCGGGCCGGATCGAGCGCGCCGACGGCTCGGTGCTGGAATACGCGACGGTGCCGCTGCCCGACGGCATGGTGTTGCTGTCGTACCTCGATGTGACGGACCGCTACCGGGTCGAGCGGGCGCTGCGCGAGCGTGCCGATGCGTTGGAGGCGGCGGAAAAGCTGAAGACCGAGTTCATCGCCAACGTCTCCTACGAGCTGCGGACGCCGCTCACCGCGATCAGCGGCTTCACCGAGATCCTCAACGGCGAAATGTTCGGCTCGCTCAACGCCAAGCAGCACGAATATTGCCGCGGCATCCTGCGGTCGGGCGACCAGCTGTTGGAGCTCATCAACGACATCCTGGACCTGGCGACGGTCGAGGCCGGCTTCATGGAGCTGGAGCCGCAGCGCTTCGACGTGCACGCGATGGTGGCCGGTGTCTACGGCATCACGCGTGAGCGCGCGCGCCAGCAGGGCCTGCAGCTGAAGCTCAACTGCGGCACCGACATCGGCGCCATGACGGCCGACGAGCGGCGCCTGAAGCAGGTGATGTTCAACTTGGTCTCCAACGCCATCAAGTTCACGCCGTCGGGTGGCGCGATCACGATGTCGGCGCGGCGCGCGGCGAACCAGATGATCTTCGCCGTCAGCGATTCCGGTGTCGGCATCCCGCATGAAGACCAGTCGCGCGTGTTCCGCAAATTCGAGCGCGGCTCGAACCCGTTGGTCCGGCCCGCCGGCAGCGGTGCCGGTCTGGGCCTCAGCCTGGTGCAGAGCTTTGTCGAGTTGCATCGCGGGCGCGTCGAGATCCAGTCGTCGCCGGAGACCGGCACAACCGTCACCTGCCTGGTGCCGGCGGAGCCCGAGCTGGCGGCGATTACCGCCGGCGCCGCGTGAACGGCGGCCCGCGGCCGTTGGATCGCATCCACCCCCCACCCCAACCCTCCCCCCCTTGGGGGCAGGGAGATATGCGACGAGCCATCGCCCCCTCCCCCCAAGGGGGGGAGGGTTGGGGTGGGGGGTAGGCCGGACGCCCGGCCATGGATTTCCGCCTCCCCGGCCCGGCGGCGACCGCCGCCTTCGCGGCGCGTCTCGCCGGGAATCTGCGCGCCGGTGACGTCGTCGCGCTGTCGGGCGAGATCGGTGCCGGCAAGACGACGCTCGCGCGCGGCCTGATCGCCGCGCTGGGCGGCGGCGAGGAGGTGCCGAGCCCGACCTTCACCCTGGTGCAGATCTATGACGTGGCGCCGGCGCCGGTCTGGCACTTCGACTTGTACCGCCTGACCAGGGCCGAGGAGGCTCTTGAGCTCGGCATCGACGAGGCGCTAGGCGAAGCGATCGCGCTGATCGAATGGCCGGAGCGCCTGGGCGCGCTGTTGCCGCCGGACCACCTAGGCGTCATGCTGGATTTCGTCGCGGGCGAGGCCGACGCGCGGGTCGTGCGGCTGACCGGGGCCGGCGTCTGGGCGGCGCGGCTGGCGGGGCTCGCCAAGGACCTGGAGGGCGTCTGATGGACGAGCGGTCCACCGTAGGGCTGCGACGCTACTACGCACAGCTCGTGACCGCGCGGGCCGGCCTGGGTGCCGGACCGGTGCGCGACGCCTTCGCGGCGGTGCCGCGAGAGCGTTTTCTCGGCCCGGGCCCGTGGCTGATCTTCGCCGGCGAAGGTTATGTCGAGACGCCGACGGCGGATCCGGCGTTCGTCTACCAGGACGTCGTCATCGCCCTGTCGCCGGCCAAGCGCGTCAACAATGGCGAGCCCAGCCTGCACGCCCGCTGCCTCGCCGCCGCGGCGCCGCGGCCGGGTGAGCAGGTGCTGCATGTCGGCGTCGGCAGCGGCTACTACACGGCGATCCTCGCCGCGCTGGTCGCCCCCGACGGCCCCGTCGAGGCGGTGGAGATCGATCGGGAGCTGGCCGAGATCGCGACGCAGAACCTGGCGGCGCTGCCGGGTGTCACCGTGCACTGCCGCTCCGGCACCGCGCCGCCGCTGCCGCCGAGCGACGTCATCTATGTGAACGCCGGCGCCAGCGCGCCACTGGGCGTCTGGCTCGACAGCCTGAATGCCGGCGGGCGGCTGATCTTCCCGCTGACGCCGGGCTGGGGCTTCGGCGCCATGCTCATGGTCACGCGCCAGGACGCCGGCTTCGCCGCGCGGTTCGTCTGCCGGGCCCAGTTCATCCCTTCGGTCGGCGGCCAGGACGAGGCAACGAGCGCCCGGCTGGAACAGGCCTTCGCCGGTGGCGATTGGCAGGACGTCCGCACGCTCCACCGCGACGGCTCGGCGCCCGACGACACCTGCTGGGTCGCCGGCGACGACTGGTGGCTGTCGACCCAACCGCTTGGGTGAGGACGCGCCACGGTCTAGCGCCGATCGTTGGCGACAAAGACCAGGAACCGGGTCAATACGGCGAGGGTGTTCCACAGGCCCGCGATGGCGACGGCCAGGCCAAGGCCGGGGGGCCAGATGGCACCAGCGATGTCGCGCCAGTCCAGATCGCAAAGAACGTCGGCGGTCGGGGCCGTGGCAGCTAATGCACTGACGCCGCCGGGCAGACAGGCGTTGCGCAGGCGCAGGCCCTCGTGCGCATCCGTCAGCCACGCAATCAACGCCGCGCTGGCAGCACAGCCCAGGCCGAGACACAAGACCGGCATCAGCAGCGACAAGCGGGTCGGGGCCGGCGATGATGCGCGATAAGGCAAGTGCCCGTCGCGCGCCGAGTGTCTGCGGAAGATCGTGTAGACCAGCCACAGCGCAGCCAAGATCAGGGTGAACAGCAGCGCGTTCAACCCACTTCCGGCAATGGCACTTTCGGCGGCGACGCCGAATGCGCAGAACTTGGGCTCGACGTCGTTCCAGACGAGGATCGGTGCCTGAACGTCGTGCCCGCCGATGGCCGCGCACAATGCGTCGACGCCGCCATACTCGACCTCGCTCAGGTATTCGAAACCGAGAACGAGGACGAAAAATCCCAAGAAATACGCGGTTTTTATGATGCGAATGAACCGCCGCGTTGCCGCGCCCAACACGGCGAGCGAGCGGCTCACGGGGTACGGTGATTGCCAACGCATCTCAGCCGTCGGGCATCGAGCCGACCACGCCTCATGGGCGAACCACCGGGAGCACGTGTGGACCAAAGGGATGGTCGATGAGTTCGAAGTCCAGCCATGGCTGTCGCCGGAACATCCTTGCGGCAAAAGCACCGTAGTCATTCACGCGTGTTGCGTTCGTTCG